>NZ_JAGIQA010000031.1 GCF_017814975.1 Cupriavidus consociatus
CGGGCGTGGCGCGCCCAGAAGCCTTCGTAGTCGCGTTCGGCTTCGTCGCACAGCGCCTGGTAGGCCTCCATGCTGGGAACCGCGGCCTGGCTGGCGAACGACTCGGGCGGGTTGAACACGCGGTGCTCGTGCATCACCGATTCGATGGCGGACATAGACTCGTCTCCTGATTTTGGACTGGCTTTGGCTGCCAAGTTACGCCCGACGGCTTACTTAAACCTGACGGTCGGCGGCTGCTGCTTGCGGTGATGGGGCACGAACCCGCTGCGATGCATGCTGCAACGCAACGGGAAAGATCCTGCCTTCGGGGGCGAAAGTGCAGCCTTCTCCATTAGGCTAGCACAGCTATAATGCCGCGAGCCCTATACCTGAACGCGGCGCTTACCCTTGCCGCGGCCAACTCCACGCTTGCACCGGCTTGATCCGCAATCCATCGCGCCACCCGCGATCGTGGCCGCCGGCTGACCAAGGCATCGAACGTGCCCGCCAACACCTCCCCCGCTGCGACTGCGACTGCGACTGCGACTGCGACTGCGACTGCCACTGCCACTGCCACTGCCCAACTTTTCTCCCCGGTCCATGCGCTGTTCCTGCTCGGATCGATGGCTCTGGTCGGCAGCAATGTGGGGCTGGGCAAATCGATCATCGCGCATGTGCCGGTGTTGCTGTTCGCGCTGCTGCGCTTCGTCATCGCCATCGTCTGCCTGGCGCCCTGGTACCGGCCGGCGCGCATGCGCCGGGTGTCGCGCGCCGAATGGCTGAACCTGTTCCTGCAGGCGTTCTTCGGCACCTTCCTGTTCACGCTGCTGATGCTCAACGGCGTGCGGCTGACCAGCGCCATGGCCGCCGGGGTCATCACCAGCACCATTCCCGCGACGGTGGCGATCCTGTCCTGGGTGGTGCTGCGTGAACGTCTGTCGCGGCGCACCGTGGCCTCGGTGCTGCTGGCAGTGGCGGGCATCACCGTGCTCAACATCGCCCGCGGCGAAGCGCACGGCGCCGGCGCGAACAGCCAGGCATGGCTGGGCAATCTGATGATCCTGGGCGCGGTGCTGTGCGAATCGATCTACGTCATCCTGTCGCGACGCCTCACGCAAACGCTGGCCGCCATCGAGATCTGCGCCTATACGCACCTGATCGGCGGCCTGCTGATGCTGCCCCTGGGGCTGGTGCCGCTGCTGACTTTCGACGCCTCCGCAGTGCCGGCGCAGACCTGGCTGATGCTGCTGTGGTATGCGCTGTCGGCCAGCGTGTTCTCGTTCTGGCTGTGGATGAAGGGCATCCGCCATGTGCCGGCGCAACTGGCGGGCGTGTTCACCTCGGTGCTGCCGGTGGCGGCGGCCACTTACGGCATCGTCGTGCTGGGCGAGCAGCCGCGCTGGCCGCATGGCGTGGCGCTGGCCTGCGTGCTGGCCGGAATCGTTCTTGCAAGCCGGCCGGGCCGGATTTCGCGCGGCGCCTGGCGCGGCAAGGCGGCGGGCGCCGATCCGGGCGCGGGGGCCTGACCGGCACGGCATGGCTGTGGTTACGGCTGGTAACACAGCATTGCCATCGTCGCTTGGTACAATCCACGCCGATTTTCAACTCGCCGCGGTTTTCAACTCCGCCCCGCCCATGGCTTCCAATCCAATGACCAAGCCGCAGGCCCAGAGCCTGCGGCCGATCCCGAGCATCATCTTCGCGTCGCGCTGGCTGCAATTGCCGCTTTACCTGGGCCTGATCGTGGCCCAGGGCGTCTATGTCTACCATTTCCTGATCGAAGTCTGGCATTTGCTGGCGCATGTAACCGAGTTCGACGAGAACAAGATCATGCTGGTGGTGCTGGGGCTGATCGACGTGGTCATGATCTCCAACCTGCTGATCATGGTGATCGTTGGCGGCTACGAAACCTTTGTCTCGCGCCTGGGCATCGACAACCACCCGGACGAACCGGAATGGCTGGACCATGTCAACGCAGGCGTGCTCAAGGTCAAGCTGTCGATGGCCCTGATCGGGATTTCGTCGATCCACCTGTTGAAGACGTTTATCGACGCGGAACAGCGCACCACCCACACCATCATGTGGCAAGTGGCCATCCATGTGGCGTTCCTGGCTTCTGCGGTGGCGATGGCGTGGGTGGACCGGATGGTGTCGCACCCGGTCGGCGCGCATGCCAAGCGCGAGTCGCATTAAGACCTGCACAAGCCGAGGCTTGCCTCCTGACCGCGGCCATGTGCCGCGGTTTTTGCTTTTGGCATGCCGCGGCCGCGTCATGAGATCCATGCGCCATATCTGAAGGCTGTAGACCAATGTATGCAGCCGGGCAGACTGCCCCGGCTCGGTGTATGATTTCGGGCTGTGTTTCACCGCTGCCCACCCCACAAAATGACAGTCATCAAGCAAGAAGACCTCATCCAGAGCGTCGCCGACTCCCTGCAGTACATCAGCTATTACCACCCGATGGACTACATCACCAGCCTGGGCCGCGCCTATGAGCTGGAGCAGAGCCCGGCGGCCAAGGACGCGATCGCGCAGATCCTGACCAACAGCCGCATGTGCGCGGAAGGCAAGCGCCCGATCTGCCAGGACACCGGCATTGTCACGGTCTTCGTCAAGGTGGGGATGGACGTGCGCTGGGACGGCGCCACCATGGGCCTGACCGACATGATCAACGAGGGCGTGCGCCGCGGTTACACGCACCCCGACAACGTGCTGCGCGCCTCGATCGTCAGCCCGCCCGAAGGCGGCCGCAAGAACACCAAGGACAACACCCCGGCCGTGATCCACTATGAAGTGGTGCCGGGCAATACCGTCGACATCCAGGTCGCGGCCAAGGGCGGCGGCTCCGAGAACAAGTCCAAGTTCGTGATGCTGAACCCGTCGGACTCGATCGTCGACTGGGTCCTGAAGACCGTGCCGACCATGGGCGCGGGCTGGTGCCCGCCCGGCATGCTGGGCATCGGCATCGGCGGCACCGCCGAGAAGGCGATGGTGATGGCCAAGGAATCGCTGATGGAATCCATCGACATCCAGGACATCATCGCCCGCGGCCCGAAGGACTGGGTCGAGGAACTGCGCGTCGAGCTGTACGAGAAGGTCAACGCGCTGGGCATCGGCGCGCAGGGCCTGGGCGGCCTGGCCACCGTACTGGACGTCAAGATCATGGCCTGCCCGACGCACGCCGCATCCAAGCCGGTCGCAATGATCCCGAACTGCGCCGCCACCCGCCACGTGCACTTCACGCTGGATGGCAGCGGCCCGGCGAAGCTGGAAGCGCCTGACCTGTCGCAATGGCCGAAGGTCGAGTGGGCACCGAACACCGAGACCTCAAAGCGCGTCGACCTGAACACGCTGACGCCGGAAGAAGTCGCCTCGTGGAAGCCGGGCCAGACCCTGCTGCTGAACGGCAAGATGCTGACCGGCCGCGACGCCGCGCACAAGCGCATCGCCGACATGCTTGCCAAGGGCGAGAAGCTGCCGGTGGACTTCAAGAACCGCGTGATCTACTACGTCGGCCCGGTCGACCCGGTGCGCGACGAGGCGGTCGGCCCGGCGGGTCCCACCACCGCTACGCGCATGGACAAGTTCACCGAGATGATGCTGGCCGAAACCGGCCTGATCTCGATGATCGGCAAGGCCGAGCGCGGCCCGGCGGCGATCGAGGCCATCAAGAAGCACAAGTCGGCCTACCTGATGGCCGTTGGCGGCGCCGCCTACCTGGTGGCCAAGGCAATCAAGGAAGCCAAGGTGGTCGGCTTCGAAGACCTCGGCATGGAAGCCATCTACGAGTTCGAAGTCAACGACATGCCGGTAACGGTCGCCGTGGACAGTGAAGGCACCTCGGTCCACAAGACCGGCCCCGCCGAGTGGCAGGCCAAGATCGGCAAGATCCCGGTCGCCGCGCTGTAAGCAGCGCCACACGCCGAGGCGGTAGAATCTGCCTTCGCGCTCGAAAAAGCCGGGTTCCGACCCGGCTTTTTTCTGCCCTCTTCTTTCCAGTCGTCCTCGCATCCCCGTGAACCCAGCACCCATCGGCGTCTTCGATTCCGGCCTTGGCGGCCTGTCCGTGTTGCGTGAGATCCGCGCGCTGCTGCCGCATGAATCGCTGCTGTACCTGGCCGACTCGAACTACGCGCCTTACGGCGAGAAGCCCGAGACGTTCGTCGAGGCGCGCACGCTGCAGGCTTGCGAATGGCTGCTCGGCCAGGGCTGCAAGGCACTGGTGATCGCCTGCAATACGGCGACCATGCACGCGGTGCAGACGCTGCGCGAGCGGCTGCCGGTGCCGATCATCGGCGTCGAGCCCGGCCTCAAGCCGGCCGCCGCGGCGAGCCGCAGCAAGGTAGTGGGCGTGCTGGCGACCGCCAACACGCTCAAGAGCGCCAAGTTCGGGCGGCTGCTGTCCTCGCTCGAAGGCGAAAGCCGCTTTATCTGCGAGGCAGGCCTTGGCCTGGTATCGCTGATCGAGCAAGGCGACCTCGACGGACCCGCCGTGCGCGAGCGCCTCGGTGCCTATCTCGCACCCATGCTCGAAGCCGGTGCTGACACGCTGGTGCTGGGCTGCACCCACTACCCTTTCCTGTCCGGCACGATCCGCGAGATGGTCGGAGACCAACTGGCGCTGGTTGACACCGGCAGCGCCATTGCGCGCCAGCTCGCCCGCAAGCTGGCCGAGCACGGCCTTGCCGCGGACGCCGGCGCGCTGCCCCGCGACCGCTTCTTTTCAACCAAGGACGCCGCGCACTTGCGTGCGATGGCGGCAGCGCTGCTGCGGGTGGACGCGGATGCGGAAACGGTGGTGATCGAACCGGCGCCGGGCTTCTAGCCGGCGCCTGCCCCCTGCTGCAGGTTGTCGTTATTGCAGGAAACCCAACGGCCGGTGCTCCCGCACCTCCGGCTTGATGGCATGTTCCTGGCGCAGCTGCGCCAGGAACTCGTCCGGCGTCAGGGCCTCGCCGAGCAGCACGCACTGGCGCTTGACGGTGGCGAAGTCTCCCGGCGTCAGGCAATCCATCGCGTCCAGCTCGCGCCGCATGCCATCGGTAAGCAGCGTGGCGTCGCCGCCCAGCGCTTCGTCGACGAACATCGCCGCCCGCTGCTCCGGCTTCAGCGACAGGAAGCGGATCTTGAACGAGAAGCGCCGCAGCGCGGCCTCGTCGATGCGGTCGAACAGGTTGGTGGTGCAGATGAAGATGCCGTTGAAGCGCTCCATGCCCTGCAGCATCTCGTTGACCTCGGAGATCTCATAGTTGCGCACCGCCTGCTGGCGGCTCTGCATGAAGCTGTCCGCCTCGTCCAGCAACAGCACCGCGCCGTCTTCCTCGGCGCGCGCGAACATGGCCGCGATCTGCTGCTCGGTCTCGCCCACGTACTTGCTCATCAGGTCCGAGGCACGGCGGATCATCAGCGGCAGGTCCAGCTCGGCGGCGATATGTTCGGCGAGCGCGGTCTTGCCGGTGCCGGGCGGCCCATAGAAGCACAGTGTGCCGCGCTGGCGCACGCGCAGTGCGTCGACGATCTTCGCCACCTCGTAGCGGGTTTCCAGGTGCAGGTTTTCCAGCCGGTAATGCGTGACCACCGGGCGGGCCTCGGCCTCCGGACGCAGGCCCATGGCGCGGTCGGCGTGCTCGAGCTGGCGCAGGATCAGCGCTTCGACCGGCTCCGCCACATCGGGCCGCGCCAGTTCGACAAAACGCGCCGCCGATTGCACTTGTGCCGGCGTCAGCGTCTTGCGCCCGGCCAGGCCGCTGATGAAGGCATCACTGACATCGAGTCCGCCCAGGTGCTTGCGGATGATGTTCTCGCGCACCAGCGGCGGCGGGATCTTCAGCTCGAGGTGAAACTGGAAGCGGCGCAGGTAGGCAGGGTCGATCTGCCGGATCGAGTTGGAGATCCAGATCACCGGCACGGGGTTCTGCTCGAGCGTCTGGTTGACCCAGGCCTTGCCATTGACCGACGCGCGCGTATCTTCCTGGCCAAACAGGCTCATGAGCTCGCGCGCGCTGCCTGGGAAAACGTCTTCCACTTCATCGAACAGCAGCGCGGTATGCGCACGGCCGCGCAGGAAGGCCTGCGACACCTGCAGCGAACGGTAGCGGTCCTTGCCCGACAGGCTGTTGCCGTCGCGATCCAGGCAATCCACCTCGTACAGCTCGCAACCGGCTTCGCGCGCCAGCAGGCGCGCGAATTCAGTCTTGCCGGTGCCGGGCGGCCCGTAGATCAACACGTTGACGCCGCTGGCGTGCTGGCGCGTGGCGTTGGCCAGCAGCGCGCACAGATAGCGAGCATCGGTCTCGACATGCGGGTAGTCGGCGACGGTCAGCGTGGGCGGCGCGGCCGGGCGGGTGAACACCGCCATCATCTCGGCTTCGTTGGCGTAATTGCCCAGCAGCACGTGCAGCAGGCGATCGGACAGGCGCATCAGGTCGCCCAGGTCGGTCACGCTGTTCTCGGGCAGCGGCTGCTCGATCAGGTTCAGCGTTTCGAGCCGCGAGCCCGGGCGCAGCGAAGCAGCCACGTCGGCGGCGCCGGCGCCGGTCAGGCCGGCGAGGATCTGGAAGGCTTCCTGGCTGTGCGCCACCTTGCAATCGACCATCACCGCGCGCAGGTCGCGCTTGTACTTGGCCAGGGCCGCGTACAGCAGCAGCTTGCGCTCGTGGTCGGGCAGGTCCAGCACACGGCTGAGCATGTCGATATTGCGCACCAGCAGCACGCGTTCGCCGTCCAGCCGCTGCGCGATGGCTGCGGCCGAGGCGTCAAACACGGCGAACATGTCCTTGGCGTGGTGCTTGACGTACTCGTCGAGGTAATAGAACAGCGCGCTTTCGTCGAAGGCGCTGTTCCACTGGCCGTGGCGGTCCAGGAATTCCTCGGGCGTCAGCCGCGCCGCCCCCTTCCAGGCGGGCATGTCGGCGCAGCGGGCAGCCAGAAAGCGCTGCACGCGCAGCACCACCCCGTATGGCCACACCATTTCCTGCGCGCTGACAGTCAGCACATCATTGATATTGCTGCGCAGGTTGAAACGCGGACCCAATGCGCACACCACGCGCAGGGCAAACTGCGCGCACATCCAGTCCAGCGCGGAACTGGACGACACCCCAGGCATGGAGCGCAGGAGCGTCGATCGGTCATCTTCAGCGGAACGTGTGAAATCCATGGACGGTTCCCCGAGCTCGCCGTGGCGGGGCCGACCGACCGGCGCACCGCCTCGTCTGCAGTTTCTTCCTATGCTAGCGCGCTTTGCCCCCCACCGCGCGGGGGTGGGCAAGCCTGCGGCCAGCGACTGTGGCCTGGGCCACCGAAGCTACGGATCCTTGCGGGCGCGCAAACCCGCCCAAGATAGCGCCAACCGCTCCACAATGCTGCCTGATCTGGCGGTATAACTTGCCGCGGCAGAAAATTCCAGTTGCGACGCACAAATCACAACAAATAAGAATCATTATCGTTTATACTAGCGAGCTGACACGCTGCCCCAGAGTGGCGCTCCCACGGCAACCCAGTTGAAGGAGCGTTTATTATGGAATTGCTGCTTAGCCTGCTGGTCGGTTGCGGCATCTCGCTGATCCTGTTCTACCGCAAGTGACGGCGCACGGTCGCTGCTGCTGCTTGTTCCGAGCCAGGCCATCCTGCGCCTGCCGGCAGACTTTTGTTGTTGACACATGTTCGACCAACGCTTCTTCAAGATTACGCTCGCCGTCCTGCTGTTCCACGCCGGCCTGCTCTACCTGATACAGAGCGGCCTCGCCCGCAAGCTGACCGAGGCAGTGATCGCCCCGGAGATCGTCGCGCGCATCATCCCGCTCGAACCGCCCAGGCAAGAGGCCCCGCCAGAGCCGCCCAAACCAAAGCCCAAGCAGGAAACGCCGCCGAAGCAGGTCAAGGTGACCACGCCCAAGCCGGCGCCGCAGCCAAAGCCGACTCCCCAGCCAGTCGCCAATCTGCCGCCGACCCCGAGCGCCCCGGAAGCGCCGGCTGCACCGCCTGCGCCGCCCGCGCCGCCTGAACCCGCGCCGGCGCCCGTTTCCGCCGCGCCGCGCGCCGTCGGCATCGGCGAAATCCAGTGCACGCCGCCGCAACCGAAGTATCCTTCCCAGTCGCGCCGCATGGGCGAGACCGGCAAGACGGTGGTGCGCCTGACGACAGATGAAGGCGGCAAGGTCATCAAGACCTCCGTGGTGTCGTCGAGCGGCTCGTCGCGCCTGGACCAGGCCGCGGTGGAAGCCGTGCAGGCCATGCGTTGCAAGCCTTACATGGACAACGGCCGCGCCGTCGCCGTCACGGCGCAGCAGCCGATCGGCTTCGAACTGAACTGAGCGCCGGTCCGCTGCGTGCCATACCGGCTTACCCGATTCCCGATCATCTGATCTGACCTAAACCAAGCGAACTCACCAGGAACCAACCCATGCAGGACCTCGGACTCTCCCACCTCTGGACGCAAGGCGACTTCGTCATGCGTGCGACCGCCATCATTCTGCTGATCATGTCGCTCGCCTCCTGGATCGTGATCTTCACCAAGGCCTGGGATCTGGTGCGCCTGAAGAAGATGGCGCAAGGCGCGGAAAAGCGCTTCTGGCACTCGGACGACTTCGACCATGCGCTGGAAACCCTGGGCGCCAATGACGCCAATCCGTTCCGCACGCTGGCCATCGCCGGCAAGGAAGCCGCCCAGCACCACCGCGCCAGCCAGCCGCAGCTGCATGACGTGATGGATATTTCCGACTGGCTGACCCGCTCGCTCAAGAGCTCGATCGACGAGGCCGTGGCGCGCATGCAGTCGGGCCTGGCTGTGCTGGCTTCGGTGGGCTCGACCGCGCCGTTCGTCGGCCTGTTCGGCACCGTGTGGGGCATCTACCACGCGCTGATCGGCATCGGCGCCTCGGGCGTGCCGACCATCGACAAGGTCGCCGGCCCGGTGGGCGAGGCCCTGATCATGACCGCCTTCGGCCTGGCCGTGGCAATCCCCGCGGTGCTGGGCTATAACGCACTGACGCGTGGCAACAAGGCAGTGATCTCCAAGCTCAACCGCTTCGCCCACGACCTGCACGCCTACTTCGTGACTGGCGCCCGCGTGCGTCCCACCGGTGCCCGCAACGAAGACGGCACCGTGCGCCTGGCCGCGGCCCAGCGCTAATCCGCAAGCAAGGAAGTCATCATGGCATTCGGTACTCTCGACGGTGACGACGACGAGGTGATGAGCGAAATCAACATGACGCCGCTGGTCGACGTCATGCTGGTGCTGCTGATCATCTTCATCATCACCATCCCCGTGATCAACCACGCGGTGAAGATCGACCTGCCGCGCGCCACCAACTCCCCGAACGATCCCAAGCCGCAGAACATCAACGTCTCGATCGACGCCAGCGGCAAGGTGTTCTGGAACCAGGTGGAAGTGGACCAGGCCACGCTGGAAAGCAATATCGCGCTGGCCGCGCAGCAGCAGCCGCAGCCTGAACTGCACCTGCGCGCCGACCGCGAGGTGCGTTACGAGCGCGTGGCCGAAGTCATGGCCGCCGCGCAGCACGGCGGCCTGGGCAAGATCGGCTTTATCACCGAACCCAAGCAGTAAGGCGCGCACCGGCAGGTGTTGCGCGCAAAGGAAGGGCATCCCGCGGGATGCCCTTTTTCGTTTACTGGCTGCACGCCGCTGCAAATCGCTGGTCCGGACCGCCGTTTGTCGAATTTTTGATCTGGATTATTGTAATGATAACAATTCTCATTTATTATTCTTCCATCGACTGCGCCATCGATGGCGCACCCCTGATGCCTTTCCCCTGCGCGCTTAAAGCGCCAGCCAGACCCGGAGCCAGATGATGAGCACTCTTTCCCTGCCGCTGTCGCAACCGCGTGAAGTCACCCGCCGCCGCCTGTCGCTGCGCCGTGTCGACGTGGCCCAGCCGCGCCGCGAGACGGCAGCCGCGAAAGCAGCCCCGTCGACGATCGCATCCATGAAATCGGCCGTAGCCGCCCTGCCCGCCCGCCTCGAGGCGTTGGTGCGCGACAGCCTGTCGTCGGCGCCCGCTGGCGAGCCGGTCGCACTGGACTCGATCATGCGCGGCAACAGCACGCTGCCCATCCTGCATAACGGCGAGGTCTACACGCTGCGCGTGACGCGCTACGGCAAGCTGATCCTGACCAAGTGACCCATCCTGGCGGCAAGGCCATGCGCTGAAGCCAACGGGAACAGTTCGACAATGTTTTGAGGCCCGCGTCTGCCGCGGGTGCCACGCAAGTGGCAGTACAGCTTTTGTGGGGACCACCTCGGAACGAGGTGTTGGGCAGTAGCCAGGTGCTTGCGCCGCGGCGGGAATTCCAGACCCCTCGCCATATCGACCGCACCCAGCCATGCCCTCTTTTATTCCGCCCCGCAGGCGTGGCCTGCGGGGCTTTTTCATGCGGCGGCAGGCGCCGCGCATCGGGATCCTGGTATTACAGGCCCAGAGCGGCGATGCCGGCGCGCGCAACCTGCGCGTCTTCGGTCGACTTCACGCCCGAAACGCCGACGGCACCGACCACCTGCTCGTTGGCGACGATGGGCACACCGCCCTCCAGCATGCCCTGCAGCACCGGCGCGGTCATGAACGAATAGCGGCCGTTGTTGATCATGTCTTCGTAGATCTTCGATTCACGACGGCCCAGGGCGGACGTACGGGCCTTCTCCGCGGCGATATGGGCCGAGATTGGCGCGGCGCCGTCCAGGCGCTGCATCGCCAGCATATGGCCGCCGTCGTCGACCACGACGATGGACACGGCCCAGTGATGGTTCTTCGCTTCGGTTTCCGCCGCGGCCATGATCTTCTTCACATCGTCTGCCGTCAGAACCGTCTTTTGCTGCATGCCACTCTCCTGGTCATTCATTTGGTTGGAGGTCGAAGTATACCCCGCACCCCCTGCCATCGTCATCGCGCCCACTCGGCAAGCGGCGGGCAAAAAAATGGCCCGCACCAGGCGGGCCATCCATCATGCAGACACTGCGTCGATCAGGCGCCGTCGGTGTACGGATCCGGCTTGCCCATACGGGCGCCGTCGGTGTAAGGGTCTGGCTTGCCGATGCGCGCGCCGTCGGTGAACGGGTCGGTCTTGCCGACGCGGGCGCCATCGGTGAACGGATCGACCTTGCCCATGCGGGCGCCGTCCAGGTACGGGTCAGGCTTGCCGGTCGCGGCGAACGAGGCGGTGGACACTGCGCACAGCGCGGCCAGCACGGAGGCGGCGGCAATCGATTGTTTGAGCTTCATGAGATTCCCCTAGCAATTCTGGTCGGTACGGGCACCGCGGCGACTTCTGAAACAAAGAGAGCCGCTGTCACCGCGATGTCATGCCTGTAGTTTAGGGAAAACCCTGATGACCATGGACGTGACGCTTTGAGCAGTCCGTTCAAATAATTTGACCAGGCTCAAGTTAGGGAATCATTCTGGGAACCGGCGCCCACGGCTCGTGTCGCCATTCGCAAGCGCAAAAGGAAAGGGCCCCGCAGGGCCCCTGTCATCCGCAGCGTATTGGCGCTGGCCGGTCAGTCGTGATGCCAGCGGCCATGACCGCGGTGGCCCGGCGGACCATAGTAGCCGCGGTGATGGCCATAGTAACGCGGCGGGCCATAGTAACGCGGGCCATAGTAGACCGGACGCGGACGCACCACCACTGCCGGCGGGCCGTAGTAGACCGGCGCCGGCGCGACCACCACCGGCGGGGGCGCATAATAGGCCGGAGCGGGAGGATAGTAGGCCGGTGCGCCAACCACGACGCCCGGAACGCCGATCGCGACGCCGACGCTCACATGGGCCATCGCGGCCCCGGATGCCAGCCCGGCTGCGACACCGAATGCTGCGAGCCACCAACGTTTCATATCCGCCTCTCTCAAAAGTGAGATTTCTCTTACCCGGTATTTTAGGGCGCCGGAATTTTCCAGGTGCAACCGAGCGCACGACATTGTTACCAGCCGTAACAGTGCGTCACTTTTTTCTTTCGCGACGCCATCTTCTTGACAAACCGAATTTAAGGCTGCGGCGCACTTGCATCCGGAATGCGAACCCACCACAATACCGGGCTTGCCGTGCGGCCGTGGAGAAATTGGTAGACTCAGCAGACTTAAAATCTGCCGCCTTTCCAGGCTTACGGGTTCGAGTCCCGTCGGCCGCACCAGGGCCACCGCAGCGGCAACCCTGCGCCCAAAGCAAAAGAGGAGGCCACTGCCCCCTCTTCAGATCCTTCGCGCTGCGCCGCGCTCCCGCGCCGCGCATCACGCCATCAGTTACGCCATCACGTAGCACATCAGCGCGCCGACGCCCATCAGGAACACAAACAGCACGCCGGCCAGTGCCAGCGGCTTGCGCCCGGCGCGCACCAGGTCGCCGATGCGGGTATGCAGGCCGATTGCCAGCATCGCACAGGCCAGCAGCCAGTTATCCAGCGCGATCAACGGGGCCTTCCAGGCAGCGGGCACGGTGCCGGCCGAATTGAGCGCCATCACCGCGACAAAACCCACCGCAAACCACGGCACCGACTTCAGAATCCCGGCGAAGCGGCCCTTGCCGGCGGACACCTGGCCTGCCTCGGCCTTGCCTTGCGGCCACAGCGCCATCACCAGCAGCAGCGGCCCCAGCGCCAGCACGCGCACCATCTTGGCCACCACCGCGGCATCGGCGGTCGGCTCGCTGATCATCTTGCCCGCGGCGATCACCTGTGCCACCTCATGCAGCGTCGCGCCGGTGAAGATGCCGAACATGCGCTCGCTGACCGCCCAGTGCCAATGGCCGTTGGCCAGTTCGAACAGGTAGGGATAGAGCAGCATGCCGACCGTGCCGAACAGCACCACCGTGGCGACCGCCACTGCGGTCTGGCGGTCGTCGGTGCGGACCACCGACGACACTGCGATGGCCGCCGCCGCGCCGCAGATGGCACTGCCGGAGCTGACCAGGATCGCTTCGCGGCGACTCAGCCCGAAGAAGGTCGATCCGACCCACGTGCCGAACAGCAGTGTGGCGACGAGCATCGTCAGCGGCACCACGATACCGGGCAGGCCCAGTGCGACGATGGACGCGAATGTCAGCCGCAGGCCGTACAGTGCCACGCCGAGGCGCAGCAGGTAATGGCGCGCCACCTGCATCCCGGGTGCCAGCGGTGCCAGCCAGTGCTTCGGCAGCGTATTGGCAGCGACCATGCCGGCGCACATGGCGAGCGTCAGTGCGCTCAGACCATAGCGGGCGATCGCCGGATGCTCGGCCAGCGCCAGTGCCAGCCAGGCAATGCCGCCAAGCGGCACAAGCGTCAGCAGGCGCTGGGACCAGGGCGGAGAAGCAACTGCCGGGTTGGCGGCTGCGGTGCGGGGGACGCTGCTGGAAGTGGCGGAAGACATGGGAGTTCACTTATTAGGTAGTGACTCCAGCGTACTGGCCCGCCCTTAACCCGTAAAACGGGTAATATCGTTATGCCTTATCTATTCTATCGATATGGAATACCGTCCAGAGCCCCGCCCCGAGCAGCGCCCCCTGCGTCTCACGCTGCGCCAGCTATCCGTCTTCGTCGCCGTCGCCCAGCACGGCAGCACCATGGCAGCCGCGCAGGCGCTGGCGATGTCGCAGTCAGCAGTCAGCGCTTCACTGGCAGAGCTGGAACGTGCGCTGGACAGCCCGCTGTTCGATCGCATCGCTCGCCGCCTCAGTATCAACGAGACTGGCCGCCAGTTCTTCCCGCGCGCGCTGGCGCTGCTGGATCAGGCGCATGAACTGGAGCGATTTGCCACGCAGACGGGGGTGCAGTTGCGCATCGCTGCCAGCAACACCATCGGCAGCTATATCCTGCCGCCTCTGCTGGCGGGATTCCGTCATTCGCGCAGCGGGCCCTGCACTCTCGACCTTCGCATCGGCAACACCCGCGAAGTGCTGCAGTCATTGCTGCAGTTCGAAGCTGACATCGGCCTGGTGGAAGGCGCCAGCCACGAGCGCGACCTGCGCAGCATGCACTGGTGCGACGACGAGATGGTGGTGGTGGTCGGCCCCTCACATCCGCTCGCGCTCACGCCGACCGACCTGGTGGCGCTGCGCGATGCCGAATGGATCGTGCGCGAACCGGGCTCGGGCACGCGCGAGGTGATCGAGGAACGCCTGGTGCCACTGCTGGGCGAACTGCGCTTTGCGCTGGAACTGGGCAATGCTGAAGCGATCAAGCGCGCGGTGATGAGCGGCTTTGGCGTCAGTTGCCTTTCGTTGCACGTGGTGCGCGATGAACTCGCGCAAGGTACGCTGGTGGCGATCCGTGAAGGATTGCCGCGCATCGTGCGGCCGCTGCAGCTGGTGGTGCACCAGGACAAGTTTCCGACGCAAGGCCTGCTGGCCTTCACCGAATACCTGCGCACCATGGCGCCGCGAATCGGCGCGTGATGCGCGTGCCCCATCGGTGGAGCATGATGCATGCAGCGGACCGCCAAAGCGCGACGGCTAGGCCGCCTGCGGCTCACCGCGCTTGCTGCGTGCGGTGTACAGGTCGAGGAGGTGGAACAGCACCGGGTTGAGCATGATCGACAGCAACGCGCCTGCCAGGATCAGTGCCTGGCCACGCTCGGGCAAGATGTTCAGGTAGACGCCCAGACTCGCCAGGATGAACGAGAACTCGCCGATCTGCGCCAGGCTGACGGCAATCGTCATGCCGGTCTGTCCGGAGTGCCCGAACACCCGGACAATGCCCATCGCCGCCAGCGATTTGCCGACCACGATGATAAACAGCGTCGACAGAACGCCCCACGGGTCGTTGACCAGCACCATGGGATCGAACAGCATGCCGACCGAGACAAAGAACAGCACCGAAAAGGCATCGCGCAGCGGCAACGATTCTTCGGCCGCGCGATGGCTGAATTCGGATTCGGCCAGCACCATACCAGCAAAAAACGCCCCCAGCGCGAAGGAAACGCCAAACAGTGAATACGCGCCATAGGCCACGCCCAGCGCCGTCGCCAGCACGCCCAGGCGGAACATCTCGCGATTGCCGGTCCAGACGATGCGCTCGAGCATCCACGGGATAAAGCGGCGCCCGATCAGCAGCATTACCGCGACGAAGGCAGCGACCTTGCCCAGTGTCGAAAACACCGCCAGCAGGACTTCGCCCGTGCCCGGACTGCCTTCGGCAGCGGTGTCCGGGGCGCCGGCAAGCAGACCCGCCATCGCCGGCAACAGCACCAACGCCAGCACCATGGCCAGGTCCTCAACAATCAGCCAGCCTACCGCGATCCGCCCCTGGGGCGACTCCACCAGGTCGCGCTCCTGCAGCGCCTTGAGCAGCACCACGGTACTGGCCACCGACAGCGCCAGCCCGTACACCAGTCCCTGCCCCCACGACCAGCCGAACCCCCACGCCACCAGCATGCCGAGGACGGTCGCGATTCCGATCTGCACGACTGCCCCGGGGATCGCGATGCGCTTCACCGCCATCAGATCCTTGATCGAAAAATGCAGCCCGACGCCGAACATCAGCAAGATCACGCCGAGCTCGGCGAGTTCCGGCGCGAGCGCCTGGTCGGCCGTGTAGCCCGGCGTATGCGGCCCCACCACGATCCCTGCGAACAGGTAGCCGATCAGCGGCGGCAGCCGCAGTTTGCTGGCGATGGCGCCAAGGACGAAGGCCAGGACGATACCGCCGACAATGGTGCTGATGAGCGGGGTGGCGTGATGCATGCGTGCGGGGTTCCTCGTGTCAGGGGCTGGACGGCGATGGCTGGATCCCACCCGCCCTCTCCACGCGCGCCACGATGCCACGAACCACCATGCGGCGCGCACCAGCGGTCGGTGCGGCCCAATCGGCAGACTCGGAACGGGACAAGCAGGGAAAGAACGGGAAGTGCCGCAGCGGCCCCGGACACGCTGGAGGCGCATCACGGATCGGGAATGGCGTATGACATGCTGCGCCGCGATCCACCGCGCGGCGCACCCCGAAAAAGCGTACGACAGGGGTAATGTAACATGCCCGCCACCCGCTCAAAGCGCAGAAATGCAAGGCAATTCGTGGCGAGGAGTGCCTGTGCGAGGCGGAAGGAACAAGCGCAAACCACGCGCAAAACAAAAACGGCGCCCAAAGGCGCCGTTCTGCATTGCAACTGGAGGCGGAGGTCGGAATCGAACCGGCGTACACGGCTTTGCAGGCCGCTGCATAACCACTCTGCCACCCCGCCAGGTGACGTGATGCTGGATTGTAGCCGCATTCAGCCGATGCTGCCGGCTGGCCTGTCACGGCACTTCAACCCAAACAAAAAGGGAAGCGTCGCTTCCCTTTGGGGATTGGAGCGGGAGACGAGTCTCGAACTCGCGACCTCAACCTTGGCAAGGTTGCGCTCTACCAACTGAGCTACTCCCGCGTACAACTTTTTGCTGCCAGCCCGGCCGGTGCCATGCACGTTGCCGAACCTTCCATAACCTGGAGCGGGAGACGAGTCTCGAACTCGCGACCTCAACCTTGGCAAGGTTGCGCTCTACCAACTGAGCTACTCCCGCAGGGTACTGCACAAAAACTTTTTAAGGCATTTTGTTTCGCAATTTGCCGCTATCACACAACATCTTGCGCTAAACCCGCCTTATTTCGCTGCTTTCGTTTATGTCGTCAGCAACGAGAATGAGATTATGCAAAAAGCTCCTCTCTGCGTCAACACCTTTTTGGATTTTCTTTTCACTTCCGGGCGCCGGCACCCGCCACGACACTGCTGCGCTCCCGGATCTGCGGCCAGGCCAGCTTCATGTAATAGATCATCGACCACAGCGTCAGCACAGCGGCCAGATAGATCATCCAGGTGCCCAGCACGTAGGCATCGAAGCCGAGCAGTTGACCGCTGAACAGCAGCAGGGGGATCGCGATCATCTGCACGGTGGTCTTGAGCTTGCCAAGGAAGTTCACCGCCACGCTCTTGGACGCGCCGATCTGCGCCATCCACTCACGCAGCGCCGAGATCGTGATCTCGCGCCCGATGATGACCAGCGCGATCAGGTCGGTGACCCGGTCCAGCGCCAGCAGCGACAGCAGCGCGGCCGTCACCATCAATTTGTCGGCGACCGGATCCAGGAATGCGCCGAACGACGAGGTCTGGTTCCACCGCCGCGCCAGGAAGCCGTCGAGCCAGTCCGTCACCGCGGCGATGATAAAGAACGCCGCTGCCGTCAGGTTCTTGGTGTGCATGGGAAGCCATGCGTCGGGCAGGTAGAACACGCCCACCACCAGGGGAATCATGGCGACACGAAGCCAGGTCAGCAGGATCGGGATATTGAAAGGCATGGAGCTCGGGCGGCGGGGGAACGTGACCAATCCCGCGATTGTCGCCGATTTCCGGACCAATCGACCATCATTGGTCATTTTCGTGCCCGCGACAGCAACTGCCGGGGTCAATGCAACTGCCGGTAGATCTCCTCGGCCAGCCCGCGCGAGATGCCCTCTACGCTGGCCAGCTCGTCGATGCTGGCGGCCATCACGCCGCGCAGGCCGCCGAAGCGGGTCAGCAGCTTCTGGCGCCGGCGCGCGCCCACGCCTTCGATCTCTTCCAGGCGCGAGGTCGTGCGCGCCTTGGCCCGGCGCGCGCGCATGCCGGTGATGGCGAAGCGGTGGGCCTCGTCGCGGATCTGTGCCACCAGCATCAGCGCCGCGCTGCCCTGCCCCAGTTCCAGCGACGCTCGGCGGTCAGCGAACACCAGAGTTTCCAGGCCGACCTTGCGCCCCTCGCCCTTGGCCACGCCGACCAGCAGGCCGATATCGAGCCCCAGTTCCTCGAACACCTGGCGCGCCACCTCGACCTGGCCCTTGCCGCCGTCGATCAGCACGATCTGCGGCAACAGCGACGTGGCTTCGCTGCCTGCCTGCGCGCCGCCGTCTTCCTGCATCTGCTCGACCAGCTTCTGGTAGCGGCGCGTCAGCACCTGGCGCATGGCGGCATAGTCGTCGCCGGGGATGATGTCCTGGATGTTGTAGCGGCGATATTCGCTGTTCTGCATGTCATGGTGGTGATAAACCACGCACGACGCCTGCGTCGCCTCGCCGGCGGTATGGCTGATATCGAAGCACTCCACCCGCAGCAGCGCCAGGTCTTCCAGGTCGAGGCCGATGGTTTCCGCCAGCGCGCGCGTACGCCCTTCCTGGCTGCCCTGTTCGGCCAGCCTGCGCGCCAGCGCCAGCGCGGCGCCCTGCTGCGCCATCTCCAGCCACACCTTGCGCTGGCCCTGCGGCTGGCGCACCAGCGTCACCTTGCGGCCGGCATGCAGCGACAGCGCCTCCAGCACCGCACCATCGTCCGGCACATGGCTCACGACGATGATGGGCGGCGCCGGTTGCTCCAGGTAGTGCTGCACCATGAAGGCGGACAACACCCGCGCGGCGATGCGCTCGACGGTGAGCGGTAGCGTGGCTTCGGCGGCCTCGGCGGCGGCGGCTTCGTCCAGCGTGTCGCGCTGGTCGGCATCCTCGACGATCAGCGCGGCCTCGTCGGCATGGGCCGGGAAATAGGCCTTGTCGCCGAGATGTCGGCCGCCGCGCACCATGGCCAGGTTGACGCAGGCGCGCCCGCCTTCCACCGCCACGGCCAGCACGTCGATATCGCGCGCCTGCCCGCCCACTTCCTCCACCGCCTGGCGCTTGAGCACGGTCGACAGCGCCGCGATCTGGTCGCGCACGGCGGCGGCCTGCTCGAACTCCAGCCGCTCGGCATGCTGCTCCATCTTGCCCTGCAGGCCTTCCAGCACTTCGGTCTGGCGGCCCTGCAGGAAGTGCGCCGCGTTGGCGACGTCACGCGCGTAGTCCTCTTCGCTGATGGCATTGACGCACGGGCCCGTGCACCGATGGATCTGGTGCAGCAGGCAGGGCCGCGTACGGTTGTTGAAGACGGTGTCCTCGCAAGTGCGCAACTGGAACACCTTCTGCAGGATCTGCATGCTCTCGCGCACCGCATAGGCGCTCGGGAACGGGCCGAAGTACTGGTGCTTGCGGTCAGTGGCGCCGCGGTAGTACGCCATGCGCGGAAAGCGGTGCCCGGTCAGCTTGAGAAACGGGTACGACTTGTCGTCGCGAAACAGGATGTTGTAGCGCGGTGCCAGCGCCTTGATCAGGTTGTTCTCGAGCAGCAGTGCCTCGGCCTCGGTGCGCACCACCGTGGTCTCGATACGGGCGATGCGCGCGACCATCATCGCGATGCGCGGCGACAGCTGGGTCTTGGTGAAATAGCTCGAGACCCGCTTCTTCAGGTCGCGCGCCTTGCCGACGTACAGCACATTGCCGGCGGCATCGAAATAGCGGTACACGCCGGGCAGGCCCGGCAGGCGCGAGATGACCGGCTTGGGGTCGAAGGGCTCCGGCGGCAGGTCGCCCCGAGCTTCGGCGGCGATCTCGGGCTGCACCTCAGCCGGAACTTGGGCCGGAACTTCGGCCGAACCTGCGACTGGAATTTCGGCCGGCGCTGCAGCCGCCACATCGGCCTCGGGTTTCGGTGAATCGGATTGCTGGTCGGACATTGGGGGACGGTGACCGCTTCACGGCCCGCGCGCAACAAAGTGGCGCGGCCTCTAAAATCGCAAGTTTAGAGCAATTCAGCGCGCATCCCGCTCGTGGGCGCCTTTACCCGCCATGCCTATCCGCTCCTGGGACATCTTCTGCACCGTGATCGACAATTTCGGCGACATCGGCGTCTGCTGGCGGTTGGCGCGCCAGCTCGCGCAGGAGCACGGGCACGTGGTGCGGCTATGGGTCGATGATCTGGCGAGCTTCGCGCGGCTGGCGCCTGAACTCGATACCGGAGCCACCGTGCAGCGCCTGGAGGGCGTGGAAATTCGTCCGTGGCGGCCGGGAGGCGACACTGACGTGGATGACACCGCCGGGGTGGCGCCACACGACGCCGTTATCGAAGCCTTCGCCTGCGAAGTGCCGCCAGCCTTCCTGGCGCGCATGGCCGCACGCGACCCCAGACCCGCCTGGATCAACCTGGAATACCTGAGCGCCGAGCCATGGGTGCGGGAGCACCATGCGATGCCCTCGCCTCATCCACGGCTGCCGCTGGTGAAGCACTTCTTCTTCCCCGGCTTCGAGTCCGGCACCGGCGGCCTGCTGCGGGAATCGATGCTGGGCGCGCAGCGCGCCGCCTTCCTCGGCGGCAAAGCCGGCCAGGCAGCCTTGTGGCATCGGCTAAGCGTGACGCCCCGGCCTGACGCACTGCGGGTAAGCCTGTTTGCCTATCGCAACCCGGCCCTGCCCGCGCTGCTGGAGCAATGGCGCGATAGCACCGAGCCGGTCCATTGCCTGGTGCCCGCCGGCCTGGCCGCTGACCAGGTCGCAGAATGGCTGGACGCGCCGCTGCGGATCGGCGACCCGGCCGAACGTGGCAGCCTGTGCGTGCAGCTGATCCCGTTCGTACGCCAGGAGCACTTCGACGAACTGCTGTGGGCCTGCGACCTGAACTTCGTACGAGGCGAGGACTCTTTCGTACGTGCGCAGTGGGCAGCCCGGCCACTCGTCTGGCATATCTATCCCCAGGACGATGCGGCACATCAGGTCAAGCTCGACGCCTGGCTCGACCTGTTCCGCCAAAGCGGCGTGGCACCCGACGCGGCCGCAGCGTTGACGGGCTTCTGGCACGCCTGGAACGGCTATGGCGTCCCGGTCGAGTGGCCGCGCCTGCGAGCGCATCTGGCGGCACTTGCCGCAATCGCACCACGCTGGGAGCGACGCTTGCAGCATCCCGGAGATCTTGCCGCCAACCTGGTGGCGTTTTGCGAAAATCAGGTAAAATAACCGGTTGATCCAAATGGCGACCGGGCCGGAGAACCAGGTCCTCTCCCAAGCGTCGAACGCGTGGGATGAAGACCTGAATGCAAGCTGAGCACGGGGTCGCGAGCGCGTGGATACGGGCTTTCGGCGGAGCATCTGGCCGATCGCAGCGGTAATGCCGGCAGCGCGCCTTCGCCATTCCAAATTCCTACTTTCTTATTCAGGAAAACAGTTCAGATGAAAATCGCACAGGAACTCCGCGTCGGTAACGTGTTCATGATCGGCGGCGATCCGATGGTCGTGCAAAAGGCCGAGTACAACAAGTCGGGCCGCAACGCAGCCGTGGTCAAGATGAAGTACAAGAACCTGCTGACCGACGCCCCGGGCGAGTCGGTGTTCAAGGCCGACGACAAGTTCGAAGTGGTGGTGCTGGAGCGCCGCGAGTGCACCTACTCGTACTTCGCCGACCCGATGTACGTGTTCATGGACACCGACTACAACCAGTACGAAGTCGAGAAGGACAGCATGGGTGACTCGCTGAACTACCTCGAAGACGGCATGAACGTTGAAGTCGTGTTCTACAACGACAAGGCCATCTCGGTCGAAATGCCGACCACGCTGGTCCGCGAGATCGTCTACACCGAGCCGGCTGTCAAGGGCGACACCTCGTCGGGCAAGGTGCTCAAGGGCGCCAAGATCAACACCGGCTTCGAACTGCAAGTGCCGCTGTTCTGCAACATCGGCGACAAGATCGAAATCGACACCCGTACCGGCGAATACCGCAGCCGCGCCAACTAAGGCGTACGCAAGGTCCCGGCTGGCACAGCGGGACCGGCAAGGAAAAAAGGCAGCCTCGGCTGCCTTTTTCTGTTTCTGTACACTCAGCGGATCAGCCGAGCAGCTCGAACTCGTGCAGTGTGCGCAGCGCGGCGCGGTATTCGCCTTCGCCCTGCAGCTTGTTCCAGTCCATCGGCTTGCGGCGCGGGAACAGCTTGCGGACGCGGCGCTGCGAGGCCTTGTCGATGCCCGCGTCAAGTTCGGTCAGCAGCTGGTCGGCGCGATCCGGGTGGTTGCAGATCAGCACCATGTCGCAGCCGGCCGTCAGCGCGGCGCGCGCGGCCTCGGTCACGTTGCCGGCCACGCTGGCGCCCTCCATGCTGAGGTCGTCGCTGAAGATCACACCCTCGAAGCCTAGTTGCGCACGCAGCACGTCCTGCAGCCAGTAGCGCGAAAAGCCGGCCGGATTCGGGTCGACCTTGGGATAGATCACGTGCGCCGGCATCACCGACGACAGGCCCAGGCCCAGCCATTCGTACGGACGCGCGTCATGTTCGAGGATCTCGTCCAGCGTGCGCTCGTCGACCGGGATCGCCACGTGCGAGTCAGCCTCGACATAGCCGTGGCCGGGGAAGTGCTTGCCGCAGTTGCTCATGCCGGCCAGCAGCAGGCCGTGGTTGAGGTGGCCGGACAGCATCGTCACCACGCGCGGGTCGGCATGGAAGGCGCGGTCGCCGATCACGGCACTGCGCCCGTAGTCGAGATCCAGCACCGGCGTGAAGCTGAAGTCGATGTCACAGGCGCGCAGCTCGGCCGCCAGCACGTAGCCGCATGCCACCGCAGCGCGCGTCGCCGCCAGTACATCGCGGTCCCACAGCTCGCCCAGCCTATGCATCGCCGGCAAATGGGTAAAGCCATCGGTCTTGCAGCGCTGCACGCGGCCGCCTTCATGGTCGATGCAGATCAGCACGTCGTCGCGCACCGCGCGGATTGCGCGCGTCAGCGCCTGCAGCTGCGCGCGCGATTCGAAGTTGCGAGCGAACAGGATCACGCCGCCGGTCAGCGGATGCGCGATGCGGCGCGCATCGTCGGTATCGAGCTGCTTGCCGACGACGTCGAGGACCACCGGGCCCGGCCGCTTGCCGGAGTTCTTCTTTGACATTGAAGGGGTTGGATTCACAAGTCTTTGGTTTGAGGAGCTACCTCGCCGATGCGCTCGGCAATGGCGAAGGCGACTGCATAGTCATGTTCGTCACTGACACTGACCCGCACGGTGAGGCCGCGTTCCGCGAGCCATGCTGCCAGTTCTCCGTGGCATACCGGCGAAGGCTCGCCCGAAGGCAGGTTCATCAGCTCCATCGCGCGCCACGTCATCGGCCAGCGCATACCAAGGCCGATGGCCTTGGAAAAGGCTTCCTTGGCGGCAAAGCGCGTGGACAGGAAGGCGAGTCCGCGCTTCTCGGAACGCGCCTTGCGCGCGTGGTATTTGGCCAGCTCGTTCGGTCCTAGCACCTTTTCCGCGAAGCGGCCATGGGTGCGTTCCATCACGCCCTGCACGCGGGCGATCTGGATGATGTCGGTGCCGACGCCGTAGATCACGCCGGCGCGCCTGCGACGGGATATCGGGTGCCCAGGCGCGCGGCCACCATGATGGCCTTCATCTCGCGCACCGCGTTCTGCCAGCCGACGAACACCGCATGCGCGACGATGGCGTGGCCGATGTTCAGTTCCTTGATGCCGGGCAGCGCCGCGATGGGCTGTACATTGGTGTAGTGCAGGCCGTGTCCGGCGTTGACCACCAGCCCGTGCTTCAGGCCCGCGTCGACACCTTCCGCGATGCGGCGGAATTCCGCCGCCTGCTGGTCGGGCGCATGCGCATCGGCATAGGCGCCGGTATGCAGCTCGATCACCGGCGCACCGCACGCGGCCGCGGCGGCGATCTGGTCAGGGTCGGCATCGATGAACAGCGACACGCGGATGCCGGCGCCGGCCAGTTGCGCGCAGGCGGCCTTGACCTGCTCGAAGCGCCCGGCCACGTCGAGGCCGCCTTCGGTGGTCACTTCCTCGCGGCGCTCGGGCACCAGGCATACGTCCTGCGGACGGATCTCGCAAGCAATATCGAGCATCTCCTGCGTGATCGCGCATTCCAGGTTCATGCGCGTGGCGAGTTGCGGGCGCAGCGCGCGCACGTCGGCGTCGCGGATATGGCGGCGATCCTCGCGCAGGTGCAGCGTGATCAGGTCCGCGCCGGCTTCCTCGGCCTGCAACGCGGCCTGGATGGGGTCGGGATACACGGTGCCGCGCGCGTTGCGCAGCGTAGCCACGTGGTCGATATTGACGCCAAGGTCGATGACGCCCGGATTTGCGTGGAAGATCATGCGAGCAGGAGAGATTCGGATTGGAATGGGTTTGGTCACAGATACTGCAGGTCGATCAGTATCTGGCGCGTTTTCAGCGGTTCGCCTTGCAGATAATAATGCAGCAGGAAGCGCATCAGTGCCCGGCTTTGCGCCGCGGTCTGTGCGCGGCTGTAATCGTCCTGCGCCATGTCGAGCAGCGTCTGGCCCGACACCACCGGCCACGACGACGGGTCGCTCGGCTGGGCGCGGCGCACGCCGCGTTCGGGCTGGTAGACATAGTCGAGCCCCGGCTGCACGCGCTCCCCGGTGCTCAGGCACTGGTCGAAGCCCACCGCGAAGCCGGTGTCCTGCAGCAGCACGCGCTCGAAGCTGCGCAGCACCAGCCCGGCGGGCTCGCCGTGCGCCAGCCGCGTGAGCGTGGCCAGGTAGTGGCGGAACAGCACGGGGTACGCATCTTCGCGCGGGCAGAAGCGCATCAGCAGTTCGTTCAGGTAGAACGCGGACAGCAGCGCATCGCCCGCCAGCGGCGGCATGCCGCCGACCCATTCGGCCTTGGTCAGCGTCTTGACCTCGCCGCGGCCGCTCCACGACACCGAAACCGGATGGAAATGCTGCAGCACCGCGCGCAGCGCCGAATGCGGGCGCTTGGCGCCCTTGGCCACCATCGACATGCGGCCATGGTCGCGCGTGAAGACATCGAGGATCAGGCTGGTCTCGCGATACGGCCAGGCATGCAGCACAAAGCCCGGCTGGTCGGCGACGCGCGACTCGGGCCGGGCCGGCACGATGCGCATGGCGCGGTCCATCATGGCCCGTGCCGCCGCATCGGACATGCCGGGCAGCGCCTTGCTGTCGAGCAGTTCGGCCGCCTCGTCCACCACAGGATCGGCGCGGCGGGCGCGGGGCGCCGGCGCGCGCGCGATGTCAGCCGTCTTGCTCAATGGTCGCCCGCCTTTCGCTCGCAGTGCGGTCACTCGTAGCCGTAGGCCCGCAGTCCGGCTTCGTTGTCGGCCCAGCCGCTCTTCACCTTGATCCACATCTCGAGGTAGACCTTGCCGTCAAAAAGCTTTTCCATGTCGAGGCGCGCCTCGGTGGAGATCTGCTTGAGCTTGCTGCCCTTGTTACCGATGATCATGGCCTTGTGTGCGTCGCGCTCGACCAGGATGGTGGCAAACACGCGGCGCAGCCGGCCTTCGGTCTCGAACTTGTCGATGACCACGGTGCTGGTGTACGGCAGCTCGTCGCCGGTCCAGCGGAACACCTTCTCGCGGATGATCTCGGAGGCGAGGAAGCGCTCACTGCGGTCGGTCATCGCATCGGCGTCATACATCGGCTCGCCTTCCGGCAGGTAGGGCCTGATGATGTCGAACAGCCGCGCGATATGGTCGCGGGTCTTGGCCGACATCGGCACCACTTCGCGGAACGGGAACAGCTGCCCCACCTTTTCCAGGAAGGGCATCATCACTTCCGAGCGGTTCTCGCCGATGCGGTCGAGCTTGTTGGTCACCAGCAGCACCGGCGTATTCTTAGGCAACAGCGACAGCACCTTCTCGTCGTCGGCGCCGTAATAGCCGGCCTCGACGACGAACAGGATCAGGTCCACCGACGACAGCGTCGACGTGACCGCGCGGTTCAGCGAACGGTTCAGCGCGCTGGCGTGGCGGGTCTGGAATCCGGGCGTATCGACGAACACATACTGCGCGTCGTCCGTGGTCTGGATGCCGACGATGCGATGCCGCGTAGTCTGCGCCTTGCGCGAGGTGATGCTGATTTTCTGGCCGACCAGCGCGTTCATCAGCGTGGACTTGCCCACGTTGGGACGGCCGACAATGGCCACGGTGCCGCAGCGGAACGCCGCGGCCGGGTTATCCGCCGCGTCTTGCTGCGGATGGTTAGATTCGGTCATTCCTTCAACCTGAGAGACAGCTGCGGGTCCTGCGGCTGGGGTTGCTTGCGGGTCTTGCCGGTGCGCTCGGCGCGGCTGCGCTTGAGCAACTGCGGCACCAGCTTCTGGACTTCGTCCAGCGCCAGCTTGGCAGCGGCCTGCTCGGCGGCACGCCGCGAAGCACCAGTGCCGAACACCCGGACTTCCAGTTTAGGCACCGTGCACTCGACTTCAAACTGCTGGCTGTGCGCGGCCCCGTGGGTGGCGATTACGTTATATTGCGGCAGCGCGATCTTGTGGCCCTGCAGGTATTCCTGCAGCAGGGTCTTGGCGTCCTTGCCCAGCGTACGCGGATCCACCTGCTCCAGGATGGGGATATAGAGCTTGCGGATCAGCGCGCGCGCGGCCTCGAAGCCGGTATCGAGGAAGACCGCGCCAACAATGGCTTCGAGCGCGTCGGCGAGAATCGACGGGCGGCGGAAACCGCCGCTCTTCAGCTCGCCCTCCCCCAGGCGCAGCGTGTCGGACAGCTGCAGCATCTGGGCGATCTCATACAGGGCCTGCTGCTTGACCAGGTTGGCCCGCACACGCGACAGGTCGCCTTCGTCGAGCTTGCCGAACATGCCATAGAGCATGTCCGCCACGGCACAGTTGAGCACCGAATCGCCCAAAAATTCGAGGCGTTCGTTGTGCTGGGCGCTGTGGCTGCGGTGCGTCAGCGCCTGCTGCAGCAATTCTGGCTTGCTGAATCGGTAGCCGAGTCGTTGCTGCAAGGCGTCGAGGTTCATATCAGTGCTGCGTTCCCGAATAGGTGATCAGAAGACTCAGGGGTCCGTAGACGGGCACTTCGGTCCGGTACGAAAAATCGACCGAGCGGATGGTGCCGTTATCGTCCTCGCGGACCAGCAGGTCTTCGCCTTTGACTGCGGCAATCCGGTCGATGGCTGCCTGTTTGTCGAAATACTCGACGACTTCACGTTTGTTGACAGCGCGCTGCTTCGCGTAGCTGGCGGCGCGCTTCACTGAAAAATACTCCACCAGGCTCGGGATCGAGCGCACGGCCGGCAAGGCCACGCCGATCACGAAAACCACGACGACCAGCAGCGTCCAGACGGAAAATCCGCCCTGCCCGCGGTGCCGCGATCCGGCCTGCCTGTACTTCAGGCCTGGCTCTTTCCTCTTACCCTTCCCGGTCTGACCCATTTGCGCTTGCCCTCTATTGTGTTGAGCGTTCTTGCGCCGCGCGGATTGAGTTATTTAAACGAGCCCACGCGTCCGAAATTGCCCAGGTTCATCCAGATGACAAAGGCCTTGCCGACGATATTCTCGTCCGGCACGAATCCCCAGTAGCGGGAGTCGAGGCTGTTGTCCCGGTTGTCGCCCATCACAAAATAGTGACCTGCAGGTACCTTGCACGTCACACCCTGCTGATTGTAAGTGCAGTTTTCCCGGTAAGGGAAATCCGGGTCGGCGCCCGCGACGAACGCCGGCCGTTCGGCATCGTTAAGGATGCCATGGTCGACGCTGCCGGGCAGCTTTTCGCGGAAATGCTTGGAATATGCCAGGCGCTCTTCGTCCAGGAAATCCGGCAGCACGGTGTACTCGGCCGGCTTGCCATTGATGGTCAGCCGCTTGTTGAAATACTGCACCGTGTCGCCCGGCACGCCGATGACGCGCTTGATGTAATCGAGCGACTGGTCCTTCGGGTAGCGGAACACCATCACGTCGCCGCGCTGAGGCTCGCGCATGTCCATGATCTTCTTGTTCACCACCGGCAGCCGGATGCCGTATTCATACTTGTTGACCAGGATGAAGTCGCCGATCAGCAGCGTCGGGATCATCGAGCCCGACGGGATCTTGAACGGCTCGACCACGAACGAGCGCAGCACGAACACCGCCAGGATCACCGGGAAGAAGCTGGCCGAGTATTCCAGCCACCACGGCTGGCGCAGCTTTTCTTCGGCCAGGCGCTTGCGCGTGGCGTCGGCATCGGTCGCGCCGAAGCCGCCTTGCAGCGCCGCCTGGCGGGAATCGAACTCGGCCAGCGCCAGCCGCGCCGAGGCGCGGCGCTGCCGCTCGAACACGAGCTTGTCCGCGACCCACGCAACACCCGTAATCACCACCAGCACAAAAAGGATCAGTGCAAAATTCATGACGGCTTCTGGTTCTTGGAAATCCTGGTACAGCCTGTTCTGTTACGCGCGCATTGAATCGCCGCGAGTGGCATCGTACTGCCGCTGCCTTACTTGTCGTCCACCTGCAGGATGGCCAGGAAGGCCTCTTGCGGGATCTCGACCGTACCCACCTGCTTCATGCGCTTCTTGCCGGCCTTCTGCTTTTCCAGCAGCTTCTTCTTGCGGGTGATATCGCCGCCGTAGCACTTGGCCAGCACGTTCTTGCGCAGTGCCTTGACGTTCTCGCGGGCAATGATATTCGAGCCGATCGCCGCCTGGATCGCCACGTCGTACATCTGCCGCGGAATAATCTCGCGCATTTTCGCCGCGACTTCGCGACCGCGGTATTGCGAGTTGGAGCGATGCACGATTACCGACAGCGCATCGACCTTGTCGCTGTTGATCAGGATGTCGACCTTGACCACGTCGGACGGACGATATTCCTTGAACTCGTAGTCCATCGACGCATAGCCGCGCGACACCGACTTCAGGCGATCAAAGAAGTCCATCACGATTTCCGCCATCGGGATCTCATAGGTCAGCTGCACCTGCTTGCCGTGGTAGCTCATGTTGATCTGCGAGCCGCGCTTCTGCGTGCAAAGCGTGATCACCGAGCCGACATATTCCTGCGGCATATACAGGTTGACGGTGACGATCGGTTCCAGGATCGCTTCGATCTTGCTCGGGTCCGGCATCTTCGCCGGATTTTCCACGGTGATCATGGTGCCGTCGCGCATCTCGACCTGGTACACCACCGTCGGCGCGGTCGTGATCAGATCCATGTCGAACTCGCGCTCCAGGCGCTCCTGCACGATTTCCATGTGCAGCAGGCCCAGGAATCCGCAGCGGAAGCCGAAGCCCAGTGCCTGCGACACTTCCGGCTCGAACATCAGCGATGCGTCGTTCAGGCGCAGCTTCTCCAGCGACTCGCGTAGCGCTTCATACTGGTTGGCCTCGACCGGATACAGGCCGGCAAACACCTGCGGCTTGACTTCCTTGAAGCCCGGCAGCGGCGCCTCGGCCTTGCGCTGCACGGTGGTGATGGTGTCGCCCACCTTGGCGGCCTTCAGTTCCTTGATGCCGGCGATGACGAAGCCCACCTCGCCGGCGGTCAGCGCATCGCGCTGGATCGACTTGGGCGTAAACACGCCCACCTGCTCGACCAGGTGCTGAGCGCCGGTGGCCATCAGCAGGACCTTGTCCTTGGTGCGCAGCGTGCCGTTGACCACGCGCACCAGCATCACCACGCCGACATAGTTGTCGAACCACGAATCGATGATCAGCGCCTGCAGCGGTGCGTCGGCGTCGCCCTTGGGCGGCGGCACCTTGGCGATCAGGGCTTCGATCACGTCTTGCACGCCCTGGCCGGTCTTGGCAGAGCACGGCGTGGCGTCCTGCGCGTCGATGCCGATGACGTCCTCGATCTCCTGGATCGCGTTGTCGGGGTCGGCCTGCGGCAAATCGATCTTGTTCAGCACGGGCACCACTTCCACGCCCAGCTCGATCGCGGTGTAGCAATTGGCCACGGTCTGCGCCTCAACGCCCTGCGAGGCGTCGACCACCAGCAGCGCGCCTTCGCAGGCAGACAGCGAGCGGCTGACTTCATAGCTGAAGTCGACGTGTCCCGGGGTATCGATCAGGTTCAGGTTGTAGACCTTGCCGTCGCGCGCCTTGTAGGTCAGCGCGGCGGTCTGCGCCTTGATGGTAATGCCGCGCTCTTTCTCGATATCCATCGAGTCGAGGACCTGCGCTTCCATCTCCCGATCCGACAGCCCTCCACAGAGCTGAATGATCCGGTCGGCCAGGGTGGACTTCCCATGGTCGATATGGGCAATGATCGAGAAATTACGGATATGGTCCATCTAGTGTTCAGGGGAGCGCCGGCAGCAGGGCCCGGGCGGCAACAACGGTTCGTCGCAGTTCGAAAATGGCCCGGCGCCGCGCGCCGACAGGCGTGCGCGGGCGTGCCGCAAAGGTCAGGGGTGCAATTTTTGCGCCAATCCGCAATTTTACCGGATTTTCAAAGGCTTCCGGGTCGTGAAATGGCCACGCCGTATGCGTGCCAGGCACACTCAGCGGTTGGCGCGCACGCCGCCGTGTGCCGCAAGCCATACCCGCACTGCGCCATCATCCAGGAAATAGTGACAAAGCTGCGCAGCACCGCTGTCGAGCGCCTCCGGCGGCCCTGGCATCAATACTGGGACCAGTTCGCCGAAGCGGTCTTCCAGGCCGGCGTCGCTGTCGACATCCACCTCATGCAGCACGAAAGAAAAATCGCGCCGGAGCAACTCCAGCGCGAGCTTCATGTCGTCGCACAGATGGCAGTATGCCCGGCCGTAAAGCGTCAGCGCGGGCATGCCATCGAGGCGGAACGGATCAGCGGTTGGCGGTGGCACCCGGGCGCAGCGTCAGCACCTGGGTGGCGTCGCCGCGCCGCACGAACACCGCGGCGATCCGGCTCTTGTCCAGCCCGCGCACCAGTTCGTTGAACTGGCGGGCGTTGGTCACGTCCGTGTCGCCCAGGCGCAGGATAATGTCGCCCGGACGGATGCCGGCGCGCAGCGCAGGGCCGTCGGCCAGCTCTACCTCGACGCCCGACTTGAGCTTGAGTTCCTTCAGGCGCGCGTCAGGCAGGTCGTTGACCACCAGACCCAGCGCGTTGGGCTTGCTGGCCTGTGCGCTGTCTTCCTTGGGCGCAGCGCTGCGGCTGGCGCGCGCCTTGCCGTCCGGCTCCAGCTCGGCGACGGTGATGGTGACCTCGCGGGTCGCACCCTTGCGCCACAACTGCAGCGGCACGCGCGCGCCCGGCTTGGTGTCGCCGACCATGCGCGGCAAGTCCGAAGCGCGCTCGATATCGCGGCCGTTGAACTTCAGGATGATGTCGCCGGCCTCGATCCCTGCCTTCTCGGCGGGGCCGCCCGGCTCGACGCTGCCAACCAGTGCGCCGCGCGCACGGCCCAGTCCCAGCGAATCAGCCACTTCCTTGGTGACATCGCCGATCGCCACAGCGATGCGGCCGCGGGTCACGCGCCCGGCGGTCTTGAGCTGCTCCGACACGCGCATCGCCTCGTCGATCGGGATTGCAAAGGAAATACCCATATAGCCGCCGCTGCGGCTGTAGATTTGCGAGTTGATGCCGATCACTTCGCCGCGCAGGTTGATCAGCGGGCCGCCCGAGTTACCGGGGTTGACCGCCACATCGGTCTGGATAAACGGCACATAATCGCCGGTATCGCGCCCCTTGGCCGAGACGATGCCGGCAGTCACGCTGTTATCGAGCCCGAACGGCGAGCCGATGGCCAGCACCCACTCTCCGGCGCGGACTTTTTCCGAGTCGCCCAGCGGCAGGCGCGGCAGGTTGTTGGCATCCACCTTCAGCAGCGCCACGTCGGTACGCTTGTCCGAGCCGATCAGCTTTGCCTTGAACTCGCGCTTGTCCGGCAGCGTCACGTAGATGGTTTCGGCGTCCGCCACCACATGCGCATTGGTCATCACATAACCATCGGCACTGATAATGAAGCCCGAGCCTACGCCGCGGCTTTGCTCTTCCTGCTGCGGCGGCTGGTTACGGCGGGGCGGCGTGCCGGGGGACGGCGCGCCCGGCATGGGCACGCCAAAGAAGCGCCGGAAGAACTCGGCCATTTCATCATCGCCGGGGGCGCCGCCGCGTTGGCGCACGCGCTCGGTGGTGCGGATATTGACCACCGCGGGGCTGGCCTTTTCCACCAGGTCGGTGAAATCAGGCAGGTTGTAGCTGTTGGCGGCAGTCTGGGCGTGGCTGACTTCGGCCACGGTCGGGCCGAGCACCAACATGGCAGCCATGACCACGGCACGCGCCAGGGCTGGAGATCTGAAAGTCATCGACAACTCCCGGGATTCAGCGAAAGAAGAAAAACCGAAATGATCCCGTGGCTGGGACCCCTTGCGCAGGTTTCATGGGCCGGGCACCCGGAACGGGCATTCCGAGGCGCCGGCTGCACCCGCGTCAGGCTCAGTGTACCGCCTTGGGCTGCCGGTACTCTACGGCCGTCGCAAACTGGCGTACGGTGCTCGCCGGCACTTCGCCGACCACGGTGATCCAGTAATCGGCTATCCGGCGCACCACGACCTGGGTCGCGCCGAGCGCGGCTACGCCCTCGCGGCGCACTCGCTGCTCGGAAACCGGCTCGATGAAGACCGAGAGGCCGGTCAGCCCGTCGCTGTAGACCACCTGCAGAACTTCGAAGACCTGACCGCGGCTGTTGCCGGGCGCCGACGCCCGAAGCTCACCCAGCGGACGGCGCACCTCGCGGATTTTCTGGAAACCCTTCAGCGGCACCGCGATCGTCCATCCTTCGTCGGCGATATTGGTCGGCTGGTAATTTACCTCGTAGTGGTTCCAGTTGCTGGAACTCTTGATGGCTGCGAGGATGCGCTGCTTTTCAGACGGCACCCCGATCTGGACTTGCGAGAACGCCACCTGCTCCAGCACCTTGCCGCCGTCGCCAACGGTCTGCGCACGCATCAGCAGGCCGGAATTCTTCTCGGCCCACAGGCGCACCGCATAGCGCGCGGCATCGTGCGGCTCCAGCGCGAACACCTCGCAATCCATGCCGGCGACGCGCTCCGCGGGCATCCTGCGCATGTCATAAAGTTCGAGCACATCGTTCTTGTTGGTGGCAAGCAGCGCCGGGAAGCGGTCCTTGGCTTCCTGCTTCTCCACCACCACCAGCTTGGCTTCCGGAATCAGGCTGTGCACCACGTCATTCTGGCGCAGCACCTCGCGCGGCTTGCCGTCCAGCGTTTCCAGGCGCTCGTACTCGTTGTTGACCAGATCGCTGTAATGCTGGATGCGCGACGCATGCATGACGCTGCCGCGCTGATAGATCAGCGTGCCGACATAGTTTTCGCGTTGCGCGGCTTTGTGGATCTTGTTGAGCCAGGCGGTGGCGTCGCGTCGGTTCAGCGTATTGTCCGAGGGCTGCGCGGTTGCCGCTGCAGCAGTCAGACACAAGGCCAGAAAAAGGGACCTACGCAGGGCCCCAATTCTCTGTGCGCCCGCTACATAGGCGGACGACCGTCCCTTAAGCATGTCCGGCATTATTCCTGCGTATTTTCCTGAGAGAAGCTGGCGCCGTTGGCAACCGTGCGCATGGTCGGCACGAACGCATCCGTTGCCACCGAGGTGCGATGGGCACGCAGATATTCGTCCAGGCGCGGGTCGCGGATCATCTGGGTATCGGCTACGGTGACGATGCCGGCAGCCGGCGCGGCTGCGGACGGTTCCGCACGCGCCACCACGGCTTCGGGCACGGCCAGGCCAGCGGGTCCGCGCATCTGCGGCACGACCACCCAGCTGACCGCCGCCACTGCGGCAGCGATCGCGGTACCAGGCAAGGCGCGGCGCACCCACGATGGCCTGACCAGCAGGCGGTGGCGTGCACTGGCTTGCGCCACGGCCGGCACCAGCACGTGCGGCTCGGCCTCCAGGCGGGCGGAGAAGCGAGTAAGGAAATCGGCGGTGGAGCCTGCGTGCGTCAGGTCTTCCGAGCGCAGCGCATCGCCGATCAACTGGTATGTGCTCCAGTCGGCCATGCCGTCGTCGCTTTTTGCGAGATCGAGCACGGCATTGACTTCGTGCGGCGCCAGTTCGCCATCCATCAGAACGGAGATCTGCTCCGCTGCTTCCACTACATGAACCGACTGCTTATGAGCCTGACCCATTTCCCACCCCAAGACATTCCATTGAACACCGATAATCCCGTCTACTGCTGTCGCTTATCGATGCAGGAATAGGCTGCAACGCTGGCCGCACGACATCGTTCTTTGCTACCGAACTACTACCACCGGAACCACTACCACCGCTTGCCCTCTGCCGTTCCCAGCAGCGGGCGCAATCTTTCGGCAATCGCCTCGCGCGCGCGGAAGATCCGCGAGCGCACCGTGCCGATCGGACATCCCATCGCCTCCGCGATTTCCTCATAGCTGAGGCCCTCGATCTCGCGCAGCGTGATGGCGGTCCGCAATTCCTCCGGCAGTGCTTCCATGGCGCGGTTCACCGTCTCGGCAACCTGGCGCGTGTGGAGCATCGACTCCGGCGTATTGATATCCCTTAGTTGCTCACCGTCCGCAAAAGTTTCAGCCTCTTCTGCATCGATGTCGCTCGACGCTTCCGGACGGCGGCCCTGGGTAGCCAGGTAGTTCTTGGCCGTGTTGACGGCGATCCGGTACAGCCACGTGTAGAAGGCCGACTCCCCGCGAAACTGGGGCAAGGCACGATATGCCTTGATAAAGGCATCCTGCGCCACATCCTCGACTTCGGCGGGGTCTCTGACCAGGCGCGAGATCAGGCGAATGATCTTCCGATGGTATTTGGTCACCAGAAGTTCAAAGGCCCGCTTGTCGCCCTGCTGGACGCGTTCAACTAGGAGCTGATCGGCTTCGCGTTCGCTCACGTATGGCTCACCTGCAGTGTATCTCTTGGTTTGGTCGTCACGACAAACGTTGTATTTTACCTACGATTCTCCGCCCGCCCCGTCGAGCAACGCGCATCCTGTGACCGTGAATTAACAATTTCGTTCCCTAGGCAGCCGTGTCGGGTTGCACCTGCAGTGCAACTCTGGCGGCGCACTGCAACCGCCGCGAGAGTTCCAGCGACACAGCTTGCCAGGGAAGGAAGACGGCGCCTGGCAGGCCGGGCGAACGGGCGGAAAGGCGCAAGACAGCGATGCCGCCCGCCTGCCAGAATCCGCTCACCACAACTTCGTGGCGGCTGCCACCGGGTGCTTCAATACGGACCCGCAGCGGCCCCTTGCCGTCGGGCGCCTGCAGCAGCGCCGTGCAACACCAGCGCAGGGCACGCATCCATCGGCACCAGTGGCGCACCATCGCCACGCCGGCTGCGACGGGTAGCAATGCCAGCGCGCCATGCCACCACAGCATGCCGGCAGGGGTGGCGGCAACGGTGTCGGCCAGCACAGACGCGAGCAATACCACCGCAGCCGTTTCACCGGCGCAGAACAACAACAGGGCCCACCGCAAGGGGTGGACCCTGTCCTGGCGCAGCCCGCGCAGGGCCCGCCTCAACCACGGATCAGACGCGGCGGAAGACAAGCGTGCCGTTGGTACCGCCGAAACCGAAGTTGTTCTTCACCGCAACGTCGATCTTCATTTCGCGCGCCGTGTTGGCCACGTAGTCCAGGTCGCATTCCGGATCCTGGTTGTCGATGTTGATCGTCGGCGGTGACACCTGGTTGTGCACGGCCAGCACGGTGAAGACCGATTCCAGGCCGCCGGCGCCGCCCAGCAGGTGGCCGGTCATCGACTTGGTCGAGTTCACCACCATCTTGTAGGCCTGGTCGCCGAACGCTGCCTTGATGGCATCGGATTCGTTCTTGTCGCCGAGCGGCGTCGAGGTGCCATGCGCGTTCAGGTAATGGACCTGGTCCGCATTGATGCCTGCGTCCTTCAGCGCGTTGACCATGCAGCGGCGCGGGCCGTCCATGTTCGGCGCGGTCATGTGGAACGCATCGCCGCTCATGCCGAAGCCGATCAGCTCGGCATAGATGCGCGCGCCGCGCGCCTTGGCCGACTCGTACTCTTCCAGCATCATCACGCCGGCGCCCTCGCCCAGCACGAAGCCGTCGCGGTCCTTGTCCCACGGGCGCGAGGCCGCGGCCGGATCGTCGTTACGGGTCGACAGCGCGCGGGCCGCGGCAAAGCCGCCGATACCCAGCGGCGACACCGTCGACTCTGCGCCCCCTGCCAGCATGGCATCGGCGTCGCCGGCCTGGATCAGGCGGGCGGCCAGGCCAATGCTGTGCAGGCCGGTCGTGCACGCGGTCACGGCAGCCAGGTTCGGGCCCTTGATGCCGTGGATGATCGACAGATGGCCGGCAATCATGTTGATGATCGAGCCCGGCACAAAGAACGGCGAAATGCGGCGCGGACCGCGTTCGGTCAGCACGGCATGGGTGTCTTCGATCATCGGCAAGCCGCCGATGCCCGAGCCGACCAGCACGCCGATGCGCTCGGCGTTGGCTTCGGTCACTTCCAGGCCGCTGTCCTTCAGGGCCTGCGTACCCGCGGCGATGCCGTAATGGATAAAGGTATCCATATTGCGGGCTTCCTTGGCCGGGATGTAGTCCTCGGCATTGAAGCCCTTCACTTCACCGGCGAAGTGCACGGAAAGCGCGGAGTGATCGAATTTGGTGATGGTGGCGATGCCGGACTTGCCGGCTACCAGGTTGGCCCAGCCTTCGGCAACCGTGTTTCCGACCGGAGACACAAGGCCAAGCCCAGTGACGACGACGCGACGACGGCTCACTATGTTTTCCTACGGGTGCGTGAAGAGGCAACGGAACGACGGATCAGCCTGCTGGCGTGCCACGGCGCGGCGGACAGGCGCGTTCCATTCTGCGTCTTCGAACAGACGAAAGCCACAGAAAACAGCAAGGCAAGGCCGCGACGGCCCGCCCACCTGCCTTCTGTGGCTCGGAATTCAGATACGACGGGCTCAGGCCTTGACGTGCGCGGTGGCGTAGTCGATTGCCTGTTGCACGGTCGTGATCTTTTCGGCTTCCTCATCGGGAATTTCCATGCCGAATTCATCTTCCAACGCCATCACGAGTTCAACCGTGTCCAGCGAGTCCGCACCGAGGTCGTTCACGAACGAGGATTCGTTCTTGATGTCTGCCTCGGCCACGCCAAGCTGTTCTGCCACGATTTTCTTGACGCGTTGTTCGATATTGTCCATGTAACCCTCCAGGGAAGTTCGACAAAAAGTGGGCGCATTTTAGCAGGTTTGGGACGACAGAAATGCCGCCTGCCAAGCTTTGCAAGAATCGCGCCCGTTTGGTTCGGAAAACTACGACTTCACCACGGCTTCAAGCAGCTTCTTCCGGCTTCTCACCGAAAAACCGCCACCCAACACCGATTAATTCATGTACATCCCGCCGTTCACATGCAGCGTGGTGCCGGTGATGTAGGCGGCTTGCGGACCGGCCAGGAAGGCCACCGCATTGGCGATATCCTCAGGCTGGCCCAGTCGGCCCAGCGGGATCTGCTGCTTGAGCGATGCATGCTGCTCTTCGGACAGCGCCTTGGTCATGTCGGTATCGATGAAACCGGGCGCAACGCAGTTGACCGTCACGTTTCGGCTGCCGATCTCGGCGGCCAGCGAGCGAGTCATGCCGGCCACGCCCGCCTTGGCGGCCGAGTAGTTCATCTGGCCGGGGTTGCCCACCGAGCCGACCACCGAAGTGATATTGATGATGCGGCCCTGGCGGGCCTTCATCATCGGACGCAGCACCGCGCGCGACAGGCGGAAGACCGAGGTCAGGTTGGTCTGGATGACCGCGACCCAGTCCTCGTCCTTCATACGCATCGCCAGCTGGTCTTGCGTGATACCCGCATTGTTGACCAGCACGCCGATGCCGCCATGGGTCTTCACGATCTCGTCGATCAGGGCATCGCAAGCCGCCGCGTCGTTGACGTTCAGTACTGCGCCCTTGCCCTTCAGGCCTTCGGCGCCGAAGTATTCGGTGATGCCAGCAGCGCCGGACTCGCTGGTGGCAGTGCCGATCACGGTGGCGCCCTGGCGGGCGAGTTCCAGCGCGATGGCGCGGCCGATGCCACGCGAGGCGCCGGTGACCAGCGCAACCTGGTTATCGAGAAGTTTGGTCATGCAGAATGTCCTTTCGTGCTCTTTTGTCCTGGGCTGACTTCCCTGGCTCACTTCAACAGGGCCAGCGTGTCCTGCAGCGAGGCCGGATCGAAGATCGCGCCGCCGGTCAGGTTGCCGTCGATGCGCTTGGTCATGCCGGCCAGTACCTTGCCCGGGCCGCATTCGATCACATGCGTGACGCCTTCGGCAGCCATTTTCTGCACGCACTCGACCCAGCGCACCGGCGCCGCGGCCTGGCGCACCAGCGCGTCCTTGATCGCTTCCGGATCATTGACGATCGCAACGTCGACGTTGTTCACCAGCGGAATCGACGGCGACGAGAACGGCAGCGCGGCCATCCGCTCGCGCAGGCGGTCCGAAGCGGGCTTGAGCAGCGATGAGTGGAACGGCGCCGACACCGGCAGCGGCAGCGCTCGCTTGGCCCCCTTGGCCTTGGCGATCTCGCATGCTTTCTCGACCGCACCCTTGTGGCCGGCAATCACGACCTGCGACGGGGCGTTGAAGTTGACGGCTTCGACCACGCCGGCGGCAGCCGCCTCGGCGCACGCGGCACGGACGTCGTCATCGGACAAGCCCAGGATCGCGGCCATGCCGCCCTCGCCCACCGGTACGGCTTCCTGCATGGCCTGCGCGCGGAAACGCACCAGCGGCACCGCGTCGGCAAACGGGATCACGCCCGCGGCCACCAGCGCCGAGTACTCGCCCAGGCTGTGGCCGGCCACCAGCGCCGGCGCCGGGCCACCGGCGTCCAGCCACGCTCGGTAGACCGCCACGGCGGCGGTCAGCATCACCGGCTGGGTATTGGTGGTCAGGTTCAGTTCTTCGGCGGGACCTTCGGCGATCAGGCGGCCGAGGTCCTGGCCCAGCGCGGCCGAGGCTTCTTCCACCGTGGCGCGCACGACTGCGTTATCCGCGAAGGCATTGAGCATGCCGACCGACTGCGAACCCTGGCCGGGAAATACGAAAGCGAATTTCATCGGATTGGAACCCTTTATGGAACGGGAAGCCGGCGCGGCGGCACGCGGCTTGGCGCGCACCAGGCACCGGCCGCGATTACATGCGCAGCAGCACCGCGCCCCAGGTGAAGCCGCCGCCGACGCCTTCCATCAGCACGGTCTGGCCTGGGCGGATGCGGCCGTCGCGCACGGCGACGTCGAGCGCGAGCGGGATCGACGCAGCCGAGGTGTTGCCGTGCTCGTGCACGGTGGCAACCATGCGCTCGGCGGGCAAGCCCAGCTTTTTGGCCGTGCCCTGCATGATGCGGATATTGGCCTGGTGCGGGATCAGCCAGTCGATCTGCTCGGGCTGCATGGCCGCCAGTTCCATGGCTTCGCGGGCAACCTTGTCGAGCACGGTCACGGCAAGCTTGAACACGGCCTGGCCGTCCATGTGCAGGAATGCGTTGCCGGTGATATTGCCGCCCGAGACATTGCCTGGCACGCACAGGATGTCGACGTGGCTGCCATCCGAGTGCATGGCGCTCGACAGGATGCCGGGCTCTTCCGAGGCGGTCAGCACCACGGCGCCGGCGCCGTCGCCGAACAGCACGCAGGTAGTACGGTCGTTGAAATCCAGGATGCGCGAGAACACTTCAGTGCCGATCACCAGCACATTGCGGTGCGAACCGCTGCGGATGAACTTATCGGCCGTGGCGAGCGCATAGACAAAACCCGAGCACACCGCCTGCAGGTCGAACGCCGCGCAGTGGTTGGTGATGCCCAGCTTCTGCTGCACCATGCAGGCGGTGCTGGGGAAGACGAAGTCAGGCGTGGACGTGGCGACGATGATCAGGTCGATGCTCTGCCGGTCGATGCCGGCGGCTTCGATGGCCTGCTCCGCGGCCTTGACCGCCAGGTCGCTACTGGTCACCTCGGGCTCCGCCCAGTGGCGCGCCGAGATGCCGCTGCGCGAGACGATCCACTCGTCGCTGGTCTCGATGCCCTTTTCGGCAAGCTGCGCCGCCAGATCATGGTTGGTCACGCGCCGCGGGGGCAGGTAGCTCCCGGTACCGATGATTTTTGCGTACTTGGTCATGTAGTGTCGGATCGTATGGACCGCAGTTCCCGCTGGCTGGCGCGCTAGGCGCTCAGGCGGCGTGGGTACTGGGATGCGCGCTGGGCGCGTCTGTCTCCGGGGCGGTCTGCGCCACGCCAGCGGCGCTGGACTTATCGGCGAAAGCCCGTGCGATACGGGGAATCACGCCATTCTTGGCGGCATCATACCCGCGTTTGATAGCCCACTCAAAAGAATGGGCATCGGCCGAACCGTGGCTCTTGATCACCAGGCCGCGCAGGCCCAGCAGCGACGCACCGTTGTAGCGCGCCGGGTCAAGCCGCTTGGCGAGCCGCGACAGCACCGGCATGGCCACCGCCGCGAGCAGCTTGGTGAACCACGAGCGGGTGAATTCTTCCTTGATCATGCCGCCGATCATCTTGGCGAGGCCCTCGGTGCTCTTGAGTGCCACATTGCCGACAAAGCCGTCGCAGACGACGATATCGGTCGTTCCCTTGAAGATGTCGTTGCCTTCCACGTTGCCGTAGAAATTGAGCTCGGAAGCGCGCAACAGCTCGCCGGCGCGCTTGACCACCTCGTTGCCCTTGATGACCTCCTCGCCGATATTCAGCAGGCCGACGGTCGGGCGGTCCTTGTGGTCCACCACTGCCACCATGGCCTCGGCCATGCGGGCAAACTGCAACAGGTGTTCGGGCTCACAGTCGGCGTTGGCGCCGAGGTCCAGCACGGTGGTGCCCCAGCCTTCCTGGTTCGGGATGGTGGTGGCGATGGCCGGCCGCTCGATGCCTTCGAGCGTTTTCAGCACATAGCGCGATACCGCCATCAGCGCGCCGGTATTGCCGGCGGAGATGCAGGCACCGGCATGGCCTTCCTTGACCTGGGTGACGGCCACGCGCATCGAAGAATCCTTCTTCTTGCGCAGCGCCACCTCGACCGGGTCATCCATGGTGATGACCTCGGTGGCCTCGACGATGCTCACACGGGGATGATCCAGCGCATGCAGCTTTTTCAGCTGCGTGCGGATGGCTTCCGACAGGCCCACCAGCACCATTTCGGCATCGTCGTGGCGGGATAGAAAACTGATCGCCGCGGGCACGGTCACGGACACGCCGTGGTCGCCGCCCATGCAGTCGATAGCGATTTTGATCGTCATTGTTCCTGGTACGGATAGCGCGGCAGCGCACACCACGCCCGGCGGTTATCCCGAGCGCCCAACAAAAAAGCGGCAACGATCTTGCCGCTTTTTTGTGTCTGACCGTCTTGTGTCCGACTTACAGGCATGCGCGAGCGAGACGCAATGTCACGCCACGAAGCTATCAGTCGTTCTTGGTCTTGATGACCTTGCGGCCACGGTAGTAGCCGTTCGGGCTGACGTGGTGACGCAGGTGGGTTTCGCCGGTGGTCGGCTCGACGGCCAGCGGGGCGACCGTCAGGTGGTCGTGCGAACGATGCATGCCGCGCTTGGACGGCGACTTCTTGTTCTGTTGAACAGCCATGATGACTCCTTCGAGAATTTTTCAATATTAACACACGCATCCCGCCCAAGGCGTAGCCGGGGCCCGGCCGGATGCTTCAACTACCACCTGCGGAACACGCCGTCGGCCCGGTTGGCCTCAGTGCTTGTTCTTCAGGCCGGCCAGCGCCGCAAAGGGCGAAGGCCGCTTTTCTTCCTCTGGCTCAGCCTCGGGCTGGGCCTCGCCGTCCGTGCCGGTCACGAGGCTTTCGTGCACCGACGGGCAGGCGTCATGCTTGGGGGCCACCGGCAGCGCCAGCAGCACTTCATCTTCAATCAATTCCAGCAGCGAAAAGCGCTTGGAGCCGGCGATCACGTCGACTTCGTCGTCGTCCATCGGTGCGGCGTCGGCTGCCTCTTCGCTCTCCACCACCTCGAAGCGCGTAGCCGTATCGATCGGCTCGGCATAAGGCGCCAGGCAGCGCTGGCAATCCAGCCACATCCGGCCCTTGATGGTCACATCGAGGAACAGTCGCCGCGCCACCGGGGCGCCCGGCTCGGCCGCCTCTTCGCGCACGAAGCCGGTAGCCGTATAGGCAAGCGTCTCTTCGGGGGCCGAGGCTGGCGCTTGCGCAGCGGTCTCGGCTAAGATGCGCGGCAAATCCCGCACCGCCACGTCGCCGCTCAGGCTTTCGCTCTTGCGGCAGAACGCGAAGAGATCAAGCGCGCGCAGGTCAATAGGCTGGGTCATGTGCGTGGCTCCCGTCGTATTGCAATGACTGGCTCGCCACACCCCACGCCTGCGCTGACAGCGGCCGCTCACCTTGGCGGCACAGCGCCCAAGTGCGGATGCGGCAAAGCGCGCGATTATACGACGTAAACCTTGTGGAGGTCAAAGGTCTTGCCAGTCAAACCTTGCCTCATTCCTGTTACGCTTCAATCACTTATGCATCAAGAACCCCTCCCCAGGCTGATCCTCGGCTCCGGCTCGCCCTACCGCCGCGAGTTGCTCGAGCGGCTGCACATCCCCTTCGAAGTAGCCATCCCGGACATCGACGAAACCCCGCTCGCCGGAGAAGCGCCGGAGGCTACCGCCCTGCGCCTGTCGCAGCGCAAGGCCGAGGCCATTGCCGCACGGCACCCCGGTGCGCTGGTGATCGGCTCGGACCAGGTGCTGACGCTGGACGGGGCGCAGATGGGAAAGCCCGGCACGCACGACAAGGCCGTCGCGCAGCTGCGCCGCATGCGCGGGCGCACCGCCACCTTTCATTCGGCTTTGTGCCTGCTGGACGGGCGCAGCGGCAACGCGCAACTGGCCGACGTACAGACGCGCGTGACCATGCGCGACCTGAGCGACGCCGAGATCGAAGCCTACCTGCAGCTGGAACGTCCCTATGACGTGGCGGGCAGCGCCAAGTCCGAAGGGCTCGGCATCACGCTGCTCGCGCGCGTCGAGTCCGACGACCCCACGGCGCTGGTCGGGCTGCCGCTGATCGCGCTGACCGGCATGCTGCGCCAGGCGGGCTACCCGCTGCTCGCGGCATGACGCATCGGAGCCAACCATGAGCGGCAATCTTTTCCTGATCCCCAATACCCTCGGCAAGCGCGACGAAGCCGATCCGCTGGCCGACGTCATTCCCGCCGGCGTGCAGCAGATCGCCGCGGGCCTCGGCTACCTGGTCGCCGAGAACGCCAAGACCGCCCGCGCCTTCCTGAAGAAGCTGGGCGAAAGCACCCCGCTGGCACGACCGATCCAGCAGATCGAGATCCGCGAGCTGAACGTCAACACCCGCGCCGATGCGCTGGCCGAGTTGCTGGCGCCGATCCAGGCCGGCCGCGACGGCGGCCTGCTGTCCGAAGCAGGCGTGCCGGCGGTGGCCGATCCAGGCGCCGAGCTGGTCCGGCTGGCGCACGCGCGCGGCATCCGGGTGCGGCCGCTGGTCGGGCCCAGTTCGATCCTGCTGGCGGTGATGGGCTCGGGCCTGAACGGCCAGAGCTTTGCCTTCAATGGCTACCTGCCAGTCGACGCCGGCGAACGCGCGCAGCGGCTGCGCGAACTGGAACAGCGTTCGCGCAAGGCCAGCCAGACGCAGGTGTTCATCGAAACGCCGTACCGCAACGCCGCGCTGCTCGAAGCCATGCGCGAGCATTGCGCCGGCACTACGCTGCTGTCGGTGGCGGTGGACCTGACGCTGCCGACCGAAACCATCGTCACGCTGCCGCTGTCGGCGTGGAAGGCAGACCGGCTTGCGCTGCACAAGCGGCCCGCGATCTTCTCGATGCTGGCGGCCTGACCACGCCAGAATGTGTAGAAAGGGGCGCAACGGCGCCCCTTTTTTATCTGGCGAAGCGCACCGCCTCAGTGCATGCCTTGCATGCGCGTGCTCCACAGCATGGTCTTCATCGCCGCGGTGCCGACCGCGGCACCGAAGCGCTTGGCCACACGCTCGGCGATATTTTCCTTGACCGTATAGTCGACGATATCCTCGGCCTTGAGCACGTCGCGCGCGACGGAATCGGCGGTCCCCAGCGCGTCGGCCAGCCCCAGTTCGATGCTGCGCTCTCCCGACCAGAACAGCCCGGAGAACAGCTCCGGGTCGTCCTTGAGCCGGTCGCCCCGGCCTTCCTTGACCACGTCGATGAACTGCTCGTGGATTTCCTTGAGCATCGTCTCGGCGTATGCCTTCTGCCTGGGCACCTGCGGCGAGAACGGGTCCAGCATGCCCTTGTTTGCGCCCGCCGTGTACAGCCGGCGCTCCACGCCCAGCTTGTCCATCAGGCCGGTAAAGCCGAAACCATCCATCAGCACGCCAATCGAGCCAACGATGCTGGCCTTGTCGACATAGATCTTGTCAGCCGCCGCGGCCACGTAATAGCCACCCGAGGCACAGATTTCCTCGATCACGACGTAGAACGGCTTGGACGGATAAATTCCGCGCAGCCGGTGGATCTCGTCGTTGATAATGCCGGCCTGCACCGGCGAGCCGCCCGGCGAGTTGATCTTGAGGATCACGCCGGCGGCATTGCTATCGGCGAATGCCGCCTGCAGCGAGGCATTGATCGACTCGGCGCTGGCCGGCGTACCGGCCGCGATCTCGCCCTCCAGCGTCACCATCGCGGTATGGCGGCCGGACGTGTTGATGCCGTCGCCCTTGAAATCGAACAGCGCGATGAAGATCAGCGCCAACAGGGCCAGCCCCACGAAGCGGAAAAAGATGCGCCAGCGGCGTGCGGCGCGCTGCTCGCGCAGAGATGCCGTCAGCACCTTTTCCAGGACGTCGCGCTCCCAGCTGGTCGCGCCCACCGGACCGCCGCCGACCGTTCCTTCGCCCCCAGCCATGCGGGCCTTGCGTTCGCGCTGCTCGCGCCGCGCCGCGTCGTCGCCAGCGCGCAGTTCGCTTTCCAGCGGATAGTCGGCCTGCTTCGCGGTGACCAGGCGTTCAGACTCTGGCCGGTTCGCATCGTCTTGCCCAGGCTCATGCGATTCGCCCGATGCTCCCGGTTGACCAATAGGCGGCTTCTGTTCTTCTGTCATGCAACTCGCTCGTGGAAAGCTTGGAAACAGAACGGGCGGCCAGGCCGCCCGTCATTCAGGCGCCGTCCGCCTGGACGGCGGCCCGGTACGGACCTTCAGGAAACCAGAAGACCTGGCCATCGCGCTCTTCGATACGCAGCTTGGCCAGCGCCGCGCCGCGGCAGGGACCGCCGACGCACTCGCCGCTATCCGGCGCATAAACCGCGCCATGTGTGGCGCACATCAAGTATAGGCCCGAGCTATCGAAGAACCGCCCCTCCTGCCAGTCGAGCTCCATCGGCACATGCGCGCACTGGTTAAGGTAGCCATGCGCGGCACCGTCGAAGCGCACCACGAAGGCACCGATCTCGCGGCTGTCCAGCACCACCGAAAAGCGCACCCCTACGCCGCCTTCTTCCAGGTCTGCCGCGGCGCAAAGCCGCACCGCGCCCTGGTCGGTCGTGCTATCAGGCATGGGCCAGCAGCCAGTCGGTCAGGTCGGCGATCGATGTGGCGCAATGCACCGGCGCCATCGCCCGCAGCGAGTCGCCCGGATGTGCACCATAACATACCCCAATGCCCGCAGCGCCAGCATTGACCGCCATCTGCAGGTCATGGGTGGTATCGCCCACCATGACGGTGCGCTCCATGTCCTGGCCCAGCTCGCGCGTCAGCTCTTGCAGCATGGCCGGATGCGGCTTGGAGAAGGTTTCGTCGGCACAGCGCGTCGCGTCGAAGAGTTGCGTCAGGCCGCTGGCAGCCAATGCGCGCTGCAGGCCGACGCGGGTCTTGCCGGTGGCGACGCCGAGGAAATAGTGCTCGCCGCGCAGGGTTTCCAGCATCTCGCGCACGCCGTCGAACAGCACCAGGTCGGCGTCGCGGGCCAGGAAATGGTAGCGGTAGCGCTCCGCCAGGCGCGGGTAGTCGACGGGATCCAGCGTCGGCACGGCGTACGACAATGCATCCTTCAGCCCCAGCCCGATTACATGGCTGGCCGCACTGTCGTCCGGCACAGGCAGCCCCAGGTCGCGGCTGGCGAGCTGGATGCACTTGGCGATGGTCGGGGTCGAGTCCATCAGCGTCCCGTCCCAGTCGAAAACGATCAGGTCAAATTGTTGCCTGGCCATGGTTGTCCTTGTGGCGTTGACGCGCGGCCCTACTCCGGGGCGCGCAGCTGTCGCAATTGTTGCAGGAATCCGACGCATTCGTCCGGCAACGGTGCCTCGACGGTCAGCGGCGCCCCCGTCGCCGGGTGGACGAACACCAGCCGGTGGGCGTGCAGGAACATGCGCTTGATGCCGGGATTGGCGGCGGAACGCGCCAGCGACTTGTTCAGGGGGAAGTCGCCGTACTTCTCGTCGCCGACGATCGGGAATCCCGAATGGGCCAGGTGGACGCGGATCTGGTGCGTCCGGCCGGTCTTCAGCTCGGCTTCCAGCAGGGTAAAGCCGGGAAACGCCTCGATCCGGTTGAATACCGTGTGCGACGCCAGCCCGTCGGCCTGTACCCGCACGCGCCGCTCGCCGTCGGGCGTGGTGTATTTATATAGAGGCAGCTTCACGTGCTGGCGGTTATTCGGGAATTCCCCGGCCACGCAGGCGAAATACCGCTTGTCCATGCTGTTGCCGCGGATCTGCTCATGCAGGTGGACCAGCGCGGAGCGCTTCTTGGCCAGCACCAGGATGCCCGAGGTCTCGCGGTCAAGGCGGTGCACCAGCTCCAGGAACTTGGCCTCAGGCCGGGCCTGGCGCAGTTGCTCGATCACGCCGAAGGCAACACCCGAGCCGCCATGGACCGCCACGCCGGCGGGCTTGTTCACCACCAGCAGCTGCGCATCCTCGAACAGCACGGGAAATTCGCTGGCTGGGACCGGCTGCGCCCCGGCGGATTGAGACGAAGTCGCCACACGCATCGGGGGAATTCGCACCACGTCGCCCGATTGCAGGCGATAAGTGGCATCGATACGCCCCTTGTTGACCCGCACTTCGCCCGACCGCAGTACGCGGTAGATATGGCTCTTGGGTACGCCCTTGGCGACCTTCAGCAGGAAGTTGTCGATGCGCTGGCCTTCGGAGCCTTCGTCGATCGTGACATACGCCACCTGCGGGCTTGCCGGCGCTACATCGGCAGGCTTTTCAATTTGATGGCGTAACTCATTCATTTTCAATATAATTTCCTCGCTGTTCCGGCCGGGGGCCGGCAGCGCAAGACCTGTGTAAGCGATCAATCCCGTGATTAATCTTGGATTGACCGCATTCTACACTTGGGGTCGCCGCCAGCCCGGCCGTCTTCTGCCCTGCGCCGCTTCATTGCGTGATCCGCGCGGGCGCCAGACAGCCAAATGGCAGTAAAGCAGCACGCACGATATCGCCGGCACGCAGGAAGTCGCCCATAGGAGGCTTCGGCGCAGCAGGCGATGACGTGGGAACAGAGTGTTCAGGTAAAACAGAATTTAAGAGTGGATGCCCCTGCCGGCATCCGCTTCGGTGAGAGAAGTCCCGCCTGCACCGGGAAACGGTGCCGGCCGGCAGGCCAGCCTGCCGCCTGACTGGAAATACCGGCGCCCGGTCGCAGAACTCCAAGAAGTAGTAGGTGCGCCCGCCAGGAGATGTCAGGCAGCATCGGCAGCCTTGCCGTGTCCGAAAAATTTGCTCTTTGACGCGTCTAGGCCTTCCGCGGCCCGGCCGCGATGCCACCGGCGCCGCGCCGGTGCCGGCCATGCCGGCGTCATGCATCGCCTCCGGAACGGGAACGCGCCAGTGTCTGCCAGAGCAGCCGCCGGCGCCCTCTCCCGCCCCACGGACGTTACCCCGACGTCATCGCCTCTCTTTCACCCGCGCCCAGCCGCTCGCCTTTGCGCGAAACGGCGCTTTCCGGCAATTCTCGCGCCTTCGCTCGCTCCCTCGCGTGCTCCATGAATCGCCGCGGAAACCGCTCAGACGGTACAACCGCGGCACCGGAGTGAGGTATTGCGATGAAACGCATGCTGTTTAACGCGACGCAACAGGAGGAATTGCGCGTCGCCATCGTCGACGGTCAGAAACTGATCGATATCGACATCGAGACTGCCGGGCGCGAACAGCGCAAGGGCAATATCTACAAGGGTGTCATCACCCGCATCGAACCCTCGCTGGAAGCATGCTTCGTCAACTACGGCGAAGAGCGCCACGGTTTCCTGCCGTTCAAGGAAGTCGCCCGCGCCTTCTTCAAGGAAGGCATCGATGTGCGCAACGCGCGCATCCAGGATGCCCTGCATGAAGGCCAGGAACTGATCGTCCAGGTCGAGAAGGAAGAGCGCGGCAACAAGGGCGCGGCCCTGACCACCTTCATCTCGCTGGCCGGCCGCTACCTGGTGCTGATGCCCAACAACCCGCGCGGCGGCGGTGTGTCGCGCCGCATCGAGGGCGAAGATCGCCAGGAACTGCGCGAGACCATGGCGCAGCTGACCGTGCCGGAAGGCATGAGCATCATTGCCCGGACCGCGGGCATCGGCCGCTCGGCCGAGGAACTGCAGTGGGACCTGAACTACCTGCTGCAACTGTGGAAGGCCATCGACGGCGCCGCCGGCGACAACAAGGCCCCACTGCTGATCTACCTGGAATCGAGCCTGGTGATCCGCGCCATCCGCGACTACTTCCAGCCGGATATCGGCGAGATCCTGATCGATACCGACGAGATCTACGAGCAGGCCCGCGCCTTCATGAGCGTGGTGATGCCTGACAACATGAACCGCGTGAAGAAGTACCGGGACGACGTGCCCCTCTTCTCGCGTTTCCAGATCGAGCACCAGATCGAGTCGGCCTACTCGCGCATGGTCATGCTGCCGTCCGGCGGCGCCATCGTGATCGACCACACCGAGGCGCTGGTCTCCGTGGACGTGAACTCGGCCCGCGCCACCAAGGGCGCCGACATCGAGGAAACAGCGCTGCGCACCAACCTCGAAGCCGCTGACGAGATTGCCCGCCAGCTGCGCCTGCGCGACCTGGGCGGCCTGATCGTGATCGACTTCATCGACATGGAATCGGGCAAGGCCCAGAAGGACGTGGAAACGCGCCTGAAGGACGCGCTGCGCCATGACCGCGCCCGTGTGCAGATGGGCAAGATCAGCCGCTTCGGCCTGATGGAGCTGTCGCGCCAGCGCTTGCGTCCGTCGCTGTCGGAGGGCTCGCACATCACTTGCCCGCGCTGCAACGGCACGGGTCATATCCGCGATACCGAATCGTCCGCCCTGCAGGTGCTGCGCATCATCCAGGAAGAGGCGATGAAGGAAAACACCGCCGCCATCCACTGCCAGGTGCCGGTGGAGGTCGCCGCCTTCCTGCTGAACGAGAAGCGCCAGGAAATCAACCTGATCGAGCTGCGCTTCAAGGTCAACGTGCTGCTGATCCCGAACAAGCACCTGGAAACGCCGCACTACAAGCTGGAGCGCCTGCGCCACGACGACCCGCGCCTGGAAGACAGCACCGCCAGCTACAAGATGGCCGAGGCTGCCGCCAAGGAACTGGAAGCCGACACCAGCTACAGCAGCCGCCGCAAGGAAGAAGCCAAGCCGCGCCAGGAAGCAGCGGTCAAGGGCATCACTCCGGAACAGCCGGCTCCGGTCTCCGTGCCGCGTCCGGAGCGCGCTCCGCGTCCGGAAGCTGCCCCGGCCGCTCCGCCCGTCCCTGCCACCAAGCCGGTGGAAGCCGGCGGCTTTATCGCCTGGCTGAAGGGCCTGTTTGGCGCGCGTCCGGCGCCTGCGCCGGTGGTTGAGCCGGCCAAGCCGGTGGCGGCCGCCGAAAGCCGCGGTGGCGAAGGCCGCCGCGAGCGCGGCCAGCGCGGCGAAGGCCGTGGCCAGCGCGGCGAACGTGGCGAACGTGGCGAGCGCGGTGAACGTACCGAACGCGCCGAGCGCGGTGAGCGTGGCGAGCGCCAGGATCGCGGCGACCGCCAGCCTCGCGGTCAGCGTGCAGAGCGCCAGCAAGGCGAGCGCGGCGAACAACGCGAAGGCCGTGGCGAGCGCCAGGGCCGCCAGCCGCGCCAGCAGGACGGCCAGGCCACTCCGGCCGTCGCCCGCCAGGCTGAAGCCGCCCAGGGTGAACGTGCCCAGGGCGAGCGCGCCGAAGCCCGCCAGGAAGGCCGGCGCGAACGCGGCCAGGAACGCCGCGAGCGCCAGCGCGATCGCCAGCGCGAACGCAGCGACCTGCGTGAAGCCGAGGTCGGCGAAGCGCCGCAGCCGGAAGCCGTAGCCGCCGCCCAGGCGCTGGGCGTGCTGCCGCATGCCGCCGCAGACGAAGTGCCGGCCGTGCGCGCCGAACTGACGGAAGGTGCCGAAGGATTCGCGGAAACCGCCGAAGGCGAAGAGCGCCGCCGCCGTAACCGCCGTGGCCGCAACCGCTATCGCCGCGAACGCGACGAGGCCGGCCTGGGCACGCACGGTGAAGGCGAAGCCGCTCCCGAAGGCGTTGCCGAAACCGCCGAAGGCATCGCTCCCGTGGCCGCCGAGGCCGCCGAGGCCGTAGAGGCCGTAGAGGCCGTAGAGGCGGCCGCGCAAGCCGCACCCCAGCCCGCCCCGCAAGCCGAAGCGGCACCGCAGGCTGCGGTCACTGTTGCCGCCGCGGAAAGCGTCGAGGCAATCCGCATCGCCGTGCCGGAAGGCGTGACGCCTGCCCCTGCCGCTGAACCGGCACCGGCACCCGTGGCCGAACCTGCCCCGGCCGCCGTGGCCGTGCAGGCGGAAACCGCCGCAGCCGTGACCGAGGCGATCGCCGCCGAAGCCGTGGCCGAGCCGGTCGTGGCCGCAGCGGTGGCACCCGCCCCTGCCGTGACCGCGCCCGAGGCCGAACCGGCCGCCGCGCCGGCCCAGGCGGCCCACACCGCACCTGCAGCGCCCGCTACCCCGGCCGCTGCCCCGGTAGCGATGGAAAGCCTCGAGCCGATGCTTGCCGGCGCCGGCCTGCAATGGGTCCACACCGATGCCGACAAGCTGCGCTCCGCCCAGGAAGCCGCCGCCCGCATCGTGCCCGCGCCGCGCGTGCCGCGCGAGCGCAAGCCGCTGCCGCCTCTGCCCCAGGGTCCGATGATCCTGGTCGAGACCGGCCGTCGCGAAGTGGACATGGCGTCGCAGCAGTAAGCCTGCCCGGGTGCCGCCGCTGGCACCTGCGTCGCTGTAGAAGGGACAGCCTGGCTGTCCCTTTTTTCATGCACCGAAAATCCCCGCGATTCGCGGGATTGCGGCTCCCCGGGCGCCCACTCGGCTAGAATGGCAGCAAATGCGCCGGGCTCCCGGAGTCCCCCGGCCTGGCCTTGCCAGGCCACTCGCCGGAGCGGCGCCCACCCACAGGCCATGACCGAATCCGTCATTCCGATCTTCGACTTGCGCGACCATCGCTACCATTCGATGACGCCGCGCATCCCCGGCAAGCTGGAAACGCCCACCGGCCTGGTGGCCGACACCCGCGGCCGGCCGCTGCATGACCTGCGCATCTCGGTGACGGACCGCTGCAACTTCCGCTGCGTCTACTGCATGCCGAAGGAAGTGTTCGACAAGGACTACACCTTCCTGCCGCACTCGGAACTGCTCAGCTTCGAAGAAATCGAGCGCACCGCGCGCCTGTTCGTCGCGCACGGCGTCGAGAAGATCCGCCTGACCGGCGGCGAGCCCCTGCTGCGCAAGAACATCGAGCATCTGGTCGAGATGCTGGCAAGGATCGAGACTGTCTCTGGCAAGCCGCTTGACCTGACGCTGACTACCAATGCCTCGCTGCTGGCGCGCAAGGCGCGCTCGCTGCGCGACGCCGGCCTGACGCGCGTCAGCGTCAGCCTGGACGCGATCGACGACGCCACCTTCCGCCGCATGAACGACGTCGACTTCGCCGTTGCCGACGTGCTGCACGGCATCGAGACCGCGCAGGCCGTGGGCCTGGCTCCGATCAAGGTCAACATGGTGGTCAAGCGCGGCACCAACGACCAGGAAATCGTGCCGATGGCGCGCCATTTCCGCCACAGCGGCATCATCATCCGCTATATCGAGTTCATGGACGTCGGCGCCAGCAACCACTGGCAGATGGACGAGGTGCTGCCCTCGGCCGAGGTCGTGCGCCGCATCGATGCCGAGTTCCCGCTGGAACCCGTGCAGGCCAACTACACCGGCGAGACCGCCGAGCGCTGGCGCTACCGCGACGGCAGCGGCGAAATCGGCGTGATTTCCAGCGTCACCCATGCGTTCTGCGGCGATTGCAGCCGCATCCGGCTGTCCACGGAAGGCCGCCTTTACCTGTGCCTGTTCGCCACCGAGGGCTATGACCTGCGCGCGCTGCTGCGCGGCGGCTACAGCGACCTGGAGATCTCGAACGCGATCGCGCAGGTGTGGCAGGGCCGTACCGACAACTACTCCGAGCAGCGCGGCGACCCGGCGGTGCGCCAGGCGCGGGCCGAGCGCAAGATCGAGATGTCCTATATCGGTGGCTGAACCCGCCGCCGCACCTTCATGATTGCACGCGACGACATCACCGGCCTGATTCTCGCAGGCGGCAGGGGCAGCCGCATGGGCGGCACCGACAAGGGGCTGCAGCCGCTGCACGGCATGCCCATGGCGATGCATACGATGATGCGCCTCGGCCCGCAGGTCGGCGGCCTGATCATCAACGCCAACCGCAACCTGGCGGCCTATGAATCGTTCGGCGTGCCGGTCTACACCGACTCCGTGCCCGACTTCGCCGGGCCACTGGCCGGCATGCTTGCGGGACTGGAACAGTGCGGCACATCCTGGATGGTGACGGCGCCATGCGACTCGCCTTTCCTCCCCACCGACCTCGTGTTGCGGCTGTCTCAGGCAATCGAGTCCGAGGGCGCGGAGCTGGCGATCCCGGTGACGCTGGATGAAACCGGCAAGCGCCAGACCCAACCCGTGTTCTGCCTGATGCCGGTCAGCGCGCTGGACAGCCTGGTGGCGTATCTTTCGGGCGGCGGCCGCAAGATCGAGACCTGGGCCGCCTCGCACCGGCTGGCCGAGGTGATGTTCGACGACGCCGCGGCCTTCGCCAATATCAATACGCTGGACGAACTGCGCACGCACGAAAGCCGCTAGTCGCCGCAACCACCCGCCGCCGAGCCAACATGCCTTCCCTGCAATCCGTCATTTCCTGCCTGTCCGACTATGATCCCACCGCGCTGCCGGTGGACCAGGCCAACCGCATCATCGGCGAGGTGGTGGAGCCGGTGCGCGGCATCGAACAGCTGCCGATCCGCAGCGCGCTCGACCGCGTGCTGGCCGAAGACATTGTCTCGTCCATCGACGTGCCGGCCCATGACAACTCGGCCATGGACGGCTACGCCTTCCGCAGCGAAGCACTCGCCGCCGCGCAGACTGACATGGTCGAACTGGAAGTGATCGGCAGCGTCTTCGCCGGCGGCGCCGGTGCGCTCGCGCCCACGGCCGTGCAGGCGGTACGCATCATGACCGGCGCGGTAATGCCGGCCGGTTGCGACACAGTGGTGCCGCAGGAATTCGTCGAAACCGTGGCGGACGGCGCACGCATCCGCTTTGCCGCCGACTGTGTACGCGCCGGCGACAACCGCCGCCTGCGCGGCGAAGACCTGGCGCGCGGCCAGGCCGCACTGCCGGCCGGCCGCATCGTCCAGCCCGCCGACCTGGGCCTGCTGGCCTCGCTGGGCATTGCCGAAGTTCGCGTGCGCCGGCGCCTGCGCGTGGCCTTCTTCTCCACCGGCGATGAACTGCGCTCGATCGGCGAGCCGCTGGAGGCTGGCTGCGTCTACGACTCGAACCGCTATACGCTGCACGGCATGCTGCGCCGGATGAACGTCGAACTCCTCGACATGGGCGTGGTGCGCGACGACCCCGAGGCGCTGGAAACGGCTTTCCGCACTGCCTGCGAAAGCGCCGACGCGGTCATCACCTCGGGCGGCGTCTCGGTCGGCGAGGCCGACTACACCAAGCAGATCATGGCGAGCCTGGGGGATGTCACCTTCTGGAAGATCGCCATGCGCCCGGGCCGGCCGATGGCGTTCGGGCGTATCGGCAGCGGCGAGGGCCGGGAGGGCCGGGATTCGGCGCTGCTGTTTGGACTTCCGGGCAACCCCGTCGCGGTGATGGTCACCTTCTACCACTTCGTGCGAGCTGCGCTGCACCGGCTGATGGGTGCCAGCGTGCCATCGCTGCCGCTGCTGCAAGTGCGCAGCGCGCAGGCAATCCGCAAGAAGCCTGGCCGCACCGAATACCAGCGCGGCATCCTGGGCCGGGCGACTGACGGGAAGTGGGAAGTGCGCATCACCGGCCAGCAGGGTTCGGGCGTGCTGCGCTCGATGAGCGAGGCCAACTGCTTTATCGTGCTCGGTCACGAGCAGGACTCGGTCAAGGCCGGCGATCCGGTCGAGGTCATGCTGTTCGACGGGCTGGTCTGAAGGTTGCAACAGGCTGGCCGCCTGGCTGCGGCTGCAATGTGTCGCATTTGTGCTGCACATTTGCCGCCGTGACGCGTCCGGCGCTTGGCTTTCGGCCGCGGCACGGGCAGCGGACTATGCTTGGGGTCGGGCAATCGCTACACTTGGCGCACGATTCAGCAACAATCAAGTTATCCCCAGTCATGAATCAGGAGATCGCCTACCTCCACCCCGTGAAGACCGCCCGTGCGCTGGTGCTGGTCTACCTGTGCTTCTCCCTGCCGATCGTCTCGCTGGGCCTGTTCGTTACCTTTATCCGTTACGGCGACCTGCCGGCGATCACGGTCTTCAGCGCGATCATCCTGAATGCGCTGATCGGCTTCGGCCTGCTGTGGCTGGCGTGCAAGGCCTACAACTGGGTGGCCGCCCGCTTTGGCGGCATCGAAGTCCACGTGCGCGAGCTGGCGCCGGAAGACGACCGCTGAACCCTCGCTGACCACGGGCCGGCAGGCTGCCGGCCAACTCCCCGGCCTCGCCCGCCACGCGGGCCTTCCCTGCTACGGCGCGCTCAGCCGCCGCTGTCGTCCGGCGTTTCGGCCGTTTCCACTCCGTTAAGTCCCAGCAACTGCTGCGCGGCATCGCCCGGCAGCGCTTCCACCGTCCGCAGCTTGCGCGCCATCTGGCGCGTGCGCACCTCGGCTTGCTCGATATTGCGCGCCGCGCGCTCGAGCGTGTCGCGGGTCTTGGCCAGCACGTCGCCGAACTTGCCAAACTCGGTCTTGACGGCGCCGAGCACCTCCCACACTTCGCTCGAGCGCTTTTCCAGCGCCAGCGTCCGAAATCCCATTTGCAGGCTGTTCAACAGCGCGGTCAGCGTGGTCGGGCCTGCCACAGTGACACGGTAGTTGCGCTGCATCAGGTCGGTCAGGCCGGGGCGCCGCAGCACTTCGGCATACAGGCCTTCGGTCGGCAGGAACAGGATGGCGAAATCCGTGGTCTGCGGCGGCGCCAGGTACTTTTCGGCGATGGCCTGGGCCTCGCGCCGCAATGCAACTTCCAGTTCGCGGCCAAAGGCGATGACGCCCTCCGGGTCGCCACGCTCCTGGGCATCGACCAGTCGCTCGTACTGCTCCTTGGGGAACTTGGCATCGACCGGCAGCCACACTGGCGCGCCGCCGTCGCCACCGCCGCCCGCGGCCTTGCCGGGCAAGCGGATGGCAAATTCCACCCGGGCGCCGGAGTTGCGCACTGTCTCTACATTCTTGCCGTACTGGTCTGGCGTAAGCATCTGTTCCAGCAGCATCTCAAGCTGGACTTCGCCCCAGGTGCCGCGCGACTTTACGTTGGTCAGCACCTTCTTCAGGTCACCCACCCCCTGCGCCAGTGCCTGCATTTCGCCCAGCCCGCGATGCACCTGCTCGAGGCGATCCGAGACCAGCCGGAACGACTCGCCCAGGCGCTGCTCCAGCGTCGCATGCAGTTTCTCGTCGACGGTGCGGCGCATCTCCTCCAGCTTGGCGGCGTTGTTGGCCTCGATGTCGCGCAGCTTCTGCTCCAGCGTGGCGCGCACTTCCGCCAGCCGGCGCTCGTTGGCTTCGGACATCTGCGCCAGCTGCTGCTGCAAGCCGTCGCCGAAGCGGCGCAGCGCTCCCGCCTGTTCGTCGCGCGCCTGCTGGCCTTGCAGCATCAGGTGCTGGCGTACGTGCTCGAGCTGCTGCGTGTTGGATTCGGTCAGCTTGGCGAGCTGCTGCGCGAAGGTGTCGATCTGGTTGTTCTGCAGCGTGGCGATGCCGGTCAGCTGCGACGACAGCGCCTGCTGGAAGCGCAGCATCTGCTGCGCCGACTCGTCGCGATTGCCGCGTGCGGCCTCGGCTACGTCGGTACGGACCTCACGCTCCACGCGCTCCATGCCGCGCGCCCCTTCGACGCGCAATTCGGCAAGCTGGCGGGCCAGCTCGGCGCCGGGCGAGGCGGCCTGCTGGCGCAACAGCACGATCACTAGCAGGACAACCGCGAGCAACGCCACGGCCAGCGTCAGGTACGGAATCAAGGACATGCAGCAACAGGTTGAGCGACAGACAACCGGCCGCGCGTCAGCGGCGGTTCGGCATGACTTCGGGGTTGATCACGGTGGGCGGATGGCCGGCCTGCGGGCCCTGGTCGAGCGCGGCGATCAGGTTGTCGGCGGCCAGCATCGCCATGGCGCGGCGGGTCTTCTCCGAGGCGCTGGCGATATGCGGTGTCAGCACGACGTTGGGCACCGTCAGCAGGTCCGGATGGACACTGGGCTCGCCCTCGAACACATCCAGCCCGGCGCCGAAGATGCGCTTGTCGCGCAGCGCCTGCGCCAGCGCGGCATCGTCGACAATGCCGCCGCGCGCAAGATTGACCAGCGTCGCCGTCGGCTTCATCAGCGCCAGCTCGGCAGCGCCGATGGCATGGTGGCTCTGCGGGCCATAAGGCAGCACCAGCAGCAGGTGGTCGGATTGGCGCAGCAGGTCCTCCTTGCTGACATAGCGGGCATTGAGCGTGCGCTCGGTGTCCGCAGGCAACTGGCTGCGGTTGTGGTACAGCACGCTCATGCCAAACCCGCTGGCACGGCGCGCCAGTGCCTGGCCAATGCGGCCCATGCCCAGGATGCCGAGCGTGCTGCCGTACAGATCCATGCCGACCAGCATGTCGTAGCTCCAGCGCTGCCACTTGCCCGCGCGAAGGTAGTGCTCGGACTCGGTGACGCGGCGCGCGGTGGCCATCAGCAGCGCCCAGCCGAAGTCGGCGGTGGTCTCGGTCAGCACGTCGGGCGTGTTGGTGGCGACGATGCCCGCAGCGGTCAGCGCCGGCACGTCGAGATTGTTGTAGCCCACGGCCATGTTGCACACCGCGCGCAGCGACGGCAGCGCGGCGACCAGGTCTGCGTCGATGCGGTCGGCGGCGTTGGCCAGCACGCCGGCCTTGCCTGCCAGCCGGGCCTTCAGCGCGGCGGCGTCAAGCACCGCGTCCTGCTGGTTGTCGTCGACATCGAAATACTGCACCAGGCGGTCGATCACTTCGGGATAGATGGCGCGGGTGACAAGGACGGACGGCTTCATGGCATCACACGTGGAAGAAGAGGAAGGTCATGATGACGAACAGCGGCATCAGGAAGATGCCCGAGTACAGCATGTAGCCGAAGAAGCTCGGCATGCGTACGCCGCGGTTCTCGGCAATGGCCTTGACCATCAGGTTGGGCGCATTGCCGATATAGGTGTTGGCGCCCATGAACACCGCGCCGGCGGAAATCGCGGCCAGAGTCGAGGCGTCGCGCGTCATCAGCGTGGCGGCGTCGCCCCCGGCGGTGTTGAAGAACACCAGGTAAGTTGGCGCATTGTCCAGGAACGACGACAGCAGTCCGGTCGCCCAGAAATACATGCTGTCGACCGGCTGCCCGTTGCTGTCGCTGACCGCGCGGATCACGCCGGCAAAGGCGCCGTCGGTGCCGGACTTGAGCATGGCGATCACCGGGATGATGGTCAGGAAGATGCCGGCGAACAGCTTGCCCACTTCCAGGATCGGCTCCCAGTTGAACTCGTTGCCCGCGCGCGCGGTGTGCGGCGTGACCAGCAGCGACACCACCGCCACCACGATCAGCAGCGCATCGCGCACCGCCGCCTGCAGCGGCACGTCGGTACCGAAGACATTGAACGAGATGGCCGGCTGCCACAAGCCGCTCATCAGCACCAGGCCGATCAGGGCCAGCAGCAGCACGAAGTTGATCTTGCCGTCGATCGTGATGCCGTTGGAGTCCGGCGTGGGATCGTTCTTCTGCGGCAGTTCTTCTTCCTTGTTGCGGTAGTAGTGGCGGTCGACCAGGTAGAACACCACCAGCAGCACCGCGCAGATAAACAGTGTTTCCAGGTAGATGTTGCGCATGGTCCAGAAGAAGTCCACGCCCTTCAGGAACCCGAGGAACAGCGGCGGATCGCCCAGCGGCGTCAGCGAGCCGCCGGCATTGGCCACCAGGAAGATAAAGAACACGACCACGTGCGCCACGTGCCGGCGATTGTCGTTGGCACGCAGCAACGGGCGGATCAGCAGCATGGCCGCGCCGGTAGTCCCCATGAAACTTGCCAGCACCGTACCAAGCGCCAGGATGCCCGTATTGAGCCCCGGTGTCCCATGCAAGTTGCCACGCACGCAGATGCCGCCCGCGACGATATAGAGCGAAGCGATCAGCGAGATGAACGGGATGTACTCGGCGAGCAGCGCATGCACCGCGCTGGCAGCGGCTGCATGCGTGCCGAACACCGCGGCGAACGGCAGCAGGAACAGCAGTCCCCAACCCGCGGCGATCTTGCCATAGTGGTGGTGCCAGAACTTTGGCGCGAGCAGTGGCCACAGCGCGATCGACAGCAGGATGCCGGCAAACGGCAGGCCCCATAGCGGCGACAGTGCGGCCCCGGCGAGGTCCGCGGCATGCGCGGCCACAGGGAAGACAGCAAGAACAGCTGCCAGCATGGTCAGCATCGGCAACTGTACGAAGGCACGTCGCATCAGGCAGGATCTCCTCGGGAACGCAGCATTCATGGTGCATCGAGCCCCGGCAACGAATGGCATGCGGGCTCTCACGGCAAGCCTGCAAGTGTAATCCAAGCTCCTCGCGCGACCGCGCTCCGTCGCGCGTTTACAGGCGATTCTTATGCTGGTGCCGACCCATGCATCAAGCCTGCTCGACCACGATCACATGCACCCGATACGGGCCATGCGCACCCAGCACGATGGTCTGCTCGATATCCCCGGTGCGCGACGGGCCGCTGATGATATTGGTCGCGCGCGGCAGCTCGCCGCGCTCGCTGCGCACCAGCGCAAAGGCGTCTTCCAGACCGGCGACCACGCGCGAGCGCGGCACCACCGCGATATGCGTTTCCGGCAGCAGCGCGGCGGAGGCAAACGTCGTCGGTCCCGACAGCAGCATCAGAGAGCCCGTCTCGGCGATCGCGCAGAAGCAGCCGGTGATCCCGACCAGATCGCCATGATCGCGGTCAGCCTCGACCTCCCGCAGAGGCGGACGGCATTCGACCACGATGCCGGCGTCCTGCCAAGGCAGCGTGCCCAGCGCATCCCATGCCACCGCGCGCTGCACCAGGTTCAGGCTGTCGAGAAAACGTCGCGCTGCCGCTGGCACCTGGTCCATGGTGTCGACACGATCGACGGTAGACGCCATGCGCTGGGCCTGCCCCAGGAAGGCTTCGACGAGATTGGCAGCCGGCACCGGGCGCGGGCCTTGCGGATGGCGCGCGAGGTAGTCGGCCACCGCGGCGCGTTCGCCCTGCGTGGGCTGGCGCGGCCTGCCCTGTGCGGCACGGATGCGGGCGAAGATGCGGTCGCGGGCGTCGTTGGTTTCCATAAGGCCTGGCAGTGCGGTTGGCGAGGATGCGCCGATTATAGTTGCCGCGGCACGGCACGGCGCGCCGAAATCCCCGCTATTGCCCCCGCTATGCCGGATGGACCGAGAACACCTGCCGCAGGTAGGACAGGTAGCCGGAATCGTCGCACATGGTCTTTTCCGGTGTGTCCGACAGCTTGGCCACGGGCTGGCCATTGCAGCGCACCATCTTGATCACGATCTGCAGTGGCGTGTAGCCAAGATCGTTGGTCAGGTTGGTGCCGACGCCGAAGGCCAGCCGGCAGCGGCCGTGGAAGCGCTGGAACAGCTCGATCACGCGCGGCACGTCCAGGCTGTCGCTGAAGATCAGCGTCTTGGTGCGCGGGTCGACGCGGTTGGCGGCGTAATGCGCCACCATGCGCTCGCCCCACATGATCGGGTCGCCCGAGTCATGGCGCACGCCGTCGAACAGCTTGCAGAAGTACAGGTCGAAGTCGCGCAGGAAGGCATCGAAGCCGTAAGTGTCGGACAGTGCGATGCCAAGGTCGCCGCGGTACTCGCGCGCCCAGCGTTCGAGCGCGTACACCTGCGAATCGCGCAGACGCGGCCCCAGTGCCTGGCAGGCCTGCAGGTATTCGTGCGCCATCGTGCCGAGCGGCACCATGTTGTGCAGGCGGGCGAAATGGACGTTGCTGGTGCCGGCGAGCTGCGGACCGAGCTCGCGCCGCATGGTCAGCAGCACTTCTTCCTGCCAGTCGCGCGAGAAGCGCCGGCGCGTGCCGTAGTCGGCGATGACGCAATCGGCCAGTTCCGGCGGCTGCAGCAGGGCAAGCTTGTCTTCCAGGCGGCGACGGCCGCCGGCGAGATCGGGCCGCGGCTGGGTGCGGCGGAAGTAGACCTCGTTGACGATCGCCAGCACCGGCACTTCGAACAGGATGGTATGCAGCCAGGGGCCGATGATCGAGATCTCGATCTCGCCGTTGCCCTGCGGCGCCTCGCGCACCGACACGTACTTCTCGTTCAGGTGGAACAGGCCGAGGAAGTCAATGAAATCGCTCTTGATGAAGCGCAGGCCGCGCAGGTAGGCGAGCTCGTCATCGGTAAAGCGCAGCTGGCACAGGTGCGCAATCTCGGCACGGATCTCGTCGATATACGGCGTCAGGTCGACGCCGGCGTTGCGGCACTTGAAGCGATATTCGACCTGCGCCTGCGGAAACTGGTGCAGGACTACCTGCATCATCGTGAACTTGTACAGGTCGGTGTCGAGCAGAGACTGGATGATCATGGCTAGCCAGACGGCGATGTGCCGGGTCAGTCCGACATGCTAACCGAGACTGCGCGGGTCCGGGGCGGTCAGGCGCCGTCGAGGAAGGGCTGCGGCGCGCGCAGGACCGGCTTTCCGGCCGCCCTGCCCTGCAGGCACCACAGCGCCCGGCCGTCGCGCCCGGGGCACGAAACCAGCGTGGCGGCGCTGCGCGGCACGCGTTGCGGCAGCGGTTCGGCAAAGGCGCCGTCCTCGGCAAGGATGCGCTCGGTGTAGACCGCCGCCCCCGCGCGCTCGAAGCGCAGCACCTGCATCCGGTCCCCCGGCTTCGGGTTCAGCTCGGGACCGCAAGGCATCAGGCCGGCGCGGCCGCAATGGGCGATGGCTTCGCCCGCGGGGGAATCGGTCACGGTGAAGTGGTCCCAGTCGAAGCCGGTCAACGCGGGCAAGGCGACCGGCGCCTCGGAGCGCGCGCGCCATGCCACCAGCCGGGACACCACGCTGTCCGCCATGCCCGGCTGGACCAGGGCTTGCGCACCGGCGGACGTTGTCATCGCGGGAAATGCCGCCAGAATCACAAGCAAGGGCAGCAAGGCGGCGCGGCGGCAATCACGAAGCTGGCGTAGCATATGAATCTCCCGGCGTGGAGGCATGGGGCACTCAGGCGGCCTCATCATGCCTGCGGTCGCGCAAGCACGCCAGCGTGCCCGCCATGTCTTGGATCAAAAGCACATAAAGAAATAAGAAAACTATCTGATCCAGCTATATAGACCCGCTATCCTTGCCAGAAGGCTCGGCTACAATACCGGTTCCCGAAAGGCCACGGCCGGCGCTCGTCCCGCCCATACCTGCCCGCCAAGGCAGATGGAGGCGTCCGCCGGCAAGAAGCGGCCCAACAGTTTCCCATCAAAAGCCGACCCGTTTTCCTGGAACCGAAATGACTCACGTTGTCACCGAATCCTGCATCCGTTGCCGCTATACAGACTGCGTTGACGTATGTCCGGTGGATTGTTTCCGCGAAGGCCCGAACTTCCTGGCCATCGACCCGGATGAGTGCATCGACTGCGCCGTGTGCGTGGCCGAGTGCCCGGTGAATGCCATTTACGCCGAGGAAGACGTGCCGGGCGACCAGCAGCAGTTCATCGAACTCAACGCCGAGCTGGCGCGCGCCTGGCCTTCCATCACCAAGACCAAGGCCCCGCTGGCCGAGGCCGAGGACTGGAAGGACACCACCGACAAGCTGCAGTACCTGGAGCGCTGAGCGTACCAGGCAGCAAAGAAAGCCGTCCCCACGCGCTTTCCGCAATGCCGGGCACCCGCGTGCCCAACCAACGTATCAGGACGAATATGGACTTGAGCATTCCAAATCCCGTTGCCGACGCGACCAAGCAGGTCGAAGGCGGCAGCCCCGCTGGCGGCCAGCCGCTCGAAATCGACGCGCTGATCGTCGGCGCCGGTCCGGTGGGCCTGTTCCAGGTGTTTGAACTGGGCCTGCTCGAAATCAAGGCCCACGTGATCGATTCCCTGAAAGTCGTTGGCGGGCAGTGCGTGGAGCTGTATCCGGACAAGCCCATCTACGACATCCCGGCCGTGCCCAGCTGCACCGGCCAGGAGCTGACCGACAACCTGCTCAAGCAGATCGAGCCGTTCGAGCCGACCTTCCACCTGGGCCAGGAAGTCTCCGTGGTGGAGCGCCGTGACGACGGGCGCTTCTTCGTCGAGACCTCGCTCGGAACCCGCTTTATCACCAAGACCATCTTCATCGCCGCCGGTGTGGGCTCGTTCCAGCCGCGTACGCTGAAGGTCGAGGGCCTCGACAAGTTCGACGGCAAGCAACTGTTCTACCGCGTCAAGGATCCGAGCCGCTTCCATGGCCGCAACCTGGTGATCGTCGGCGGCGGCGACTCGGCGCTGGACTGGACGCTGGACCTGGTCGGCAAGGCCGAGTCGGTGGTGATGATCCACCGCCGCGACGGCTTCCGTGCCGCGCCGGCCTCGGTGGCCAAGATGAAGGAACTGTGCGAACAGATGGAAATGCAGTTCCTGGTCGGCCAGATCGGCGGCTATGAAGAGAAGGACGGCGTGCTCACCGAGATCAAGGTGACGGGTGCCGACGGCGTGACCCGCCGCCTGCCGCTGGACGACCTGCTGGTGTTCTTCGGCCTATCACCCAAGCTCGGCCCGATCGCCGAGTGGGGCCTGGACCTGGAGCGCAAGCAGATCAGGGTGGATACCGAGAAGTTCCAGACCAACATCCCGGGTATCTTCGCGGTGGGCGACATCAACACCTACCCGGGCAAGAAGAAGCTGATCCTGTCGGGCTTCCACGAGGCCGCGCTGGCCGCGTTCGGTGCTGCGCCGTATATCTTCCCCGAGAAGAAGATCCACATGCAGTACACCACGACCTCGCCGAAGCTGCACAAGGTCCTGGGCGTGGAATCGCCGGTGTTCGACTGATCCGGCGCTGCACGGTGCCACAGAAAAAAGCCGCCGCAAGGCGGTTTTTTTCTGGCACAAACTAAAAACCGTCGCTATAATGCGGCCTCGCTGTCGAACACCAACGTGGGACGCAGCAGCCAGCGGCTCCGAAACACCTGACGACAAACAAAATGTTGACAAGGTGTTGACGACAAAAAGAGAAACTGGCTATAATCTTTTTCTCAGCTGTTCCCCGATAGCTCAGTCGGTAGAGCGACGGACTGTTAATCCGCAGGTCCCTGGTTCGAGCCCAGGTCGGGGAGCCAACCGATACGGAAGCCCGGTGCAAACGCACCGGGCTTTTTCGTTTGTGCCGTTTGTGGCTTGCGCCCGGGGCTGCCGCAGCCCCTGCCCCTCGCCACCCCTTCCCTCCGCTTTTATCCCTGCAGTGAACCGCCTGCGGCCTTCAGTGCCACAACGATAGCCTCCGCATTGGCCTCGACCCGATGCAGCGGGCCTGCCACCGACATCCCGTAGACAACGCCGCCGAGCGAGACCGGAATGGCGATGGCCCCCAGGTCCCGGAACGACTCGCCGAAATTCGGATACCACCCCTGCGCCTGCCATTGCTGCATCGCCGCCTCGAATACCCGCAGCGAGTCCACCGTGCGCCCGGTGCGCGACGCAAAGCTAACGCCGGCCAGCAGTTCCGCGCGGCTCTCCGCGGTCATGGTGCCGAGGATGGCGCGGCCGATGGAATTGACATGCGCGTCGCGCAGTTCGCCCGGCGCGGCGATATAGCGCACCGGGTTGGCGGACTCGCGCACCTCCAGGTACAACACGCGACCGTCGTCCTGCAGCTTGCCGAAAATCACGGTTTCGCCGGTGTCGTCGCGCAGCGACTCGAGTACCGGCTGCACGCGTTCGAGCAGCGGGTCGTTGCGCGCGATGCGCTGGGCGATATCGAGCAACCGCCGCGTGGGGTAATAGCCCTGGCGGCGGCCGGTTTCGTACAGGTAGCCCAGCGACGCCAGCGTGCGGATCAGCCCCAGGCAGCTCGACATCGGTGCGCCCAGCAGCTTCGCCAGTTCGGTCAGCGTCAGCGAGCGCCCTTCCCGCGCATAGATCTCCATGATCTCGATCACGCGCAGCGCCGTCTTGACGCTGCCATAGCCGGATTTTTCCGCCGCTTCGTTTTCTGCCATCGTAGGCTTCCTCGACTTCCGTGTGCTTTGGCCGGAATTGTACGCGGCGCGTTGGTACGCGACATGCGGGCGGCACCTGCCGATCCCGGTGCGGGCGGATCAGGTGCCGGTGTCGTCCTGCGCCTTTGGCAAGCCTTCCGGCCAGCTGCGGATATTACCGGGCGTGCGCGAGAACCGCGTGGGGATGCCGACGCCGCGCAGGCGTCCTTCGCTCGGATGGTCGTATTCGAACATCATGCCGGTGGCGCGCAGGTGCGGGTCATCCACCAGGCTGTCGAAATGCGGCAGCTCGCTGTGCGGGATATCGGCGTCGCGCAACAACGCTAGCCATTCCGCGGTGGTGCGCTGCGCGACGATCTCGGCCAGCGTGGCGTAGAGTGCGTCGATATTGGCGCTGCGCGCGGCCGGGGTCGCATAGCGCGGATCGCGCGCCAGTTCGGCATGGCCTGACAGGTCGAAAAAGCGCAGCCACTGCGCACTGGTATAGGGCAGCAAAGCAAGATGGCCGTCGCTGGTGCGGTACGGCTTGCGGTGGGCCGACATTACGCGCGGATAGCCGGCAGGGCCGAGCGGCGGCACGAAAGTCTGCCCGGCGAGCTGCTCGGTGGCGAGGAAGGACACCAGCGTCTCGAACATCGGCACCTCGATGGCCTGCCCCTGGCCCGATCGCTCGCGCTCATACAGCGCCATCGGGATCGCATAGGCGACGGTCAGGCCGGCGACCTTGTCGGCAAGGATGGTGTTGACATACTGAGGCCCCTCGTTCGAGTTGGCGCCCTGGAACTGCGCCATCCCGCTGCGCGCCTGGATGATGTCGTCGAAGGCCGGTGCGCCGGCGTAGGGCCCCTCCTCCGAATAGCCATAGGCGCCGCAATAGATCAGCCGCGGATGGTCCGCCCGCAGCGAGGCATAGTCCAGGCCGAGCTTGCGCAACGACTGCGGACGCACGTTGGAGACGAAGACATCGGCCGTGGCGATCAGCGACTTCAGCTCGGCAAGGTCGTCCGGGTGCTTGACGTCGAGCACCACGAACCGCTTGTTGCGGTTCAGGTTGAGAAAGCTGGCGCCCATCGCGGCATGGCGCGCCGGCTCGGCATGGCGGAACACATCGCCGGCGGGCGCTTCGACCTTGATTACCTCGGCGCCCATGTCGCCGAGGATCTGCGTGGCATATGGACCCATTGCGACCGAGGTCATGTCGATCACCCGCACGCCTGCCAGTGGCCCGGTCGCGGGAGGCGCTATGTCTTGCATCGTCACCTCCACGTTCAGTACGACTTGGGCAAACCCAGCACCCGCTCGGCGATAAAGCACATGATCAGCTGCGGGCTGACCGGCGCGATGCGTGGAATATACGATTCGCGCAGCAGGCGCTCGACGCGGTATTCACGCGAATAGCCCATGCCGCCCAGCGTCAGGATCGCGGTCTGGCACGCGTTGTGGCCGGCCTCGGCGGCGAGGTACTTGGCCGCGTTGGCCTCCGCCCCGCAGGACTGGCCCGCGTCGTAGCGCGCGGCGGCCTTCAGCATCATCAGGTTGGCCGATTCCAGCTGCATCCACGCCTGCGCAAGCGGGTGCTGGACGCCCTGGTTCATGCCGATCGGGCGGCCGAAAACCACGCGCTCCTTGGCGTACTGCGTGGCGATCGCCAGCGCCGCACGGCCCAGCCCGATGGCTTCGGCGGCAATCAGGATGCGCTCGGGGTTGAGGCCATGCAGGATGTATTCGAAGCCCTTGCCCTCTTCGCCGATCCGGTCTTCTTCCGGGATGAACAGGTCGTCGATGAACAGCATGTTGGTATCGACGGCCGCACGGCCCATCTTGTCGATCTCGCGGATCTCGATCTTGCTGCGGTCGACCTTCGTGTAGAACAGCGACAGCCCTTCGGTCGACTTCTTCACCTGCTCCAGCGGCGTGGTGCGCGCCAGCAGCAGCATGCGGTCGGCCACCTGCGCGGTCGAGATCCAGATCTTGCGCCCGCTCACCGAATAGCCGCCCGGTACCTTGCGCGCGAAGGTCTTGAGCTTGGTGGTGTCCAGCCCCGCGTCCGGCTCGGTCACGCCGAAGCAGGCCTTCTCCTTGCCGGCGATCAGCGGTGGCAGGAAGCGGCCCTTCTGTTCTTCGGTGCCGAACACCACCACCGGGTTCAGGCCGAACACGTTCATATGCACCGCCGAGGCGCCGGTCATGCCAGCGCCCGACTGCGAGATGGTCTGCATCACCAGCGCCGCTTCCAGGATGCCGAGACCGGCGCCGCCGAACGCCTCCGGCATCGCCACGCCCAGCCAGCCGCCCTCGCACAGGACCTTGTAGAACTCGTGCGGATAGGTGCCGGACTTGTCGAGGCGGTCCCAGTATTCCATGTCGAACTGCGTGCAGACCTGCTGCACGGCTTCGACAATCGATGCCTGTTCTTCGGAGAGATCGAAATTCATGTGCTTGCCTGTCTCGTTGTTTATTCCGGCTGGATGCCCGCGTCTTTCACCAGCCGCGCCCACTTCTGCAGTTCGGCCACGACAAACTGGTTCAGCTCGGCGGGCGTGCTGCCAAACGGCTCGAAGCCCAGCGCGTGGAACTGCGCGGCGTGCTGCTTGCTGGTGGCAATGGCAACCAGTTCGCGGTTGAGGCGCTCCACCACGGGCGCCGGCACGCCGACGGGTGCAAACACGCCGTTCCAGGACGTGATATCGAAGCCCTTGAGTTCTGGCGCACTGCCGACCGGCGGCAGATCGGGCAGCAGCGCACTGCGTTGCGCGGTGGTCACGGCCAGCGCGCGCAGCTTGCCGGCGCGCACATTGGCGATGCCCGCGGCAAAGTCGACGAACATCGCCTGCACTTGGCCCCCCATCACGTCGGTCATCGCCGGCGGCGTGCTCTTGTACGGCACGTGCAGCATCTTCAGGCCTGCCATCTTCGACAGCGTCGCGCCGGCAACAATGCCGGTGCTGTTGCCGCTCGCGTAGCTCATGCCAGGATGCGCCTTGGCGTAGTCGATGAACTCGCGCAGCGTCTTCACCGGCAATTGCGGATTGACCACCAGCATGAACGGCAGGTTGCCCATGCGCGAAACCGGCGTGAAGTCCTTGACCGGGTCGTAGCGCAGCTGTTTCATCAGTGACGGGTTGGCCGAATGCGTGGTGTTTGTGGTCATGAACAGCGTATAGCCGTCCGCCGGCGCCTTGGCGACGAACTCGGCGGCGATGGTGCCGTTGGCGCCGGGCTTGTTGTCGACTACCACCGGCTGCTGCAGCGATTCGCCCAGGTACTTCGCGGTCAGCCGCGCCACGGCATCGGTGCCGCTGCCGGCGGCGAACGGCACTACCAGGCGCAGCGGCTTGGACGGAAATTCATCGGCGGCAAGCGCCGGGGTTGCAAACAGCGCGGCGGCACATCCCAGCACCAGGCTGGCGAAAGCGGTCTTGAAGTACTTCACGGTCTGTCTCCTGTCGTTATATGAACCCTTACCGTGGCCGGCCGCGTCTCAGGCGGGCCGTATCACGCGCTCAGGCGATTCCTCGTACGGTGGGGAATAGATCACCAGGATCCTGGCTGGCTCTTCGCTTACCACCGTGAACACATGCATCTCGTCCGGTGGGAAGAAGCAGCAATCGCCCGGTCCCAGTTCCTTGCGCTGGCCGCCGACCTCGGCAATGGCGCGGCCTTCAAGCACGTAGCACACCTGCTCGATGCCGGGGTGCGCGTGTGGCAGCGCGCCCTTGCCCTTCTCGATAGTGCCGTGGATCACTTCCAGGTGGCGCGAACCGACGGTCTCGGGGCTAATCAGCCGGCGGTTCAGCGTGCCGACGTGGTTGGCGGGGTGGTAGCCCTCGACCTCGTCGGTCGAGATGAAATAAACCGGCGGTTTCGGCACGCTTCTCTCTCCTGTCTGGACCTCGCCATGCGAAGGCGAATAATTCATGTCTATGAATCTTAGTTTATACACATGAATTGCTTCGTCAAACAATTTATGGCGCTTTGCGGGTTTACCGTGAGGCCAGCAACGAGGTCGTCATCGCTGGTTCTGGCGGGAGTGGCCAGCGAGCGCGGAAATGCGGATAATTCGTGGCATGCCGACCTTTCTTGCGGCGCCCATCGCACGCCATTCTTGACAGGCGCGTCGTATACATGCCATAGTTACGGGCGTATAGCATTCATGGAAACCGGTACTGTCAGGCTCCAAGTTATATTCGGACCTGGCGCTATCACCCCTGACACTGGCTGCACGGACTGAAACGTCCACATCTTTCAGGTTCGCGGGGGCGCACCGGGCCTATGCCCAGCGTGCAATACCAGTCGCTCCGGCGACAGCAGTTTCCCCCCGTGTGAACCAGCCGTTACCGCGGCAATCCCCTAAAGGACTGAATTGACCAAGATCGTTTTGAAACCCGGTGAGCCCGTTGAAGTTGCAATGCGGCGTTTCCGTCGTGCCATTCTGCAGACTGGCCTGATCGTCGAACTCAAGAGCCGCACCGCTTACGAGAAGCCGACGACCGAGCGCAAGCGCAAGAAGAAGGCCGCCGAAGCACGCCTGCGCAAGCGCCTGCGCATGCAGATGCTGCCGAAGAAGATGTACTGATTCGGGCAAGCTTCACAAAAAACCGCCAGTTCGCTGGCGGTTTTTTTTATGCCCGCGGGGAATGCGCGTCCGGCCCGCGCTCCAGACTGGCAGCTTTTGCTGCACTGCGCCACCTGAGCGTTGCGCCGATGCCCGGCATAATGACGGATATTGCGTCTTCTGAAGGCGCCCAACGGACCCTGCCTTGACTGCCATCCTCGAGTTGCGCAAGGTGCGCAAGCAATACGGCGATACGGTCGTCGTCGACGACCTCGACCTCCAGGTGTTTCGCGGCCAGTGCTTTGGCCTGCTCGGCCCCAACGGCGCCGGCAAGACCACCACGCTACGCCTGCTGCTGGGCCTGACCACGCCGATGGCCGGCACGCTGACGCTGTGCGGCGAGCCCATCCCCGAGCGCGCGCCGCAGGCGCGCATGCGCGTGGGCGTGGTGCCGCAGTTCGACAACCTCGATCCGGATTTTTCGGTGATCGAGAACCTGCGCATCTTCGGGCGCTACTTCGGACTGTCGTCGGCCGAGATCGAGCGGCGCGTGCCCATGCTGCTCGAATTCGCCCGGCTGGAGAACCGGGCAGACGCGCAGGTACGCGATCTCTCCGGCGGCATGCGCCGGCGCCTGACGGTGGCACGCGCGCTGATCAACGATCCCGACCTGCTGGTGATGGACGAGCCCACCACCGGGCTTGATCCGCAGGCGCGCCACCTGATCTGGGAGCGCCTGAAGTCGCTGATGGCGAGCGGCAAGACCATTCTGCTGACCACGCACTTCATGGAAGAAGCCGAACGGCTGTGCAACTACCTGTGCGTGATCGACGGCGGGCGCAAGATTGCCGAAGGCAAGCCGCACGAGCTGATCGACAGCCAGATCGGCTGCGATGTGGTCGAGGTCTACGGCGATGAACTGGATACGCTGCGCGGCACGCTGACACCGCTGGCGCAGCGCACCGAAATGAGCGGCGAAACGCTGTTCTGCTACGTGCGCGAGCCCGCCCCGCTGCTGGCGGCGCTGCACGGCAGGAACGGCGTGCGCTACCTGCACCGCCCGGCCAACCTGGAGGACGTGTTCCTCAAGCTGACCGGCCGCGAGATGCGGGACTGAACCAGGGACTGACATGAGCGAACAGGATCCCCGCACCGATACGTCCGAAAGGCCCGCCATCGCCACCCGTAGCGCTGGCCCGGCCACGCGCCAGACCTATCCACAGCCGCTGCTGCCGCGAAACATGCGCAACTGGATGATGGTCTGGTACCGCAACTACCTGGTGTGGAAGAAGCTGGCCATTCCGTCGATGATCGGCAACCTGGCCGACCCGATGATCTACCTGTTCGGCCTCGGCCTCGGACTGGGGCTGATGGTGGGCCAGGTCAACGGCGTTTCGTACATCGCCTTCCTCGCCGCCGGCACCGCCGCATCGAGCGTGATGATGTCGGCCAGCTTCGAGTCTATGTACTCGGCCTTCTCGCGCATGCACGTACAGCGCACCTGGGAAGCGATCATGCACGCGCCGCTGACGCTGGGCGACGTGGTACTGGGCGAGATCTTCTGGGCGGCCAGCAAGGCGGTGCTGTCGGGCCTGGCAATCATGCTGGTGGCGGCCGCGCTCGGCTATGCGCAAATGCCGGGCGCGCTGCTGGCGCTGCCGGTGATCGTGCTGGCCGGCATCGCTTTCGCCGCGCTGGCGATGATCGTCACCGCGCTCGCGCCCAGCTACGACTTCTTCATGTTCTACCAGACGCTGGTGATGACGCCGATGCTGCTGCTGTCGGGCGTGTTCTTTCCGGTGGAGCAATTGCCGGAAGGCGTGCAGGCGGCAACCCGGCTGCTGCCGCTGGCGCACGCGGTCGAGCTGATTCGGCCGCTGATGCTGGGCCGGCCTGTGGAAGGCGCCGGCCTGCACCTTGCCGTGCTCGCCGCCTATGCGGCGGCCGCGCTGGTGGTTTCGCTGGTGCTGCTGCGCCGGCGCATGCTTCGCTGAGTTGCGCCGGGATTGGGCGCGGGCAGGCTCAGGCGCTGCCCGCCAGCTTGAGCCCGGCAATGCCGCACACGATCAGTGCGATGCAGCCGATGCGCGCCGCGGTCGCGGGCTCATTGAAGAGTATGATGCCGAGGATCGCGGTGCCGACCGCGCCGATCCCGGTCCACACCGCGTAACCGGTTCCCACGGGAATGTGACGCAGCGCCAGCGCCAGCAGGATTACACTGATGGCCATGCCGGCCAGCGTGATGACGCTCGGCACCAGGCGCGTGAATCCGTCGGTGTATTTGAGCCCGATTGCCCACACCACCTCGAACAGCGCCCTGCCAGGGCCAGCAGTGTCCATGCCATACCGAAAATTCCCGTTGCAACGTATCGTGCGCAACGATAGCGGAGAATCCGCCACCTTGCAGCGCGTTGCCGTGGCGCTGACAGCCGCGTTGGCCACCCTTTCGCTGAACGGCTGCATGGTGATGGCCGTGGGGAGTGCCGCGGTTTCGACCGTGGCGACGGTCGGCTCCGCAGCGGTCAGCGTGGCCTCGACCGCGGTAGGCACCACCTATGACATCACCGCTGCCGGCGTGAAAGCGGTGGCCGGCAGCGACGATCCGTCGCCGTCGCCGTCGCCGGAGCCGGCGCAGTAAGCGCTGCCGGCTTGCTTATTCGCCCAGGCCGCGAAGCAGGTCGGCCTTCAGGTCCTCGACCGACTCCAGCCCCACCGCCAGCCGGATCAACCCTTCTCCCACGCCTGCGGCCGCCTTGGCCTCCGGGCTCACGCGCGCATGCGTGGTGGTGTACGGGTGCGTGATGGTGGTGCGGGTATCGCCCAGGTTGCCGGTGATCGAGCACAGACGCGTGTTGTCGATCACGCGCCATGCGTTGGCGCGCTGCTGTTCGGGCGTGGCGCCTTTCAGTTCGAACGAAACGATCGCGCCGCCGCCGCTCTGCTGCCGCATCGCAATCTCGTGCTGCGGGTGCGACGCCAGCGCCGGGTGGAACACGCGCGCCACAGCCGGATGCGACTCCAGGAACTGCGCCAGCGCCAGCGCGCTGGACGAATGTCGCTCCATGCGGATCGCCAGCGTCTCCATGCCCTTGAGCAGCACCCATGCGTTGAACGCCGACAGCGTCGGGCCGGCGGTACGCACGAACGGGAATACCTTGCCCATGATGTAATCGTGCGAGCCCAGCACCGCGCCGCCCAGCACGCGGCCCTGGCCGTCGATATGCTTGGTCGCGGAGTGCACCACGATGTCGGCGCCGAACTTCATCGGCTGCTGCAGCGCGGGCGAGCAGAAGCAGTTGTCGACCACCAGCAGCGCATTGGCGTTGTGGGCGATGTTCGCCACGGCCGCGATGTCAGCCACTTCGGTCAGCGGATTCGACGGCGTCTCCAGGAAGAACAGCTTCGTGTTCGGCCGCACTGCCGCACGCCACGCTTCGAGGTCGGTCGGATCGACAAAGGTCGTCTCCACGCCGAACTTGCCGAAGATATTGTTGAACAGCGTCATGGTCGAGCCGAAGATCGCGCGCGAGCTGACCAGGTGATCGCCCGCCTGCATCGACGACAGCACCACCGACAGGATCGCGCTCATGCCCGATGCCGTGGCCATGCAGGCCTGCGCGCCTTCCAGCGCGGCCAGCCGCGACTGGAACATCGACACGGTGGGGTTGGTGAAGCGCGAATAGGTGAAGCCCTCTTCCGAGTTGGCGAAGCGTTCGGCGGCCTCGGCGGCGCTGTTGAAGCAGAAGCTCGAGGTCAGGTACATGGCCTCGGAATGCTCCATGAACTCGCTGCGCAGCGTGCCGGCGCGCACGCCAAGGGTATCGATGCCGAGCGATTCAGGATTGAGCGGTTCGTTCATGCTGGTGGCGCGGTCGTACCCGCGCGAATGCAATGGTTGCGGCATGCCGCGGCAGGCGGCCGGCCATGAAAAAAGCCCGTGCGATCGGATGGTCGGATCGACGGGCTTGCTGTTCTGCGGCGGCCTTCGGCGGGCTGTGGTGATTGGTGGAAGCGTTGCGCAGCGCTGTGCGCATTGGCGAATCTTGCCGGCCACCATCTCTTTAGCTGTTTCGGGCTGGACCCGCGTCCGCAAGCTGACTGTCAAATCGACGCCCGGCCATGTTACGGCCGGGCGTCGCATCCGTCAACGAAGGGACGTGCCCGCGTGGCGGGCTTGCGGCTTACTCGTTGTTGCCGGAGCGCTGCAGGTGCAGCGCCGAGCGCTCGGTATCGGACGCGGTGCCGTCGCGGTCGGCCTGGCTGCGCGCGGTTTCCAGGCGGTCCAGGTAGGCCTCGTCGATATCGCCGGTGACGTAACGGCCATCGAAGCACGACGCATCAAAGTCCTTCAGCGCCGGGTTGATGTCGCGCACCGCCTGCTTCATCGCTTCCACGTCCTGGTACACGAGCTTGTCCGCGCCGATGATCTTTGCGATCTCTTCGTGCGTGCGGCCATGCGCCACCAGTTCACTGCGGGTCGGCATGTCGATGCCGTACACGTTGGGGAACTTCACCGGCGGCGCGGCCGAGGCGAAGATCACCTTGTTGGCACCGGCGTCGCGCGCCATCTGCACGATTTCGAACGAGGTGGTGCCGCGCACGATCGAGTCGTCGACGATCAGCACGTTCTTGCCCTTGAACTCGACGCCCATGGCGTTGAGTTTCTGGCGCACCGACTTCTTGCGCACCGCCTGGCCGGGCATGATGAACGTACGGCCGACGTAGCGGTTCTTGAAGAAGCCTTCGCGGTAGTTCACGCCCAGGCGGTTGGCCACCTGCATCGCAGCCGGGCGGCTCGAATCGGGAATCGGCATCACCACGTCGATGTCGCCGGCCGAGATTTCCTGGCGGATCTTCTCGGCCAGGTAGTCGCCCATGCGCAGGCGCGCGTCGTAGACCGGAACGCCATCGATGCACGAGTCCGGGCGTGCCAGGTAGACGTACTCGAAAATGCAGGACGTCAGCACCGGATTGTCGGCGCACTGCTTGCTGTAGAGCTTGCCGTCCAGGTCGATGAAGATGGCCTCGCCCGCTGCCACGTCGCGCTCGAACTTGTAGCCGATGCCCTCCAGCGCCACCGATTCGGAGGCAACCATCCACTCCTTGCCCGACGGGGTCTCGACGCTGCCCAGGCACAGCGGGCGGATGCCGAACGGATCGCGCACCGCCAGCATGCCGTAGCCGGCGATCTGCGCCGCGATGGCGTAAGAGCCGCGCACGCGGCGGTGCATGCCCGCAACGGCCTTGAAGATGGTTTCCGGTTCCAGCGCCATGCCGTTGCTGGCGCGCTGCAGCTCGTCGGCCAGCACGTTCAGCAGCACTTCGGTGTCGGAGTGCGTGTTGATGTGGCGGCGGTCGCGGCGGAACATTTCCTCGCGCAGCTGTTGCCAGTTGGTCAGGTTGCCGTTATGCGCCAGGATGATGCCGTACGGGGCGTTGACGTAGAACGGCTGCGCCTCTTCCTCGCTCGAGGCCGAGCCGGCGGTCGGGTAGCGCACCTGGCCGATGCCCGCGGTGCCCGGCAGGCCGCGCATGTTGCGGGTACGGAAGACGTCGCGCACCAGGCCGTTGGCCTTGTACATGTGGAAAGTACTGCCGTTGGCGGTGGCGATGCCGGCAGCATCCTGTCCGCGGTGTTGCAACAACAGCAGGCTGTCGTAAATCAGTTGGTTGACAGGCGTGGCTGAAACCACACCGACGATACCGCACATGCCAAGCTCCCAGGAAAGGCTTTGAATCAGGGGGGCGCAGCCTGGTCCGGCTATCCTTCCGGACCGCAAGGCCTGCGTACTACTGGCCGGGCACCATGCCCGGCTTCATGTCATGTCTTGACGTACTTCGCCAGCTCCGGCGGCAGCCATGGCTTTACCGATTCCATGGCCTGCATCACGTAGGGGCGGCTCACCGCATCGCGCCAGAATGGTTCCTCCGGCAATTTCGTCAGGCTGGCGAGCGTCACCATCACCATCACGAGCAGCACGCCGCGCAGCAATCCGAACACCAGCCCGAGCCCGCGGTCCGCCGGCTTGAGGCCCGTGCTCTCCAGCAACTGCCCGACCACCATGCCGGCCAGCGACGCCCCGAGCACGGTGCCGATCAGCAGCACCACGAAACCCAGCGCGTGGCGGGCCAGCTCGCCGCCGGGCAGCGACTCGGGCATCCAGCCCGCGGCTACCGCGCCATAGCGGAACGCGACCCAGAATGCCACCACCCAGCCGATCAGCGACAGCACCTCGCGCACCAGGCCGCGCAGCACCCCCAGCGCGGCCGAGGCCAGCAGGATGAAGACCACGGCGTAGTCGAAGAAAGTCGGCTGCATCATTGCTCGCTGCCGCGCCCATGCGCCAGGCAGCGCTAGCCCTTTACTGTTCGATTACCTTCGAGGTCAGGCCCGCCGCGCGCACGCGCTTGTCGGCGGCATCGGCGGCGTCGCGGTCGCTGAAGGGGCCGGCGCGCAGCAGGATGCGCTCGCCGTCGGCCAGCACTTTCTTTTCCACATAGGCCGGCACCTTGCTCGCCTTGAGCTTGGCCAGCCAGGTCTTTGCCTTCTCTTCCGACGAGAATGCGCCAATCAGGATCAGGTACTTGCCGCTGCCCTGGGGCTTGGCCTCGGGCTTGGCTTCAGGCTTTGCGTCGGCCTTGGCCTCGGCGCGCTGGACGGGCTTGTCGGCAGGCTTGTCCGCCGTATTGACGATTTCCTCGCCGGCATCGAGCGCCGCCGCATCGTTGCGGGCCGCCGGCGCCGGCGGCAGCGGATCGGCCTTGCGCGGCTCGACACGGGGCTTGCTGCTGCCCTGCCCGCCGCTCACCTTGACCGCGACATCGTCGGCCACCGGGCGCGGCTTGGTCTCGAACACGATTGGCAGCACGATCACCGCGGCCACCACCAGCACCACGGCGCCGATCAGGCGGCGGCGTGCGCGCTGCTTCTGCGGGAATTCAGGATCAAGCGTGTCGTCGGCATATTCGTCGGCCAGACGGCGCGACGAGGCGATGCCTGCACCCGGGTCGTTGCGCTGGCGGCGCGCACGCTCTGGTGCCGGGTCGTTGCCCTTGCGGGAAGAAAACAGCGAAAGCAGGCCCATAGATTGGTTCGGTGCGACAGCCCCCTCTGACAGGGGCCGGTCGTTGCGTTTGCCGCTCAGTGCCAGGTCAGTTGGCTTGCGTGGCCCGGTAGGCCATCACGCCGGCGACGGTATAGAACGATCCGAAGACCAGAATTCTATCATTCTCGGTCGCTCTCTCCATGGCGTCGCGGAACGCCGCCTCCGGACTGGAAAAGCAGGCGGCGGTGGCGTCGGGGCCGGCGCGGAAACCGCCCCCCTCCAGCGTCGCCAGCACGTCCGCGGCGCTGGCGGCGCGCTCGGTCGGCAGGTCGCACAGGCACCAGTGGTCGACTTTGTCGGCCACGTGCTGCAGCACGCCGGCGATATCCTTGTCCTGCATCGCGCCAAACACCGCATAGGTGTAGCGGAAAAAGCCCATGTTCTCCAGGTTCTGTCCCAGCGTGGCGGCCGCATGCGGGTTATGCGCCACGTCGAGGATCACCGCGGGCCGTCCCGGCAGCACCTGGAAGCGCCCCGGCAGTTCGACGAACGCCAGCCCGTTGCGCACTTCCTGCGCACTCACCGGCAATTGCGGACGCATGGCTTGCAGCGCGGCCAGCACCGCGGCGGCGTTCAGCAGCTGGTTGGCGCCGCGCAGCGCGGGGTAGCCCAGGCCGTTTAGCTTGCGCCCGCCGCCGCTCCAGTCCCATTGCTGGCGTTCCTGGCCTTTGGCAGCGTGGAAATTGAAATCGCGGCCCACCAGCCACAGCTCGGCGCCGATGGCCTCGGCATGTGCCACCAGCGACTTGGGCGGCACCGGGTCGCCACACACCGCCGGCACGCCCGGGCGGAAGATGCCGGCCTTCTCGAAGCCGATTTCCTCGCGCGTGTTGCCCAGGTACTGGGTATGGTCGATATCGACGCTGGTGACGATGGCGCAGTCGGTATCGATCACATTGGTCGCATCGAGGCGGCCGCCCAGCCCGACTTCGAGGATGATCGCGTCCAGGCCCGAAGCCGCGAAGAAATGGATGATCGCCAGCGTGGTGAATTCGAAGTACGTCAGGCTGACCGGGTCGGCAAAGCTGTTGCGCGCACGCTCGACCGCCTCGAAGTGCGGCAGCAGTTGCGCATCGGTCGCCATCTCGCCATTGAGGCGCGCGCGCTCGTTGAACGAGATCAGGTGCGGCGAGGTATGGCAGCCCACCTTGTAGCCCGCCTCCAGCAGGATGCGCTCGAGCATGGCGCAGGTCGAGCCCTTGCCGTTGGTGCCGCCCACGGTGAAGACGGTGGCGTCGATGCGCAGGCCGAGGGCTTCCTTTACGCGCGTGATGCGCGTCAGGCCCATGTCGATGCCCACGGGGTGGCCGGTTTCGAGATGGGTGAGCCATTCGGGGAGCGTGTGGAAGACAGGCATTTCAGGTGGGCAAGGAAAGCGATGGAAAGCGTTTGCTACCAGATTCGGGCAGGCGGGCGCAAAGTCAAGGGCCAGCGCCGCGGGCGTCCAGAAAAGGCGAAAGGCGCGTCAACCACCCGCGCCTTCAGTACAGCGATATTCGTGGCGTTATGCCACCGCGTCGGCCGGCTGCTTCTGCAGCAGCGCCAGCAGCTGCGCCAGTTCGGCGCGCATCTTGCGGCGGTCGACGATCATGTCGACGGCGCCCTTCTGCAGCAGGAATTCCGAGCGCTGGAAACCTTCCGGCAGCTTCTCGCGCACGGTCTGCTCGATCACGCGCGGGCCCGCAAAGCCGATCAGCGCCTTCGGCTCCGCGATCACCACGTCGCCCAGGAAGGCGAACGAGGCCGACACGCCGCCCATGGTCGGGTCGGTCAGGACGCTGATGAACGGCAGCTTGCTCGCGCTCAGCTGGTTCAGCATGGCCGTGGTCTTGGCCATCTGCAGCAGCGACAACAGGCTTTCCTGCATGCGCGCGCCACCGGTGGCGGTAAAGCAGATGAACGGCACCTTCTGCTCGAGTGCGGCCTGTGCGCCGCGCACGAAGCGCTCGCCCACCACCGAGCCCATCGAGCCGCCCATGAACTCGAACTCGAAGCAGCTCGCCACCACCGGGATGGTGTGGATGGCACCGCCCATCACCACCATGGCGTCGGTCTCGCCGGTCTCGTCCATGGCCGCCTTGATGCGGTCCGGATACTTCTTCGAATCCTTGAACTTGAGCGCGTCGACCGGCACGATCTCCTGGCCGATCTCATAGCGGCCTTCGGCGTCGAGCAGCGCGTCCAGGCGCGCACGCGCGTTGATGCGCATGTGGTGGTCGCACTTCGGGCAGACGTGCAGGTTGGCCTCGACATCGGTCCGGTACAGGGTGGACTCGCACGACGGGCACTTGACCCACAACCCCTCCGGGATACCCTTGCGGGTACGGGGGTCGGTCTGTTGAATCTTGGGGGGCAGGAGTTTATCCAACCAGCTCATGAAAGCTCCTTTCGGATAGCTGCGCGCCGCCGGCAAACCCTGTATCAGGGCGAACTTCGGCAGGTGGCAGGGAATCAACCCGCAAATTTACCACGGCGGGCCGGTGACCTCGAAGCGCGGCGCATGTATTGAGCACGTCACGCCACTTTTTGAAGTCCATCGGGCCATGGTTAGATCACTTGGCGTCCAGCGCCTGGCGGATCTCCGCGATAAACGCCTGCAGCGCCACCACCGCCTGCTTGCGCGGCGTGTCTTCCAGCAACTGCACCAGGCGGCTGCCGATCACCACCGCGTCGGACACGCTGCCGATCGCGCGCGCGGTCTGCGCGTCGCGGATGCCGAAGCCCACGCCCACCGGCAGGTTGGCGTGCTGCTTGATCAGCGGCAGGCGCGAGGCCACGCTGTCCAGGTCGATCGATGCGGAACCGGTCACGCCCTTGAGCGAGACGTAGTAAAGATAGCCGCTGGCGACCTTGGCCACCGCCTCGATCCGCGCATCGGTGGAGGTCGGCGCCAGCAGGAAGATCGGGTCCATGCCGTTGTCGCGCATCAGCCCGGCGAACGACTCGCACTCCTCGGGCGGATAGTCGACCACCAGCACGCCATCCACGCCGGCCGCGCTGGCGGCCCTGGCGAAGGCCTCTTCGCCCATGCGCTCGATCGGGTTGGCGTAGCCCATCAGCACCACCGGGGTCCCGGCATTGGTCTGGCGGAATTCGCGCACCCACTGCAGTACCTGCGTCAGCGACACGCCCTGCGCCAGCGCGCGCTCGGAGGCGCGCTGGATCACCGGGCCGTCGGCCATCGGGTCGGAGAATGGTACGCCCAGCTCGATCACGTCGGCGCCGCCCGCCACCAGCGCGTGCATCAGCGCCACGGTCAGGCCGGGCTCGGGATCGCCGGCGGTGATGAACGGAATCAGGCCCTTCTTCTGTTGCGCGGCCAGTGCCGCGAACGTCTTCTGGATACGGGACATATCAGGGAATCAGGTGAGGCCGCGGCGCCGGCGAGGCGTCGTCATTGGCGGCGGCCAGGGTTGGGGTGGCGTCAGGCTCGATCGCGGGCATGGCTTGCGCGGCCGCGGCCACGCGCCCGCACGCCACCTGCACGTACTCCGGGTTGATCTCGTAGCCGACAAAGCGCCGGCCGTGGCGCAGGCACGCCACCGCGGTGGTGCCGCTGCCCGCGAACGGGTCCAGCACCAGGCCGCCCGGCGGGCAGCTCGACAGCACCATGCGCTCGACGATCTCCAGCGGCTTCTGCGTCGGGTGGTTGGCGCGTTCGGGATCCTGCCGATGGATGCGCGAGATGCTCCACAGGTCCTTGGGGTTGTAGCCCACCTCCAGCCACTTCTTGCCCTCGAAGCGCGGACGGCTGCGCGCCTTCTTGGTCTCGGGGTCGTACGGAATGCGGACCGGGTCGAGATCGAAGTAGTAGTCGCGCGCCTTGGCAAAGAAGCCGATGTTGTCGTGCACCGACGAAAACTTGCGCGTGGTGCCGCCCATGCTGGGCACGCGGCGATCCCAGATGATCTCGTTGATCATCGTCAGGCGCCGCTTGAGCATCACGAACAGCTCCGGCGAATACTGCCAGGTGCAGAACAGGTAGAGCGTGCCCTTGGGCGCGAGCTTGGGCACGACCGCATCCATCCAGCGCTCGGACCAGTCCAGGTAGGCCTGGCCGGACAGCAGGTCGGAATCGTTGCCGTAGTCCTTGCCCAGGCCATACGGCGGATCGGCCACGATCAGGTCGACCGAGCCGTCCGGCAGGCGGGCAATGCCCTCGAACATGTCTTCCTGGAACAGGTGCAGCGGCGGCGCATCGGTCGCGCCGGGCAAGCAGTCGGGACCGCCGACGGCAAGGCCCTGGGGGTGGGGCAGCGCGCGCATCAGAGCTTGAGCCCCGCGCGCTCGGCCACGGTATGCATGTCCTTGTCGCCACGGCCGGACAGGTTCACCAGCAGCAGCTTGTCCTTGGGCAGCGTCGGCGCCAGCTTGCAGGCGTAGGCGATCGCGTGGCTCGATTCCAGCGCCGGGATGATGCCCTCGATGCGGCAGCAGTCGTGGAAGGCCTTGAGCGCTTCCTCGTCGGTGATCGGCACGTACTGCGCGCGGCCGCTGTCCTTGAGCCAGGCGTGCTCGGGGCCGACACCCGGGTAGTCCAGGCCGGCCGACACCGAATGGGTCTCGATGATCTGGCCGTTGTCGTCCTGCAGCAGGTAGGTGCGGTTGCCGTGCAGCACGCCGGGCGTGCCGCCGGTCAGCGAAGCCGCGTGGCGGCCGGTGTCCAGGCCGTCGCCGGCGGCTTCCACACCGATCAGCTGCACGTCCTGGTGCTCGATGTACGGATAGAAGATGCCCATGGCATTCGAGCCGCCACCCACGCAGGCGATCACGGCATCCGGCTGGCGGCCGGCCAGCTCGGGCATCTGCACCTTGGCCTCTTCGCCGATCACGCACTGGAAGTCGCGCACCATCATCGGGTACGGGTGCGGGCCGGCCACGGTGCCGATGATGTAGAAGGTGTTTTCGACGTTGGTGACCCAGTCGCGCATGGCTTCATTGAGCGCGTCCTTGAGCGTGCGCGAGCCGCTTTCCACTGGCACCACGGTCGCGCCCAGCAGCTTCATGCGGTAGACGTTGGCGGCCTGCCGCTTGACGTCCTCGGCGCCCATGTAGACCACGCACTCCATGCCGAAACGGGCGGCGATGGTGGCCGTGGCCACGCCGTGCTGCCCTGCCCCGGTCTCGGCGATCACGCGCGGCTTGCCCATGCGCTTGGCCAGCAGCGCCTGGCCGATGACGTTGTTGATCTTGTGCGCGCCGGTGTGGTTCAGGTCTTCGCGCTTGAAGTAAATCTGCGCGCCACCCAGCGTCTCGCTCCAGCGCTGCGCGTGGTAGATCGGCGACGGGCGGCCGACGAAGTGCTTCAGCTCGCGACGGAATTCGGCATCGAACTCCGGGTCCTTCTGGTAGTGCGCATAGGCTTCGCGCAACTCGTCCAGCGCGTGGACCAGCGTCTCGGAAACGAAGGTGCCGCCATAGGGGCCGAAATGGCCACGGGAATCGGGCAGGTCGTACATGTCTAGGCTCTTCGGAACAGCGGCCTTGCCTCACTCGGCAAGGCTCGCCTGGTTGACTGGGTGCGCGATGCCCGCTATGGATATGTGAAAGCGGCGGGCGCAGCATGCGGAGGGAATCGGGCTTCGATCCGGCTCATCCGGCTCTGGCGCCGCGGACAGCGCGCACGAACTCGGCAATGCGGGCATGGTCCTTCACGCCCTTGGCGGCCTCTACCCCGCTGCTGACGTCCACAGCGTAGGGCCGCACGCGCTCAATCGCGCCAGCGACGTTTTGCGCGTTCAACCCACCACTCAAAACGATGCGAGGAGCGCCGCTTGCGTTCGGGTTGCCGGTTGCCGTAACCGGAGGATTGGGCGGAAGCCATGCCGGAGGAATCAGGGTCCAGTCGAAGACGTGGCCGCCACCGCCATAGCCTTCGACGAAGGCATCGAGCAGCAAGGCAGCGGCATCACGGTATTGATCGGCAAATTCTACCAAATCAAGCCCCGGGCGGACACGGGCGGCGCGCAGGAACGGCAGCCGGCAGCGCTGCGCGGCCTGGGTGCAGAACTGCGGGGTTTCGTCACCGTGCAGTTGCAGCAACGTCAACGGCACACGCTCCGCCACGTGGGCGATGTCTTCCAGTTCGGCGTTGACGAACAGGCCAGTCACCGCGACGAACGGCCCGGCGGCCTCGGCCAGCGCCGCGGCTTGCGCCACCTCGACGTAGCGCGGGCTCTTCGGGTAGAACACCAGCCCGATCGCGTCCGCGCCGGCATCGACGGCGGCGCGCACGTCATCCTCGCGGGTCAGGCCGCAGATCTTGATGCGGGTACGCTGCGGCAGGTGCACCGGACTGCCCTCAGGCTGCGTCATCGAACACTCCATGGAACAGGCTCGCGGATGGGTCGGCCGCGGGGATCGGGTAAGCATCAGGATACTTGACCCCGACCAGGTAGAGGCCGTCCGGCATGAACGTGGGCGCCGCCAGCTTGCGGTCGCGCCCGGCCAGCACCTGCGCCAGCCATTGCGGCGGGTAGCGTCGACGGCCCACCGCCACCAGGCAGCCCATCAGGTTGCGCACCATATGGTGCAGGAAGGCGCTGGCACGGAAGCGCAGGAACACCCACTTGCCGTCGTCGCGGATAGTGACGTCATACATGGTCTTGACCGGCGACTTGGCCTGGCACTCCGCGGCGCGGAACGCGGAAAAATCGTGCTCGCCGATCAGATGCGCCGCGGCTTCGCGCATGGCGTCGACGTCGAGGCGTTGTCCGGGCGGCAGCATCTGGTAGCCGGCGCGGCCATGAACCATTGGCACCCGGTGCGGACCGGTGTAGAGCGCGTAGTAATACATGCGCTCGTACGCAAGGAAGCGGGCATGGAAGCCGTCGTCGACCGGCAGCGCCCACTGCAGCGCGATCGACGCCGGCAGGAAGGCATTGACGCCACGCACCCAGGAAAAAGGCTCGCGTTCCAGCTCGGTATCCAGGTGGATCACTTGCCCCAGCGCGTGCACGCCGGTATCGGTGCGCCCCGCAACGGTGGTCGGCAGGCGCACGCCGGCGAAGCGCTCGATGGCGTCTTCCAGGTGGTCTTGCACGGTGTTGCGGTGCGGCTGCGACTGCCACCCGGAAAAGGCGGCGCCGTCGTAGTGCAGGCCAAGTGCGATGCGGTTCATGTCGGGGGAAAATACATGGCGGCGAGCAAGCAATGCGCGCCGGAAAGCAAATGCGCCGGAAGGGACGCTTCCGGCGCATCGCTTCATGCTGCGGCAGCGCGTGCCGCGGCGGACCGCCAATGATAGCTCAGGCCACTTCCAGCAGCAGCGAACGGGCTTCCGCCTGCAGCGGGTCCTGCGACTGCTCGACCACTTCCTGCAGCAGCTCGCGGGCACCTTCCTTGTCGCCGATCTCGATATAGGCGCGTGCCAGGTCGAGCTTGATCTGCATGTCGCGCCCACCGTCGACACCATCGATCGACAGCGTGCTGGGCGAAACGCCGCGAGCGGTGTCGGGATTGGTCTCGTCGGGAACGCGCGACAGGTCGATCGGCGAGGCCAGCTTGCCACCATGCAGCATGGTCGTCGCGGGCAGCGGCGCGAAAGGCTCGTCCGCCCCGGCAGCCGGCGAGCCGCTGGTGCCCGAAGGCTCACTGCCCAGGTCCAGTGACAGCGCCGACATGTCGAACTCCAGCGGCCGCGAGCGGGTGGGCGTTTCCAGGCGCGGCACGCCGTGCGCGTGCTCGTCCATACCGTCGGCCAGCGGGTCGGTGGCACCGGCCGGGAAGTCCAGGTCCAGTCCGCCGTCCAGGCGCACGGCCGGCTCGGTCGGGTCCGAATCCCCACCGAACATCATCGCCGCCGACGCCGGCGCCACGATCGGGTCGCCCGCCGCGGGCGCCGGGAAGGCGTCCAGCGGCAACGCCAGGTCCCCCAGCGAGGGCTCCAGGCGCGGGATCGAAGCCGGATTCTGCGAGGGGTCCTGTGTGCGCCACTGGTCCGTCGCCGGCGAGGCCGTATCCGGACCCGCGGCCTCCGGCGTCACCACCAGGTACATCGCGTTGCCCGGCTCGAGCGCGCGCCCCATTTCTGCTGCCTTCAACCATTCCGCACCGTGCCCGCCGGTCTGGGCGAACATTTCTTCTGCTATCACGCGGAAACCTTCCACATCCCGTCTGTTGCTGTAAATCTCCAGGAGCTTGAGCCGCACCGGCTGCTGCTCCGGGTTTTTCTCCAGGGCTTCGCGCAGGATTTCTTCCGCCTGCACATCGCGCCCGTAGGCGATATAGACCTCGGCCTCGGCAATCGGATCGACCTCGTTGGCTTCCGGCGTGTTGTTGCCGATGCGGAAGTCGGCACCAAACACGCTGTGCTGCGAGGTGTCGACACTCTGGCCGCCGGCGGCACCGAACAGCGAATTGGTGCCGGCCATCACGGTGCTTTCCTGCGACAGGATGCTGTCGCCGAAGCCGGTCGCCTCGCCTTCCTTCTGTTGCCGGCGGCGGCGATAGATCGCATAGACGCCGAGCAGCGCCACCACCAGGCCTCCGCCGGGCAGCAGCATTGGGTTGGCCAGCAGGCCGTCGAGGAACGACGGCTCCTGCACCGGCGCGGGCTGCGCCACCACAGGCGGCGCCGGCTTGGCTGCGGGGGCCGATGCCGGCGCGGCAGCCGCTGCAGCAGCCTGCGGCGCCGAAGCCCCGGCGGCTGCCACGGCGGGCGCTGCGGCCGCGGCGCCACTGGCGGCATCGGGCACTGCTGCTGCGGCGGCAGCGGCCGCCGCTGCTGCCGGCTCCGCGGCATCGGCCTTCGGCGCCTGGGCAGCCACCACGTTCGGCGCGGCTGCTTCGGGCTTGGCCACCGCGGCCGCCTTTTCCTTCTCCTTGTCGGCCAGCGCCGCCTGGTTGGCCTGGCCCAGCTTGGCGATCTCGGCGTTCTTCAGCTCGAGCAGCTTCTGCATGTCGCCGATATTTTTTTCCAGCTGCGCCAGGCGCGCCTCGGCTTCCTTGACCTGGCGCTCGCGCGCGACGTTGGCCTCGGCCTTGGCGGCCGCATCGGCCTGCGCGCCCCGCTCGGCCTTGCTCAGCTTCAGCTCGTCGCGCGGACCATCGGTCGGGGCCGCCTGTTCCTGCACGCGCGCCGTCACGTTGCCTGATTGCTGGCGGCCGCTATCGGGCTCGACCGACTTGGCCGCGGCGGCACTCGCCAGGCGGCTGCGATAGGCATCGAAGCCCTGCGTGCGGGCCACCACCTCGCGGCGCGCCTCCTTCGGCGTGACGGCCTGCGCCTGTTGCTGGGTCGGCACCTGCAGCACCGCGCCGCTGCGCAGCCGGTTCATGTTGCCGCCGATAAAGGCATTGGGATTGTTGCGATAGAGCGCGACCAGCATCTGGTCCAGCGATACCGATTCGGTGCCCTGCACGGCTTCGCCGGCAATCCCGTACAGCGTATCGCCGCGCTTGACCGTGTAGCCACCACCCGGCGCCATGTCGGCGCTGGCCGCGGGCGCCGCGGACGGGGTGCGCCTGGCTTGGCGTGCCGGGCGCACCGGCGCTGCCGGACGGGCGGATTCGGCGGCGGGCGCGGCTCCTGGTGCGGCTCCCTGCGCAGCCGCTTGCGCCGCTGCGGCAGCCGCAGGCTGCTGCGCCGTGGCGGGCGAAGCGTCGGGCGTTGCCGCCTGCACGACCGTCGATGGCGAGTAGGTCTCGTTGGAGGGCTTGGCCCCGGCGGGATCAAGCAGGAATGTATAGGCGCGCGAAACCTTGCCGCTGGCCCAGCTCATGTCGACCAGGATATCGACGAACGGCTCGCTGATCGGCTGCGTCGAACGGACCTTGGCGACATAGCTGCCGTTCGGGCGGCGCTCGATCTCCAGGCGCAGCGTGCTGACCGCGGGCTGGTATGTCAGCCCCGCCGCGGCATACGCCCCTGGCGACGCCAGCTTGACGTTCAGCGCGGCGGCCTCTTCAGGCGTGACCCCGCTGATGTCGATCTCAGCCTGCAGCGGCTGCCCCAGATTTGACTGAACCCGCAATTGCCCGAACCCCGCGGCATATGCGGCCGGCTGCGCAAGCAGCAGGCCCAGTGCCGTGACGGCCAGCGTTGACCAGCGCTGACGGGCAGTAGGCGCATCTTTCCGGCGATGTTGGCTCACACTCACCTTATGCTCCGTTATGTTTTAGTAGCGATATACATCGACAAACCGACCCCATAAACAGGTCCGGCAAGCTGGCGGGGCATTCTGGTTGCACCCCTTGACCAGCCGGCGCGCAGGCGGCGACCCCTGCGGGCCGGGACGCATGCCGGCGTATTGTGACGCATCGCCCGGGAAAATAGGCGCCCGGATACAACAACGCCGCGCGTGGGCGCGGCGTTGTCGGCAAAGCGGTCGTTTCTGTTGCCTGGCTGCAACGGACACAACCAGGCACGCTGCTATCAGCTAGCCATCAGGATTCGATCAGGATACGCAGCATGCGGCGCAGCGGCTCGGCCGCGCCCCACAGCAGCTGGTCGCCCACCGTGAAGGCCGACAGGTACTCGCCGCCCATCTGCATCTTGCGCAGGCGGCCGACCGGAATCGTCAGCGTGCCGGTGACGGCCGCCGGGGTCAGGTCGGTCATGCTGGCTTCACGCGTGTTCGGCACCACCTTGGCCCACGGGTTGTGAGCGGCCAGCATGCCTTCGATCTCGTCCAGCGGCACGTCCTTGCGCAGCTTGATGGTCAGTGCCTGCGAATGGCAGCGCATCGCACCAATGCGCACGCACAGGCCGTCGACGGCAATCGGCGTGGCGCCGGTTGCGCCCAGGAAGCCTTCACCACGGCCCAGGATCTTGTTGGTCTCGGCGCCGCCCTTCCATTCTTCCTTGGACTGGCCGTTGCCCAGGTCCTTGTCGATCCAGGGGATCAGGTTGCCGGCCAGCGGCACGCCGAACTGCTTGGTTTCCTCGGCGGACAGGCCGTGCTGGGTCGCCAGGATCTGGCGGTCGATTTCCAGGATGGCCGAGGCCGGGTTATCCAGCAGCGACTTGACCGACGCATTCAGCGTGCCGAACTGCGTCAGCAGCTCGCGCATGTGCTGGGCGCCGCCGCCCGAAGCGGCCTGGTAGGTCATCGAGGTCATCCATTCGACCATGTCGGCCTGGAACAGGCCACCCAGGCCAATCAGCATGCAGCTGACCGTGCAGTTGCCGCCGATGAAATTCTTGACGCCCTTGGACAGCGCGTCCTTGATCACACCCTGGTTGACCGGATCCAGCACGATGATGGCATCGTCCTTCATGCGCAGCGACGAAGCCGCGTCGATCCAGTAGCCCTTCCAGCCCGCCGCGCGCAGCTTGGGGAAGACCTCGTTGGTGTAGTCGCCGCCCTGGGCGGTCAGCACCACGTCGCACTTCTTCAGTGCCTCGATGTCGTTGGCATCCTTGAGCGTGGTTTCGTTCTTGGCCATGGCGGGCGCCTTGCCGCCGGCATTGGACGTGCTGAAGAAGACGGGCTCGATGTGGTCGAAATCACGCTCTTCCTGCATGCGTTGCATCAGGACGCTGCCGACCATACCCCGCCAACCGACGAGACCTACAATCATGATTTACCTCGGATGTGATTTTTACTTCCCCGCCATTTTCCTCGCCCGGCGTGGCTGCGCGGGGAAGACGGGCAGGCACGACGAACGGATCTAGGCGATCGCGGTTTTAATAATGGTTTTAATCGTCGTTGCGGTCTGGCCGAGCGAAATTGTGCCGGCCGGGCCGCGGGTGGCGGTCAGGGCGACAACAGCAGTCAGGGTGGACTGGGAAAATCGGGCCATTCGCAGAGTCTACACGATTTTGCGGCGCTGCCGCAGCGTGGAAATCGGGGACAAATAAAACAAAGGGCACCGCCGCAGCGGTGCCCTTTTGGGGGTGCGGCTTACAGTGCCGCCAACACCGCTTCACCCATCTCGCGGGTGCCGACTTGCTTGCAGCCCGGCGTCAGGATGTCGCCGGTGCGGTAGCCCTGGGCCAGCACCTTCTTGACGGCATTCTCGATGCGGTCGGCCTGCTCGGCGCGGTTCAGCGAGTAGCGCAGCATCATCGCCGCCGACAGGATGGTGGCCAGCGGATTGGCCACGCCCTTGCCGGCGATGTCCGGCGCCGAGCCGTGCGACGGCTCGTACAGGCCCTTGTTGTTCGCATCGAGCGACGCCGACGGCAGCATGCCGATCGAGCCGGTCAGCATGGCGGCCTCGTCCGACAGGATGTCGCCGAACATATTGCCGGTGACGATCACGTCGAAACTCTTGGGCGCCTTGACCAGCTGCATGGCCGCGTTGTCGACATACATGTGCGACAGCTCGACGTCCGGGTATTCCTTGCTGACATCGATCACGATGTCTTTCCAGAACTGGAAGGTCTCGAGCACGTTGGCCTTGTCGACGCTGCACAGCTTCTTGCCGCGCTTGGCCGCGGCCTGGAACGCCACATGCGCAATGCGGCGGATTTCCGGCTCGCTGTAGCGCATGGTGTCGAAGGCTTCGCGCTCGCCCTTGAACAGGCCGTCCGGCGCTTCGCGCAGGCCGCGCGGCTGCCCGAAGTAGATGTCGCCGTTCAGCTCGCGCACGATCAGGATGTCCAGTCCTGCGACCAGCTCGGGCTTCAGGCTCGAGGCGCCGGTCAGTTCCGGATAGCAGATCGCCGGACGGAAGTTGGCGAACAGCTGCAGGTGCTTGCGCAGGCCCAGGATGGCCTGCTCGGGGCGCAGCGCACGCTCCAGGCTGTCGTACTTCCAGTCGCCGACGGCGCCGAACAGGATGGCATCGGCCTCCTTGGCCAGCTTCAGCGTGTTCTCCGGCAGCGGATGGCCTTCGGCCTCGTAGCCGGCGCCACCCACGGGCGCGGTTTCCAGTTCAAACTTCTCGTCGAGCGCGTTCAGGACCTTGACGGCCTCCGCGACGATTTCGGGACCGATGCCGTCACCCGGCAGGACTGCGATCTTCATTGTTGTCTTCCTCGGTTGAGTCTTATCCGACCAGGCGGTTGTTCAGCCACGGCATCTTCGCCACGCGCTCGGCCTCAAAAGCCTTGATCTTGTCGGCATGGCGCAGGGTCAGGCCGATATCGTCGAAGCCATTCAGCATGCAGTACTTGCGGAACGGAGCAATGTCGAATTCATAGCCCTGGCCCGACGGCGTGAGCACCACCTGCTTGTCCAGGTCGATGGTCAGCTGGTAGCCGCTGAACGCATTGGTCTCGTTGAACAGTTGGTCGACCTGCTGCTCGCTCAGCACCACCGGCAGCAAGCCGTTCTTGTAGCAGTTGTTGAAGAAGATATCGGCAAAGCTGGGCGCAATCACGGCGCGGAAGCCGTATTGCGTCAGCGCCCACGGCGCGTGCTCGCGCGAGCTGCCGCAACCGAAGTTGCGGCGCGCCAGCAGGATCGACGCGCTCTGGTAGCGCTGCTGGTTCAGCACGAAGTCCGGGTTCAGCGGACGCTTGCTGTTGTCCATGCCGGGCTCGCCGACATCCTTGTAGCGCCACTCGTCGAACAGGTTGGGGCCGAACCCGGTGCGCTTGATCGACTTCAGGAACTGCTTCGGGATGATGGCGTCGGTGTCGACGTTCTCGCGATCGAGCGGGGCCACGAGGCCGCTGTGTACAGTGAACTTGTCCATGTCTCTTTCCTTACTTCTTGGCCGCGCGCTCGAGCGAGCTGCCGGCGGCCTGCGTGTCCTTGCCCAGTCCGGCCATGGTATTGCAGCCAGCCAGCTGCAGCATGCCCAGGCATGCCAGCAATCCGATCAGGGTCCTTTTCATCTGCCGCGCTCCGCTCAGCCCAGCTTGCGGATGTCGACGAAATGGCCTTCGATGGCGGCAGCGGCTGCCATCGCCGGGCTCACCAGATGGGTGCGGCCACCGGCGCCCTGACGGCCCTCGAAGTTGCGGTTCGAGGTCGACGCGCAGCGCTCGCCCGGATCGAGGCGGTCGGCATTCATGGCCAGGCACATCGAGCAGCCCGGCTCGCGCCATTCAAAGCCGGCGGCCTTGAAGATCTTGTCCAGGCCTTCGCGCTCGGCTTGTTCCTTGACCAGGCCCGAACCCGGCACCACCAGCGCCAGTTTCACGTTCGAAGCGATCTTGCGGCCCAGCTTCTGCACCACCCACGCGGCGGCGCGCATGTCTTCGATGCGGCTGTTGGTGCACGAGCCGATGAAGACCTTGTCGATGTTGATGCTTTCGACCGGCACGTTGGGCTGCAGGCCCATGTATTCCAGCGCGCGCTCCATGGCGTTGCGCTTGGTCGAGTCCTTTTCCTTCTCGGGATCCGGCACGCGGTCTTCGATGCTGATGACCATTTCCGGCGAAGTGCCCCAGGTCACTTGCGGGCGGATCTCTTCGGCACGCAGCTCGATAACCTGGTCGAATTTGGCGCCCGCATCCGAATGCAGCGTGCGCCAGTAGGCCACCGCCTGCTCCCACTCCACGCCCTGCGGCGCGTATGGGCGGCCCTTGACGTATTCCAGCGTGACGTCGTCCACTGCCACCAGGCCGGCGCGCGCGCCCGCCTCGATGGCCATGTTGCAGACGGTCATGCGCCCTTCCATGGTCAGGTCGCGGATGGCCGAGCCGGCAAACTCGATGGTGTAGCCGGTGCCGCCGGCGGTACCGATCTTGCCGATGATGGCCAGCACGATGTCCTTGGCGGTGCAGCCGCGCGGCAGCTTGCCTTCCACCTTGACCAGCATGTTCTTTGCCTTCTTGCCCAGCAGCGTCTGCGTGGCCAGCACGTGCTCGACTTCCGAGGTGCCGATGCCGTGCGCCAGCGCGCCGAAGGCGCCGTGCGTGCTGGTATGCGAGTCGCCGCACACCACCGTCATGCCCGGCAGCGTCGCGCCCTGCTCCGGCCCGATCACGTGCACGATGCCCTGGCGGTGGTCGGTCATCTTGAACTGGGTGATGCCGAAGCTGTCGCAGTTGGCATCGAGCGTATCGACCTGCAGCTTCGACACCGGATCGGCGATGCCCTGGCTGCGGTCGGTGGTCGGCACGTTGTGGTCGGACACGGCCAGGTTCGCGCTGATGCGCCATACCGGACGCTGCGCCATCTTCAGGCCCTCGAACGCCTGCGGGCTGGTCACTTCATGCAGCAGGTGGCGGTCGATGTAGAGCAGCGTGGTGCCGTCTTCCTCGACGTGGACGGTGTGGTCATCCCAGAGTTTGTCGTAGAGCGTCTTGGCCATGATGCGATGGCGGGCCGAATGACCGGTCCCTTGCAGGAGGGGTCCGCGGTGACCGCGCAGTAGTTTGCAGGGGTTTTTGTCCGCTTCGGGTCGCGGTGGCGAACACGGGCGTCGATTGCGATGATCGCGCCGGAAGCCGCCTGAAGCGAGCGTTATTTCAAGCGTTGCCGCAATGCTTGACTTGGCAATCGATTATGCCACAGGGGGTAAGGGGATCAGCGCCCTGCCCGGCCGGGACGGCGCCCGGAATGTAATGTGATTGGCGAAAGGGGGCTTTCGCGGATGGCGAAAAGGCCGGCGTGGTGCTGGTTTGCTCCCCTCTCCCGCGCGCGAGGGGCCGGGGTGAGGGCAGGCGCTGGCCGAAGCTTCCGGGTTGGATAAAACCACAGGCCTTGCGAAGGCCGCCATGCCAGAAAAAAAACGTTGGCCTCGCTTCTAGTGGTTCCTTGCTAGTCCACCCCTCACCCCAACCCTCTCCCCATGAGGGGAGAGGGAGAACACCTTGCTTAGGCTAGCTCTGGCGGCTTGGGCGCACCCAAAACCGCTCTCTCCTTCCGGGTTTTCGGGCGGCTTCGTCAGCCGCCCAGGTACGCAGCCTTGATCCGGTCGTTGGCCAGCAGGTTGGCACCGGTGTCGGCCAGCACCACCTTGCCGGTTTCCAGCACATAGCCCCGGTCCGCGACCTGCAGCGCCTTGTTGGCATTCTGCTCGACCAGGAACACAGTGACGCCCTCGTCACGAATGGTCCTGATGATGTCGAAGATCTGCGCGATGATCAGCGGCGCGAGGCCGAGCGTGGGCTCGTCCAGCAGCAGCAGACGCGGCCGGCTCATCAGCGCGCGGCCGATCGCCAGCATCTGCTGCTCGCCGCCGGACATGGTGCCGGCACGCTGGCTGGCGCGCTGGTTCAGCCGCGGGAACAGCTTGAAGACGTGCTCGATGCCAGCCTCGATCTGGTCGCGCTTGGCGAAAAAGCCGCCCATTTTCAGGTTTTCCAGCACCGTCAGGCTCGGGAACACGCGCCGGCCCTCGGGCGAGATCGCCATGCCCAGCCGCATGATCTCGTGCGTCGAGCGATTGGTGATGTCCTCGCCCTCGAACAGCACGCGCCCGCTGGAGGCGCGCGGCGTGCCGCACACGGTCATCATCAGCGTCGTCTTGCCGGCGCCGTTGCTGCCGATCAGGGTGACGATCTCCCCCTTGTTGACTTCGATCGATACGCCCGACAGCGCCTCGACGGCGCCGTAGTGGGTATGGACCTGTTCCAGCTTCAGCATCAGTCCTCTCCCAGGTAGGCCTTGATCACGCGCGGGTCGTTGCGCACTGCTTCCGGCTTGCCGATCACGATCGGCTTGCCGTGCTCCATCACCAGGATGCGGTCGGACACGCCCATCACCAGGCTCATGTCGTGCTCGATCAGCAGCACGGCAATGCCGAACTCGCGGCGCAGCTGGTCGATCAGTTGCTGCAGTTCGACTTTTTCCTGCGGGTTCAGGCCGGCGGCGGGCTCGTCCAGCATCAGCAGGCGCGGCCTGGTGATCATGCAGCGGGCGATCTCCAGCCGGCGCTGGTGGCCGTACGACAGCGTGCCGGCCTCGCGGTTGGCAACCTTGGTCAGGCCCATGCGCTCCAGCCAGACCGCGGCGCGCTCCAGCGCCTCGCGCTCGGCACGGCGATAGGCCGGGGTGGCGAACAGGCCGCGCAAAATGCCGGACTGCACCTGCAGGTGTTGCGCCACCAGCAGGTTCTCCACCACCGTCAGGGACTTGAACAGGCGGATGTTCTGGAAGGTCCGCACCAGACCCTGCCTCGCCACCTTGTGGCTGGGCAGGCCGGCGATGGCGTGGCCGTCCAGCGTGACCTCGCCGGCGGTCGGCTTGTAGAAGCCGCCGACGCAGTTGAACACCGTGGTCTTGCCGGCGCCGTTGGGGCCGATGATGGCGAAAACCTCATCCTTGCGGACATCGAAATCAATGCCGTCCACGGCGAGCAGACCGCCGAAGCGCATCTGCAGGCCGGATACTTTTAGCAGCTCGGCTTGCTGCAAATCAGTCATCGGCGCATTCATCGAGGAAGCTCCACGTGGGGACGGCTCGCGGGCAGCAGGCCCTGCGGACGCCACATCATCATCAGCACCATCACCAGGCCGAAAATCAGCATGCGATATTCAGCAAAGCCACGCGCCACCTCGGGCAGCACGGTCAGCAGGATCGCCGCCAGGATCACGCCCAGCTGCGAGCCCATGCCCCCCAGCACCACCACGGCAAGGATCAGCGCCGATTCGATGAAGGTGAACGATTCCGGATTGACCAGCCCCTGGCGCGCCGCGAAAAAGGCGCCGCCGATGCCGGCGAACGATGCGCCCAGCGTGAATGCCGACAGCTTGATGCGGGTCGGGTTCAGGCCCAGCGAGCGGCACGCGATCTCGTCATCGCGCAGCGCTTCCCAGGCACGGCCCATCGGCATGCGGATCAGGCGGCCGGTGACGAACAGCGTGAAGCCCACCAGCAGCAGCGCCAGCAGGTACAGGAAGATCACCATATGCTGGCCGCTGTAGTCCAGTCCAATCAGCTCATGGAAGGTCCTGGCACCCTCCACGCTCGCGCTGCGCGCCATCTCGATGCCGAACACGGACGGCTTCGGAATGCCCGAGACACCATCCGGGCCGCCAGTCAGGCTGGTCAGGTTGTTGGCCAGCAGGCGGATGATCTCGCCGAAGCCCAGCGTCACAATGGCGAGGTAGTCGCCGCGCAGCCGCAGCACCGGGAAGCCCAGCAGGAAGCCGAAGGTTGCCGACATCGCTGCGGCGATCGGCAGGCATTCCCAGAAGCCCAGCCCGAAATGCTGGTTCAGCAGCGCATAGGTATAGCCCCCGATCGCATAGAACCCGACGTAGCCCAGGTCGAGCAGGCCGGCATAGCCCACCACGATATTCAGGCCCAGCCCCAGGATCACGTAGATCAGCGCCAGCGTGGCCACGTCAACCGCGCCGCGCGAGCCGAAAAACGGCCATACCAGCCCAACCGCCAGCAGCACCCAGATGGCCACGCGTTGCTGGCGCACACCGAGCTGCGGCACCGACGGCAGGCGCACGGCACTGCCGGCACGCGACAGCATCGGCTTGAACAGCTGGAACAGGAACACCGCCGCCACGGCAATCCATACCGGACGCCAGTGCGGCTCGAGCACCACCTTGTAGCCCTCCAGCCTGAGCTGCAGGCCCAGGATGGGAATGGTCAGGATCGCGGTCATCACCGCCGCCGTGATCGCGTTCTTCAGCGATTGCCCCGGCGTCGTGCCGCGCACGACGGCCTTTCCCGCCGGCATTGCAGAAACGTTGTTGGTCATTGTCTCGCCCTCCCTCACACCTTCTCGACATCAGGCTTGCCCAGCAGCCCGGTCGGACGGAACAGCAGCACCAGCACCAGCAAGCTGAATGCGACCACGTCCTTGTATTCGGCCGGCATGTAGCCCGAGGCGAAGGTTTCCGCCAGGCCCAGCAGCACGCCGCCAAGCATCGCGCCCGGGATGCTGCCGATGCCGCCCAGCACCGCGGCGGTAAAAGCCTTGATGCCGGCGATAAAGCCGATAAAGGGATTGAGCTTGCCGATGCTCAGCCCGATCAGCACGCCGCCGACGGCGGCCAGCATCGCGCCCATCACGAAAGTGAACGAGATCACCTTGTTGGTATCGATGCCAAGCAAGTTGGCCATGCGCATGTCTTCGGCGCAGGCACGGCAGGCGCGGCCCATGCGCGAACGGCCGATGAACAGCGTCAGCGCGATCATCATCACCAGCGTCACGCCGACGATCAGCAGGCGCGAATACGGCACGGTCACGGTGAAGTCGCCGCCCATCTGGAACTCGATGGCGCCCGAGATCAGCACCGGCACGGACACGTCGCGTGCGCCCTGCCCGATCTGGACATAGTTCTGCAGGAAGATCGACATGCCGATGGCAGAAATCAGCGGCACCAGCCGCGGACCGCCGCGCAAGGGCCGGTATGCCACCCGCTCGACCGCAAAGCCGTAGACGCCGGTGACCAGCACCGAGACCAGCAAGGCGGCGCCCAGCACCAGCGGCAGCGGGTAGCCTGCCTGGGCGCCGATCGCGGTGAGCGTGACCAGGCCGACATAGGCGCCGATCATGTAAATCTCGCCGTGCGCGAAATTGATCATGCCGATGATGCCGTAGACCATTGTGTAGCCGATGGCGATCAGCGCATAGATCGCACCCAGCGTCAGGCCGTTGACCAGCTGCTGGGTGAACTGTGGAAGGAATTCATTCATTGGGGAAGCCTCAGGAACTTGAAGCCCGATACCAGAACGCCCCGCCCAGGGTACGGGCGGGGCGTGTGCGGGAGGGAGCGCCTGCTTAGTTGGCGGCGGTCTTGCTGGCGTCCTTGTGCCAGGTGTAGACCACGAACTTGAAGGACTTCAGGTCGCCCTTGTCGTCGTATTCGACCTTGCCGATCGGGGTGGTGAAGGCGTTCTTGTGCATGTACGCGGCGACCTTGGCCGGGTCGGTGCTCTTGGCGCCGGCGATGGCGTCGCCGATGATCTTGACGGCGGCGTAAGCCGGCATCTGGAACGGACCGTTGGCGTCACGCTTCTTGTCGGCGAATGCCTTCACCAGGCCAGCGTTGGCCGGATCGGCCGAGAAGTCGGCCGGCAGCGTCACCAGCATGCCTTCCGACGACGGGCCGGCGATCGCGGTCACGTCCTTGTTGCCAACGCCCTCGGGGCCCATGAAGGTCGCCTTCACGCCCTGCTCGCGCGCCTGGCGCAGCAGCAGGCCCATTTCGGGGTGGTAGCCGCCGAAGTAGACGAAGTCCACGCCCTGCGACTTGAGCTTGGTGATGACGGCGGAGTAGTCCGAATCGCCGGCATTGATGCCCTCGAACACGGCCACCGGAATCTTGGCCGCTTCCAGGTCCTTCTTCACCGAGCTGGCGATGCCCTGGCCGTACGACTGCTTGTCGTGCAGCACGGCGACCTTCTTCGGCTTGATCTTGCCGATGATGTACTGGGCGGCCGCAGGGCCCTGCTGGTCGTCGCGGCCGATGGTGCGGAAGATGAACTTGCGCTTCTTGGCCTCGGTCAGCTGCGGCGCGGTGGCCGACGGCGTGACCATCACAATGCCTTCGTTCTCGTAGATGTCCGAGGCCGGGATGGTCGAGCCCGAGCACACGTGGCCGATCACGTACTTGATGTTCTGGCTGACGATCTTGTTGGCCACCGCGACGGCCTGCTTCGGTTCGCAGGCGTCGTCCATCATCACCACTTCGAACTTGTTGCCGCCGGCGCCGCCGGCTGCGTTGATCTGTTCGATGGCGGTCAGCGCACCGGCCTTGACCATGTCGCCGTACTGCGCCACCGAGCCGCTCATCGGGCCGGCAATCGCGATCTTCACGGTTTCGGCGTTGGCCGCGGCGCCAAAGGTGGCCAGCACGGCGGCCAGCGAAATGGACGTGATGCGGGACGTAAGACAGGACAGCGTCATCAGGAGCTCCTCGATTTATGTTTGGGTCATCCGGGCAGAAACGGAATGACCTGCGCAATCGAACAACACCCGCGGACAACAGAGATCGGAACGGCAGAAAGGCAGCCCGAGACGCGGAAGACGGGCCTGCGGAAAAGCTCAAGAGATGCGGGGCCCGGCATGTGTCAGTCCCGCTGTGTATGGGGACCAAGGTTCGGAAAGACAACGTTTGATGCGTTCTCTATTGCGCAAGCGATTCGCCTGCCCCGCTTGCCGCACCGCATGCCGGAGGGATGGCCCGGCTGCCGTCGGCAAAGCAGCCCGCATTATAGGGTCAAATTCCCTGCGTTACGCGACAATCGCACAATAAATGCGGAACCCCTTTGGGAAAACGCGACACAATTTTCCACTAATTGCGCCCCGGACCATTCGGGGTGCAATTTTCTGCCCTTGCCGGCGCTGCAACGCACAACGCGCGCCGCCGCAGAAAAGACAAACGCCCCGGCGGGCCGGGGCGTCTGCAATTGCTGCACTGCGCAGCGGATCGGGTGAGCTTGCGCTTAGCGCTTGGCCACGTCCGGCACGTCGCGCGTGGCGGCGCCGACGAACAGCTGGCGCGGACGGCCGATCTTGTATTCCGGATCGGTGATCATCTCTTCCCACTGCGAGATCCAGCCCGGGGTGCGGGCCAGCGCGAAGATGCAGGTGAACAGCGAGGTCGGGATGCCCAGCGCGCGCTGGACGATGCCCGAGTAGAAGTCGACGTTCGGGTACAGCTTGCGGCTGACGAAGTATTCGTCTTCCAGCGCGATCTTTTCCAGTTCCATGGCCAGCTTGAACAGCGGGTCGTTGTGCAGGCCCAGTTCGTTCAGCACTTCATGGCAGGTTTCGCGCATCAGCTTGGCGCGCGGATCGTAGTTCTTGTACACGCGGTGGCCAAAGCCCATCAGGCGCACGCCCGAGTTCTTGTCCTTGACCTGCTTGATGAACTCGGGGATGTTGTCGACGCTGCCGATCTCTTCCAGCATCTTCAGCGCGGCTTCGTTGGCGCCGCCGTGGGCCGGGCCCCACAGGCAGGCCACGCCGGCGGCGATCGCTGCGAACGGGTTGGTGCCCGACGAACCGGCCAGGCGCACGGTCGAGGTCGACGCGTTCTGCTCGTGGTCGGCGTGCAGGATGAAGATGCGGTCGAGCGCGCGCTCCAGCACCGGGTTCACGGTGTACGGGGCGCACGGCGTCGCGAACAGCATGCGCAGGAAGTTGCCCGAGTAGGACAGGTCATTCTGCGGATAGATGTACGGCTGGCCGATGTTGTACTTGTACGCCATGGCGACCATGGTCGGCATCTTGGCGATCAGGCGGATGGCCGAGATCTCGCGCTGGTGCGGATCGTCGATATCCATCGCGTCATGGTAGAACGCGCTCATGGCACCCACCAGGCCGGTCAGCACGGCCATCGGGTGGGCATCGCGGCGGAAACCGCGCATGAAGAACTGCAGCTGCTCGTGAACCATGGTGTGGTTCATCACGTGGCCGACGAATTCTTCCTTCTGCTTGGCGTTGGGCAGTTCACCCTTGAGCAGCAGGTAGCTGGTCTCGAGGTGGTCGCACTTCTGCGCCAGCTGCTCGATCGGGTAGCCGCGGTACAGCAGTTCGCCCTTGTCGCCGTCGATATAGGTGATCTTGGAATTGCACGAAGCCGTCGACATGAAACCGGGGTCGTAGGTGAACTTACCGGTTTGTCCGTACAGCTTGCGAATGTCGATCACGTCCGGGCCAACGGTGCCCGTATAAATCGGCAGCTCAACGCTGGGGGAACCATCGGAGAACGATAGCGTGGCTTTCACATCGGACGGCGTCATGTCGGATCCTTCAAATGCTGTGAATAATAATGTTGACCAAAACTCAGACCGAACGCAGCAGGTTCACTACGCGCTGCATCGGGGGCGTGTCGAGCTCACCGTCCAGTTCCTTGCGGGCAAGGAGCAGGTCCATCAACTCGTTGTCGCTGAGCTCGAACAGCTGGCTCAGCGCAGCCACGTCCTCGTCGGACAGGCTCTCCTCGTAACGGTTGAAAAAACGTTCGACGATGATGTCGTTCTCCAGCAGGCCGCGGCGGGCGCGCCAGCGCAACCGTGCGCGCTTGTGCGGATCGGCCTGATGGGAGAAGGTGGTGGCAGGACTCTCAGTCATGGCTTCCTACTTTCGGTGCGCCCGCCAGATATAGCCGCTCTGGCTGACCCACCGCTTACTACTTAGACAGCCGCAGGATCACACCGCGCGGCGGACCATCAGCTCCTTGATCTTGCCGATGGCCTTGGTCGGGTTCAGACCCTTGGGGCACACGTCGACGCA
>NZ_JAGIQA010000237.1 GCF_017814975.1 Cupriavidus consociatus
TTGATGCGGCGCCGATCGGCCTTTGTCTCACGATGGGTGGCGCGCGCATCCTCGGGCTCAGCCAGCGCCTGCGTGGCAGCAGTGCGCCACTGCTCCAACTCCTGCGGATACACCCCGTTCTCACGGCACCAGGCGTTCTTGCTGGTCTCGTCCATAGCAGCCGTCGCCAGCACCGCCTCAAACCTGGCCGCCGCTGTCCATGCCCGCTCGCGAGCGGGCATGG
>NZ_JAGIQA010000032.1 GCF_017814975.1 Cupriavidus consociatus
GTGTCCTGCAGGTACTGGCGGGCGGCGGCCACAGCTTGCGGGTTGGCGTCATACAGGTTGACGGTCAGGCCAGCCTGGGCGGCGATCTGCGCGATGCCGCGGCCCATGGCGCCAGTGCCGACGATGCCCAGCGTGTCGATGACGGGGATTGAGGAAGAGGTTGTGTTCATGATGTTCCGGAGAGCGGGAAAATGGGGGGGCGCAAAAAGCACGACAGCCGTGGGACGTTCCACGGCTGCAGACGGGCATGGCATGCGCCCGGGGTCGGTCTGGCGAGCTCAGTGCAGTGTCAGCACATACTTGCCGGATACCTGTCCCGAGGCCAGCCGCGCCAGTGCTTCACCGGCACGGGCGAGGGGCAGGGCGCCGGCGATCTTCGGCTTGAGCGCACCTTGCTGATACAGCCGGAAGATTTCCTGCTGCACGGCCAGCACCTTTTCCGGCTGGCGATCGCGATAGTCGCTCCACTGGAGGCCGCTTACGGCGATGTTCTTGACCAGTAGGTAATTGGCCTTGATCTCGGGAATGCGGCCCGCCGCGAAGCCGATGACCACGGCGCGGCCGCACCACGCGATCGCGCGCAGCGCGGCATCGAAGACATCGCCACCGAGCGTGTCGAGCACCACATCGGCGCCGTGGCCAGACGTGACATTACGCACCTGCTCGCGCAGCGATTCGCGCAGGTCAGGGGCGGACAGATCGATCACCGCGTCGGCGCCCAGTTGCTGTGCCGCCTGCGCGTGCTCGGCGCCGCTGACGCCGGCGAGCGCGATGCCACCCAGACCCTTGACGATCTGGATGGCCGCCGAGCCGACGCCGCCGGCAGCGCCGGTGACAAGCACGGTTTCGCCGGCACGGAATCCGCCGCGCTCCACCAGGGCAAAGTAGGCGGTCTGATAGACCAGGCCCATGGCGGCCGCGTCTTCGAACGGCATGGTATCCGGAATGCGGAAGCACGAATCGGCAGGCACACTGACGAGTTCGGCGAACGCGCCGTATTCCAGTTGCGCTACGACGCGATCGCCGGGCTGGACATGAGTCACGTTGGCACCGACGGCCCGTACCACGCCGGCGGCATCCTTTCCCGGTGCGAACGGACGTTGCGGCAGGATCTGATACTTGCCCTGCACCACCAGCACGTCTGGATAGTTGACGGCGGCGGCACGGACTTCGACGAGTACGTCGCCGTCACCAACGCGCGGGTCGGGAAGGTCGCCTACGGTGACGGCATCTGGTGCATTGAATTCCTGAATGACGATGGCTTTCATGTCGGCTGATCCTTAGCGATTCAGAAGTTGGTTATGCGCGCCCAGGGCCGGTGAAGCGGCGGAGCGATCCGGGCTACGAAAAGCAGCATCGACAGGTACCGGCAAGGCCGGCAGGGTCCCGCCCGCTGTGGTGGTAACGGTGCGGCTGAATAGTCCGCGCGCCCGGAAATGCGGGTCGTGCCGGGCTTCTTCCAGACTGACGACACGGCTTGTGCAGACATCCTGTCCGGCGAAGCGGTCTTCCCAATAGGCAACCGGATGCCGGGCAATGGCGGCAGCGACGGCCTCGATGGCCCGGTGTGGTGACATCTTCGCCAGCGCGTTGGCTTCCAGCCCGACCAGCTCGACGAAGTTGTCCCAGAACTTGTCTTCCAGCGGCGCCGCGGCCAGGAAGGCCCCATCCGCGGTACGGTAGACCTGGTAGCGCGGCGTGCCGCCCGTGACCAGCCCGGATGCCGGTGCGGGCCAGTCTCCCAGCGCGCCATTGCCAAGCCCCCAGTACTGGAACGTGAAGAGGTTGTCGGCCATGGCCACGTCCAGGTGAACGCCCCTGCCGGTCTGGTCGCGCTGACGCAATGCGAGCAGGATATTGATCATCGCCGGATAGGTGCCGCCGGCGATGTCGGCGATGAGGGCAGGCGGCAGGACCGGCGCGCCATCGTTGCCCGCGGTCAGCGACAGCGTGCCGGACGCCGCCACATAGTTGAGGTCGTGCGCGGCTTCCAACGCGCGCGGACCGTGCTGGCCGAAGCCGGTGATCGAGCAGTAGACCAGTCGCGGGTTGACTTCAGCCAACGCGGCGTAGCCCAGGCCCAGGCGATCCATGACGCCGGGACGGAACTGCTCGATCAGGACATCGGCCTCGCGGATCAGCGGCAGCAGCTGGCCGAGCGCCTCCGGCGACTTCAGGTCGATGGCCACGGACAGCTTGCCCCGGTTGAGCAGCACGAAATTCGCGCTGTCGTCATCGACCTTCGGCTCGTACGCGCGCATTTCGTCGCCCCGGCAGGGGCGTTCGAACTTGATGACTTCGGCGCCCGCCTCCGCCAGCAGCAGCGAGCACAGCGGTCCGGGCAGCAGGGTGCTGAAGTCCAGCACCTTCACGCCGGTCAGCGGTTGACTCATGACAAGCCTCGCTTTACCCGTTCTTCATGCTCGGCGGCGACGCGCGCGCGCCGCGCCGGCGCGTAAGGCTCCTGGCCGAGGGCTTCGTGCAGCGCCTGGGTGACGCGGAAATGGTGCGCCAGGCCGGTGCGTTCCAGCAGCGAGATCGGGCCCTCCGGGTAGCCGAGGCCCAGGCACAAGGTCTTGTCCAGGTCATCGGCGCTGGCCAGCTTCTCGTCCAGGCGGCGCAACGCCGCGTTGAAGTACGGGCGGATCAGCCTGTCGACGATGCGGCCAGGAAAGTCGTTGCATACCGCGACCACCAGCCCTGCCGCCTGGAACACCGCCCTGGCGGCTTCGATCGCCGCAGGGTGCGTGCCCGGTTGCCTGACGAGCTCCACCAGCGGGCTCGGGTCGGCGTCGCCCAGCCGGAAGCGGGCAAATCCCACCACATTGGAGCCTTCTTCCCCACGGTGCTCGCCCGTATAGGAGCCCAGGCATTCGGTACCCAGTTCAATGGCAACGAACGTCCGCGATGCGTGTCCTGCGCCATTGCCGAAGGCGCTCCCGGCTTCCGAGCCCAGGTAGAACAGTCCTTCGCCTTGTGGCGCGGCTTGTTCGAGGAACGGGTGGGGGACCGGAAAGGAACGGCTCTCGCCAGCTTTTACGATTTCGTAGCGCATATCAGGCTCCAAACATCTTGGTGTCGCCGTAGGTGTGGAAGCCCTGGCCGGTCTTCTTGCCCAGGTGCTTGGCGGCGATCATGCGGCGCACCAGTGGCGGGCAGGCGGCGCGCGGCTCGTGGGTCAGGCCATGCATGGCTTCGCACAGCAGTTTCTGGGTGTCCATGCCGACCAGGTCCAGCAGCTCGAGCGGGCCCATCGGGTAGCCGAGCGCGGTCTTGATGGCGGTGTCGATATCGGCCGGCTCGGCGACACCCTGTTCCACCAGCCGGATCGCATCGTTGTTGAACGGGATCAGGAAGTAATTGAGGATGAAGCCAGGCGTATCCTGCGTGGCCACCGGCTTCTGGCCCATCGCCTCGGCAAAGGCCCATGCTGTCTTGAAGGTCTCCTCCGAGGTGGCCAGGCCAGGTGACATCTCGATCAGCTTCATCAGCTGCGCAGGCAGGCAGAAATGCATGCCAACGAAGCGGTCAGGCCGGCCGGAGCCGCCAGCAATCTCGGTGATCGAGATCGTTGACGTATTGGATGCAAAGATCGTGTCCGGCGGGCAGACCTCATGGAGCTGGCCGAACAGCTGATGCTTGACCGCCAGATCCTCGAAGATGGCTTCGATGACGATGTCGCAGCTGGCCAGGTCGCCCAGGGCGGTGGTGCCTTCCCAGCGCGACAAGGCCGCTGCTGCGGCGCCGGCCGGTAGCTTGCCGCGCTCCTCGGACTTCTTCAGGAACGCTTCGGTCTGGCCGCGGGCACGGTCCAGCGCCTCCTGCCGGGCATCGAATACGATGGTCTTGAAGCCCGCGCGGGCTGCAACGATGGCGATGCCCGCGCCCATGGTGCCGGCGCCCGCGACGCCGACGGTTTTGATGGTTGTCACGTCCGTCTCCTATTTCTTCAGGAAGCTGCGCCCGATCAGCTGGCGGTGCACCTGGTTGGTTCCTTCCCAGATCTGGGTAATCTTGGCGTCGCGCATCAGCCGCTCGACGCGGTAGTCGTTGCAGTAGCCATAGCCGCCGAACAGTTGCACGGCATCCGTGGTGATGCGCATGGCCGCGTCGGTGGCGCGCTGCTTGAGCATCGAGGCTTCGATGCCGAAATCCTGGTCGCCGTTATCCACCATCTCGCCCACGCGCCAGAGCCACGATTCGCACAACGCCAGCTCCGTTGCCAGGTCTGCCAGCATGAACTGGATGCCCTGGAACTCGAGGATCCGCTTGCCGGACTGGCGCCGCTCATTGATGTAGTCGACTGCATCCTCGAATGCCGCGCGGGCAATGCCCAGGGCATGCGCCGCAACGCTGGGACGCGAGCGGTTCAGGGAGCCGAACAGGATCTTCAGGCCCTCGCCGGGCGCGCCGATCAGGTTGGCGCGTGGGACGCGGCAACCGTCGAAGGCCAGGCTGGCGGTGCTGGACGCGCGCGTGCCCATCTTGTGCTCGGTGCCGAGGACGCGCAGGCCCTCGGTGCCCTTTTCCAGAATCAGCACGGAGATGGCTGCCTTGGGATCGCTGATCTCGGACCATTTGCCGAACACCAGGTACAGGTCGGCCACGTCGCCGTTGGTAATGAAGGTCTTGCCGCCGTTGATGACGATGTCGTCGCCGTCCGGGGTAAAGCTGGTGCGCATGCCGGTGGCATCCGATCCCGCCGAGGGCTCGGTGATGGCCAGCGACGCCAGGCCACCGTCGGCGATGCGTGGCAACAGCCGGCTCTTCTGTTCTTCGCTGCCGTACTCGATCAAAGGCTTGATGGCGTGGAAGTTCGTCGCCCAGACGATGCCGGTCGAGGCACAAGCCTTGGAAATCTCCCGCACGCAAGCCAGGTAGCTGATAAACGACAACTGCGCGCCGCCATAGATGTCGGGGATGAACATGGCGTTCAGGCCCAGCTCGTTGATGGCTTTCACGTTCTCCCAGGGAAACGCACCGCTGCGGTCGTACTCGGCCGCGCGTGGCGCGATCTGGGTGTTGCAAAGCTCCTTGACGCTGTCGAGGAGCATGCGTTCCTCGGACGACAGCGGCAGCCGCGCGTCCATCCGGTCCAGCATGTTCATGTCTTCCTCCGTTAGTGGGGCCGTGTAGCGGCTGGGCGGCGGCTACAGCGCCATGCCCTGGCCGCCATCGACATAAAGCGTCTCACCCGTCAGGAAACGCCCGGGCAGCCGGAACAGCATGGCGGCAAGGTGTCCGATATCGTCAGACTGGCCGGGGCCTCCGACGGGAATGCGCTTTTTGAGAAATGCCTGGAGTGCACCCTCGTTCAGTTCGCCACGGTTCAGGTCGGTCTCGATATAGCCGGGCGCGATGTTGACAACCTGGATGCCGTCGCGGGCCCATTCGACAGCCAGGCAGCGCGAGATCGCGCCCACGGCAGCCTTGGACGCGCAATAGGCGGCATTGCCGCGCACGCCGAGCTTGTCGTAGAACGAGCCGATGTGGACGATCAGCGCCGAGCCGGCCTCGCGCAGGTAGGGGTAGGCCACCTGGCTGGCCAGCAGGACCGAGGAGGCGTTGGTCCGCATCACGCGTTCGAAGTCAGCGATCGGGAACGATGCGGACGGCCCCTGCAGGTGGATGCCGGCGTTGTTGACGAGGCCGACGATCGGCTTGCCGAACAGTGCGGGCACCTGGGCGAACGCCGTGGCGACGGAAGCGGCATCGGTGATATCGCAGCGTAGTGCCGCCAGCCGCTTTTGTGCCTCGGCATCGAGCGAGCGGGCGTCAGGCAGTTCGCCCGAACGCGAAACGCAGGCCACGTGCAGGCCGATGCGTGCCAGTTCCACGGAAATGGAGGCACCAATACCCCGGCTGCCACCGGTCACAATGACGGCGCCTTGTGTGAAATCAGGCATCCTTGAACTCCGGTGTGCGTTTCTCGATAAAGGCGTGCATGCCCTCGACGGCGTCATCGGTCTGATAAGCGAGCGTGGACAGATCCGCTTCGATCTCGAGCCCGGCCTCAAGTGTGGTTGCCAAGCCGCGAACCACCGCCTCGCGCGCAAACTGCGAGGCGCAACGGCTATAGCCGATGAACTCGGACATGAAAGCCTTGCCCAGTTCGGCGGGCTCACCGTGGGCAACCACGCGATTGACCAGCCCGACGCGCTCGGCTTCGATCGCATCGACCGTACGCCCGGACATCACCATCTCCAGTGCCCGGCCCTCGCCAACCAGGCGCGGCAAGCGCTGCGTGCCACCGTAGCCCGGGATCAGGCCGAGCTTGATCTCCGGCAGGCCCATGCGGGCCTGGACCGTCGCAATACGGAAAGTACAGGCCATGGCGAGCTCAAGCCCCCCGCCAAAGGCATAGCCGTGCAATACGGCGACCGACGGAATCGCCAGCTTGGCCAGTTTGTCGAAAGTACGCTGGCCGAGCTGGGCGCCCTGGCGCTGCTGCATCAGGCTGCGGTCCATCAGTTCCTTGATGTCGGCGCCGGCGCAGAACGCCTTCGGGCCTGCGCCGGTTACGATCAGCGCCCGGGCGCTGGAGGCCGCCACCTGATCGAGCGTGTAGGACAACGCTTCGATCATGGTGAACTGCAGCGCGTTGCGGGCTTCGGGCCGGTTAAGCGTGAGGATCGCGTACGGACCGTCAAATTTGATGTCGATCGACATGGTCATGCTCCTGCCGTGGCGCGGGCCTTGTAGCGGACCGGCACCGGCTTCAGTTCGCCGCGCATGGTCATCTCGACCAGGTCGCGCTTCAGGATCTTGCCGCTTGCCGTCAGCGGGAACTGGTCCAGCCCAAGAAAGTACTCCGGCATGTCGTACTTGGACAGGCCGCAGCTGGCCAGGTACGCCAGCATGTCGGCCGGCTCCAGGGCCTGGCCCGCGCGGATCACGACCGACAGGCAGACCTTCTCGCCGAGTCGCTCGTCCTGCACGGGATAGGCGGCTGCGCGCTCGACCAGGGGATGGCGCATGGCCAGTTCTTCGATATGGGCCGGGTGAATGTTGTGGCCGCCGCGGATGATCAGGTCCTTCTTGCGCCCCACGATCACGATACAGCCGTTCTCGTCGATGATCCCGAGGTCGCCGCTCATGAACCAGCCATGGATGTTGAACGACGTTTCCGTGGCGACCTGGTTGCTGAAGTAGCCCAGCATCAGCAAGCCACCGCGCCCGCCGATCTCCCCGATTTCGCCCACTTCCGCCTCGACGTCCCAGTTGTCCTGCTTCCACAGGCGGACTTCATATCCGCGGCACGCGCGGCCGCAGGTCGACACAATGGTGTCCGCGGTATCGGTGGGAATGGTGTAGTTATGCGAACCGTTCTCGGTCATGCCGTAGACGTTCTGCGGCGTGACGCCGAGCGTCAGGAACTTCTGCGCCACATCACGCGGGATCGCCGAGCCCGCCATGTAGAACGTACGGACTTCGCTAAGCGAGGTCAGGTTGCGGTCGCGCACGGCCTGCAGGATGTCCATGGCGTGGGTCGGCACCCCCATCACATAGGTGGCGCCGGTTTCCATGATCCACTCCAGGGCGTGCTTGCCGGCACGCAGGTTGGTCATGACCAGCTCCGCGCCCGCCACCAGCACCTGTTCCAGGGCCACGGTGGCAATGTGGTGGCTCATCGGGCTCAGCGTCAGCACCGTGGTATCGGCCGAATGTCCCCAATCGTCGACCAGTGCGCGCCCGTTGGCCAGCAGCGTGTTGTCGCTGTGCATCACGCCCTTGGGCAGGCCGGTGGTGCCGGACGTAAAGGCCAGGTAGACGATCTTGTCCGGGTTCAGGTCCGGTGTCGACAATGCCGCCGGCGGCAGGCGATCGGGAAACGGATGAGCGTCGGCGGGCAGGGTCAGGTCGCCACTGGCCTGGCCGGGCATGGCAAACATGGCGGCGAGCGTCGGAATGTCGGCGGCACGCCCGAAGATCGAGTTGCGATCCGAATCGGCGCCGTAGCCGGGCATCGCGAACAGCGCGCGGCACTGGATGCGGTTAAGCAGCGTGCAGATCTCGTCGACGGTGTAGTTCTGGTGCAGCGAGGGGCAGCAGACGTAGCCATTGCGAGAGCAGGCGAGGAACACGATGGTCGCCTGAACCACGTTGGGCAGCCATATGCCGACGCGGTCGCCCGGCTTCAGGCCCTGCCTGTGGAGCGCCTCCGCTACGCTGTCGACCCAGTCGACCACTTCGCGCCAGGTCAGCCGGACATCGGCGTCGCGCAGGGCGGCCGACGTGGGCCGTTCCCGTGAATGGCGCCGGGCCAGCGTGTAGAGCGTCTCCTGCTGCCAGATTCCCGACAGGTAGTAGTCCCGCGCGTTCTGCGGATTGTGCAGCGTCAGGATGTTTTGCATGATCTTCACCCGGGCATCAATGGCCAAATTTGGAAGCATCGGGCTTGCGGCGTTCGGCAAACGCCGCAGCCAGCTCGTCGTGTTCGCTGGTATCGAGATAGCCGCGCAGCAGCAGGTCGTGCGCCATGCGGGACAGCCCGCTGACACCGCCATGGCGCGCGTTGAAGGCGCTCTTCAGCGAGGCGAGCGCAAACGCGCCGCGCTCGGCCACCTCCAGCGCATACTCGCGCGTGGCCTCGGCCAGCTGCTCATCCGGGACCACGCGATTGATCAGGCCGATCTCCAGCGCCTCGCGTGCCGTGATCTTGGGATTGCGGTACCAGATATCCTTGGCGCGCTTCTTCCCCACCAGGTCTTCCAGGTACCAGGTGCCATAGCCTGCATCGAAGCTGCCGACCATCGGACCAACCTGGCGGAAGATGGCCGACTCCTTGGCAATGGTGAGGTCGCACACCACCTGCAGCACGTTGCCGCCGCCGACGGCAAAGCCGTTCACCGAGGCGATGACGGGCTTTTGCAGACGGTCGATGCTCTCGTACATCTCCAGCGTCGGCAGCACGCCGGCGTAGAGCGTGGTGTCCTGCATCCCGTCCTTGCGTCCGCCGGTGCAGAAGAACTTGTCGCCCGCACCGGTGATCACGATGACGCGGGTGCGGGTTTCGCGGCGGATCGCGTTGATGCAGTCACGGATCTCATGGCACATGGTTTCGGTGAACATGTTGCCGTCATGGGGACGGTTCAGCGTGATCGTGCCGATGGGGCCGTCTTCCTTGTAGAGAATTTCGGTATAGGACATCGTGTCTCCTGTTTAGACGATTTCTGAGTCGATGAGGCCCGCGATGCACGTCGCGGACATGGAAAGTTCTTCCCTGAGAATGCGCTCCGTGTCCTCGCCCAGCGCTGGCGGCGGGTTGCGGAGCACGGCACTGGCACCGTCGAAGCGAATGCCCAGGCCAACCTGCGGCACCAGGCCGGCAACGCCCTGGGTGGCGAAGAACATGCCGCTCTCGCGCAGCGGGATGTCGTCGGCCAGTTGATCGATGCTGTTGATGGGTCCGGACGGGATGCGGTGCCTGGCAAACAGCGCGAGCCAGTGCTGGCGTGGTTCCGTCTCAAGGAGTTTGGCAATGGTCTGCACGATTGCCTGGCGCGCTTCGCGGCGGCGCGCGTTGGTCTCGAATCCCACTTGCCGCGCGTAGTCTGGCTGCCCGACCGCCGCCCAGAAGCGCTGCCAGATGGCGTCGTTTCCGAGTCCCAGCGTGATGGGGAAATCCGCGGTATCGAAGACCTGATAGATGGCAATCACGGAATCGGTACCCCCCGAGCGGTTCGGCGCCTCGCCTGAGCCCAGATAGGGCACGATCCGCGGCGCCATGAACCGCGCCATCGTTGCCACCATCGACACATCGATCTGCTTTCCGGCCCCCGTGCGTTCCCGTTCGAACAGCGCGGCCAGCGTGGCCATGGCGATGTCCTGGCCGGACAGCAGGTCGGCGGCCGGGGTGCCAACCTTCTGGGGCGGCCCATCCGCCTCGCCGGTCAGATGCATGACCCCGGAGTAGCCCTCGGCGATCAGGTCGTAGCAGGGCAGGTCGGCGCGATCGCCCTCGAGCCCGAACCCGGTTACGGATACATGGATCAGCCTGCCGTTCATGGCCTTGAGCGTCGCATAGTCGAGGCCGAGCTTTTCCTGCACACGCTGCGCGCTGTTGAGGACAACGACGTCGGCGTTGCGCACCAGTTCATGCGCCACCCGCTGGCCCTCCGGGCGTGTGAGGTCGATGGTCATGCTCTGCTTGTTGCGGTTCATGCTCAGGAACCATAGCGACTCACCGTCCAGGAACGGCGGCCCCCAACTGCGCGTGTCGTCGCCGCCATGGCGCTTTTCCACCTTGAGCACCTCCGCACCAAGATCGGCAAGCAAAAGCGTGCCGTAGGGGCCCGCCACCGAGGTGGTGAAGTCAAGCACGCGAATACCCCGCAGGCAGGAAAGGCCTGCGCCGGGTGTCTGGAACGGAAGTGTCTTCAGGGTGTCCATTTCGGGTCGGTTCTACGCAAGTGACGGACATACTGCAAAGGATGTGCCAACGCCCTGGCGCGAAACTTGCGGGGAAGCGGGGGAATTATCTGGAGACATAGGCGCTGCCTGCCTTTGCGGCCTTGCAGCGGATCGGAAGGCCGACGAGCTGCAGAAAACTGCTTAGAATGAAACTGTCTTCGCAGTGTTCTTGCCGATCATCGAGAAGGCAATTGTGTAGTCGCCGAAGACACAACGTTCCATACAACAGACCAAGCGTGGTGGAGACATGAAACGTGAATCAGAGGGAGTCCTCGTACTCGATGCCGAGGGCAACACCACATTCGCCAGCGGGCTCGGCAGGGATTCGCTGGTTGCCAGGTCGCTGGGCGGGGTATGGAAGAACCGCGACCGCGTGCCCCTCAAAAGGCTGTCGGCCATGGCCGATCTGGAACGCCCGCTGACGGTCGCGGCCATCCCGACACGCGACTCGGTGTGCTTCCTGATCTTCGCCGTGCAGGAGGGCGACGAACTGAGCGAATTCCTGGCGAGCGTGGAGGCAGCACCGGACATCCTCAGGCATTTCATTACCGATCCCTACAAGGCCATGGTGGTGGTTGATACATCGGCGCGCATCACGTACATGAGCCCGGTGCACGAGAAGTTCTTCGGCCTCAAGCATGGCGAGGCGATCGGTCGGCACGTGACATCGGTGATCGAGAACACGAAGCTGCAGGAGGTGGTGGCGACCGGCAAGGGGCAGGTGGCGCAGCTGCAGGAGATGAATGGCGTGACCCGCGTGGTGTCTCGGCTGCCGATCTTCGACCGAAACAAGCGTGTCGTCGCAGCCATCGGGCAGGTAATGTTCAAGGGGCCGGAGGCCATCCGCGAACTCACCGGCGAGCTTGCAAAGGTCAAGCAGGAACTCGATTTCTATCGCAGGGAGTTGTCCGGCATTCGCAACCGAAGCTATGGCCTGGATCAGATCGTGGGTAGCAGCGATGCCGTGCGGCGGCTGAAAGAGGACATCCTGCGCGTGGCGCCATTGGATGTACCGGTGTTGCTGGCGGGCGAGAGCGGGACTGGCAAGGAAATGGTGGCACACGCGATCCATATGCTGAGCCCACGCAGCGACAAGCCTTTGGTGCTGGTGAACTCGGCGGCGATGCCGCCTAACCTGGTCGAGAGCGAACTGTTTGGCTATGAGCCCGGCGCCTTCACGGGCGCGGACCGCAAAGGCCGCAAGGGCAAGTTCGAAGCTGCGGATACCGGCACGCTGTTTCTCGACGAAATCGGCGACATGCCGATCGACATGCAGGTCAAGCTGCTGCGTGTGCTGCAGGATGGGCAGTTCGAGCGTGTCGGGGGCGATCGCGCCCGGCATTCGGATTTCCGCCTGATATCGGCCAGCAATCGGGACTTCAAGGCGATGATCGCCAACTCCAGCTTCCGGCTGGACCTGTTCTATCGCATCAGCGCGGTGACGCTGCGGCTGCCGGCATTGCGCGACCGCCTTGAGGACATCCCGGAATTGGCCGATACCTTTCTGGAGGCCTTTGCGATCCGGCACGGCGCGCCGAAGAAGTCGATTGCTGAATCCGCGATCCGCTTTCTCCAGTCGCGCGCCTGGCCGGGCAATATCCGGCAGTTGCAGCATGCAATCGAGCGCGCAGCAATCTTCTGCGACGGCCCGGTGTTGGCGGTCGCCGACTTCGGCAGCATGGAAGGCGCGGAGCAGGCGCTGGCGTGGCGCCAGAGCGGCGCCCCGGCTGCCGGCGCGGAGAAGCCTCGACAGCCCGACATCCGTGAAGCGAAGGAGCGGCTGGAATCGGAGCTGATCATCGAGGCAATGCGGCGTACAGGCGGCAACAAGAAGCGTGTTGCCGAAGAGCTGGGGATCTCGCGCTCATACCTCTACAAGCGCCTGAGCATGATCGAGGAAGAGAAAAGCGAGGTGCCGGCGCCGCGCTAACCGGAGGCGCGAGCCGGCGGCGCAACCCGCTGCCGGTCCTAGGGAATGATCCGGTTCGCGCGCAGTTCGTCGAACTGGCGCAGGAACATGCCCTCCGAGTCTACGACCTCGCTAAAGCCGTGCTGGCGGGCCTTGGTCGTGGACGAGATCACGTCGAACTCCGGGGTGAAGACGAAGTTTCCGTACTTCCAGCCCACCAGTTGCTCGTACGGGATCGGCCGGAGATTATGCTCCCTGACCAGCTGCTCCCACAGCGGCCCCTTGTCGGCCATCATCTGCACCAGATCGATTTCCTGGGCCGGAGCTGTCTCCATGTCGAAGTACCGCGCGATGGCCGGCCACAAGTCGTGCCAGCGGAAGATGTCGCCATTCGTAACGTTGAACGGCTCGTTGGCGGCTGCCGGATCGGTCGCCATCCACAAGCAGGCGCGTGCCAGCAACCCACTGTCGGTCACGTTGTACAGTGCGCGCGCGTTGCCCTCCGATCCCGGGTGGCGCAACGGTAGCCCTAGCGCCTTGGAAAGGGTGGCATATACCGCCAGGACCATGACCAGATTCATCGGGGTGCCGATGCAAAGCCGCAGATGTCGTGGGGGCGTGCGCCAGACCATGTCCATGCCTTGCCTTGCTGGCGCTGCGCGATAAACGCCTGCTGGTCATAGTAGAAGTTAGGGGGCATGTGACCCGGGTCTGTCTCCTTCGCGGGAGTCTTGAATGGTCCGAGATGGTTGCCGTACCACTTGGTGCCGTATTGACGTGCTGCAGCCCAGTCGCCACCGGCTCGACGGCATCCATAGCCAGCCAGTGCGGGGCTATTCTTCGTCCGGGTAGTCGACCCATAGCCTTTCTCCCGAGGCAGGTGTACGAGTATGGTGAAACGGCTTGATCTCTCCACCAGCGTCCCAATAGCAGATCGGGCGAGGGCCAAGGGAGATAGCCAAGCGAATATTGGGGCCGGTCGACGAGGTCGATGTCGTGCTGTTCGATCAATGCTTGGGCGAAGATACGGAAGCAACATTGGCGCCTGATTCGAGATGCGCGAAGCTACGCTTTCCTTCATCCCACGCTAGAGCATCGGGGACGTACGGTTCAGCACGGTCTTGAGCGCAAAGCTGGACCGGATATGCTCGACGCCCCGGATGCGCGTCAGCGTCCTAGTCAGGAAGATTTGATACGCGCCCATGTCAGGCACAACCACGCGCAGGATAAAGTCCGCGTCGCCGGTCATCGTGAAGCAGCTCATGACCTCCGGGGCGACCACAATTTCTTTCTCGAACCGGGCGATCGCAGTTTCCGACTGATTCTCAAGCGTCACCGCCACAAACACGTTGAGGCCGCCGACCAGCTTGGCTTCGTCTAGCTGCGCCACATAGCCGCGGATATATCCCTGCTCTTCAAGCCTGTGTACGCGTTTGAGCGTAGGTGTCAGTGACAGCCCGATCCGTTCCGACAATTCACGCCAGCTCAGCCGTCCTTCACGCGCAAGTTCTCGCAGGATCTGCAGGTCGATTTTGTCGAGATTGTGGACATAGTTCATATGATCTGCGTGCCAGCTTTTCGATAGTTCAAACGTACTACAAAACGAGCAAAACGTACTTCACTTTGGTGCAGATCGGTCGGGGCCGAAATCTAAACTAACTCATCCATTTTCAAGATGAAATCCCCCCGGAGGTCCGCGTGGTTACTCAAGCGACGTTACCCAGTGCATCGGGTTCGGCAGCAGCCGAGCAGCGAACGTTCCTGACAGGCATTCAGGCACTGGTTCGCCTGCCGATGATACAGCGCGAGCTCGATCGTGTGCGTGGCCTCCATACCGCCGGGCTGGTGTCAGGCTATCGCGGGTCGCCATTGGGCGCATACGACCAGCAGCTATGGAAAGCGTCAATGCAACTCGCTGCGCATGACGTGGTGTTTCAGCCCGGCCTCAATGAGGACCTCGCGGCAACGGCGCTTTGGGGCGCACAGATGCACCGGGCGTTCGGTGACACCAAGACTGACGGTGTCTTCGGCATCTGGTATGGCAAAGGGCCGGGGGTAGACCGGACGGGTGACGTGTTTCGCTGCGCCAATATGCTCGGCACATCGAAACTGGGCGGCGTGCTTGCCGTTTCCGGTGACGACCACGCCGCGCAGTCGTCCACCTTTCCGCACCAGACCGACGGCATCTTCCATTCGGCATCGATTCCGGTTCTACAGCCGGGCAACGTGCGTGAGGTCATCGAGCTTGGCCTGGCCGGGATAGCGATGTCGCGTTACACCGGGCTATGGGTGTCGCTCAAGACAATCGCGGAGGTCGTTGAGACCGCTGCCACGGTCGACCTCGGCGGCTGGCCGGCCTATGTTGACCCGACGGACTTCGCCGTGCCAGCCCACGGGCTCAACTGGGACCCGGGCGTGGCCTGGCCGGCCCAGCGCGCGGAACTGGAGCGGCGCCTCATCGAAGAGCGTCTTCCCGCCGCACGCGCATGGGCAAGGGCCAACCGGCTCGACCGCGTGGTGGTCGAGGCACCCGACAGGCGGCTTGGGATCATCACCGTCGGCAAGGCGCACCAGGACCTGATGCAGGCGTGCCGCGATCTGGGCCTGAGCGATGCCGACCTGCGCGCCATGGGCATCTCCGTCTACAAGGTGGCGATGAGCTGGCCGCTGGAAACCGACGGCGCCTGTGCATTCGCGGCAGGGCATCAGGAAGTGCTCGTGGTGGAGGAGAAGCGCGCCAATGTCGAGGCCCAGCTCAAGCAGGCGCTGTTCCACCGGCCGGCGTCGCAGTGCCCCCTTGTGACCGGCAAGACTGACGCGGATGGGGCGGTCCTGCTGCCCGAAATCTCGGAGCTGAGCGCGCACCGCGTAGCCGGTGTGCTGGTGGCGCGGGTACTGGCCAACGGCATCGACGCGGCCTGGTTGCCGGAACGCCTTGCCGTGCTCGACGCCGCCGCGAAGAAGCCGTCTGCAGCGGTCATCCCCATCCGCCGGCCTTACTTCTGCTCCGGTTGCCCCCACAACACGTCCACGCGCACGCCCGATGGCTCGATCAGCAGCGGCGGGATCGGTTGCCACGTGATGGCGATCTCCCAGCCGGAACTGAAGACCACGGTGATGAGCCATATGGGAGGTGAAGGCGCACAGTGGATCGGCGCGGCACCGTTCTCCAGGACGGCGCATGTGTTCCAGAACCTCGGCGATGGCACCTACCAGCACTCCGGCCTGCTTGCCATTCGCGCCGCCATTGCCGCGAAGACCAATATCACCTACAAGGTCCTCTACAACGACGCTGTCGCGATGACCGGCGGCCAGCCCGCGGAGGGGGTGAACGATCCCGCCCGCATCACGCGGCAACTGCACGCGGAGGGTGTGGGACGGATTGCGCTGGTGAGCGATGATCCCTCGCGATGGCAGGGCGAGAAGGCGCTGGCACCAGGCGTGGACGTCTTCCATCGCGACCAGCTCGATACGGTGCAGCGCCAGCTCAGGGAGATAGAGGGGGTCACTGCGATCGTGTACGAGCAGACCTGCGCGGCGGAGAAGCGCAGACGTCGAAAGCGCAATGAGGTGCCGGACCCGGATCGCCGCCTGTTTATCCATCACCAGGTGTGCGAGGGATGTGGGGACTGCTCGGTGCAGTCGAACTGCATCTCCATCGAGCCGCTCGAGACCGCGCTCGGGCGCAAGCGCACCATCAACCAGAGCGCCTGCAACAAGGATTTTTCCTGCGTCAGGGGTTTCTGCCCCAGTTTCGTTGAAGTCGAGGGCGTGGCGCTGCAAAAGCCGGACAGGCGCGCGCTGGCAAGCCGGGAGGCGGAGCTCGTGGCAGCCCTGCCAGCGCCGGCACTGCCGGCGCTGGAGGAGCCGTTCAACATCTATATCACCGGCATCGGCGGTACCGGCGTCCTGACGATAGGTGCGTTGCTTGGCGCGGCGGCCGGTGCCGATGACCTGGCGGCGACGGTGCTGGATTTCACCGGCATGGCGCAGAAGAACGGCGCCGTGGTCAGCCAGGTGCGTATCGCCATGGCCGACTTCCAGATTCCGGCCTCGCGCATCGGCGAAGGAAAGGCTGACCTGTTGCTTGGGGCCGACCTGGTGGTCTCCGCCGCGGTCGACTCGCTGACCCGGCTGGCGCCGGGACGCACTGCCGCCGTCCTCAACCTCGCCCAAACGCCCACCCCGGATGTGATCCGCGACCGCGATGCCGTATTGCCGGTGCGACTGATGCATGACCGGATTCGCAGCCGGTGCAAGGGCGAATTGTTCCACGCGCTCGATGTCGGCGCGCTCGCGCAACGCATCTTCGGCGATACCTTGCCCACGCATACGCTGATGCTCGGCTACGCGTGGCAGCAGGGGCTGGTCCCGTTGAGCCGCGCAGCGATCGAGCAAGCGATCGAGCGCAATGGCGCGGCCGTCGAGATGAACAAGTCGGCGTTCAACTGGGGGCGCATTGCCGCTGTCAGCCCGGAGGCATTGGATGGTATCGCGCAGCCTGGGATGGCACTGGAGCCGGCGGCGGCATCGCTGGACGCGCTGATCGACCTGCATCGACGCCAGCTTGTCGAGTACCAGGGCAATGGCTATGCGAAGAAGTATCTCGACCTGATTGCGCTGGTGAAAGCGGCCGAAAACCAAGCCAAGCCTGGTAGCGAGGCGCTGGCCGCCGCGGTGGCCCGAAGTGCCTACAAGCTGATGGCGTACAAGGACGAATACGAGGTGGCCCGCCTGTACACGGCGCCGGCATTCCGCGAATCGTTGCAACACCAGTTCTCGCAGGCGGACAAGGTCTCAATTTGGCTGGCGCCGCCGCTGCTGTCCCGCACCGATCCAAATACCGGACGGCCGCGCAAGCGCAAGTTCGGCCCGTGGGTGTTCCCCGTGCTCAAGGCGGTATCTGCCATGCGGGGCTTGCGCGGCACCTCGCTGGACGTTTTCGGCTACACCGCCGAACGGCGCGCGGAGCGACGCCTCATCGCGGAGTATTTCCACGATATCCGCAAGGCTTGCTGGCGGCTCACGCCGGAAACGCTCCAGCAGGCGGTCGAGTTTGCGGCGCTGCCGATGGAGATTCGCGGCTTCGGCCCGGTCAAGGGGCGCGCCATGGCAGCCCATGCCGCACGGCGCGCCGCAGCGCTGGCGGCGCTGGGAGGGCAGGCGGACGGGGCCGGCAGTGACAGCGACAGTGACGGGCAGTCACGCGGCCACGTCAACGCGGCGTGAAGCGCGCGGCCACGCAAACAGGGCAGGGCATCCAACAGAGACTATTGACATGAAAAGCCACCACTTCCAATTCTCACGCCGGGCGCAGGCACTGACCAGTTCGGTCATCCGCGAAGTTCTGAAACTCACGGAGAAGCCGGAAATCATCTCGTTTGCAGGCGGTCTTCCCTCCGCCCAGACTTTCCCCGTTGCGGCGCTGCAGGCCGCCAGCGAGCGCCTGTTCGCCGATGCCCCTACGGCGTCGCTGCAGTACGCACCCACCGAGGGTTTGCAGCCGCTGCGCCAGTGGGTGGCAGAGAAGCACGGCGTGGACGTGGCCAATGTGCTGATCACCACGGGCTCGCAGCAGGCACTGGATCTGCTCGCCAAGGTCTTCATCGATCCTGGCAGCAAGGTGCTGGTGGAAGCGCCGACTTACCTCGGTGCCTTGCAGGCGTTCTCGCTTTCCGAGCCGAGCTACACCGAAGTCCCGACTGACGACCAGGGCCTGCAGCCGGAAGCACTGACCGAAGCGCTCGCGGGGGGCGCCAGGTTCCTGTACACAATCCCGAACTTCCAGAATCCGACCGGGCGCAGGCTGCCGCTGGAGCGCCGCGAGGCACTGGCGGCGCGGGCCAGGGCGCTGGGGGTCCTGCTGGTCGAAGACAATCCTTATGGTGAGCTGCGCTACCGGGGTGCGCCATTGCCGTCCCTGCATTCGCTGAACCCGGACGGCGTGATCTACATGGGGTCGTTCTCCAAGATCCTGGCGCCAGGCCTGCGACTGGGCTACATGCTGGCTCCCCCTGCGATCCACGCGAAGCTGGTGCAGGCAAAGCAGGCTTCCGACCTGCACACGCCCAGCTTCACGCAGCGAGTGGCCTACGAAGTGCTCAGGACCGGCATGCTCGACAGCCATATCGCATCGGTCTGCGATCTATATGGCAAGCACTGCGCGGCCATGCTGGATGCTCTGACGCGATACATGCCGGAAGGGGTACGGTGGAGCCGGCCGGAAGGGGGGATGTTTATCTGGGTCGAGTTGCCGGAAGACATCGACGCCATGACCTTGCTCGAAGCAGCGGTCGCCAGCAACGTGGCCTTCGTTCCTGGCGCACCGTTCTATGCCATCACGCCGCGCAGCAATACCCTGCGGCTCGCCTTTGTCACGGTGCCACCAGAGCACATCGAGGTGGGTATCGCTAGGCTGGGCGAACTTGTCACGCAATGCCCGCGTGCCGGCCGGGCGGCCGAGCCCGTGCAGGCAGGCCGGTAAGGAGCAACGGTCATGCGTAAAGGTTACTGGATCGCGTTGGTCGACGTCAGCGATGTCGATGGCTACAAGAGCTATATCGCTGCCAACAAGGCCGTGTTCGAGCAATTCGGCGGACACTTCATCATCCGCAACGGTGAGAAGGAGGTGGTGGAGGGATCGCTGCGTTCGCGGGTGGTGGTGATCGAGTTCAAAGACTACCAGACCGCCTTGGCCTGCTATCGGTCGCCCGAATATCGGGCAGCGATGTCCCTGCGCCAACCCTTCTCGCAAGGAGACATTGTCGTGGTCGAAGGGTATGAGGAGTCGGCGGCATGAGTAAGACCAGCGCAATCAGAATCCATGAGACCGGGGGACCGGAAGTGATGCAGTGGGCAGAAGTGGAGCTTGCCGGACCCCGTGCCGGCGAGGTCCAGGTCCGGCATCACGCAGTGGGGGTCAACTTCATCGACGTCTATTTCCGTTCGGGCTTGTATGCGATGCCGCTGCCTGGCGGGATAGGCATGGAGGCAGCGGGCGTGGTCACTGCCGTCGGGGATGGCGTCACCAGCTTCCGGATAGGCGACCGCGTGGCGTATGCCGGCAGTGTGCCAGGCTCATACGCCCTCGACCGGTCGGTGCCGGAGGGGGAGTTGATCCATATTCCGGAGGGGGTGGATTTCGAGGAGGCCGCCGCGATCACCCTGCAGGGCCTGACTACGCAATACCTGCTGCGCCGGGCCTATCGGGTGAAGGCTGGCGACACCATCCTGGTCCACGCTGCAGCGGGAGGGGTGGGGTTGCTGGTCTGCCAGTGGGCCAGGGCCCTTGGCGCGAGGGTCATTGGCACGGTCAGCTCCGATGAGAAAGCGGGACTCGCGCGGGCGAACGGCTGCGACTTTCCCATCGTCTATTCCCGCGAGGACTTCGTGCAGCGAGTGCGCGAGATCACTGGCGGGGCGGGGGTGCCTGTGGTGTATGACTCCGTCGGCAAGGACACTTATGTCGGCTCGCTCGACTGCCTGGCCCCGCTGGGCACATTTGTCAGCTTTGGCAATGCATCCGGGCCGCTGCCCCCGATCGAGGCCTTTGAATTCACCAGGCGGGGCTCGCTTTTCTTCACGCGGCCGCAGTTGTTCCACTATGCCGCTCACCGCGCAGATCTCGATGACATGGCCGCCGACCTCTTCTCCATGATGCAAAGCGGTGCGGTGAAGGCGAATATCGGCGGACGCTATGCGCTGGCGGACGCCGTGCAGGTGCACCGCGCCCTGGAAAGCAGGAAGACGACGGGGTCCAGCGTTTTGATCCCGTAATCGCCATCAACATCTAACCGCAGACAGGAGTCACATGCCCAAGGGATATTGGATCGGCCAGGTAGAGATCACCGACCCGGAGAAATTCGCAGCCTACAGCGAGGCCAACCAGATCGCCTATCGCAAGTATGGCGGGCGCTATCTGATCCGGGGTGGCAATGCAGACGTGGTGGAAGGCAGCTTTCGGTCGCGCCTGGTGGTGATAGAGTTCGACGACTACGAAACTGCGTTGGCCTGCTACCGGTCACCGGAGTATCAGATCGCCGCGGACTTGCTCAAGACAGGTTCGACCGGGGACGTTGTGGTGGTCGAAGGTTATGCCGGCGTGCAACCGGAGGATGCGCGCCGATAACGCCGGCATTGATTGTCATTGTGTTGTTGCCCGCGTCCCGCGCTTACGCCGCGCGAGACGCGTGGCCAGGGGACTGCTTCCAATGCAGAAGCGGTGCGGGTGCCAAGCCCGCTTTCGCGGCGCCGACGTAAGACCCGTTGCCCCTGGCTATTCTGCCGCCTTGCCGGTTAGGCCCAAGGTATGACGGCGATTGAGCGACCATTCGGGGACGCTGTCTGTTTCGCGGATTTCGTGGAAAGACGCCGAGGCGCGCTCGGGTGGCCGGGACTGAATTTATGCAAGCGCGAGCTATCGGCCTTGCGTCAAAATCTGGCCGCGGATGGGGGAAACACCGACCACGAGCCGTCAGCGTGGCGAAAGAACAGCAGGGACAAATCGCCAGAGGCACGGGCCACGTCAACCTGTACACAGGCCGTGCATTGGCTGGGTGAACGCACACGTGTCACACGGGCCGGTGTGTCGGCGTCGAAGCCAACCCACTTTGCGAGCAGTCCCCGCAATGACATCTTGTCAGTCTTCATTTCCCTGGCAACCTTGCATTAACCATGCCCTCCCGGGTGCAATTGCCATGCCAGCGGAGGAACCGGCGACGTCCGGAAATTCTCCAGCGTGTTCAAGGGGCTTCCGGCAACAAAGGACAATGGAGTGCCCAGGTCCGGGCGCAGCGTTGTCTTGCGCGAAGACGTTGAGCTGTGCGCGCGGAAGACATGCACTACGGCACACCGGTGGCGGCCATTCCTGTTGGCCATCCGCGGGCAGAGGAACGCGTGATAGATCGGCGCAACCTCGCGGAAGAGCCCTTCGTGATGTTCGAGCGGCAGATGAACCTGGCGAACCATGATGCCGTCATTGGGCTGTTCAGCCAGGCGGGAATCCATCCAAGGATCGTGCACTACACGCGCAACTGGAAGACGACCGTGTCGATGGTATCGGAAGGCTGCGGCATGGCGATCGTGCCCGACACGCTGCGCCGGATGCGCCTGGCCGGCGTGCGCCTTGTGCCGCTGGCCGGTTTGCCCATGCCTGCGCGGGGCATGCTGGTGTGGAATCCGGTCTCGTTACGCCGGGCCTCGAGAGGTTTCTGGAGAGCGCTGCGCTAACCCTGGCAGCGCTTCCGCCCTGTTAGCTTTATTACGCTCCCGCCGACGCCTCCGCCAATGCCTCCCGATTGCCGGCAAGCTCGCTGACGACATCGATGAATTGCTGAAGGACGGGCTCCGTGCGCCCCTTGAGCCAGCAAAGCTGGAAGCTGGTCCTGTAGTTCACATCCGTGAGCTTGACCACCACCAACCCAGACGGATACGTGAAGTCCTTTCCAAGCACGGTCAGGCCGATACCGACACCGACCGATATCAGGTTCATCTGTGAAGCGATGGAGTGAACCTCTTGCACGACCAGCGGCTCGAATCCTGCCTCCTGGCATAGCGCGAATAACGGGCCGTAGCCTGGGCTCACGCTGGACTTCGGAACCACGACGAAGCGCTCGCCGGCGAGCTGGGCGAGCGAAACGGACCTACGCTTTGCGAGAGGATGATCGGCGGGTACCACCACGCCAAGCCCTCCGGTCTGGATCACATAGCGTTCCAGTGAAGCCTCGCCCTCGGCATGAGTGGTGCCCCTCCGCTGTTTCCTGCGGGCGCCCGCGTCCGGGCCGAAGTGCATGAAGCCGGCCTGTACCTTGCCGTCCAGAACCGCCTTGACCTGATCCGAGGTCGGCATCTCGACCAGTGTGAGCGCGACGTTTGGGTGATACTCCAGGAATCGCTTGATCGCGGCACGGAAGAGCGGGTGATACAGCGTCAGCGAGCCGTAGCCGATACTGAGCCCGCCCACTTTGCCTTCGCCCACTTGCTTGGCCAGGGTAATTGCCTGGTTTAGGTCATTCATCATGCTTTGCAGGCGGGGAAGCAGGGCTTGCCCTGCCGCAGTCAGCCTGACCTTGTGCGCTTGCCGCTCGAAGAGCTCTATCCCGAGTTCATCCTCCAGATCCGCGATGATTTGCGAAACCGCAGGACGTGTGACGAAAAGGCGGTCCGAGGCGCGACCGAAATGCTCCTCTTCCGCTGCCGCGACGAAATAGCGCAGATGTCTGAGTTCCATGGCCTTGGAATGTGTGTGTCGAGAATCCTGTACCCGCCCGCCCGGCTTTCCGCAGCGTTAATGAAATCCAAAGCGTCGGTGCAGCTTACAGTGTGGCAACATTGTCCCCAGGTGTCGAGTCGCGTTTGCCTGGCCGGTGGTAAGCCAAGCTAACCAGCCCCTTGCGGCACGGGCGTAAGCATTGCTTACCGCACGAGGGACTAAAGCCGACTGGACTCGCCGCCCCGGTCGCGACGACACTTTCGGTCATCGCGCTGCGCTTGCAGCCGGTAGCGCGCCTGCAGTGCGGTACTGACGTTTCGTCTCATCACCGAATCGACGCAAGACGCGCCCCGTGAAAGGGCACAGCCCGCTTCGAAGCCTGCTGCGGCGCTTGCGCTCGTCCGGAAGACATATAACGAGGAGATACATGAAACCCCGCCACTATCTTTTGAAGTCCCTTGCCGCCTGCCTGCTCGCGTGCGCGTTTGTCCCAGCGCAGGCGCAGGCGCAGGACGGGACCTTTCCCGCCAGACCTGTCCGGATGGTCGTTTCCACCTCTGCTGGCGGGATGACGGACATCCTGGCGCGGCTCTATGCCGAAAGCCTTTCGAAAGCCCTGAAGCAACCGTTCGTGGTCGACAACATGCCTGGCGCCGGTACCATGCTGGCGTCGCGCTACGTGGCCAGGCAAGCCGCCGACGGATATACGCTGCTTGTGGCCGCCAACAGCATTGCGGTGCTTCCGCATGTCGAGACGAACGCCGGGTATCAGATGAAGGACTTCACCGGCATCGGCGAACTCGCACGCTCGCCGTCTTTGCTGGTGGTGAGCGCGTCGTCGAAGATGAAAACGCTGGCGGACCTTGTCGCGGCGGCGAAGAAGGATCCTGGGGTCGTGACCTATGCGTACGTAGGGCGGGGGACTACGTCGCATATGACAGCGGAGCTGTTCGCGCATGACGCCGGTGTCAGTTTCAATGGCATCGCGTACAAGGGCATTTCTCTCGCGGTACCCGACGTCCTGGCCGGACGTGTCGAGTTCCTGATGGGCCCCCCGACCTCGACCGAGGAACTGATCAAGAGCGGGAAGATGCGTGCCCTGGCGATTACATCGGGAGCGCGCTCGCCGGCGTTTCCCAATGTGCCGACCTTCAAGGAGCTCGGATATACCGACGCCACCTATAACCTCTTCTTCGGCGTCTTCGCACCCGCTTCGATCCCGGATGGCGTGCGCAAGACGCTGGCCGATGCCATTGATGCGGCGAAGAAGGATCCGGCCTTTACCGCGCGCCTGCGGCAACTCGGCATGGATGTCTCCAGTATCAGGACGCCGCAGCAGTTCAATGCATTTCTGAAGGACGAAGAAAAAAAGTCCGTCAGCCTGCTCCGGCAGTGAGCCTGAGCCGGCCCGGGATGCTCGCTCCCGCTGTCATGCCTCGCCGCGGCGCGGCGTTGCCGCACGCTGCCTGCAGGCGCTCTGGCGGTGCGGGAAGCGCGTGCCAGGCGTCTGTCCATGGAATGTCCGCACATGGAATACCGGCGCACATAACCCTGGGCGCCGCGGCGCTTGGGACCACGGCCATCCGCAATCTCCAGTTCCCGCTTCCGGTCCGCATCGACGTGGAGAGCGGCGCGTGCGAGCTTTCGATGCGGGGCTTCACCAGGACAATCCGCCACGGCGAGGCACGTCTCGTTCCCGCGCTGGAAGAGGTGTCGCTGACGTTGCTGCGCCAAGCCAGGGTCACCTTGACAATGCTGCCTGAGTGCGGCGTGGATCCAGGCCGCGAGCGCTGTCGGCCGTCAACGGACGACTCGTGGAAGCGCAGGCCGGCGACAGCGGGTCTGTCGCTGGCCGTGTTCGCTTCGCCTCAACTCGACTGGGGACTGTCGTCCGCCGCTGCCTGCCTTGGCAAGATGGACGGGCGATCGCTTTCACGCAAGCTGCTGCAGGAGTGTTCGAGCCTGCGCCAGGTCGTGAAGACCCAGCGCCTGTCGCGGTTTCTCTTCGATCTCATGGCTTCGGCGCGGCAGGCGTCCGCTGCCTCTTACGGATTTCCCGACCAATGCCGGCTCGAGAACGCCGTGTACGACCAGTTCGGGATATCGATCTCGGCGCTATCCCGGCTGTCCCCGCAGCCGGCCCGCCTGAAAGGCGGTTAGCTTCTCTTACCGCCAGGCCGGGAAAATCGAACTCGACGTAGAAGACCACGGTAACTAGCATGCGGTTCATATAACCATAAGCAGGAGACAAGGTTCATGAACAGACGTCAATTCAGCAGAGCTGCCTGTGGGATGTCTCTGGCGGCCATGTCCGCCGCAGCTGTCGCGCAGTCTTCACCCTATCCCACCAAGCCAATCAGGATTATCGTTAGCAGCGTTGCAGGCGCCCTGCTCGACGCATCCACCCGCCTGTACGCGGACCGCATGTCGCGCTACCTCAAGCAGCCTGTGGTCGTGGAGAACATGCCCGGCGCCAGTTCGATGCTGGGTGCCCGCTATGTCGCTCGCTCGGCAGCGGACGGCTATACGCTCCTTGCGTTCGCCAATACGGTGCTGACCATGCCCGGGCTGGTGAAGGGCGCAGGCTACGACTTCAACAAGGACTTCGTAGCGCTAGGGGAAATGGCACGTGCCCCGGCGCTGCTGGTGGTCGGCGGGGCATCTCAGTACAAGACGCTGGACGCCCTCGTGAAGGCCGCTAAGCAGCAGCCCGGAACGCTGACGTTCGGCTCCGGTGGCCAGGGAACCACGTCGCATCTGCCGGTCGAACTCTTTGCCAGGAGTGCGGGTATCAGCTTGACGCACGTCCCCTACAAGGGGGTTGCGGCGATCGCGCCTGACCTGATTGCCGGCCGGGTGAGCTGCATGATGGGGACTGCAACGTCCTTGTACGGCTCGATCCAGGCGGGCTCCATGCGCGCACTTGCCATCTCTTCCGACATCCGGTCGGCAAAGTTCCCCAATGTTCCGACGTTCAAGGAACTGGGCTATCCCGAAGCCACCTATAGCATCTTTGTCGGCATGGCGGCTCCGGCGGGGATTCCGAAGGCAGTCCAGGCCAGGCTTGCTGAGGCCATCGAAGCCGCGCGCTCCGATCCGGCGCTGCAGACCAGACTCGCCGCGCTGGACCAGGAAGTCTCCGATGTCCGCACGCCTCAACAATTCCAGGCGTTCCTGCAGGCCGAAGAGAAGCGGACCATGCAACTGATCAAGGGCGCGAAGATCCGGCCGGAATGATTTTCACGGGCCGGTAATGGAGCGACCACCATGGTGAACGAACATGAAACGTGAACCGAAAGGAATTCTCGTCCTGGACGAGCATGGGACAACGACGTTTTCCAGCGCTCTGGGGCAGGACTCGCTGATCAGCCAGGTGCTCTGCAGGCTTTGGCAGAACCGTGGGCGGGTACCGGTCAAGCGGTTGTCGGCCCTCACGGAACTGGACCACCCGATGACGGTCGCCGCCATCCCGACACGGGATGCCGTCTGCTTTCTCATCTTTGATTCCCAGGAAGCGGACGACTTCAGCGAGTTCCTCGCCGGCGTGGATGTTGCTGAGGACATCCTTCGCCATCTCATCACGGATCCGCACAAGGCAATGGTCGTCGTCGACAGCGATAGCAGGATCACATACATGAGCCCCATCCACGAGCGCTTCTTCGGCCTTCGGCACGGGGAAGCGATCGGCAAGGATGTAAGTGCCGTGATCGAAAACACACGGTTGCACGAAGTCGTCTCCACAGGCAAGGGGCAGGTCGCTCAACTGCAGGAAATGAACGGCGTCACGCGCGTCGTCTCGCGGTACCCGATTCTCGACCGGAACAGGCGGGTAGTCGCGGCTGTCGGGCAGGTGATATTCAAAGGGCCGGAGTCCATCCGACGGCTCACGGTCGAGCTGACCAAGGTAAGGCAGGAACTGGACTTCTACCGCCGGGAACTTTCCGGCATCCGCAACCGCAGTTACGGGCTGGACCAGATTGTGGGCAGCAGCGATGCCGTGCGGCGCCTCAAAGACGATATCCTGCGCCTCGCACCACTTGACGTGCCCGTCCTGCTGACCGGCGAAAGCGGGACAGGCAAGGAGATGGTCGCGCATGCCATCCACATGCTGAGCCCGCGCAGCGATAAGCCTCTGGTGCTGGTGAACGCCGCTGCGATGCCGCCGAACCTGGTCGAGAGCGAGCTGTTCGGCTACGAGCCCGGCGCCTTCACCGGCGCGGACCGCAAGGGCCGAAAGGGAAAATTCGAAGCGGCGGACAGCGGCACACTTTTCCTGGACGAGATTGGCGACATGCCCGTCGACATGCAGGTGAAGCTGCTGCGGATCCTTCAGGATGGCCGGTTTGAGCGTATTGGTGGCGATCGTGCCCTGCATTCGGATTTCCGGCTCATTTCCGCCAGCAATCGCGATTTCAGTGCGATGATCGCGAACGCGACTTTCCGCCTGGATCTGTTCTATCGCATCAGCGCGGTCACGCTCCGTCTGCCGCCGCTGCGCGAGCGCCTCGAGGACATCCCTGAACTGGCCGACAGCTTCCTTGAAGCCTTCTCGATCCGGCATGGCGTCCCGAAGAAATCCATTTCCGCATCTACCATCCGGTTCCTGCAAACGCGTTCCTGGCCCGGCAATGTCCGGCAGCTGCAGCATGCGATCGACCGCGCAGCCATCTTCTGCGACGGTCCCGTGCTGTCCATTCGCGACTTCGGAAGCATCGAATGCATCGAACCGGGCGCCGACGGCGCGCAGGGCGACGGTGCGCAGACCAGAGCGAAGCCGGGCAGTTATGAGATCCGCGAGGCTACCGCGCGCGTCGAGTCCGAGATGATCATGGAAGCCATGCGGCGCGCGGGTGGCAACAAATCGCGTGTCGCAGAGCAGCTTGGCATTTCCCGTTCGTATCTCTACAAGCGTCTCAGCATGATGGAGAGCGCCAGGAACGAAAGCCTGGTTTCAGGGTAGCAGTCCCTGCTGTCACGCGCGCGCTGCAGCGCAAGGGGTGCAGTACTGCCAAATGGCGGGATGTGATCTGCACCATGACTATCAATGAATGCTTGGACTACGTCGTGGTTGGCGCAGGTTCGGCGGGCTGCGCAGTGGCCCGTTTCTGGATCCGGACGCCTGCGGGGATGGCGATTATGTTCCTTTCGCAGTCCTATCACTGTGCGCGCCTTCGCAACACCGGTTGGGGCTGGAACGCAGTCCGCGTCAAACGAAGATGGGCTGTGCAGTCCCGATTGCGCCGAAAGGGCCGACCGGACAACCATGCTTTGCGATGGCCCGATGCATCGGGCCATCGCAAAGCACAGAGCCAGATCAGGCGATCAGGCGCAGCACCGACGAAAACGGCTGGCCGTCCCGCAATCCGTGCACAGCCCCGATCAGGTCGTCGGCATTCACAGCGCTGCGCCCGAAATCCAGACAGTCGATGACTTTGTCCCGCAATTGCAGGGCTGACATGCGCTTGCTGGGACTGCCGCACACATCATCGGCCTTGATGTGCAGTTGCGGGCCATTAGACAGTGCAACGTCGAAGGCTACTGGCACCATGCCCAGGAATGGGTTGGTGTCATCGGCTTCGATGGTAATGCGCTCTGCGGCGAACGCGCCGATGCGTTCGTCGCGAATCGCTGTTTCGGTGAAGTCGCCGATGCGAACTGCGCCGCGTTCCAGGCCGACGGCGACCGTGTAGGCAATGCTGAACTGTGCATCGACCACGCCGGCGCTGCGGCAGTCGAACTTGCGTCCCACCATGTTCACGGCCTGCCCGCTCACGCGAATGCGAATCTGCCTGATATCGCTGGAGCGCAGGCCTTGCGCGTGAAGCTGCAGGGCGAGGTCGATCGGAGCATGCGTGAAGCGACAGGCCGGGTAGGGCTTCAGGCTCAGGTCCTCCGGCAGGTCGCACCGGTCAATGCCGGCGCGGACCGCGTCGAGATCGAACTTGCCGTCCTGATACAGATTGATGAAGCCGGCCTTGCCTTCGAAGACGTTGCGCGGGCCGTCGATGCCGGCCTGGGCAAGCGCGACTGACATCACGACATTCTTGACCATCTGCGCCGGCTGGAAGCGTTTGGCCAGGCTGCCGTCGATGATCGACTGAAGACTGCCGGCCGTCTGCGTGAGCTGGTGGCCCAGTGCATTGACAGTGGTATCCGCATTCCAGCGCCGAAGGCGGGCCATGGCCAGAACGGCCCCCACGGAACCGCTGATCACGCTGTAGTTCCATCCGCGCGAACCTTTCGGACCACCGGCGCGGCCGATGCGCATGGCGCCGTCGACGCCAACTGCAAGCGCGGTCAGGAACTCGCGGCCGTCGCAGTCCGGACGGTTTTCCTCTACATCGGCGATCAGCCCGGGGAGCACCATGCCATTGGCGTGCAACGGCACTTTGTCATCGGTATCGTCATAGTCCAGCGCATGCATGCTGACTGCATTGAGAAATGCGGCAACCGGCGCGCTTGCGTGGCCGAAGCCGCCCCAGACGGAGCAATCCCCCGCGCCCCAGCGTGCCATGGCAGAACGGGCTTCTGGCAGGCCTGGCGCGTGCAGGCCGGCAAGCGCACAGGCAAGGCTGTCGATCAGGCCGTCGACGGTCGCGTCGATGGTTTCGCCACGCAGCTTGTCGTATTCGCGGCTGACGGCATTTGAGGCGAGCAGATTTGCGATATCCATGGTGAGATGGGAAAGTTGTAAACGCGTCGAGTATCAGCCTGGCACCAGCGTACGGCCAGTCGCTTTTTTTCGACGTCAGCGTAAGCGGCCCTTACGAGCGCGAGCTTGGATTCCGATGGTCAGGATTGCTTACGCTTCCCCTCAGAAGAACTGACTCGACATGGCTGGCAGCACACATTGACAATAAGAAAAATCTAAGGTCGCCCCCTCGTCCCTTATCGGGCGCACTATTCGGAGACAACCACTCATGACACAAGCCGTCGACCTGTCGCACGATTTCGCCACGTTTGTCGCCGATACGCGGTACATCAATCTCCCTGCCGAGGCGGTCGAAGGGGCAAAGAAGAGCATTCTCGATACGCTGGGTGTCATCCTCGCAGCGACTGGTGTGGAGCCGGCCGTGAAGGGCGTGAATGCCCTGGTGCGCGAAGCGGGCGGGGCTGAAGAGAGCACGCTGCTCGGCTTTGGCGGACGCGCGCCGGCTCTGTGGGCCGCTTTCCATAACGGCGCGCTGGCGCACTGCCTGGACTTCGACGACCATGCCCCGGAGGGCCATCACCCCAGCAGCTCCATCGTGCCTGCCGTGTTTGCCCTGGCGGAACGCGCCGGTGGCGTCTCGGGGCGAGAGCTGATTGCCGCGGTCGCCGCGGGACAGGACATGTTCCTGCGCATCCGGCGCAACGTGGCAAACCGGCAGGACTGGCACCTGACGACGGTAATCGGTGTCTATTCCGCGGCTGCAGCTGCGGCCCATGTGCTTGGCCTGAGCCGTGAGCAGATCGTCGATACGTTCGGTATTGCCGGCATGCAGTGCTGCGGCACGATGGAGCTGGCATATGGTGTCGGCAGCGACCTGCGCGGGATGTATGCAGGCTTCACGACGAAGGGCGCCGTGCTCGCCGCGCTGCTGGCGGAGAAGGGCGTAACGGGCGTCAAGAGCATGTTTGAAGGCAAAGCGGGCTTCTTCAACGTCTACTTTCACGGGGAGTATGACCGGGCGAACATGCTGAAAGACCTCGGCGAACGCTATGACGGCGGTTCCCTCCTCTACAAGCCGTGGCCTTCCTGCGGCGCCTCGCACGGATTTATCCATGCGACGCTGGAACTGATGAAGGAGCACCGGCTGACGGTCGGGGACATCGAACAGATCCGTGTCAACGTCGGCGATTTCCAAAAGCAGTTGTGCGAACCGAACGAGAGCCGCCGGCGTCCGGCGACATCCGTCGATGCCAAATTCAGCATTCCGTTCTGCGTTGCCGTGGCCGCGACGAAAGGACAGGTGAAAGTCGGCGACTTCTTCGGGGACGCACTGCGGGACCCGCAGGTGCTGGCCACCGCGCAGAAGGTTGTCCATGTCGTGGACGACAGCTTCGACTGGAAGACGACGTTGCCCAAGGGCAGGCTCGATATCATCACGCGCGAGGGGCGAACGCTGTCGCGCGTTGGCGACAACGTCCCGGGTGACATCGAATGCCCCATGACCTGGGAATATCTGTACGACAAGTTCCGGTCCAGCGCGGAGCTTGCCGCGGTGCCGCCGTCAAGCGAGGGCATTCGCAAGGCCCAGGAGATGGTGCGGCATCTCGAAGCGCTTGACGATGTGACCGATGTACTGCGTGTACTGGACTGAAGATGGACGCTACGACGCTCGGTATTGCCCGCTATGTCGCCGAGGCCGGTTTCAATGACTTTCCAGAAAGGGCCATCCATGAGGCACGCCGTCGCGTCATCGACAGCGTGGCGTGTGCCGCCGCGGCGTATCGGGAACCGTTTTGCGGCAGCATCCGCTCGTTTGCCGCACGCTATGCCGCAACGCCAGCGGCACGCATCTGGGGCAGCGGGCAGGCCACGTCGATCGAGATGGCCGCGTTTGCCAATGGCACGATGGTGCGCTATCAGGATTACAGCGATACGCACCTCGGCAGGAGCAACGGGCACCCGAGCGATATCATCGGCGGGCTGATCGCACTGGCCGAGGCTTGCAGCCTGAGCGGCGAGGCCCTGGTCACGGCCATCATCGTGGCCTATGAAACGTACTGCAGCCTTTGCGACAGTACCGCGCTGGCATCCCGTGCTGTCGACCAGGCCACGTGCGCGGCGGCGGGCGCCGCCGCTGGCGCGGCGCGCCTGCTGGGCCTCGGTTACGAGCAGGCCGGTGCGGCCATATCGCTGGCGCTGTCATCCGGCGTGCAGCTGTACAACGTCCGTGCCGGCGACCTGTCCGACTGGAAGGGCTGTGCCGGACCCAATGGCGCGCGTAACGGCCTGTTCGCCGCGCTGCTGGCCCGCGAAGGAGTCACGGGACCCACCGCGGTGGTGGAGGGAAAAGGCGGCCTGCGCGACCTTGTGGGCGAACTCGACTGGAAGGCCGGGGCGGGCGCAATGCCGCGCATCGTCGATACCCATCTTAAATTTCACCCGGTCTGCTATCACGGCCAGGCGGCGGTCGACGCCGCGCTCGCAGTGCGTGCCATGCTCGCTGGGCAGCAGACTCAGGGGATCGCCTTCATCGAGGCGATCGAGGTGGAAACCTACGAGGCCGCGTTTCGCGCCATGGGTAGCGACCCAACGCGCTGGGCGCCGACGAACCGTGAAACCGCGGATCACAGCTTGCCCTATGCCGTCGCCGTGGCCTGGATGAATGGCAAGCTGACGTCTGCCGACTATGAGCGCGAGCGGTTGGAGGATGCGGCAATCCGCAGTCTGATGGCCCGGGTCCGCGTTGGCGCCTCAGCCGAACTGACGCAGGCATTCCCCGCGCATTCACGCAGCCGGGTCACAGTCCGGATGAAGGACGGTGCGGTGTACAGCCATCTGCAGGATGATCCCAAGGGAAGCGCTGCCAATCCGCTGACCGACGCGGAACTCGAGTCGAAGTTCCTTGAGCTTTACCGTTCCTGGGGGGACGGCCAGAGGGGCCGCCAGACCCTGGACATGTTGTGGTCAGTCGACCGACTGGCCGACATCTCGCAATTGGCGGACAGGCTTTGCGAAGCGCCTGAAGCGTAAGCCGTAGGCGCCGGGCCATCCGGCTAATCGGATAGCCGGTGGCATCAACGTCGCTGGCGCCGGCGACGGCGCTCGCCTCCGTTCCCTTTTTGTTTCCCGCCAAACGCCGCGCACCACAGCCGAAGGCGTCCCACCGGTGGTGCGATGAGCAGAGGCCACTTCGTAATCCGGGTTCGTTCATCCGTGGCTTCTATCCTGATCTGCGATTGGCAATCTGCTTATGCCCCGTACCGTCAGTTCATCAGGCCGTTCGTCGACTGCGACGACGCGCTCTTGCCTACTTTTGCCGATCGGGTAAATGTAGATCGCCCGCTACGGCGGCGAGCCAGCAGCGGCTGCCAAAAGTACTAATCATCCCCGCGCAATCCCACCGAAGAACCATTTTTCGACCAAAACAGCGTCAGCAAAACTTACCAATATCACCAAAAAAAGCGACTCGACTTTTGGTCCCCCGAAACTGAAACTTGACCTCACAGCACGAGACGCCGACCGGATGCCATCACATTCTCCGACGTGACAGCTTGCTGCAGTGAAACCAAGGAAACCAATCATGTCCGCTATTCCGAACTCCATCGAACAGAACAGCTCGCACGGCGTCACGCTGGACGACGTCCTCCAGGCCACGCAGGCCGTTACCCGCAATTTCGGGGACGAGTACTTCGGCAAGCTCGACAAGGAAGAAGCTTTCCCGCACGACTACATCAAGGCCTTGATGGATGCCAAGCTGCACACCGTGATGATTCCGGAGGAGTACGGCGGCATGGGTCTGGGCCTGCGCGAGGCGTGCGTCATCGTGGAGGAAATGCATCGCTCTGGCGGCGTGGGTTCAATGATCCATGGCCAGATGTTCATGATGGGGATTCTTGCGCGCCATGGCACGGACGAGCAGAAGCGCAGGATCCTGGAGGAAGTGTGCGCGGGCCGCGTGCGCCTGCAGTCCTTCTCCCTGACCGAGCCGAACGCGGGCACCGACACCGCCAAGCTGCAAACGAAGGCATGGCGCGAAGGCAACGAGTGGGTGATCAAGGGCCAGAAGCTCTGGACATCGCGTTTCGACTACACCGATGCCTTCATGGTCTTCGCGCGCACCAGCCCGCCGAAAGATCCGGCCAAGCCCCATCAGGGCATCTCGGCGTTCCTGGTCGACAAGCGCCAGGTCGACCCGAAGCAGTACACCAGCCGCAAGATCGACGTGATGTTCAACCATCACACCTTTGAAGTGTTCTACGACAACATGCGCGTGCCCGAAACCTCGCTGATCGGCGAAGAGGGCAAGGGCTTCAAGTACCTGCTCGACGGCCTGAACGCCGAGCGCATCATCATCGCGTCGGAGGCCATTGGCGACGGCCGCTGGTTCGTGGAGAAGGCGGTCAACTATGCCAAGGAGCGCGTCCTGTTCGGCAAGCCTATCGGCGCAAACCAGGGCGTGCAGTTTCCGATTGCGCTTGGCTACGCACACCTTGAAGCGGCGGATGCCCTGCGCTGGAAGGCCGCCGACAAATTCGACCGCCGCGAGCCCTGTGGCGGCGAAGCCAACATTGCCAAGATGCTCGCGTCCGATGCGTCGTGGGAGTTGGCCAATGTCTGCATGCAGACGCATGGTGGTTTTGGCCTGGCGCGGGAGTATCACATCGAGCGCCGCTTCCGCGATACGCGCGTGTTCCAGATTGCCCCGATCTCGCCAAACATGGTCCTGAACTACGTCAGCCAGCACGTGCTGGGGCTGCCGCGTTCCTACTGAGCCTGGAGAGAACGATGAACGAAGGACTCTATTTCGAGGACTACACGGAGGACTGGAGGTACGAGTCCGCGGCAGTACCGGTTGCGGAAGAAGGCATCGCCGGGTTCGTCGAGCTTCACCAGTTCCATACGCCCACCTTCACCGATCGCGGCTACGTCGAGTCGTCCAGGGAATACGGCGCGCGCATGTCGCCGGGGCTGCACGTGCTGTGCCTGGCGGAGGGCGTGGTACTCAGGGCCGGGCTTACCCGCCGCCGGGGCATCTTCCTGATGGAGCTGACACCGAAGTTCCTGAAGCCGGTCTTCGCAGGCGACTCGATCAGCGTTCACGTGCAGCTGAAATCAAAGCGCCTGACGAGCAAGCCGGACCGCGGCGTGGTCACCACGACCCACGAGGTCAGGAACCAGCGTGGCGAGGTGGTCGTGGCATACGACTCCACGCGGATGATCCGCACTCGCGCTTACGTCGAGACGGCTGCCGCCACCAACTGAATCAGCACAAGGAGGACAGACAGTGCAAGCCGCATTGCCAAAGCCAGTGGCCAACGCCGATTCGCAAGTCTATTGGGATGCCGCCCGCGAGCGGCGGCTGGTGATCCGCAGATGCAAAGCATGCGGAGAGCTCCATTTCATGCCGCGGTACCTCTGTCCGTCCTGCTGGTCGGACGACCTGGAATGGATAGATGCCGCGGGGACCGGACGTGTGCATAGCTTCAGCGTGATCCGCCGCGCTTCGGACCCGGCATTCGCTTCGCGCGTGCCGTATGTGATCGCGCTGATCGAACTGGACGAGGGCCCTCGCATGATGGCGAACATTCTCGGCGAGAATGCACTTGCCGTTGGAGTGGGCGACGCCGTGAGGGTCACGTTCGAAGATCGCGGCGATGGGGCACTGATTCCGCAGTTCGAGCGGATCAGCGAAAGCGGAGCATGACATGAAGAAGGTTGCATCTCTCAAGAACAAGGTCGCCATTGTTGGCGTCGGGGAATCCGAGATCGGGCGGGTTCCCCATATGTCGGGCTTGGGCCTGAATGCGCAGGCCGCCCGGCGCGCGCTCGATGATGCCGGACTGAAGGTGTCCGACATCGACGGCCTGCTGACGGCCTATTCGTTCACCGAGCCCTATTTCATGCTAGGTTCGGTGCTGTGCGAATACCTGGGCCTGAAGCCGCACTACAACGCCTCGATGGTGGTCGGCGGTGGCAGCCCGGCAGTGATGCTCAAGCACGCGGCCGAAGCCATCGCGGCCGGCCAGGCCGAGACGATCCTTGTCTGTGCCGGCGAAAACCGGGCGACAGGACAGTCGCGCGATGCCACGGTCAGCACGCTGCTGGCGGTCGGGCACCCCTACTTCGAGCAGCCCTACGGCGGCTCGATTCCGGGCTACTACGCCATGATCGCGCAGCGGCACATGCACAAATATGGCACGACGCGGGAGCAGCTTGCCCATGTCGCCGTTCAGACGCGCAAGCATGCGTTGCTGCACCCGAACGCGCATATGAAGAAGCCTGTCGCGCTGGATGATGTCCTCGCGGCAAAGCCCATTGCCGATCCGCTGGGCATGCTCGACTGCTGTCTGATTTCCGATGCCGGCGGTGCGTTCATCGTCACCTCGGCGGAGCGTGCGCGGGACCTTCAGTGCAAGCCTGTCTACCTGCAGGGCATCGGCGAATATCACACGCACGAGCACCTGATGTGCGCACCCAGCCTGACGGAATTCGGTGCGACAGAGTCAGGACGCATTGCCTACGAAATGGCTGGCCTTGGCCCCGGCGATATCGATGTAGCGCAGCTCTACGACTGCTTCACGATCGTGCCCATCCTGGAACTGGAAGAACTCGGCTTCGTCGAGCCCGGGGAAGGGGGAGCCTTCTTCGCCGAGGGGCATGCCGCCATCGGCGGCAAGCTGCCTGTCAATACGCATGGCGGCATGTTGTCGCATGCGCACGCCGGTGCTGCCGGCGGACTGTTCGGCATTGTCGAAGCCGTGCGCCAGTTGCGCGGAGGACTGGGCCAGCGCCAGGTGAATGGCGCCGAAGTCGCGCTCGTCCACAACGAGGGCGGCATCTTGTCCTCGCATTGCACCGTTATCCTAGCCAACGACCGAGGCTGAGGCCTCGACTCATCTCCATTCCACAGGATTTGCCATGACCATAGCTTCCACGCCGCGCGGCAGGTACTTTGAAGATTTCGAAGTCGGACAGGAGTTCATCAGCCCAGCACGTACCATCACGCTGACCGACATTGTGAACTTCGCATGCCTCTCGGGCGATTTCAACGAAGTCCATACCAATTTCGAGTACTGCAAGACGACCTCATTCGGCGAGCCAATTGCCCACGGTCCGCTGGTGTACGCCGTGATGGCCGGCCTACAGTACGCTAGCGGCATCAACGACGGCACGCTGATCGCATTGCTTCAGAACGACCAGTGGCGGATGCTGGTGCCGGTCAAGCATGGCGACACCATCCGCGCTCGCGTTCGCGTGCTCGAAAAGAAGGAGACGAGCAAGCCGGACCGTGGCGTGGTGATTGTCCGGCGTGAAGTCATCAAGCAGGATGGCACGGTCGCGCAGGAGATGCGAACAAGCTTCCTCTACCGCCGCCGGCCCAAAGGCTGACCGCTGCCAATTCTTCCTGCGCGCCACGGTGCGGCGCGCCGGCATTCAGCCCCGCCGCAATGCGCGCCGGGGCACTTTTTTTTGTTGCCGGATGGACGGTGCTGGGCCTGCGACGCCGCCGTTTCTTGTCACAATTCTCCGCGCTTCGGACCGCGCGATGCTCCATGACAGTTTCAATTTTGAACCCTTACACGCGACTGCCGGGGACTCCGGTGCCCACGCATAGCTGGCCGGCAGGCGATGGTATCCGGCTCGCCGGTGACGCCTGGGGCGACTCCCGTGGGCCACTGGTAGTGCTGCTGCACGGCGTCGGACAGACGCGCCATGCCTGGCGCACCACGGCGCGCATGCTTGGCGCAGCGGGCTACCATGCGGTGACCTTCGATGCGCGAGGCCACGGTGACTCCGATTGGGCGATGGACGGCGACTATTCCCGCGACGCCATGGTACGTGATCTCCAGTCCCTTGTCGCGACGCTGGGCAAGCGCCCGGCGTTGATTGGTGCGTCGATGGGCGGCGCCACCGGCCTAGTAGGCGTCGGGGAAGGGCGCGTCGACGCCAGCGCATTGATTCTCGTCGACATTGCGCCGCGTACGGAGCCTTCCGGCGTGGCCAAGGTAAGGTCGTTCATGAACGGTACGGCCGAAGGCTTCGGCTCGCTGGGGGAGGCCGCGGCCGCCATCCATGCTTACCGGCCCCGCGCACGGTCAGCCGGCGTTCCGCACGGCCTTTCCAAGAACCTTCGCCTTGGTCCGGACGGGCGCTACTACTGGCACTGGGATCCGCGGCTCATGGAGCGCGAACGCGAACCCGACGATCGTCGCGTCGAAGCTGCACGCCGGCTCGATGTGCCAACCCTGCTGGTGCGTGGCGGGCAGTCTGACGTTGTCAGCGAGGACGGCGCCCGGGACTTCCTGGCGCTATGCCCGCGCGCCGAGTTCGTGAATATTACCGGTGCCGGCCACATGGTGTCCGGTGACCGCAACGACGTGTTCGGGCGTGCGGCGCTCGGATTTCTGCGTCGCGTTGTCCCGGTCTGCGACGACGGAAGCGCGAGTGAGTAGGCGGTGGCCGCGGCAGAGAGCAGAAAGCTGAGAAGAACGGCCTCGCGCACGACGCAGATGTCTCACACGAGGCTCGGCATCTAAAGCGGCACGACTACGTCGTGCCTCCGATGCAAACGTGGCAGCCGCACCCTGACACGGCGTCAGAATTTATGGCGCAGGCCAAGCACCGTGCCGAACTGATTGGCGCCGGCGAGGACCGTGCCGAAGCCCGAAGACCCCGACCCCAGGCCCAGCGTCGAGCCATTGCGGTTCTTCGTGTAGCCAATCGTCAGGTAGGCATCGGTACGCTTCGAGAACGCATAATCGGCGGAGGCCACGAAGAGCCATGGATCTGCATTGGTGCCGGCGAAATCCTGATAGTAGCCGCCGGCGGAGAGCGTCAGAGGACTTGTCGCCTGCCAGCGTGCGCCTGCCCACCAGAGGTTGGAGCGCTGCGATGGCTGGAGCGCAGGTGCACCCTGCAACAACGCGCCGTCATATGCCTTGGCCCAACGATAGCCAGCATAGAGGGTCGTATTGCCGATCGAGTACGTGCCGACCAACATGGCCCGGCGCGTGGTTGCCTCGGGCGAGGTTGTGGTGGTGCCCGTATTGATCTCGTCGTACGCGGTCGCGATGCTGAAGTTGTTCGACGTGTAAGCCAGGCTGCCGCCAAACTCGCGCCCGATTCTGGCATTGCCCGCCACCTCGCTGCCGTTGGCCCTCGTGCTATCCCACCCAAAGCTGTACATCGCCGTGGCCTTCAGCGCACCGAACTTGCCAACATATTTGACAGTGTTGTCAGCGCGCGAAGCCAGGGCGATATCCTGCACGAGTACGGAATATCTAGGCGCGAGGCCGACGGGATCGAAACTGCCCGTGATGTCGAACAGCGCGTTGATCTGCCTGCCCAGAAGCAGCGAGCCCCATTGCCCCTGCAGGCCTACATACGCACTTCTTCCGAATAGCCGCCCACCCTGCCCGGACCGCGCCGTATCGGCCTCGAACCCGCTTTCCAGCACGAACAGTCCAGCCAGGCCGCGTCCGAGATCCTCGGTGCCGCGCAGACCCCAGCGTGAGCCCGAAAGGTTGCCCGGCGTCATACGAACGACATCATGGCCGTTTGGCTGATGGTTTGCATACTCGATGCCAGCATCAACTACGCCGTACAAGGTCACGCCGGCCTGCCCGTAGGCGGCGGATGAACAGACCACCACGGCAGTTGCGGCCAACAGCTTCAATCCCGGCTTCATTCTTTCTCCTGTCTCCATATCGCTTGTTCGTTATCGGAGTTCGTCAGGTCGATGCATCGGAAACATGTTCTCCGATGCAATGCCGTCTGTACGTCTCCATGCGGCACGGCATCTTTGCCGGCGCCGTGCATAGCACAGCAAGGGCCATGCCTGTAGGACCACCGGCAACGCGCATCACCCGCCCAGTGCGATGTTCCGCGGGACAGGAACGCGTTGCGATGGTTGTTGCAGGCGTCGAAGGCGTTGTCTTTGCTGTCGTCATGAACAACGTATGTGTTTTCGAACGACAGGTATCGACGCAGCGGAGACTGCGCTGCATGCCGTTGCATTCCCCGCCGCGTGGTCAGCGCGGCTTATCGCTCCGGTAAATAAAGGCGACTCGACAGCGATGGCGCGACCACCAAGAATCCGATGCGTAATAGTGGTCGCAATAGTGGCCGTAATGGCGGCTTCTTATGAATGGAGAAACATCCAATGCGTGCATCCGTGTTTGGCATGCTTTCACTGGCGATGCTGGCATCGCTGCATGTCTCGCAAGCGAAGGCGCAGGAGCGGGTGCGCCCGCCGCTCAGGCTTATCGTCCCCTACACGGCGGGGGGAACGACCGACTACGTCGCCCGTCTTCTGCAGAAGCCGCTCGGTGAGTTCCTGAAGCAGACGGTCGTCGTTGAAAACAGGCCCGGCGCAGCGGGAACGATCGGCACCGACAACGTCGCGAAGGCGGCGGCTGACGGCAACACACTGCTGTTCGGCAACCAGGGGCCGAATGCGCTCGTTCCCACGCTCAGGAAGACGCCATATGATGCGCTGAACGATCTTCGGCCGTTGACGACAATCGCCTTCATGCCGCTGGTGTTGATGACTTCGGCAGAGAAAGGACCTGCGACGCTCGATTTGTTGTTGCGCCAGGTGCGGCGGCCTGGCGCAAACATCAACTACGGGTCTTCAGGGATCGGCTCGCTTGCGCATCTGACGACGGTCGAGTTCTCCCGTCGTGGCAAGCTCGTGATGACGCATATTCCCTATCAGGGAGGATCGCTGGTTGCCACAGGCCTGCTCCAGGGTGATATCCAGTGCAGCTTCGTGACGTCCCTCGAATCCGCGTTAATGGTGCGATCTGGCAGGATGCGGATGCTGGGCGTGGCGGCAGCCCGCCGCCTTCCAACTCTGCCGAATGTCCCGGCCATTGCCGAGGTGTTGTCCGGATTCGAAAGTGTCCTGTGGTTTGCCGCATTCGCACCGAAAGGCACCAGCGACGAGGACGCCATACGGCTTCGCGATGCATTGGTCAAAGCCGTCGAAAGTCCCGACTTCCGAAAATACCTGGCCGACAACTATGCCGAGGCAAAAGCCAGTACGCCGGAAGAACTGACTTGGCTGATCCGCCGAGATATGCAGCATTGGGCCGACGTCGCCCGCACCGCCAGGATTTCCATGTAGTGCCGCATTCTGTTGACCGGGAGGGTGCATCACTGTACTTCAGTTGAATAATGATTGATACCAGCGAGGGAACTGCCGAAGCGGCGGGCCTGTTCGACGACATGGCAACGCCAGGGCATGAGCAGCCCGCCGCGTCACAGGACCTATCAGCCCGGGGTCCGCTTGTGATGGCCTGCGTGTGGTCGACATGACCTCATTGGGCATGGGGCCCCTGGCCGCGCAGATTCTGGGCGATTATGGCGCTGACGTGATCAAGCTCGAGGCCATCACAGGCGACGTATTTTGTCACGTCCGGCCCCGGTGCTCGCCAGGCATGAGCCATGCATTCTGGCCGTCGTGATGCCTGAACACGTTGCGGGCCGCACCTTTGTACCGCCTCGTGGCGGGACTGGCTATGGGCGCATCATGAACGCAAACCGTCTGCCGTTTTGTACAAAAGGACGGATTGCTGGCGGTCATGCCCTACACCACGCCGCAATGGTTGCGGTACTTCCGCCTGATCGGAAGGGAGGACCTGGCCAACGACCCGGCGATGGCAGATCCCATGAAGCGTAACCGGCGGGGAGGACATCCTCTTCGGCAAAGTGAACAGCCCTGACGAACTCATCAAGGTGACACGCACCTTGCTGAGCTCGAGATGTTTCCGCTGGTGCGCCACCCCAGTGAAGGCATGCTGCGTCTGATCGGCTTTCCCATCACGTTCTCTGAGACACCCAATACGCTGCGGCATCTCCCGCCGCGGCTGGGGCAGCACACCCGCGAGCTGCTCGCGGAAATCGGATTCTCTGAAGCGGAGATCAATGACATGCGCGCTCGCAAAGCGGCCCTCATGGACGCGACACGACGTGCTCTGACCTGCCAGGGGTGGCATCGCTGAATGTCAGGACGGCTTTGTTCTCGGAAAATTTCATCTCACAGGCTCTTCGTTGCGAACGACGGCCGATGAGCCGCACAATTTGTGCCAGGTCTTCAAAATTCCCCTCGCCGGCTTCAGGCGAAGCGTAGCCGTGTGTTCCACGACGGAACGGGCGCGACCGCGATGACAGCAGCAGATATCTGTCTTTGACGCGAACAAAGATTGTCTTTTTCGACGACTGCTTCACGCAATGTTCGTTGTCGGTAAGAAAGACTTTCCGGAACACACAAGAGATCCAACTCGACATTGGTTCAGGGTCAACTCAAACTGCTTACAACGACAACATAGACCCGTGAATCCATGTCTTCATCCACGCCAACACCTGATCCTCTCCGGGGCGTCAAGGTCATCGAACTTTCACATCTGATTGCCGGCCCGTACTGTGGGCAGTTGCTTGCTGAAGAGGGCGCAACCGTGATCAAAGTCGAACCGCCGGAAGGTGAGCTGACGCGTCATCGGGAGCCCATGCGCCGGTCGGGAGGCAAAACTATTTCGGGCTACTTTGGCGCGCTCAATCGCGGCAAGAAAAGCATTACTCTGGACCTCAAGAACCCGCAGGGTCTGCATACGCTGCATGGTCTTCTCGAGACAGCCGACGTGCTGGTGACCAACATGCGCGGTGGCGCCCTTAAGCGCCTGGGTCTCTACCCCGATGAGTTGCTCAAGCGATATCCGCGGCTGGTGATCGCCTGCATTTCCGGTTTTGGCCTGAATAACGCAGGAAAATACACGGAGAGGGCCGGCCTTGCGATGGTGGCGGAGGCCATGTCGGGCACCACCAGCCTGACGCGAGATCACGATGGCGATCCCGTGTGGTGCGGCTTTGCCATGGGTGACATTCTCGCGGCGATGGCGGCGCACTCGGCAATCCTGCTCGCGTTGCGCAATCAGGAAAAGCATGGTCTGGGCCGGGTGCTGGATCTGAGCATGGTCGAGTGCTCGCTGCCCATGGTATGTGTGGCGCTTGCCCGCGAACAATCGGCGAGCGCAGAGCTCCGGGCATTCGCGGGCTCCAACAACTTCCATGGCGTGCCTTATGGCGCTTTCCCGGCGTCGGACGGTTTTGTCAATATCGGTGTCAATCGCGACGACTTCTGGAAGCGCCTGTGCGAGGCGATGGAACAGCCGGAACTTGGCGTGGACCCGCGCTACGAGACCTATGTCGAGCGCGCAAAGCGGCAACACGAGGTGCATCGGATGACGGAAGCCTTTACGCGGCGCTTTACCCGCGGCGAGATTGTTGAAAAGCTCAACGCGGCCGATGTGCCTGTGGCCAGTATCCTGACCATGGCCGAACTCACCAGCGACGACTACATGCGCACCCGCGGATCGTTCCGCACCGTGCGTGACGGGATCGGAGGCACCATGTTCTTGCCGGTGGACCCGAGCCGCTTTCAACCTGCCGAGGGCAGTGATCTGGTCCCATTGCTGGGCGAGCACAGAGAGGAGGTGCTCTCGCGTGAGCTGGGGCTGTCGGGTGAAGAGATTGCCCGCCTTGAACAGGCCGGCGCCTTTGGAAAGCCGAAGATTCTCGCCGCCGATGCAGTAGTCCAGTAAAAGCCGGGGACGCGCCGGGCGACGCTACATGAGCGCGGCGGTGCTAGCGGCCGGCACACGACGGGAGGTAATCGAGAATTCCGGGCGTTGCGGCTGCCATGTAGCGCCCTTCATTGCAGCGCTACGTCACGAGTCGCACCTGGCGATTGGCGGTACGCCAGCATTCCGTGCGTGAGCCGGTAGCCAGCCACAGGCACGGCGCATGCTGGTCCGCCTTGTTCCGAACATCGCAGGCTTCAGGCGCCGCTAGAGGTCTGCCATGTTGCCCGATCATCGTGCGCAACGGTTTTGGCGTGCTCATCCGTTCCGGGGTGACGGCGGGCATGATGGTGGTGGGTTGCGGCCCAGCTCGCTGCTGAGTTGCCGGTGCGCCTTCCCTGGCTGACATGCCGCCTCCAGATCATTGCGTGTGCGCCGTGGCACCCGCACGCCTGCTGTGGGTCATCTCCCCATGTCGAGCTGCATGGCGGTGCTGCTCCAGATACTTTCCAGTCGGCTGGGGAGTGGTGGCCGGCATGGACCTCGTGCAGGCAGGCTTGCCGGCGGGGATCTGCCGGGATTCGCGATTGTGCTCTGCAGTCCATAACTTTCGAATCTCGGCCGGTCCTCAGATAGATCCGCACTGGATCCGGCGCTGCGCGCGCCCCGGGCGGGGGGGTGCGCGGCCATGCGGCGGGCCCGCCTATTTCTGACGCATCGTAGCCCCGCGATCGGCAACAGACATATGGGGGTTAGGTCAAAGCTCGTGAGGGGGGACCGCCTTGCATGCAGCATCACGCGCCACTTCGCACAACTGGTCTCCCTAAGAACCTGTTTCAAAAAGAGCTGCCGGATACTGTTAACTTTAGGGCGAACCTGTTAACCTCATCCGTTGTGACAACAGGACAGAGGGGATGGGCAAGCCAATCATTGACGACGAATTGTGGGCACTGATCGAACCGCTTCTTCCTCCGGCCAAGCCGCGACGATTCCGATATCCGGGTCGCATGCCGGTGTCGGATCGGGCAGCACTGACAGGCATCCTGTTTGTCTTGAGAAGCGGCATCCGGTGGAACGAACTACCCGCCGAGATGGGTTGCGGCTCCGGTGTCAGTTGCTGGCGTCGGCTACGCGATTGGCAAAGTGCCGGCGTATGGGATCGATTGCACGAGATCCTTCTAGGCAAGCTACGCGCGGCCGATCGCATCGATTTCTCACGCGTCGTCATCGATTCCTCTTCAGTTCGAGCGATTGGGGCGGGCCAAAAACAGGCCCGAACCCCACCGATCGCGCGCGACCAGGTTCCAAGCACCACGTCGCCACCGATGCGAACGGCACGCCGATCGCGGTCATCCTGACCGGCGCAAACCGTAACGACATCACCCAGCTTCTGCCTCTGATCGAAGCGATTCCGGCTATCCGAGGATGCCGAGGCCGCCCTTTGCGCAAGCCTGGCCGCATCTACGCTGATCGCGCGTACGACCACGACAAATATCGCAGGCCGCTTCACGCTGCCGGCATCCCGACTTCGATCGCTCGGCGTGGCCAGCCGCACGGCAGCGGACTCGGCAAGATCCGCTGGGTTGTAGAGCGCACTCATGCTTGGTTGCATGCATTCCGGCGTTTGCGCACCCGCTTCGAGCGTCGCGCCGACATCCATGAAGCCTTACTCAAGCTGGCCTGCTGCCTCATTTGCTGGCGCACCCTTCAGCGTGACGGGTCTTCATTTTGAAATGAGTTCTAAAGCGGTTGCCGTTGCCTTACGGGTAGGGTGCGCTTTTTATCTTAGTCTCGATCAGGTGCATGCGGGACCACTGCGGGCGGGAGATACGGCTCGAATTCTCCCGCTCCCTCATCTTATGAGAACCTGCAGCGCCTTCAGTTCCAGATCGGATCTTCCTTCTGCATCTGGTCCTTGGTCTTCTTCATCCAGTAGGAACCGATCTGGCGCTCAGTGACATAACCCTGCTTTCTTACGTCGATCTTGTCGAAATTTTCGTAGACCTTTGGCATTCCCGCCTGGGCTTCGTCGCGAGTCAGCTTGCCGTTATGATTGGAATCGGCTGCCTTGAAGCGCTCGGCAATCAGGGCCTTGGCCTGGGCCGTAGTCGGAGGCGCTGCAGGAACGTCGGATGGCGCCGTCCCCGGTTGGGATCCCTGGGCCGTCTGGGCGGCTGCGCCTATCGAAGTCAGTGCCATCAGGACTGCGAAACCAAATGCGGACAATTTGCATACGGACATGTCGCTCTCCTCGATACGTTATGTGAGTTTGGATTTCAGACACGGAAACGACTTCTGATCCAGCTCCTGTGAGCTTGGCTCACCAGCATTCTAGGCGCTCCGCGCGGAGAGCGCTTCGCTGGCGACTGTTGCAACCGGCCGACACCGTTTTTCCGTTTCGAGCGTTTCCAGTCATCGGATGTTGGCGGAGAACGAATTACGCTCCTATGCTCGAACAGGTTGCCTGGCAGCACGCTGTAAGGCCATCCATGCAAACGAACGAAGGCGTGGTTAAACCACCAAGAAAAATAGAATGAGAGGAGAGCGGGCATGGCACTGAAGAGGACGGCCCCGGCGTCTGTGCTGGGATGGCCGCTGGCGGCCCTTGCGCAGTCAAGCGTCACGCTGTCCGGCGTGATCGACCCCAACGTGGAATACGTCAACGGATCGGCGCCAATTACCAGGTCACGCTGGCGCTGGCGCTCACGCTCGAGTACAACTACGACGATCTCAAGAACCTTTACGGCAACACAAATGTGGCCAATCCGTGGCAGGTCTCCTTCGTGGCCGACTACTCGCTGTCCAAGCGTACCGATGTCTACGTGACCACGGCCTATGCCAAGAACGCCGGCTAGATGCTTGACTCGCTGGCGACCGTCTTTGCCAACAGCCTGTCGCTGGGTAACAGCTATGTCCTGGGCAACGGGCAGAGCAACATGTTCGGCGTCGCCTTGGGTGTCCGGCACAAGTTCTGAGCCGACCCTTAATCGTCGCCTTGTTCCTGCACTCATTGCGTTGCAGCCTTCTGGAGGGCCACGTGTTAATCCGAAGAACAATCCTCTCTGCCTGCGTGGTGACCATGCTGGTTTCCGCATGCTCGACCACCCCTATACCGGCAAGTCAGGCGGCGCCAGCGCCTTCCGAGAGACTTAGCGGATTGCAAACGCCGCCACCCGGCGAGTTTGCAACGCTGGTCGTGACCCGGGATCAAGGGTTCTACGGCAGCGCTTGCGATACAGTCCTGTCAGTCGATGGGAAGGAAGTGGGCCGACTCAAGTCCGGTGAGGTGGCCCGGTTCTACGCCAAACCGGGGGCGATCATTCTTGGCGCCCAGACTTCGGCAATGTGTCTCGGTGGCTTGAAGGAGAGGGAGGTAAGGCTCACTCCAGCTGCGACGGTCCGTTATCGCATTTCCATCGATTCGAGTGGCGGCCTGGATTTGTCACCGACCGCATTCTGACTGCAAGGTCTTTACGTCCGGCAGACTCCCGACCCGTTGGCGCCGCACGTGGCGCGCGACTCGAGGCGCCGCCATACCACACGCCGCCGAAGGGGATGGGGCGTTCTTCCGTCATGCTACGATCCTCCGAAACGGACGGGGTTGACTATGGCAACAGAGACCTACGGGGGATACACCATTCGAGGCTTTGCGAAGCCCATGGGGGACGGCTCGTTCGAAGCATCGGGGGCCGTAGAGAAAGGCACCCAAGTGCTAGAGACCTCCGATCCGATCGGCTTTTACCCGAGCTTCCAGCGGGCAGTCGCGGAAGGTCTCGTCTGGGCGAGGGCGTGGGTTGATGCTCATGCCTGAACCCTCCTGAACTCAACCAACGTCACCCACGGCGGGGCCGTTGATCTGCTCCCACAGCGATCGGTAACTGCCACGGGCGTCGGTGCTCAGACCGGTGTCCGCGTAGTGTGCCCAGTTACCATCCGCGCTGCGACGGCGCTCGATGCCCCGGGATAGCATCCGCTTCACTGTAGTCATTAGGTGCTCTACGCGCACGCTGGTGATCTCGGACACCAGGCGGCAGGCCCAGCGAGACTTGTGAATCGACAGCAGCAGGCGGAAGCGCAGTTGCTTGTCCCTCAACCAGAACTTCGGCAGTGTCATCTGGAGGGTCTTCCGCGGCAGGTCGCAGCTTAGACATAATGACCGATCAGCGATCCGCGTTCAAGAAGATGGCCGTCACAGCGATGTCATTTTGGGCCCGACATAATCGCTCATCAAGCAACTCTGTTCGAGTGATATGCGCGTAACGATTCGCACATTTACTATCCCAGGAAAGCGGAGCCGCGAACCTCTGCACCAAGCGGCTGTGTACGCCACGATAGGACAGGACGCCGCTCCCCTCATGAGAAGTGATTGGAGTCAGCGAGAGTCCGAGGTACTCAAAGCAGCGCTAAACTGGGCTCGACGGAACTCCTATATCGTGTCGAATCCCCGGTTGGGCCATTATATGGAATCGCTGCCGGCCGCGAAGTGGAACGGTTGCCATGGCACTGCTGCCCATCACGATGGGATTCAGACGCGATAGTACATTTCTACCCATCATGATGGCGCGACACTTTCAACTCATCAGGCGTCTCTTGCCGACGCCATTGCGGAGCCATCAGTTGAGCACTCCCACAGGGGAATCTATGCTGCAGTGGTAACTGCAAGCGGACCATGCACCATTCAAGCCTTCAGCCCGGTACCCTTTGGCCGGCCATCGTGCAACGAACGGCGCACGCCCTGCAGAGAGGGGCGTTGTGTCCGATCGAAACAGTCCAATCGTCGATCGAGGATGGCGGCGTGCGGTTTTTGGTTCGCCAGGTGTCGAACCTGGCCCGCAAGGACAAAGTATGCGGAACCGGTGGGGCCGGTGGAAATCCATTCCTTCCCTATGACCCTGATTTGTTCGTTGCGGATATTTCCGATACCCATGTGGCCTTGCTTAACAAGTTCAACGTCATCGAGCATCACCTGCTCATCGCCACGCGCCGTTTCGAGCCGCAAGAATCTTTGTTGACCGTAGCGGACTTCGCCGCGCTGTTGGCTTGCATGGCGGAGTTCGGTAGCCTGGGCTTCTACAACGCTGGGGCCGCCGCTGGAGCGAGTCAAGCCCATAAGCATCTGCAGGCTGTACCACTGCCGCTTGCCGAGTCGGGGCCGTCGGTGCCGATCGGCCCCTTACTGAAATCGGCGCGAGTCACCGGCACCATCGGCATCGTCCCCGGTCTGGCATTTGCAAATGCCTTCGCGCCGTTGGATATCTTTGCTGCGCCGCAGCACGAAATGGCATGCACGGTGTGCGAACGCTACCATGCATTGCTCGATGCGGTTGGCATCCGGGCCATCGATGTGGATGGCAGGTTGCTCCAATCAGCGCCATACAATCTGCTGGTTATGTCCGCAGGGCTACTGCTCGTGCCAAGATTCAGCGAGGTCGTTGAAGGCATCGCGGTTAATGCTCTGGGGTTCGCCGGCTCGTTATTTGTGCGGGACGTGGCGCAGATGCGAATCATAGAGAGACTTGGTCCAATGAATCTCCTCCAACGAGCCGCGGCGGCCCCAGGGTAGCAATCGACTTGCCGACGATGCAACGTGCATCGCTGGTATGTGACTATGGCCGGACGCAGTCGGGTGGCCGCAGCGGGCCCGCGACCGGTTGAATCCGCAACCCATTTCGGTCAATCAGATTTCTACAAACCGGCCATTCATTCGCCGCGGCGTGCAATAAGCCTACCGCCCCAGCCAGAACGAACCGAAGCTGCGACCGGCAACTACTACACCAATCGCAGATCCCACAGCGCATCCAGTACGTGTTGGGTGGAGCGTTCAACGTACCCCGCACGATGCGCGATGCCGAGCCGACGCCATAACGCCGGGCGCAGCGGACGCATGACGATGCGCTTGTCCGGCAATGGCGTGGTGGCCTCGTGGGGCAACAGCGCCGCGCCGTAACCCGCCGCGACCAGACTCTTGATCGCGTCGTTGTAGTTGAGCTGAATGCGTGGCGCGGGATGGTGTCCCGCGGCCGCGAACCACTCCGCAGTCTGACGCGAGAGGCGCGTGGCCGCGTCATTGAGAATCAGAGGTTGGGCGGCGAGCCATTCCGGCGTGACGCGGGCCGGGCACTGCCAATGCGCCGGCACGAAGGCCATCACGGGGTCGCGGCGCCAGGGTTTTATCACCAGTCCGGCAACCGGCGGCTGAGGCAGTGCAACCAGCCCGATATCCAGCGTGCCGTCCGCCAGTCGGGACAGTGTTTCCTGTGAAGTGAGGACCGCAATCTGAATGTCGATGGCGGGATGCTGCTGGCGCAGCACCTCGATCGCCTGTGGCAGCAGGTGCGCGATCGCGCCAGTCGACGCACCGAGCCGGGCGCGCCCTTCGAGCCCCTCCACCTGTCTTTGAATATCGTCCAGCGCCTGCTCCGCATCGGCCAGCAGCCGACGCCCGCGCTCCACCAGCACCTCTCCGATCGCCGACGGCCTTACCTGTCCGCGTTTTCGCGACAGGAGCGGTGCCCCGATGCGGAGCTCCAGTTCAGCGATGTGGAGGCTGACCGTGGGCGGCGCAAGGTGCAATGCACGCGCCGCCTCGGCGAATGAGCCATGGTCGGCAATGGCGACCAGCGTGCGCAGGCGGTCCAGGCTGATCTCTCGCATGTTGGCTCCGGATTCAGGAAAACTGAATGTCAAGGTTGTGAAATTCAACTTTCCCTATTCTAGTGGTCCGTGGAAGATTAGGGCTCCTTCGACGTGTTACCCCTTCAGTCACCGGAGTATTCCTCGCATGAGCTCTCCCCTGGTTTTCATCGACGGCGACCAAGGCACCACCGGGTTGCAAATCCACGAACGGCTGCGCGGCCGGACCGATCTCAGCCTGCTCACGCTTGCCGCGTCGGAACGCAAGGACCCGCGGCGTCGTGCGGAAGCCATCAATGCCTGCGACATCGCCATCCTCTGTTTGCCCGATGCCGCCGCACGCGAAGCGGTGAATGCCATCGTCAATCCCGACGTCAGGGTGATCGACGCAAGTTCCGCCCACCGCACGCATCCGGACTGGACCTATGGCTTTCCGGAAATGGCACCGGGACAGGCCGCGCGCATTGCGAACGCGCGACGGGTCACCAATCCCGGCTGCTATCCGACCGGTGCGATTGGCCTGCTGCGTCCCCTGGTGCAGGCCGGGCTTGTCCCAGCCAGCTACCCGGTCAGCATTCATGCGGTGTCCGGCTACTCCGGACGCGGGCGTGCCGGCGTGGAAGAGTATGAGGGGCCGGATGCCATCAGCGCGCCGGCATTCCAGTTGTATGGCCTGGAACTCGCGCATAAGCACCCCCCGGAGATCCAGCAGCACGCCGGACTCGCGCAGCGTCCCATCTTCGTTCCCGCGTATGGTGCGTTCCGCCAGGGCATCGTGCTGACGGTGCCCCTCGCGTTGCGGCTGCTGGCCCCCGACGTGGATGGCCCCACGCTCCACGCATGCCTCGCCCGCCACTATGCCGGGGCGGCCCATGTACATATCCTGCCGTTGCACGAATCGTGCGTTTTAAAGCATCTGGATCCGCAAGTGCTGAACGGTACGAACGACATGCACTTAAGCGTATTTCCTAACATGGAACACGGGCACGTCCTGCTGTCCGCGGTATTCGACAATCTCGGCAAAGGCGCATCCGGTGCCGCGGTTCAGAACCTGAACCTGATGCTCACCCAGCAATAGTGGCCGATGGCGTGAGCTAAAGGTCCGCCGCACCCCTATGCAAGCGATTGCTGCCAACTCCGCTGGGCAACTGCGCCGGCTCCGCGATGCGAACCTCGGACCAGTAGCGCAACGCGAATTTGGCAAGGATCCCCATAGCCCCCCGGTGTTGTACTTTTTGCCTAGTGCATGGCGGCCGTAGGCCGCCAGAATTTCCACGACGCCCATTTCCACGGAAGGCCGTGCAGTCCCACGCCGGCTTTCCCGTGCGCAACTCGCCGCGATTTCATGGGCGACCCCGTTGGCCGTCCTCCTTGTATGGGAAGCACTTTCCCGCGCCGGCCACATTGATCCCCAGATCCTTCCTGCGCCAACCAGCGTGGCACTGACCGCCGGGGAAATGATCCGCGACGGATCGCTGTTCAGCCATCTCGCGTACAGCCTGGCGCGCGCCATGACGGGCTTTGCCATCGGCGGATCTGTTGGCCAGGCCCTGGGGATCGTAGTGGGCTTTTCTCGCCTGGCGGAGGCGGTCTTCGACCGCTCGGTGCAGATGGTGCGCGCCGTGCCATTCCTGGCACTGCTACCGCTGGTCATCATCTGGTTCGGCGTGGAAGAGAGCGGCAAGATTTTCCTGGTGTCGCTGGCGGTGCTGTTTCCCATCTACATCAACACCATGCTCGGCATCCGTCAGGTAGACGCCTTCATCCGCATTGCCCGCATTGCCGAGCGCGGCAAGATCGACGCGCTATGCCTTGCCGACGGCCCGGGCGGACTGGTGCCTGAAGCGTTCCACCGGCCGTGGCGCGCGCTGGATCCGCTTGCGTTACACGCCACGCTCAGCGCCGTCACGCAGCGCCGCAAGCGCGAGCTGGACGAGCTGCTGGACCACGATTTTCTGCGTGCCGAACTGGCCCATCATCTCGCGCTGGATCCATCCGACCTGCCGCTGGACGGCAAGCTGCCCTTTGACAAGGTCGCTCAGGCCGGCCGCTTCCGCAGGGAATACGCCGGGACGACACTGCGCGACCACCTCGGCTTGCCGGCCTATGCCGATCCGCGCGAAGCCCGCCACGCACCGACGCAAGGAGCCGCCCGCCATGCCTGACACCGCGGCCATTGACTTGCTCGCCTGGAGCGACGTCACCCGCCGCCTCGACTACGAGGCCCTGTTCCGCGAACTCGCCGAAGGCGCCGCCGCGCGCGATGTCGAGCGCCGCCTGGCTATCAGCGAGGCGGCGGCGCTGAAGATCCGCGGCTTCGGTGCCGTGCGCCTGCAGCAATGGGAGGGCGGGCAGGGGGTGTCTCTGCCGGAGCTGTTCGACCTGGTCCGGGATCTGGCCGCGGCCGACTCAAACCTGGCGCATGTGTTTCGCAACCACTTCTTCGCGGTCGAGCAGCACGCCGGCACCCCGGATGAGCCGTTCTCGCGCCGGGTGCTCGCCTTGGCGGGGGAAGGCAAGACCTTCGGCGTGGTATTCAACGAAGTCACAGGCGAACCGGCGGGATCGCTGGGACAGCTGCCCGCAACGCGCCTCGAACCCGTTGCCGGTGAAAGCGGCTGGCAGGTATCCGGCAGCAAGATCTACTCGACCGGCAACCTCTACGCCGACTACCTGTTCTCCAGCGCGGTCGAGCCGGAGCAAGGCAAGGTTCGCCAGTTCTTCGTCGTGGCCTCGGCGCCCGGCGTGCGGCTTGACGACGACTGGGACGGCTTTGGCCAGAAGCTGACCGGCTCGGGCACGACGGTGTTCGAGCGCGTGCGCGTGCCGGATGCGGACCTGTTCGACGTCCCCGCCCGCGTCGACGACGGACGGCCAAAGTTGTACGCCTTTACCTTCCACCAGGTCTACCTGACCACGGTCATCGCTGGCATCGTCAGCCGGATCCTGGCGGATGCCATCGCGCTGGTGCGAGCGCGGCACCGCAACTACTACCACGGACTCGCGCAGCGGCCGGCGGACGAGCCGGAATTGCAGGCGGCGGTCGGAAGGATCGCCGCCTATCGCAGTGCCGTGCATGCGGTGACACTGCGCGCGGTCCATGCGCTGGAGGCGGCCTGGCAAGGCGCCGGCACCCGCGAGGCGCACGAGCTGTCGCTGGCTGCCACACTGGCAGCGTCCGAAGCCAAGGTCGTGACCGACGAGGTCTCGGCGACGCTGGCCGGCTTGCTGATCGACGTCTCCAGCGGCAGTGGCGTCTCGACGCGCACGGCACTGGATCGGCATTGGCGGAACATCAAGGTCATTGCCTCGCACAATCCCCGGCTTTACAAGGAGCGCGTCCTTGGCGACCACTACCTCAACGGGACGTTGCCGCCGACAGGAGCCTTCTTCTAGCGCTCGAATCACGGAAAGGCAATCCCGTGGTCCTGGAAGGTGGTCCACGGGAGCAGGGCCTCAGGAAGCTGGCGGCGGGGGCGCCGTTCGAACAGTGCGCGTCGCAATGTCTCCACCGACGCGGGCGTAGCGCTCGCCGCCAATTGTCACCGCGGACGAACACGCCAGCTGCCATGTGTTTGTCTCCATTCTGAAACGATTCGTCCGGTTTGCTCTGGCCGGCAATCCTGCCGCTGCGACATTTCCGAACAGAATCAAGAAGCTAGCCTCGTTGGCACCAATTTCGCATCGCCATCCAGGTCAATTCGCTATTCCGGGGAGATGCCGGGTGTGCGCCGGCGACGCCGGTGCGCGCCCAGTTTTGGCAGTGAAGCTACTGCCCGAAGGAAGTATTGGAGGGGGCCGGCCGAGACCAGGGATGTCGTCCCGCGCGCTTTCCCGTCTTGCGACGCTGCTGCGCCCGTCCAGGGGCATAGCCAAATGCGCCACAGAGTTCAGTGAAGGAGGGCGCCGCGTACCTAGGTTGAAACAGCTTCTCGAGGCTGGAGGTACTGCGGGCAGTTGCAGGCCACCAGACTCTATTCCCGAATGGATGGCCTCAAAGGTGGTCGTATGGCAAATCGTCGTAACGCCCTGTCACTGGCGGTGACAGGCACATGCTCGTTCTGGCTTATCGCCGCACCGGTCGGTACCGCGTCGGCGGCGGATGCATGCCCTGCCGCGGGTGCGGCGGTATGTGGGGTAAACAGCGGCCTGATTCCGGTACACAAGGATTTTATTCACACCTCCCTTATATGGAACAAGAAATACGCTGAATGTCCGAAGATGCTGATCTGGATGCGGCCATCTGAGTACAAGCCGAAGCACTATCTTAATCCCCCGGTGCAGGGCGGTGGCTTCCCGGGATTCAACCAGAAGTACATCGATCTGGTACAGGGCGGCTTCGGACTGGGGCAACTCGATGAAAGCGGCTGGTCGCGCTACAGCTCTGACCTCGAGCGGGAAAACACCCAGATCGTCGATGTCTGTGGACTACAGTCCCTGATCGATACCGGCGTATTCACCAAGACTGCTATCGCCGACCTGACCAGCGCGGACATCAGCTATACCGACCCGTTCTTTTCGGACGCCGGCTTCTCCAGGGGACTGGGATATAACCTGTTCTGCAATGGCCACGTGGCCGGCATCGACGGCCGCATCTACGTTGTCGGGCTGCACGACAAAGGCGGCAACAATGGCGGCAGGAAAGTCAACATATTCGACCCCAAGACCGAGCAATGGGTATTCAGGCCTACGCCCTGTGTCAGGTCAGGCTTTGAATCGGATCCGACCGGCATCCTGTCACATTGCGATCCGCTCAATGAGGACAACACCGACCCGCCGATTTCCTCGGACCTGAAGTACCAACGGTGGTATCCGACCGCTGTGACCCTGCCCGACGGGAAAATCCTGGTCCTGTCCGGCTCGGACCAGGATACCAGTGTAGGGGCCGCCAATGCGAGCGCCACCAAGGTGCGGCAGGCGGTCCCGGAAGTGTACGACCCCAAGACGGACACGACGGTTGCGCTCGAGAGCGCGCGGAAGCTCCTGCCAATGTATCCGCGCGCCTTCGTGGTCCAGACCGGGCCTGGCGAGAAGGACTGGAAGGTCGCTGTGACATCCGAAGTCGTGCCGCCCCTGCCTGGGGAACCGGGGGGGCTCAATATCCGCGGCTACGACCCGTTCTTCTACAGCGGCAAGACCTACCTGTTCGATGTCCAGGCCGCGCTGGCCGATCCCCTGATCGCCACGCCGGCGCAAAACCATTGGCAATATGTCGATACCGCGCAGAATGCCCATGACAGTGGCGCCGGGGCCATCATGGTAACGATCAAGGCGGACGGCACATGGTCGCAGGAGGTGTTCCTGTTCGGCGGATCGAATGGTGGCAACACACCAGCTTCAGCGGTTGCGGAAACCATCAACTTCTCCAGTTCGGCGCCAAAATGGAAATCCCTCGCCAACCTGGCCCTGCCGGTTTCGCAGAACAACGTGGTCGCGCTGCCGGACGGGAAACTGCTGGTCGTTGGTGGTGCCGATGGCAGCGTAAACAGCCTTGTCTACCAGATGTTCAACCCGGCCGACGGTAGCAGGACCGACGTGGTCACGTCGCCGGTGCCCCGGCATGACCATTCGACTGCGCTGCTGATGCCAAATGGTGGTGTATGGGTGATGGGAGGCAACCGGGTCAACCTGATACCGGGATCCCCCCAGACGCAGGCGCAGCGTGACGCCGCGGTACCGGTCATCGAGTTCTACAAGCCGCCGTATTTCTTCAAGGGGGCGAAGCCGGTCATCAACAACAGCCCGAACAGCATCCACTACGGCAACAGCTTCAAGCTCGACGTCTCCGGTGCCGAGGTCGAATCGGTGACGCTGGTGCGGACTGGCCCGATCACGCACAACTGGACCTGGGGAAACCGGTACGTGAAGCTGCCGGTCCGGGTGCAGAACGACGGCAAACTGGATGTCACCGCTCCGCCACTGCCTGGGCTCGCGATTGCCGGCGACTACGTGCTCTACGCCGTTGGCAAGAACGGAACCGTCAGCGAAGGGCGGCATGTGCTGCTGAAGTCCAAAGGTGAACCTGCGAACGATTAGACATTGGCAGAGGTCGACCGCCGAACCCATTCAGACTCATTATTCACGAGAAGTTTCGAATGGTTCGGTGGTCGGGGGCGACTTATCCCAGCTCATCGCCCACCCATACAAGGCAATGCACCCAAACAGCAGCATTGTGGGTCCGAATACAAACGATAGCAGCGGCATCAGCAGCAGCGAACAGGACACCATCAGGTAGATGTGCAGCGCCAGCTGCATCGGCACCGCGACCACCACAAACACAAGTGTGAGCAGCGTCAGGAATACCTTCTTCGGCCACGAGAAGTCAAAGATGTAGTAGACCAACGCATGGCCCCATGGCAGCAGGAACAACAAGCTGGCGCAAGTCTTCACGCCGTTGTCCACATACCTGCTGGCAGTGTACGGAAAGCTCTGGGGCGCCACCGCGAAGAACAGCAATGCCGTGGCCTGGATGAATACGGCGAACAGCAGGAAATACCGCAGCGGCAGGTACTGGTCCCTTATCCGGAAAGACATCAAACAGACGACGAGAGTGCCGATCAGCGTCACACACCAGGTCAGCACATCTGGCGCGGGAGCAATAACATCGGTGTAGGGCAGGTTGAAGTCGAACCACGCCACCCGCGTCAATTGCTCGCTGACGCTGCCCTCGATGCCGAGCCTGTCGATCCAGAAGCGCAGCACACCCGCCCATAGCCCGCTGATACGGTCGCGCAGCAACCATTCCCCGATATTGAACGCCGCTGGCACCAGCAGGATCCCCGTGAGCGCAGGAATGGACAGAGTCAGGTGGTCTAGCGATCGGTGCCTGGCCAGGCACAGGACCGTCAGTCCGAGTGCATCGCTCTGGTCGCGCGTGGCTGCACTATGTCCGGTAGGATGCGTCATGACTGGAACTCCGGGCTAGAACTCCGCGAACACCCCGATCTCCGCTTGCTTGCGTGTGTAGGACGGGTTGTCGTAGTAAATGGCGCGCAGGTTGATGCCGTAGCGCTTGGTAAACCATTTTCGCCACGTCAGCGAAACCTCATGGCTGTTGAAGTCGCTCAGCAGTGCCTGCTCGCCGGTGAGCTGATAGGCTTCGCTGCCACCGTCGTATTTCAGCGTGATGAACTGGTCTTTGTCGCGGCCGTAGGTCACGGCGATCATGCCGCGATTGGAGCGGACGTTGCCCGGATCGCTGCGGTTGAGCCGGGCACCGAGCTGGATGATCCAGGGGGCGTCGAAATAGTAGGTCAGGCCAAGCAGCAAGGTCTTGTCGGTATAGACCTCTTTGGCGCGGTAGTAGGTGAAGCCGGCGCTCAAGACCAGGTTCCTCTTCTCGAGCAGTTTACGGAACAGCAGGCCGTCGACGCGGACCTCGGGCAGGAAGAAGCCGCCCGCGCTGGTGCCGGCGCTCAGGAAGCCGTACCAGTTCTCGTCGAAGGTGCGGGTGTAGCCCAGCCCGAAGAACGTACCCTGGTCACCGAAGTGGCTCTGGTGGCTGATTTCGCCGGTCACGTAATCCTTCGGGGTCAGGTTGACCCCGCCTCGCAGGTACTGGTCGTTCCAGCTGGCATTGTCGCCGGTGAGATTGGCGTGGCCAAGACCGCCTTCGATGAAGCCGGTCAGCAAGGGCACGAACGTCCTCGGCGGCGTGGCTTCTGCCTGCCCACGAGCATCCGTGGTGGCAAGCAGCGCCAGCATGCCCAGCAAGGGCAGGGCACTAGCGCCGAACATTCTGCTATCTGTGAGCTTCGCCATGGGTATCCTGTTAGTCTTCTGGTCGATGTCGACCGAAGGGCCCGGAATGACCCTCCGGCCTGCTAAGCTGCTGGCAAACCATGCACCGCTTCATAGTCGATCATGTTTCGCTCGGGACGCGTATTGCATGTTGTGGCCCCAGGTGGTGCAAATCAGCGACACCGCAAGCCCGGCGCAGGCGGTGCAATCGCCTGCTCGGGGCTCAGCCTCGACTCGAACGCCAGGTACAATGCCTCCTCCAGGACATTCCAGTGCTTGCCATGCCGGAACTGTATGGAACGCAGGCGCCAGCAGGTGATGGCATCCTTGTCTCCCATCTTGTCGGCCACCAGGGCTACCAGCCCCCACGGGAAATCGACTTCTGACATCTGCAGCCAGGCCCAGCGGTACTCTTTCATCCATGACTGGTAAGTGATGGCATGGGGGCGGCCGTCGGGTTGGATATCGCCCAGGATGGGGAAGATCTGCGCCACGGCATCGGGATAGAATTCGAACTGCTCGCGCCGCTGGGTGCTGACCAGGTAGCCTTGGTTGGCGCGCCAGAACACGCGCAGGATGTCCTTGTCGAGCTGTTCGGCCTTGCGCCCCCAGCCGGCGGCACCTGCGGCGTCTCCGTGGCGCTGGCGATAGTGGCTGACCGCCTTAAAGGCGCTTGAGACTTCCACGTTGTCCATCAGCAGCGCCACCGGAAGCTTGGCCGAGATGTAGTAGACGCCGGAGCTGGGGTCGCGCAGTTTGTCCAGGTACCGGCCGGCCTTGTCGAAGCTGGCCTGCCACGCTGGCGGCATGCCCCGGGGGGGCGCGTTGCGAACCAGCAGCTCCATCCAGGCGGCCATCAGCGCGTCGTCGGCGTCAGCCTCCTGGCAGGAGACGAAGCGCTGGCCCTTCATGCAATAGCGGTCGAAGCGGCCGTCGGCGTGCTGTCGCGGCAGCAGCCATGCGATCCAGCGGGTTGCGGCGGTTCTGGTGTTCATCCCCGCGTCTTGTGCGGCCAGCAGCGCCTTGGCCGCGAAGTATGGATCGATCGAGTCCCCGGTGAAATAGGTCGTGATCGCCCCATCTTGACGCTGGTAGTCGGTCAGCATCAGCTCGGCAGCGCCCGCCGGCTGGTGGACGTATGCGGCAAGGATCAGGAGCAGCGCGAGCAGTGCTTTCATGGTGGGTGGAGGGCACGTCATGGGGTGGCCACATTGCCATCGGATATGACCTTTCCTTCCTCCGCGGCGCATGCCGCGCCATACACTACCGTGCCAGCCCTAACGTGGAGCACCGGCGCCACCACAGTGGTGCGCTTGTTCGCCGCACCGATAACGCTGCGCGCCCCCACATCGATCCCGAGTTCTGCAGCCACCGGCCCGGCGATGGCGCACTCACGCCCCACGGAAATGGTGCCCCCTGCAATCAATGCGCCGTCGATGCGCACCCGCGGGCCTGAGCAGATGCAACCGCTTGCCTTGACGCTGCCGATAATGCGCGCGCCGGAGCCGATCCACAAGTCGCCATGCACGACAAGGTCGCCGCGATACAGGGTGCTGGCGGGAAAAGTCAGATCGTGCGTCACCAGCCAGCGGCCGTTCGACGCTTCGGGTGGATCCAGCACTTCATGTGCCCAGTCTCCGCCGGGTGGGGCGGTGGCGTCCATGTCCGGCGGCGCGGCAAGATGACGCGCGCCAAACCCGATGACCGCCGCGCTGACCGAGGTAAATTCGCAGTCGTCTTCGAGACGAATGGCGTAGGTGGCAGAGAGCGGTCCGAGCAAGCGGCACCATGGCTCGACATGGACACTGCGAGCGTGTGCCCAGCGCTGCATCTCGCTGCCGCTGCGGATCAGGATCTCGCCCTCCGACAGCAGCACCTGCATGCGATTCCTGCGGCCCGTCGAGATGGCGCGCCGGCCGTAGATGTCTTTCGAGAACGTATAGCTGTCGGGAAGCACCAGAGAACCGCTGGTGACGATGGTGCGCGAACAGACGCCGTTGCACGCCTGCGCCGCCATCGGCATGAAAGTGCCTGTCACGCGGATCACCGGCTGCAACGCGCTGACCCGACGCACCAGTCCATGCAGGCCGGACTTCTCGCCCGTCCGAGCGACCATCTCACGAAAAACTGCGGCCACGGCCGCGACATCCAGCGTATGTTCGCTGTCGATCGCCAGCGGCCGGATGTCGCACCGTCGCCGCCATTCAAGCACCGCGGGCACCAGCGGCGCCCCGAAGACCAGCATGGTGAGGAGAGCAAGCAGCACGGGCCACATGTTCAGTTCCTCTGGCGATAACGCGCGGTCTTGTCCCACCGCAGTTCACGGCGCAGGACGTAATCAAAGGTGAGCTGGCTGAGGATGGCACGCGACACGGTCAGCATGCTGACCAGGAAGCCGAAGTAATTCAGCGGCAGCAGGCGGATGCGCTCGCGGCTGCCGTCCAGGTACACGGCGGCGGCGATCTCGAAGAAGGCGGCGAAGTTGCCCAACGTCCCGTATGACATCAGGGCGAACAGGATCAATGCTTCACCGAACAGCGGCAGGCCGCCGGCATAATACAGCAGGATCGCCAGCAGCCAGCCGAACAGCATCAGCGGCGCCATCATGTAGATGCCAAGGAGCGCCACACCGTCGATCTTCTCGAACAACCCGTGGTTGCTGCAGGTAGCCATCTTCCAGCCATGCCGATAGAGCGCCTGGTTGTGGCCCTTGGTCCAGCGCATGATCTGGCGCACCCGCACGGGCCAGGTCTCGGGCACCTCTTCATAGCACTCCGACCAGTTCTGGTAGATCGTCTTCCAGTTGGCGAGCAGCAAGCGGTATGTCAAGTCGGTGTCTTCGGCCAGCACATCGTCGTGCCAGCCACCAGCGCTCTGCAACGCCCGCATCCTGACGCCGCCGACGGTGCCGCCGTACTGCGGTACGAGGTTCAGGTTCATGCGGGCCTGCTGGTCGACCTGGTAGCCGCCCGAGCGCTCAAGGTCGAGCAGCCGCGTCAGCAGGTTGCGACCCGGGTTCATTGGCACCACGCGGCCCATGGTGGCGCCCACCTCGGGATCAAAGAACGGCGCCACCAGCTGCTTGAGCAGGCCCACCGGCGGGAGGTAGTCCGCGTCGAACACGACAATGATGTCGCTGGCCACGGCTTCGCTTGCATCCTTGAGCGCGGCCGCCTTGCCGGGCTTGCCATCGGTGCGATGGAACGGTGTGATGCGTCCCGGATACTGCTGCACAAGGTCATCGATGATCGCGCGCGTGCCGTCGCACGAGCGGTCGTTGACCGGCATGATGGTGAGCCGGTCAACCGGATAGTCTGCATGCAGCAGGCATATCAGAGAGCCTGCGATCACGGCCTCTTCGTTGTGCGCGGCAACCAAAACGGTCAGGCTTGGCCAGTCCGCCACGTCGATGTCCAGGTAAGGATGGCGCTGCCTGCCGAACAGCCGGTTCAGCGTGAACATGTAGTGGCGCACGGCGTAAAAGATCACCAGTCCGACGATCAGCAACAGCAGGACCGTCAGCGCCGGCGCGATGGGCTGCGCGTCTGCACGCTTCGGCGACGGCTCGGTCGCCGCCGGCTTGGTCCAGGCTCGCGGGCGCAGTGCCGGCTCCGTGCGCGTGGTCTCTTCCAGCGTGTCTGGCGACGTCATCGCCAGTTCCACTGTTGCGCCAGGCGCTGTGACTGCAGAGTGGGCTGCGAGCTTGCGCAGCGGTTCAGGGGCAGCTTCCGGGGTTCCAGCTCCCCGCGCGAAGGCCTGCCCCCGCCCGGGAATTTCCGTGGCTTCGGTTTCCGCAGCGGGTGTGGTGAAAAAGAGCAGCCCGCTCAGTGAAAGCACTACGCGATACGTCGCACGCATGCTCGACGATCCTCCTCCATTGTTCTCATCGCAGGGTGTTTTTCCGTGCGCCCGCCCCGGGGCGGGCGCGGTGAGTCCCTGTACCTTTACTGCTTGCCGGCGACGAAGGCCAGCGAGGTGCCTCCCAGAGAAGTGACGATCCAGTTGTTGGTGTCCCATGTCACCAGGGCGAGTCCCTGCGTCACCACCGGCTGTGTGTATGCCGACCGCGGCAGCACCCAGGCGAGGTCGGTCATGTCCGTCGGGTGGGTTGCCTGGAACGCCCAGGAGTTACCGGTGTCGGTGGCTTGCCAGACGGTCTGCTGGCGCCGCTGGGCGAACTGCGCCAGCGTATCCATCGTGTACCAGCTGAACCGTCCGTTTGCCTTTACGTTGTCCGCCTTGTTGAAGATGACATTGAGCGTCTTCGGGTACTGGATAGCGCCCGCCGGGTGCATGTAGATTAGCCGGCTGGTGCGGTTCTTCGCCACGAAATCGATGAGCTGCCGGTACCAGGTGTTGATGTCCGTGACGGGCACGTTGAATTCCTGGAACTCCTCGAATGTCGCGTACGGCCCGAACGGCATCACCGGAAAGGCGCGGATGGTGTTGTTCGCCAGCACACCATCGCGATAGCTGCGCGTGGGCGCCATCCCGGTATGGCCCAGGAAGTAGTAGCCGGTGTTGCCGTTGGTTTCGAGCCAGTTGACCGACCACTGCGGCGTATTGCCTTGCGGCGCCGAGTACTCGACCGCGGCGCGTCCAGTCACGGCCTCAACGCTCTGCTTGTTCAGCACCACGTATTGTTCGAAGCTGGACTGGTTGGCCTCGGTGGCGTTGGCGCCCCAGTAGTCGTGGATCCAACCACCATGGCTGCCGATCTTGTGCCCCTTCGATTGCAGGGACAGCATCAGAGTTTTTGCCGACGTGTTTTGCGAGAGGTTGACACCCTTGCCGTCGCCGAAGTCGATCTGGTCGGGGCCCGCCGTTACGGAAATGGAGAACGGACTATTGTTATTGTCGAAGGTGCCCCAGGTATTCATTTCCACCGCAGGCGGAATCTGGTCGCCGGCGCAAAGGTGCCAGTTCAGCACCAGGCCGCCGCGTGCCTTGGGCTGCGCCGACAGCCGCGGCATCTTCATGAGGTTGGCGCCGAAGTAGCGCAGGAAGCCATGCATGAGCATGCCATCGGTCTGGCCCTTCAGGTAAGAGAGCGGCGTGTTGACGAACAGCACCCGGCCCGAGCCGAAATCACGCAGGCCCGCCACCAGACCGAAGTTCGGCGACGTGATCAGGGCAGAACCCGTGTAGGTGCCCTGCGTCACGAAGCTCGGATAAATCAGGAAGCCATAGACATAACCCGAGACCCCTTCCACCGGATCGGTCGCGCCTGCGTCCCACACCATCGACTTGCCCGGCGGCACCTGTAGGGTTCGCAGCGTGCTGCCCAGCCCGGTAATCGGCCCCACGCCGATCATGTTGCCGAGCAACTGGTCATAGAGGACGTAATCGACTCCGGCGAGGTTGCTGAGCCTGCTCTTGGGAACGGCATAGAAACCCGTGGTGGTGAGCGCACCGAAGTCATACACAAGCATCAGGTTGCCGCCCTGCGTGGTATAGGTCTCGAGGGCTGTGATCAGCGCATCGCTGGCGTTGGCATGGACCTGGTCCGGCAGGATCACACCTGAAAACTGCGCCGGGGTCGTTCCCTGCTGAAACTGAGTGTCGTTGACGACGGTAATCTTCAGGCCTTCCTCCTGGGCGGCGTCCAGCCAAGCCGATACGCGGGCATCGGGAAGGGCCAGGCCATCGGGCACCAGCAGCGCGATCTGGTTGGTCGCGGCGTGAGTCACCGCCGGCACGGTCGCGGCCAGCGCGAATAACATCACGAGCACCCGGAGCGCCAGGCTGCTGCTTCGCCACAGAAGTGAATTGGATTTGTTGAACACGGTCTTCTCCCAGCGCGATGAGTGTCGATTTGCCTCGCCGTGCATAGCGGTCACTGCGGAGCCGATATATCGTCAGGCATTACGGGGCGTGCCAGCGTCAATCGGGCTCGGCTCCCGGTGCCGGCGCAAGCGTGTACGTGCCCGACTTCACTTTCGGCCCGGCCACGGCCTTCTTCGGCTTGATCGCCTTCAGCTTGTCTTTTTTGTCCTTGTTCTTGCCCTTGACGTCCGCTTCATAGGCAAAGTCGATCTGGAAGCCATGGTTGTAGCCCTTCAACCCGCCGGGGTCCGCCGGGCTCGCTGGCAGGTAGAGTGGGGCCTTGGCAGCGGTCGCCGCAGCTTCTTCGGTCAGCGCAGCATGGGCGGGCGCCGATACCAGGGCACCGACGACAGCCATTGCCGTGGCCGCCTTGACCGCGGTTGCAGCATCCATTGCGATACGTAAGCGCTTCATTGGCTTGCTCCTCTACTTTTGGCGACCAGCGGGCGTTGGGGCCGTGGCGCTGGGCCGCTGATTTCGCTATTTGCCTGGCTTGGCTACAGGCTGACCACGTTGGCGTCGACCGATGCATCACCACCTTCCCGATACGCCTCAGGCGACGCCGCCTGCAGCGCAAAAACGATGCGTTCGCTTGCGCGGCCGTCGCCGAAAGGGTTGTGCGCGCGCGCCATACAGGCGTATTCGTCCGGCTCGTTCAGCAACTGCTCCGCGGCGGCGATGAGGCGTGCGGGGTCGGTACCCACCAGCCTTGCGGTACCGGCGGCCACGGCTTCCGGCCGCTCCGTGGTTTCCCGTGTCACCAGGACCGGCTTGCCCAGGGCCGGCGCCTCCTCCTGGATGCCGCCGGAGTCGGTGACGATCAGGTAGGCGCGCGACATCAGGAACACGAACGGCAGGTAGTCTTGGGGATCGATCAGATGGATGTTCGGGTGCCCGCTCAGGATCGCCTGCACTGGGCCCTGCACGCATGGGTTCAGATGCACCGGATAGACGATCTGGATATCGGGATTGCGGTCCGCCAGCGTGCGCAGCGCGGTGAACAGGCGCTCGAACGGGGTACCGAAGTTTTCGCGCCGGTGTCCGGTCACCAACACCATCCGCCTGGTCTCGTTCAGGAAGGGGTACTGGCTCGCCAGCTGGCCGCGCATTTCGGCATCGGCGTCCAGTCGGGCCTTGACCTGCAATAGCGCGTCAATGCCGGTATTGCCCGTCAGGCTGATGCGAACCGGGTCGACGCCTTCGCGCAGCAAGGCTTCCTGAGCCTGTTGCGTTGGCGCGAAATGCCAGGACGCCATCACGTCGGTCACGCGCCGGTTCATTTCTTCCGGCCACGGGGCGCTGAGGTTGCCGGTCCGCAGTCCCGCTTCGACATGGCCGATCGCTACGTTTCGATAGAAGCCCGCGAGCGTGGCAGCCAGCGTGGTGGTGGTGTCGCCGTGGACCAGCATGGCCTCCGGCAGAAAGCGGTCCAGCACCATGTGTACGCCTGACAGGACGCGCGTCGTGATGTCGGACAAGCTTTGCCCTCGGCTAATAACATTGAGGTCGAAGTCCGGCACGATGTCGAAGAGCCGCAGTACCTGGTCCAGCATCAACCGGTGCTGCCCGGTGACACAGACCCGCAACTCGAAATTGCTTGATTCCCGCAGCCGATGAATCAGCGGTGCCATCTTGATGGCCTCGGGACGGGTGCCAAATACAGCGAGGACTTTCTTTGGCATGTGGTCTCTCTTGTGGAGCCGCCGTTCGGGGACGATCTACCTGCAAATTCCCGTCCTGCGCTACCCGCAGGAGAGGCCACGTATGCATGCCGACTGGAATCATCCTGTTGTGATGTCGCCATATGCATCTCGCGACATATCAGAGCGATGGTTGTGCCAGTGCTTTCTATCACGTTGAATTCACTGGTAATTCTCTATTCGCGTGCCCCTTGCGCAAGACCGCCGACGGCTGATTGGTTGCAGCGGTGTTACATCAAGTTCGGGGCAGCCTGCGATGTCAAGGGGGAAGTGTGCGTAGTACCGCACGGCAACCGAACGCGCAACGGGCAAAGGTAGCTTTGCAGGCGCCGGCTCGCCACTTACGCCATTGATGCCTGGTTATGTGGGGCATCGGCGGACTTCGCATAGTTGCGTCAAATTTGTTTCTTTGCTTACCGTTTTTGAGAGCATCCAATAATCCGTGGCATTAATGTCAGTGCCGGATCAGGCCATTTTCATAAGGCTAAGTTTGTATAGATATTTTGCTTTCGATGTGCAGGGGTGTCCGCAATCATGCCTTTCGGTTCAAACCATTCCTTTACATTTTCAAGAAAATGCACAGGTTCATTGGTTGCGCGAATGAAACATCAAGCATATCAGTGTTAATTTTAATTAATAACGCAATACATCCCCTTTATTGGCACAAGCACTGCACGTGGTTTCCCGCAAGCTGGCTGCCACGGTCCCTGTGCCAGCACCTGGCTTTTATCGGCTCGACTCGTCCCGCTTTGCCGATATGGGCCATCTATGTGTCATGGGCGACCTCTGCAACCGCGGTGAACGAGCGCCGGCACGCGGGCGCAGCACTGGTGTGCGCGCAAGAGGGATACCAGGCGGCCCTGTTTAACCCGATGCCTCACGCCGTTTTCGCGCTTCTACTAGGGCTCATGGATTAGCACGAGCAAACGAGTCTAGGCTTACATCGCGCTCGACTGATGATGCATCGCGCTCGAGCACAACATGCTGTCTGAGCGCACGCGAACTGACGGCTCTTCAATTTGTCCTAAAATCACGGGATAACCGGGGTAAGCCGCCATGCGAGCAAGTGCCGTGCGACGTCATTTGAGGCGCCTTGGCATTTCTTGTCGCGGGATCACCTCATATCCAGGGTTGGCTGGGGTGGTTGTCATTAACGACGACCTGCACGTCTGCATATTTCCAGACGGATGGATGCGTCTGGGGGAGTCGGTCGCACCCGGTCGCTTTCGCTTCGCCCCAGCCACGCGTTCGGTAGACGTACTGGCTTGGCAGATCCGCCAACGGATCATTGCCAAGCCTTGACGAGGGCAGGCCGGGAGACGCCCTTATGCGCTGCAGCGCAGACGACCGTATCTTGATCGTAGGGCAATGTGTCTCGGTGGCTTGAAGGAGAGGGAGGTAAGGCTCACTCCAGCTGCGACGGTCCGTTATCGCATTTCCATTGCTCCGAGTGGCGGCCTGGACCTGTCTCCAACCGCATTCGTTGCGCAAGTCGCAGCGAGTCGTCTGTCGGCCAGCGACAAGCGAGGGCCCTCGCATCCGTCGCGATCCAGGCGCCCGCCTGGATGAGACCGACCCTCGTATCGATTGCTAACGCGGCAACGGATGAGATCGTTGGATAGAGTCGCCATGCTTCAGGCGGATGATGCAAGTGCGTGCGCTAGGTCGCTGACCGCTGCCTCGCGCTCTTCAGTCCGCATCGTTGGCGGCTTGGTCGGCAACAGTGCATGCGTATGACAACTTCATGCGGACCAATAAAGGCGAGCGGTTGGTCCCCGTCGCCAGCCATTGTTATGTAATATAACAATTTAACATAATGCTTATTATGCGTCTTTTGAATCACGTTATATCGCCAGATATCTTCGGGTGAAGTTTTGGATCAGTTGGTCTATAATTTGGTATCAATTGATCCGATATGGTGCCTGCCATGCTGGTCGTCTCGCCCGAAAACATCAGCGCCGTGATGGCGTTGTCGCCGCCTCGACTGTCCATTGCCGAATTGGATGCCGCAGTACGCGAAGGCTTGCCCAAGTCGGCGCTGCGCGAGATTGTGGACCATGTCGCGCACACCTCTGACGAACGCCGTGCGTTGATGTCCCGCATTGTTCCGGAGGCCACTTTCAAACGCCGCAAGGATCGACTCACGCCGGACGAATCAGAAAAGACCGAGCGGCTGGCGCGGATCTTTGCTACCGCGAATTTCGTCTGGGACGATGAGGACGACGCGCGCGCTTTTCTCAATACTGCCCACCCGCTGCTCGGTGGCAACAAGCCGCTGGACGTAGCCATGACGGAGCTTGGCGCCAGACGCGTCGAGGAACTGTTGTGGCGGCTCTTCTATGGCATGTCCGCCTGATGCGGATTTTTCGGATTGCGGATCGTCGGCACGAGGTCTGGAATGGCACTGGGGCCATGCTAGTGGGCGGACGCTTCAACAGCCCTGGCCGGCCGGTGATCTACGGCGCCCTGACTTTCGCAGGTGCCATGCTTGAGGTCCTGGTGCATGCGCGCATCGGCAAGGTGCCGCGCCATCACGTCCTAGTGGTCGGCACTGTGCCTGAGGACGTCTCGGTGGAACGGGTCGACGGCGCGCTGTTGCCAGCCGGCTGGGATACGCTGGAAGACCCCCGCGCCGCTCGCAGCTTCGGTGACCGCTGGCTGGCGGAGGGCCGGTCCGCATTACTGGTGGTGCCGTCGGTGGTGGCTCGCCTGGAGTGGAACGCTCTGGTCAATCCGACCCACTCCGACGCGGCACGAATTCAAGTTTCCGCGCCCGAGCCTGTGCAATGGGATGACAGACTCTTTGCCCGCCATTCGTTGTGATGAGCAATGTTCGGCTCGGCGATGTGCCGACGATTCGTCTTGGCATTAGTGCTTGCAGTGCATCGCATTGGTGGCGAGTTTATTCGGGTCGGAGAGCTGTAGGAGAATGAGCCCTTGGCTGTTTGATCGGATCAGCGAAATGGCTCGCGGCCGTCCGATCCAATGTTTGCGATCTAAACCGTTTCCCGATTTCCGTCCATGCTGAAGCTTGCCGCCACCCTGCGCATCCAACGGCTGGATGTGACACCCCTCCTTCGCATCCTGCGGAGGCCAAAAGATCGACTCACCTCGCGCAATGCACAGTCCTCTCCTCGTTGCGTACTTTCACGAAAATGAAGTTATTGCGACTCTGGTGGCTTTGTTTGTTAGTGGTAGCAGTCGTTGAGGACGCTACTGCGACAAATTTTCGCGGACGACGACCGCATCGGTCCAGACGTGGCGGCTGGCAGTCCAAGGTTCATGGCCGACATGCATTCCGACGCGGGCCACGCACCAGCGCAAAGGGGTGCGGCCCGCTCAGCCGTATTGCCGTCTACCGCGGGGCGCCGCTCGCGGGCAGCTTAGCCGCTTGAGCCAGCTGCGTAGTTCCGCCGCGCGAAAGGCTTGGAACTTGCCGCAAAGGACCAGGAGCAGATCCGATTGCGATGCTTCAACGAGGGTTGCCGCCTGGCAAACCGTCAGCCCACTGCCCCGAATCCGTTCGGTGATGTCTCGCACAATGCCCGCCTTAAGCGGGATTTCGTCTGCGTCAGCAAAGCCAAGCTGCGCATAGACATTGCTCGTTCCATACTCGAAGCGAAACACGTGGACTCCTTTACTTGTGGACAACAACCCCTTTCTGCCGCTGCACGGCGGTGGCTGAGGGCGCGATTATTCCGGGAAAGCAATGTAAAGACAACCTCGGGGAAATACCAAGAATGCCAAAAGCATCGAAGGAGCTGAGTGGTACTCAAACGGACGCGTCGCGACGGCTGCCCACATCAAGATGTGATATAAAATCCTCTTCGAAATCTGAGACCTCGGGCCGTGGGCATCCCCTACATTGGGGGATGGAAAGGAAGGATCGCCCGATGGCAATATCACTGCGCTGGTGGTTGCGACCCGCCAGCAACGCTCAGCCCTCGGCATTTCCACGCCGAGGGTTTTCTTTTTTTTGCGGGTCATCGGCGACAAGCAGCTATTGCTTCGACCATGGCCACTTACCAAAGCCGCCAGGCTGCTCTACGGGCAATGGCAGTGCGAGGGCGAGGTACGCCACCTGATCGCGCAACGCGTCGTGGACTTGTCGTGGATGCCTGGCCAACCCGATACGCGGAGCCGGAGCTTTTGCTAATCGCGGGACCGTGGCGAAGTAACCGCCTGAGGGCAGCTGCCTCGCTGCGACGGCGCTCACCTGGCCTTGGGTTCAAGCGGGCCGATCTGGTCGGCGAGAAGCCTGAAATTCTTCAACGTATCGAATCGCCTGCTCACACTGTTCCAGCGACAAGGCGTGAATGCTCGGGGTCGCGACCTCCAAGCCAAGCGATGCGATGACCCATTTCATGGCTTTGCCGCGCGCCTCGAACGCATTCACACCGTCGCGCCGCATCTTTGCCGCGACTAAGGGCTCGAGCGCATCGTGCAGCTGGCTTTTGCGCTCGCGCAACGCCGCGTTTGCCAGTCGACCGAGGGGCGTGTTGTGCTTGCTGCGTGCCCGCACGCCGATCCAGGCCTGGCACGCTGCGCAAATCCACACAGGCCCGTGGTCTTCGAGATACGGATACGTTTCATCGCCGGCGCGTGCCAGTTTCGCCTTGGCGCCGCAGTCATCGCAGAGGGGCTGGGGAGGAGCGGGAATCGGGCGGCCAACACGCATTTGACTGGGCTGCGCAAGATGAGAAATCAGGAATTTTACCGGACGGGGTCGCCGCTGCTGTACGCTAAGTCTTCTTGGCTTGTGCTCACAACAGATCCTCGCACACTTCTATGTCGCGCTGGCAGGCGGAGGTTCGGAAGGACCGCTTTCATACGAGGTCGAATCAAAGGGTGCTGCTTTCTTCACTTTGAGGCCTTCTATTGCGATCGCCCCGTATCCATCTCCACATTCTCCTCGCATTTCGAACGCTGGCCGGTTGATGCGCTTTCCGGTCACCCTCGAATGAGGGGATGCAGCCATGCGTCGGCCATGTGACGATGGCAAGCGACAGGTCTGCGAACTGCTTGTCGAAACTTGGAGCCCTTGGCAGGCAGGCCAAGGGCTTTTCTTTGTCGGACAGCGCCTGATAGCGACGGCTAGTTGCCAGGCACAGACTGGCTCCATCACTTCAGGAGACAGCCATGCCCGGACAAGATATCCACGTGGTCCCGGCCGACGATCGCTGGGCCGTTGAGACCGAGGGCGGCCACGCCCGCGAGACATTCGACACCCAGGACGAAGCGATTGCGGCAGGCAGGGAGCGTGCCCGGCAGAAGCAGGTCGAGTTGTTTATCCACGGCCGTGACGGGCAGATTCGGGAGCGCAATTCGTTCGGTAACGATCCGCGCGACATCAAGGGATAGGCCGCTCAAAAAGAGGCACGCAACCGGTATTGCCTTCCCGTGCTGTCGACTGCGCCACCGATGGGCCATTAATGAATTAGAGCATAAAAAGCCATCTACTTCTTATATCACTGTACTCCAGGTGGGTAGTCCCGCAACCGCCCGCGGTGCCCTCTGGCCTGCGGGCTCTTTTTTCTGAGGGGCCGCGCGTGGGCGATTGCGTGCGGAGCACGCTTGGGCGGATACTATCGATGGGCAACTCACATGGTTACCCGATTTCTTCGTGGACGTTCTATGGGCTCTCTTCTTACCGGGTTGAGAGCCTTTTTTTGTGCTGGGTCCGGGCCACTCAGCGCGTTGGCTGGCGTTGAGGGCGCGCTTGCCGATCGCCATGCGCGCTTACGGAAGTTGGCCTGATGTCGTCGACTACATTCGCTCCATGGAGACACGGCAGCGCAGTTTTTAGCTTTTACTCGCAGTTGACCAAATACGTCGACCCAAAACAAAGGTGCGGCGCGCGGTTGTCGGGCTTCCGGGCAGGCATAGACAGCGGAAGTCAGCCAGCCCTCCATACGCCAGGTCTGGACTTGGTTCTCTGCAAGCCTATAGTGCTATTTTGGGCACCAAAAGCTGCTCCTTCCGTAGGATGTCGATTTCTTCGTCAATGATGGCTAACAGCTCGGTCAGGGATCTGTTGAAGCGCTCTCAAACCTGCTTGCGCATTCTGCGCTCACTGGCTGAGCACACAACCTAATAGCTGCCTCCAGACGGTTGTGACACTCAGTTCCTTCGTTTGCGGAAGTCGCTACCCATTCCCTACCCCCTGCTCTGCGCGCTCGCGGGAACCAGGTATGGCCGGCCGAGCATGACGTCGGCGTCAATCGCTTCCAATGACATGGCGACTTGCACAGAAAAGAAAACCCCTGCATGCAGGGGTTGGACGCGATGGTGTCGGTCGGTCGGTCGAGGCCTGATTTACGCCGCCTCTGCGATTAGGAACTTGTTAGGGTTCTTGCCAAGCCAGGCCGGTTGGCGACCACGGCCAGACCAGGTCTTTCCGGTCTTTGGATCGTGGTATTTCGCGGGCAGCGCCGATTTCGCCTTACCTGTGCCACTGCCTGCCGGACGGCCGCGACGGCGCTTCGTAATGTCATCGACAGTCAGCCCGTATTCCGCCATCAGATTCTGAATCTGTTCGATGACAGATGCGACTTCATTGGCACGTACCTCTTCCAGGTGAGCTTCCAGGGCGGCCTTCTGGGCCATCAGTTCCTTGTAGGTTGCCATTTACTGTTTTCCTTTCCTTGCGGGATACAGATGAAAGCCAGTTTAATGCCAATTGACACCTTAGCGCAAAACAATTTACACCTCTCTGGACTATGAGCGGTCCAAACGCGTGAAGGCTCTAAATCATCACCGGAAACTTCAAGGCAATGTTGTAAAGCGATGGCGTCGCCGCGCTGCTGTCAGACTCGCAATACGATGACCAATGGGGAGCAACGCTCTGGATGCACCATAGAACAATTGGCCTGCTGTGCCACCTACCAAGCATGAGCGAGAGAAGGTATAACTCGGGAATACCCCTTACCCTAGTTGAAAAGTAAGGCAGTCTCCTGGTCGGGCGACGCACAGGATTAAGGTTGTCACAAGGCATCCTGTACCGATGGCTCCTTGGTGGTCAAACCTTTCAACTTTTATGCCTCGGTCGGACCAAAGTCGACAGATTCCCAATTACAATTTTGCGACGCAACATGAGGCTTGGGCATAGAAGTGCGCGAACCGGCGCAACCCCTGCCAGCGTTGGAGGAGAAGATGGGGATAGCTCGAGCTGGCACCAAAGGGCAGGCGCTGAAGCTTCTGGAAACGGCGGGAGTAACAGTCGTGGATTTGGATTACGAGAATGCCTGGCAGGATGCGGTCGAACTTGGCCGGCTAGGGGATAAGCGGGGGGTACGTGTCCAGTATCGCGGCCATGAGAGCATCGCGGTCAACACGCCGGCGGCGCTTGCTGCCGGACTGAGTCGGCGGAAGGCGACGTTCCGTCAGCGTAATCTCTATTGCCAATTTGCATTGAGCGATCTGCCTGCCAGTGAGCTGGAGCGCCTGGAGGCAAAAGCGGCACGACTCGGGGATTACATTCTCGCGGGACATCTAATGAGGGATGTCGATGCGGTATGGAGCGACTAGCGCCTACGCCAGTTTGCCGCGTAGATCGAAATCGCGCCACGGCCGGGCGTTCACGGCGATCCGACCGATAAATCGGCTGCTCGGTGCCTCATCATCGGCAGTAACGTCATACGCAAGCGTAGTGGTGGGCCGGGTGGGATTCGAACCCACGGTGGGATATCTCCGGCGGATTATGAGTCCGCTGCCTGCAACCAACACGGCGTCCGGCCCTCTAGCGAAGCGCGAGATTCTACCTTGAAGTCCGCACCAGGTGCCAACGCCGCTGATCGCGTAAGTCGTGCGCTACCTACAATGAATGCAGAATAATCCGCGGGTCCGGGATTGAGCATAGCGTTCCCGACTCAATCCGCCGCCCCCATCGTTGATGGATGCGGACAGCCGTGGTTGCGATAGCGAGCCCACGGGATCCGCGAACGTGAGCTGCCGAAGGGTTCGAATTCATCCGGCGTGACGACGAGCTTGACGGTCACTGTTCCGGAATCGATCTCGACAATGCACTGAGCATTAGGATGGGCGCACGCTGTGCGCCCACTTCCTTCATCGACCGGCTGGTGAAGTACCGTACCGGGCGAATCAACAATCACGCCGAAGCTTCGGGTGTCGCTACGGTCGAAACCACTTTCTTTGCGGCAGCCCGCTTCTTTGGCGCGGCTTTCACTGCGGCCGTCTTCGGCGCAGCTTTCGGCGAAATCCTTTTACCGGCCGCTGCCTTATTCGATGCTGCCTTGGCGGCAACCTTGCGCGTTGCCTTCGTGGCGCCCGCAGCCTTGGCCTTCTTTGCAGCCAGCTTGTCCTTTGCGGCTTGCTTCTCGAAACGAGCTGCGGACTTCGCGGCTTCCGTTGCCAGTGCCACCTCACGCTTTGCTGCTTCAATGGCCTTCTTCGTATCGGCGCGCAGCTTCAGCAGGCGCTTTTTGGCCGCCACAGCCTCACGTGCGAGCACGCTGGCCTTCTTCTTTGGCACGGCCACCTTCGCGGCAGGCTTGTTCTTCGAAACTGCGGTGACCTTCGTTGCTTTCGTTGCAGCGACCATTGTCGATTATCCGTAAGTTGTGAAGCGCGGAGTATAACCGACGATAGGGCCTGCCAATACAAGTCTACTTTTCTTTGTCCTTCAAAACTGCACTCAGCCAGCGCAACACGGCATTTCCTGATCGGGGCTCGGAAATTCTGTCCGAGACTAGCCACCGAACGCGGACGCTCAACTAAAGCACAAAGTTTGTACGTAATGAAACCTTTCCCGACCTGGGATGCCGGCCACGCGCACCCGCGCAAATCCGAATATGGGTCGTGACACCCCATGGCCGAGACTCAACAGCTGGCGTCTTGCCGGCATGCCCGAGACAGTTTTCACTAGGTCGAGTTCGGTGGCGTATAGCTCCGCCAACTCCCCTTGCCATGGCACTCTGCTTGTCCGCAGAAACGATACGGATTTGCTAACGGGAGTGGAATCCGACGTCAAACTGGCTGCAATCCAGTTGGCGCTGGCACGCCCCTTGCAAAGGGATGTGTGCGCGAGACGAGGCATAGGATAAGGAGACGCATCATGAGGGCCCCCACGTTGCGCCACAAGGATGAGTCGGAGAAACCAAGGGTGCGTCCGGCACATCAGTCGCCGTCAAAAGTGGAAAATCCAATGCATAGACCGGGGCCGGATAAACCGCCGCGCCAGCCAGGTCAGTTGGACATCGGACGGCCGCCAGAATCATCCGTTCAACAGTAGTTTGTCGAACTGACAATTCGAGAAGGCTTGAAGCAGCAGCACACAAATTTGAGCTCGGACCGAACTTTGCGTCGGGGCCGCCGCATCCTACAGTTTGCCAGCCCTTCGGCCGTGCGCGTCACGCTGCCGCAGCGGTGACGTTTCGTGACGGAGGGGCAGATGAAGATTGCCCAGATTGCCCCATTGACTGAACGGTGTCCGCCGAGCACGTATGGGGGCACAGAACGCATCGTTTCCTATCTGACCGAGGAACTCGTGCAGCAGGGCCACGACGTCACGCTGTTTGCGAGCGGCGATTCGGTCACGCGTGCCAAACTGGTCCCGTGTTGCGACCTGGCATTGCGTCTGGACACCCGCGTCCAAGATCCGTTGCCCTATCATTTGATGATGGTGAGCCGTGTGATGGCGTACGCCGAGGACTTCGACGTGCTGCACTTCCATATCGACATGCTGCATTTCCCGCTATTGGGGCGTATGTCGGTACGGTCTGTGACCACCTTGCACGGCCGCCTTGACCTGCCGGACCTGCAACCGTTCTATGCTTGCTTTCCGGATTTTTCGCTAGTGTCTGTTTCCACGGCCCAACGCCTGCCACTGCCCGTGTTGAACTGGGCCGGCACCGTACACCACGGCCTGCCACCCGAGCTGCTGGCGTGCTGTGCCAACCCCCGCGGCGATTACCTGGCCTTCCTGGGTCGGATCTCGCCGGAAAAGCGCCCCGACCGGGCGATCGAAATTGCGCTGCGCGCCGGCATGCCCCTGAAAATCGCCGCCAAGGTCGACCGCGTCGATCGCTCTTATTGGGAGAGCACCATCGGCCCGCTGGTGGCGGCGCATCCGCACGTGGAGTACATCGGCGAGATTAACGAACGGGAAAAGAGCGCATTTCTCGGCAACGCGCGCGCGCTGCTGTTTCCAGTCGACTGGCCCGAGCCGTTCGGACTGGTCATGATCGAGGCCATGGCATGTGGGACGCCGGTGGTGGCGTTTTCTGCCGGATCTGTGTCAGAGATAATCGATCCCGGCGTCAGCGGTTATGTCGTGCACGGCATCGACGAAGCGGTAGCGGCGGTGCATCGGGCCTCGGCGCTGCCACGGGCAGGTGTGCGCGCAGCCTTCGAAGCGCGCTTTACCGTGGCGCGGATGGCAAGTGACTACGTGCGCATCTATGGCAGCCTCGACAAATCTGGCGCGGCCGACGCGCCGGAGGGTGAATCTGGCGAACTGGCAGCGCTTGCCTGAATGGAGGGACCTCATCGATGCACGTCGACCCGTCTACCAAAATCGCTGGCGCCCCGGGGCAGACCGGTGGCGCCGCACAGGTTGCGCAGTTCTATATCCCCGCGGCCGCATCGCTGCAGGAGCGCCGCCCGCGCACGCTCAAGCATGGCGACACCTTCGCGCTGTTCGATCACAACGGTGACGCCATCGGCGCGCCCGGCAGCCCAGAGGGATTGTTCCACTTCGATACCCGGCATCTTTCCTACCTACGCCTGACCATTGACGGCGCATACCCAATGCTGCTGTCGTCAACCCTGCGGGACGACAACGCCGCACTGACCTGCGACTTGACCAATCCCGACCTGTTCGACGACCAAGGGCTGCTTCGCCTCGAACATGACTTGATACACCTGCGACGCACGCGCTTCCTCTGGGACGGCGCCTGCTATGAGCGCCTGACCGTGAGCAACTTTGACGATGTGCCGCGGCGCGTGCGCATCGACATCGCCTTCGAAGCGGATTTTGCCGACTTGTTCGAAGTGCGCGGCACGCGGCGTTTGCGCCGTGGCACCATACATGCGCCGGCGGTGACAACCGACGCTGTCACCCTCAGCTACACGGGACTGGACGAGACGCGGCGCGAAACCCAACTGAGTTTCGATCCCGCACCTGAGCAGCTTACTGGCAGCGGCGCCAGCTTCCTGCTGGTACTGGAGCCGTTTGAAACTCAGGCGCTGCGCCTGGCAATCCGCTGTGCGTCGTTGCAAGTGAAGCGCACAGCGCCGAAGTCGTTCTTTGGCGCGCTGCGAGAGTCGCGGCGCGAGCTGCGGCATGCGTCGCGCCGGGCCGCATCAATTCTTACCTCAAACGAGCTGTTCAACGACGTGGCGCGGCGCAGCGTGTCAGATCTCTACATGCTGCTGACCAATACAGTGCATGGCCCGTACCCGTATGCCGGCATCCCCTGGTTCAGTACGGTGTTCGGCCGGGATGCATTGATCACCGCGCTGCAGACACTGTGGCTCGATCCCGAGATCGCGGGCGGTGTGCTGCGCCACCTGGCCGCGCTGCAAGCGCAGCTCCCCGACCCGCAGGCGGATGCGCAACCGGGCAAGATCCTGCACGAAATGCGACACGGCGAGATGGCACGGCTGGGCGAAGTCCCGTTCGCGCTTTATTACGGCAGCGTCGACGCTACGCCGCTCTTTGTGCTGCTGGCTGGCGCCTATCTGCGTCGCACCGGCGATGTCGACACTATCCGCTCGCTATGGCCGAATATCGCGGCCGCGCTGCGCTGGATCCGCGACGACGGCGATGGCGATGGCGACCTTTTCGTCGAATATGGGCGGCAGTCGCCGGAGGGGCTCATCAACCAGGGATGGAAAGACAGCCGCGACTCGGTGTTCCATGAAGACGGCCGCCTGGCGCCGGGGCCGATCGCGCTGGCCGAGGTCCAGGCCTACACCTATGGCGCCTGGCAGGCTGCGGCAGCCATGTGCACGGCCCTTGGCGACACCGAAGGTGCCGCGACCTACGCCGGCAAGGCCGAGATGTTGCGCGATGCCTTCGACGCACGCTTCTATGATGCGGCCCTCGGCACCTATGTACTTGCGCTGGACGGCGACAAGCGCCCCTGCCGGGTCCGCTCGTCCAATGCCGGCCACACGCTCCTTACCGGCATCGCCCTGGCTGAGCGCGCGCCCGCCGTGGTGGCAACGCTGATGGAAAGCGCTTCCTTCTGCGGCTGGGGCATACGAACCGTCGCGGCCGACGCCGCGCGTTTCAACCCGATGAGCTACCACAACGGCTCGGTATGGCCACATGACAATGCGCTGATTGCCGCCGGCCTGGCGCGTTACGGCTACCATCGCGAAGCTAGCCGCCTCTTCGAAGGCTTGTTCGCTGCATCGAGCTATATCGACTTGCGCCGACTGCCGGAGCTGTTCTGCGGATTCCCACGCCAGCGCAGCCAGGGGCCTACCTTCTACCCCGTGGCCTGCGCGCCACAGGCATGGGCGGCCGCGGCACCGCTGCTGATGCTGCAAGCCTGCCTTGGCCTTGATTTCGATACGAACGAGCCTGCCATCACCTTCGAGAACCCGTCGCTACCGCCATTCCTCGACGAAGTGGTGTTCCGCAACCTCGCTGTAAGCGGTGGCAGCGCTGACGTTGCCGTGCGCCGTTCGGGTGAGCGAGTCGTAGTCGACGTGCTGGACCGAAAAGGGCCGGTCAGGGTGCTGACGCGTAACTAAGAATTGGCGAAACGACAGCGTCGATGGCGCCTGGATGGCGCGCCTGCACGGATCAGCCGTCACAGTTCTCTCTGTCGCCTGGCATATCTTAAAGAGGACGAGCAAGAACGGCGGCGCCATGCACCGCCGTTCCCGCGTCTTGCCGCTTAGCCGATCGAGACATCGATCCTCCGCGGCTTGGCCTCTTCGCGCCGTGGGATGGTCACCTTCAGCACGCTGTCTTGCAGGTTGGCTTCGATGCGCGAGGCATCGAGGTCAGGACTAAGCGTGAAGCTGCGCGCGTATCTCGGCTGCCGTACCTCGGCATGCTGCACGCGCAGGCCCGGAGGCGTAGGCACTACGGCTTCCCCCCCACCCTCTTCCCCCGCCCATGCCTTCCGACGTGCTTTGCAAATCAGGTTCAGATTGTGGCAGCCCGCCGCCAGCTCACCTGGCGTGCGGGCATCCGGATATCAGCGAGCTACGCGCCGGACCACCGGCGGCTTCCACGTACCGTCCAGCGCCTCGGGCTTGGGCAGGTAAAGGCGAAGGTTCATCGAAAAGCTGCCTGCCGCCGGCGTGGGCAACCAGTTGGATTCGGCGCCCTTGGGCGGGTTGCGCTGGATCACCAGATCCAACGAGCCATCGGCGTTGTACTTGAGAGAATCCCGATCGCCGATGGCGAAGCGGTGGATCGGATTGGATGCAAAGAATTGCCGCTCGTTGTACATCGTCAGCGACCAGAAGGTGCGCGCCGGCGGCAATTGCTCCTTGTCGAAGTGGATCACGTACTTCGCCGCACTGTCGAAGGGCTTGCCGTCAGCGTCCGTCATCGCAAACGGATAAACCGCGTCTTCCACCGGATTTGCGCCCAGGCCAACCAGGGCGATCATCGCTCGCCGGAGGTAGTCGGTCCCATATGTACCGATCGGGTTGCCGATCATTCGCCAGCCGTTGGCTACGGAGCCGGCGCGAGGCAGCGCTTGGGCGATCTCCTTCCGCGCGGCCTCGGGAGCGGCCCGGAGCGCAGCTTGCATTTCTGGCGCCAGACGGTTCATATCGAAGGACTGTCCTGGCACCAGCCCAATGCGGGCGATGCGGTCAAGAACTGGATAGTCGTTCGCGTGCGGCGGGTTGTCCTTCATCAACTCGGCAAACATGGCGAAGTAGCTCGCGGTGTCCATTCTTGCCACCTGTTCCACCGGCGCGCTCATGTCCTGCTGGGTGTTCATTTTGCCCTTGGGTGGCATGTATCCGGGCTTGCCCCAGGCGCTGAGCGGCGTGGCCTTGAGGCCGGCCTGGAACTTGTGCACGGATGCGTAATCGGCAACGCCGTTGGTCTGCGTCCGGCCGATCATCCAGCCGACGGCTGTCGGTGAGACATAGGTGGGCATGCCGACCGGAAGCTTGCCATGCCAGCGCGGGCCAACAATGGCAAACTGCTGCGGGCCATTGCCGGTTGTGCGCGTACCGGGAGAGGTAAAGACATCCGTCCACATGTCGAGCACCGGGAGCAGATAGTAGCGACCACCGGAATCCGGAACGGAAATGATGAGCGGCTCACGTGTGACGTCGAACCACAGCGAGGAGTACAGGGTGTCAGCGTTCGGGCGAACCACTGCGTCGAACTTGTCGTCGGGGAAGGCGGCCGCCTGCGCGAACTGGTTCATCGGTGCGCGAATACCGCCGTTGGGATCCGGTGCTTCGACGTTGGTCGAAACGCGTCGCGTCACTTCCATCAGTACCATCGGATAGGCGTAGATGTAGGCTTCCTTGGCAATTTCCTGCGCGTCGGCGGCATCTGGTGCTGCCGTGCCCGCGTTTGCCTGAAATACTGCTGCCCCAAGCAGCGCGACAAAAGCGTGCCGAAGCCACGGTGTGCGAGTCAGTGCGATCATGTCTCCTCCTGACTGTTGTGGAGTGTTTATGTCTACTTTATGGCATCGAGGTAGCCGTTCTTCCCGGCGTCGCTGATCGTCATCGACCTGACCAGCGTGCGTGAAATGCGCTTGAGGTGATACATCGGCCTGGCGTAGGGACCGACCAGTACCAGTGGGCGGCCGTTGCGTGCCGGATTCCCCCAGCGGGCGCGAGTGGCGTCGCCGCACAAGGAATGCGCCGGCGGGCACCGCAGCAACCCCCATCAATGGGCCCTTGCGTAGGTGCTGGATCTCTAGTTTGCTGAGGTACTACGCTGACCGCGAATAGTAGTCATCGGAGCCGCGTGCAATATCTCCGCGTGGGAAGTAAGTCGCGCGGTCAGAACGGTCAACCCTCGAAGGTCGACAAATCCCTGGGCTTGATGCCGTTGGCCTCGCAATAATTGAGATAACGGTCCATCGAGGTTTTCCAGTTCTCGACGGCGATAATGTTGTCCTTGTCGTCGAGGTACAGCAACTCACCAGCCACGATGTTGAAGGTAATGATGTCCGGGCCTTCGGTATACGCTGCCTCGGGCGTGTGTCGCGTCGAGGCGGTCTCGTACACAACGCTGCCGGCATGGGCGATCCAGTCGTGCTCCTTGTAGCGCCAGCTTCCCTGGACCGTATAAACGATGACAGTTCCGGTGTGGTGATGGCGTGGCATTTCCATGCCACCGGGTGCCTTCAGCAACGTAATGGTTTCCCCCCGTACCGGATCGATCTTGAAGTACTTGATCATCACGTCGTTGCTGTATGGCGCAAACGGCATCCACGGGCTATCGTTGCCGTCCAGGCAGCCGGTGTTGATGGATTCGAATAGCATGAACTGTCTCCTTTTGTTGCCTCACCCTGGACGGATGGGGCTCGGTTCAGGTAGCCATTCTGGGGAGATCGGCTCGCGCTGACTTGTCATTTTCAGACAGCGTCCTATCATTTTCAGACACTACTTCGGCGCTGTACTCCGGCACTATTTCCCTGTCATGGCTAATTTGAAAGCCGCCGCCCGCCCCCTGTTACCCGCTCGCTATTTCCTACTGATGAGCGATTACTTCAAGTCTGTCGGCACTTCGCTGGAGGACCTGCTGCGCGCGGTGGACATTGATCCTGACCGGTTCAGGAAAACGGATTTCGGCCTCACCACCGCGCAGATCGATCGTTTGCTGGCAGAAGCCGTGCGCGTGACTGGACGTAGCGACGTTGGCTTTGAATGGGGTTGCCGCCTGAAGCTGAACTCGCACGATATCCTGGGGTACGCCATGCTCTCGTGCACCACGCTGGACCAACTGCTGCGCACGTGTTCCCGCTACTACAGGCTTCTGACACCCATGTTCAGAATGAGTTATCAGCGCAGCGGCAATCACGTCGAAATCGTCTATCGCCCGGCGCTGCCAATGACCAAGGAAACGCTGAACCTGATGCAGGAGGCGATTGCCGTTTCGACGCACCTGCAATGCAAATCCTTGTTGCGCAATCCCTCGTCCGTCTATGACATCTATATGTCGATGGAAGCACCACCGCATGCGGCACGCTATCGCGAGCTGGCACCTGCGCGCGTGCATTTCGGCGCGTCGTCGCTGCCGGAGATCCGCATGATGGCCGATACGTGGAGCCTGGACGCGGCGCTTCCGATGGCCGACGCGCATGCCGTACGCATGGCGGAGGAGCGATGCCGGGCGCTGCTGCAAAAGTACAGTGAACAGGGCAACTGGACCGAATGGGTGGTCATGATGTTGAACGAAGCCGAGGACAGCCAGCCTACGCTGGAAGAGCTTGCTGGCTTGCTCGGCATCTCGGCGCGCACCCTGGACCGTTACCTGAAGAAGGAAGACAGCAGTTTCCGCGACCTCGGTACTGAAGTGCGCAACGGACGCGCGCGGAAGCTGCTGCTTGAGGGAAAGCTCCCAATTTCGCAGATCGCTTACCGGCTCGGATTTACCGACGTTGCCAACTTCAGCAGAGCCTTCCGTCGGGCCAATGGCGTCAGCCCATCTGATTTTCGAGGGGGCAACTCGGAAGGCCGGTAATTTTCACCAGGAACGCCCTGCCGGGAACGAACACCCCGGCAGCGCTACACAGGCAGAGGCCAACTGGTGGCTTCCGATTCCAGTGCCGGTAACCGTGCACCGTTCGTACCCTAAACGATTGTCCGTATCGGAATCACCATGCGGCTCACTTTGGCATGATATGAACGAAAATTGTCGTTCGTACCACTAGCCCGTTCAGCCCGCGCTCCCTATCCTGTGCTCGGTGGATCGCGGCCCCGACAGGGGGCAGAGTCCGCCAGAAACCTCAACTTACAGTGAGAGAGAAAGTGAAAGGCAAGCTACTGATGCTCCGCCCGGACTTTGCTCAAGCCTCGGACTCAGCCAGCTAACGGACATGGACCGATACGACAAGCAAATCCTTGCCATCCTGCAGGAAGACGCAACCGTCCCCGTAACGGAAGTCGGGGACCGTGTCGGCCTGACTTCGACGCCCTGCTGGCGCCGCATCCAAAAGCTGGAAGAGGCCGGCATCATTCGCAAGCGCGTTGCATTGCTGGATGCAGACGCGTTGAATGCCGGTGTCACAGTCTTTGTCTCGGTGCGTACCAGCCAGCACAACTTGAAATGGATCAAGCTGTTTCATGGATTAGTGGCATCGATCCCGGAGGTGACCGAGTTTTACCGGATGGCCGGCGACACCGATTACCTGCTGCGCGTGGTAGTGCCTGATATCGCGGCCTATGATCGCGTCTATAAGAAGCTGATCCAAGGGGCGGAGCTTGCCGATGTTAGCTCCAGCTTTGCGATGGAACAGATCAAGTACACCACTGCGCTACCATTGGATTACGCGTAAGAGAGCGCCGGTCATCCAGGGCCGGCACCCGAAGAAAGCTACGATCTCTCCGCGTATAGGTGGCTCGATTGGATGGACACCTCCGTGCCACCGTGAATGGTCGCAACGGCAACCGGGAAACCTGATCCGCCATTGGCCGGAATCAATGCAGCTCAGATGTACTGAAACGTCGTCTGTAGTATCCGGGGCTTGTTCCAAGCCGGGTCCGGAAGTGATTGCGCAACGTGGCTGCGGCGCCGAACCCTACCTGCACCGCGATGTCATCCACGGACGAATCGGTCTCTTCGAGCAGCACCCTCGCTCGGCTTAAACGTTCTATCAGCAACCACTCGCCAGGCGGCATGCCCATCATACTGACAAAGTGCCGCTGGAAGGTGCGGGCACTCATTGCGGCTTGCGTTGCCATCCTGGCAATAGGCCAGCTTTCGTCCAATGTTGCGCGCACCGCGTCCACCAGGGGTGCCAACGAAGCGTTGCTGCGCTTCGAGACCGGCTCGGCAATGTACTGGGCTTGGCCGCCTTCACGGTGTGGCGGCATCACAAGTCGGCGTGCGACCTGATTGGCCGCGCGAGGGCCAAAGTCCCGCCGGATCAGGTACAGGCACAGATCGATCCCCGCTGCACTTCCGGCCGAAGTCAGGACATCGCCAGAATCGACGTAGAGCACATCTGCCTCCACCCGGATTTCCGGATATCGCTCCGCCAGTGTTGCCGCATGGCGCCAGTGCGTAGTCGCGCGCTTACCGTCGAGCAATCCTGCGGCGGCCAATACAAAGGCACCCGTGCAAATCGACATGATTCTCGCCCCTCGCTTGTTCGCCTTTCGCAAGGCGCGGCAGAGTTCCGGCGGCACAACCGCCTCAATATCGCGCCAGCCTGGGATGATAATCGTCTTCGCCCTCGACAGAAGGTCAAGGCCACCGTCAGCCTGCACTTGGATGCCACCCGGCCCTCGCAACGTCCCCTGCTCGGCCGAACACGTCGCGAAGCGATACCACGCGTCTCCCATTTCCGGTCTGGGCAAACCGAACACTTCAACGGCGCAGCCGTATTCAAAGAGGCTCAGGCCGTCGTAGACGACAACTGCGACAAGTCCACCATGGGCGCCCGATTTCGATTCATTCTTTGGCACGATGCAGATAGAAATACGTATTGATGCCACCTCGCCGGATTTTGCACCATCTGTCTCGCGTCTCGCAAGCGTCGAAATGAGCCGGTTTGAGCGCCCCGGGAGGATGTCTGCATGCCCAGGGGTGCTGAGGATCACCCTCAGGCGCACTTTGGCATGATCCATACGAAAATTGTCGTACGTGCCACTAGTGCGTTCAACCCGCGGTCCCTATCCTTTGCTCGCTGGATAGCGGCCCGGCGGAGAGCAGAGTCCGCCGGAAACTTCAACTTACAGTGAGAGAGGGAAATTGAAAGACAAGCTACTAATGCTCCGCCCCGGTTTTACTCAAGGGACGGAAGGCCCCTTCTATTGCGGCGATGCCGTCGCCATCGAAGGTCTGCTTAGCTTTTTCCCGCAGTTGCGCAGCCAGATTGAGGTCGAATACATCGATGCGCTGCGGCCTCGCAAAGCAATTGTCGACCTGATCGGCGAGGCAAACCAGTCCGCCCCTGTTCTGGTGCTCGGCGGCGGACGCGAGCCAGTCGACAACAGCGTGGAGGTTCGCATGTACGGTCAAACGCGATTCGTCAACTCGCCCGACCATATCCGTCGATACCTGTCGTCGCAGTATGGCGTACCGCGCTCAACTTCCTGACCGCTGCCCAACGCTGACTCTCGCACGCGAAGCAAGTGTAACGGGCTTCGCGTGCGGGCCAACCTATTCCCAAGATAGAAATGGTCTTGGTTCCGCGCTTCAACCGGCCAGCGGCGACACCTGCGGCGCGTCGAAGGCACGAACCCCAGGCGGTTCTCCGTTGGACCACGGCGCGATCTCGACCAGCGCGGAATGCGCGCTGGACCCCTGGGCCAGGCTGGAGGTGCCGCGGTCCATCGTCAGCACGTTGGGATTGCCGTGGCGTTCAAGCGAACTGTCGCTCGCATCGAACCAGGCACCGGTCGACATTACCACGACGCCGCGTATCAGTGCATCGTCCAGGCGTGCGCCGGCCAGGCATGCCCCGCGCTCGTTGAACACGCGTACGATCTCGTTTTGCACAATGCCGCGCTCCGCCGCGTCCAGCGGGTGTATATGGATTGCCTGCCGGCCTCTGACCTTCATTGACACGGAGTGGCTACCCGCGTCCAACTGGGAGTGCAGCTTGTCCGCCGGCTGGGACGTGATGAGGTGCAGAGGCCAGCGCTGGGCTGCGGCATCTCCAAGCCATTCGGCAGGTGGCAGCCAGGACGGATGCGGAGGGCAATCCTGATAGCCGAATTCGCCAATGCGCCGGGAGTAGAGCTCGATCTTTCCACTGGGTGTGCTCAGGGGACTGCCCTGCGGATCGGCACGGAAGTCCGAGAACAGCACGAACGGCGTGCCCGGCTCCGGCAAGCCGGTGTACCCCTCCTCCCAGAACTGTTCAAACGGCGGAGCTTCGAAGCCTGCCCCGGCCCAGCGTTCCACCATGCTGTCGTAGATATGGCGAATCCAGGCGAATTCGTCGCGGCCTTCAGTAAACGCGAACTCGCAGCCGGCGCGCAATGCAAGGTCTCGATAGATGTCGAAATCGTTGCGGCTGCTGTACTGGGGCGGCAGCGCCTGACGCATCGCCAGCACGTACCGGTCTCTTGATGAGCCCCCGATGTCGTTGCGCTCCAGCGTCGTCGTGGCCGGCAGAACGATGTCCGCGCGCCGCGCGGTCGGCGTCCACCAGCTGTCATGCACCACGATCGTCTCGGGCACTTGCCAGGCGCGTGCCAGCCGGTTCAGGTCCTGATGGTGGTGGAACGGGTTGCCGCCGGCCCAGTACACCATGCGTATATCCGGATAGATGTCTTGGCGGCCGTTGAAGTCGTAGCGCTGACCTGGGTGCAGGAGCATGTCCGAAATACGCGCGGCGGGAATGGTGCTGCGCGCGGGATTGGCGCCCGCGCCCATCTCCGGGGCCGCGACGTCGGGCCGGGGCGTTCCGGCGCCGTTGATGGAGCCATGCCCGAACGCAAAGCCGCCGCCCGGCAGACCGACCTGCCCCAACATCGAAGCCAGCGCGATATTGGCCCAGTACGGCTGTTCGCCGTGATGTGCGCGCTGCAACGACCATGTGCAGTTCAGCATCGTGCGCCGCCGGGCGGCCTCGGTGGCCAGCTCGATGATGGTCTGGGCCGGGACCGCACAGATCGACTCCGCCCAGAGGGCGTCCTTGGCCAGGCCGTCGTTGCGCCCCAGCAAATATGCCGCGAACGCGTCAAAGCCCTCGCAATAGCGAGAAAGAAAATCCACGGCGTGCAAGCCGCGCGTCAGCAGCGTGTGCGCCATGCCCAGCATCAGCGCAGTGTCAGTGTTGGGGCGGATCGGCACCCACCGGGCCTGCAGGCCATCGGGTATGTCGGCGCGCGTCGGGCTGACTACAACAAACTTCACTCCCGAGCGCTTTGCGCGTTTGATCCACTCGTGCGAACTGTGCGCACCCGCGCCGCCGGAAGTGATCTGGGTGTTGCGTAATGGCAGGCCGCCAAAGGCGATGAACAGCTCGGTGTGTTCAAGAACGCTACGCCAGTCGGTCACTCTTCCCGTGACCGGCTTGTAGGTGCCAATCACATGGGGCAACAGGAACTGCGCAGCGCCCCAGCTGTAATTGCCCGCCTGTGTGGTACAACCCCCGCCTGCGAACAGAAAGCGGTGCGTCAGCGTGCGGGCATGATGCAGGCGCCCTGCGGAGGACCATCCGTAGGAACCACCAAAAATGGAAGCATCGCCGTGCTCGCCGCGCACTCGCGCCAACTCGCCGGCCACCAGGTCTAGCGCGGTCTCCCAGTCCACCTCCACGAACTCATCATTACCCCGCTCGCTGCACTCCGCGTTCTCGCGCTTGCGCAGCCAGCCGCGCCGAACCGCAGGCCGGCGGATCCGCAGTGGCGAATGCACCATGCCCGGCATGGATTGCAGGATCGGTGAAGGCGCGCTGTCGCAGAGAAACGGCTCGCACGCCACGAGCCTCCCGCCTTCTACGACCGCCGTATATGCACCCCAGTGCGAAAGCGTGGGAAAGCGGCTGCGGACATCGGCGGCAGCAAGCGTAGTTGTCATGTTGGTCTCCTCCACCGGAATACAGGCGCTCGCTTCGAGCGGCACAAGCGCCCAATGTTGGGCGAGCCACGCGAGCATTTTTTTCTCTTTTGGACGGAATACGCCGATTAATTGAGATGAATTTGCTCAGGGCGCATCCCTAAGCTGGTCGACATTCCAGCGGCAATCACCAACATGGAAGCCGCACCGCTCAGCCACGGAGATCCGATGAAAGAAAGCACTCAGTTAGTTTGCGCTGGCCGCCACCCCGAGCGGTTCGGCGGGGTCGTCAATACGCCGATCTTCAGGGCATCTACCATTCTCGCCGGGTCGATGGCCGAATGGGAGGAAATGAAGCGCGCCCGCGCTGCGGAAGAGCCTGGCGCGACGACCTATGGCCGCTACGGCACGCCCACAACCCATGCTCTGGAAGAAGCCGTTGCCGCGCTGGAAGGCGGATACCGGTCGCTCGTGTTTCCGTCCGGCCTCGCGGCGATCAGCACCGCGTTGACGGCGCTGCTGTCGGCCGGCGACCACGTCTTGGTCACTGATAGCGCCTATTCGCCAACCCGCGCTTTCCTGGGGCGCGTCCTGATGCGGTTTGGCGTCGAAGTCGAGACCTACGATCCTGCCGCCGGCACGCAGATCGAGGCATTGTTGCGGCCCAACACGCGCGTTGTATATGTCGAATCCCCGGGGTCGGAGACTTTCGACATTCAGGATATCCCGGCGATTTCCGCTGCCGCACATCGACATGGTGCCGTCGTCGTCATGGACAACACGTGGGGAACGCCGCTCTATTTCAAACCGTTCTCCCACGGCGTCGACGTTTCGATCCAGGCTGCCACCAAGTACATCGTCGGCCATTCCGATGCCATGCTCGGCGTGGTCACCTGCAATCGGGATACCTGGCCGCAGATCAAGCAGACCACCCAGGACATGGGTCAGATCGCCGGCCCGGACGACGTCTACCTGGCATTGCGCGGCCTGCGCACGATGGCGGTGCGGCTCCAGCGCCACTGGGAATCAGGACTGCGCGTTGCTCAATGGCTGGAGCGTCAGCCGCAAGTCGAGGCGGTACTGCATCCCGCGCTGCCGTCCCATCCGGGCCATGTGCTGTGGAAGCGCGACTTCACGGGCGCCTGCGGTCTTTTTTCTGTTGTGTTGCGCACGATTTCCAAAGGATCACTCGCAGCCTTCATCGACGCGCTGGCGCACTTTGGCGTTGGGGTTTCTTGGGGCGGCTATGAAAGCCTCGCCATCCCCTTCACGCCGGGAAAGAACTGCACCGGCACGCGCTGGCCGTATCAAGGACAGGCCGTGCGCCTGCATGTGGGTCTCGAAGACCCGCAAGACCTCATCGACGATCTGCAGCGCGGCCTGATGGCGCTTTCCGCGCATGAATCCAGCCTGGCGGCATTGCAGGACGCCCAGGCCGACCAGGCTTGCCCGAGCTGAACGACAACGCAGCTAAAGCCGGGTTTTCCCGGCACTTACCCGAACACCAATCCACGACGGAGACAGACATGAGCAAGATGAAGATTGAAGGGTCCTTTGTTGCCCTGATCACCCCCTTTGCCAAGGACGGCAGCCCGGACTTCGGCGCTTTTCGCGAACTGCTGGATTTTCAGGAACGCCACGGCACCTCGGCGGTGCTGATCATGGGATCCACAGGCGAGGTCTCGATGCTCTCGCAAGAAGAGCGTGAGGCCATCATCGTCGAAACCGCGAAGATGAAGACCGGAAAGATGAAGCTGTTCTATGGCTGCACTGGCAACAACACACAGACCACCAAGGACTATTTGCGCTTTGCCAGGGCTAATGGCGCGGATGGCGCCATCATCGCCGCGCCCGCCTACATCTGCGCGCCGGAGGCCGATATCGAAAGCTACTTCCTGGAAGTGGCCGACGAGACCGACCTGCCCCTTGGCATCTACAACAACCCGCCGCGCGTGAAGACCGACCTGCATTGGGACAGCCTGCTGCGCATCTTCAAGCATCCTAACTATGTTGTACACAAGGAGTCGACGACGCGCGTGGGACAGGTAGCGCAAGTGCTGCGCGGCGCGCCGGATGTCTCGGTGATGTGCTGCGATTCGCCCAACCTTGGCCTTGTCGTGCCGACGATGAGCTTGGGCGGCCATGGCACCGCAAACATGACCGGCAATATCGCCCCGGCGGAGCTGACGCAAATCTCCCGTCCGTGGACATCTCCCGACACCGCGGCCAGCTTCCACAAGGCCTACCTGCAGAATCTGCAGTTGCTGCACTACGCCTACTCGGCCATCAACCCGGTGGCGATCAAATCGCTGATGAAGGCGGTGGGCCTGCCTTCGGGCGAACTGCGCAAGCCGCTCACCGGCCTGGAAGGAGAGCCCCTGCTGCGCGGCCTGCGCGTCATCAAGGAGCTCGAGCTTGATCGGAAGTACGGCTGGTCGTCGCCGATGCTCAAGGCCGCTTGAACCGAATCGGGAGAGATCAATGGACCTCGGCATCGCAGGGCGCCGTGCACTCGTCTTCGGCGGTAGCAAGGGCATGGGGCGCGCTTGTGCGCATCAACTGGCTGCGGAAGGCGTGAAGGTATTCCTTGCCGCCCGCACGGAAACCACACTGGCCGCGGCGGCCGCGGAAATCTGCGCCGCGACGGGTGGTGCTGTCAGCTACGTGGTGGCCGACATCACCACGGACGCGGGGCGCGCCGCCGCGCTGGCGGCATGCCCTGCCCCGGACATCCTGGTCAACAACGCGGATGGTGCCCCACCCGGCGATTTTCGCCAGTGGACACCGTCGGACTGGCATGCCGCGATCGATGCCATGATGATCGGGCCAATTGACATGATCCGGCGCACCGTTGACGGCATGATCGAACGCCGCTTTGGCCGCATCGTGAATATCGTCTCGCGCAGCGTGAAGACGCCGCAGCTGGAACTGGGCCTGTCCAATGGTGCGCGCTCAGGCCTAGTCGGCTTCGTCGCAGGGCTTGCGCGCCAGACGGTTCGCCACAACGTCACGATCAACAACCTGCTCCCCGGCGTATTCGCGACCGATGCCCAGCGCCACCACATTGAGGGCATGCTCGAGTCGACCGGCAAGAGCTTCGAGCAACTCTGGAACGAACGTGGCACCAGCAACCCCGCTGGCCGCTATGGCCGACCCGAAGAGCTCGGTGCACTCTGCGCCTTCATCTGTTCCGGGCACGCGGGCTACATATGCGGGCAGAACATCCTGATCGACGGGGCGGCTTACCCCGGCACCTTCTGAGCCATCGGGCTCATCGAAGCCATTCCAACGCAGCGCCTCGCGCACCACGTCATCGCGCGTGATGGCGCTGCCTTCCCTTGTCCAGCAAGTTTCGTTGACCCGGCCATGCAACCACGCCCCCTCACCCAGATCCGTTCCCGCCACGTGCCCGTCGTACGCATGGGCCTCTTCCTTCTGTCCGTCCTGACGTCCGCGGGCGTCGCAAAGGCGGAGTCTAAACCCGACAGCGCTTACCCTGCCCATCCGATCACCATCGTCGTGCCGCATGCGCCCGGCGGTTCGGTGGACAGCCTTGCGCGCGTGTTCGCGATGAAGCTCGGTCAGGAGTTGAAGCAGACCGTCGTTGTCGACACCGGCCGGGTGCATCGGGCCTTGTCGGGGCCGGCATCGTCGCCCGCGCGGCACCTGACGGCTACACCCTCTATATCAATGCATCGATCCACAACATTAATCCGATGCTCTATCGGAAGACCATCAAGTTCGATGCAGTCCGGGATTTCACCGCCGTCAGCATGCTCGCGCAAGGCGCGCTGATCTTTAGCGTGAATCCGCAAGTACCGGCGAATTCGCCGCAGGCACTGGCCCGTGCCGTGAAAGCCAACCCAAAGCAATACAACTTTGCGACAAGCGGCAACGGCTCCGCCGGCCACCTGGCCTTGTCCCAATTCATGTATGACAGCGGCATCGCGGATCTGCAGGTGCCCATCGCCCTATACAAGGGCGGCGGACCAGCGCTGACCGACCTCATGAGTGGCCAGGCCCAGGGGATGATGGATCCGATGCTCTCGTCGCTACCCGGGGTCAAGGCCGGCAAGCTGCGCGCGATCGCGGTAACCGGGCGCACCCGCAGCCCGTTGTTGCCGGATGTCCCGACCATGCAGGAAGCGGGATTCAAGAACTTCGAATTCTATTCGTGGTATGGCCTGTGGGCGCCTGCCAAACTGCCCGATGGGATCAGGAAGAAGCTCGACAGCGCTTCGGCCAGGATCATGACATCGCAGGACATCAAGGATCGCCTGAACGGATTGGGATTCGAGAGCGCCTACAAGGATGGCGGCGAATTCGAAAAGTATATCGACAGCGAAACCAGGCGCTATCGCGGGATCATCGATCGCGCGCACATCACGGCCGACTGAATCCTTGGAACGGGGCAGCAGACATGCGCGTACTAGTGCTTGGCGCCGGCGTCGCCGGCATATCCGCCGCCTACTACCTGTGGCGCGACGGCCATGAGGTGACAGTACTCGAGCGGCAAGCGGGCCCGGGACTGGGGTCTAGCTTCGGCAACGCCGGAGGCCTTTGTCCCGGCTTTGCCGGCCCTTGGGCGTCGCCGGGCATGCCGCGCAAGGTGCTGCGCATGGCCCTCCAAATGCATGCGCCAGTGCGATTTTCGATGATGCCGGATGCCGAGCGGCTGCACTGGCTCGCCAAATGGCTGAAGGAATGCAATGCGGAGCGCTTTGGCATTAACAAGGCACGCATGCAGCGCATGGCCCATTACAGCATGCGTTGTATGCAGGCCTTGCGTGATGAAGTGCCTGAGCTCAGCTTCGGTTTTCACCGTGACGGCACGCTGCAACTACTCGAAACCGATCAGGAAGTCGAGCTGGCACAGCTGGCAACGCGCACGCTCAGCCAGTTCCAGGTGCCATGGCGGATGATGGGTCGCGACGAAGCCATGTCGCTCGAACCATCGCTGCGGGCGTCTGCCGTCGCATGGCAAGGCGCACTGCATCTGCCAGACGATGCATCAGGCGACAGCGCAAAGTTCTGCACGGGCCTTGCCGGGTATCTTTCCAGTCGTGGCGTGTCGTTTCAGTATGGCGCTTCGGCAACCCGACTCGTCCATTCGCACGGCCGCCTTCGCACTGTCGAGATCTCGCATGACGGGCAGATGGACCAACGGCAGGCCGATGCCTGCGTGGTGGCGCTCGGCTGCCATGCGCCCGCGCTCCTTGCCACCGCAGGCCTGCGGATCCCGGTTTATCCGCTCAAGGGCTATTCGATCACGATTCCCATCGCCGACACCAAGGCTGCACCGCGCATGGCGATCATGGACGAGCACCACAAGATCATGCTTACCCGGCTGGGCGACAAGTTGCGCGTCGCGGGAATGGCCGAGTTCGTCGGGTACGACCTGACGGTGCGCCGGGTCCGCACGGAACTGTTGTCGACGCTGACGCGGCGGCTCTTTCCACGCGGGCTCGACTATGCCGCGGCCACGTCATGGGCCGGCCTTCGTCCGATGACGCCGGACGGGCCGCCCATCCTCGGCGCGACCCCGCTACAGGGCCTCTACCTGAATGCTGGCCATGGCTCCAATGGCTGGACTCAGGCGTGCGGCACCGGCCGGCTTGTTGCCGACGCGGTTTCCGGCAGGCAGCCGGAGATCGACATGGATGGACTTACCGTCGAGCGATTCGGCATGCACCGCGCCGGGCGTCCGCCGGCTCGCGTGGGCTGAACCCATCGCTTGCACGGGCGCCGCTGCCCGGCGGTCCCTTTCACGCCGAGTGCCATCGGCACAGATGCCAGCAGCCGCTGTTGCACGCACGGCCGCCCACTGAACCTGCCATAGCCGCATCACCGGCTATTGCCGCATCGCCCATGCCGGGACTGTGGCTTGCGCAGCCCTGCACAGCCAGCAACTCGAACATACATATGGAGGAGAACGATGAAAACATCAGGAAAGTACGCCATTGCGGCATCGATGTGGTGTCTGCTTGCCGCGACGGCACAGGCGCAGTCAAGCGTCACGCTATACGGCGTCATGGATGCTGGCTTGGAGTATGTCAGCCATGCGGGCGCGGACGGCTCGGGGTCCGCATACCGCGTCACCTCCGGAAACACCGCGGCATCGCGATGGGGCCTGCGGGGCAAGGAGGCGCTGGGTGCGGCAATGAGCGCGGTCTTTGTGCTGGAGAGTGGCTTCCTGACGGACACCGGCATGGCCGGATTTGGCGGCCGCCTGTTCGGTCGGCAGGCGTTCGTCGGCATCGCGGGGCCTTGGGGCCAGGTCACACTCGGGCGCCAGAACAATATCCTGTTCGATTTTTTCATTCCCTTTGACACCAACCGCTATGCGCCGTATTCCGTGCTTGCCCACGATGCGCAGTTCGCGGGGCGGGCCGACAATGCCATCAAGTACACAGGCAACTTCGGCGAACTGACGATCAGCGCGCTGTACAGCGCCGGCTACGACTCGACCATTGCCAACGGCAGCGAAGTCCCCGGTGCGCCGCGCGTGGGCCAGGAAATCGGAGCCGGCGCTTCGTACACCATCGGCAAATTCGGATTGGCGATTGCCTATGACCAGCGGCGTGGCACATCCGTGGCCGCGGCGGGCAACATTGAGCGCCGCTACGCGGCGGGATTTCTCTACACCAGCGGCCCCTTCACGGCCGAGGCCGGGTACCGGCTCCTGCAGGACGGGCTGGGCTCGCCCGCCAGCCGCTCCCATCTCTACTGGCTGGGCGGTGCCTACGCGGTAAAACCGGCACTGACGCTGCGCGCCGGCATCTACCGGACGGATAAGCGTGCTTCTGCTGACGACGCCATCAGCTACGTGCTGCAGGCGGCGTACACCCTGTCGAAGCGCACGGAGCTTTATGTCAATGCGTCGTACATGGACAACGCGGGCCGCTCGACGCTGGGTGTGGCGAGTGCGACCAAGGTCGCGCCAGGCGTCGGACAGACCGGCTTGGCGGCGGGCATGAAGCACATCTTCTAGCTCCATGCACGGAGCATGGGGGCACGTCCCCGGACGCACGCAAGCGAACATCGATCATTCGGTCAAGGAGACAGGAATGTACATAGGTATTCCGCAGGAGACGCGGGCAGGCGAAACTCGCGTCGCCGCCACCCCCGAGACGGTCAGGAAGTACGTCGCCCAGGGCCACAAGGTCATCGTCCAGGCCGGCGCCGGCGTACGCGCCAGCCAGCCCGATGGCGCGTATGAAGCGGTCGG
>NZ_JAGIQA010000033.1 GCF_017814975.1 Cupriavidus consociatus
CGTGCTGTCGAAGGACATGCTGCTCGCACCGGGCGCGGAGGTGGCGATCTTGCGAGCGCTGAGAACCGCGCACAAGGATTAGCAGTCTTCTACCCCCGGCAGTTCCGTCGCCCACCGTGAAGTGTAAAAAAGTAAAAGTGCCACCGCCATTGCTGACTGGCCTGAGATATCGATGGCCAACCGACTGCACAATCGCTACCCTTCAATTCTGCGTACACTTTAAGCTTAATCCCGCTGCGGTTGCCGTTGGCGCCCTTCGACTCCCGAGCCTACATCCAGGTATCGATCACCGCATGCGGTTCCCGTTCAGGCGTCACAGCGAAAGTCGGATACTTTGCACCGGGCGGCATCACTACCGTATACACCCAAGCAGTATCTCGAACGCGGGCCCGATCTCCTCCTCAGGCACGCCGGCGTAGCCCAGCAGGAGCCCGCGTTGCACGCGCTTGCCAAGGAAATAGCGCGACAATGGCCTGACCAGGACGCCGAGGGAGCTGGCCTTCTCGGCAATAGCAACATCATCCGCATCATCCGGCAGACACAGCACCAAGTGCAAGCCGGCGTTGCTACCGTACCGGTGCAATGCGTCCGCGCCTAGATATCGCACTATCAGGGCCGCGAGGATCGCGCGGCGGCGGCCATACAGCAGACGCATCCGGCGGATATGGGCAGCATAGTCGCCCGCCTGCATGAACTCTGCTACGGTGGCTTGCGTCATCAGGTGGCCGGCGCGGTACAGCTCGGAATGCGCTGTCTGGAAGGAATGGGCCAGAGCACCTGGCAATACCATGTAGCCCATGCGCAGGCCTGGAAACAGCGTCTTGCTGAACGTACCGATGTAGATCACCGGTGCATCCGTCTGCATGCCCTGCAATGACGGGATCGGTTGCCCGGAAAACCGGAACTCGCTGTCATAGTCGTCTTCGACAATCCAGCTGCCGTGGCTGCGGGCGTACTCAAGCAGGGCCCTCCGCCGGTTCAGGCTCATCACGGCACCGAGCGGGTACTGGTGCGACGGCGTCACGAAAATAAACTTAGGTGCCGGACATGGCCCGCCGGGGCGCTCGGCGGGGATCGTCAGTCCTTCCTCGTCGACCGGCACCGGCACCATGTGAATGCCGCTCATCTGCAGCAGGCCGCGAATTCCCCAATAGCTGGGCTCCTCCACCCATGCCTGTTCGCCAGGCATTCCCAGCAACCTGACCACCAGGTCGATGGCCTGATGTATGCCCTCGGTGATCAATACCTGCGTGGCATCGCATTGCACGGAGCGCGCCACGCGCAAATGCGCGACCACGGCCTCGCGCAACGCCGGAAGGCCTCCGCCATGGCAATAGCTGAGCCACGCGGGGGCCGGATTGCGCCACAGGCGGGCCGCAATCTGGGCATAGCGCTGGCGCGGGAAGCGCGTCACGTCCGGCACGCCGGGCATGAAAGCACCCCACTGCGACGGTGATGCCGATGCGTTCGCCAGCAATTCGGCACCGCGCGGCGACAGGCCCGGCATCGCCTGCGCCCGCGCGCTCTTTGCCTCGGCTGCCTTGGCGTTGAGATAGGCCTCCGGCGCGGTGGCGGCGACAAAGGTACCGCTGCCGGTGCGGGCGTGGACATAACCCTCGGCCAGCAACTGCTCATACGCAAACATCACCGTATTGCGCGATAGCCCCAACTCGGCCGCAAGGTCACGGGATGGCGGCAGGCGGGTCTGCGGCGACAGCGTGCCATCGAGGATGGCCGCGCGGATGCACTCATAAAGACTGCGGTTAATTGGCCTCGCCAGCCCTGCCGGGCCCGCCGGCCCCAGGCGTTGAAGCAGCAAGTCTCCACAAATGGATCTCAATTGGCACCATCAATTTTGTAAATGCGGTACTGGATTGTAGTGCCAAAGCGCGATGAAATGCACCTCGCCGTCGCGTTCGGGCAGCGCGGTGTACCAATCCGGCGGGCATGCCAGCCGGGCCCATACAAGAATCACGGAGAGAGCACTTGAAGAACCTCGAACTGAACCAGCGCCGCGCCCTTGCCACGCCGCGCGGCGTCGCTGTGATGTGCGACTTCTATGCAGAGCGCGCCGAGAACGCCACGCTCTGGGACGTGGAAGGCCGCGAATACATTGACTTTGCCTGCGGCATTGCCGTGCTTAACACCGGCCACCGCCATCCGCGCGTGATACAGGCGGTGGCTGCGCAGCTCCAGCGCTTCACGCACACGGCCTACCAGATCGTGCCATACGAGAGCTACGTCATCCTTGCCGAGCGCATCAATGCGCTGGCGCCCATCGACGGCCTGAAGAAAACCGCGCTGTTTACCACCGGTGCCGAGGCCGTCGAGAACGCCATCAAGATCGCCCGCGCACATACCGGGCGCGCTGGCGTGATTGCCTTCTCCGGCGCTTTCCATGGCCGCACCCTCCTCGGCATGGCGCTGACCGGCAAGGTCGCGCCGTACAAGGTCGGCTTTGGCCCCTTCCCTGCGGACGTGTATCACGCTCCGTTTCCGTGCGAACTGCACGGCGTGAGTGCCGATCAGGCGATGCAGGCGCTGGAGTCCCTGTTCAAGACGGACGTGGACCCGCAGCGGGTGGCCGCCATCATCATCGAGCCCATCCAGGGCGAAGGCGGCTTCCACCCGGCGCCGGCAGGCTTTATGCAAAGGCTGCGCTCGCTGTGCGATCGGCATGGCATCCTGCTGATCGCCGACGAAGTGCAGACCGGATTCGCCCGCACCGGCAGGCTGTTTGCCATGTCGCACTACGCCGTGCAGCCCGATCTCCTCACCATGGCCAAGAGCCTCGCCGGCGGCATGCCGCTCTCGGCGGTGTGCGGGCGTGCCGAGGTCATGGATGCAGCGCTGCCGGGCGGGCTGGGCGGCACCTACGCGGGCAACCCGCTGGCGGTAGCGGCAGCACACGCGGTGATCGATGTAATCGAAGAAGAGCGGCTGTGCGAGCGCGCCACCGAGCTGGGCAATCAGCTGAAGTCAGTGCTGGATCAGGCGGCCGAAAACTGCCCGGCAATCGCCGACATCCGCGGCACCGGATCGATGATCGCGGTGGAGTTCCAGGATCCCGAAACCGGCGAGCCGAGCGCGGAGATCGCCAAACGGGTGCAGCAGCGCGCCCTTGCCGCCGGGCTGATCCTGCTGACCTGTGGCACGTATGGCAACACGATCCGCTTCCTCTACCCGCTAACCATCCCGCAAGCCCAGTTCGATGCGGCGCTCGCGGTGCTGACCCAGGTGCTGGATGGCCTGACCGACTGAGGGAAAGATCATGCGATTCCAACACCCCCCGCTGCTGCGCAATGCCTGCCTGATCGACGGCGAATGGACACAAGCCGCGAACGGTGCCGTGCTGTCCGTACATAACCCCGCCACGCAAGAGGTCATCGGCACCGTGCCCGCCTGCGGCGCTGCCGAGACCGAGCAGGCCGTGGCAGCCGCGGAACGTGCCCTGCCGTCCTGGCGCGACCTGACCGGCAAGGCGCGCGCCGCGGTGCTGCGCCGCTGGGCCGACCTGGTGCTGGCCCACCAGGAGGACCTGGCGCAGTTGATGACCGCAGAGCAAGGCAAGCCGCTGGCTGAAGCGCGCGGCGAAGTCGCCTACGCGGCGTCCTTCCTCGAATGGTTCGGCGAAGAGGCCAAGCGCGTCGACGGCGATGTGCTGTCGAGCCCGCGCCCCAGCCAGAAGCTGCTCGTGCTGCGCCAGCCGGTCGGCGTCTGCGCCGCGATCACGCCCTGGAACTTTCCGGCGGCGATGATCACCCGCAAGGCCGGTCCGGCGCTGGCGGCGGGATGCACGATGATCGTGAAACCGGCCGAGCAGACGCCGCTGACCGCGCTGGCGCTGGCCGCACTGGCCGAGCAAGCCGGCGTGCCGCACGGTGTCTTGCAGGTGGTCACCGGCGATCCGATCGAGATCGGCAACGTGCTGTGTGCAAGCCCGGTGGTGCGCAAGCTGAGTTTCACCGGCTCGACCGCCATCGGCAAGCTGCTGATGGCGCAATGCGCCGGCACGGTCAAGAAGCTGTCGCTGGAGCTCGGCGGCAACGCACCGCTGATCGTGTTTGAAGACGCCGACCTCGACCGCGCGGTCGACGGCATCATGGCGTCCAAGTTCCGCAACAGCGGCCAGACCTGCGTATGCGCCAATCGCATCTATGTCCATGATGCTGTCTATGACGAGGTTGCGAGCCGGCTGGTGCAGGCCGTTGGCGCGTTGAAGGCGGGCCATGGCATCGACAGCGGGGTCACGCAAGGCCCCCTGATCGATGGCGAAGCCGTCGCCAAGGTGGAAAGCCATATTGCCGATGCGCTCCTGCATGGCGCACGCGTACTGACCGGTGGCCGCCGCCATGCGCTTGGCGGCACCTTCTTCGAGCCCACGGTGCTGGCCCACGCCACCGCTGCCATGCGTGTCGCGCGCGAGGAAACCTTCGGCCCGCTTGCCCCGCTGTTCCACTTCAGGGACGAGCAAGACGTCATTGCCATGGCCAATGACACCGAATCCGGCCTCGCCGCGTACTTTTTTTCCAGGAACATCGGCAAGGTATGGCGCGTGGCCGAGGCGCTGGAATACGGCATGGTCGGCATCAATACCGGGCTGATCTCGAACGAGGTGGCGCCGTTCGGCGGCGTCAAGCAATCCGGGCTCGGGCGCGAAGGGTCGCGGTATGGCATCGACGAGTACCTCGAAATGAAATACCTCTGCCTGGACCTGGACTGACCACACCGGCGCGGCCGCATGCAACGGCTCCAGGAACCGCATGCGCCCGCCCTTGCCGAGCGCCAAGGCGGTTCCATCAACTATTCCGGATTGGTCCTTCCGGGGACTCCGCATGTTCCTTAAGCTAGTCAGGCATCCCCACTTGACCGGAACGAGTCAAGCTTTTACGCAGTTCAACGAGGAGAAATTCATGTCGAATTCTGGTGGCGCCCTGCGCGAAATTGACAGCCTTATGGTTCCCCCCGCCAATGCCGCCGGCGAGCCGGCCCCGGCTTCGCCGGGGAAGCTGGAGGAACGCCTGAAGAAGGCGAAGAAGAAGGTCGCAGACGTGCAGTACGTCGTCGTGGAACGGAGCCGCCACACGGTCCGCGCTGCGGATGACTATGTGCATGAACGCCCATGGACAGCAATCGGCGTTGCCGCCGCTGCCGGCGTACTGATCGGCTGGCTGATCGACAAGCGATAAGCGCGCGCGCCTTGCGCGTTGCCATTGGCACACCCGCCGAGCAACCAGGACCGCAGGCTGCCGTGCTTCCGGCAGTCCGGGTCACGCCTTGCCTGCTGCCTGAACCACGAGAACGACCATGAACCGCTTCCCCCGCGTCACCCTGCTCAACACCCTGCTGCTTGCCGCCAGCCTGACCACCGGCGCGGCCCATGCCCAGCTTTCCCCCGGCACCGCTACACCGGAACAACCTGGCATCGCCAGCCACGCGCGCAAGGCCAATATCGTCATTGTCGGCACTGGTGGCACCATTGCCGGAGCCGGAGCCGCCGCCACCAATACCGCCGCCTACCAGTCCGCCGTGGTGCCGGTCGACAAGATCATCGCCTCGGTGCCCGAAATCTCCAGGGTGGCTAACGTCAAGGGCGAACAGGTATTCCAGATAGGCTCAGAGAGCTTCAACAACGAGCGCCTGCTCAAGCTCGGCAAGCACGTGTCCGCGCTGCTGAAGCAGCCCGACGTGGACGGCGTCGTGATCACCCACGGCACCGACACCATCGAGGAAACCGCATACTTCCTCAACCTCACGCTGAAGAGCGACAAGCCGGTGGTGGTAGTTGGCTCGATGCGCCCCGGCACCGCGCTGGGTGCCGACGGAGCGCTCAATCTGTACGATGCCGTGCTGGTGGCTTCCAGTCCCGAGTCCAGAGGCAAGGGAACCCTGGTGGTGCTGAACGACGAAATCCACACCGGTCGCGACGTCACGAAGGCCAACACCTTCAAGGTCGAGACCTTCCAATCCCCGTTTGGCCCGCTGGGCTACGTGGTGGAAGGCCGTACGTTGTTCTTCCGCCTGCCGGCGCGTCCGCATACCATGCAGACCGAATGGGACATCGACAAGATCGACAAGCTGCCCGAGGTCGCCGTGGTGTACGCCTACGGCAACGTCAATCCAGCCAGCGTCGAGGCGGCAGTGAGGCACGGCGCCAGGGCGATCGTCTATGCCGCCACTGGCAACGGCAGCGTGGGCGACTACATGGTCGAGCCGCTCAAGGCGGCGCGCGCAAAGGGCGTCCAGATCGTGCGCGCCTCGCGCACCGGCGGTGGCGTGGTGGTCCGCAATGCCGAACAGCCGGACGACAAATTCGGCTGGCTGGTCACCGATGACCAGATCGCGCAGAAGGCCCGTATCCTGATGGCGCTGGCACTGACCAGCACCAGTGACAACAAGGAACTGCAGAAGATCTTCTGGAAATACTGAAGCTGGCAGCCTGTTGCTGCTGCCGCTTCTGCCGCGCTTGCCCGCGTCGCGGGCAAGCACGCTCAGCGCCCGGACTCCGCGAGCTTCGCGGACGCCAGCAGCTTCGGGTCGGCTATACGGCTGAGATAGGCCCACAGTTCATCGACCAGCAGTTTGGGGCTGGCTGCCGAGCGGTACAGGCGAATGTCCAGGCTTGTGGCCCAGGCGGCGGGACCCGCTATCACCAGCGTGCCCGCACTCAGTTCGTCGGTGACGCAACTCTCGGGCAGCCAGCCCACGCCATGGCCGGCCACGACCATGGCTTTCAGCGCTTCGGACATGTGCGTCTCGAAGCAGCGCCGCAGCGCGTACGGTTCCGGTGCATTGAGCAATATCATTTCGACCACGTTACCAAGGAACGCACCCGACGAATACGCCATGAAAGGCAGCGGCTTCGCACTGGTGCCCGGCAGGCGGAAAATCGGTTCGCCATGCTGGTCCGGCGCGGAGAACGGCAGGATCCGCTCCACGCCCAGCATCAGAAACGGATAGCCGTTCGGGTCCAGCAGGATCGGCAGATGCTGATGGTGGTAGCCCAGCAGAATGTCACAGTCATCGTCCACCAGTTGCTGGACGCCCTCCGGGACATTCACGGCATGCACGCAGGCGGTCAGCATGCCGAAGCGCTCATGCAGCGATTTGAGCCAGGTCGGGAAGAAGTTGAACACCAGCGTGTGCGCCACCGAAAAGCGGATGACCTTGTCTTTCTCGCCCAGCGGCTGCCGGTTACTGAGCAAGGCGCGTGCCGCGTAGGCATCACGTAACAAGTCCGCGGCCAGGCGGCGGAACAACCACCCGGCGGTCGTGAGCGTTGCCGGATGCACACTCCGATCGACGAGGCTGATGCCGAGCCACTCCTCCAGTGCCATGATGCGCCGGCTGAGCGCCGACTGAGTGATATGGCGATCGCCAGCGGCACGTGAAAAGCTGCGCGTTTCAGCGAGGCACAGAAAGTCTTCAAGCCACTTGATTTCCATGATGGAACTACTCGGGATCAGGTTGCGACGGAGGGTCTGAGCCTCATCATACGGAAACGCTCGGCCGCGCGAATCGGTGGAACCCCGATAGTAGTCCTATGTCTCGATGAAAAATTCGCGGCCCTTTATTCCAAAATCACAACACCTTCAATTCAGCTCCGCCGACCAGGCTCGCTCTGCAAGCGCAAGTTCCTATCTCTCGCGTCTCTCCCGCTGCAGCATGCGCATCTCGGCGCATGCCATGACAAATTTGCATGAAGTTCGTATGTCGTCATGGCTATGCATAAGCTGGTCTCCTCTCATCAAGTCCACCACTAAGCAAACGAGGAGCACATCGATGGCCGCAGGACCCTTCAGAACCGAACATGATCTCCTGGGCGATCGCGACGTCCCAGCCGAAGCCTACTACGGTGTACATACCTTGCGCGCGGTGGAGAACTTCCCGATTACCGGCACTCCGATCTCCATCTACCCGGAGCTGATCAAGGCACTGGCATACATCAAGCAGGGCGCCGCGCTAGCCAACCATGAGCTTGGCCTGCTCGACGAGGAGCGCTGCGACGCCATCGTCATGGCGTGTGCTGAACTAGTTGGCGGCAAACTGCACGAGCAATTCGTGGTCGACGTGATCCAGGGCGGTGCCGGGACCTCGACCAACATGAATGCAAACGAGGTCATCGCCAATCGCGCGCTGGAATTGATGGGGCACGAGAAAGGCCAGTACCAGTTCCTGCACCCGAACGAGCAGGTCAATATCGGACAGAGCACCAACGACGTCTACCCGTCCGCGCTGAAGATCGCGACGTGGTTCGGTATCCTGGGGCTGGTGGACGCCATGGGCGTGCTGCGCCGCGCCTTCGAGCAGAAGGCCGAAGAGTTCAGGCACGTCCTGAAAATGGGGCGCACCCAGTTGCAGGATGCGGTACCCATGACGCTGGGCCAGGAGTTCAGCACGTATGCCGTGATGCTTGGCGAAGACGAGGAGCGGCTGCGCGAGGCCGCCCTGCTGATCTGCGAAATCAATATGGGTGCAACCGCGATCGGCACCGGTATTACCGCGCATCCGGACTACGCGCCGCTGATCCTGAAACGGCTCAGGGAAATCACCGGCATTCCGTTGGTGACGGCCCCCAACCTGATCGAGGCAACCCAGGACTGCGGCGCATTCGTGCAATTGTCAGGCGTGCTCAAGCGCGTAGCGGTCAAGCTGTCGAAGACCTGCAACGACCTGCGCCTGCTTTCCAGCGGCCCGCGTGCCGGCCTGGGCGAGATCAATTTACCGCCGATGCAGGCAGGGTCGAGCATCATGCCTGGCAAGGTCAACCCCGTCATCCCGGAAGTGGTCAACCAGATCGCATTCGAGGTGATTGGCAATGACATCACGGTCAGCTTCGCCGCGGAAGCCGGCCAATTGCAGCTCAACGCCTTCGAGCCGATCATCGCGCACAGCCTGTTCAAGAGCGTGAGCCATCTGCGCAACGGCTGCCTGACCCTGGCGGAGCGCTGCGTCAGCGGTATCACCGCCAATGAAGAACGCCTGCGGACGACGGTAGAGAACTCCATCGGCATCGTGACCGCCCTGAACCCCTACATCGGCTACGCGAACGCTACCGCGGTCGCTCAGGAGGCGCACGCCTCTGGCGGCAGCGTCTATGAAATCGTGCTGCACAAGGGACTGCTGTCCAGGGAAGAGCTTGACCGGATCCTTCGCCCCGAAGTCCTGACGCAGCCTGCACCGCTAAGCCAGGCCGCACACGCCCGCTGAGCCGGGAGACGGCGCGCTCCGCACGGCTGATGCAGGCCGCGCGGAAGCGCCTGCTGCCAAATCGACGGCCAGACCAGGCATCTGTCCGCAATCGCTGGAGACAACGCATCATGAAGGCAAACAAGCTGACCAGCACGATCATGCTCGCCATGGTCCTGGGCATCGTTACCGGCTATCTGTGCAACACCCTCGCGCCCGACCCGGCGAAGGCGAAGGAGATTGCCGGCTATTTCTCGATCGTTACCGACATCTTCCTGCGCATGATCAAAATGATCATCGCACCGCTGGTATTCGGCACCCTGGTGGCGGGTATCGCCGGCATGAAGGATGCCGGTGCCGTGGGACGTATCGGCATCAAGGCACTGGGCTGGTTTATCACAGCCTCGTTCATATCGCTGCTGCTCGGCATGGTCTTCGTGGACCTGCTGCAGCCGGGACACGCCCTCAACCTGCCGCTGCCGGAAGTGGGCACGGCGACCAACCTCAAGACCTCCTCGCTGAACCTGAAGGACTTCATCACGCACGTCTTCCCCAAGAGCGTGTTTGAAGCGATGGCGCAAAACGAGATCCTCCAGATCCTGGTCTTCTCGCTGTTCTTCGGCTTCGCCATCGCCTCGTTCCAGGGTAAGGTCGGCCATCACCTGGTGGCGTCGATCGAAGAGCTGGTGACGATCATGCTGCGCGTCACTGATTTTGTCATGCGCTTTGCCCCGCTCGGCGTGTTTGCCGCGGTTGCCGCGGCGATCACGGTGCAGGGTATCGGCGTGCTGTTCACCTACGGCAAGTTCATCGGCGGCTTCTACCTGGGGTTGCTGGTGCTGTGGCTGGTGCTGACCGCGGCGGGCTACCTGTTCCTGGGCGGGCGGGTGTTCACGCTGCTCAAGCTGATCCGTGAGCCGACCATCCTTGCTTTCTCGACCGCCAGCAGCGAGGCGGCCTATCCCAAGACCATGGAACAGATGGAGAAGTTCGGTGTCCCCAACAAGGTAACCGGCTTCGTCCTGCCGCTTGGCTATTCCTTCAACCTCGATGGCTCGATGATGTACCAGGCTTTCGCCGCGCTGTTTATCGCGCAGGCGTACAACATCGAACTGAGCCTGACACAGCAGATCACCATGCTGCTGGTGCTGATGATCACCAGCAAGGGCATTGCAGGTGTGCCGCGAGCTTCCATCGTAGTGGTGGCGGCGACGCTGCCGATGTTCGGCCTGCCTGAAGCCGGACTGCTGCTGATCCTGGGCATCGATCAGTTCCTCGACATGGGGCGCACCGCTACCAATGTCATTGGCAACAGCATCGCTACGGCTGTCGTCGCCAAATGGGAGGGCGAGTTGAGCCCGGCGCAGCTGCCTGAGCCGGACGACATCGTGGAAGCCCCTGCGCAGCAACCTCGCGGCGGCTAGCCGCCGCGCCCGCGTGCGCTGGCCCGGAAGGGCCGCGCCACGCGGGCTCGGGTATTCCCTGACGCTCTCGCATGAAATCTCATAACGATCCGGGCGCCGCAATATGGAATCACCAACTGGTCGCCCTGGGCATTCAAACCTTTTCCTTTCCAATCAACGGCTTGCGATCTGAGCACAGCCTTCCCGGCAATGGCACGGCGATTGCTAAATCACTCTGCCGCAGCATCAACCGATGCCATTCAAAACAAACAAGTGGAGACAGCATGAGCGCACGAGAAGCGGGCGATCTCGATCCCGTCGAGACCGCCGAGTGGGTGGAATCCTTGCAAGCGGTAACGCAGCACCGCGGCACAGAGCGCGCCAACCAACTGGTCAACGCGCTGGTCGATGAAGCGCGGCGCGACGGCCTCTATGTGCCGCGCTCGCTGACCACGGGCTACCGCAACACCATCGCCCCCGAGGACCAGGCGCAATCGACCGGAGACCGCGCCATCGAGCATCGCCTGCGCTCGATCATCCGCTGGAACGCAATGGCGATCATCCTTCGCGCCAACAAGGAATCGTCGGAGCTTGGTGGCCACATCGCCAGCTTCCAGTCGGCGGCGACGCTCTACGACATCGGCTTCGGCCACTTCTGGCACGCGCCCACGGACACCCATGGCGGCGACCTGCTGTACATCCAGGGTCACAGCGCGCCGGGCATCTACGCGCGCGCCTTTGTCGAGGGGCGACTCACGGAACAGCAATTGCTGGGTTACCGCCAAGAGACCGGCGGTACCGGCCTGTCGTCCTACCCGCACCCGTGGTTGATGCCGGACTTCTGGCAATTCCCCACCGTGTCGATGGGCCTGGGGCCGCTGATGTCGATCTATCAGGCGCGCTTCCTCAAGTACCTGCAAGGCCGCGGCCTGGCGGACACCGCGCCGCGCAAGGTCTGGGCCTTCATGGGCGACGGCGAGATGGATGAACCCGAATCGCTGGGCGCGATCTCGCTCGCGGGCCGCGAACGGCTGGATAACCTGATCTTTGTCATCAACTGCAACCTGCAGCGCCTGGACGGCCCCGTGCGCGGCAACGGCAAGATCATCCAGGAGCTGGAATCCGTCTTCCGCGGCGCTGGCTGGAATGTGATCAAGGTGGTCTGGGGCGGCGGCTGGGACAAGCTGCTGGCCAAGGACAAGAGCGGCCTGCTGCTGCGGCGCATGGAGGAATGCGTCGACGGCGAGTACCAGGACTTCAAGAGCAAGAGCGGCGCCTATGTACGCGAGCACTTCTTCGGCAAGTATGAAGAACTCAAGGCGCTGGTCGCGGATATGAGCGATGACGAGATCTGGGGCCTGACGCGGGGTGGCCATGATCCGGAGAAGGTGTTCGCGGCCTACGCCGCCGCCGTCAGGCACGCGGGCGAGCCCACGCTGATCCTGGCCAAGACGGTCAAGGGCTATGGTATGGGCGAATCGGGCGAAGGCCAGATGATTGCCCACCAGGCCAAGAAGATGACGCTGGATGCGTTGCGCGGCTTCCGCGACCGCTTCCAGATTCCGGTCAGCGATGAGCAACTGGCCGACATCCCCTTTATCAAGCTGCCCGACGACAGCCCCGAGATGCAGTACCTGCGCGCCCGGCGCGCGGCGCTGGGCGGCTACCTGCCGGCACGCCGCAGCAAGTCTCATGCGCTGGAGATCCCGCCGCTGTCCACCTTCCAGCGCCTGCTGGACAGCACCGGCGAGCGCGAGATCTCCACCACCATGGCCTTCGTGCAGATGCTTGGCACCCTGGTGCGCGACAAGGCCATCGGCAGGCACGTAGTCCCCATCGTGCCCGACGAGTCGCGCACCTTCGGCATGGAGGGCATGTTCCGCCAGCTCGGCATCTATTCCTCCGTCGGCCAGCTCTACAAACCGCAGGATGCCGACCAGCTCATGTACTACCGCGAGTCCAAGGACGGTCAGGTGCTGCAGGAGGGGATCAACGAGGGCGGCGCGATGTCGAGCTGGATTGTCGCGGCGACGTCGTACAGCACGAGCAATGTGCCGATGATTCCGTTCTACATCTATTACTCGATGTTCGGGCTCCAGCGGGTCGGCGACCTGGCCTGGCTGGCGGGCGACATCCGCGCGCGCGGCTTCCTGCTGGGCGGCACGGCGGGACGCACCACGCTCAACGGCGAAGGCCTGCAGCACGAGGACGGCCATAGCCACATCATCGCAGGCACCATCCCCAACTGCGTCTCCTACGACCCCACCTTCGCCTATGAGGTCGTGACCATCGTGCGCGACGGCATGCGCCGGATGTACCAGGACCAGGAGGATGTCTATTACTACATCACCCTGATGAACGAGAACTACCCGCACCCGGGCCTCGCGGAAGCGGGCCCCGCCGCCGAGGCGGGCATTCTCAAGGGCCTCTACAAGCTCAAGGACGGCGGCAAGGGCGGCAAGGGCGGATTACGCGTGCAGCTCATGGGCAGCGGCACCATCCTGCGCGAAGTGATCGCGGCGGCCGAACTTCTGAAGGCGGACTACAACGTCACGGCCGACATCTGGAGCGCCACCAGCTACAACGAACTGCGCCGCGACGGCATGGCCACCGAACGCTGGAACCTGCTGCACCCGACCGAGGCTCGCCGCAAGAGTTGGGTCGAGTCCAGTCTGGAAGGCCACGAGGGCCCCGTGATCGCTTCCACCGACTACATGCGCAACTACGCCGACCAGGTACGCGAGTACGTGCAGGCGGCCGGACGGCGCTATGTCGTGCTGGGCACCGATGGCTTTGGCCGTAGCGACTACCGCGCCAAGTTGCGCAGCTTCTTCGAGGTCGATCGCTACCACGTGGCCGTAGCCGCGCTCAAGGCCCTGTGCGACGACGGCGCGATCAAGCCGTCGGTAGTGGCCGAGGCCATTGCCAGGTATGGGGTGGATACCGAGCGCGCAGCGCCGTGGACGGTCTGAGACGCCAAGGATTGAGGACTATGAACCAAGCCATTGATATCAAGGTGCCCGACATCGGCGACTTCAAGGACGTACCGGTGATCGAGCTGTTCGTCAAAGTGGGAGACCTGGTCAACCCCGAGGACCCCCTGGTCTCGCTGGAATCCGACAAGGCCACCATGGATGTGCCGTCGCCGCACGGCGGCGTGGTCAAGCAGATCCACGTCAAGCTGGGCGATGCCGTCAGCGAGGGCAGCCTGCTGATGCAGTTCGAGGGCATGGGCGCTGTAGTGCCGGCGGACACCGCCAAGCCCAGCGTGAACGCGCCGCCCTCACCGGTGAACGCGCCTGCCGGGCTGGCCGAAATCCGCATCCCTGACATCGGCGACTTCAAGGACGTGCCGGTGATCGAGATCTTCGTCAAGGTGGGCGACACCGTGAAGGCAGAGGACCCGCTGGTCTCGCTGGAGTCCGACAAGGCCACCATGGACGTGCCCGCGCCCCTGAGCGGCGTGGTCAGGGAGATCCGCGTCAAGCTGGGAGACACCGTCAGCGAAGGCAGCATCATCATGGCGCTTGCCACCGACGATGCCGCCGCCACGGCCACGGCCCCCGCCGCTCCGGCGCTGCTTGCCGCACCGGCACCGGCGGCACCTTCGAATATCTCCCCGTCCGGCGTCGACGAAGCCGCCTTCCGGCTGGCTTACGCCGGGCCGGCAGTACGCAAGCTCGCCCGCGAGTCCGGCGTCGACCTGGGCAAGGTGCACGGCAGCGGCGCGCACGGCCGCATCCTGCGCGCCGACGTCGAGGCATTCGCCAGCACTGGTGGCCAGACTGCGCCCGTGCCCGCGACCAAGCCCGCCTCCGCGCCCGCCGGCAGCGGTACCGGCCTGGACCTGCTGCCATGGCCCAAGGTTGATTTCGCGAAGTTCGGCCCGGTCGAGCGTAAGGATCTGAGCCGCATCAAGAAGATCTCCGGCGCCAACCTGCATCGCAACTGGGTGGTGATCCCACACGTCACCACACATGACGAGGCGGATATCACGGACCTGGAGCAGTTCCGCGTGCAGATGAACAAGGAGCTGGAGAAGAGCGGCGTCAAGATCAGCATGCTGCCCTTCATGATGAAAGCGGCAGTGGCCACGCTGAAGGCATTCCCCGAGTTCAACGCAAGTCTGGACGGCGACAGTCTGGTGCTCAAACAGTACTACCACATCGGTTTCGCGGCCGACACGCCCAACGGCCTGATGGTGCCGGTGATCCGCGACGTCGACAAAAAGACCATCCCCGACATCGCGCGGGAGATGGGCGAACTGGCCAGACTGGCGCGCGAGGGCAAGCTCAAGCCCGACCAGATGTCGGGCGGCACCTTCACGATCAGCTCGCTCGGCGGCATCGGCGGCCTCCACTTCACGCCCATCATCAATGCGCCCGAGGTAGCCATCATGGGGGTCTGCAAGAGCTTCTGGAAGCAGTACTCCAGCGACGGCAAGACCTGGGCTTCGCGCCTGACGCTCCCGCTGTCGTTGTCGTGGGACCACCGCGTCATCGACGGCGCCGCGGCGGCGCGCTTCAACGTCTATTTTGCCAACCTGCTCGCCGATCTGCGGCGTGTGCTGTTCTGAGGGGCGTGCAGCAATGACTCAACGTGTCGAAGTCAAGGTGCCGGATATCGGCGATTTTAAGGACGTCACGGTAATCGAAGTGATGGTCAGGCCCGGCGAGACCATCGCCGTGGATACCAGCCTGATCGCCGTCGAATCCGACAAGGCCTCGATGGAGATCCCCTCCACGCATGCCGGCGCGGTGAAGGAAATCCTGGTCAAGGTCAACGACAAGGTCAGCGAGGGCTCGGTGATCCTGGTGGTCGAGGCCGCAGCCGTGGCTGCGCCGGCGGCGCCCGCACCGGTGGCGGAGAAGGCTGCGCCAGCCGCGCCGGTACCCAATGCGGCAAGCTACGGCGGACGGGCTGACCTGGAGTGCGAGATGCTGGTGCTCGGCGCCGGCCCCGGCGGTTATTCCGCCGCGTTCCGCAGCGCGGACCTGGGCATGAAGACCGTCCTGGTCGAACGCTACGACACCCTTGGCGGGGTGTGCCTGAACGTCGGCTGCATCCCCTCCAAGGCACTGCTGCACACGGCCGCGGTGATGGACGAGGTGGCGCAACTGCCCGACCACGGCATCCGGTACGGCGCGCCCGAGGTGGATCTCGACAAGCTGCGCGGCTTCAAGGACGGCGTCATCAGGAAGCTCACCGGCGGCCTCGCCAGCATGGCCAAGGCCCGCAAGGTCGAGGTCTTGACGGGTGTCGGCAGCTTTCTCGACCCGCACCACCTCGAAGTGCTGGCGGCCGATGGCGGCAAACGCGTCGTCAGGTTCGCCAAGGCGATCATCGCCGCCGGCAGCCAGGCTGTGAAGCTGCCCTTCATGCCCGACGATGAGCGTGTGGTCGACTCCACCGGCGCCCTGCAGCTGAAGTCGATTCCCAAACGCATGCTGGTGGTGGGCGGCGGCATCATCGGCCTGGAGATGGCCACGGTCTACTCCACGCTGGGCACGCGCATCGATGTGGTGGAAATGCTCGACGGCCTGATGCAGGGTGCCGACCGCGACCTGGTCAAGGTCTGGGAGAAGAAGAACGCGCGCCGCTTCGACCAGGTCATGCTGAAGACCAGAACGGTTGGCGCCAGGGCAACGGCGGCCGGCATCGAGGTCAGCTTCGAGGGCAAGGAAGCGCCGCCGCCGCAGGTCTACGACGTGGTGCTGGTGGCGGTAGGCCGGAGTCCCAACGGCAAGTCCATCGGTGCGGAGAAGGCCGGCGTGGCCGTCACCGAGCGCGGCTTCATCGAGGTCGACCGGCAGATGCGGACCAACGTCGCGCATATCCACGCGATCGGCGACATCGTCGGCCAGCCGATGCTGGCGCACAAGGCGGTGCACGAAGCGCATGTGGCTGCCGAAGCCGCCCACGGCGAGCCCGCGTTCTTCGATGCGCGCCAGATCCCGTCGGTGGCTTACACCGACCCGGAGGTGGCGTGGGCCGGCAAGACCGAAGATCAGTGCAAGGCCGAAGGCATCCAGTTCAGCAAGGCCGTGTTCCCGTGGGCCGCGTCCGGCCGGGCCATCGCCAATGGCCGCGACGAGGGCTTCACCAAGCTGCTGGTCGACGAAGCCACGCATCGCGTAATCGGCGGAGGCATCGTCGGCACGCATGCCGGCGACCTGATCGGCGAGATCTGCCTGGCCGTGGAAATGGGCTGCGAGCCTACCGACGTGGGCAAGACCATCCACCCGCATCCGACCCTGGGTGAATCGATTGGCATGGCCGCCGAGGTCTTCGCGGGCCACTGCACCGATCTGCCGCCCATGAAGAAGAAATAGGCGACAGGCGCGCGGCGCAGCCATTGCGTCGCGTGCCCGCATCCCCAAAAGCACAAGAACGTCTGGCGCCGGCCCGGTGCCCCCGACAGAGCCATACAGAGCCACACAGAGCCACACAGAGCCACACAGAGCCACAGAGACAACCATGACCGACAACCTTCGCGAAGCCGCGCTCGACTACCACCGCTACCCCACGCCGGGCAAAATCTCGGTGACCCCCACCAAGGCCATGGCCACCCAGCGCGACCTGGCGCTGGCCTATTCTCCCGGCGTGGCCGACGCCTGCATGGAAATTGTGCGCGACCCGGCCGAGGCGATGAACCTTACCTCGCGCGCGAACCTGGTTGCCGTGATCACCAACGGCACCGCCGTGCTGGGCCTGGGCAATATCGGGCCCCTCGCCGGCAAGCCGGTGATGGAGGGCAAGGGCTGCCTGTTCAAGAAGTTCGCGGGCATCGACGTGTTCGATATCGAACTGGCGGAGAACGACCCAGATGCGCTGATCGAGACCATCGCGCGCATGGAACCCACCTTCGGCGGCATCAACCTGGAAGACATCAAGGCGCCCGAGTGCTTCTATATCGAGCAGAAGCTGCGCGAGCGCATGAAGATCCCGGTCTTCCATGATGACCAGCACGGCACCGCCATTGTCGCTGCCGCGGCCATCCTCAACGCGCTCAAGCACGTCGGCAAGGATATCAGCGAGGTCAAGCTGGTTGCCTCCGGCGCGGGCGCCGCCGCCCTCGCCTGCCTGGACCTGATCGTCAGCCTGGGCCTGCCGATGAGCAAAGTGTTCGTGTCCGACAGCAACGGCGTAGTCTATCTCGGCCGCAAGGAGCAGATGGACCCGAACAAGGCGCGCTACGCGCAGGACACCTCGGCGCGCACGTTGGCGGACATCATCGGCGATGCCGATATCTTCCTCGGGCTGTCGGCGGGCGGCGTGCTCAAACCCGAGATGGTCAAGACCATGGCCCGCGATCCCATCATCCTGGCCATGGCTAACCCCACGCCCGAGATCGCGCCGGAGGATGCGCTGGCGGTGCGGCCCGATGCCATCCTCGGTACCGGCCGTTCCGACTACCCGAACCAGGTCAACAACGTGCTTTGCTTCCCGTTCATCTTCCGCGGGGCGTTGGACGTCGGTGCCACGACCATCAACGAAGAGATGAAGCTCGCCGCCGTGCGCGCGATCGCCGAGCTCGCGCATGCGGAAATTCCCGAGCTGGTCGCGCAGGCGTACGGCGCAGTGGGCCTGCGCTTCGGCGCCGAGTACCTCATCCCCAAGCCATTCGACCCCCGCCTGATCGAGGCGGTGGCGCCGGCCGTGGCCAAGGCGGCAATGGACAGCGGTGTGGCAACGCGCCCGATCGCGGACATGGACGCGTATCGGCAGCGGCTTTGCCAGTTTGTCTACCAGTCGCGCAGCGCCATGCAGCCAGTGTTCGCCGCCGCCAAGCGCGCACCGAAGCGCGTGCTCTATGCCGAAGGCGAGAATGAGCGCGTGCTCCGCGCGGCACAGATTGTCATCGACGAGGGCATCGCGCGCCCGTTGCTGGTGGGCCGACCGGACGTGATCGTGGCGCGCATCGCGCAGTTCGGCCTGCGCCTGCAGCCCGGCGTGGATTGCGAATGCGTCGACCCGCAGGACCCCGAGATCTACCGCGATGCCGCCGAGGCGTACCACCAGTTGAGCAAGCGTAACGGCGTGTCGCGCGCGCTGGCGCAGACGGAGCTGCGCAGCCGCGGCACGCTGCTGGGCGCGATGCTGGTGCGGCAAGGCAGCGCCGATGCCATGCTGTGCGGCGCCGTGGGCCGCTTCCAGGATCACCTCACCTATGTGCGCGACACCATCGGCATGAAGCCGGGCAGCCCGACGCTGGCTGCCATGCAGATGTTGATGCTGCCCGGACGCCAGCTGTTCATTTGCGACACGCACGTGAACCTCGACCCGACGGCACAGCAAATCGCCGACATCACCCTGCTGGCCGCCGATGCAGTCCGGCGCTTCGGCATCACGCCCAGCGTGGCGCTGCTCTCGCACTCCAACTTTGGCGGCTCCGGCGATCCCGCCGCGCTCAAGATGCGTGAGGCGCTGGCACTGGTGAAGGCACGCGAGCCGTCGCTGGCGGTAGAGGGCGAGATGCGGGGCGACGCTGCGCTGTCCAAACAGATCCTGGATCACGAGTTCCCCGAGTCCGGCCTGGAAAAAGAGGCGAACGTGCTGGTGATGCCCAACGTGGATGCCGCCAACATCTCCTACAACCTGTTGCGCATCGCCGCGGGCGGCGGCATCACGGTGGGCGGCATCCTGCTTGGCGCCGCGCGCCCCGTGCATATCCTGACGTCGTCCTCCACCGTTCGCCGCATCGTCAACATGACGGCAGTGGCGACGGTCGATGCCAACGCGCAGCGCGCCCAGGGATGGGCACTCGATTGAACGCCTGCGGGGACCTAGCCCAACAGGCTGGGCAGATGGGATTCACGCCTGCCGCCTGCGGCCCGCCGGTGCGCTCGGGCTGACCGCGGACCAGCGGGCGCATGCGGCAGGCATCTAGGGGCTAACGGCAACCACGAATCAAGAATGGAGACAATCATGGACAAAGACAATCACCCGAAGCCGTTCTACAGAACCCTCTACTTTCAGGTCATCACCGCCATTGTCATCGGCGTCATCCTCGGCCATTTCTATCCGCAGGCCGGCGCGGCGATGAAGCCGCTGGGTGATGGCTTCATCAAGCTGATCAAGATGATCATTGCGCCGATCATCTTCTGCACGGTCGTGGTGGGCATCGCCGGCATGGAGGACATGAAGAAGGTCGGCAAAACCGGCGGGCTGGCGCTGCTGTACTTCGAGATCGTAAGCAGCATTGCGCTGGTGGTCGGCCTGTTGATCATCAATATCGTCAAGCCTGGCGCCGGCATGAACGTCGATGTATCCACCCTCGATACGAAGGCCATCGCCGCCTACACCGAGCCCGGCAAGATGCAGGGCACCGTCGATTTCCTGCTGCACGTGATCCCGAACACGGTGGTGGATGCCTTCGCCAAGGGCGAGATCCTCCAGGTGCTGCTGTTCGCGGTGATGTTCGGCTTCGCGCTGCACAGGTTCGGCGGCCGCGGCACGCTGGTGTTCGACTTCATCGAGAAGTTTTCCCACGTGCTCTTCACCATCGTCGGCTACATCATGAAGGTCGCGCCGATCGGCGCCTTTGGCGCCATGGCTTTCACCATCGGCAAGTACGGCGTGGGCTCGCTGCTGCAGCTTGGCCAGCTGATGGCGACCTTCTACGCTACCTGCCTGCTGTTCATCTTCGTCGTGCTTGGCGGGATCGCGCGGATGCATGGCTTCTCTGTCTGGAAGTTCATCAAGTACATCAAGGAAGAACTGCTGATCGTGCTGGGCACGTCTTCCTCCGAATCCGTGCTGCCGCGGATGATGGCCAAGCTGGAAAACCTGGGTGCCCGCAAGTCAGTGGTCGGACTGGTGGTCCCGACCGGCTACTCCTTCAACCTGGATGGCACCTCCATCTACCTGACCATGGCGGCGGTGTTCATCGCCCAGGCGACCAACACCGACATGAGCCTGACGCAGCAACTCACCCTGCTCGCCGTGCTGCTGCTGACCTCAAAGGGCGCCGCCGGCGTAACCGGGAGTGGCTTCATTGTGCTTGCGGCCACGCTTTCGGCGGTGGGGCATGTTCCGGTGGCAGGGCTCGCCCTGATCCTCGGCATCGACCGCTTCATGTCGGAGGCGCGCGCGCTGACCAACCTGATCGGCAACGGCGTGGCCACGGTGGTGGTGGCGAAATGGACCGGTGACCTCGATGTCGAGCAAATGCGCCGCAGGCTGGATAACGAGTCAGACGCCGCGGCGGACGAGCCGGAGGTGGTGCTCGACCAGGTCGCGGCCCACATGCCGATTGCCAGCACCACCTTGCCCCGGTGAGCGGAAGCGCGATGAAGCAACCTACCTATCGTCCGGATGCCTCCCTGAAGGTACCGCACCGCATCGTCATCGTCGGCGGCGGCGCGGGCGGGCTTGAGTTGGCTACCCGGCTGGGCGACACGCTCGGCCGGCGCCGACAAGCCGAAATCACCCTGATCGAGAAAAACCGCACCCATGTGTGGAAACCCAAGCTGCACGAGATCGCCGCCGGCAGCATGGATATGAGCGCACATGAGGTGGGTTACCTGGCGCAATCGCACTGGCACCACTTCCGCTACCGCGTCGGCGAAATGGTGGGCCTTGATCGCGAACGCCGCGAGGTGCTGGTGGCCCCCTATGTGGACCACGAAGGCCAGCAGATCACGCCGCAGCGCAGCTTTGCCTACGACACGCTGGTCATCGCCGTCGGCAGCCAGAGCAATGACTTTGGCACGCCGGGGGTGTATGAGCACGCCATGCGGCTGGAATGCCCGGCAGACGCCCTGCGCTTTCACTCGCGCATGGTCAACGCCTGCATCCGTGCGCATGCGCAGGCCACGCCCCTGCTGCCTCAGCAACTGCATGTCGCTATCATCGGCGCCGGCGCCACGGGAGTGGAACTGGCTGCGGAGCTGCATCGCACCACCCGCGAGGTGGTGGCCTTCGGCCTGGACCGCGTCGACGCCGACAAGGACATCCGGGTCACGCTGATCGAGGCCGCGCCACGCGTGCTGCCGGCCTTGCCGGAGCGGCTGTCGAAGGCGACGGAAGATCTGCTGCGCAAACTCGGCGTGGACGTGCTGACCGATGCAAAGGTCGCGCAGGTATTGCCCAACGGCGTGCGCCTGGGCGATGGCCGTGCGCTGCCGGCAGAACTGGTGGTGTGGGCGGCCGGTGTCAAGGCCCCCGACTTCCTCAAGGAGATCGCCGGCCTGGAGACCAACCGCGTCAACCAGCTGGTCGTCCAGCCGACCCTGCAGACCAGCCGCGACCCGAACATTTTCGCGATCGGCGACTGCGCGGCATGCAGCTGGCCCGGAGCCAGCCAGGGCAAGGGCGGGCTGGTGCCGCCGCGCGCGCAGGCGGCACACCAGCAGGCTTCGCACATGGTGAAGCAGATACGTCGGCGCATGGCGGGAAAGCCGCTCGCCGCCTACAAGTACCGCGACTTCGGCTCGCTGGTGTCGCTGGGCGAGTTCAGCACCGTGGGGAACATGATGGGCGGACTGATCGGCGGCAGCCTGATGATCGAGGGCATGTTCGCGCGGCTGATGTATCTCTCGCTCTACAAGATGCATGAACTGGCGTTGCATGGCTTCACGAAAGTCGCGCTCGACACGCTGGCGCGCTCGATCGTCCGGCGTACGGAACCGCACGTGAAGCTGCATTGACCGCTGCGCCCTCGCCAACCTTTGCACCCACACGCTCGACTCCATGACCACTACTCCTACGCCCGACCCCAGCCGCTGGATCACCGAGCTGTTCAGCGCACAACAGGCCATGCTGCGCACGTTCGGCGTCGAACCGGCCCCCGCCCCGCAGGATGCCGCGCTGGCGCCGGTATCGCTGCTGTCTGCGGCACGCACCCTTTGCGCGTGGCGGAACCAGGCACTCAGGCAGATGGCGGCGTTCTGGCCGCCGGCGGGTGCTTCCGATGCCGCTGATCATGCCGATCGCGCCAGCACACAGGACCGCCGCTTTGCCGCACAGGCATGGCGCGACGACCCGCGTTGCGAACTGGTGGTGCGCCACTACCAGAGCTACGCGGCGCGGCTGCGCGATGCCATTGATGAAGCGCCCGCCGATGCGCAAACCAAGGCGCAGTGGCAGTTCGCACTGCGCCAGGTGCTGGACGCGCTCAGCCCCGCCAACTGCCTGGCCACGAATCCGGAAGCGCTGCAGCTCGCGGTGGATTCCGGTGGCGCAAGCCTGGTGGAAGGCATGCGGCTGTTCCTGCAGGACCTGGCCAAGGGCCGTGTCTCGATGGCCGACGACCAGGCCTTCGAGGTCGGCCGCAACGTTGGCATCACGCCGGGCGGCGTGGTGTTCGAAAACGCGCTGATGCAGCTTATCCAATACTCGCCCGTCACGGAGAAGGTTCACAAGCGGCCGCTGCTGATCGTGCCACCCTGTATCAACAAGTTCTACATCCTCGACCTGCAGCCGGAGAACTCGTTCGTCGCCCATGCCGTGGCGCAGGGGCACACGGTCTTCCTGGTGTCGTGGCGCAATGTCTCCGACGCGCAGGGCCACCTGACGTGGGACGACTATCTCGAACAGGGCGTTCTGCGCGCGATCGACGCGGCGCGGGAGATCAGTCGGGCAGATCGCGTCAACACGCTCGGCTTTTGCGTCGGCGGCACGTTGCTGGCCTGCGCGCTGGCGGTAGCTGCGGCGCGCGGCGAAGACCACGTGGCAAGCGTCACGCTCCTCACGACGATGCTGGATTTCCACGACACCGGTGAGATCGGCCTGCTCGTCAACGAGGCCATGGTCGCCGTGCGCGAGGCGACCATCGGCCGCGGCGGCCTGCTGCGCGGGCGCGAGCTGGCCCACGTGTTCGCGGCATTGCGCGCCAACGACCTGATCTGGCCCTATGCCGTCAACAGCTACCTCAAGGGAACGGCGCCCCCGGCCTTCGACCTGCTGTCATGGAACTGCGACGACACCAACCTGCCCGGCCCGATGTATTGCTGGTACTTGCGCAACGCCTATCTCGAGAACCGCCTGCGCGTGCCCGGCGGCACCGTGCAGTGTGGAGAGGCGGTGGATTTCTCCCGCGTCAGTGTGCCCGCCTTCCTCTACGCTTCGCACGACGACCACATCGTGCCCTGGGGCAGCGCCTTTGCCACCACCCGCCTGCTCGGTGGGCCGACGACCTTCGTGCTGGGCGCCAGCGGTCACATCGCCGGCGTGGTCAATCCGCCTGCCAGACGCAAACGCCACTACTGGATCGGCCAAAACAACAGCAGTGCGCAACGCTGGCTGGACGGCGCCGAATGCGTCGAAGGCAGCTGGTGGCCTGCCTGGTCGGAATGGCTCGCGCAGCATGCCGGACCGGAAACCGCTGCGCGGCGCTCGCTGGGCAGCGCCGCCTACGCGGTGATCGAGCCGGCGCCCGGCCGCTATGTCAAAGAAACAGCCAGCTAGTGGCTGTACGTCAGTCCCTCAATTTTTTCACGCAGGAGAATCGTATGGAAGATGTCGTTATCGTTGCCGCTGCCCGAACTGCCGTCGGCAAGTTTGGCGGATCGCTGGCCAAGGTCGCGGCGCCCGAGCTGGGCGCTACCGTGATCAGGGCGCTGCTCGAGCGCAGCGGACTGCAACCCGAGCTGGTCGACGAAGTACTGCTTGGCCAGGTGCTGACCGCGAGCAACGGGCAGAACCCCGCCCGTCAGGCCGGCATCAAGGCGGGGCTGCCCGTCGGCGTGCCCGCCATGACCGTCGGCAAGGTGTGCGGGTCCGGCCTGAAGGCGGTCCACCTGGGCGCCCAGGCCATCCAATGCGGCGACGCGGACATCGTCATCGCCGGCGGCCAGGAGAACATGAGTGCCGCGCCGCACGTGCTAGTGGGGTCACGCGACGGCCAGCGTATGGGCGACTGGAAACTGACCGACACCATGATCGTCGATGGCCTGTGGGACGCCTTCAACCAGTACCACATGGGCACCACAGCCGAGAACGTGGCGAAGGCATACAACATCTCGCGCGCCCGGCAGGACGAGTTCGCGGCCGCCTCGCAGCAAAAGGCAGAGATCGCGCAGAAGACCGGCAAGTTCAAGGACGAGATCGTCCCGGTCTCGATCGTCTCGAAGAAAGGCACGGTGATCTTCGACAGCGACGAGTTCATCAAGCACGGGACAACGGCCGAAGCCTTGTCTGGGCTGAGGCCGGCCTTCGACAAGGCGGGCACCGTCACGGCCGGCAACGCCTCGGGGCTGAACGACGGCGCGGCAGCTGTCCTGCTGATGTCGGCTGCCAGGGCGCGCGAGCTGGGGCTGGCGCCGATGGCCCGCATCGCCGCCCACGCGTCGGCCGGGCTCGACCCCAGCATCATGGGCATGGGCCCGGTGCCGGCCTCCCGGCGTTGCCTGCAGAAGGCAGGCTGGAGTGTCAACGACCTGGACCTGATGGAGATCAACGAGGCGTTTGCGGCACAGGCCTGCGCGGTCAATCAGGAGATGGATTGGGACACACGCAAGATCAACGTCAACGGCGGCGCCATTGCCATCGGCCATCCGATCGGCGCGTCCGGCTGCCGCATCCTGGTCACCCTGATCCACGAAATGATCCGCCGCGACGCCAGACGCGGGCTGGCCTCGCTCTGCATCGGCGGCGGCATGGGCGTGGCGCTGGCGATCGAGCGCTGATCCGCATCAGTACGGCCTTCATTCCATCGATTCCATTGGAGAACACAGCAATGAACCAGCAACGCGTAGTCTTGATCACCGGGGGCATGGGCGGCCTGGGAGAAACCATTTCCACCAAGATGGCCGAGGCTGGCTACAGGGTGGCGGTGACCTATTCGCCGGGCAACAAGAACCACGGCGAGTGGGTGCAGCAAATGAAGGCGCGCGGGCATGACATCCTGGCCGTGCCCTGCGACGTGGCCGATATCGACTCGTGCGTGCAAGCCGTGGCCGCGGTGGCGGAGCAGGCCGGCCCCATCGACATCCTCATCAACAATGCCGGCATCACGCGCGACATGACCTTCAAGAAGATGGACAAGGTGAACTGGGACGCCGTGCTGCGCACCAACCTGGACAGCCTGTTCAACATGAGCAAGCAGGTTGCCGATGGGATGGTCGAGCGCGGCTGGGGCCGCATCGTCAACGTGTCGTCGGTCAACGGCTCGAAGGGCGCCTTCGGCCAGACCAACTACTCGGCGGCGAAGGCCGGGGTCCACGGCTTCACCAAGGCGCTGGCGTTGGAGGTGGCAAGGAAAGGCGTCACCGTCAACACCATCTCGCCGGGCTATATCGGCACCAAGATGGTCACCGCCATTCCCGATGAGATCCTGAACACGAAGATCCTGCCGCAGATCCCGGTGGGCCGCCTGGGCAAGCCGGAAGAAGTGGCAGGCCTGATCATCTACCTGGCCTCGGACGAGGCGGCCTTCGTGACCGGCGCCAATATCGCCATCAACGGCGGACAGCACATGCAGTGAGCCAGCGGAGCGGCGATGGCAGCTATTCGACAAGACGCGATGAGACGCGACGAGACTGGCAGGAGACGAAGATGAACAAGATGGTGATCGACCACGAGGCGCTGATCCGGCAGTTTGAGCAGGCTTCGGCGCAACAGGGCGAGTCCCTGCGCCAGGCGGTACAGGAGGCGACCCTCAAGGCATTGCAGGGTCGTGACCTGACGGTACACAGCATTCAGGACGTCCTGAAAAGCATCACCCAGGCCGCTTCGGCCGGGGCGGCCAGGAGCGGCCTGGCGGGACCCGACCTTGAATCCATCCTGGCCGGGACGGTCCAGGGCCTGGACGACGCCCTGGTGCAGGCGGTGGAAGCGAATCGCCGCGCGCTGCAGCAGATCGTCGACCAGGGCGCGCAACTGCGCGAGGCACACGTGAAGAAGGCATTGTCCGACATCGAGAAGATGGAAGACCTGCTGTTTTCCACCCTGGGCAAGACGATCGGCGAAGCGGCGCAAACGGTCCAGGGGCCATGGTCATCCGTGCTGGAGGGCATGAAGCTCAAGGGCAGCGCGACCGGCGCCAGTGCCGCCGCGGTCATCGAGCAACTGACCAGCCAGGCCCGCGCCATGGCGCGCGAGGGCCGTGCGCTCGGGCAAAGCACCACCGAGGCCTGGCTGCAGCACTACACCACCCTGGTCACCGGCGTGCTGATCGGTATGTCGAATGGCCTGAACGGGGATGCGGCTCCGCGCAAACCCTGACGGTGGTGTCGTCGTGCCATACGCGGCAAACGGACGCTGCGCTGTCGCGCAGCGTCCCATCTATCTCGACGGAGGAGACCCGGACACATGGATCCCATCCTGCTGGCACGCATGCAGTTCGCGGCCAACATCACCTTTCACATCCTGTTCCCGACCATTAGCATTGGTATGGGCTGGCTGCTGCTGTTCTTCCGCTGGCGCTATCTTGCCAGCGCCAAGCCAGTGGTCCGCCAGGCGTGGCTGAACGCCTATCGCTTCTGGACCAAGGTGTTTGCCCTGACGTTTGCGCTTGGCGTCGTCAGCGGCATCACCATGAGTTTCCAGTTTGGCACCAACTGGCCGGGGTTCATGGAAACGGTGGGCAATATCGCCGGCCCCCTGCTCGCGTATGAGGTGCTGACGGCGTTCTTCCTCGAAGCCGGCTTCCTCGGCGTGATGCTGTTCGGGCACGGCAAGGTGAGCGAGCGCGTCCACCTGATGTCGACCTTCTTCGTCGCGTTCGGCACCACGCTAAGCGCCTTCTGGATCCTGGCCCTGAACTCCTGGATGCAGACCCCGCAGGGCTACGAGATCGTCAATGGGGAGTTCCACGTCAAGAGCTGGGCCGAAGTCATCTTCAATCCCTCCTTCCCTTACCGCCTTGCCCACATGCTGCTGGCATCCGCACTGACCTGCGCCTTCCTGCTCGCCGGCCTGAGTGCCTGGCAATTGCTCAAGGGCACCGGGCAGCTGTCCGCCCCCAGGGTGCTGCGCGTCGGGCTGACGCTCGCCGCCGCCGCCATTCCGCTGCAGATTGCTGTCGGAGACATGCATGGCCTGAACACCCTCCGGCACCAGCCGCAGAAGATCGCGGCAATGGAGGGCGTCTGGGACACTGAGCGCGGTGCGCCCTTGCTGCTCTTCGCAATACCCGACGAGACGCTGCGGACCAACCATGCTTCGGTCGGGGTCCCGAAGCTCGCCAGCCTGATCCTGACGCATCGCCTCGACGGCGAGATTCGCGGCTTGAACACCTTCCGCGACGCCCATCCGCCCGTGCTGCCGATGTTCTTCGCGTTCCGTGTGATGGTCGGCGTGGGCGTGCTGATGCTGGCGGCGAGCTGGCTCGGCTGGTGGCTGTACCGCCGCGCTGGCTGGCAGCCCCAACACCTGCCGCGCGCACTGCTGTGGGGGCTTGCAGGCATGACATTCTCCGGCTGGATTGCCACGGTCGCCGGCTGGTATGTCACGGAAGTCGGACGCCAGCCCTTCATCGTCCATGGACTGGTGCGCACTGCCGACGTGGCATCGAGCGTGCCGGCCCCGCATATCGCCCTGACGCTGTCGCTGTTCGTCAGCGTCTACCTCGCGCTGATCGTCGCCTATGTCAGCGTGCTGAAGTACCTGGCGGAAAAGCCGGAGGAAACGCCTGCCAGCGACCCTGCCCAGCAGCCCTCCATACCGTCTGGTGCGATACCGCCGCGGATCTTGCCGACCGGGAGCACATCATGAGCTGGATGCGTTTCGACGATGCCCTGCCCGTCATCTTCATGGCGCTGATGGGCCTGGCCATGCTGGCCTATGTGATCAGCGACGGCTATGACCTCGGCGTCGGCATGCTGATGCACCGGGCCACGCCCGCCGAAAAGGATGTGATGGTGGCCTCGATCGGCCCGTTCTGGGACGCTAACGAAACCTGGCTGGTGCTGGGCGTCGGGATCCTGCTAGTGGCTTTCCCCAAGGCGCACGGATTGATCTTGACGGAGCTCTACCTGCCAGTCACGCTAATGCTGGTCGGTCTGATCCTGCGCGGCGTAGCCTTCGATTTCCGGGTCAAGGTGAAGAGCGCGCGCAAGCCGACATGGGACAGATTATTTTTCGCGGGTTCTACCATGGCCTCCGTTGCACAGGGCTGGATGCTGGGCCGCTACATCAGTGGTTTTGGCAACGGTTGGAACTACCCTCTGTTCGCGGCCGCGATCGCAGCCGCGCTGCCGATGGCCTATGTGCTGCTTGGCGCGTGCTGGCTCATCATGAAGACCGAAGGCGAGTTGCAGCAGCGCGCCGTGCAGTGGGCGAAGACCGCATGGGCGCCGATGGCATGCGGGCTTGCCCTGATCTCCGTGGCGACGCCATGGATCAGCGCCGTCGTCCGGGAACGCTGGTTCGTACTGCCCCAGATCATTGCCTTGCTTGCCATCCCGATGGCGACCGGCATCATGCTGATGGCAGTGCGCCTGCTCCTGAACACCCGGTTGGTGCGTGGGCCGGTCGCCTGGCTCCCCTTCGTGTTGCTGATCGCCGTCTTTGTGCTCAGCTTCCTCGGCCTGGCCTACAGCATCTTCCCCTTCGTCGTGATCCACCGCCTGACGATCTGGCAAGCCGCCAGCAGTCCGGAGGCCCTGCGAGTCATCCTGGCTGGCGTTTGTATCTCGGTACCGGCCATCGCGGGCTACACCGTGTTCTCCTACCGCGTGTTCCGTGGCAAGACGCGCGCACTCCGCTACGCTTAGGCACCCATGATGCTGCACCGCCACACAACGCATGATAGTGGCCCGGGTTATTACCCGGGGGCCGGCTGGCTGGAATCCGGCAGTACACTGCAACATCCTGACTTGCGTCAGAACGAACAGGCATTCATCGACCCCAACTTCGGGAATGCACTATCCGGCGAGTCCAATAACCGCGGAGAAAGGGCACGCGACATGCATCGTGACCGTATGCGCATAGGCATCTGGGGCGGCATGGCATTGGCGGCGATCGCGCTGTCCGTGTGGCTCGCCTATGCCATGGCGTTGCGCGCCGGCCTCGAGCAGTTGCGCGTCGCCGGCCAACATCGGCTAGATGTCGTCGCCGCGCGACTGGACGGCGAACTGTCCCGCTTCGATTACCTGCCCTCGCTACTTGAGTCCACCACGGATGTCTTCGAATTGCTTTCCCGGCCCGACGACGCGTCGCTCAAGCAGCACGTCAGCCGCTACCTGCAAGGCATCACCGCGACCGCAGGTGCCGACAACCTGTACGTCACACAGCGCTCCGGCATGACCCTTGCCGCCGCAGACTGGAACCAGCCGGGTACGCCGGTAGGCGCGGATCTGTCGTTCCGCCCGTATATGCGGGATGCGCTGGAACACGGGCAGGGTCGCTTCTACGGCGTGGGGTTTACTTCCGGACGCCCCGGCTACTACCTCGCCTTTGCCCTGCGGCAGGACGGCGTGCAGCGCGGCGTCGCCACCGTCAAGGTCAACCTTGACGCAGTGGAACGGAACTGGGTCCAGATCCCGGGCAAAGTACTTGTGGTGGACGCCCGCGACGTCGTGATCCTGGCCTCGCTGCCGCAGTGGAGATTGCGTCCGCTGGCGCCGTTGACGGCAGCCATGCTGGCCGAGGCCGCACGCGCGCGCACCTATGGCAAGTCGGACCTGATGCCGCTGGACTGGCAGGTCCGCTCCCGGTTGGACCAGCATACCACCCGCGTACGCCTGGACAGCGTGGAGTACCTTGCGTCCGAACGCACAGTCAACCACGGCCTGTGGCGAATCGTGCTGCTGGACGACGAACTGCCGGCGCGCACCCTCGCCCGCAACGCCGCCATCGGCGCGCTGCTGGCCGGCATGGTGTTTTTTTTGCTGATCCTGGTGGTAGCACAGCGCCGGCGAGCCGCCCAGCAGCAAATGGCGGCGCAGCGCGCGCTGCGTGAGGCGCACGACAGCCTGGAGGGCAAGGTGCTTGAACGGACCGCCGAGTTGCGGGCGCTGCAGAACGACCTCGTCCACGCCGGCAAACTGGCTGCACTGGGACAAATGTCCGCCGGGATCGTGCATGAGCTGAACCAACCCCTGGCGGCGATGCGCACGCTGTCTGACAACGCCGCAGTGCTACTGGACCAAGGGCGACTCGGCGATGCCGCAGGCAACCTGCGCCGCATCGCCAACCTGATCGGGCGCGTGGCCCGACTCACCCAGCAGCTCAAGGCCTTTGCCCACAAGACCCAGGCGCCCCTGCGGCCGGTCGCGGTGCGCCAGGTGATCCAGGACGCGTTGTTTGTGGTGACCGCCCGCTTGCGCGAGCTCGATATCAACGTCGACGTCGCGGCAACGAACGACGATTTTTGCGTCCTGGCCGACGAGCCCCGGCTGGAACAGGTCCTGGTCAACCTGCTGGGCAACGCCGCCGATGCATTGTCGGGTGCCGCCGTGCGAAAACTGGAAATCGGCCTGGCCCAATGCGAAGGCCAATGCGTACTAACCATCCGCGACTCGGGACCAGGCATTCATCCGGACGTGCTGCCGCGGCTGTTCGAGCCGTTCGTGACGACCAAGCCCGCCGGCAAGGGTCTCGGACTCGGCCTGATGATCTCGGCGCATATCGTGCGCGAGTTCGGTGGCCGCCTGTATGCCAAAAACCTGGCGCCTGGGGGCGCCGAATTCGTCGTCGAACTACCGCTTGCGCCGCCGACCCAAGGGGAACATCAATGAGCGACACCCATCCCATCCGCGTAATTTTCGTCGAGGACGAAGAGGATGTGCTGATCGGCAGTTCGCAGGCGCTCGAACTCGCTGGCTTCACTGTCGACGGGTTCGCCTCCGTAGAGCAGGCGCGCGCCAGCGTCAGCCTGGGTGTGCCTGCCGTAGTGGTATGCGACGTCAGGCTGCCGGGCATGACCGGCGTGTCCTGGCTGAGCGAGCTTCAGGGCGTTGACGCCGACCTGCCCGTCATCCTGATGACCGGCCATGGCGACATCTCCATGGCCGTGCGGGCCATGCGCCAGGGAGCCTACGACTTTATCGAGAAGCCGTGCTCATCCGACCATCTGGTGTCCGTGGTCAGGCGGGCTGCCGACCGGCGCAAGCTGAGCCTGGAGGTGCGGGGCCTGCGCGAGCAACTGGAGGGCTGGCGCGGCATCCAGGCGTGCCTGATCGGCCGTTCCGCCCAGATGGAGCGCGTGCGTCGGGCGGTCCGCGCGCTCGCCGATGCGCCTGCCGACGTGGTGATCTACGGCGAGACCGGGACGGGCAAGGATCTCGTCGCGCGCTGCCTGCACGACCACAGCGCACGGCGCGCCGCCAATTTTGTGCCGTCGAACTGCGGCGGCCTGCCCGAGTCGCTGGCCGAAAGCGAACTGTTCGGGCACGAGGTGGGATCGTTTACCGGCGCCACACGCCGACGCTGCGGCAAGTTTGAGCACGCCCAAGGCGGGACGCTGTTCCTCGATGAAATCGAGAGCATGCCACTATCGGTACAGGTCAAATTCCTGCGCGCGCTGCAGGAGCGCTCTATCGAGCGCGTGGGATCGAACGAGCCCATCCAGGTCGATTGCCGCGTGATCGCCGCCAGCAAAGAAGATCTGAAGCTCCTCAGCGAGCAAAAGAAATTTCGCGCCGACCTGTACTATCGCATCGGCGTCGCCTTCATCGACCTGCCACCATTGCGTGAGCGCCGTGAAGATATCCCGCTGCTGTTCGAGCATCTTATCTTGCAGGCGGCGACGCGCTTTGGCCGTCCGGCGCCCGTGCTCGAGAGTGCCCAGTTCGACCTGCTGCTATCCCATTCATGGCCCGGCAACGTGCGCGAACTGCGCAACGTGGCAGACCGCTTCGTGCTCGGGCTGCTGTCCGACGACTTCGACCTGCACCACAGCCACGGCGAACGGTGCCATAGCCTTCCCGACCAACTCGAACAGTTCGAACGTGTCGTTGTCATGGAAGAAATGAAGCGCCACAACTTCGACGTCGCCGCTACCGCGAAAGCGCTTTCCATCCCCAAGCAGACGTTGTACTCCAAGCTCCGCCGGCTCCATATCGGCTATGACAAGGAGCAGTCGGAAGAGTGATCGCCGTGCATGAGCCACCGGCTGATGCCGCCGATCCAAACTGCGAATGCGCGTGATCGCGGGCTCGTCGGCCCGATGCATACACGCGTTCGCGCTCATCCCGCAGGCCCGGCGCAGGCCCGCTGTTCAGACCCGTCGTTTCAGGTCATTTCCACAGGGTATTTCTCATGCTTTACCAACTCCACGAACTCAAGAGCGCGATGCTGCTGCCCCTTACTGCCCTGGCTCAGGCATCGTCGCGGACCTTTACCAATCCGCTCAGCCCGCTCTCACTGACGCCCGGTGCCAACAGGCTGGCTGCCGGCTACGAGTTGCTGTACCGCCTCGGCAAGGACTACAAGAAGCCGGCTTTCGACATCAGGTCGGTGCAATGCCACGGGCGGGAAGTTCCTGTCGTGGAACAGGTCATTGTCGAGAAGCCCTTCTGCCGATTGCTGCGCTTCAAGCGCTACGCCGATGATGCAACTGCCATCCAGCGGCTCAAGAACGACCCGGTGGTGCTGGTCTGCGCACCGTTGTCCGGCCACCATGCCACGCTGCTGCGCGACACCGTCCGGACACTGCTGCAGCACCACAAGGTCTACGTGACAGACTGGGTCGATGCCCGCATGGTGCCGGTAGAAGACGGCACCTTCCACCTCGCGGACTATGTCCATTACATCCAGGAATTCATCCGCCACATCGGCGCGGACAACCTGCATGTCATTTCCGTCTGCCAGCCTGCCGTACCCGTGCTGGCGGCAATTGCATTGCAGGCATCGGCCGGCGAGACCACACCGCGGACGATGACGATGATGGGTGGACCGATCGACGCGCGCCGCAGCCCCACCGCGGTGAACGCGCTGGCGACCGACAAGTCATTCGAATGGTTTGAACACAACGTCATCCATACCGTGCCGGCCAACTATCCAGGGCATGGCCGCAAGGTTTATCCGGGGTTCCTGCAGCACGCCGGCTTCGTGGCAACGAACCCCGACCGGCACCTGTCGGCGCACTACAACTATTACCGCAATCTTGTAGATGGAGATCTGGACGACGCGGCGGCACACGAGCGCTTCTACGATGAGTACAACGCCGTGCTCGACATGGCCGCAGAGTATTACCTTGATACGATTCGTGACGTGTTCCAGGAGTTCCGGCTGGCCAGGGGTAGCTGGGAGATAGCAGGCAAAAAAGTGCGGCCGCAGGACATCAGAGAGGCCGCGCTGCTGACCATCGAAGGCGAACTGGACGACATCACCGGGGCAGGCCAGACCGCTGCGGCACACGACCTGTGTTCGGGCATTCCCGGCACGCGCAAGCAGCATATCACCGCCGCCGGGTGCGGCCACTATGGCATCTTCTCCGGCCGCCGCTGGCGCGAGGAGATCTACCCGCAGCTACGCGCCTTTATCGCCAGCCATGGGTGAAAGCCTGGATCAGGATCCGGGAATGCCGCGTTGCCACTATGGTGATAAGGCACTCCTTCTAGCACTACTGCAGTTCAAATAAGCATTGTCGTCCTGGCGAAGGCGGCAACCGAGTGACTTATCCCGAAGGGACGTGAAAGACGCTGAATTCCCGCCTTCGCTGGAATGACGGACGCTGTTCAAATCATATTTGAACGGCATTATCCATATAGCACTGCCTGTTGTCGGGCACAAAGCAGAAGGACGGAGGCGAGGCTCCGTCCTTCTGTCACGGTTGTTCACCAGGCTATTCCGCCCGTTCCGGCATGGCGCGAATCAACTCCTCGAGCTGCGCGCTCATGGGCAAGCCGAGCCGCTCGCCAGTGGGCAGCTTCATCACGAACCACTGCCTATACAGGCGTTCCAACTCGCGCGACGCCGCCAGCTCACGCAATGTCCTCTCCACCACAGCTGCGAACTGCGGATCACCTTTGCGATACATGATCCCGTACGGATCGTAGGAGAGAAAATCGGAGGTCACCCTGAACTTGCCGCGCTCCGGACTGCCGCTGAGCAGGCCATGCAGCAGTACGTCGTCTCCCGCATAGGCATCCGCGCCACCCTGCTGCAAGACCCGGAATGCGTCGGCATGCTCGCGCGCCCGGATGATCTTCAGTTGCAGGTCGAAGCGCTCGGACAGCCGTTCCAGCGCCGCCACGTTCGTGGTGCCGCCAGTGGCCACGACGTGTTTCCCTTTCAGGTCGCGCAATGTATTGATCGGCGAGTTCCTCGGCACCATCAGCTTGGTCCCGGCAACAAAGATCACGGGGGAGAATGCCACACGTTGCATGCGCTCTGCATTACGCGTCGTCGAGCCGCATTCCAGGTCGACCTTGCCCGACGTGACGGCGTCAAAGCGGGTCTCGGAGGTCACCGGCAGCCATTGGATACTCACCTCGCGGCCCACCTCGGCGGCCGCGGCCTCCACGATGGCACGGCAGATATCGATGGAGTATCCGATGGGGTTGCCGGACCTGCCGAGATAGGAGAACGGCAAGGACGATTCCCGGTAGCCGATCGTCAGGCTGCCGCCTTCCTTTGCCTTCTTCAGCGCGCCGGAGAGTTCCCCCGGCTGCTGTGCGGACGCCTGGGCGGCGGAGAGCATCGCGCACAACGCCATCAGGGCGCAGTTCACGGCATAGCGACGCAGGCTATGCAGGGGGGATGGATTCAAGAGCATTGGCCCTCCTCATTGATCATTCGCGCAATGACAGCATAGTCCCTGCGGGCGCCCGGTCATACCCGGGCGGTGCCTGAATTTCCGAGTTGGACGCCGGCTTGCGGCGCGCGGCTCGGGCCATCGTGCTCCAGGTCGGATTCCGGTGCGAGCTGCCCTTCCCATTTCGCCACGACCGCAGCGGCGATCGAATTGCCTACGGCATTGGTCGCCGAGCGTCCCATGTCGAGGAACTGGTCCACGCCCATGATCAGCAGCAGCCCCGCTTCAGGAATGCCAAACTGGTTCAGCGTCGCGGCAATCACCACCAGCGAGGCGCGCGGAACGCCTGCCATGCCCTTGGAGGTCAGCATCAGCAGCAGCAACATGGTGATCTGGGTGCTGACCGGCAGATGGATGTCATAAGCTTGCGCAATGAACAGCACGGCAAACGTGCAGTACATCATGGTGCCATCGAGGTTGAACGAATAGCCCATCGGCAGCACGAAGCTGGAAATCTTCCTGCCGACGCCGAACCGGTCCAGGGCGTCGAGCATCTTGGGATAGGCGGCCTCCGAACTCGCCGTGGAGAACGAAAGCAGGAAGGGCTCGCGGATCAGCCGGATCAGCGTGAATACCCGCTTGCCAAGGAAGAACATCCCGGCCAGCACCAGCAGCCCCCACAGCACTGCGAGGCCAAGGTAGAAGCTGCCCATGAACTTGGCGAAGGTCAGCAGGATGCCCAGCCCCTGCGTGGTGACGGTGGAGGCGATGGCCGCAAACACCGCGAGGGGCGCCATCCACATCACCGCGCCGGTGATCTTGAGCATCGTCTGCGCCAGGTCATCGATCACGCCAGCCAGCCGCCTCCCGGTTTCACCGAGGGTCGAAAGCGCAGTGCCAAAGAAGATCGAGAACACGACGATCTGCAGGATTTCATTGGTTGCCATCGCCTCGGCCACGGATTTCGGCACCAAGTGCGTGATGAAATCCTTGAGCGTAAAGGCATTGGTCTTCAGATTGGTGGCGGCTCCCACCTCCGGCAGCGGCAGGCCGATATTGACGCCTGGCTGCAGCACCGACGCCAGGATCAGCCCGAGGGAGAGCGAGATGAACGAGGCCACGATGAACCAGCCGAGCGCCTTGACGCCGACACGTCCCACCGTGCTTGCATCGCCCATGTGAGCAATGCCTACCACCAGCGTGGAGAACACCAGCGGCGCAATGATCATCTTGATCAGCCGCAGGAAGACATCGGTAAAGATCGAGATATAGCCTGCGATCTGCTTCGCGGTCGCGGGATCCGGGAACGCGCGGTGGCAGCTGTAACCGACGATGACACCGAGGATCATCGCAATGATGATGTAGGTGGTGATTGGACGTTTTTTCTTCATGGCTCCTCCTTGGAGTCTCTCTCCAGCCTGCTATCCGAAGCAGTCATTTCGGAATTTCAGGCGATATCCCCCCGGGGCGCGATCCGAATGGCATCGCACCCTGTTACCGGCGGGCGTGACAGAAAAAATGCGGCTGGGGCAAGCGGGCTGGCGATGCCCTGCTGCCTTGCGCTTCAACGGAATTCGATCTGCTTGTCGATTTGCTTTTTGTTCGCGGCTACCGCATCAGTCCCTACTGGAAACTGCCTACGTCATCAAGTACCCAGCGGCGCGCCGGCACCGCGGTGTACGGCAGCGCGGAACTCTCCACATCGAACTCGATCATCCTGGCGCCCGGCACGAAGTGGCTGCACGACTGTCGCCAGGTGGCATCCGGCCATACCATTTCGACCGACCCGTCGCAGGGATGATAGACGGCGCTATACAAAGTGCCATGTCCGCGCCCGTAAGCGGTCTGGAACAGCGGCGGCCGCAACAGTGCGTGCAGCACTGCCCTGGAGTCATCCGCCTGCCGCACCGCCGCGGCCAGCGCCTCCTCCCGGACCTCCGCCAGCGTTGCCTTCGCATGCGCAGGCCATTCGACCCCGTGCTGCAGGTTGCTCACTGCCTGCTTGCGCACCACTTCCACCGGCCGGTCCGGCGTGACGAACACGGTTGCCCACTGTGCGCTGCGGTCAAGCAGGCTCACGGTATAGCTCATATGGACAGGGATGCGCGATAGCATTCCCACCGCGGCGTCGACGTCCTCCGCAAACTCCAGCACATAGCGCAGCACCAGCGGAATGCCGAATCCATGGCCAACTGTCTTGCGGCCTCCAAACGACAGCGATGCGGCAAGGCCGCTCTCGTTGATGCCGTCCAGCGCGCCCCACAGGCAATCGCCAACCGCCACCACCCGCCGGCCGTGCCATCGTGACGCAAGCCAGACGCCCTCCAGCAAGGCCGGAGCGAAGTCGTAGTTGCGCAGCAGCGCCGGCGTCGCGCCCGCTACGTGGTTGCCTGGCAGTGGCAGCCACACCGCCTGGGAACAACCGGCGATATAAGGCGGCGGCCCCCACATCGACAGGAAGCGCGCCTCCAGGTCGCCGCCGCCGGCGAGATCGACCAACCGCTCCCAGGTCGGCACCAGTTCCGGCATATGATCGCGCAGGGCCCGGCGACACATCAGGAAGCCGGGCCGCGCGCGCTCGCCATCGCGCAGATACCATTGCCGGTATCCGGGCCAGAACTGCCGGAAGATGTTCTGCCATCGCTGCCCGGGCAAGTCCTCGCTGATTGCTTCGAAAGTACAACGCATGTCGTCTTGCCCTCGCGTGACTGGACTTACAGGATCTTGAATGCACCGGGCTGCGGCGCCAGTTCCGCTTGGGCGGACACCAGCGGCTTGGCCCCATAGTATTGCTTGATGCCGCGGATCCAGTGGTGGGCGCGCTCGTTGAGCCTGAACTCATCATTCATCGAGCGACCTCGCGTAATCAGGATGCCGAGATCGGCACCTTCATAACGATAGTCGCCCGGCCCGGTGATACGCAGGAAGAACGCTTCCCTTTCCGTCTCGATCTCGCGCCGATTGGAATCGAAACGATGGTAGGACACCGATCCGTCGGCAGCCATGCGATAGATGCCCGAGGGCGGCGCGTGGGTCACCACATCGACGTTGTCCTCGGTGTACTTGATCACGAGCTGCGACCAGCCGTCGATAAATGACTTCTCGGCCCAGCGCTCATTGAGTTCGCGCACGTTCAGGTCGAACGGCACGCCCGAGAATTCAAGCAGGTGGAACAGGAACAGCGGTGCGTCCGCATAGGCAAAGGCAGCATGATTGGTCATCGGGCTGGCGCCGCAGATACGGGGATTGAGCTCGCCGAGATAGACTTCCCCGGTATCCACATCGATCAGGAAATCCAGGTCGAAGTAGCCGCGATATCCTTCCTCCAGCAACTGGTTGCCGAAGCGGAAAGCCATGTCGCGCGCCTTCATCCTGACCTCTTCCGAGAACGCGCCGGGGAAGATCTCATTGCCGCACCACCCGCCCTTGTACGGCGTCAGCTCGCGCGCGCCCACGATCTCGGTCAGCAGCGGACCTACCAGGGTGCCGGACTGGGTCGCACAGGCTTCCAGCGTGGCGCCGCGGCAGTTGATGCGCTTCATGATCTTCACTTCCGGGTCATTGACGATGTCATCCTTATGCTGGTTGAAATCGTCTTCGCTGGAAATAAAGAACGTGGTATGGCCGGAATCCCCGAACGCGCTTTGCACCACAAGATCCCTGCCAAGCCCGTGGCGCTCAGCGATCTGCATCAGGTGCTGGTAGCTGTCGACCTTCTCCAGTGCATTGGGCACGGAATGGACTCCAGCCTTGTTGCCGATACGGACGGTCTCCATCTTGTTGTCGCAGCGGCTGCGCAGCGCCGCAGGCGGGAACCAGACGTCGAGCCCCAGTTCGTCGGCAAGCTCCTCGGTCCTCTCGTCAAACATCAGGAAGGTGGCGGCGGGATGTCCTCCTCGCTGCTCGATCATGTCGACCACATCCTTATGCTGGAGCAGGTAATTGTTGATGTCTTCGATCGATGTGAACTCTTCGTGGGGACGTTCCGGCGGCACAAACACATTGGGATGGCGCCCATCGAAGCAATCGATGTAGTTCACATACTTGAAGCGGTTCACCCACTGATCGATGCCCAGGAGATTGAAGTTGGTGGCGCTGATAAAGTAGATCGGCTTTTCGTTCCGATGGAACAACACGCGGAGATCTGAGACGTTACGGACTTTCTGCATCGCGGCTTTCTCCTGAGGAATTTCTTGCCGTCGTGGCGCGGGTATCCCGCGGCCCCTGGCGGTCCAGGTCCGGCATAGTTTTCTTGTTGACACGGGCTCTGCGGCGGGAAGCCGGCCGTCATGGCCAGCTTCATGCCCGACTATTTTTTTTGCACAGGGCGTTCCGCAGCGCGTTCCGTCGTTCGTTCCGCCGCGCGTTCCATATGCCCTGCCGCGACCTCATCGACGATTGCCGTCGATATCTCCACCACTGTCGACACCGACGCCTTGGCCGCCGCCGCGACGGCCGCCGCGGCCTCACCGGCGGCCTGCAGCGCCAGTTGCTGGAGCGCGCCTTCACTGAACACACGGAAGCCGAGTTCGGGGCGGTAGCCATGAATTTCGCGCACGTCCAGGGCCTGCATGAATTCCAGGATCTCCGAGCTGATCACCTGGCCCGGCACCAGGATCGGGAAGCCGGGCGGATACGGAATCACGAACAGCGCCGACACCACCTCACGTCCCCTGGCAATGGCTTTCGCCACCTCGGCCATGGTGAGGTATTCGCAGTTCTCCTCGTCATAGGACATGAAGAAGGCCTTGCGGATATCACCATCCGGTGTTTCGATTTGCCCGCTGTTGCAGACGCTACGAAAGGCAAAGTGAAAGTGAGAAAAGTCAGGCAGCGGCGGCAATTCCCGCGTCAGCGATGCCACCCGCTTCTCGTGCAGGCGGCGCTCGATCACGCTCATGTCGGCGGTTCGTTCGTCTAGCTCCCTGGCGATCTTGATCAGCACTTCGATCAGGTAAGCAACGGAGGAGCGCGTGGTACCGATATTGGTCATGAACAGGACCGTGTTGCGGGACGTCTTGTTGATCTGGATCCCGTACTTGTCCATCAGGTACTTGTTCTTGAACGTGTCGCCGTCAATGCCGGAGCAGCCGATCGACAAGGTCAACCGGGTCGGATCCAGCGCGAACTCGTCGACGCGCCACGCGGCCTCCATATTCGCCCAACCGGACTCGGGGCTGTAATACGCGTCGATCCCCGAGGGACGATAGTCAGTCGGTACCACGCGTGACACATTGAGGAAATGGAAGTACTTCTTCAGCAGCGGATGGGTGTGGATCCATTCACGCAAGGTCATGGCCAGCTCCATCTGCCGCTGCACCAGTTCATACCCTTCCAGTTCCACTTGCCGCCGTCCGACATCGAGCGATGCCAGGATCTGGTAGTTCGGCGACGTGGAGGTGTGCGTCATGTAGGCTTCGTGGAACGCCTCTTCCGCCTTGTCCTTGAAGTCCTGGTCCCACACGTGGATCATCGAGCCCTGCCGCAGCGAGGTCAGGGTCTTGTGCGTGGACTGGGTCGCATAGACGCGCACCCGTGCCCGGTCCGGGTTCGGCATCAGGCGCGTGGCGACGAGTTTCTCCTCGTCATCCCAGTCAGCGCCGCGGAACGATGTGGCGAAGGCCTCGTATCGCCGCCGATAGTCGTCACTGTCGAGTTCGCGGCGCAAGCGCGATGCAGCATCCATGCCGGTGCGCTGGCGATAGGTCGGGTGAAAGCGGGCGAAGGCAAACCATGCCTCGTCCCACAGGAAGATCAGGTCTGGCTTGATGGCCAGGCACTCCTCCATCACGCGCTTCACGTCATAGACGACGCCATCGAACGTGCAGTTGGTCAACAGCACCATCTTGACCTTGTCCAGCGTGCCGGCCTGCCTGAAGCGCAGCAGGGTGCGCTTCATCTGGGCGATCGGCACGGCGCCGTACATCGAGAAGTCGTTCAGCGGATAAGAGTCAAGATAGGCCACTTTTGCGCCCGCCAGCACCATGCCGTAGTGATGCGACTTGTGGCAGTTGCGGTCCACCATGACGATATCGCCGGGCTTTACCAACGCCTGCACCACGATCTTGTTTGCGGTCGAGGTGCCGTTGGTGGCGAAGAAAGTGCGGCGAGCCCCGAATGCACGTGCTGCATACTCCTGCGCAACCTTGATGGGGCCGATGGGATCAAGCAGCGAATCCAGCCCTCCCGAGGTGGCCGACGTCTCCGCCATGAACAGGTTCAGGCCATAGAACTGCGCCATGTCCTGGATCCAGTGCGAATTCATGATCGACTTCCCGCGCGCCAGCGGCAGGGCATGGAATACGCCGGTTGGCTGCTTGGAGTATTCCTTCAGCGCCGTGAAGAACGGGGTCTTGTATCGCTCCGACACCCCCTTCATGATTGACATGTACAGCTCGGTGTGGTCTTCCTCCCGGAAGAAGATCCGGTTGAAGACTTCGCCGACGCGCGAGGCGATTTCCTCGGCCTTAACATCAGTCACCAGGTACAGGTCGAGCTCGGGTCGCAGTTCTGCGATCTTTTGTCCGAGCAATGGCCCTCGCTCGGACTCCGGCTGCTGTTCGATGCCTTCGTCCAGCCCGTCCAGGAACTTGCGCAACAGGTCCAGTTCATACTCCGACTTGAACGGGAACCCGTGCCGTATCACGCATGCCTGCAGGTTGAAGTTGAAAAGCGTGGCGATCAGGGCATCCTCGAAGCTCGGCACCACCACGACATCCCAGACGAAGGGGTCATCCACGCGCTGCTTGCGCTGGACGCGCCTGCGCAGGGCCTCTTCATCCTCGCGTGACATGTCGTCGACGATCAGCACCTCAAAATATGGGCGCGTGATCTGGGCCTGCATCTCTTCTTCCGTCTCGATCTCGGACGGCTCCTCGGATTCGGCCTCGAGCGACAGTTTCTTGTGGCGATAGGTATCGCTGGCAAGCATGCGATTGATGCGATGCACTGCAATATTGAGCCGGTGCAGGTCTCCACTGGCGAACCAGGCGGTCAGTTCCTCGAACAGACGGTAGCCCGGAAACGCCCAGAACCGCTCGATCGGCTCAAGCATTGACAGGGTTTCGGTGACACGAGCGTGGCGCTCGACGAACTCATTGCATTCGCGTCCGAGATTGACCAGCCGACCCAGATCGTCGGTCAGGTTCATCCAGCCATCCGCGCGCATCTCCCAGACACTGCGATAGCGGTTCAGGGAAACGTTTTGCCCGGTTTTCGCTTTTCTTGCGGTGCTGCGTGTCATGTTATTCCTCCGCCAGCGAGATATTCTCAATACCCGGATGCGCGCGTGCGAACCCGAATTTGAGTCTTAGCTGCTTAATCGATGGTTGTGATCTTGTTTTGCGCTTGTCGTGCATTTTCCATGGGCCATGATTAAAGGATCCCATAACAAAGCCGACGACAAGCGTCTCCCTGGGACAGCGCATGCGTTCCCATCCGATAATCGTCTCCAATGCGATCGCGCCAGTTCAGCCGGGGAGCATGAGGCCGATCCGGGGTACCGCGAAGTTACTCCCCGGCAGGACCGCTCACTTGCGGCTGTGCGTTTTCGCTGACTCCTGGCTTGACCAGTTTCCCCAAGGTATGCAGATATGCGTCGGCACCGCTGCCGCGCTGATAGACGGGAAACTCCACTTCCCGGTCACGGAAACTCTTGAGCGGCTGGCCAAGGCCGCGCAAGCCACGTTCGCGCTCGCGCCGCACCTTCTCAAAATCGATCTCCACCGGAATGATCTCCGCGGCACCCGACGAAGCCTCATGCAGCACATAACCGGAAGGATCGACCACAATGGAGCGCCCCACGCCGCCATCTCCGACACCATTGATGTCAAAGAAATAAACCTGGTTGGTTGCCGCCGACGCGCGCACGATCGACAACTCGATATCGCGATCGATCGTATCCGTCATGGTCGGGTGCAGAATCACCTCGGCGCCCATGGCTGCAAGCGTTCTGGTCGTCTCCGGGAACCACATGTCGTAGCAGATTGAGATGCCGAAGCGGCCGGCGTCCGGTACGTCGAACACCACGAACTCGTTGCCCGCGGCGATGCCTTGCTCGTAGGGGCGGAACGGAAACAGCTTGCGGAACCGCGCCACCACATTGCCGGCGGGATCGATGACGGGCGCGGTGTTATAGATCGCGCCGTCGCGGCGCTCGAACAGCGAGCCTGGTATCAGCCACAAGCCATGCCTGGCCGCCATCTCGCACAACCGGACCTCCTCGGCGCCCGGCATTTCCACCGCCTTGGCCGGGCTCGGACCAAAGGCGGCGAGTTCCGAGAACATCACCATATCGACCCAGGGAAAACGGTGCCTGACATGCGCCAGGTAGCGATTCATTTGCGTGATGTTCTCATCGAATGCCGAAACCGGCATTTGAATACCTGCTACTGCAAAACGCTTCATTTAATGCCTCACGAAACACAAATCTTACCGCCCGGTATATCCGCAGCGCTGGCGGAGCACCGTCATAGTTCTCGGGAATTAATTAAGCGCCAGCCCGGTTGCGGCGCTCCCATCTCCATAAGCTAATGCCGACTGCCTGATTGAATTGCCGCATTGTTGAAATAGTTCTGTGGTAATGCAGCGACATGATGGGATCTACTCTACAAGCCAGTTGGCCCCACTGTATAGTACCGGTACAAATTTTCGGATGGAGCCAAGAATTGAAAGAGACGCCATTGACCGATTGGCTTCTCGCGCGCAGTCATTGGAGCACCCCGGTGCGCTCGGGCGTGCCGCTGAACCGGCAGCTGTTTGATGATATCCGCGATGCGATCCTCGCCGGGCAGCTGTCGCCCGGCACCCGCTTGCCACCCACGCGGGAACTGGCACAGGACTTGGGCATTGCCCGCAATACAGTCCTCTATGCCTATGACCGCCTCACTGACGAGGGCTACACCCAGACGCACGGCGGCAGTGGCACGTATGTAGGCAATACGGCTCCCGACCCGGCCTTGCTGGCAAGCATGGCCGGCGTGGACCAGCAGCCGCCGTATCCCGGCGACGAATCACGCCTGTCGCAGCGCGCACGCGAGCTGCTTGCCCACGTCGGCGTATCGGACGTGCAGGCAGGTGCCTTCGTCCCCGGCATTCCGGACGTCAGCCAGTTCCCCCGCGGCGTATGGCAACGGCTGATCACCAAGGCCTGGAAGTTCGCCAGCCAGGAGCAACTGGGCTATGGCAGCCGACATGGCTTCCCGCCCCTCAAGCGCGCATTGACGGAATATCTGGCGCTGGCGCGCGGTGTCGATTGCTCGCCCGAGCAGATCATCGTGACGCAAGGCAGCCACCAGGCCATCGACTTGTGCGCGCGCATGCTCGCCGACCACGGCGACCGGATCTGGGTTGAGGATCCCTGCTATTGGGGGGCGCGCAGCATCTTTCGCTCGGCCGGCCTGCAGATGGATAGCCTGCCGGTCGACGAGCAAGGCATCCAGCCGCCCGTCTCGCCGGGCGAACCACCGCGCCTGATCTTCGTCACGCCGTCACACCAGTATCCGAGCGGCGCGGTGATGAGCCTGGCGCGGCGCCGGCTGCTGACTGAGCTGGCGCATCGCCACGGCGCCTGGATCATCGAGGACGACTACGACAGCGAGTTCCGCTATCAGGGTGCTCCCTTGCCCTCGCTCCAGGGTCTGGATCCGCATCACAATACGATTTACGTAGGCAGCTTTTCTAAGGTTCTTTACCCCGGCTTGCGGCTCGGCTTCCTCATTGTTCCGCCAGGACTTGCCGATGCTTTTTCGGTGGCACAGTCTGAGCTGCATCGTGGCGGACAGCTTTTGATACAGGCTGCATTGGCGGAATTCATTGCGGATGGCCATTACGCGGCGCACGTACGCAAGATGCGCAAGATCTATGGCGAACGGCAGGCCCTGCTGACAAGCGAACTGCAGCACCAGCTTGGCGAGGAGATCGATATCGTCGGAACGGATACAGGACTGCACCTGACCGTCAAGCTGCGGCACGCTCACGACCAGCTCGTATCGCGCTGCGCGCTTGCCCACGGTATCGTTGCCCGGCCGTTTTCGTCATATTTTGCTTCCCAGCAGAACTCCCAGAACGGCCTGGTTCTCGGCTACGGCGGCGTAAGCAACGAAGAGATTGCGTCGTCGGTTGCCAAGCTGGCGCATGCTATCCAACTGGTGCGCGAACCTGGCCGAGACATCTCATGAAAGGAAAGGGAACAATCTGGTCTTCAGGGCTGCTATAGCCCTGCATCTTGACAACCTTCCCAACGTCCCTTTGTTGCTTTGCCCAAGCGCACATCGGATGTGGCAACGCACCGCGCTACCGCAGTTCGCACCCGTAGGAGAAATCGCGGTAGGTTCGAGCCGGCACCGACGATGCCCACTGTCCTGATTGCCATCTCATACTTCCTTGCGTTGTATTAGGGATCTTTTAAATCTGATGCGGTGCGCTGACGGTATCGGCAAAGCGGCCGTGCACACCTGGCGCTGTTGGCCGTCACAAAATCACTCCACTGCCCTGACCATGTCCTCGACCACCTTCTTGGCGTCGCCGAACACCATCATGGTCTTGTCCATGTAGAACAGCTCGTTGTCGAGACCCGCGTAGCCGGCTGCCATCGAGCGCTTGTTGACGATGATGGTCTTGGCCTTGTACGCCTCCAGGATCGGCATCCCGGCGATCGGCGACTCGGGATCGGTCTTGGCCGCGGGGTTGACCACGCCGTAGACCATGGCCGTCTTGCGCGCGGGCGAATCGGCTGGCCAGGCGCGTTGCAGCGCGGCACGCCTGGCCGGCTGCGGCGGATTCGAACCGCACGCGATCGCACAAAGCCGGATGGATGGCCATGATGACGTGGCGCGCGCGCACTTCGCCCTGGTCGGTGTGCAGCGTGACGACCTCGCGGTCCCAATCCGAGATCCGGCGCACCGGGCACGACAGCCGCAGCTTCGTGCCAAGCGGCTGTGCCATCCTGTTGCTGAGGACCTGCGAGCCGCCGATGAAACGCTTTTCCTGCGCGCTGTGCTTGATGCTGTCGAGCTGCATGTAGTCGCACGCGGCCGAATTGTCGCCGTTCGCATTCGATTCCCAATGCCCGACTCGTGTTTCGTCCGCGCTGACCGGACCCGCCTGAAGCAAATCCTGCTCAACCTGCTGTCCAATGCGATCAAGTACAACCGGGACCAGGGAACGGTCGAGGTGCAAGTGCTGAGCGTGACCGACGATCGCGTCCGCGTCAGCGTGCGCGACACCGGCGCAGGCCTGGCACCGGGACGGCTCGCACAACTGTTCCAGCCGTTCAACCGGCTCGGGCACAAGGGGGGCCCCGTGGAAGGCACGGGCATCGGCCTCGTCGTGGCAAAGCGGCTGGCCGAGCTGATGGGAGGCGCCATCGGGGCCGACAGTACAGTTGGCGTGGGCAGCGTATTCTGGGTCGACCTGCCCGCTGCACGCCCGCCGGAGATGGATCGTGAACGTGCAGAACCTGCGGAACCGGCCCAGGCGCAACCGCAGGCCCCCGCTTCGGTGCATTCCTTGCTGTATGTCGAAGACAACCCCGCCAACCTGAAGCTCGTCGAGCAGCTCATCGCGCGCCAGCCAGACGTGCAACTGCTGACTGCGATCAATGGAACCGTTGGCGTCGAGCTCGCGCGCGCCGCGCTGCCCGACGTCATCGTGATGGATATCCACCCCCGATATCAACGGCATCGAAGCGCTGAGACGTCTTCGCGAAGACGCGAAGACAGCCCGCATTCCCGTCATCGCCCTCAGTGCGAACGCCATGCCGCGCGACATCGAGAAGGGCATGGCTGCAGGATTCTTCCGCTATCTGACCAAGCCGATTCGTTGCAGCATGGAAAGGAGCTCGAGCAAACGGTGCGTGAACTGGAAGCGAGCCGGGAGACGATCGTTCGCCAGAGTAGCGAACTCAGACGCCTTTACGATCAGCTCGTCTGCGAACAACAGGTAACGGAGCGGCTGTTGCTCAACCTGCTCCCCGCCCCCATCGCCGAGCGTTTGAAGCTGCGCTCCGATCTCACGACCGCCGGTCCCCCGGAAGTCATCGCCGAAAAGTTCGAAGAAGTGTCGGTACTGTTTGCCGACCTCGTGCAATTCACCAGATTCTCTCCCACCCTGAGCCCCGAACGGCTTGTGGCAGTACTGAATGAGATATTTGCCGGCTTCGACGATATCGCAGACAGCCGGGGACTCGAGAAGATCAAGACAATTGGCGATTCCTATATGGCGGTCGCCGGTCTGCCCCGGCCTGTGGCCGATCATAGCGGGCGTGATCGGGCGAAGAAAATTCATATATGACCTGTGGGGTGATACCGTGAATATCGCCAGCCGGATGGAGTCGCAGGGCATTGCCGGCCGCGTTCAGGTGACGGCAGCTACTCGGAAGCGACTCGGTCCGCCGTTCGTGGTAGAGGAGCGCGGCCTGGTTGCAGCGAAGGGCATTGGTGACTTGCCCACCTGGCTCTTGGTTGGGAGAGCCACCGACGCGCCCAGATGAGGAGAGGCCGACGCATACGGCAGGCAGACAGCCGACAAGGGCCTTAAGGGCTGAACGCCGGCTGCAGCAGCCGCTCACGGCGTACCTTGCAAGGCCTGCGTGGCGGCATCGCGCAGGCAGGCCTTGAACAGGGTAACCGCCTGGGCCGGCACACGGCCGGAACAGGCGAAGCAGCCGATCTCGCCGAATCCCGGAAGTTCCGCCAGCGGCAGGATGGCCAGCATGCCCGCGTCCGCGAACTGCTGCGCCTCCGTGCGCGGCATCAGGCCGACCGTTTGCTGGTCGAGCATCAGCGCGACATTGGTCAGCACGGAAAGGGATTCGACCACGTTCGCCGGTGCGCCCAGCCCGGCTTCGAAGAAGAGCCGCTCGGCCGTCCGACGCAGGGAGGAATCCCGCGTCGGGAGAATCCACGGAAACGCCAGCATGTCCGCCAGGCTGGCGAAGTTGCGCGAAGCCAGAGGATGATGGGCGCCCCCGACCGCGCAAAGCTGCTCCGCATAGAGCGCCTCGGCTTCGAGTCCGGGCGACTTGCCCTGCCAGCCGCCGTCGTCGGGAATCCTTGCCACCACCAGGTCGAGGTCGCCCACGCTTAACGCGGGAAGCAACTGATCCATCTGGCCCACGCGCAAAGTGACGACCACCGCGGGCGCCCGCGCCTTGAGCAACTGGATCGCACGCGGCAGCAGCACCGCAGACGCCGAGATCAGCGTGCCGACCAGCACCTGTCCGGCGGCCCCCTCCTGGAAGGCGTTGACCTCGTCGGTCATATGGCGCAACTCCGCCAGCAGGGACTTCGACCGCCTCGCCACCAGCTCGCCGAGTTCCGTGGCGGTGACACCGCGGTTGCCCCGCACCAGCAGGGGCCCGCCGAAATGGCCCTCCAGCTCATGGACCACCTTGGTGACCGCTGGCTGCGTCAGGTTGAGTTCCTGAGCGGCGCGCAGGATTGAACCGCTGCGCAGCACCTGCTCGAAAATAATGATCTGGGCAAAGCGCAGTTTCCTGCCCAGGGAGTTCGCGTGATGTGCCATGGAGATGCGGGGGACAAGGGATAGGCCAGGCGCCGGATGATGCGGATGCCCGGCCCGCAGTCTTGCTATTCTAGTTAGTAATACACGACGACGAAACTTTCATTTTTCAGGAATACAACGGCTGCCTACACTGCGTCCCAGATCATCGCCCGGAGACTGCACCGTGTCGTCACGCCCCATCCTGTTTCGAAACTACGTCGATGGCCGCTTCGAGGAGGCGGCCAGAATCTTTCCCAATATCTCGCCGGTCGACGGCACCGTGATCGGCCAGGTCTGCGAGGCCGATGCCGGCCTGGTGGATCGCGCGGTCGGAGCCGCGCGCGCCGCCATGGAGGGCCCCTGGGGCAAGACCAGCGCCGCCGAGCGCGCCAGGCTGCTCCATGCAATTGCCGACGGCATCGAGAGGCGCTTCGATGCCTTCGTGGCGGCGGAAGTCGCGGACACCGGCCGCCCGCAACACCAGGCGCGCGCGCTGGACATCCGCCGCGGCGTGCAGAACTTCCGCACCTTTGCCGAACTGGCCGGCCAGGCCGGTGGCGAATACTTCGACATGCGCACGGCTGATGGCGATGTCTTCAGCTACACGGTACGCAAGCCCCATGGCGTGGTGGGGATCATCTCGCCATGGAACCTGCCGATGCTGCTGATGACCTGGAAGGTCGCGCCGGCACTGGCCTGCGGCAACGCGGTGGTGGTCAAGCCTTCCGAGGAGACGCCCGGCAGCGCCACGCTGCTGGCCGAGGTCATGCACGAAGCCGGCGTGCCGGCGGGCGCCTTCAACCTTGTGCACGGCTTCGGCGGCGGTTCGGCGGGTGAGTTCCTGTCGCGGCATCCGGGCATCGATGCCATCACCTTCACCGGCGAGTCCCGAACCGGCAGCACCATCATGAAGGCCGTGGCGGACGGCGTTAAGGAGGTGTCCTTCGAGCTGGGCGGGAAGAATGCGGCGGTGGTGTTCGCCGACTGCGACTTCGACAAGGCGGTAGCGGGCGTGATGCGCTCCAGCTTCACCAATACCGGGCAGGTCTGCCTGTGCTCGGAGCGCGTCTACGTGGAGCGTCCCATCTTTGAGCGCTTCGTGGCGGCGATGAAGGCGCGCGCCGAAGCGCTGCGCATCGACTATCCCGACGCCGACGGCGTGGAAATGGGCTCGCTGATCTCGCACGGCCATCGCGACAAGGTGCTGTCCTACTTTGCGCTGGCGCGCGAGGAAGGCGCCACCGTGGTCGCCGGCGGCGGCGTGCCGCATTTCGGCGACGCGCGCGACAACGGTGCCTATGTCCAGCCCACCATCTGGACCGGTCTGCCCGATTCGGCGCGCTGCGTGCAGGAAGAGGTGTTCGGCCCGGTCTGCCATATCGCGCCGTTCGACAGTGACGATGAAGTGGTCGCGCGCGTCAACGATTCCCGTTACGGACTGGCGGCTTCGGTCTGGACCCGCGACCTGGCGCGCGCGCACCGCGTGACCCGGCAGTTCGACGTGGGCATCGTCTGGGTCAACACCTGGTTCCTGCGCGACCTGCGCACGCCCTTCGGCGGCACCCGACTGTCGGGCATCGGCCGCGAAGGCGGACGCCACTCTCTGGATTTCTACTCCTCCCTGACCACCATTTGCGTCAACCCCTGAGCCCGTCGCGAGAACCCGCATGCTAAACCCAGAACTCATCAAGGCCGCGGACCAACTCTGGTCCGCCGCCGAGCATGGCCAACCCTGCCCGCCCGTGCGCGATGCCATTGCACAGGCCGCCGGCGCCGGCGCCGATCCGGTGGCGCTGGCCTACGCCATCCAGCAGCACAACACCGAGCGCGCGCTCGATGCCGGGCGCCGCGTCGCCGGCCGCAAGATCGGCCTCACCTCCACTGTGGTGCAGCGCCAGCTGGGCGTGGACCAGCCGGATTTCGGCATGCTCTTTGTCGACATGGCGCGCCAGGACGGCGAGGAGATCGATTGCGGCGACGTGCTGCAGCCCAAGGTCGAGGCGGAAATCGCCCTGGTCCTGGAGCGCGACCTGCCGCATGCCGTTCATACCGTTGCCGATGTGATCCGGGCCACCGCCTTTGCCCTGCCGGCGATCGAGATCGTCGGCAGCCGCATTGCCGGGTGGGATATCCGCCTGACCGACACCATCGCGGACAACGCCTCTTCCGGCCTGTTCGTGCTGGGCACGCGGCCGGTCAGCCTGCGTGACCTGGACCTGGTCAACTGCGGCATGAGCATGGAACTGGCCGGCGAACCGGTTTCGGTCGGCGCCGGCGCGGCCTGCCTTGGCAATCCGCTCAATGCCGCCGTCTGGCTGGCCAACACCATGAGCCGCGTCGGTGCGCCGCTCAGGGCCGGCGACATCATCCTGACCGGTGCCCTCGGCCCCATGGTGACGGTGCAGCCGGGCAACGTCTTTACCGTCCGCATCGAAGGACTGGGCGCCGTGACGGCGTCGTTCCAGGCCACCAGCAAAGGAGACGCCTGACATGAACCCCTGCAAAGTTGCCATCATCGGTTCCGGCAATATCGGCACCGACCTGATGATCAAGGTGCTGCGCCATGGCAAGCACGTCGAGATGGGCGCCATGGTCGGCATCGACCCCGCCTCCGAAGGCCTGGCACGCGCGGCGCGGCTCGGCGTGCCGGTGACGGCGCAAGGCATCGACGGCCTGCTGGCGATGCCGGGCTTCGGCGACATCCGCATCGCCTTCGATGCCACGTCCGCCGGCGCCCACGCCGGCCACAACGCAGCGCTGCAGGCGCACGGCGTGCGGGTCATCGACCTGACGCCGGCCGCCATCGGCCCGTACGTGGTGCCCAGCGTCAACGCCGGCGTGCATCTGGATGCGCCGAACATCAATATGGTCACCTGCGGCGGCCAGGCCACCATCCCGATGGTGGCGGCGGTGGCCAGTGTGACCACGGTCCACTACGCGGAAATCGTGGCGTCGATCGCCAGCAAGTCCGCCGGCCCCGGCACGCGCGCCAACATCGACGAGTTCACCGAGACCACCTCGCGCGCCATCGAGACCGTGGGCGGCGCCACCCGCGGCAAGGCCATCATCATCCTGAACCCGGCCGAGCCGCCGCTGATCATGCGTGACACGGTCTGCTGCCTGACCGACGAAGCCGACACCGGCGCGATCGAGGCCGCCGTGCAGGCGATGGTGGAACGCGTGCAGGGCTATGCGCCCGGCTACCGGCTCAAGCAGCGCGTGCAGTTCGACCGCATCGACGGCCCGGTGAACGTGCCGGGCCTCGGCCGGAAGACGGGGCTGAAGACCACCATCTTCCTGGAAGTGGAAGGCGCGGCGCACTACCTGCCCGCCTATGCCGGCAACCTGGACATCATGACCAGTGCCGCGCTGGTTTGCGCCGAACGCGTGGCGGAATCGCTGGGCAGCGGCCTGACCGCATCCACGGCGGCAGCCTGAGGAACCCGACCATGACCAACAAGAACCTCTATATCTCCGACGTGACCCTGCGCGACGGCAGCCACGCCGTGCGCCACCAGTATTCGGTGGCGCAGGTCCGCGCCATTGCACGCGCCCTTGACGAGGCCGGCGTCGATTCGATCGAAGTCGCACACGGCGATGGCCTGGCGGGTTCCAGCTTCAACTATGGCTTCGGTGCCCATGCCGACGTGGAATGGATTGCCGCCGTGGCCGAGACGGTGCAGCGCGCCCAGGTCGCCACCCTGCTGCTGCCGGGCATCGGCACCGTGCACGACCTGCGCGAAGCCCATGCAGCCGGCGCGCGCGTGGTCCGGGTGGCCACGCACTGCACCGAGGCCGACACCGCGCGCCAGCATGTCGAGACCGCACGCGCCATGGGCATGAATGTCGCCGGCTTCCTGATGATGAGCCACATGGCCTCCCCCGCCACGCTGGCGGAACAGGCGAAGCTGATGGAAAGCTACGGCGCCCATTGCGTCTATGTGGTGGATTCCGGCGGCGCCCTCACCATGGACGGCGTGCGCGACCGCTTCCGCGCCTTCAGGGATGCGCTGCGGCCCGAGACCGAAACCGGCATCCATGCCCACCACAACCTCAGCCTGGGTGTCGCCAACAGCATCGTCGCGGTCGAGGAAGGCTGTGACCGGATCGATGCCAGCCTCGCCGGCATGGGCGCCGGCGCCGGCAATGCGCCGCTCGAGGTCTTCATCGCCGCGGCCGAACGGCTGGGCTGGCATCATGGCTGCGACCTGTACCGCCTGATGGATGCCGCCGACGACATCGTGCGCCCGCTGCAGGACCGCCCGGTCCGCGTCGACCGCGAAACGCTGGCGCTGGGCTACGCCGGGGTGTACTCGAGCTTCCTGCGTCACGCGGAAAGCGCGGCCGCCAAATACCAGCTCAAGACCGCGGACATCCTGGTCGAGCTGGGCCGGCGCCGCATGGTTGGAGGCCAGGAAGACATGATCGTCGACGTGGCGCTCGACCTGCTGCAGGCCGGCACCGGCAAGCGCAAGGAGGCAGCATGATCAGCCGTAACGCATTCATCGCAGCCGCTCTGGACGACGCCGCACGCGGCGCCGAGGCGGTTGCGCAATTCAGTGCCACCACGCCGTTCTCGATCGAGCAGGCCTACGCCATCCAGACCATGTCGATCGAGCACCGCCGCCAGCGCGGGGAGCGGCGCATCGGCATCAAGCTGGGTTTCACCAGCCGCGCCAAGATGGTCCAGATGGGCGTGGACAGCCTTATATGGGGCTGGCTGACCGATGCCATGGTGGAGGAAGACGGCGGCCGCGTGCTGCTGGACAACTACATCCACCCCCGCGCCGAGCCGGAAATCTGCTTCCTGACCCGGCGCGACATCGACCGGCCGCTGACCTTGCTGGAGGCTGCCGACTACCTGGAGGCCGTGGCGCCCGCAATCGAGATCATCGATTCGCGCTACCGCGACTTCCGCTTCACACTCGAGGATGTGGTTGCCGACAATTGCTCGTCGGCCGGACTCGTGGTGGGCCCATGGTCGCGCCAGTTCGACGCGCTGGCCAATCTCGGCGTCGTGCTGCGCATCGATGGCCGCGTCGTACAGACCGGCTCGACCGCCGCGATCCTGGGGCATCCGCTGCGCAGCCTGGTGCAGGCTTCGCAAGTGCTGTCCCAGGCCGGTACCGTGCTCCCGGCCGGCAGCCTGGTCATGGCCGGCGCGGCCACCGCTGCCGAAGCCCTGGCCCGTGGCAATCATGTCTGCGCGACGATGGGCGCGCTGGGCAGTGCCGCTTTCCACGTGGTGTGAATACGACCGGCCGGGTGGCGTCAGCCGTCGGGCCGATCAGGAGGAGACCCTCATGTTTTGGAACCATCTTCGCAACGCCTGCATTGCTGCCTTGACCCTGGCCGCGCCTGGCCAGGCCGCGCACGCAGGCAGCTATCCTGAGCGGCCGGTCGCGCTGATCGTCCCGGGTCCGGCAGGCGGCACGCCCGATGCGGTGGCCAGGCTGATCGGCGAGTCGCTGCGCGCACGGCTCGGGCAACAGGTCGTGGTCGACAACCGCGCCGGCGCCAACGGCTTCATCGGCGTACAGGCCGCAGCCCGCGCCCAGCCGGATGGCTACACCTTGCTGATGGGATTCGCCCAGACCATGGCGCTGAACCCCGCTACCTTCAAGCGCATTCCCTATGATCCGCTGCGCGACTTTGCGCCGGTCGCCCGCCTGGTCGAGTTCGAACTGGTGCTGGCCGTGCCCGCCTCGCTGCCGGTAAAGACTGTTGCTGACCTGGTCGGTTGGCTCAGGACGAACAAGGGCAAGGCCGCCTTCGGCTCCTTCGGTTCCGGCTCGCCATCGCAGTTTGCCGGTGAAATGTTCGCAAGGAGCAGCGGAACGGATGCGCAGCATGTGGCATACAAGGGTTCGGCCCCGCTGGTGACCGATCTGGTTGGCGGGCAAGTGCAGTATAGCTTCGTAGTCCTGCAGGTCGCCCAGCAACTGGCCAGGGCCGGCAAAGTCAGGCTGCTTGCCGTGACAGGCAGTGCGCGCCAGGCCGCCGCGCCGGAGCTTCCGACCATGGCCGAGGCCGGCTATGGCGACGTCGTGGCGACAGGCTGGTATGGCATCTATGCGCCCAAGGGCACGCCCGAAGCCATCCTCCAGCGACTCGAGCATGAGATCGGAGTGGTGATGGAGCGTCCGGACCTGCAGCGCCGGCTCGCCGAGCAAGGCGTACGGCCCGCCTTTTCCGGCCGCGCCGCCTTCCAGGCATACGCCCAGTCTGAAATCGACCGCTGGCGTGCCATCGTGCAGAAGACCGGCTTCACTGCGCAGGACTGACAGCATCCATGAACGCCATCATGAACGCCACCATGAACGCCATGAATTCCAAGCGCTCGCCGGCGCCTGGCCGGCCGAATCTCGTCTTCATCCTTGCGGATGACCTTGGCTATGCCGATCTGGGCTGCTACGGCGGCCGCGCGCCGGTCTCGCCCAACCTGGACCGGCTGGCGGCCGAGGGCGTGCGCTTCACCGATGCCTACGCCAATTCCCCGGTCTGCTCGCCCAGCCGCTTTGCGCTGATGACGGGCCGCTACCAGTACCGGCTGCGCGGCGGCGCCGAGGAGCCGATGACGGGGCGCGCGCGCGGGCAATCCCATCTGGGCCTGCCTCCCGGGCACCCGACCCTGCCCTCGCTGCTGCGCGAACATGGTTACCGCACCGCGCTGATCGGCAAGTGGCACCTGGGCTTCCCACCGCACTTCGGCCCGCTCAAGAGCGGCTATGACGAGTTCTTCGGCCCGCTCGGCGGTGGCGTGGACTATTTCACCCACTGCGACCGCGGCGGCACGCACGACCTCTACGAGAACGAGCGCGAAGTCGAGCGCAGCGGCTACCTGACCGACATCCTCAGCGAGCGCGCGGCTGACTGGCTGCAGGCGGTGCCGCCGGACGCGCCCTTCATGCTGAGCGTGCACTACACCGCCCCGCACTGGCCCTGGGAAACCCGCTTTGACCAGGCGGAGTCCGAGCGCATCCGGGCGGCGATCCAGCATACCGACGGCGGCTCGGTCGAAACCTACCAGGCCATGATCCGCCAGATGGACGAAGGCATTGGCCGCATTCTCGATGTCCTGGCCAACAGGGGCCTGGCGGAAAATACTTTGGTGGTCTTCACCAGCGACAACGGCGGCGAGCGCTTCTCCGACACCTGGCCGCTGTCGGGCAAGAAGATGGATCTGCTCGAAGGCGGCATCCGGGTGCCGCTGATCGCCCGCTGGCCGGCGGTGATCCCCGCCGGTGGCACCACCCCGCAGGTCGCCATGACCATGGACTGGTGCCCCACCATGCTCGATGCCGCGGGAATTCTCCCTGCACACATGCACCAGCCCGACGGCATCTCGCTACTGCCATGCCTGTCCGATCCCGCCCAGGCCAGCCCGCGCACGGTCTACTGGCGCATGAAGTACCGCGCCCAGCAGGCAGTGCGCCACGGCAGCTGGAAGTTCCTCGCGGTGGACGGCAACGAGTACCTGTTCGACCTGTCCCGTGATTCGCGCGAACGCGCCAACCTGGCCAGGCGCGAGCCCGCCATGCTGGACACCCTGCGCAATTGCTACCGGGACTGGGCCCAAGGCATGCCGGAGATTCCCGAGCAGGCCGGCGTAGAACTGGTCTACACCCATAAAGACATGCCGTGACAGACGGCGAGCCAAGGAGAACAAACATGCAAGCAACATCGACATCCTCCGTGGTGGCCGGCAAGGCAACACCGCGCGGCACCTTCCCCCATGTGCGACGGGCCGGAGACTTCCTGTTCGTGTCGGGCACCAGCTCCCGGCGCCCCGACAATACCTTCGAAGGCGTGGAAGTCGACGCCATGGGCACGACCTCTCTCGATATCCGGGCCCAGACCCGGGCCGTGATCGGGAATATCCGCGATATCCTGCGCAGCGCCGGCGCGGACCTCGAAGACGTGGTGGAGGTCACCAGCTTCCTGGTCGACATGAACGACTTCGGCGGCTATAACGCGGTGTACTCGGAATACTTCGGCTACGAGGGCCCTACCCGCACCACCGTGGCCGTGCACCAGCTTCCCCACCCCCACCTGCGCATCGAGATCAAGGCGATCGCCTACCATCCGCTCGCCCGCTAGGAGTCAGCATGCTCAAGCACGGTCTTCCGTTCAATTTCCCCAAGTGGATCGACGAGCACGCCCACCTGCTCAAGCCACCCGTGGGCAACCAGCAGGTCTGGAAAGACGCCGACCTCATGATCACGGTGGTGGGCGGTCCCAATCACCGCACCGACTACCACGACGACCCGCTCGAGGAGTTCTTCTACCAGATGCGCGGCAACGCCTACCTGAACCTGTGGATCGACGGGCGGCGCGAGCGCGTGGACCTGAAGGAAGGCGACATCTTCCTGCTGCCGCCCCACGTCAGGCATTCGCCGCAGCGGCCCGAGGCCGGCAGCGCCTGCCTGGTCATCGAGCGCCAGCGCCCGGCGGGCATCGTGGACGGCTTCGAATGGTACTGCGACGGCGAGGATGGCTGCGGCCACCTCGTCCATCGCGTGGAGGTGCAGTTGCAGAACATCGTCACTGACCTGCCCCCGCTCTTCGAGGCCTTCTATCGCAGCGAGCAGCACCGCCGATGCCCCAACTGCGGCAGGATCCACCCGGGCAAGGGTGCCTGACGCGCTACCACACCGCTTCAACCATCATGAAGAAGATTGATATGCACGCCCACTTCTTTCCGCGCATCACGCGGGAAGAAGCCGCCGCGCTGGACGCGGACAATGCGCCCTGGCTCGCCATCGAAGCCGATGGCGAATCCGGCCACATCATGGTGGGCGACCAGCGCTTCCGGCCGGTCTATCGCGCGCTGTGGGATCCCGCCCTGCGCATCGAGGAAATGGACCGCAACGAACTGGACATCCAGATCGTCTGCGCCACGCCCATCATGTTCGGCTACCGCTACGAAGCCGGCGCCACGGCCGCATGGGCGCAGCGGATGAATGACCTCGCCCTCGAGCATTGCGCCTACCGCCCCGATCGCCTGAAGGCGCTGGCGCAGGTGCCGCTGCAGGACCTGGACCTGGCCTGCCGCGAGGCGACGCGCGCCAGGGCCGCCGGCCATGTCGGGGTGCAGATCGGCAACCATCTGGGCCCACACGACCTGGATGACCGGCGCCTGGTCGATTTCCTGGTGCACTGCGCGAACGACGACATTCCGGTACTGGTTCATCCGTGGGACATGATGACCGACGGCCGCATGAAGAAGTGGATGTTGCCGTGGCTGGTGTCGATGCCCGCGGAAACACAGCTCGGCATTCTTTCGCTGATCCTGTCCGGGGCCTTCGAGCGCATTCCCGAGACACTCAGGCTCTGCTTTGCCCATGGCGGCGGCGGCTTCGCCTTCCTGCTGGGCCGGGCGGAAAACGCCTGGCATTGCCGCGATATCGTTCGCCAGGACTGCCCGCATCCGCCGTCCCATTACCTGAAGCGCTTCTTCGTCGACAGCGCCGTGTTCGACGACCGCGCGCTGCGGCTGCTGGTCGAGGTCATGGGCGCCGACAGGGTGATGCTGGGCTCGGACTACCCGTTCCCGCTGGGCGAGCAGCAGATCGGCAAGCTCGTCGCCGACAGCCGCTGGCTCGAGGACAAGACCCGGACACAGATCATGGCGGCCAATGCCGCGCGATTCTTCGGCCTGGCAGATTGAAGCGCGGCATTCCCGGCGGCAGGCATGTGGATCAAGTCCGCTGCCTGCCGTCGGCTTTGGAAGGGATTGCGCGCACTCCGAGTGGTTGCTGGCACGGGGATTGATCACGAGGCGTCAAAGCGCAAGGTAGGGCATGCATAGCCTCGACGGCGTCCTGACATTTCGTATTTTCGTACCAGATACGCACGCGGCATGAGGCCATGCGCGCCCGGCCCTGCCTGGCGAACCGGGTGCGGCAAGGCTGGTCCACCTGCGCAACGTGCAGCAGCCGGACGAATATATGGAGGAGCGGCCACATGATGTCTCCAACTGTCACGACAGCGCCCCGCCACGTCAATCCCGACGCGGATGGCCTGCCTAGAATTTTGACAGGTTAATCCGGGCACGCGGCGGTGCCCGCCAACGGTGACTGGCAGCTATGGCGGACTGTGAACGATTTCTGGTAACTGGGGCACTGGGATGTATCGGCGCATGGACGGTGCGCAAGCTCGTACAGGAAGGCGTGCCGGTCATTGCCTTCGATGCAGGCAGTGATGTGCAGCGCCTGCGCCTACTGATGGACGACACGCAACTGTCGCGCGTGGAGATGGTTCGCGGCGACATCACGGACCTGGGCTTGCTCGAGGCAACGCTGGATCGCCATCGCATCACCCATGTCATTCACCTGGCCGCGCTGATTCATCCGAGGTTCAAGAGCGATCCTCCGCTTGGAGCCCGCGTCAACGTGCTGGGCGGCGTGAACCTGTTCGAGGCAGTGGCGCGGCGCGTGGAGCGGATCCCGCGCATCGTGTATGCGTCATCGATTGCGGTGTACGACAACTGCGACGCGCCGGGCAATGCAGCCATCCAGCATCATACCTCCGCCCATCCGACGACCCTTTACGGTGTGTACAAGCAAGCTGAAGAGGGCATGGCGCGCGTGTATTATCAGGACAAGGGAGTTTCCAGCATCGGCCTTCGCCCGGCAACGGTATTCGGCGCCGGAAGGGACTATGGCCTCACTGCGGCTCCGACCCAGGCGGTCCTGGCGGCAGCGCTGGGGCGCCCTTTCCATATTCCTTACAGCGGCCGCAGTCAGATTCACTATGCCGACGACCTTGCGCGCATGTTCATCGCGTGCGCACGTTCCGGCTATCGCGGTGCGGACGTCTTCAATATGCATGGCAGCGTCGTGGACATGCGCGAAGTCGTCGAGACGATCGAGGCGGTCACACCCGAAGCGCGCGGAACGATTACGTTCGCCGGGGCACCGCTAGGGCTTCCGGAAGACTACGACGCAACCGCGCTGGAGAACGTGATTGGTCCCCTGCCCCGCACACCGCTGCGCGACGCAGTAGGCGACACCTTCAGGCTTTTTCGCAGCAGGATCGCCAACGGTGAAATCCCCGATATCTGATCCAGATGTTGCTGCAGTGCCGTAGCGCTGCGGATCTGCGCATTTCCGGGGCCAATGGCCAGAGCAACACGCTGGGCGTGGCACTGGGCATCCGCCACAAGTTCTGACGAACAGCAAACCGGGAAACAGAAAGCCGACTGCCACGCACCTGCAACCATGGGTGCGGGCCTCAGGCCTTGCCTGAATGATCAGCGCGCGCATTAGGCTTTCCCTAACTGTCCCGAAATGTCAAATTTTTGCCCCCGAATGTTAAGGCGCTTTGCCTCGACCGCGCATACTTCTGGCACGACTTCCGTCGTCAAATGGCACCCAGCTTATTTCCAGCCAACACCCATAAACGGGGAGACATCTATGCCAATCCGCCCTGCCCTGACCCGCGTGCACCGCGCCGCCGTCTGCGCTGTCCTGGCCCTGTCCATGCCGGTCGCCATGGCATGGACCAACAAGCCGGTCCGGGTACTGATCCCTGCGCCTGCCGGCGGCACCATGGATGTGCTGGCACGCGTGCTGTCCGACGCGCTCACCACCGAACTGGGCCAGCCCGTGGTGGTCGACAACAAGCCGGGCGCCGGCGGCGGCATTGCGATCAACACGTTGCTGGCGGCGCCCGCCGACGGGCAGACCATCCTGGTGTCGACCACCAACGTGCTCACGGAGATCCCGCATGTGATGAAGGTCTCCTTCGATCCGATGAAGGATGTGAAGCCCGTGGCCGCGGTAGCCAGGTCGACCCTGGTGCTGGTCGGGTCGCCGAGCCTGCCGGCCAAGGACCTGCCGGGCCTGGTCAGCCATGCGAAGGCCCATTCGGGCCAGCTCAGCTTTGCCTCCTACAGCGCGGGCACGGTCGCCCACTATGCCGGCCTGATCATGAACCAGAAGGCCGGCATGGATCTGCAGCACGTGCCGTTTGCCGGCTCTCCGCCGGCGCTGACGCAGGTCATGGGCGGACAGATCGCGGTGATGTACGACGGCATGGTTACCTCGCTGCCGATGATCAAGGCCGGCAAGCTGCAGGCCTATGCCTTGGCCGCGAAACAGCGTTCGCCGCTGCTGCCGCAGGTCCCGACGTTTGCCGAGCTGGGCTATCCGGATATTGACTTCAACAATTGGGCCGGCGTGTTCGTATCGTCCAAGGTGCCGGCAGACGTGGTTCAGAAAATCCAGGCTGCCGTCTACAAGGCTGCCTCGACGCCCAAGGTGCAGGAACGGATTCTAGGGCTTGGCTTCGAGACCGTGCCAGCGCAAACCCCTGCTCAGCTTGGCCAGGCCTTGCGCGCCGAATACGATCGCAATGCCGCCATCGTGAAGGCCTATAACATCCAGCCCTGATGGTCCGCGGCTCCGGCGGCGTCGACTGTTGCCTTCCCGCCGGAGCTTGCTTCAGGCCATTGCGACGATCGTTGCGACGATTGGCGCGATTCTTCCACCTTCGCCGGCGGCTCCCCCCTTCCTCCCCGCTTGCCGTCGCCACCCGCTGGCGCAGTGTCCCCGGCGGTCACGGCAAAGACCCCTACCATCAATCGCCAAGCCTGCCGTCTGCCTAGAATCGGCACACCTACCTCACGGCACAGCGCACCGCGCCGATATCCCGATCCGCCGAAACTTGCAGGAGTCTGCATTGCCTATCACCCGTGTCCTCGAACATGCTGATTCCCCCGCAGCGGTGGGACTGTCCGCGCGGCGGCTGCAGTCGATCTCATCGGTGATCCATGCCGATGTCGACCGGCGCAAGATCCCGGGCGCTGTCGTGCTGGTTGCGCGCCAGGGCCGGATCGCCTGGTTCGAGGCCTTCGGCTTCGAGCATGCGGATACCCCGTCGCGTCCGATGCAACGCCGTTCGGTGTTCCGCATTGCCGCGATGACGCGGCCCATCGTCGGCGTGGCGGCGCTGACATTGATGGAAGAAGGCCGGCTGGCCCTGAACGACCCGGTCGAACGCTACATCCCCGAGTTCGGGCGCCTCCAGGTCGGCGTCGAGTCGGTCGATGCGAATACCGGCGAACGCCGCCTTGCACTCGAACCTGCGCGCCGCGCCATGACCGTTCACGACCTGTTCCGGCACACGTCCGGCCTGACTTACGGGCAGTTCGGCGATTCGCTGGTGCAGCGCCAGTATCGCGAAAGCGGCCTGATGGATCCCGGACAGACCAATGCCGAGATGGTCGCAAAGCTGGCGGCCATCCCGCTGCAATGCCAGCCGGGCGAGGTGTTCGAATATGGCATGTCCACCGACGTGCTTGGCCGCATCGTGGAAATTGTCTCGGGCATGGACCTCGCTCGCTTCGTTGCGGAGCGCGTGACGCGGCCGCTGTGCATGCATGCAACCGGCTTCCACTTGATCAGCCAGGACAGCGCCGGCCTGGCGCTGCCAGCCGGCGCATCCGGCAAATCCACGGCCCTGTTCGACTACGACGAACACAACCCGCCCCGCTGGCATTCCGGTGGCGCCGGCCTGCTGTCCACGGCCGGCGACTACGCGCGCTTCTGCCAGATGCTGCTCAATGGCGGTGTGCTCGACGGCGTGCGCCTGCTCTCGCGAAAGACCGTCGACCTGATGCTTGGCAACCACCTGCCCCGGTCCACGCGCTATGGCAGTTCGACAACCGGGCTCGGCATCAACGCGCCATTGCCCGATCTCGGCCAGGGCCATGGCCTGACAGTGGGCGTACGCACCGCGCGGGGCTTGAGCCCGGTGCCCGGCTCCGTCGGCGATTTCTACTGGGGCGGCGCGCTCGGGACCTATTTCTGGGCGGATCCGCAAGAGCAGCTGGTCGCGATCCTGATGCTTCAGGAAAACGACCTGGCGACGCGCGCCGGATACCGGTCCCTGTTACGCAACATCGTATATGGCGCGCTGGAAGACTGAGCGCCGGGCGCATTGCGGGAACTTGCAGTGCGGCACGCGCTCCACGGAGCCAGGCACAAGATTTTGGAGGAGCAAGCATGAAGACAATGAACCGGCGCTGGATCCTCAGGCAGCGCCCCGTCGGCGATATCGGCGACAACGATCTGCAGCTCGTGGAGGCAGCGCTGCCACGACCGGGGGACGGCGAGATCCTGGTGCGCAACATCTATCTCATGGTGGCGCCGACCAATCGCGTCTGGATGAGCGAGATCGACCAGTACATGGCCCCGGTTTCGCTTGGCGAGGTGATGCGCGGCGTCACCATGGGCGTGGTCATCGAGTCCCATCACCCCGACTTCAAGCCTGGCGACATTGTCGAAGGCGGCATGGCCTGGGAAGAGTATTCGGTAACGAGGACTGCCCGGCGCGTCCCGGTGGAATATGGCTTGCCACTTCATGCCTATGCGAGCGTGCTGGGCAACTCCGGCTTGACCGCCTATTTCGGCATGCTAGACATTGCCAGGCCCAAGGCTGGCGAGACCATTGTGGTGTCGGCCGCAGCAGGCGGCGTCGGCTCGATCGCCGGCCAGATCGGCAAGATACTCGGCTGCCGGGTGGTGGGCGTTGCGGGCGGCCAGGGCAAATGCGAGTTCGTCCGGGAAGAGTTTGGCCTGGATGCCTGTATCGACTACAAGGCGGGCAACGTGCTTGCCGATCTTCGCGCCGCCTGTCCGGACGGCATCGACGTCGATTTCGAGAACGTGGGCGGCGACACCATGGATGCAGTGCTGGCGCTGATCAATCCGGGTGCCCGCATCGCCCTTTGCGGGATGATCTCGACCTACAACGCGAGCGGTGACTGGTGGAGCCCGAAGATGTTCCGCAACGTCATCATGAAACGCGCCCGCATCGAAGGCTTCCTCATTGCCGACTACCGTTCGAGGTTCCATGAAGCCGTGGAAGTCATGGCGCAATGGGTCAGGGACGGCCTGCTCAAGTACCGCGTCGACATCGTTGACGGCATCGAGCAGGCGCCCGCCGCCCTGAACCGGCTGTTTACCGGCAAGAACATCGGCAAGCAGCTTGTCCGCCTTGCTCCGGAATCCGTCATCGGCTGAGGCCGCAGCCGCGCAGCCCCGCACCGCTTAACCGCGAATAACCCATGATTCATCCAGACATAGACAGCAACGATTCCCGGCCGGACGCCCGCCCTCGCCTGCAAGACTTTCAGGGCAAGACGGCAATCATCACCGGCGCCGCGTCCGGCATCGGCCTGGCATTGGCCGAGGCACTGGCGGCGCGCGGTGCCGACCTTGCGCTGGCCGACATCGACGCGCACGGGCTTGACGCTGCACGCGAGCGCCTCGCGCCGACCGGCAGGCGCATCTGCACGCGCGTACTGGATGTTTCCTCCGATGCTGACGTGCGCGATGCGGCGGCGGAGTTCGGCGCGAAGCTGGGACGCATCCATCTGGTCTTCAACAATGCCGGCATCGACATGAGCGGTGAACTGGCGTCGCTGTCCGAGCAGGACTGGACCCGAGCGTTCGGCATCAACGTGTTTGGCGTGATTCACGGCATCCGTCACTTCCTGCCACTGCTGCGCGGGCACGGCGAGCCCGCGCATTTCGCCAACACGGCGTCAGGCGCGGGCTTCTGGGTGAACGGCGACTTTCCCATGGGGGCCTACGCGGCGACGAAATACAGCGTGGTGGCCCTTTCCGAGGCACTCGAGCAGGAGCTTCGCGGCACCGGCATTGGCGTATCCGTGCTTTGTCCTGGCCCAGTGAAGACCCCGATCGCCCAACGCTCGAGCCATGCCAGCGAATTGTTCAGGGCCACCGTTGCCGCTGGCACGGCGCCGGAGCTGGTGGCCAGCCAGACGCTGGCGGCGATTGAGGCAGGCGAGTTTTACATCTTCACGCCAACGCGCATGCGGCCGCGCCTGGAAGCGCGATTCGCGCGGATTCTCGATGCACTCGAACGCGCGCCCGCCATCACCACCGGAGTGCCCACGACATGATCCATCTCATCTTTCTCAGCGTGCGGCGTCCCCACGTGGACCGTCAGGCGTACCTGCGCGACTGGCACGACGCATGCGCCGCTGGTGGCGGGCCTGCCCGGTGTGCGGCGCTACGTCCAGAGCACCGTCCGCGCCATCCCCGGCCAGGTTGCGCGCTTCGATACCGTGGACGAGATCTGGGTCGACGATGCCGCGGCAATGAATGCGCTCCTGCATAGTGCGGACTATGCCCGGTCGGCGCTGGCAGGCGCGGGCAACCTGGCCGACCCCAGGCATTGCGAAGAAGAGCACCGCATTCTATGGCCGCGGGCGGCGTGAGCAACGCCGTGCTACACGCGCTGCTCCGGGCCCGCCGCTACCAGCTGTTGCCGTGGAACGGGCGCCGCCGGCCGCATGCCATCGCTGCGCCATGCACTGGGGCTGCAGCCAAAATGGTCGCGGAACCAGCGCGAAAACGCGCTTTGCATCGAAAACCCGAGCAACACGGCCACGTAGCTGACCGGGCGTTCCGAATGCCGGAGATACTGCACCGCCAGCGAGGTACGGACCTCGTCGAGAATGCTGCTGAAGGTCGCACCTTCCTGCAGCAGCTTACGGTGGACCGTGCGCCGGTCGACGCCGAGTTGGCTGGCAACCCGTTCCACGTTGCAGTTTCCCGAGGAGAGCAAGGACAGCACTATGCGCCGGACTTTTTCGGTCATGGACAGGGACGCACGCGCAGTCAGTGAGTCGAGATAGGCATGCGCGTACTGCGCCAGTTCCGGGCGCGCGGAGCGCGGCACTACGTCCATGTCCTTCAGCTCGCTGACAATGCAGTTGAAGTCGCAACCGAAATCCACGGACCTGCCGAACACGCGCAGGTGGGATGCCAGATTTCTTGGGGCGCCATGCGAAAAGCAGATACGCCGCGCGCGCCACCCCGGACCGATCAGTTCCTGAAGCATCCGGTAAAGTGAAACCACTACCATTTCATCGGCCTGGCGTGTCGATCCGGAATGCTCGACCATCAGCGACACGCGGATGACAAGGGCGCCCTCCCGTTCTTCCACGTCGAGAAGCAGAGCCTCGCTGTGCAGCGTGATGTAGCGCATCATCGCACGAAGCGCATCGCGCAGCGTCCGCGAATCTCGCACGGCCATGCCGAGAGCCCCGAGTACCGAGAGTTGACGGCCTTCCCCCAGGCGCAGGCCGAAGTCTTCGGTATCGGAAGCTGCCGCGGACTTTTCGAGAAGCCGGCAGACTGCGCTGGCGGAGACCAGGTTGTCGCCGGCGTCCAGGCAGGTCTTGGGGAGCCCCACTTCCGCCAGGATCCGCAACGGATCCAGCCCAACCGAGCGGGCCACCTCGGTATAGCGTGACAGCGTGGCACTACGGACTAAACGGCTCATGGGCCTCCTTACGCGGGCAGCGGCTGCAAGCATTGCAGCCTTTGGTTGTCCCGGGGACGGTGTCTAACTCTCGTCTGGCGTCAGGCGCGGCGCATCAGGCTGTAGCTCTGCGCGCTGGGCCCGAAATCGGGCATGCCGGCCAGGAACAGGGCAAGCGGGACAACGTCCGCGGGATCCTTGAACCATTCGCCGGGCGGCACGGGAACATCGCGCGTCATGTCGGTCCTGACCGGCCCCGGTATCAGCTCATTGACGCTGATGTTGTCTTCCTGCAGCTCCGTCGCCAGCGACTGGGTCAGCATCCACAGGCCGCTCTTGGAGCATGAGTACGCCGAAAAGCCCGCGGCCGGCCGCTTGCGCTGGCCCGAGCCGATCATGATGATCTTGCCGGCCCCACGACGGCGCAGGTGGGGAATGGCGGCATGGGCGGTGTGGTAGGCACCGGTCAGGTTGATATCGATGGTCTTGCGCCAGAGCGCGGGATCGCCGTCAGCGATCTTGCGCTGCTCGAGCGCGACACCGGCATTGGCCACCACGATATCGACACCGCCGAAGGTATCGCTGGCGCGCTGGAACAGCGTCGCGACGGTCTCGTAGTCCGCCACGTCGGCGGTCTGGGCAATGGCCCGGCCGCCCGCTTCGCGGATCAGCGCGGCTGTCTGCGCGATGTCGGCCTCGCTGCGGGCGCTGCATACCACCGCAGCACCGGCGCTGGCATACGCCAGTGCAATGGTGCGTCCGATGCCGCGGCCCGCGCCGGTGATCACGGCCACCTTGTCCTTGAGCATGTTGGGGTCGATCTGGCTCATTGTCGGTCTCTCAGTCTCGCTTTGCGTTGCAATGGGGGGAAGGAATCAGGGCACTATGCCCGGGCGTGTCGCTCAGAACGGGCGGTCCCCGATCACCGTCGCCCGGTCCATCCTGCGATGGCACGGCGGGTAATCCATGACCGCGTAATGCTGGGTCGAGCGGTTGTCCCAGATCGCCACGCTGTTCGGGGTCCAGCGCCAGCGCACCTGATACTCGGGAATGCAGGCTTGCGTAATCAGGTAGCGCAGCAGGTCAGCCGCGCCGGGGTTGAAGTCCTGCCCGAAGCGCACGCGCTCCGGCGTATGGAAGTTCGTAAAGTGGGTGGTAAAGCCGTTCACGAACAGCACCTTCTCGCCAGTCTCGGGATGCGTCCGCACGACGGGGTGCTCGGCATCCGGAAACTGGGCCTTCAGCGCATGGCGCTTTTCGATCGGCATGGCCGCGCCGAAGCTTGCTTCGATGCTGTGGCGTGCGCGCAGGCCGGCGATCTGCTCCTTGACGTGTTGCGGCAGGTTCTCGTAGGCAAGCACCATATTGGTCCACATGGTGTCGCCGCCGACAGGCGGGCACTCCCGGCAACGAAGGATGCTGGCAAGCGGTGGAGCCTCGCGCCAGGTGGCATCCGTGTGCCAGGAATTCTCGTAACGCGGAGTGGGCTCTTCGGGACTCTTGTAGATGCGGACCAGCCCCGGATGCTGCGGATCGCTGCCCGCCACAGGATGGTCTTCGAGTTCGCCAAAGCGGCGGGCAAAGGCGACGTGCTCGCCGGCTGTGATGTCCTGATCGCGCAGGAACAGGACACGGTGCCTGAGCAGCGCTTCACGAATGCCGGCGAATACACCGTCATCATGGGTCGCGTCGGCGAGGCTGACGCCGACCAGTTCGGCGCCGATGGAACAGGTAAGTGGCTCGATTCGCATGCCGACTCCGGAAGATTATTGGTAGAGGTCGAAGCAAAAGCATCGCTGCAGAGTATGAAGAACTGGCGCGCGATGCGTTGACATTGCGGGGCAGTAACTTTACATTTTGGGGCACCCTGGGGAACTCCTATGTCGTCGCTACTGCAACATGTGAACCTGACGGAGTTTGTCGACGTGGTCCGCCAGCTCGGCCAGGATCCCTACCGGCAACTGCGGCAAGCGGGTATCAGCCCCATGGCCCTGGTGGACCCGGAAATGCGGGTGCCGGCGAAGTCGGTCATGCAACTGCTGGAAAATTCGGCACAGCTTGCCGGCCTGGAAGACATTGGGCTGCGCGTGGCAGAGGCCCGGCAACTGACAACGCTGGGGCCCCTGTGGGTGGTCATGCGCGAGGGCGCCACCCTGCGCAGCGCACTGGTTGCCATGGCGCGCTATCTGCATTTGCTCAATGAAGCGCTCGATTTGCGCATCGAGGAGGTCGGGGACAGCGCGGTTGTCCGGCTTGAATTACTGGTGTCCGTGGAAGGTTCCATGCGGCAATCGACGGAGTTCGTCATCTGCCTCTGGTTCCGGTTGTTCAAGCTGCTTGCGGGAACGACATGGAGGCCGCGCAGCGTCTGCTTCACCCATGCTGCGCCAGCCAGCCTTGCCACGCATCGGCGCTTGTTCGGTGTGCCGGTGCGATTCCGCCAGGACTTCGATGGCATCCTGCTGTCCGCCAAGGATCTCGACGTGGCCGGCGGGGCGTCGGATGCGGCGCTGGGGCGTCATGCGCGCGAATTCCTGGATACCAAGCTGGCACAATCCGACTACACCATGCCGGACAAAGTGCGGAAGCTGGTATTCGCGTTGCTGCCCACTGGCGAGTGCGGGGCCGAACAGGTGGCCCGGCAGCTTGGCATCGACCGCAAGACGATGCACCGCCATCTGGCTGCCTATGGGCAGAACTACCTGTCCGTCGTCGATGCAGTCAGGGTCGAACTCGTCACGAGATACCTGAAGAACAACGAACGACCGTTGTCGGAGGTTGCGATCCTGATGGGCTTTTCCTCGCTCAGTGCCTTCTCCAGGTGGTTCTCCACGCGTTTCGGCTGCAGCGTCTCGGCGTGGCGCCGTCAGCAAGCGGTGCCGGAAAGTACGCGCTAGGCGGCGCCGCGCATCGCGGCTGCCATGCTAACCCAGTCCGGCCCCAGGTCCGTAAGCGCCGGGCAGCCCGGCAGTCCCAGCGTGCGGTCGATTTCGGCGCGCAGGATGAGCGGATACGAAAGGACGGGACTACTCGAGACCTTCCAGCAGCCCCAGCAGCTGGGCGCGCCGTACGGCGTGCTTGCGCGTGCCGGCGCTGAGCTTGCCGAACAGGTTCTTCACATGCCACTTTGCCGTGACCTCGCCCACGCCGATGGCCTGCGCGATCTCCTTGTTGGAGAGATTGCGCGCCAGCAGTTCAAGGACTTCGCGTTCCTTCGGCGTCAGCACCGTGGTGGCCACGGCACGCGGCTCCGTCACCGGACGTTCCGCACGGCGCGGCATGCGCGCCACTGGCAGGGATTGGCCGGCGCCCGCTTCCGCGGCCCCCTCCTCCACCAGGCGGCTGGCCCAGTCGGCCAGCGCGGGATGCGCGTCAGCGAAGGTGCGGGCCAGACCATAGGTCTGCGCAAGGTTCATGGCTTCCCGCATGAGCCGGCTACTGTCCTCTCCGCCGCGATGGCGCACGAACGCCTCCAGCGCCATGATCTCGATACGCTTGCGCCCGAGCTTCATGGCCTCCGCCGCAGTCGCCGCGCGGTGCAGCGCAGCCAGCGCGGACGGCCAGTCCTGGGCGGCGATCGCCGCGTTGGCGTGCGCCATGGCCTGCATCAGCGCGACGTCGCGGCGCCACAGCAGGCCGTGGCCCGCCTCGGCCCCGGCGACCAGTTCGTCAAGGCGGACGATCAGGGCCCTGCAGGTCTCGGCACGGAAGCGCCCGGCGTGCATGCGCACCTGGTCCGCCACGCTCGCAATGCAAAGCCGCGGCGTCCCGCGCGCCACGCCCACCGCGCACAGGGCTTCGAGCAGATCGAGCGCGCGGTGCTCGACGCCCTGCACGGCAGCCACGCGCGCCGCGCTCAGGTAGGCCAGCAACGACGTCTCGGCCGTGCCCGACCGCTCCAGTACGTCCAGCCGGTTGGCGAGCAGCGCACCCGCTTCGTCGACCCGGCCGCACTCGTAGACCGCCGCGGCCAACAACGACGCCAGCATGCAGGCGAGCGGATGACGACGGCCGAGGTCGGCTTCCGCGCTTGCCAGGGCAGGCCGCAGGATCGCTTCGCTCAACATCACCTGCCCTTCGCGGAGATAGCTTAGTCCGGTCACGAACTCTCCCCAGCGGGCCGCGTAGCGGTGCCCCTCGCCCAGGTCGCCGCGGGGCGCGAGCTGCAGATGGCGCCGCGCATTCCCTGTCTGCCCCTGCAGGATCGCAGCCATTGCCAGGCGGTTGGCATGCATCTGGGCCAGGCGCGGGTCGTGCACGGCGGGCGGCTGGAGCCATGGCTCCAGCAGCGCAAGGCAACGGTCCGGCTGGTCCGCGTAGTAGGCCGCGATGCTCAGGATCAGTGCGCATTCATAGCGCAGAACGGCATCGTCACCTGCCCCTTCAAGCATGCGCACGACCAGGGCCTCGGCCTCCGCGTGGCGGTCGCCCAGCGCGAGTACCCAGGCAGCAGCCAGGCGCAGGCCCGGATAGCGGTCCAGTTCCGCATCAGGCAGGCGTTCCAGCCATTCGAGCACGGTACCCAGACGACCCTGCATTACGGCGTCGTATAGCGAGCGCCCTGCCAGTTCGTAGGCGAGCGCATGCTGGCCCGCCGCGTGTGCGTGACGCGCGGCTTCCTCGGTGATGCCTCGCGCGGCGAGCCAGCGCAGTGCTCGCGTATGCAGTTCGGCCTGCTCCGCGCGTGGCAGTTCGGTCAGGCGAGTCTGCAAGGCACTACGCGCGAGCGCGTGCAGCCGGCACCAGTCGCTGTCGTCGCCAGACACGAAGATCGGTGTCTCGCGGATCAGCCGCGCCAACTGCTCCGGCGCCTGCTCAGAGGCTGTCAGCGCCCGGCACAGGTCCGGATGAACGTGATCCACGACGGCGATGCGCGTCAGGAAAGCGACGTCGTCGGGGGTGAGCTTGGCAATCAGCCCACCGACCAGATGCTCGCCTTGATCAGCCGGGCGGGCTGCCATGGCATCGACGACGCTGCGCGGATCGGCGCCGCGCTCCATGGCCGCCAGGAGCAGTTGCAGGCCGAGCGGCCAACCGTCTGTCAACTCATGCAGGCGCGCGCAACTGTCGGCATCGACGCGGTCGCCGAAGCGGCTGCGCACAAGGGTCATGGTTTCATCGAAGCGGAAACGCAGCGCTTCCGCGCCGATGCCGGTGCATTGGCCGTATGCCGTCAGGTCGGTGACGGCTGTGTCGAACCCGGCGCGCGCCGCGACCACGATGCGCAGATTGGGCGGCGCGTTGTGCAGGAGGTAAAGCAGTGCCGCGAAACCGTCCTGCGAAAGACGTTCGGCTTCATCGACGATCAGCACGAGATCCAGCGATGTCTGGGCCACCTCGGCAAGCCAGGCCGTCAGCCCTTCGGTGCTGCCCGGCGCCGCGGCCGCGCCTTCGAGCAGGGTGCGGCCAAAGCCGGGCCGCGCGCAGCCGGCGCGCACGGCCAGCACAAGGCACTGCAGGAAATGCAGCGGGTCGTCGTGCGTGTCCGCGGAAATCCAGGCGACCGCAGTACCACGCGCCAGATACTCGCGGCGCCATTGCGCGAGCAGCAGTGTCTTGCCGAAGCCTGGCGGCGCCTGTACCACAATCGCCGGCCGGTCGCGCAGCGCTTCGCTGTCGAGGCTGAGGCGCGCACGGGAAAGCAGGTGCCGCGGCGCGCGCGGCGGCATGGTCTTGAGCGCAAGCTCGGAAAACGCGGCACCGGCGCCGCCGTTCACGGGGGTCATCTGGCAGGTACTTGTTGGCTTGGATGCGACACTCGCCGGGGACTGCATGCCCGGCTGCGTGCGCGGCAATGCCGTGTCCGTGGCTTCGCGCTGCCGTTGGGGCCGGCTCGCCTGGCTCGAAATCTGATGTCTCATTATAGGCACACGGCAGGCCTGGCGGACAATCGCCCCCTCCTCCGCGGAGGGGGCGCATAAGGTGTGCCGCGGCTAGCATGCGTCCAGGTCGAAACGGAACGCAAGGGGCATTCGATGCAATTCAGGGACGTGTGCGCGCTGGAGCAGGTCAGACCGGGTGCATCGATGGCGGTGCGTGCCGGCGGCAAGGACATTGCACTGTTCAATGTCGACGGCACCGTCCATGCGATCGAGAACACGTGCCTGCATGCCGGCGCCGCGCTCGCCGGCGGCGCCTTGTGCGGACGCATCGTCCAGTGCCGTGCGCACGGCTGGCGCTACGACGTGACCACCGGCGCGCTGGTCGTGGCGCCGTCGCTGTCCGTCGCAACGTTTGCGGTGAAGATTGACGAGGGGCGCGTACTGGTCGGGGTGCCGACATGAGCCGCCCTTGTTCCGATGCCGACACCATCACGTGCCGCCACCTGCTGGTCCCGGTCGAGGAAGCGGATGAATCCATGGCCACCGTCATCGGGGCCATCGAGCTGGCACGTATCGCCGCCGCACGGATTACGTTCGTCTATGCGCCGGCTTTGGCTCCCATGCCGCACAACTACGGGAACCGCAGCCGCGAACTGCTCGGCAAGGCGGAATCGGTGGCGCGGGCGCAAGGCGTGCCATGTGCATCGGCTGGCGCGGTCGGTAACGACGTGCAAGCGGCCATCCCCGCAACTGCGCGCGAGGCTGGCTGCGATCTGGTCTTTGTCGGCGCCCACGGGCACGGCACGATGACAAGACCGCTGGTCCTGGACGTGCTCGCGGCGGGCCTGCCGGTATTCGCCATGCCGAACCCCGCGTCGGCAGCGCCGGCGCCAGCGCCAGCCATACGCGCCATCCGCGACGAGCACCGCGCCCTCAGTACCATATTGCGCGCGTGGCTGGACATGCTGATGGCCGCGAACGACCACGGCGCCACCGCGGACGTGCCGGTGATGCGGGGCATGATCCGGTTTATCGAGACCTTCCCGGTCGCGCGCCACCACCCACGCAAGCAGGCCGTCCTCTATGGCAGGCTGCGCCGGCGCACGGCCAGGGTCGACGCCGAACTCGACGAGCTTGAGCGCCAGCACGAACGCGATGCGCAATGGGTCGGCGTACTCGCCGAAGCCGTTGAGCGGTTTGCCAAGGGCGGCCCGCTGACCGAGTTGCTGGACCGGGTCGATCACTATGCGCAGTTCGCCTGGGCGTTCATGGGGCGCGAAGAAGGGGTGATCCTGCCGGCGGCGCAGCGCTACCTGACCGACGCGGACTGGGACAAGGTCAACGCCGCATACTGCACCAGGGATACCTGTACCTCGAAGACCGAGCCCGGCACTCGCGGCGGTGGGCATGACGAGCGCCCGTTCGACATGCTGCTTGCGTGGCTCGCCGACCTTCCTGATGTCGGTTGCGTGGCCCACATCTGCTCGCACGCGGCAGACGGATCCATGCAGTTCACCACGTGAAAAAGCGCGGCCACGCGCTTGAATCGTGGCCACCGAACCAAGACTGTCAAACGGGCGCTTCTGGACGCGCCATTCACCATCAGGATGGAGACCATGCAATTTCTCGACGATTCCCTGCACCCGGAGAACCAGGACAAAGTGGTGATCACCGTGGCCCCGTATGGCCCCGAGTGGATGCCGGAGGATTTCCCGGAAGATATCCCGGTGACCATGGAAGAACAGGTGCAGAAAGCCGTGGATTGCTATAACGCGGGCGCCACCGTGCTGCACCTGCACGTGCGCGAACTGGACGGCAAGGGCTCCAAGCGCCTGTCCAAGTTCAACGAACTGATCGCCGGCGTGCGCGCCGCGGTGCCGGACATGATCATCCAGGTCGGCGGCTCGATCTCGTTCGCGCCGGAAGACGAAGGCGAAGCCGCCAAGTGGCTGTCCGACGATACCCGCCACATGCTGGCCGAACTCACCCCGAAGCCCGACCAGGTGACGGTGGCGATCAACACCACGCAGATGAACATCATGGAGCTGCTCTATCCCGAGTACCTGAAGGGTACCTCGCTGGAGCATCCTGCCTACCAGGCCGCCTACCGCGAGATGACCGTGCCGGCCGGCCCGGGCTGGGTCGAAGAGCACCTGCGCCGCCTCAGCAACGCCGGCATCCAGCCGCACTTCCAGCTCACCGGCATCCACGCGCTGGAAACGCTGGAGCGCCTGGTCCGCAACGGCACCTACATGGGCCCGCTGAACCTGACCTGGATCGGCATCGGCGGCGGCTTCGACGGCCCCAACCCGTTCAATTTCTTCAACTTCATCCATCGTGCGCCGGATGGCTGCACCCTGACCGCGGAATCGCTGCTGAAGAACGTGCTGCCGTTCAACATGATGGCGATGTCCATGGGCCTGCACCCGCGCTGCGGCATCGAGGACACCATCATCGACCAGCACGGCAACCGCATGACGTCGGTGCAGCAGATCGAGCAGTGCGTGCGCGTGGCCAGGGAACTGGGCCGCGAGATTGCCTCGGGCAAGGAAGCGCGCGAGATCTACCGCATCGGCACGTGGTACGACAGCGTGGAAGAAACGCTGGCCGCCCACGGCATGGCGCCCAACCGCCAGGCCGGCATCAGGAACCTGCCGCTGCGCGCCGCCTGATGCGCGAGGCCGCCCGGACGCAGCGACTCGACTGCGGCCAGGGCGGCCGGCCACAACGCCGGCATCGTCAAGACCTACCACATCCAGCCATGAATTCCGTGCCCCTTCCCGGGCACCGGACCGGCACGGACTTTCTTCTCCAGGAGACCTGAATGGCAAGAGCAATCCGCTTCTACGAAACCGGTGACGCCGACGTCCTCAAGCTTGAGACCGTCGAAGTCGGTGATCCCGGCCCGGGCCAGGCCCGCGTCCGCCACACCTATATTGCCGTCAACTTCATCGACATCTACTTTCGCACCGGCCACTATCCGCTGCAGCTTCCCAACGGCCTGGGCTCCGATGCGGTTGGCGTGGTCGAGGCCGTCGGCCCGGGCGTGACCGACATCCGCGTCGGGGACCGCGTCGGCTATCTGCTCGGGCCCCAGGGCGCCTACTCGGACGTACGCGTGATGCCAGCGGAAGTCCTGATCCCGCTGCCCGATGGCGTCTCCGACCGGACGGCCTCAACGCTCATCATGAAGGGTATGACTGCCCAGTACCTGTTCCGCCAGGTCTACCCGCTCAAGGGTGGCGAGACCATCCTCTATCACGCCGCGGCGGGTGGCGTCGGCCTGATCGCGTGCCAGTGGGCACGCGCGCTTGGCGTGACCATGATCGGCACGGTCAGCTCCGACGAAAAGGCCGAGATCGCCAGGGCCAATGGCTGCGCGCACACCATCGTCACGTCGCGCGAAGACATCGTCGAGCGCGTGATGGAGATCACCGACGGCAAGAAGGTACCGGTCGTGTTCGACTCGATCGGCAAGTCGACGCTGGATGCATCGCTGTCCTGCCTGCAGGTGCGCGGCACCCTCGTCAGCAACGGCACGACTTCCGGGCCGGTGGAAATCGACAGCCGCACGCTCGCGGCCAAGGGTTCGCTGTGGGTCACGCGTCCGGCCATGGTGCACTACGCCACGCCGCGCTCGCACATGCTTGATATGGCCAAGGAAGTGTTCGACATGGTGCTCGCCGGCAAGATCACGAGCGAGCCCAGGCAAAGCTTCGCGCTGGCCGATGCCGCCGAGGCGCATCGCGCGCTCGAATCGAGGAAGACCAGCGGCGCCACCGTACTGGTGCCGTAAACGTTGCGTACTGGCGCGCGGGCATCATCGCCTTGTACGCTTTACGCATAATGATCAACGGGGCGACGTGCTCATGGCACGATCGCCCCTGGGCCATTGCTGGAAATCGGAGAAATCATGGACCTGAAGTTAGAAGGCAAGCGTGCAATCGTGACTGGCGGCAGCCGCGGCATTGGCAAGACGATTGCCCTGCAGCTCGCACAGGAAGGGGTGGACGTCGTGCTTGCCGCGCGCGGGAAGGAAGCGCTGGATGCGACAGCCGCGGAGCTTGCGGCGCTGACCGGCCGCCGCATCGTGCCGCTCACGGTCGACACCGCCGACAAGGCTTCCGTCGACGCCATGGTGGAGCAAGCGATCGAAGCCCTGGGTGGCATCGATATCCTGGTCAATGCCGCGGCATTGCCGGGCGGCATCTCGCCGGCCACGCAACTGGACCAGATCGTCGATGCGCAAGCCCTCGAGGATATCGACATCAAGGTCATCGGCTATCTGCGCACCGCACGGGCATTGGCACCGCATCTGGCCGCAAATGGCTGGGGACGTATCATCAATATCGGCGGCCTGGCCATCTACCATACGGGCCGGCCCGTCGCCACGCTGCGTAACGTCGGCGTGGCGGCGATCACGAAAAATCTCGCCGATGAACTCGGGCCGAAGGGCATCAATGTCACGGCGGTCCATCCCGGCCCGACGCGCACCGAGAAGACCGACGCGGCAACCGAGGCGTGGGCGGCGAGCAGGAGCAGCCTCGGCCGCATGGTCGATGCCAGTGAGGTCGCCTGCGTGGTGACCTTCCTCGCGTCGCCACTGAGCGTGGCAATCAATGGCGAAGCCATCCCCGTCGGCGGAGGAACCCCCGGCATCATCCACTATTGAATTCACCCTGAACTGCCGACGGCAGCCTGGCCGCGCCGGTCCGCTTCAGATGGGGTCAGGCCGGCAGGCTGCCGGTTGCGCTGAAGTCAATGGCGCTGAAGTCAGTGGCCCTGTTCTTCCTGGAGCCGCTGGCGCAATACCGCGCGCAGATCCTCGCCGTAACCGGTGAGGGTGCCGCCATCCACCGCCAGCATCTGGCCCGTGATCATGTCGGCACGGTCGCTGGCGAGGAAAGATACCGCTTCGCCAATCTCCTCGGGCTTGCAGAACCTGCCCAGCGGTACCGTCCGCCTGATCAGCGCCTCGCGCTTTTCCGGGGTGGCATACGCTGCAATGGCAGGGGTCAGGATGCCGCCGGGGCACACCGCATTGACGTTGATGCGCTGGTCCGCAAGCTCCCATGCGAGATGCTGCGTCAGCCCCGTGACCGCATGCTTGGACGCAGTGTAATCCACACTGCTGAAGTAGGCCATGCGAATGCCGGCGATCGAATCGATATTGACAATCTTGCCCTTGCCCTGCGCCTTCATGGCAGGGATGACCGCCTGGCAGCAGAACAGGATGCCCTTGGCGTTCACCCCCATCACGCGATCCCAGTTCTCCTCCGTGACGTCGCACACCAGCGCGGAGGCTCCACCGACGCCCGCGTTATTGACCAGGATATCGATGGCGCCGAACGCCTCCAGGGTCTGGCGGGCCATGGCCTCCGTGTCGGCCTTCCTGCTGATGTCGGCGCGGATGGCGATAGCACGCTTGCCGTCCGGATCGATGCTGGAAGCGACGCGTGCGGCGGCGTCAAGGTTCAGGTCCACCACGGCGATCCTGGCCCCTTCACGCGCCAGCACGCGCGCGATGCCTTCGCCGCCGCCCTGCCCGCCGCCCGTAATGATTGCAACCTTGTCCTTTAGCTCCATGCTCATCTCCTTGCGATCTTGCGTCGGATGTCGATACCGTGGGCCGTAGCAGCCTATCGCTGCAAGTATCTAGCAACAAAGCCGAGCGTTTTGACAATCTGGGGCACCAGTTTGACATTTCGGGGCTGCTAGGGAAAACACGAAGTCTTGAACCTGCGAACCCACTACGACACCGAGCGCTCGGCTGCGTAGCAGCTCAGTGTGGGCTCTGCGACACACTCCTTCAACCATGAGCGCGCCCATACCCATGAACTCCATGCGCCATGGTGCGACGCGTCACGTAAAATTATTTCCATAATCATATGTTTACACATAAACTATCTGAACTACAAAATTCGCGCGGCATCGATCGGGCGAAGACGATATCGAGGCGGTCTCCCAGCACCCAATCGCCATCCCAAACGGAGGACAAACCATGACCCTTGCCGGCAGCACACAGCCTTGGCGCCCCCACTCTCGCGCAACCTATACCGTACTTCTCGTATGCTTTCTTGCAATCTTGTTTGAAGGCTACGACGTAGGTGTCATGGGCGCGGTACTTCCCGCGCTTGCCGAAGACCGCAACTGGAATCTCACGCCGCTGGAACTCGGCGCACTCAGCAGCTACGCCTTGGTCGGCATGTTTTTTGGCGCATTCCTGATTGGCACCCTGAGCGAGATGATGGGGCGCCGCCGAATGCTTCTGCTCTGCGTGTCAGTGTTTTCTCTGACCATGCTTGGCGCGTCATGGGCGCCAACGCCGATGCTCTTTGGCATCCTGCGATTCCTCGGTGGGCTTGGCCTTGGCGGCGTAATCCCCGTAGCGGCCGCCCTGACCATCGAGTACTCACCACCGCACCGCCGTAGCTTCAACTACGGCCTGATGTACTCCGGGTATTCGGTAGGGATCCTTTGCGCAGCGCTCATCGCCATGTGGCTATTGCCCAGCCTTGGGTGGCGCGGTGTGATTGGCCTCGGCGCCGTACCGATTGTGGTGATTCCGCTGATGGCCTGGCTGCTGCCCGAATCGCTGGAGTATCTGGTGGGACAAGGCCGAATCAACGAGGCGCAGGCATTGGCCAATCGGACAGGTGCGGGCCGCCTGCAGCCAGAGTCCCGCCCCGCCAAGACCACCACCCGTGCAACCTGGCGCGATGTGCTGTCGAGCATCTTCTCGCGCAAGCAACTACGTGCGACAGCGTGTTTCTGGGTAGCCCTCTTCTTCGGATTGCTGCTCGTCTATGGCCTCAATACCTGGCTGCCCACCATCATGCGAAAGAATGGCTACGATCTCGGATCTAGTCTGTCCTTCCTGGTTGTATTCAGTCTTGCTTCTGCGGTGGGTGGTCTGTTCCTCGGCGGTGCAGCCGACAGGATGGGAGCCCGCGGCACCGTAGCGCTCTTCTACCTGATTGGCTCCCTCGCCATTGGTGCGTTGATGTTCCGCAGTTCAGTCGTCGTCAATTACCTCCTCGTCGCATTGGCGGGCGTTGGCAGCGTCTCAGCATCCCTCATCCTGACCGGATACCTGGCGGGCTACTACCCGGCGCAAGCACGCGCGGCGGCAACTGGATGGGCGCTGAGCTTCGCACGCTTTGGTGCAATGAGCGGACCGCTCGTCGGCGGCTATGTGGCCGGCTCCGGGCTACGATTCGAGTGGAACTTCATCACGTTCTCCCTTGCTGGCCTCGCTGCGGCACTGGCTGTTGCGCTGTTGCCCCGGACCGGACAACGAGCCATCACTACGCAAGATAGCCAAGAGGCAAACGCGTAAGAGGGCAGCCCTCCATTCAAATGGGGCGGTAATCCCTCTCCCAAAAGGCCTCAGCCAGGACTAAACCAACGTGGCATGTCGATCGGGTTGACGTAGGTCTTCTAACACATATCAACCGCAGGATGCGGACGCTTGGACGCTTGACCTTATGGTCAGTCCGCAGCGGACTGTCGGCACTTTGAAGGCTCGGGTTATCCCTATCCCTCTACCCGTCACTCCGTCCATATATATGATTTTGGAAATGTTTAACCTTAAACTATACGCATCTCAAAGGGGCCAAGTGTTGCGCGTGACAGGTCCCAACGTTTTCATCAGGAAGGAAAGCCATGGCTGAGCGTTCATTTGTCGAAGAAGTCAAGAAGTTGCGCCTGGGTTCGGGCGAGGTATTCAGCGGCGAGGGCATCCTCGCGGTTACCAAGGCTCTGCTGGAATCTGGCGTAGCGTATGTGGCCGGCTACCAGGGCTCGCCGATCTCGCACCTGATGGACGTTCTGGCTGATGCGCAGGACATCTTGGCCGAAAACGGCATCAGGTTCGAAAACAGCGCGAGCGAAGCAACTGCGGCCGCATCCCTGGCTGCCTCGGTCAACTACCCCCTGCGCGGCGCGGTGACCTTCAAGGCCACCGTCGGCACCAACGTGGCCTCTGACGCGCTTGCGAACCTCGCTTCGGGCGGCGTCACCGGCGGTGCGTTGATCATCGTTGGTGAGGACTATGGTGAGGGTTCCTCCATCATGCAGGAGCGCAGCCACGCATTCGCGATGAAGTCGCAGATGTGGTTGCTCGATCCGCGTCCCAACCTGCCATGCATCGTTCAGGCGGTAAAGGATGGCTTCGACTTGTCCGAAGCATCCAACACCCCGGTGATGCTGCAGCTGCGCGTCCGCTCCTGTCACGTACATGGCCAGTTCGTCGCGTCCGACAACCGGCGTAGTCGCTTCTCGATCCAGGATGCGCTTGAGAACCCCACACGCGACCTCAGCCGCATCGTGCTGCCGCCCGCGAGCTTTGTTCACGAGCACGAGAAGATCAAGCAGCGCTGGCCGGCTGCCGTGAAGTTCGTCGAAGAGCGGAAGCTCAACGAATTCTTCCCGGGCGACATGGAGGACATCGGCATCGCCGTGCAGGGCGGCAGCTACAACACGCTGATCCGCGCGCTGGAGCAACTTGGCCTTGCCGATGTATTCGGCGAGTCCAGGATCCCGCTCTACGTGATGAACGTCGCCTACCCGCTGATCGATTCCGAGTGGGAGCGCTTCTGCGCCGGCAAGCGCGCGGTGCTTGTGCTCGAGGAAGGCCAGCCCAACTTCATCGAACAGAACGCAGCCAATATCCTGCGCGTGGCTGGCACCACCGCCACGCTGCACGGCAAGGACCTGCTGCCGCTGGCCGGCGAGTACAACACCGCTACGCTCCTCAAGGGGCTCCGTGCCTTCCTTGAAAAGTACGGGAAGATCGAACCGCAGCCGCAGCCCAAGCCGGTCCGCAAAGTGATTCCGGTTGTGCAAGCCCCCGTGACCGCCGTCGATGCCGTGGCCGCGGAAGTTCTGGCGCCGCAGAAGCTGGTGGACGAGAGCGTGCATGCGCGTCCGCCCGGCTTCTGCACTGGCTGCCCGGAACGCCCCATCTTTACCGCGATGAAGCTGGTCGAACGCGAAATCGGCGAGCATCACGTCAGTGCCGACATCGGCTGCCACCTGTTCTCGATCCTGCCGCCGTTCAACCTGGGCAACACCACCATGGGCTACGGGCTGGGCGGCGCAAGCGCCGCGGCGCTGAACGCGCCCGCAGGCAAGCGCGCCATCTCGGTGATGGGCGACGGTGGCTTCTGGCACAACGGCCTGACCAGTGGCATCGCCAATGCGGTGTTCAACAAGAGCGACAACCTGACCATCGTCGTCGACAACAGCTATACGTCAGCCACCGGCGGGCAGGACATCCTCTCCTCCACCGCGCACAACGATACGCGCAGCACCGGGCATGCCATCGAGGATGCCGTGCGTGGCGTCGGTGTCAAATGGGTTCGCACTATCCGCCGCACCTATGACCTGAAGGGCATGAAGGCGGCGCTCAAGGAAGCGCTGACCACCGGCGCCAAGGGACCCAAGGTGCTGATCGCGCAGAGCGAATGCATGCTGAACAAGCAACGCCGCGAGAAGCCCAAGATGCGCAAGGCCATTGCCGATGGCGAGCGCGTGGTACGCGAGCGCTTCGGCGTCGATTCGGACACCTGCACGGGCGACCACTCGTGTATTCGCCTGTCCGGTTGCCCGTCGCTGACGATCAAGCCGAACCCAGACCCGCTGCGTACCGACCCCGTTGCCTCGGTGCTGGACAGCTGCGTAGGGTGCGGGCTTTGCGGCGAGGTTTCGCACGCCGCGGTGCTGTGCCCGTCGTTCTACCGCGCGAAGATCGTGACCAACCCTACCCGCATGGACAAGTTGCGCCAGCGCCTGCGCGACGCCGTGATCGGTTTCCTGCAGCGCCGCGATGCAGCGCGCCGCGCCCGCCTTGCATTCTGAACATAAAGTCTCGAGAGGTTCCATCGTGAACGCACCCAACAACCTCGGCGCCAAGCCGATCAAAGTTGCCATCCTCGCCATGGGTGGCGAAGGCGGCGGCGTGCTGGCCGACTGGATCGTGGATCTGGGCGAGCACAACGGCTATATCGCGCAGACCACTTCCGTGCCCGGTGTCGCCCAGCGCACCGGCGCCACGATCTACTACGTCGAACTGTTCCCGCGCGATGTGGCTGAGCGAGCCGGCCGCCAGCCTGTGCTGGCACTGATGCCCGCTCCCGGCGACGTTGACGTCGTCCTCGCCTCGGAACTGATGGAAGCCGGCCGCGCGGTGCAGCGCGGGCTGGTGACGCCGGACCGTACCACGCTGGTTTCGTCCACGCACCGCGTCTACTCCATCGCCGAGAAGTCCGCGATGGGCGACGGTCGCGTCGACAGCGACGAGTTGATCGCCCACGCCGGAAAGGCCGCCAAGCGGTTCGTCCGTTTCGACATGGCCCAGGCAGCTGAAGCGAGCGGCAGTGTCATCAGCGCCGTGCTGTTCGGCGCTCTCGCGGGCACCGGTGTGCTGCCGTTTAGCCGGACACAGTTTGAAGCCACGATCGAGCGTGGTGGCGTTGGCGTCAAGCCCAGCTTGCGTGCTTTCGGCGCGGCATTTGCCAAAGCCGAATCCGGCGAAGCACCAGGCGTCGACACTGCGAAGCTGCTGTCCGAACCCAAACCACAGGACGTCAAGGTTTCACAGGTTCTGCAACGTGCGCGCAAAGAGCAACCGGCGGAGATCCACTACGTCGTGGTGGAAGGCGTGCGCCGCCTGATCGACTATCAGGACAGCGCCTACGCCGCCCTCTACCTGGATCGCCTGGCGGCCGTGCGCAAGGCGGTCGGCAAGGACGATCTTGCGCTACTGCGCGAAACGGCGCGCCATCTGGCCCTGTGGATGTCGTACGAAGACACCATTCGCGTTGCCGACCTGAAGACCCGCGACTCGCGTTTCGCGCGCGTGCGGGGCGAGGTGCGAGCCAATGAAAAACAGTTGCTGGCGATCAACGAGTTCATGCACCCGCGCCTGGAAGAGATCTGCGAGACGCTGCCGGCCGGACTCGGCCGCTGGCTGATGAAGCCGCATTTCGTGCACCGGCTGGTGCGGCGCTTCACCGCCGCGGGACGGGTTGTCACCACCAGTTCGCTGCGCGGCTACCTGACCTTGTGGGCGGTAGCCAGGCTGCGCTGCATCCGCCGCGGCACGCTGCGCTTTGCGCTGGAAACCGAGCGCATCGAAGGGTGGCTGAGCCACGTGCTCGCCGCCGCGCGCCTTAACCCGGCGCTGGCTTTGGAAGTGGTGCAGTGCCAGCGTTTGGTGAAAGGCTACAGCGACACCCACGTGCGCGGCTTGACCAACTATCAGGCCCTGATGGGCGCCGTGGAGCGGGCGGGTGCTCGCATGGCCCCGGCAACGCTGCGCGAGCTGCGCGAAGCCGCGCTCGCCGACGAGCACGGCAGGAAGCTGAAGGAAGCGCTGGCGCGCCACGCGCTGGCTTGACCGTTCCCGGCCCCACTCATAGCGAGAAACTGCAGACCATGACCACCGCGCACGTCTTCAAGCGCCAGCACAAGATCCATTTTTCCGAATGCGATCCGGCCGGCATTGTCTTCTACCCGCAGTACTTCGTGCTGTTCAACGACCTGATCGAACGATGGGTCGACACCTTGGTGCCGGACGGCTACCACGGGGTCATCGGCGCACGCCGACTGGGCATGCCGACTGTGCACCTGGAGGTGGACTTCAAGGCAATCAGCCGCTTTGGCGACCAGGTCTGGCTGGAGCTGGAGGTCGTGCGCGTCGGCGGCAAGTCAATCACGCTGGCCTGGCGCTGCACGGATGCAGGCGGCGAGGTGCGCATGACGGCAACCCAGACCATCGTGATGACCTCGCTGGACACGCACCTGGCAATCCCGGTGCCCAATGACCTGCGCGCCGCCATGGAACGCGGGCCTGCCCCTGCCTGCCCAGAGAAAGGGGCATCCAACGAGTCGGCCCCCCGGAGCGGAGCGACTTCCGCCCCGGCAGGTCGGTCTTATCCCGAAACCACGGTGTGAATGCCGCCGTACCCGCGGCGCGGGTGTCGAAGGCTCGAGTAATAACCTGATTGGAAGCAGCCATGAATATTGTGTGTATTGGCGGTGGCCCCGCCGGCTTGTATTTCGGCCTGTTGATGAAACTGCAGGATCCCGCCAACAAGGTCGTGGTGGTGGAGCGCAATCGTCCCTACGACACCTTTGGGTGGGGCGTGGTGTTCTCCGACGCTACCCTGGAGAACCTGCGGGATGCCGACCCGGTGTCAGCCGAAACCATCGGTGATGCCTTCAACCGCTGGGATGACGTCGAAGTCCACTTCAAGGACCAGGCTGTGCGCAGCGGTGGCCATGGCTTTATCGGCATCGGCCGCAAGCGCCTGCTCAACATCCTTCAGGCGCGATGCGAGGAAGTTGGCGTGGAACTGGTGTTCGAGACCAACGTCGAGGACGACCAGGCTATCGCGCTCAAATACAATGCCGACCTCGTGCTGGCTTCGGACGGCCTGAACAGCGTGGTGCGCAAGCGCTATGCGGACACGTTCCGCCCCGACATCGACACCCGCAAGTGCCGCTTTGTCTGGCTGGGCACGAAGAAGGTGTTCGACGCCTTCAACTTCATCTTCGTGCCGACCGAGCACGGCTGGTTCCAGGCTCACGCCTACCGCTTCGAGGACGGTACCTCGACTTTCATTGTCGAGACGCCGGAAGACACCTGGAAGGCCGCAGGCCTCGACCAGATGAGCCAGGAAGAAGGCATCGCCTATTGCGAGAAGCTGTTCGCGCCCTACCTGGACGGAAATCCCCTGATCAGCAACGCCTCGCACCTGCGCGGCTCGGCGATCTGGATCCAGTTCCCGCGCGTGATCTGCGACAAGTGGGTGCACTGGAACACATTGGCCGGCAACAACGGCGCAGAGAAGAAAATCCCGGTGGTGCTGATGGGCGATGCCGCGCACACTGCGCACTTTTCGATCGGCTCCGGCACCAAGCTGGCGCTGGAGGATGCCATCGAACTGGCCCGCACCATCAAGCGCGTGGATGGTTCGCTGGAAGACGCCTTGCAGCAGTACGAAGCCGTGCGCTCGGTCGAAGTGCTGAAGATCCAGAACGCCGCGCGCAACTCCACAGAATGGTTCGAGAACGTCAGGCGCTACGAGAACCTCGAGCCGGAGCAGTTCGCCTATTCGCTTCTGACGCGCTCACAGCGCATCTCGCACGAGAACCTGCGCGTGCGAGATCGGGCTTGGCTGGAAGGCTATGAAGCCTGGCTGGCCGGGCGCGCCGGCGCTGAAGCCGCCGATGTGCCGCCGGCCCTGACGCCTTACACCGTCCGCGGCGTGGCGCTGAAGAACCGCGTGGTGGTGTCGCCCACCGCCATGTACTCGTGTCAGCTGGGCGTGCCGGGCAATTTCCACATGGTGCACCTTGGCAGCCGCGCACTGGGCGGTGCCGGCCTGGTGATGGTGGAAATGACGGCGGTGTCGCCGGAAGGCCGCATCACACCGGGTTGCCCGGGCCTGTGGAATGACCAGCAGGCCGCGGCATTCGCCGGCATCGTCGGCTTCGTTCATGAACACTCCAGCGCGCGCATCGGCGTGCAGATTGGCCATGCCGGCCGTCGCGGCTCTACCCAGCTCGGCTGGGAACAGGCAGATCACCCGCTGGCGGAAAGAAACTGGTCGCTGGTCTCGGCATCGGCGCTACCGTATCTGCCGGGCATTTCGCAGACGCCACGCGCCCTGACCCGCGAGGAGATGGACCGCGTGCGCGATGACTTCGTTGCCGCCGCACGGCGCGCTGCAGCGGCGGGCTTCGACTGGCTGGAGCTCCAGGCCGGCCACGGCTACCTCCTGTCGAGCTTTATCTCGCCGGTGACCAACCGACGCACCGACGAGTACGGCGGCACGCTTGAACACCGCATGGCCTTCCCTCTCGAAGTGCTGCGCGCGGTGCGGTCAGCATGGCCGCAGGAAAAGCCTCTGTCCGTGCGCATTTCTGCCACGGACTGGGTCGAAGGGGGTAACAGTGCTGACGACGCCGTCGAAATCGCGCGCCTGCTCAAGGACGCCGGAGCCGACGTCATCGACTGCTCGTCGGGCGAAGTGACCCCCGACCAGAAACCGGTGTACGGCCGCATGTTCCAGACGCCCTTCGCCGACCGCGTGCGCAACGAGGCAGGCGTGCCCACGATCGCCGTTGGGGCCATCACCGATGCCGACCAGGTCAACGGGATCATCGCGTCGGGCCGGGCGGACCTGTGCGCCATCTCCCGCCCGCACCTGGCCGATCCGGCGTGGTTGCTGCACGAGACCGCGAAGCTCGGCTACCGCAGCGTCGAATGGCCGAAGCAATATCAGCTCGCGAAGGACCAGCTGGAGCGCAACCTCCGCCGTGCGGCGGCAGGTGTTTGATCAGTGTCCTTACCCTCCCCCGTCGCAGGGGAGGACGAATACACAAAGGAGAGGATGACAATGTCGAATACCTCGTATGACACCTACCGCGAAAGCGTAGCCGGCCGCGCCGACGTGGAAGACACGCCCGAGCTGGTCGCCTACTACAAGGAGCTCGCCGCGCTCAAGACCGGCGCGCTCTGGACGGTGGCAAACAAGATCGAGCCGTGGCAGCCAAAGTCGGAGTCCGTGCCGGTGCTGTGGCGCTTCCGTGACCTGCGCGAGCACGTTCTGCGCTCCGTCGACCTGGTAACGCCGGAGAAGGCTGGCCGCCGAGTGGTCTACCTGAACAATCCTGGCCGGCAGGACGTGTCTGCCGCGGTCGGCTGGCTCTATTCCGGGCTGCAGGTCATGCATCCCGGCGAAGCCGCCTCTGCCCACGCCCATTCGTCGTCGGCGCTGCGCTTCATCATGGAAGGCCGCGGTGCCTACACCATCGTCGACGGCCACAAGATGACGCTGAACGCCAACGACTTCGTGCTGACGCCAAACGGCACCTGGCACGAGCACGGCGTCTCTGCGGAGGGGACAACGTGCATCTGGCAGGATGGCCTTGACATCCCGCTGGTCAACGCATTGGAAGCCGGCTTCTATGCGGTGCACCCGGACCTGCAGCAGGCCGTCACCCACGCCGTCGACGACATGCCGGCGATCTGGGGCGGCAAGGGCCTGCGCCCGCACGATGGCAACTGGAGCAAACCGTACTCGCCGCTGTTCAAGTACGAATGGGCGCCGACCTATGAGGCGCTGGTACGCCACAGCAAGGTCACTGAAGGCAGCCCCTTCGACGGCGTTCTGATGCACTACATCAACCCGGTTACCGGCGGCCCGGTGATGCCTACCATTGGCGCCAGCATGCAGCTGCTGCGGCCAGGCGAAGCCACCAGGGCCCACCGCCACACCGGCAGCTTCATCTACCAGGTGGCCAAGGGCAGCGGCTACTCCATCATCAACGGCCAGCGCTTTGACTGGACCGAGCGCGACATCTTCTGCGTGCCGTCGTGGGCCTTCCACGAGCACGCCAACGCGTCGGCCAGCGATGACGCCGTGCTGTTCTGCTTCAACGACCTGCCGGTGATGCAGTCGCTGGGCCTGTACCGCGAGCAGGCGTTGGCAGAAAACGACGGACATCAAGCCGTCCTTTGAAGGTCATCAATACCTGTTTTCCAGGCCCTGTCTTCCAGGCTATATCGCCGCATCGTATGCGGCCCATTCTCGGAGTTTTCGAAAAATGCGTCTCGTAACCTATCGCGCTGAAGTTGCTGCCGCCGCCCGACTGGGTGCCATCGTCGACGGCAATGTCGTTGACCTCGCCCGCTTCGGCGCTGCCGTCGGCGTGAGCATCCCCTCGACCATGCTCGAGTTCATTGACCTGGGTCCCGAAGCGGTCCGCTCCACCAGCGTGCTGCTGAACGAATATCGCGGCAAGCTGCCGTTCGGGGTGGCCGTGCCGGCCTCCAACGTGAAGCTGCTGGCGCCGATCCCGCGCCCGCGCAAGAACATCTGGGGCATCGGCCTGAACTACGTCGAGCACGTGGCCGAATCCAGCCGTAGCCTGGACACCTCCAAGGAGCTGCCGAAGGAGCCGGTGATCTTCTCCAAGCCCCCCACCACCGTCATCGGTCCGGGCGACGCCATCGAGCACAACAAGGAAATCACCGGGCAGATGGACTGGGAGGTCGAGCTGGCCGTTGTCATCGGCACGCGCGGCAAGGGCGTGAAGGAAGCCGATGCCCTCAACTATGTGTTCGGCTACAGCGTGATGATCGACATCTCGGCGCGCGACTGCCGCCGCGCCGGCCAGTGGATCTATTCCAAGGGCCAGGACACCTACGCCCCGTTCGGACCCGTCATCGTCACCGTGGACGAGATCCCCGACCCGCACGCGCTGGACCTGTCGCTGACCGTCAACGGCGTGACCAAGCAAAGCTCCAACACCCGCCACATGCTGTTCAAGGTGCCCGCGCTGATCGCGGACATCAGCAAGGGCATGGCGCTGGAACCCGGCGACATCATCGCCACCGGCACGCCGGATGGCGTGGGCGCCGGCCGCACCCCGCAGGAGTGGCTGTGGCCTGGCGACACCGTGGTGGCCACGGTGGAAGGCATCGGTGAGCTGCGTCACCCGGTGGTGGCAGTCTAAACCCCGTTATCCCCGCGCATGCG
>NZ_JAGIQA010000034.1 GCF_017814975.1 Cupriavidus consociatus
CTGCAGCGGCTGGTGAAGTCGGAAGCGTTCCGCACCGCCGACCTCGATACCGGACTGATCGAGCGCAACGAGAAGACTCTGTTCCCGCCGCCGGCGCCGGTTGGCATGGAAATCATCGCGCTGGCCGTGGCCGCGCTGCTGGACCGCGAGGCGCGCGAACTGCGCATCGACGCCGCCGATCCGCACTCGCCGTGGACCCACGGCGGGGCGTGGCGGCTCAATGGCGGCGTCTCGCGCCAGCTGCGCTTCGGCTACGGCGACCATGTGCTCGACGTGACGCTGAACACCAATGCGCGCGGCAGCACGCTGATCTACGCCGACCAGGCCGCGCCCTTCGCCAGCACCTGCCAGGCCGACGACCTGCGCGTCAACCTCGGCACCCGCCGTGCGCATGGGCAGGTGCACAGTGACGGCGAAACCTTCCATGTGTTCTATGCCGGACGGCATGTCGCGCTGGCGTGGCTCGACCCGCTGGCCCATGCCGGCGAATCCGAGAGCGAGGGCGGCAAGCTGACCGCGCCGATGCCCGGCAAGGTCATCGCGGTGATGGTCGAGGCGGGCAGCACGGTCACGCGCGGCACACCGCTGCTGGTGATGGAGGCGATGAAGATGGAGCACACCATCAGCGCGCCGGCAGATGGCGTGGTCAGCGAAGTGCTCTACGGAGTGGGCGAGCAGGTGGCCGAAGGGGCGCAATTGCTGGCGTTCGAGGGCAAGTAAGTGGCGCGGGCGGACGGGGACCGGCCCGAGGGCCTGACCCCCGATCGCATTCCTCTGCCAAAATAGCCTTTTGAGCGATCAACGCCCGCCGTCGATCCCGCGCACGGGAAAACAGCAATAGGACGCCCCGTTGCACGCCCCGCCCCAGCAACATCCCCTGGAGACAAGATGAAGTTGCAGTTGTACGTCCCCGACGGCCGCTATGACCCGTGGATCGAAGGCTTTGCCGAGGCCCTGCCCGAAGCCGAATGCCAGACCTGGGAGGACAGCCGCGGCAAGCCAGCCGACTACGCCGTGGTCTGGCGCCCGCCGGTGGAAATGCTGCGCGGCCGCACCGACCTGAAGGCGGTCTTCAATCTCGGCGCCGGCGTCGACGGCATCCTGCGGCTGCGCGACGAAGCACCCGATGCGCTGCCCGCCGGCGTGCCGATCGTGCGGCTGGACGATGCCGGCATGGCCGCCCAGATGGCAGAGTACGTCACACATGCGGTGCTGCGCTATTTTCGCAAGCTCGACGCCTATGAGGCGCAGGAGCGCGCCGGCCACTGGAAATTCCTCAAGCCGCATCGCCGCGCCGACTTCACCATCGGCGTGATGGGCGTGGGCACGCTCGGCACACATATCGCCCGCACGCTGGCCGGCTTCGGCTTTCCGGTGCGCGGCTGGAGCCGCACCGCGCGGGCGATCGAAGGTGTCAGCGGGTTCTACGGCGATGCGGGCCAGGCGCCGTTCCTGAACGGCCTGCGCGTGCTGGTCAATGTGCTGCCGCTGACACCGCAGACCGAGAACATCCTGAATGCCGGCCTGTTCGCGCGGCTGGCGCAGGGCGCCTATGTGATCAACGTGGCGCGCGGCCAGCACCTGGTCGAGGAAGACCTTGTGGCCGCTGTGCAGTCGGGCCAGCTTGCGGGCGCCACACTCGACGTGTTCCGCACCGAGCCGCTGCCGGAGGATCATCCGTTCTGGCAGGAGCCGCGCATCACGGTGACACCGCATATCTCGGCGCTGACGCTGCGCGAGGACAGCATCGCCCAGATCGCCGGCAAGATCCGCGCGCTGCGCGCGGGCCAGCCCATCGCCGGCGTGGTCGACCTGCAGCGCGGGTACTGAGCGCCACGGCACCCCACAATGAATAACAGACAGGAGACGGCCATGACCATCCCGAACTACGTGAAGATCGTCGAAGTCGGCCCGCGCGACGGCCTGCAGAATGAAAAAGCCATGGTGCCGACCGACGTCAAGGTCGCGCTGGTCAACCAGCTGACCGACGCCGGCTTCGTCAATATCGAGGCCGCCTCGTTCGTCTCGCCCAAGTGGGTGCCGCAGATGGCCGACGGCGCGGATGTGATGGCCCGCATCCAGCGCCGGCCCGGCACGCTGTATTCGGTGCTGACGCCGAACATGAAAGGCTTCGAAGGCGCCGTCGCGGCCGGCGCCGACGAGGTGGTGATCTTCGGCGCCGCCAGCGAAGCGTTCTCGCAGAAGAACATCAACTGCTCGATCGCCGAGTCGATCCAGCGCTTCGAGCCGGTCGCCGCCGCCGCAAAAGAGAAGGGCGTGCGCCTGCGCGGCAGCATCTCGTGCGCGCTGGGCTGCCCCTACCAGGGCGAGGTCCCGGTCAGCGCGGTGGTCGACGTGGTGCGCCGCATGCGCGAGCTGGGCTGCGACGAGATCGATATTGCCGACACCATCGGCGTGGGCACGCCGGTGCGCGTGCAGGAAGTGATGCGGGCGGCCGCCGCGGAGTTCGCGCTGGACCGGCTCTCGGGCCATTTCCACGATACCTACGGCCAGGCGCTGTCCAATATCCTGGCCAGCCTGGAAGTGGGCATCTCGATCTTCCACGCCTCGGTCGCCGGGTTGGGCGGCTGCCCGTATGCCAAGGGCGCGACCGGCAACGTGGCCACCGAAGACGTGCTGTACATGCTGCACGGCATGGGCATCCATACCGGCATCGACCTGGAAGCGGTGGTGCGCACGGGCGACTACATCTCGCAGGCGATCGGCCGCGCCAACAGCTCTCGCGTCGGGCGGGCGCTACTGACCAAATGGGCCGCCGCCAGCGATGCGGCGCCCGCCTGCGCCTGAGCCCGGACCTCTGAACACACGACAGGAAGAACCCATGACGGCAAGTAACGAAGCGCTGCCCGAATCCGCGCAGCGCGTGGCGGACCTGCTGGCCGGGCTCGGCCACGACTGCCCGGTGGTGATGCTGCCCGCCACCGGCAAGACCTCCGCAGAAGCGGCGGCGGGGCTGGGCTGCAGCGTGGCGGAGATCGCCAAGTCGATCATCTTCCGCCGCGTCGAGGACGATGCGCCGGTGCTGGTGATCGCCAGCGGCAGCAACCGCGTCGACGAGGCCAAGGTGGCCGCGCGCGTCGGTGCGCTGGGCAAGGCCGATGCGCGTTTCGTGCGCGAGAAGACCGGCTATGCCATCGGCGGCGTCTGCCCGATCGGCCATGCGGTCACGCCGGTGATGCTGCTCGACCAGGACCTGTTCCGCTACGACAGCCTGTGGGCCGCCGCCGGCCATCCGCATGCGGTGTTCAACCTGACGCCGCAGCAACTGCAGCAGATGACCGGCGCGGAAGTTGCCGACGTGGCCGCGGGAGCGCCGGCATGAGCGCCGGCATGAGCGCCGGCATGAGCGCCGGGGTGCCATCTGCGCAGCCATCTGAGCTGCGACCAGGGCTGACCTTCAGCTGGCAATACACGGTGCCCCCCAAGGCCACTGTGCCGCGGCTGTATGACGATATCCCCGGCTGCCCGGAGATGCCCGACGTGCTGGCCACCGGCTACCTGGTCGGCATCATGGAATGCGCCTGCCTGCAGATGTTGCGCGAATACCTTGACTGGCCGCGCGAGCAGTCGCTCGGCACGCTGGTCAGCTTCTCGCACCTGGCGCCGACGCCGCCGGGCATGACGGTGACGGTCAAGGGCCAGCTGGTCGAGGTGGACGGCCGCCGCCTGCGCTTTGAACTGAGCGCCTGGGACGGTGAGGACAAGATTTCCGAAGGCGTGCACGAGCGCCACCTGATCGACGCGGGCCGCTTCAACGAGAAGGTGGCGGCCAAGGCCGCGCGCCAGCAGAAGCATGCCTGAAACGCGCGCGCCAGCCACGCTTGCGGCATTGGCCGCGGAACTCGCGGCACAGGCCGAACGGCTGGAAACGCCGGTGCCCTCGCCGTGCCGCAACGTCTGCCGCATGGACGCGGCCAGTGGCTACTGCGAGGGCTGCCTGCGCACTATCGAAGAGATCGCCGGCTGGTCGTCGGCCAGCGACGAAGACAAGCGCCGCACCTGGGCGCAACTGCCCGGGCGCGCCGCCTGGCTGGCGGGCGAGGAGACACCCTCTTGAGCGAAGCATCGATGCCCACGTTGCCCGAGACCATGCGCGTGTTCGAGCGCGGGTGGCTGTCGGCCAACAACATCCTGTTCGTCGATGGCGACGATACCGCACTGGTCGACACCGGCTACGTCACGCATGCGCCCCAGACCGTGGCGCTGGTTGCGTCCGCGCTGCAGGACCGTCCACTGGCGCGCATCCTCAACACGCACCTGCACTCCGATCACTGTGGCGGCAACGCCGCGCTGCAAGCGCGCTGGCAGCCGCGCACCGCAATTCCGGCAGCCGAAGCCGCGGCCGTGGCCGCGTGGGATACCGAGGCGCTCACCTATCGTGCCACCGGGCAGCAGTGCGACCGCTTCGGCTTCGACAGCGTGCTGCACGATGGCGACGCGGTGACGCTGGGCGGCATCGACTGGCAGGTCGTGGCCGCGCCAGGCCATGACCCGCATGCGGTGATGCTGTTCGCACCGGGGCCACGCATCCTGATTTCCGGCGATGCGTTGTGGGAAAACGGCTTCGGCGTGATCTTTCCCGAATTGGAAGGCGAAAGCGGCTTCACCGAGCAGGCGGCGGTGCTGGCGCGCATCGCGGAACTCGATGCGCGGCTGGTGATTCCCGGCCACGGCCGTATGTTCACCGACGTCGATGCCGCGGTCGAGCGCGCGACCGCGCGGCTGCGCCACCTGAGCGCCGATCCCGCGCGCAATGCCAGCCATGCGGTCAAGGTGCTGGTGAAGTTCAAGCTGCTGGAGCAGCAGCGGATGACGCAGGGGGAACTGGCGCGGTGGATGGCGGAGGCGCCGTTGATGGTGCGGATACGCGACCGGTTCATGCCGCAGCAGGAGATGGCGCAGATTTCCGCGCAGACGGTGCGGGCGCTGGCGGGCGTCGGGGCACTGGCGGTGGAGGGGGAGTGGGTGGTGAACAAGGATTGAGATGGTTGCAGGGCCGGCGCCTCAACGAAGTCCCGCCAGCCGCTAAGCCACCACGCGGCCTCAGAACGACGTCCTGAACCCCAACTTCACGCTCCTGCCCGCCAGCGGTGCGATATCCCGCAGGATCGACGTCGCATTGCGCGCATCCTGGTTGGTCAGGTTATCCCCGCGCAAATACACCAGCGTCTGCGTCCCGGCCACCTTGAACTTGTAGGTCAGCGCCAGGCTCAGCAGCGTATAGGCATCGGTCGGCGTGTCGTTGGCCGGGACGCGCGTCTGCTTGGCCGCGTACGTGACATCCACGCGCGCGCCCCACGGACCCGCGCCATACACCAGCGCGCCGCCCAGCCGCAGCGGTGCCAGCCGCGGCAGCGGCTCGCCGGTGTCGCGGTTCTCGCCGCGTACGTAGTCGGCGCGGGCCTCGAAATCGAGTGTGTCGCTGCTGGTCAGCATCTTCTGCAGCAGCCGCGTCTTGCCTTCGGCCTCGAAACCATACAGCGTGGCCGGCACGCCCAGGTACTGGAATTCCGGCAGTGAATCCGGGCTGCCCGGGGCGACCACGTCGCCCGCCTCGTCGCGCGCGCGGCCCGTGGCCGACAGCGCCAGGTAGTTGGCAAAGCGGCTGTAGTAGCCCGATACGCTCGCGCTGTGCGCCCCCGACTTGAAGCGCGCGCCCAGGTCGATCGAGGTGGCGCGTTCCTTGTTGGCGTTGGGGTCGCCCACCTCCCACGAGCCGGTGGCCACGTGCGGGCCGTTGGCGTACAGCTCGTAGAAGGTCGGCGCGCGCTCCGTGTAGGACAGGTTGCTGGTCAGCGACCACGCCGGGCTGACCTTGTACAGCAGGCCGGCCGAAGCGCTGGTCGCGTTGAAGTTGCGGTTGGCGTCGGCAAAGCGGTCGTTGCCGTTGGCGCTGGCCTTGATGCTGCTGTGGTCGAGCCGGCCACCGAAGTTGAGCTTGAGGTCGCCCGACGCGGTCAGTGGCAGCTCTTCGAACAGGAACAGCGCGGCGTTGTCGGTATTGGTGCTCGGCACGAACGCTTCCTCGCCCAGCGCGGAGAAATCGGTATGGCCGAACTGCGTGCCGATCACGCCCGTCATGTTGCCGATTTTGGCGTGCTTGGCCTCGAAGCGCGCGTCCCAGCCGCGGTTCTTGAAGATCGTGCCGGTCTCGCCGCCTTCGATCTCCTTGTGCTCGTAGTCGGTGTAGCTGAACTTGCCCTTGACCGATTCGATCCAGCCGCCGGTACTGCCGGCCAGGCTGCGCGCCTCGCCTTCCAGCGCGAAGCGGTCCTGCTTCATCTTCAGCCGCACGTCCTCCTCGGCGGGCGTGCCGTAGTCATTGCGGTAGGCGCTGTAGTTGGCGCCGATGAAGCCGTCGGCCCAGGTGTAGGAGCCGCCCAGCGAGCCGCCCTGCTGATCGGCGCTGGTGTTGGGCAGGCGGCCGTAGGCCTCGCTTTCGCCCTCGGGCAACGGCTCGGCGGCGCGCAGGCGGTCGCTGCGGGCGTAGCCGGGAATGCGCAGGTCGCTGGTCTTGCGCGCGAAGGCATCGGCATGGACCGCGAACTGGCCGTTGCCGGCCTCGATCAGCGCGCTGGCATTGCGGGCCTCGTCGCCGCCGATGGTGCCGCTGGCATCCACGGCGCCGCCGACGCCTTCGATCGGCTCTTTGGGGATACGGTTGTCGATCACGTTGACCACGCCGCCGATAGCATTGCCGCCGTACATCAGCGCCGCCGGGCCGCGTACCACCTCGATGCGCTCGGCCACCAGCGGATCCAGCGCTACTGCATGGTCATAGGAGAGAGTCGAGGCGTCGACGGTGCTGCCGCCGTTCTGCAGCACCTTGATGCGGTCGCCATCCAGGCCGCGAATCACCGGACGGCTGGCATTGGGGCCGAAATACGTCGACGACACGCCGGGCATCTTGTCGAGCGTCTCGCCCAGCGTGCTGGCCTGGCGCACGGCCAGCGCGTCGCCACCCAGCGTCGAAACGGGCGCGACCATGTCGTTCAGTTCGCTGCCGAGCGGGTTGGCGGTGACGACGACTTCGCGCAGCGTGCCGGTGGCGGTGGCAGGGGCGGTCTCGGCAGCGGCCGCAGGCGTGGCGGTCTGCGCGTGCGCGGGTGCCGCCAGGGCAGCAAGCGAGGCAGTCAGGGAGGCAGCAATGGCCGCAAGCGGGGTCAGGCGGGGGGCGCTGTTTTTCGGGAAGTTCTGTGGGGACATGGTGCGCGTAACGAAGCAGTGGCAATCAGCCCCGGGCTGGGCACGGCTGCAGGGCGCGGCAGGGCGCGTGCCATCCCATAGGGGACGGCCGCACCAGGCAGGCGGCAGGTGTTCAGCTCAGGAAAATTCGAAAGCCGGGCACGCGGCGATGGCCGCGTCCCGGATCAGGCGAGGGCGATGGCCGGCGCCGGTGGCGCGCGCGAATGGAAGGGGTGTGCGGCGGGGAGATCGGGCCAGCGCCAGGCGAGGTTGGCCGGCTTGACCGGCTTGCCGAACGCGAGCCGCGGCAGCGGCAGCTTGCCGCACAGCGTGTCGGCCACCGTGGCGCCGTCGAACAGCACGCAGGAGTGGCCGCTGAATTTCTGCGCCAGTGGGTGGGAATCGGTATCGGCGTCGGTGCTGCCGTCGGCCCCAGCCGACGTGGCCAACGTGGCCGACGCGGCTGTGCTGACCGCCGCCAGCCCGCCGTGCACAATGCGGTGGGTCAGCCCGGCATGCTGCGCCAGCAGCAGGCATAGCGCCAGCCACAGCGCGAGCCACAAGCCCGGACCGTGCGCGCGCAGGCGGGCGAACCAGTCAGTGCGCATGGGGATCGTGCGGCGCGCCGCAGCCGCAATCGTCGCCATGGTCATGATCGTGGTCATGGCCATGGTCGTGGTCGTCGTCCAGTTCGTCGACCCACGCCGGGAACGGATCCGCGTAGTCCGCCCACGCCTGCGTGCCCGCTGCCATCTCGGCATCGTCCAGCAGGCAGGCATCGAGCCGCGCCGCCAGCGCAGCAGCGTCCAGGTCCACGCCGATCAGCACCAGTTCCTGGCGGCGGTCGCCAAAGGGTGCCGGCGCGCCGTCGACCTGCATGTCGGCCTCGATCCCGGCACGGTCCGCGTCATCGGTCGGCCATTCGGCCGGGTCCAGCGCCGACCACCAGGCGCCGGCGCCGCCGTGGCGGCACACGCCGCCGGCCTGGTTCCAGTCGCCGGCGGTGTCCATGCGGCTGGCCAGCCAGAACAGGCCCTTGGAGCGCAGCACGTTGCCGTGTTCGCGCAGCCATTCGGTATGGATCAGGTCGGCAAAGCGCTGCGGATGGAACGGCCGGCGGCGCCGGTACACCAGCGTCGACACGCCGCTGTCCGGCTCCGCCGCCATGCCCCGCAGAGCAGCCAGCCAGCCGGGAGCATCCGCGGCGGCGGCGAAGTCGAAGCGGCCGGTGCCGGACACGCGCTGCGGCGGCACGTTGCCGAAACTGGCCTCGACGATCCCGGCGCGCGGGTTCAGCGCATGCAGCACCGCGCGCAGCCGCGCCAGTTCATCGGCGCTGGCGAGGTCGGTCTTGTTCAGCACGATGACGTCGCAGAACTCGACCTGCGCGGCCAGCACTTCCGCGACGGTGCGGTCGTCTTCCGGCCCCTGCGCCAGGCCGCGGTCGGCCAGGAAATCGGCTTCGTTGAGGTCGGCGAGGAAGGTGGCGGCGTCGACCACCGTCACCAGCGTGTCGGGCTGCAGCGCGGCATCGGGACCGGCGCCGTGCTCGGCCTCGAACAGGAAACCCTCCGCGATCGCGAGCGGGTCGTCCCGGCCTTCGGCCTCGACCAGCAGCGCATCGAAGCGCGCCTGCGCGGCCAGCCGCGCGGTTTCGGCCATCAGCGTGTCCGCATCCGGCAGCACCGTGGCCTCGCAGCCGGGCGGCAGCGGCGCCAGCGTCTGGCCGTCCTGCGCGCCGCAGACCAGCACCGCCACGCGCCCGCCGGCGCCTTGCGCAAGCAGGTGGTTCAGCAGCGTGGTCTTGCCGGCGCCGGTAAAGCCGGACAGCACGGTGACGGGCAGGCGATCAGCCATGGCAGGAGAGCGGAAAGGTGGCGAACCGGCGGCGAACAGGCGGCGAACAGGCGGCGAACAGGCGGCCCAAGCAGGGGCCCAGACAGGCACGCATCCGGTTGTTGCAACAAAGTTGCGAATTTACCAGAAAGCCCCGCCCGGCGACAGCGGGACGATTCTCACCATGGTAGGCCGTGGCCGCGCCACGACAAGTGCTGCGGCACCAGGCGCGCGGCCAGCAATGCAAACGGCCCGGATAAACCGGGCCGTCGTGTCGCGGCTGCGCCGGCCATGCCGGCGCGCCCGGCTTAAGTGCCGGGCTTCAGTCCCCGAACAGCTTCTGGCGCAGTTCGCGGCGCTGCTGCGCTTCCAGCGACAGCGTCGCGGTGGGCCGGGCCAGCAGGCGCGGAACGCCGATCGGCTCGCCGGTTTCCTCGCACCAGCCGTAGTCGCCGGACTCGATGCGCTGCAGCGACTGCTCGACCTTCTTCAGCAGCTTGCGCTCTCGGTCGCGCGTGCGCAGTTCCAGCGCATGCTCTTCCTCGATGGTGGCGCGGTCGGCCGGATCCGGCACGATGACCGTTTCGCGCAGGTGTTCCGTGGTCTGGTCAGCGTTCTTCAGGATTTCGTCACGCAGCTGCTCAAGGCGATTCTTGAAGAAGGCGAGCTGCGCTTCGTTCATGTAATCCTTGTCGCTCATCTTCAGGATTTCAGCTTCAGTCAGAAGTTTGTTGCTGCTCATGGTTGCTGCTGATTCTCTTGTTGAGGCGGCCGGCGGCGTCTGGGTCCGCTCGGATTCGCTGTCCGTGCGCTTGCGCGCCACGGTCGTTTCACTCTGGCTGGCTGCAGTCTTGCTGCTTCGCGGGCCTCCCTTCGTTGCGCCCGCTTCGGCGTTCGCCGTACTGCCGCGGGGAGCGGGCGCGGCCTTCACAGGCTGCGCCTTGAGCGTCTCTGCCGCGGCACTACCTGTCTTGCTGCGGCTTTCTTTCGTCTTCGTTGCGGCTGTCATGGGACACCTCTCTCTCGCGTCAGTCAGTGACGGCGCGTGCCGGGGTACCCCAAGCGGAAAGGCGGTCTCCGCACGAAGCACTGCGACCGCACCTGCCCGGCGGCCTGCCTCATGCTGACGACAAATCCGCCGCCCTGCAGTCCACTGTTCAGTGGACTTCGATCCCGGCAGCGGAAAAAAGGTGCGCCACCGGTATCAAATCCGGCCTATTGTACTTGAACAAATTTTTCCGAGATACGGGGGAAAGCCAGCCAGCACTTCGGTATTTCCCCGGTACCCCGAACGGGGGTGGCCGTAAGGCGGCGTCGGAAGGCAGGGCCGCGCGTGCGGCGGCCCGTGCACTCAGGCCAGGCAGTTCTGCAGGCCCTTGAGGATGGCGTCCCGCGGCAGGTCAACGCCGATAAATACCATCTTGGTGCCCGGCGTCTCGTCATCCCACTTGGCGCCGATATCGCTGCCCATCAACTGGTGGACGCCCTGGAACACGACTTTCCGGTCCACGCCCTCCATATATAGTACGCCCTTGTAGCGCAGCAGTTTTTCCCCGTACACCGCCAGGATCCCCGACAGGAATTCCTCCAGCTTGCCGTAGTGGAAGGGCTTGTCGCTGCGGAAGACGAACGACGCGATGCGGTCGGTATGGTGGTGGTGATGGTGGTGGTCGTGCCCGTGGCCATGGTGGTGGCCGTGGTCGTGATCGTGATCGTGATCGTGATCGTGATCGTGATCGTGATCGTGGCCGCAGTCGGCGCCGCACTGCTCGCCGTGCTCGTGGTCATGATCGTGGTCGTGATCATGCTCGTCGGCGCGCAGGAACTCGGGGTCCAGTTCCAGCTTCTCGTTCAGGTTGAAGCCGCGCAGGTCGAAGATGGTCTCGATCGGCGTCTCGCCGAAATCGGCCGTGCGGATCGGTGCGCGCGGGTTCATGTGCAGCAGGCGATGGCGCAGATCGGCCACGTCGTCCTTGCCGACCAGGTCGGACTTGGTGATGAAGATGGCATCGGCAAAGCCCACCTGGCGCTGCGCCTCTTCCTGCTTGTCCAGCTGCAGGTGCGCGTGCTTGGCATCGACCAGCGTGATCACCGCGTCGAGCAGGTAGCGCGACGCGATTTCCTCGTCCATGAAGAAGGTCTGCGCCACGGGGCCGGGGTTGGCCACGCCGGTGGTCTCGATCACCACGCGGTCGAAGTCGATCTCGCCGGCATCGCGGCGCGTCAGCAGCCCGGACAGCGCCTGCACCAGGTCGCCGCGGATGGTGCAGCAGATGCAGCCATTGCTCATCTGCACGATCTGCTCGCGGCCGTCCTGCACCAGGATCTCGTTGTCGATGTTTTCCTCGCCGAACTCATTCTCGATCACGGCGATCTTCATGCCGTGCTGCTCGTTCAGGATGCGCTTGAGCAGGGTGGTCTTGCCGCTGCCGAGGAAGCCGGTCAGGATCGTGACCGGGGTCAGTTTGGACATTGCTTGTTCTCCGGGAAATTATGGGACCGGTCAGTGCGCCGCGGGCGTACGCTTGCCGCACTCGGCGCAGACGCCGTTCACGGTCAGTTCGACATGTTCGATGGCAAAGCCGCTGGGCACGCGCGGCGCGGCCGGCGGGGCCGGGATGCTGGCGTCGTCCAGGCAGAAAGTGCGGTCGCAGCGGGTGCAGTGGAAATGGCTGTGCTGGCGATGTTCCTGCGCGCGCGCGGCCTCGTGCTCGACCAGGGTGAAGCGGAACACGCGGTCGTTGCCGGCCCGCTTCTGCGCCACGCCTTGCTCTACCAGCCAGTCCAGCACGCGGTACACGGTGACGCGGTCGATGGTCTCGCCCTGCTCGGGCAGCCGGTCGATCACGGCCTGGTGGGTCAGCGCTTCGTCACTGCCGATCAGGCAGGCCAGGATGCACAGCCGCGGCTGCGTCACGCGCGCGCCCAGCTGGCGCAGGCGCTCGTGGGCGGCTTCGAGTATGGCGGGCGCCGGTCCAGGGGCCGGGCCGTCCGGGCTAATGCGGGTCATGGGCCGATTTAACCATAGGCCCACGGTTGTTGCAATTCAGTTGCAACGGTCCAGGGATGCACACGGTGGTCACTGGCGGCGCCGATGGCGGGGTTTGCGCCTATGATCGACAAGCGACCCAGAAGCGGAGACAAGCCATGCTGAACGACGCCAGCGCGCTGCTGTTCCCCAATTTCGAGCCCTTCCGGCACCGCGTCGGCGAGGTCGAGATCGCCGGCGTGCAGGGCGGCTCGGGCCCGCCGCTGCTGCTGTTGCACGGCCATCCGCAAAGCCACCTGATCTGGCACCGGGTGGCGCCAACGCTGGCCGACCACTTCACCGTGATCGCCACCGACCTGCGCGGCTACGGCAGCAGTTCGGCGCCGCCGGGCAACGCCGGGCATGAGCGCTACAGCAAGCGCGCCATGGCGCAGGACCAGGTCGAGCTGATGGCGAAGTTCGGCTTCACGCGCTTTGCGCTGTGCGGCCACGACCGCGGCGCGCGCGTGGCGCACCGGCTTTGCGCCGACCACCCCGACACAGTGAGCCGCGCCATGCTGCTTGACATCGCGCCTACGCTGGCCATGTACGAGCGCACCAGCATGGCCTTTGCCGCGGCCTACTGGCACTGGTTCTTCCTGATCCAGCCCGCGCCGTTCCCCGAGACGCTGATCAACGCCGAGCCCGAGTTCTACCTGCAGAAGCTGGTCGGCCTGCGCCAGGCCGGCCCGAGCCCGTTCGTCCCGGACGCGATGGCCGCCTACGTGGCGGCTATGCGCGATCCGGCGCGGGTGCACGCCATGTGCGAGGACTACCGTGCGTCCGCCACCATCGACCTGGAGCACGACCGCGCCGACCGCGAGGCCGGGCGCCGGCTGGCGCTGCCGCTGCGCGTGCTGTGGGGCGAGCACGGCGTGGTGGCGCGCTGCTTCGAGCCGCTCGGGCTGTGGCAGGAGGTGGCCGCCGACGTCAGCGGCAAGGCCCTGCCGTGCGGGCACTATCTCCCGGAAGAAGCCCCCGAACCGCTACTTGAGGAAATGCTCGGTTTTTTCCGTTGAGTAGCGCCGCATGTCGCAAAGGCGTGCCTTTATGGCGGATCCCTGCCTGTTTTCCGGATTTCCCGCCATATGCCGCGGATTGCAGGCGGGTTAGCCCCTATACCTGCGCATTGTCTGGAGTTGCTAACATCATCCCCCGCCCTTGCGGTTTACGGCAGGGGACAGCGGCGCCAGCCGGTCATGGTCCAAGCGCGGCCAGTGAGACCGCGCCAGAGCGCCCCCGCACGAGCAGGGGCCAAGCCGGCGGCAATGCATTGCATGACGGGTATTGAAGGAACCAGGAGAAGAGAGCATGAAACGAGTGGCAAAGACGGTCGCGGCCGCGCTGGCAGTGAGCGCGATGGGCATGGCGGCAGGCGCGTACGCGCAGGAATTCCCGGGCGGCAAGCCCATTTCGGCCGTGGTGCCGTTCTCGGCGGGCGGCCCGACCGACAAGGTCTCGCGCGAGCTGACCGCGATCATGTCCAAGCACCTGGGCGCGACCATCGTGATCGAAAACCTGGGCGGCGCCGGTGGCACCATCGGTGCCAAAAAGGTGGCCCAGGCCAAGAACGACGGCCATACCGTGCTGATCCACCATATCGGCATGGCCACGGCCCCGGCGCTGTACCGCAACCTGGGCTTCGATCCGCTGAAGGACTTCGAGATGGTCGGTGAAATCGCCGACGTGCCGATGATCCTGGTCGGCAACAAGCAGTTGGCGCCGAACAGCTTCAAGGAATTGCTGCCGTACATCAAGGCCAACGCCGCCAAGCTGTCGCTGGCCAATGCCGGCATCGGCTCGGCCTCGCACCTGTGCGGCCTGCTGTTCCAGAGCGCGATCCAGACCGAGCTGACCACCGTGCCATACAAGGGCGCGGCGCCGGCGCTGACGGATATCCTGGGCGGCCAGGTCAACCTGCTGTGCGACCAGACCACCAACCTGGCCGGCCACCTGAAGGCCCACTCGGTCAAGCCGTACGCGGCCATGCAGGCAAAACGCGTGGAAGCGTTCAAGGACGTTCCGACGGCAGCCGAGCAGGGCATGCCGAACGTGGAAGTGAAGGTCTGGCACGCCATGTACGCGCCGAAGGGCACGCCCAAGCCGGTGATCGACAAGCTGTCGGCCGCACTGCAGAAGGCCGTGGCCGACCCGGCGTTCCGCGCCAAGATGGCCGAGCTGGGCGCCGAAGCGGTGCCGGCACAGCGCGCCACGCCGGAATCGCTGCGCAACTACCTGACCGCCGAAATCAACAAGTGGACCCCGGTGATCAAGAAGGCCGGCGTCTATGCCGACTGATCGGACTGATTGGACTGCCGCGGCGCTTCGCTTGAAGTGATGCGCCGGGCGCCATGGAAGGGCCATGCGGCAACGCATGGCCTTTTTTGCTTTTGGGGGGAGGCGTACGAGGCGCTGCGGCAGGGCAGGGCCCGGCGTCCTATATTGGTCAGACGCCCGCGCGGCGCGCCGCCTGTGTGGCCCGGCGCACGAAAGGGCTTGAAACGGCCGGGGGCGTCGCCAACTACGGTCGTGACATATTCACGGAAGCCACCATGGAACAGTATCACGGCACTACCATCGTCAGCGTCCGCCGCGGCAACCAGGTCGCACTTGGCGGTGATGGTCAGGTCACTCTCGGCAATATCGTGATGAAGGGCACCGCTCGCAAGGTGCGCCGCATCTACAACGGCAAGGTGCTGGTCGGGTTTGCCGGCAGCACGGCCGATGCTTTCTCGCTGCTCGACCGCTTCGAAGCCAAGCTGGAGAAGTACCAGGGCAACCTCACCCGCGCCGCGGTCGACCTGGCCAAGGACTGGCGCTCGGACCGCGCGCTGCGCCGGCTGGAAGCCATGCTGATCACCGCCGACCGCGACACCACGCTGGTCATCACCGGCAACGGCGACGTGCTCGACCCCGAGGGTGGCATTGCCGCGATCGGCTCGGGCGGCGCGTATGCGCAGTCGGCCGCGAAGGCGCTGATGGAGAACACCGAGCTGCCGCCGAAGGACGTGGTCGAGAAAGCGCTGACCATCGCCGGCGAACTCTGCATCTACACCAATACCAACTTCGTCATCGAGACGCTGGAATAAGCGAAGGCGGCAACGCGCGCCCTACTGAACGGATACCATGTCGCACACCATGACCCCGTCGGAAATCGTTTCCGAACTCGACAAGCACATCATCGGCCAGGACAAGGCCAAGAAGGCCGTGGCGGTGGCGCTGCGCAACCGCTGGCGCCGCCAGCAGGTGGCCGAGCCGCTGCGCCAGGAAATCACGCCCAAGAACATCCTGATGATCGGCCCGACCGGTGTCGGCAAGACCGAGATCGCGCGCCGCCTGGCCAAGCTGGCCGACGCGCCGTTCATCAAGATCGAAGCCACCAAGTTCACCGAGGTGGGCTATGTCGGCCGCGACGTCGACACCATCGTGCGCGACCTCGCCGAGATGGCGATCAAGCAGACGCGCGAATCCGAGATGAAGAAGGTGCGGACCAAGGCCGAGGACGCGGCCGAGGACCGCCTGCTCGACGTGCTGCTGCCGCCGCCGCGCGACATCGGCTTCTCGCAGCCGGAGGAAAAGGATTCCAACACGCGCCAGGTGTTTCGCAAGAAGCTGCGCGAAGGCCAGCTGGACGACAAGGAAATCGAGCTGGAACTGGCTGCAGGCGTGCCGAGCATGGACATCATGGGGCCGCCGGGCATGGAAGACATGACCGAGCAGATCCGCTCGATGTTCGCCGGCCTGGGCCAGGGCAAGAAGGCGCGCCGCAAGATGAAGGTGAAGGAAGCCTTCAAGCTGCTGATCGACGAAGAGGCCGCCAAGCTGGTCAATGACGAGGAGCTCAAGCACAAGGCGATCGCCAATGTGGAGCAGAACGGCATCGTGTTCCTGGACGAGATCGACAAGATCGCCAGCCGCAGCGATATCGGCGGCGGCGAGGTGTCGCGCCAGGGCGTGCAGCGCGACCTGCTGCCGCTGGTGGAAGGCACGACGGTGAACACCAAGTACGGCATGATCAAGACCGACCATATCCTGTTCATTGCCTCGGGCGCGTTCCACCTGTCCAAGCCGAGCGACCTGATCCCCGAACTGCAGGGCCGCTTCCCGATCCGCGTGGAACTGGAGTCGCTGTCGGTGCAGGACTTCGAGGCCATCCTGACGCAGACCGATGCCAGCCTGACCAAGCAGTACCAGGCGCTGCTGAACACCGAAGAGGTCAACCTGGTGTTCGCGCCGGACGGCATCCGCCGTCTTGCCGAGATCGCGTTCTCGGTCAACGAGAAGGTCGAGAACATCGGTGCGCGCCGCCTGTACACGGTGATGGAGAGGCTGCTGGAGGATTTGTCCTTCCACGCCACCAAATCGTCGGGCGAGACCGTGACGATCGATGCGGGCTATGTCGACCAGCGCCTTGGCGACCTGGCCGGCAACGAGGACTTGTCGCGCTACGTGCTGTAAGCCGGCACGCAGGCCAGAGGAAAGAGGGCGCACCGCGGTGCGCCCTTTTTTGTGCCTCGCGGCCGGATTGTGTTTTCCGTGCGTATCGGCCTGCCACATGGAGGTAAGCATCGTAAGCATTGGTAAGCAGGCTGGCGCACACGCGGCGCGCAATGAGACCCTTGCGCACCTTGACGGTCGATTGACCGGTGCGGGAGCCACCGCATCCCACTCAACCCACTGGCAGGAGAAACCAATGGTCAACTACAAGACCCGCCGCGTGGTGCTCGCCACCGGAGGCCTGCTGGCCGCACTGGCCGCGGCTACCGCTTTCCTTTGCATCCGTCCCGCTGTGCCTGCCGTGCAGGCAGCCGAAGTTGCGCAGGCCGCGCAGGACACACAGGCCAATGTGCGCGGCGCCGCCAAGGCCGCCGCCGCGACGCTGGCGCTCGATGCCGGCGCGCTGTTCTCGCTGTCCGACCGGCATGCGGGCGATGCCATGCGCATCGTTGCGCAGGGCGACACGGCCGAGGCCAGCGAAGGGCTGGACTGGGAACACGTGCAGCTGCGCCTGTAAGCACGCGCCAGCCGCAATCAACTTCCGCTTTACTTCTACCGCGACACCGGCCGCTTCCCCAGCTTGCGCTGCAAGGTACGCCGGTGCATGTTCAGCGCCCGCGCCGTGGCGGAGATGTTGCCGCCGTGCTCGGCCAGCACGCGCTGGATATGTTCCCACTCGAGCCGCGCCACCGACAGCGGCACCGGCTCTTCCAGCGCGGCCTGCGCCGCGTCTTCCGACACTCCCGCCATCAGCGCAGTCAGGATCGAATCGACATTGGCAGGCTTGGCCAGGTACTCGTCTGCGCCCTGCTTGACCGCCGCCACCGCGGTGGCGATGCTGGCATAGCCGGTCAGGATCAGGATGCGCGCGTCCGGCAGCGCCTGGCGCAGCGGCGCGACCAGCTGCAGGCCGGATTCGGCCGGCGCGGTGCTGCCGGCTTCGGGGGGCGGCTCCAGGTGCAGGTCGAGCGTGACGTAGGCAAAGTCGGTGCGGCCCGCCAGCGCGAGCGCGGTGCGGCCGTCATGCGCCACTTGCACGGCGTAGCCGCGGCGCATGAGCGCGCGCGCCAGCGTGCCGGCAAAGACTTCGTCGTCGTCGATGACGAGGAACGGCGTGCCCGCCGGTGCGGTGGCTTCGGGAACCGGTTGGAAGGTGTCGGTCATGGTCAGGAGTGGCGCGTGGGTTCAGGATGCGCTGCGCACAGGCGGCGCCGATAGCGTGGACAGCGCGGGCAGCCGCAGCTCGGCCACGGTGCCGCCGCCGGACCGGTCGCGCCAGGCCAGCTCGCCGCCCATCTGGCGCGCGCCACTCTGCGCCAGGTACAGGCCGATGCCCTGGCCGCCATGGTGGCTGGCCACCGGCATTTCGCCGAGCTGGCCGCGCAGAGTCTCGGGGATGCCATCGCCATGGTCGGCGACGCGGAACGACAGCCACGGGGCCACGTGTCCCGGCTCCATGGCGATTTCCAGCTGAAGCGGCCGGCTGGAGCGGCCGGCGTTCTGCTGGGCGCGCGCGGCGTTGTCGAGCAGGATGGTCAGGATCTGGCCGACGCGCGCGGTCTCCACCGGCTGCGCGCCGGCACCCGGCGTGGCGCCTGCCTGCAGGCTGGCGTTGGGATGGCGCAGCTGCCAGCGCTCGGCGAAGGCCGGCAGCCAGGCGTCCAGGCGCTGCGGCGCCAGCGTGGCCGAGTCCTCGCGCAGCCGCGCCAGCGTGGTGCGGCACAGCGCCAGCTGCTGCTCGACGGTCTGCAGGTCGGGCAGGTAGCTGCGGATCGGCGTGGCGCCCAGCGCCGCGTCGGAGGCATCGGCGCGCAGCTCGCCGGCGATCACCGCCAGCGTCGCCAGCGGCGTGCCGATCTCGTGCGCCACCGCCGCGGCCTGGCCGTTAAGGTCTTCCACGCGCGCCTCGCGCAGCAACTGCTCGCGTGCCAGGTTCAGCTGCGCCTCGCGCTGGCGCAGCACGCCCGAGAGGCGCGCGACGAACATCGCGATCATCACCGCGCTGACGACGAAGTTCAGCCACATGCCCGCCAGGTGATAGTTCACCGCGTTGTCGGGGTTGTGCAGGTCCAGCGGCACGTATTCGAACAGCAGCACCGTGTAGCAGGCGAGCGCATATACCGCCAGCGCGATCACCTGCCGCCACGGCAGGATGGCCGCGGCGATGGCCAGCCCGGGCAGGTAGAACGACACGAAGGGGTTGGTAGCGCCGCCGGTGTAGAACAGGATCGCCGACAGCGCGGTCAGGTCCACCAGCAGCTGCCCCATCAGTTCGGCTTCGCCCGGCGCGGTGTTGCGCCGCGTGTGCTGGCGCAGGCGCAGTGCCGTGATCAGGTTGAACAGCGCCTGGAGCCCGAGCACCACCATCAGCGGCCCATATGGCAGCCGGATGCCGGCGATCGGGTCGCATGCCAGCAGCGTCAGCGCCTGTCCCGACAGCAGCGCCCAGCGCAGCCAGAACAGCCGGCGCAGCGTCACCTGGCCATGGCGCGGCGAACTGGCGGCCGGCAGGGGCGACAGGAAGGGCAGGTCAGGCAGGCGAGACAAGGCGGCGGTGGTCATGGCGCGAGTGTATCAATGCGGCCGGAAGGTGCCTTGCGCATGCGACACCTTGCCGCATTGGCGGCGCGCCGCCGCGGCTGCCAGACTAGCCGGCTTTGGCCGGCCCGCATGCTCCGGCACGCCTGCGCGCGGCGCGCGAGGCCATGTTCTAATGTCTGCTTTCAGGAGAGACAAAGATGCAAGCGAAATTCCGCGCGGCCACGCTGGCCGCATCGATTGCCGCACTGGCCACGGCGCTGGCGTCCGGGGCCGCGCTGGCCCAGGTCGACGTCAGCAACGCCTGGGTGCGCGGCACGGTGCCGACCCAGGCCGCTTCGGGCGCGTTCATGGTGCTGCATGCGCACGAGAACGCGAAGCTGGTGGGCGTCTCGTCGCCGGTGGGCGAAGCCGAGATCCACGAGATGAAGATGGAAAACAACGTGATGCGCATGCGGCAGGTCAAGTCGCTGGACCTGCCCAGGATGCAGAACGTCGAGCTGAAGCCGGGCGGCTACCATGTGATGCTGATGGGCCTGAAGAGCCAGCTCAAGAAGGGCGACATCGTGCCCATCACGCTGAAGATCGAGCAGGGCGGCAAGGTGACCGAGCAGATGGTCAACGCCGAAGTGCGCGACATGGTGCCGGGCGGCAGCCACGCCGGCCACGGCGATCACAAGCACTGATCCGCAGAGAGAGAGCCGGGCGCAGGCCTGGCCGCCAGCCATCATGGCCAACAAGCAGCACGGCACGCGCCAGAAACTGGTGTTCCGCGGTGGCACGCCGCCGGCACCGCCCGCGCCGCCCGCACCACCAACGAGGGGGCGCCGTGACGCCCGGCCGCAGCCCCCAGTGCCGGGTGCCGCCAAGCCGGCGCGGCGCCGTCAGCCGCGCAAGCTGATCGGCTCTTCCGATTCCTGACTCGCCGCCGCCGCCAGCACGCGCTCGCGCAGCCAGGCGTGGGCCGGATCGGCTTCGGTGCGCTCATGCCAGATCATGCTGAAGGTGAAGTCTTCCAGCGCAAACGGCGGATCGAAGATGGCGTAGCGCGGGTCTTCCTCCAGCGCTGACAGGCTGCGCCGCGCCGTTGTCAGCACCAGGTTGGTCCCGGCGATCAGCGCCGGCGCCACGCTCCAGTGCGGCACCACGCAGGCGATCTTGCGCCGCCCGCCCAGCCTGGCGACCGCGGCGTCGATCGCATCCATGCGTTCACTGTGGGTGGCCACCAGCACATGTGAGCGTGCCAGGTAGGCCACCTGGTCGAGCCGGCCGGTGTCCCGCACCGTGGCCGCATCCACCGCGCAGGCATAGCTTTCCCGGAACAATTCGGCCGACTGCACGCCTTCGGGCTGGTAGCTGAACACGCCCAGCGCCATGTCGATCTCGCCATCGGCCACCTGCGCCGTCATGCCCTCGCGGCTGGCCTGCGACACCGCCAGGTCGATATTGGGCGCGGCCTTGCGCAAGGCGCGCAGCAGCCGCGGCAGCACCACCAGCGCACCGTAGTCGGACATGGCGAGGCGGAAGGTCCGCCGCGCGGTGGCGGGCTGGAAGCCGCTCGGCCCCAGCAGGATGCGCACCTGCGACAGCGCTTCGGCCAGCGGGCCGGACAGTTCATGGGCGCGTGCGCTCAGCACCAGGCCGCCCTTGCCGCGTACCAGGATGGGATCGTCGAGCAGCTGCCGCAGCCGCCCCAGCGCATGGCTGACCGCAGGCTGGCTCAGGTGCAGGCGCAGCGCGGCGCGCGAGATGTGGCGCTCGGCGAGCAGTGCTTCAAGCACCACCAGCAGGTTGAGGTCGATTCCGCGTAGGCTATTCATTCGGCGAATATTAAACGTATGAAAGCAGAATTGGGAATTCGCTTTGCGATATTTCAAACTGTCAGGCATCGCAGTTTGCCCTACGGAGCGTGACATGTCAGGCATCCAGTTGCCGAATTCCTTCCCGGTTTCCTTGCTGTTGCCCCTCGCGAGCGCCGTGCTGGCGGGTGCCGTGATCCCGTTCCAGGCGGGTGCCAACGCCGCGCTGGGGCGCACGCTGGGACATCCGCTGGCGGCGACGCTGGTGTCGCTGCTGGTCAGCCTGGCGGCGCTGCTGCCCCTGCTGTGGCTGCTGCGCGTACCGCTGCCCGCGGCCTCGGTGCTGGCGCGTGCGCCGGCGTGGACCTGGATCGGCGGCGTGCTGGGCGTGTTCTATATCTCGGCCGCGCTGGTGATGGCGCCGAAGCTCGGCGCGGCCGGCTTTATCGCCGCGGTGGTGGCGGGACAGGTGCTGGCCGCGCTGGCGGTCGACCAGTTCGGGCTGGCCGGATTCGCGGTGCGGGCCATGACGCCGGCGCGGCTGGCGGGCGCCGCGCTGATCGTGGCGGGGATGCTGGTGATGCAGTGGGGCAGCGCCGGCGCGTCGTCCGACCCTGTGTCGGCGGTTCAGCCCTCGGCGGGCTCCGGCGCCTGATCGCCGCGCTGGCGCGCCGCAAGGCAGTTCGGACAAAGGCAGTGCTGGCCCGGCACGATGCGCCGTGCCGGCAGCAGCGGCTGGCTGGCGCACCAGCACTCGCTCAGCCCCGCCACGTAGCCGCAGACGAAGCCGGCGCCGCATTGGCTGCAATGCTCGACGGGGCGAAGCTGGCCGGTCAGGACGGTGGCGGGATCGGTCATGGTGCGGCGGGGACTGGCACGGCGGGAACTGGTACGGCGAAGGGCGAGACAAACGGCAAAGGCCGCGGCAAGGCTCGCTGTTGCGCGAACGGAACGCCGGCGGGCCGCCGTGGTGCCCCGTGCGGCGCTTGCCGGCGGATGGCCGGACCTGCCCGGGCCACGGGACTCGCGCCCCGCGCGGTTTCTTGTAAAATCGGCGCCTGCCATAGCCGGATGGCGCACTTTCGGGCGATCCCTGTTGCGCAAGGTTGCGCGCCGTTGCGTGTACCCCGGCTACGCGGCTGTTAGCCATCATACCTGTTGAATCTCACGGATGTCCCCCATGAACGCCGACAACCCCGGGCCTGCCGCGACTGCGGTGGCCGCCATCGCTCCCGCACTGAAAGCCGAGATCCTCGCCGAGGCGCTGCCGTATATCCGCAAGTTCCACGGCAAGACCATCGTGGTGAAGTACGGCGGCAATGCCATGACCGAAGAAAAGCTCAAGCACGGCTTCGCGCGCGACGTGATCCTGCTGAAGCTGGTCGGCATGAACCCGGTGGTGGTGCACGGCGGCGGCCCGCAGATCGATGAAGCGCTGAAGAAGGTCGGCAAAGTCGGCACCTTCGTGCAAGGCATGCGCGTCACCGACGAAGAGACCATGGAAGTGGTCGAGTGGGTGCTCGGCGGCGAAGTCCAGCAAGACATCGTGATGCTGATCAACCAGTACGGCGGCCAGGCCGTGGGCCTGACCGGCAAGGACGGCGGCCTGATCCGCGCCAAGCGCCTGCAGATGCCCGACCGCGAAAACCCCGGTGCCTTCATTGATATCGGCTACGTGGGCGATATCGAGGCGATCAACCCGGCAGTGGTCAAGGCGCTGCAGGACGACGCCTTCATCCCGGTGATCTCGCCGATCGGCTTCTCCGACGATGGCCAGGCCTACAACATCAACGCCGACGTGGTCGCCGGCAAGATGGCCGAGATCCTGAAGGCCGAGAAGCTGGTGATGATGACCAACATCCCCGGCGTGATGGACAAGAAGGGCAACCTGCTGACCGACCTGACCGCGCGCGAGATCGAAGAACTGTTCGCCGACGGCACCATCTCGGGCGGCATGCTGCCGAAGATCTCGTCGGCGCTGGACGCGGCCAAGAGCGGCGTGCATTCGGTGCACATCGTCGACGGCCGCATCGAACATTCGCTGCTGCTGGAAATCCTGACCGAGCAGGCGTTCGGCACCATGATCCGCTCGCACTGAGCGGAGCCGCCGGGGCGGCGCAGGCTTCAACCAGCCGCCCCGGCATCCCCCACCATCATCCGAGCTGCCCGGCGTGCCTTCCAGTCTTCCTCCTCCGCGCCGTGTCCGCGCTCGCCTGCGCCGCAGTCCGGCCGGGGACAACTCGGGGCGCACGGTCTGGCTGTTCGACCTCGACAACACGCTGCACGATGCCTCGCACGCGATCTTCCCGGCGATCAACCGGCTCATGACCGCCTACGTGGCGCGCGTGCTTGATTGCGACGAGGCGACCGCGAGCCGCGTGCGCGTGGACTACTGGCAGCGCTACGGCGCGACGCTGCTCGGCATGATCCGGCATCATGGCGTCGATCCCGCCGACTTCCTGCGCGCGGCGCATGATTTCCCGGCGCTGGCCGAGATGGTGCGCGTGCAGCGCGGGCTGGCGGCGCACCTGCGGCGCCTGCCGGGGCGCAAGCTGCTGGTCACCAACGCGCCGCAGGACTATGCGCGCGCGGTGCTGGATATCGCCGGCATCGGCCATTGCTTCGAGCGCGTGGTGGCGATCGAGCAGATGTGGGTGCATGGCCACCTGCGGCCCAAGCCGGACCGCCGCATGCTGCGACGCCTGCTGGTGCAGGCGCGGGTCGCGCCGCATCGCGCGGTGCTGGTGGAGGACACCGTGTCGCACCTCAAGCGCTATGCCGGCACCGGCATCCGCACCGCCTGGGTGACCGGCTACCTGCGCACCCTCGCGCCGTCGCGCCCGCATGACGTGCCTGGCGCGCCCGCTGCGGCGCAGGACAACGGCAGCCGGCGCGACGCGGCGGTCCGTTCGACGCTTGAGGCGGAAGAAGACCGCCGCGCCGGCCACGCCGCGCAGGAGCATTCGGTCACGCTGGTGGCCGCGGAGGCGCAGGCACCGCAGGCGCAGCCCGGTAACGTGCCCCGGGTGCGGGCCCGCGTGCCGAACCGGCCGGCCTATGTGGACATAAAAGTACAATCGATGCATCAACTCCAACGACGAATACGGAGAAACGGGTCATGACGCAAAGCAACGGGGACCAGCCGGAGGCAGTCATTACAGGCGGGGCCGATGACATGGACACGCCCGCGGCGCCAGCCACGCCGGCGCGCAAGCGCCCGCGCCCGGGCGAGCGCCGCGTCCAGATCCTGCAGACGCTGGCGACCATGCTCGAGCATCCGCGCGGGGAAAAGATCACCACCGCGGCGCTGGCCGCGCGCCTGAGCGTGTCCGAGGCGGCGCTGTACCGCCACTTCGCCAGCAAGGCGCAGATGTACGAGGGTTTGATCGGCTTTATCGAGCAGACCGTGTTCGGCCTGATCAACCAGATCGCGGACAAGGAAGAGCACGGCCTGCGCCAGGCGCATGCGATCGTGCGCATGCTGCTGTCGTTCGCCGAGAAGAACCCGGGCATGACGCGCGTGCTGACCGGCGAGGCGCTGGTGGGCGAGCACGAGCGGCTGCAGGAACGCATCAATCAGGTGGTGGACCGCATCGAGGCCTCGCTGCGCCAGTGCCTGAAGGTGGCGGTGACGCAGGCCGAGTTCCCGGTGGAGGCCGATATCCCGGCGCGAGCGGCGCTGATCATGGCGACGGTGCAGGGCCAGTGGCACCGCTATGCCAAGAGCGGCTTCCGCAAGTCGCCGTCGGACCATGCCGAGGCGCATCTGCGCGTGCTGCTGGGCTGAAACCGACACGCCGGGCCGATTGCTCTATAATTGCCCGGTCGCGCCGATTTGATGACTGGCTTGCGGGCGCGCGGCAGCCACGGGGACCAAGGCACCACGGTCCGGGCTGCCACTATAAATGCGGCTAAAGAGGTTGGGTCGGCGCCCCATGTCACCACGACGATGATCGGCGCCGGCACGCGGAATCCCGCAAGGAATCCAGCGAATCCCGACTTGGCTGCGTTGCTTCACACGCAAATGCCGGTCGGGTTTTTTTATGCCCGTTCGCCGCGGGCCTGGATTCCATGACTGATGTCGCCCTGCCGCCCGACGCACCCCGCGCGCCCAGCGCGCCCACAGCGCCCTCCCTGCCGCCCGGTTCGGTCGGCGTGGTCACGCCGCAGCGCATGCACTTTGCCGAGCCGCTGAAACTGCGCAACGGCACGTCCCTCGCCGGCTACGACCTGATGGTCGAGACCTACGGCACGCTCAACGCGGCGCGCTCCAACGCGGTGCTGGTGTGCCACGCGCTCAACGCCTCGCACCATGTCGCCGGCGTCTATGCGGACGACCCGCGCGACCTGGGCTGGTGGGACAACATGGTTGGCCCCGGCAAGGCGCTCGATACCAACCGCTTCTTCGTCATCGGCGTGAACAACCTGGGTTCATGTTTTGGCTCGACCGGGCCGATGAGCGTGAATCCCGCGACTGGCCAGCCTTATGGCGCGGCGTTCCCGGTGGTCACGGTGGAGGACTGGGTCAACGCGCAGGCGCGCGTGGCCGACGCGTTCGGCATCACGCAATTCGCCGCGGTGATGGGCGGCAGCCTCGGCGGCATGCAGGCGCTGGCCTGGAGCCTGATGTACCCGGACCGGCTGCGCCACTGCATCGTCGTCGCATCGACGCCCAAGCTGTCGGCACAGAACATCGCCTTCAACGAGGTGGCGCGCAGCGCCATCCTGTCCGATCCGGACTTCCACGGCGGCAACTACTATGCGCATGGCGTCAAGCCCAAGCGCGGCCTGCGCGTGGCGCGCATGATCGGCCATATCACCTACCTGTCGGACGAGGACATGGCGGAGAAATTCGGCCGCGAGCTGAAGACCGACGATATCCGCTTCTCGTTTGACGTCGAGTTCCAGGTGGAAAGCTACCTGCGCTACCAGGGCGACAAGTTTGCCGAGTACTTCGACGCCAACACCTACCTGCTGATCACGCGCGCGCTGGACTACTTCGACCCGGCGCTGGCCTACGGCGGCGACCTGACCCGCGCCATCGCCCAGACACAGGCAAGCTTCCTGGTGGCGAGCTTCAGCACCGACTGGCGCTTCGCGCCCAGCCGCAGCCGCGAGCTGGTCAAGGCGCTGCTGGACAACAAGCGCCCGGTCTCGTACGCCGAGATCGACGCGCCGCACGGCCACGATGCCTTCCTGCTCGACGACCCGCGCTACCACAACCTGATGCGTGCCTACTACGACCGCATCGCAGAGGAGATCGGCGCATGAACGCCCTGGCCAATCCCAATATCCTGGCGCTGCGCCCCGACTTCCGCGCGATCGCGCGCTGGATCGAACCCAACTCCACGGTGCTCGACCTTGGCTGCGGCGACGGCAGCCTGCTGCGTGTGCTGCAGGACGAGCTCGATGTGCAGGCCTATGGCATCGAGATACGCGACGAAGGCGTGCTGGCGTGCGCGCAGAAGGGGGTGCATGTCATCCAGCAGAACCTGGAGGGCGGGCTGGCGCTGTTCGAGGACAAGAGCTTCGACACGGTGATCCTGTCGCAGACGCTGCAGACCATCCACAACACCGCGCAGGTGCTGCGCGACACGCTGCGGGTGGGGCGCGAATGCATTGTGTCGTTTCCCAACTTCGGCTACTGGCCGCACCGGCTGTCGGTGTTCCGCGGGCGCATGCCGGTGTCGGAATCGCTGCCTTACCAGTGGTACAACACGCCCAACGTGCGCGTGCTGACCATCAGCGATTTCGAGGAACTGGCGCCCACGGTCGGCCTGCGCGTCATCGACCGCGTGGTGATGCACGAGGGCATCACCGTGAACTGGGGCGTCAACTGGCGCGGCAGCCTGGCGGTGTACCGGGTCTGCGCCGCCTGACCTCGCATGGCGGGCGGCGCCCGCCTCCTTATTGCGGCAGCGCGCCGGCCTCATACTGCGCCGCATACTCTGCCGATGGCGGAATCGGCTTGATCACGTCGATCAGCACGCCGTTGGGATCGGCGGTGATGAAATGCCGCTGGCCGAACGCCTCGTCGCGCAGCGGCAGCAGGATCGGCAGCCCCGCCGCCCGCAAGCGGTCATGGGCCGCATCCGCGTCTTCCACTTCAAAGTTCAGCAGCAGCCCTTGCGCGCGCTGGCCGCGTGCCGGCGCGGGGATGGTCTCGTGGCTGGCGTCCAGGACGGCCAGGTTGACCGATGGATCGTCCGCCCGCTGCAGGTGCACATACCAGCCGCTGGTGAACAGCGGCACGAAGCCGAAGTGGCGCTGGTAGAACGCGGCAGTGCCGGCGACATCGCCGGTCATGATGACGGGGTAGTAGCTGGTGACTTTCACGACGCGATTCCTTGTTGTCTAGATACATACAGCATGTATGTAAATTGATATTAAGATACAGACTGTATGTATGCAAGGAGAAACCGCGTGGCCCGATCCAACCGTGAACGTACCGAGGCTACCCGGCAGGCGTTGCTCGACGCGGCGCGGAGCCTGTTTGTCGAACGGGGCTACGGCGAGACCTCGACCCCGGACGTCTGCACCGTGGCCGGCATCACGCGCGGGGCGCTTTACCACCACTTCGCCGACAAGCGCGACCTGTTCCGCCAGGTACTGGCTGATGAAGCTGCGGCGGTAGCCGTTGAGATTGAGGCCGCAGCGCCCGCCGGCCTGGATCCCGCCGAAGCGCTGATAGCCGGCGCGCAGGCTTACCTGGATGCGATGACGGTGCCGGGCCGCACCCGGCTGCTGCTGGTCGAGGGGCCGGCCGCGCTGGGCCTGCGCGAAACGCTGGCGCTGGACGAGGACAATGCCGCGCGCACGCTGCGCGAAGGGCTCGATGCCGCCGGCATGGGCGGGCAGGGCGAGGTGGCGCTGCGCGCGCTGGCGCCGCTGCTGTCCGCGGCATTTGATCGCGCCGCACTGGAGATCGAGGCCGGTGCCGATGCCGCGCGGGTACGCGAAGCCATGCTCTGGCTGCTGCGGCGGGCGCTGGGCAAGGACTGATCAGGCCGGCGGTTCGGTGGCGGTGGCGGCGAGGTGATCGACAAAGGCGCGCACCTTGGGCGGCACGTGCCGCGTCGGGGTGTACACCGCGTAGGCCGTGCCGATGTAGGGCTCGAGGATGTCCCAGTCCGGCAGCACGGTGACGACGCGGCCCTCGTCCAGCGCGCTGCCGAGCGAGAAGTCCGGCACCAGCCCGATACCCGCGTCGCCTTCCACCATCGTCATGATGGCCAGGCTGTTATTGAGCGTCAGCCGCGGCGGGATGCGCACCACCACGGCCTCGCCGCCGGCATGGTGGCGCAGCGTCCAGCGCTCGCCGAAGTTGCCATAGCCCAGATACAGGCAGCGCGCTGCCGGCAGCTCGGCCGGCGCAGCGGGCGTGCCGTGCCGCGCCAGGTAGCGCGGCGAGGCCACCAGCCGGTAGCGCACCTCGCGCAGCGGCCGCGCCGCCAGGCCGGGCGCCAGCTCGCGCGCGATGCGCACGGCCACATCCAGGCCTTCTTCGACCAGGTCGACCATGCGGTCTGCCAGCGTCAGCTGCAGGTCGAGGCCCGGGTATTTATTCAACAGGGCGGGCAGGCGCGGCGCCAGCCAGGCCTGCCCGAACGAGACCGGCGCGCTGACCCGCAGCACGCCATGGGGCGTGCCGCCGTGCTCCCCGGCCAGCGCGGTGACCTCGCGCGCGGCGGCGGTCATGCGCGCGCAGGCGGCGTAGACCGACTGGCCCAGCTCGGTCAGCGAGAAGGCGCGCGTGGTCCGCTGCAGCAGGCTGGCGCCGAGCGTCGTTTCGAGCCGCGACACGTGCCGGCTGACGCCCGACGGGGTCATGCCGAGATCCTGCGCCGCGGCGGAGAAGCTGCCGCATTCGACCACGCGAGCGAAGACGGCCATCGCGTTAAGTGGGGTATCCGACATGCCAGGTCTCCGATCTTTGATTGCAGCTCAAATACTAATTGAGCTTTGGCGGGATTGTTGAGCGCACGGCATGGTGGAACAATGCCGCCATTGCATTCCCGGAGTGCCCCATGCCTTCCCCCCAATCCCTGCCCGGCGGTGCCTGGCGCATGGTCGCGGCCATGGTGCTGTCAGGCACCATCGGCTGGTTTGTCGTCACCAGCGGACAGCCGCCGCTGGACGTGGTGTTCTTCCGCTGCATCTTTGGCGGCGCCGCGCTGCTGGGCACGCTGACGCTGCAGCGTGGCTGGGTGCGCATGAGCCGCGCGCAGCTGGGCTGGCTGGCGCTGGGCGGCGTCACGCTGGTGCTCAACTGGCTGGCGCTGTTCTCGGCTTATGCCTACAGCGGCATTGCGATTGCGACCGTGGTCTACCACACCCAGCCGTTCTTCCTGCTGCTGCTGACCTCGGCGATGCAGCGCGAACCGCTCCCGTTCGCCAGGCTGCCGTGGCTGGTGCTGGCCTTTGCCGGCGTGATGCTGATCACCGGGCTGGAGCACGGCGCCACCGGCGCCGCGATGCTGGCCGGGATCGGCCTGGCATTGCTGGCGGCCTTGCTCTATGCGGTCACGACCATGGCCACGCGCCGGCTCCAGCAGATTCCGCCCGGGCAGATCGCGGGCCTGCAGATGGTGCTGGGTGTGGTGATGCTGGCACCGCTGGCGCATCCCGCGGCCGGCAGCTATCACACCGTCACCTGGGCCGCGCTGCTGGCGCTGGGACTGGTCCATACGGGTGTCATGTACACCTTGCTGTACGGCGCCTTCCAGCGGCTGAGCGTGGTGTCGATCGCAACGCTGTCGTTCGTCTATCCGCTGGTGGCAATCGTTATCGATGTGGTGGTGTTCGGCGTCGTGCTCGGGCCGCTGCAGGTCGCGGGCATGCTGCTGGTGCTGCTGGGCGTGGTCGCCAACCAGCTCGGCTGGAGCCTGCCGTGGTGGCGCCGGGCACAAGGCTGATGCGCCGTCCGGGCCGCTTGCCTGCAGGACCGGTTGACCGAACTCCTGACTACGGTTAGTGTAGGCAGCTATCGAACGACCGTTCTATTTGCTTCCTCGCCATGACTGCTACCGCTGCTGCCCTGTCCGCCTCCGCTCCCGTCGCGCTGCATGCGTTCGACGATGCCATCGCCCTGGAGGCCGCCGGCGAAAATCGTTTTCTGGGCCGCACCACGCCGGCCTACTGGAACATGATCGGCCCGTTCGGCGGCATCACCGCCGCCACGCTGCTGCAGGCGGCGCTGCTGCACCCGCAACGGCTGGGCGATCCGATCGCGCTGTCGGTCAACTTTGCCGGCCCGATCGCCGAAGGCCCGTTCGAGATCGAGGCACTGCCGGTGCGGACCAACCGCTCGACCCAGCACTGGAACCTGACGCTGCGCCAGGGCGATGCCGTGGCCACCACCGCCACCGCTGTGTTCGCAGTGCGGCGCGAGACCTGGGCCTGCGGCGAGGCGGTGATGCCCGAGGTGCCGGCTGCCGACACGCTGCCGGCGATGGGCGGCTTCGCGCCGGTGCGCTGGCTCAAGTCCTATGACATGCGCCCGGTGCGTGGCGCCAAGCCGAGCGCCGAGGCCGGCACCGAGCACCCCGACAGCCTGACCCAGTTCTGGCTGCGCGACGCGCCGGCGCGCACGCCGGACTTCGCCGCGGTGGCGTCATGGGCGGACAGCTTCTACCCGCGCATCTTCCTCAAGCGCGCGGGCTTCGTGCCGGCCGGCACGGTGTCGATGACTACGTATTTCCACGCCGATGCGCCCACGCTGGCGGCGCTGGGCGACAGCCACGTGCTGGCCAGCGCGCAGGCGCAGGTGTTCCAGCAGGGGTACTTCGACCAGCGCGCGCAGCTGTGGAGCCCGGCGGGCCAGCTGCTGGCCAGCTCGCACCAGATCGTCTACTACAAGGAATAAGCGCAGGCAGGGGCTCAGGCGATCGCTTCGCGCGCCTGGGCTTCGTACCGGTGCACGGTGTTGCGCATCGCCCAGAGCAGCATCACGCCGGGTAGCGCCACCACCACGGTGCCGAGGTAGAACGGCGCCCAGCCCCAGGCCTCGACCATGTAGCCGGACGTTGGCCCGACATAGACCCGGCCGACTGACGCCAGCGCCGACAGCAGCGCATACTGCGTGGCCGAGAACGAGCGGTTGCACAGCGTCATCAGCAGCGCCACGAAGGCCGCTGTGCCCATGCCGCCGCACAGGTTTTCCACGGCGATGGTCGCGCCCATGGTCCACAGGTGCGGCGGCGTCACGGCGAGGATCCAGTAGCCCAGGTTCGATACCGCCTGCAGCACGCCGAACACCATCAGCGAACGGTACAGCCCCAGCCGCACCATCAGCGTGCCGCCGAACAGCGCGCCGATGATGGTGGCGGCCAGTCCCAGCGTCTTGTTGACGATGCCAACCTCGCCGGCCGAGAAACCGACGCCGCGGATCAGGAAGGTGGTCGACAGGCTGCCGGCAAAGGCGTCGCCCAGCTTGTAGAGCACGATCAGCAGCAGCAGCCACCACGCGCCGGGCCGCGCGAAGAAATCGCGCAGCGGGCCGAGCACCGCCTCTTCCAGCGAGCGCGGCGCGCGCGCGGGCACGTCGGGCTCGGGCGCCCACAGCAGGGTCAGGATGCCCACGGCCATCAGCGCCGCCATCAGCAGGTAGGTCTGCTGCCAGCCGAGCACGCGGTCGGCCAGCCACAGCGCCAGGCCGCCGGAGACCAGCATCGCCAGCCGGTAGCCCAGCACCTTGACCGCCGCGCCGGCACCGCGCTCGGCCGGACGCAGCACGTCGGTACTGTAGGCGTCGAAGACAATGTCCTGCGAGGCCGACAGGAAGGCCACCAGCGTGGCCAGCGCCGCCAGCGTCCACAGCGCCTCGCGTGGCGGGCAGAACGCCATCGCGGCGATGCCCGCCACCAGCCCCAGTTGCGTCACCAGCAGCCAGCCGCGGCGCCGGCCCAGCAGCGGCGGCGTGTAGCGGTCCATCAGCGGCGCCCACAGGAACTTGAAGATATAGGCCTGGCCCACCAGCGAGAAGAAGCCGATGGTCTTGATATCCAGGCCCTCGACCGTCATCCAGGCCTGCAGCGTGCCGGAGGTGAGCGCCAGCGGCAGCCCGGAGGCAAAGCCCAGGGTCAGCATGGCGCCGATGCGGCGGTTGCGGAAGATATCGAGATAGGCCTGGAAAGTCATGGATGCGCGGGGGATGGAGCGCCGCGCGGCTGCGCGGGCGCCGTGTATTATTGCATCACCCGTTTGCCGCCCTGCCAGTTGCGCTGTGGCAGCTTGCCGCGGATCGCACCGGTCCGCCGCCACGATCCCCCTACTGCGCCCGAGGAACCGCAAAATGCTCCGCCCCCAGCAATGTGCCCAGCGTCCGATTCGTGTCCGGCTCGTCCGCGCGCTCGCGCTGGCGGCGGCGTTGCTGGCCTGGTCCGGCATGCCCGCGCAGGCGCAGGAAACCGAGCCGGGCGGCATCAACATCCAGCGCGGCGGCTCGGCGGTGCGCAATATCGTGCCGGCCGAGGCGATCGAGCAGCAGGCCGCGCAGGAGTACGAGCAGCTCAAGCAGGAAGCCATCGCCAAGCGCGCGCTGGCCGGCGACGACAACCCGCAGCTCAGGCGGCTACGCGCGATCGGCAAGCGGCTGCTGCCCCAGACCGTGCGCTGGAACGAGCGCGCGCGCAACTGGCCGTGGGAGATCAACCTGATCGGCTCGAAGCAGGTCAATGCGTTCTGCATGCCGGGGGGCAAGATCGCCATCTACACCGGCCTGCTCGACCAGCTTAAGCTGACCGACGACGAGGTCGCGATGGTGATGGGGCACGAGATCGCGCACGCGCTGCAGGAGCATGCGCGCGAGCGCGCCGCCAAGTCCGAGATCACCAACCTTGGCGCCAATGTGATTTCGCAGCTGTTCGGCTTCGGCAACCTGGGCAACATGGCGCTCGGCACCGGGGCGCACCTGCTGACGCTGCGCTTCTCGCGGGCCGACGAGACCGAGGCCGACCTGATCGGCATGGATATCGCCGCGCGCGCCGGCTTCGATCCCCGCGCCGCGGTGTCCCTGTGGCAAAAGATGGGCAAGATGTCGCAATCGGGCACCGAATTCCTGTCGACGCACCCGTCCGGGCGCAGCCGCATTGCCGACCTGGAAAAGCACATGCCCGAGGTGCTGCCGCTCTACGCACGCGCGATCAATACCCCGGTCGACAGGCTGCCGCCGTACCGCGCCAATATGGCCGGACTGGGCGATGCGCCGGTCGACGCGGGCGACGACGACAGAAGCAAGCCGCTGAAGCGCTAGCCGCTGCTGCCGGTGCCTGGCGCCGGGGCGGCCCACCGGATCGAAGGACAATGCGACAACCGCAGGGGAACCCGCATGAGCCTGAACCGCATGAGCCCGTCGGAGCAACGGGCCGCCTATATGCTGATCTTCGCGGGCTGCGAGGCCGAGCCCGAGCGCTTCACCAGCGACCTGCCGGTCAGCTCCGAAGTCTGGCTGCTGTATGCGTCGGGAGAATCGTTCGAGGTGCCGCGCGGGCTGTTGCTGACCCCGCACCACGCCGCGGGCATTGCGGCCCTGCGCACGGCGGTGCTGCGGCGCCTGCCGTCGCTGGCCGAGCCGGCATCGGCGGCGGCAGGCCAGCGCTTCCTGGCGGCCAACGAATCGCATCTGCTGGCGCAGATCGATTTCTTCGACATGCTCAGGCTGCTGCCGCTGACGGCATGGTGGCACCGGGAGGTTCGGCTGCCGATGGCCGGCGTCAGCTGGTCAACCGCCGCGCGGCACGCGCTTGAGCGCAGCCTCACCGGCGAGGCCTTCGTGCGCTGGCTGGGCGAGTCGGTTCTCGCCCATGTGTCCAGCGAGGCAGCCATTGCCAGGTTCAAGGACATCGGCTACACCGCTTCCCGGACGCGCTTCGGCGGCATCGCGGCGCCGGCCGGCCAGGCGCTGGGACGGCTGGTCAATGTCGCCGCGCAGTATGTAGCCCTGACCTTGCTGGGGCTGGACGACGACAGCTTTCCTCCCGGCGGGCTGACCCGGCGCATCGGGCAGGCGAGCCGGCAGGTGCTTGAGACGCTGTGGGCCTGCCTGCAGGACGACCATGCGGCGCCACAGGTTGCAGAGGCCGCGCGGGCAGCGGGATTGGCCGATGCCGCGGATGCGGCAGATTCGGCAAAGGTGGCGGCAGTGGCGCCGCTGTGGCGCATCTCAGTCAACCGGCCCGCCGAGCACGCGGTCTTCGCCTCGCGCAAGACCGTGAAGGCGGATGCGGCGATCCGCGTGTTCGATACCGGCGGGCAGGGCGTGCGCTGGGCGGTGATCGATTCCGGCATCGATGCGCGCCATCCGGCGTTCTTCGATCCTGCCAGGCTGGAGGGCGCGCTGCCGGTCAGCGACGGCCTGATCGCGCCGCGCCTGTCGCGCGTGGTCAGGACGCTGGATTTCACCCGCCTGTCGGCCATCACCAGCGGCCGCCTGCCGCCCATGCCCAAGGGCAAGCGCGGTCCCGCCGAGGCCGAGCTCAGGGCGCGCATCGCGGCGATCGCCGACGACCTCGCCAACGGCCGCATCATCGACTGGTCCGTGATCGAGCCGCTGCTGGAAATCAGCCAGGAAGACCCGGCGCAATACGTGCCGCCGGGCGGCAGCCACGGCACGCATGTGGCCGGCATCATCGGCGCCGGCTGGCCTTCGTCGGCCTACCTGGCGCGGCCCGAGCCCATGCCGCTGCCCCCGGAGCTTGCCGAAAGCGGCGACGTCAGCGGCATCTGCCCGCGCATTGAGCTGCTGGACCTGCGCATCTTCGATGCGCAGGGCAGGGGCGATGAGTTCGGCATCCTGGGCGCGCTGCAATACGTGCGCTGGCTCAACCAGAGCCGCGACCGGCAATACGTCCACGGCGTCAACCTCAGCGTGGCGCTGCGCCATGACGTGCGCACCTACGCCTGCGGCAGCACGCCGGTGTGCGTCGAGTGCGACCGGCTGGTGGCCAACGGCGTGATCGTGGTGGCGGCGGCCGGCAACTATGGCTATGACGAGCAATATGCGGCCGCGCACATGGGGGCGGGCTTTCGCGGCCAGACCATCACCGATCCTGGCAATGCGCGCGCCGTGATCACAGTGGGAGCGACCCATCGTACCGATCCCTTCCGGTATGGCATCTCTTATTTCTCCAGCCACGGTCCCACCGGCGATGGCCGCATCAAGCCCGACCTCGTGGCACCCGGGGAGAAGATCACCTCCACCGTGCCCGGCGGCACGCTTGCGTCAATGGATGGCACCAGCATGGCCGCGCCGCATGTGTCGGGCGTGGCCGCGCTGCTGCTGTCGCGCAACAATGAGCTGATGGGCCAGCCCGAGACCGTCAAGGCCATCCTGTGCGATGCGGCTACGGATCTCGGGCGAGAGCGCGCATTCCAGGGGGCGGGTCTGGTGGATGCGTTGCGGGCGCTGCAACGCGTGTAAGCACGCCGGTTTCCGGCCAGCAAAAAAGCCGGCAGTGCCGGCTTTTTTTTGTCCAGGAAGCAGCCGTATCAGGCCTGCAGCCCGGTGGCCTCGTCGGCGCCGACGTGCACGTTCATGCATTGCACCGCCGCGCCGGCCGCGCCCTTGCCCAGGTTGTCCAGGCGCGCGACCAGGTTCAGGCGCTCGGGCGTGCCGAACACGAACAGGTCGACACGGTTGGTGTCGTTGTTGGCCTGCACGTCGAAGAAACCGTCGTCGAGGTTGTCGTTGCTGTTGTACGGCATCACGCGCACGAACTGCTCGCCTTCATAGTGCTTGCGGTAGATGTCGACGATCTGCTCCGGACTGACCTTGCGCGCCAGGTGGTTCACGAACAGCGGCACCGTCACCGCCAGGCCCTTCAGGAAGTTGCCGACGATCGGGTTGAAGATCGGGTCCGCCGACAGGCCGCCCTGCACGCGCATCTCGGGCAGGTGCTTGTGCTGCAGGCCCAGCGCGTACTTGCGCGGGCTGTGCAGCTTCGGGTTACCGCCGGCTTCGAAGTCCGCAATCATCTTCTTGCCGCCGCCGCTGTAGCCGGTCAGCGAGAACGCCGACACCGGGTAGTCGCGCGGCAGCACGCCGGCATCGACCAGCGGGCGCACCGCCAGCACGAAGGCGCTGGCGTGGCAGCCCGGCACGGCGATGCGCTTGCTGGCACGGATCTTCTCGCGCTGGCCGCGCACCAGTTCCGGCAGGCCATAGGCCCAGTTGTCGGCGGTGCGGAACGCCGTGCTGGCGTCGATCACGCAGGTATTCGGGTTGGTCACCAGCGACACCGCCTCGCGCGAGGCCACGTCGGGCAGGCACAGGAAGGCGACGTCGGCGGCGTTCAGGAAGCGTGCTCGCTCGGCCGGATCCTTGCGCTTGTCATCGGCAATACGCAGCAGTTCCACGTCGGAACGACCGGAAAGATAGTCAAGCAGCCGGAGACCGGTCGTGCCTTCCTGACCATCGACGAACACTTTGAAAACCATGGCGGACTCGCTCTATGAAATGCGGGGGAATGCGAAACGTCTCCTGCCGGGCGCAGGGGCGAACCCGCATTGTAGCGGGGATGGGGGTCCGTCGCAGGGGTTTGTACCGATTGGATTCTTGCGGTTTGGCACAGTTCGCGGCCCCCGCTGGCGCTGGTCAAGCTGCTGAAATTGCTCGATCGCCACCCGGAACTGCTCGAAGAAGTCCGGGCGGCCTGATTACTACGGCTCAGAGCGGATAGTCGTAATCGATCGACAGCGGCGCGTGGTCGCTGAACTTCTCGTCCTTGTAGATCGAGCACAGCTGTGCCGTGTCGGCGATCTTCGGCGTTGCCAGGTGGTAATCGATACGCCACCCCACGTTCTTGGCATATGCCTGGCCGCGGTTGCTCCACCACGTGTACTGGTCCGGGCGCGGGTCGAGCTTGCGGAACACATCGACGTAGCCATGGACATCGAAGAGCTCGCCGATCCAGGCGCGTTCTTCCGGCAGGAAGCCGGAGTTTTTCAGGTTGCCCTTCCAGTTCTTGATGTCGATTTCCTTGTGCGCGATGTTGACGTCGCCGCACAGCACGATCTCGCGCCCGCTGGCTTTCAGTTGCAGCAGGTGGGGCAGGAAGGCCTCCATGAAGCGGAACTTGGCCAGCTGGCGTTCCTCGCCGCTGGAACCGGAGGGCACGTACACCGAGATCACGGCCAGGTGAGGGTACTGCACTTCCACATAGCGGCCTTCGCCGTCGAACTCCGCGTTGCCGAAGCCGGTGATGACCCGCTCAGGCTTGTGTCGCGTATACAGGCCCACGCCGCTGTAGCCTTTCTTCTCCGCGTAGTGGAAGAAGCCATGGTAGCCATGTGGCGCCAGGAACGCTTCGGTCATGTCCGCGGCCTGTGCCTTCAGTTCCTGCACGCAGACCATGTCTGCGTCCTGCTTGCCCATCCAGTCGAAAAAGCCTTTCTTGGACGCGGAGCGGATGCCGTTGAGGTTGGCGCTGATAATCCGTAACATTCGGGGAAATTTTGAATTCAGAGAGAAATGATGACGCAGCAGAACACGCCGGCCGCAGGGCCCAAGGACATCGACCTGAGCCAGACCTTTATCCGCTTTGCGCTCGATGCCGGCGTCCTGTCGTTCGGCGAATTCGTCACCAAGGCCGGCCGCAAGTCGCCGTATTTCTTCAACGCGGGCCTGTTCAACCAGGGCGCGATGCTCGGCGAGGTGGCGCAATTCTATGCCAAAACCCTGCTGGCATCGGGCGTGCAGTTCGACGTGCTGTTCGGACCGGCCTACAAGGGCATCACGCTGGCGTCGGCGACCGCGGTGGCGTTGGCCGGCATGGGACGTGACGTCGGCTTCGCCTACAACCGCAAGGAAGCCAAGGACCATGGCGAAGGCGGAACGCTGGTCGGCGCGAAGCTGCAGGGCAAGGTCGTCATCGTCGACGACGTCATTTCCGCCGGCACTTCGGTGCGTGAATCGGTCAACCTGATCCGCGCCGCCGGCGCCGAGCCGGCCGCCGTGCTGATCGCGCTGGACCGCATGGAAAAGAGCGGGACCGCCGACCAGGTCGGCACGCATTCGGCCGTGCAGGACGTGCAGCGTGAATTCGGCATCCCCGTGATCGCGATCGCCAGCCTGAAGGACCTGCTGGCCTACCTCGACGCGTCGCAGGACCAGTCCCTGGCGGCTTCGCGCGAGGCTGTGTCGGCGTATCGGCAGCGCTACGGCGTCTGACGGAGCCTTTGCGCCCGCGCGGATGCGCCGGGCGCTGCAACGATCCAGGGCAGGCGGAATATCCAATCGGCAGGGGGCGTGCGTGGCGGCGAAAGAGCGGCAGGAACGGGCAGGACGGCAGCCGGCATCGACGGCAGCGAAGGAAACGGAAAGGACAACAGGCAATACCAACGGCAACGGCGATTCGCTGGCCGAGCGCGGCGCGCAGGTGCGCCCGCGCAAGCCGGTGCGCCAGGACGCCAAGGCGCCCGACCGGCCCGCGCATGAAGCGTATGCCGTGCGCGCGCTGGTGCTGCAGGGCGGCGGCGCGCTCGGCGCCTACCAGGCCGGCGTGTACCAGGGCCTGGCCGAAGGCGGAATCTACCCGAACTGGGTCGCGGGCATTTCCATCGGCGCGCTCAACGCCGCGGTGATTGCCGGCAATCCGCCAGAGCGCCGCATCGAACAGCTGCGCGCGTTCTGGGAATACATCTGCGCGCAGCCATGGCTGCCCAGCCTGTCGCCTACCTGGCTGACCGATAGCGCCGAGAGCTGGCCCGAGCCGCTGCGCGTCTGGTTCGACGGCCTGCATGCCACGCGCGCCATGGTCGAAGGCCAGCGCGGCTTCTTCCAGCCGCGCAGCTGGGCGGAGCTGATGATGCGCTATGCCGATCCCGGTCGCGCCAGCTTCTACGACACCTCGCCGCTGAAGGCGACGCTGGAGCGCTTCGCCGACTTCGACCTGATCAACCATCGCCCCGACCTGATGCGGGTGTCGGTGGGCGCGGTCAATGTGCGCACGGGCAATTTCGCCTATTTCGACAACACCCGCGACAAGCTCTGCCCCGAGCATTTCATGGCGTCGGGCGCGCTGCCGCCGGGTTTTCCGGCGGTGGAGATCGACGGCGAGTATTACTGGGACGGCGGCCTGGTGTCCAACACCCCGCTGGCCGAGGTGCTGACCGCGCAGCCGCGGCGCGACGCGCTGATCTTCCAGGTTGACCTGTGGAGCGCGCGCGGCAAGCTGCCGCACGACCTGGTCGACGTCGCCGAGCGCGAGAAGGAGATCCGCTATTCCAGCCGCACCCGCGCCATTACGGACTACATGCGCGAGCAGCAGAACATGCGCCGCATGCTCAACGAGGTGATGGCGCTGGTGCCGCAGTCAAAGCGCAACAGCGAGTGGTACCGGCGCGCCGCCGAACAGGCCTGCGACGCGCGCCGTAACGTGATCCAGCTGATCTACCGCGACAAATCATTCGAGAACATGGCCAAGGACTACCAGTTCGGGCTGCTGACCATGAACGAGCACTGGACCAGCGGCCTGGACGATATCCGCCAGACGCTGCGCCATCCGCATTGGCTGGCGATGCCCAGCCGCGAGCATCCGTTCGTCACGCACGACGTGCATCGCGGCAACGGCGGCTGAACCGGGCGGCCAGCCGCTCTGCTGGCGCGCTATTCGACCTTGACGTTCGCCAGTTCCGGCTTGGGCGGCGGGTAGGCGGGCTTCAGGTCTTCGAACACCCGCGCCAGGATCTCCGCCACCATCAGGTTGCGGTGCGTCTTGGAATCGGCCGGCACCACGTACCACGGGCATTCCGGCGTGCTGGTCGCCATGATCGCGGCCTCGTACGCATCCATGTAGGCCTTCCAGTGCTTGCGCTCGGCGAGGTCGGTGGTGTCGAATTTCCAGTGCTTTTCCGGGTCTGCCAGCCGCGCCTCCAGTCGCGCCTTCTGTTCGTCGCGCGAAATATGCAGGAAGCATTTGACGATGGTGGTGCCGGTCTCGGTCAGCATTGCCTCGAAGTCCCGGATCTGGCGGAAGCGCCGTTCGGCTTCGGCATTGTCGATCCAACCGTGCACGCGCGTGATCAGCACGTCTTCATAGTGGCTGCGGTTGAATACCACGATCTCGCCGGCCCTGGGCACCTGCAGGTGAATGCGCCAGAGGAAGTCGCGCGCCAGTTCATCGGCAGTAGGCGCCTTGAAGCCGACCACGCGGATGCCGAGCGGATCGAAGCTGCGGAACACCCCGCGCACCGTGCCGTCCTTGCCGCTGGTATCCATGCCCTGCAGCACGACCAGCAGCTTGCGGCGGTGCTCGGCGTAGAAGATGTCCTGTTGTGCGTCCAGCCCCTCGCTCAACTCGGCGATGCGGGCAAGGTCCTCGGCCTTGTCTCCGCGCGACAGCGGCTTGCTGCCGGGAGGGAAGTCGGCAAGGCGGAATCGCTTGCCCGTCGTGATGCGGAAATCGTCCAGCGGCATGGGCGCTCCATCGGTATGACCTGAAGATCAGGGAATGGGCGCCCCGCCTGGGCCGGAACGGATGCGGGCTGTGTCGTTGGGGCGCGCTGCCCCTATGGTCAGGCCGGCAGGGTCGCCAGGTCAATGGTGCCTTCGAACACCGTGGTCGCCGGGCCGGTCATGCGCACCGGTTCGGCGCCGCCGTCCCAGGCAATGGTCAGGTCGCCGCCGTGGGTATGCACCTTGACGGGCGAATCCAGCAGACCGCGCCGGATGCCGGCGACCACCGCCGCGCAGGCGCCGGTGCCGCAGGCCAGCGTTTCGCCGGCGCCGCGCTCGTAGACGCGCAGGCGAATGGTGTTGCGGTCCTGCACCTGCATGAAGCCGGCATTGACGCGGTTGGGGAAGGTGGCATGCTGCTCGATCACCGGGCCGTCCTGCAGCACGGGGAAGTTCTCGACATCGCCCACCACCTGCACCGCGTGCGGATTGCCCATCGATACCGCCGAGATCCATGCGGTGCGGCCGTTGACCTCCAGGCCGTAGACCGTATCCATACCTTCAGCCCGGGTCGGCAGGCCCTCGGCACGGAACGGCACCTGGGCCGGTTCCAGCTCGGGCGCACCCATGTCAACGGTGACCTGGCCGTCGTCCTGCAGCGTCAGCGTGATCACGCCTTTCATCACCTCCACGCGCACCGAGCGCTTGTCGGTCATGCCCTTGTCGCTGACGAAACGCACAAAGCAGCGCGCGCCGTTGCCGCAATGCTCGACCTCGCTGCCGTCGGCATTGAAGATGCGGTAGCGAAAGTCGACATCGCCGCGCGACGGTTTCTCTACCACCAGCATCTGGTCGGCGCCCACGCCGAAATGCCGGCTGGCGAGCGCGCGCCATTGCGCGGGCGTCAGGTCGATCTGCTGGTGGATGCCGTCAAGCACGACAAAGTCGTTGCCGGCGCCATGCATCTTGGTGAACTGGAGTTTCATGGTGGGGATTGTAGCCGCGGCTCGCTCGAATTGCCGCCGCCCTCGGCAGATGCTCAGTAGATCACGGGTTCGCCCGGCAGGCGGTGCTTGAAGCGCTTGTGCACCCAGTAATACTCAGGCACGCGCGGGCGGATGCAGTCCTCGAAGAAGGCGTTCATGCGGCGCGTGTCGTCGGTGACGCTTTCGCCGGGGTAGTTGTCCCAGGCAGGGAGGATGCGGAGCACGTAGCCCTGGTAGTCGGGCAGCATCTCGGTGTAGATCGGCACTACCTTGGCGCCGGTCAGGCGCGCCAGCCGCGACACCGAGGTCAGCGTCAGCGCCTGCACGCCGAAGAACGGCACGAATTCCGAGTCGCGTTCGCCGAAATCCATGTCGGCGATCAGCTGCAGCGCTTCGCCCTTCTTCAGGCAGCGCAGGATGTCGCGCGCACTGTCGTTGCGCGAAATCATGTTGGCGCCGAAGCGGCCGCGCGCGTGCTTGAGGAAGCCGTCGAACAGGTCGTTCTTCTGCCTGGTGTACAGCGACGCGCCGGAACGCCCGACGTGCTCGCGCAGGTGGATGGTCAGCCGGATCGCGCCGGCCTCGACACCCGACAGGTGCAGCGTGACCAGGATATGCGGCGTGCCGTCCAGCGACACCAGGTCGGCCTGGTCGTCGATCTGCACCCAGCGGCGCATCTGCGCTTCACTGCCGGTCCAGAAGATGCCGCGCTCGGCGAAGCTGCGGAACACGGTGCGGAAGCTCTGGCGCGACAGCTCGTCGATCTCGGGCTCGGTCTTGTCCGGGAAGCACAGGCGCAGGTTGGCCTGCACCACGCGGCGGCGTTCGCTGGGAATCAGGTAGAGCAGGCTGCCCAGCCCTTCGCCGAAGCGCGCAACGAACGGATATGGCAGCTTGCCCAGCACCGTCAGCAGGCCGATGCCGAGCCAAGTGAACACGCGGCTCATGAAATCGATTGGTCGGTGGTCGGTTCGGTACTGCGGCTGGGGGCAGCGGCAGGCCCCTTGTAGCGGCTGTACCCCCACAGGTACTGCGTGGGGCACTGTCTCACCAGGGTCTCGACGGCCAGGTTGATCACCGCGGCCGCTTCGGCCGGGTCGTCCGGCAGCATGCCGCCCTCGTTGAGCACATGCAGGTGGGCGCGATAGCCCGCGCCTTTCGGCAGCCGTTCCGCAAAGACCGCGACCACCGGCGCGCCGGTCAGCTGCTGCAGCCGGTGCACCAGCGCCATCGTGTAGGCCGGCTTGCCGAAGAACGGCGCCCAGTTGCCCTCGCCGCCGCTGGGCACCTGGTCCGGCAGGATGCCCACCGCCTGGCCGCGCTTGAGTGCCTTGACCAGCATGCGCACGCCGCGCGGCGTGGCGGGCGCCATGTGCATATTGGGCCGGGTGCGCATCTTTTCGATCCAGTCGCGCAGCCAGGGCTGGTGCGGTGGCTTGAACAGCGCCGTGACCGGGCGCACCAGCGCGTGGGACTGAGGCAGCACTTCAAAGCAGCCCAGGTGGGGCGTCAGGATGATCAGGCCCTTGCCGCGGGCCTGTAGCTTTGCCAGTTCGGGCCACATGTAGTCGTCGAAGCCATGCAGCCGCGCGCTGATCTTCTTGCGGCTCCAGAAATAGGGCATCTCGATCATCATGCGCCCGGCGGAGCGGGCGGCTTCATCGATCATCGCCTGCGTGGCGTCGGGGAATGCCAGGCGGAAATTTTCATTCAGGCGCTGGCCATAGCGGCCGGGCAGCCGTGCTGCCAGCAGTCCGAGCGCGCCGCCTGCGGCCTGCAGCAAGCGCAGGGGGAAACGGGAAATCAGCCAGAAAAGAAAGGTCATCGGGCGTGGATTGCAGTCCGGGCTGCAAAGTCAAAACCGGCGTTTTTGCGACGCGGCATTCAACTCCGCGCCGGCTTGCCGTAATCCGGGCAAACGGCATGCCGTGGCGGCAGCGTGTTGCGTCGGCTGTTGCGTCGGCGCCTTTGGCGCGCTGCAACGTGCCCGGCAGGCGCGTATAATAGCGTGTATCGCCGAGTTAACTGACAACTTGCGGGGCGATGCGGCTCTAACCGGGCTGCCTTAAATACCGCTAAAGCGTCGCCGCCATGAACCCGACCGGGTGGCACGCAATAGCCAACCTGGAGAATAAGTTCGTGGCAAACGACTTCCTTTTTACTTCGGAATCGGTTTCCGAAGGCCATCCCGACAAGGTCGCCGACCAGATTTCCGACGCCGTCCTCGACGCCATCCTGGCGCAGGACAAGTACGCGCGTGTGGCTGCCGAGACGCTTTGCAACACCGGCCTGGTGGTGCTGGCAGGGGAAATCACCACGACCGCCAACGTCGACTACATCCAGATCGCGCGCGACACGATCAAGCGCATCGGTTACGACAACACCGAATACGGCATCGACTACAAGGGCTGCGCCGTGCTGGTGGCCTATGACAAGCAGTCGCCGGACATCGCCCAGGGCGTGGACCGCGCTTCGGACGACTACCTGAACCAGGGCGCCGGCGATCAGGGCCTGATGTTTGGCTACGCCTGCGACGAGACGCCGGAACTGATGCCGTTCCCGATCTATTACGCGCACCGCCTGGTGGAACGCCAGTCGCTGCTGCGTCGCGACGGCCGCCTGCCCTGGCTGCGTCCGGACGCCAAGTCGCAGGTGACGGTGCGTTATGTCGACGGCAAGCCGCACAGCGTGGATACCGTGGTGTTGTCGACGCAGCATTCGCCCGATATCACCCAGGCGCAGATCCGTGAAGCGGTGATCGAAGAAATCATCAAGCCGGTGCTGCCCGCTGAGATGCTGAAGGAAACCAAGTATCTGGTGAACCCGACCGGGCGTTTCGTGATCGGCGGCCCGCAGGGCGACTGCGGTCTGACCGGGCGCAAGATCATCGTCGATACCTATGGTGGCGCTTCGCCGCATGGTGGCGGTGCGTTCTCGGGCAAGGATCCGTCCAAGGTCGATCGCTCGGCTGCGTATGCGGCGCGCTATGTGGCCAAGAACGTGGTGGCTTCGGGCCTGGCGCGCCAGTGCCAGGTCCAGGTGAGCTATGCCATCGGCGTGGCGCGTCCGATCAATGTGACGGTCTACACCGAAGGTACCGGCAAGATTCCGGATGCCAAGATTGCGGAGCTGGTGCAGGAGCATTTCGATCTGCGGCCGAAGGGGATTGTGCAGATGCTGGATCTGCTGCGGCCGATCTATGAGAAGACGGCTGCCTATGGGCACTTTGGGCGGGAAGAGCCGGAGTTCTCGTGGGAGGCTACGGATAAGGCGGCTGCGCTGCGGGCTGCTGCTGGGCTGTAAGCGGCATTTCGTATTCCGGCAAGCCCCGCCGGCCCGTCAGGGTCGGCGGGGTTTTTTGTTTTTTGGTGTTCTGCTGTGGTCGCTGTTGGTGACATGCTGTTGGCCTTTGAACCGCCTGGTTCCGCCCTCCTGGGCGGGTCACTTTTTGTCCGAGCGACAAAAAGTAACCAAAAAGCGCGTTTGCTGCCCTGCGGGCGGCCACTCTTATCGTAGTGTGCCGGGGCTATCGTACGGGGCTTGGCTTCGTTGCAGGGCAGGACTGCCTGACGCCCTGGTGCGCCACGGTGGCTTGGGATTGATGCGGGGATTGAACGAGCCCAGAGCTGTGGGTGGCCCCTGCTGCTGGCGGCAATGGTAGGAACGCCTTCGGCTGCGCTGCGCGCCGGTCCTAACGTGGCAGGGCCGGCCGCCGAATTCTGACCCGCTCTGAGGTCCGGCATCGCAAGCGATAAGGCTGTGCGAGCGCAGCGACGCACTTCGTGCCAGAGCCCCCGACCTACGATACTGAGCGCGCGCAGCGCAGCCGTAGGCGTCGTCGCGTTGACGCCGGCAGCAGGCGGCCTACGCCCGGCATGGGGATCGTTCAATGGTGGGTCGACGCAGCCACTATCCCAGACTCACTTGGCGTAGCAGGTTCGAACCACTGGCTACATCGAACGGAAATCACCACCGCCCGAACCACCCACACCGCCAACTTGATAGCCAGCCGCTAAGGCGACGCGCTTTTTGGTTACTTTTTGTCGCTCGGACAAAAAGTGACCCGCCCAGGAGGGCGGAACCCAGCGGTTCAACGGCCGACAGCATGTCATCAACAGCGATAGCAGGCGGTAAAACAGCCGGCAGCGTGTCCACCAGCAGAACCCCGCCACGCAAAAACCCCCACCCCTGCGCCCCAATCGCCACCCAAATACCCAGGTAGTAAAATCCCAACCACCACAAATTTCCTTCACGGGGCCCGTCCCCAGAGGACTGCCATGCCCGCAGCACCAGCCATTTCCAATGCCATCGCGCCGACCGGCTCCGCGGCCGGAGGCAACCTTGACCTGATCCGCCCGCAGCCCTACACCACCTGGGCCCCGCAGGTCACCGCCGAGGAGCGCGCCACACTGCGCCGCGAGCTGGAGCAAGGCGCAGTACTGTATTTCCCCAACCTGAAGTTCCACTTCGAACCCGGCGAGGAACGCTTCCTCGACGCCCGTTATTCCGACGGTAAATCCAAGAACATCAACCTCCGCGCGGACGACACCGCGGTGCGCGGCGCGCAGGGCACACAGCAGGACCTGTCCGGCCTGTACACGCTGATCCGCCGTTATGCCGATAGCAGCGAGTCGCTGATCCGCACGCTCTTTCCGGAATACATCCCCCACATGACCCGCGCCGGCACCTCGCTGCGCCCGAGCGAGATCGCCGGCCGCCCGGTCAGCTGGCGCAAGGACGACACCCGCCTGCACGTCGATTCCTTCCCCTCCAACCCGATGCTGGGCAAGCGCCTGCTGCGCGTGTTCCACAACATCGATCCGGCATCGCCGCGCGTGTGGCGCGTGGGCGAGCCGTTCGGCGATTTCGCGCAGAAATTTGTCCCGAAGACCCACGGCATGTGGCCAGGCCAGGCGGCGCTGATGAAGCTGCTGCATATCACCAAGCGCAAGCGCTCGGAATACGACCACCGCATGCTGCAGCTGCACGACCTGGCCAAGGCCGACCTGGACTACCAGCGCGACGTGCCGCAGCAGGAATTCCACTTCCCGCCCGGTTCGACCTGGATCGTATTCAGCGACCAGTTGCTGCACGCCGCCATGCGCGGGCGCGCGATGATGGAGCAGACCATCTACCTCGAGCCGCAGGCGATTTCCGATCACACCCACTCGCCCGAGGCCGTGCTGGCGCGCATGCTCGGGCGGCCGATGCTGGTCTCGTGAGCGGCGGAGCTCAGCGCAACAGCAGTTTCGGCATCGACGCAAAGGTCTTGCCGTAAGGCGGCGCGCCGCCCTTCACCTCCGTTCCGGCTAGCGCCTACACTGAATCTCACAGCTTGCCATCCGCCGGACGGACAAGGCACGCGCGGCCGGCGCGGCGCCCGGCTCACGCGCGCCGCCTGCGGGCACGCGGGGAGACAGATGGAAACCACCTACGACTACGTCATCGTCGGCGCGGGTTCGGCGGGCTGTGCGCTGGCCGGACGACTGGCCGACAGCGGGGACGACACCATTGCACTGGTCGAGGCCGGCCAGCACGATCATCATGTGCTGATACGCACACCCGCCGCGTGCGCCGCCATGCTGCCGCGCGCAGGCGCGCGCAACTACGCCTACGAAACCGTGCCGCAGCCGGGACTGAATGGCCGCCGGGGCTACCAGCCGCGCGGGCGCGGACTGGGCGGCTCCTCGTCGATCAACGCGATGATCTACACGCGCGGACGGCCCGCCGATTACGACGACTGGGCCGCCGCCGGCTGCGACGGCTGGTCATGGGACGACGTGCTGCCATATTTCCGCCGCGCGGAATGCAATGAGCGCCTGGCCGGCAGCGACGACGACCCGCTGCATGGCGGCAATGGCCCGCTCCATGTGTCGGACCTGCGCACCCCCAATCCTTTCGCCGAGCGCTTTATCGAGGCGGCGCAGCAGGCGGGATACTTGCGCAACGACGACTTCAACGGCGAAGAGCAGGAAGGCGTGGGCTGGTATCAGGTCACACAGCATGCGGGCGAGCGCTGGAACGCGGCGCGCGCCTACCTGCACGGCGGCAATACGCGCGACAAGGCCTGCAACGGCGGGCGCGCGCGCTTGCAGGTGCTGACCGGCACGCAGGCGCTGCGCATCGTGTTCGAGGGCCGCCATGCCGCCGGCGCGCTGGTCGTGCGCGACGGCCGCCAGCAACTGCTGCGCGCACGGCGCGACGTGATCGTCTGCGCCGGCTCCTTCGGCTCGCCGCAATTGCTGATGGTGTCGGGCGTGGGTCCGGCGGCGCAGCTGCGCGAGCTTGGTATCGAGGTGGTCCACGACCTGCCGGGCGTGGGCGCCAACCTGCAGGACCATCTCGACGTCATCCTGCACAAGCGCGTGGCGGCGCCCGAGTTGTTCGGCGTGTCGTTCAGCGGATTCATGACCCTGCTGTCGGAAATCCTGCGCTACCGGCGCGAACGCACCGGCATGCTGTCGAGCAACTTTGCCGAGGCGGGCGGCTTTATCCGCAGCCGCCCCGAACTGGCCGAGCCTGACCTGCAGCTGCATTTCGTCGTCGGCATGGCCGACAACCATATGCGGCGGCTCAACTTCGGCCATGGCTATTCGTGCCACGTATGCGTGCTGCGACCGCGCAGCCGCGGCGAGGTGCGGCTGACATCGGCCGATATCCGCGAGGCGCCGCTGATCGACCCGCGCTACCTCAGCGATGTGCGCGACCTCGACGACATGGTCGCCGGCGTGCGCATCGTGCGCCGTATCTTCGCGCAGCCGCAGCTGGCCAGCTTCGGCGGGCGCGAGCTGTACTCCGCGCACCTGCGTGCCGATGGCAGCGACGATGCCGACGTGCGCGAGATGATCCGCACGCATGCCGACACCATCTACCACCCGGTCGGCACCTGCCGCATGGGTATGGACGCGATGGCGGTGGTCGACCCGCAGTTGCGCGTGCGCGGTGTGGAAGGGCTGCGCGTGGTCGATGCCTCGGTCATGCCGACGCTGATTGGTGGCAATACCAACGCGCCCGCGATCATGATCGGCGAACGCGCGCATGACCTGATCCGCTACGCGCCGCGGGTGATGCTGCGCGTGCTGGAGTCAATGGAGGCGTGACGCCTACGCAAGTCCGCGCAGCTAGCCTTCGAAGCCGCGTGATGCCACGCGCTGCAGCAACCCGGCCTCCGCATCCAGCGTGCCGAACACGCGCCCGTGCTGGCGCCCGAGCCGGCTAGCGACGAACAGCTCGGCATTTTCCGCATCGGCATGCGCCAGCATCAGCGCCGCCTGCGTGGTCAGCACCAGCCCCTGCGCAAAGCGGCGCGCATTGGCTTCCAGGTGCTCCGGCGCCTCGCGCAGCAGCGCCTGCAGCGACGCCAGTTCCGCGCGCACGGCGGGATGGCCGCCGGCGCGGCGCTGCAGGTCCTGCAGCAGGCGTGCGGCGTCGTCTGGGTTGCGCTGGATCGCGCGCAGCACGTCCAGGCACATGATGTTGCCCGAGCCTTCCCAGATCGAGTTGACCGGTGCCTCGCGGTACAGCCGTGCCATCGGGCTTTCTTCCACGTAGCCGTTGCCGCCCCAGACTTCCATTGCCTCGCCGGTGGCCTCGATGGCCCGCTTGCAGATCCAGAACTTGGCCGCGGGCGTGACCACGCGCTTCCACGCGGCGGCGAGCGGGTCGGGGTTGTCGCCCTCGGCGTGCTCGAAGGCGTGGCCCAGTTCCATCATCAGCAGCGTGGCGGCTTCGGATTCCAGCGCCAGGTCCGCCAGCACATTGCGCATCAGCGGCTGGTCGGCCAGCAGGCGGCCGAAAGCGCTGCGGTGGCGCGTATGGTGCAGCGCCTGCACGAAGGCCGCGCGCAGGATGGCCGAGCTGCCGATCACGCAGTCGAGCCGCGTATTGGTCGCCATCTCGATAATGGTGGGGATGCCGCGTCCTTCCTCGCCGATCAGGATGCCGGTGGCGTCGCGGAACTCAACCTCGCTGCTGGCGTTGGAGCGGTTGCCGAGCTTGTCCTTCAGGCGCTGGATCTGGATCGGGTTCTTGCTGCCGTCGTCGCGGAAGCGCGGCACGAAGAAGCACGACAGCGGGCCGTCTTCGGCGCCCATGCGCGCCACCACCAGGTGCGCGTCGCACATCGGTGCCGAGAAGAACCACTTGTGCCCGGTCAGCGCGTATTCCGCGCCGCGGCCTTCGCCGCTTCCGCTGTGCAAGGCGCGCGCCACGGTGGTGTTGGCGCGCACGTCGGAGCCGCCCTGTTTCTCCGTCATGCCCATGCCGATCATGATCGCCGTCTTGTCACGCCAGGGCAGGTCGCGCGCATCATGCTCGCTCGCGTACAGGCGCGGCTCCAGCTCGGCGAACAGCGCGGTTTCCTTGCGCAGCACCGGGATGCTGGCGAGCGTCATCGTGGTCGGGCACAGCGAGCCCGACTCCACCTGTGCCTGCAGGAAGTAACCCGCGGTGCGCGCGCTCCATGCGCCCAGGCGCGGCTGCGCGAAGGGCAGGGCCTGCAATTGCTGGCCGCGCAGCAGCGCCAGCAGTGCGTGCCAGCTGGGGTGGAATTCCACGGAATCGATGCGCTCGCCGGTGCGGCTGTGGGTGTGCAACTCGGGCGTATGGCGGTTGGCGTCGGCCGCCCATTGCTGCACTTCCGGCTCGCCCAGCCGCGCGCCGAACTGCCCCAGCGCCTCGGCATGCCAGCCGCCGCCAAGCCGTTCCAGCGAGGCGCGGAGGAGGGGATCGCTGCCGAAGAGGTTGTAGTGCGCAAGATCCGGCACCTGGTTGAAGACGCGATGCGTGGCGGCGTCGGTCATGATGGGATGTCTCCTGGATCGGTTCGATGCTTGCCGTTTGCTTGCATGGTAGAGCACGTGACACGCGTTTGAGTGCGGGGTCGTCCGCTTGGCGCGGATTTTTGCGCTGCACCATGCGCGATTCGATACCTCCGCGCACAGGTGTGGCACCACAAACGATAGGGAACTGGCACTGGCGCGCACCGGGGCTCTGTGCTTAAATTCACCCCGTTGGATGAAACAGGGGTGCCGTACGGATGGGCCGTGCGGCTGAGAGAGTCCCTTCGAACCCGATCCGGTTAGTACCGGCGTGGGAAGTTTCAGCAAGACCAAGCCTCTAGTCCCTCCGGGACTCGCCCCTCCGGCCACAAGCCCAGGCGGCGCTCACAGGGCTCCTGGTTTCGTCCACCCCGCAAGAGAGAGAGGACGACACCCATGGCCCGTACTGCCCCCGCTGCTTCCTTCGAATCGCTCGAGAGCGACCTCGACCAGAAATTTGCCTACCCGGCTTCCAGCAAGACCTACCTGACCGGCAGCCGCCCGGATATCCGCGTGCCGCTGCGCACGATCCTGCAGACGTCCACGCGCACGGAGAAGGGCGACATGCCCAACCCGCCGATCCCGGTGTACGACACCTCGGGCCCGTACAGCGACCCGGACGTGCATATCGACCTGAAGGCCGGCCTGCCGGCCCTGCGCGCCAAGTGGATCGACGAGCGCGGCGACACCGAAGTGCTGCCTGGCCTGTCGTCGGAATACGGCCGCGACCGCGCCAACGATCCGGCCACCGCGCACCTGCGCTTTGCCCAGCTGACCAATCCGCGCCGCGCCAAGGCCGGCGCCAACGTGTCGCAGATGCACTATGCGCGCCGCGGCATCATCACGCCGGAAATGGAATACGTGGCGCTGCGCGAATCGCTGAACCTGCAGGCGCTGTATGACAAGCCCGAATACAAGGCGCTGCTGCGCCAGCACCCCGGCAATGCGCTGGGCGCCGGCCTGCCGCTGCGTCCGGAGGACATCACGCCGGAGTTCGTGCGCAATGAGATTGCCACGGGCCGCGCCATCATCCCCGCCAACATCAACCACACCGAGCTGGAGCCGATGGCGATCGGGCGCAATTTCCGCGTCAAGATCAACGGCAACCTGGGCAACTCGGCGGTGACCTCGTCGCTGGCCGAGGAAGTGGAAAAAATGGTGTGGTCGATCCGCTGGGGCGCCGACACCATCATGGACCTGTCCACGGGCAAGCACATCCACGAAACCCGTGAATGGATCCTGCGCAACTCGCCGGTGCCCATCGGCACGGTGCCGATCTACCAGGCCCTGGACAAGACCGGCGGCATCGCCGAGGACCTGACCTGGGAGATGTTCCGCGACACGCTGATCGAGCAGGCCGAGCAGGGCGTCGACTACTTCACCATCCACGCTGGCGTGCTGCTGCGCTACGTGCCGCTGACCGCCGACCGCGTCACCGGCATTGTTTCGCGTGGCGGTTCGATCATGGCCAAGTGGTGCCTGGCGCACCACAAGGAAAACTTCCTGTACACGCACTTCGACGAGATCTGCGAGATCATGAAGGCGTACGACGTGTCGTTCAGCCTCGGTGACGGCCTGCGTCCGGGCTGCATCGCCGACTCCAATGACGATGCCCAGTTCGGCGAGCTGCGTACGCTGGGCGAGCTGACCGCCAAGGCGTGGAAGCACGACGTGCAGGTGATGATCGAAGGCCCGGGCCACGTGCCGCTGCAGCGCATCCAGGCCAACATGGACGAAGAACTCAAGCATTGCTACGAGGCGCCGTTCTATACCCTGGGACCGCTGGTGACCGACATCGCCCCTGGCTACGACCACATCACCAGCGGCATCGGCGCGGCCAATATCGGCTGGATGGGCACGGCCATGCTGTGCTACGTCACGCCCAAGGAGCACCTTGGCCTGCCGGACAAGGAAGACGTGCGCGAAGGCATCATCACCTACAAGATCGCTGCCCACGCCGCGGACCTTGCCAAGGGCTGGCCGGGCGCGCAGCTGCGCGACAACGCGCTGTCCAAGGCACGCTTCGAGTTCCGCTGGGAAGACCAGTTTAACCTTGGCCTGGACCCGGAGCGCGCGCGTTCGTACCACGACGCCACGCTGCCGGCCGAAGGCGCCAAGATCGCCCACTTCTGCTCGATGTGCGGGCCGAAGTTCTGCTCGATGAAGATCACGCAGGAAGTGCGCGACTACGCGGCGTCGCTGCCCAAGGAAGCCCAGCAGGGCATGGAAGAAAAGTCGATCGAGTTCCTGAAGAAGGGCAGCAAGATCTACTCGTAAGGCAACGGCAGTACGGGCATGGCGTCGCAACCATGCCCGCGTGTGTTCCGCCGCCGCGCAGCGCCCCGCGCGGCGGCCCAGACAACAAGGAGGCCGGCGCGGCGGCATGCCCGCATGCCCATGCGCCGGCACAACATCCCTCATGACAGCAGTACAGTCGTTTGACGTCGCCATCCTCGGGGCCGGACTTGCCGGTCGCCTGGCTGCCTGGCAACTGGTACGCAGCGGCGCCCGCGTGGCGCTGGTGGAGCGCGCCGGGCCGGACGGCGCGGGTTCGGCCGCCTACGTGGCCGCGGCCATGCTGGCGCCGCTGGCGGAATCGGCCATCGCCGAGCGCCGCATCGTCGATCTCGGCATCGCCAGCGTCGACCTGTGGCGCGCGTGGCTGGCCGAGTTGCCGGAGCCGGTGTTCTTCCAGGAGGACGGCACGCTGGTGGTCTGGCATGCGCGCGATCGTGGCGAGATGTCGCTGTTCACCAGCCGCATGCGCGCCGTGGCGCCGCCCGAACTGGTGTCGCAGCGGCTGCGGGCGCTGGACGGCAAGGGCGTGGGCGAAGTCGAGCCGGCGCTGGCGGGCCGCTTCCCGCAAGGGCTGCTGCTGGCCGGCGAGGGCCAGCTCGACAATCGCGGTGCGCTGCGCGCGCTGCTGTCGTGCGCGGTCAGCGAGGGCGTGCATTGCGTCTGGGAAGCCGGTGAAGTGGAAGCCGATACGCTGCCCACGCTGGGCATCCGCGCCGACGTGGTGCTGGATTGCCGTGGCCTGGGCGCGCGCAAGGCCTGGCCGTCACAGCCCGGAGGCACCACGCCCGGACTGCGCGGGCTGCGCGGCGAAGTGGTGCGCGTGCATGCGCCCGACGTGAAGCTGCACCGGCCGGTGCGGCTGCTGCATCCGCGCTACCCGATCTATATTGCTCCCAAGCCCAACGATCTGTACGTGATCGGCGCGACCGAACTGGAGAGCGAGGACGATTCGCCGATGAGCGTGCGTTCCGCGCTGGAACTGCTGTCGGCGGCGCATTCGCTGCATCCCGCTTTCGGCGAGGCGCGCGTGCTGGAACTGAACGTGCAGCGCCGCCCCACGCGGCCCGACCACCTGCCGGCCATCCGCGTCGACCAGCAGGCGCGCGTGGTGCGCGTCAACGGCCTGTACCGCCACGGCTTCCTGATCGCCCCGGCGGTGACCGAGGCCGCGTGCGCGGTGGTGGGCGCGTTGCTCAAGGGTGATCCTGCCGCCCACGCGGTGCCTGCCGCGCTGCGCTGGCCCGGCATGATCGAGGCAGTGACGGAAGCGCCGGCCGCAGCGCTGCATGCGCGCACCGGGCTGCTGCACTAACGCAAGGCTGACATGGAAATCCTGCTCAACGGCCGACCCCTCGCCCTTGCCGAATCCGCCACGCTGGCGGACGCGGTGGTCGTGGCGAAGATCGCGCCCCCTTTTGCCGCGGCGGTCAACGGCCAGTTCGTGCCCCGCGCCGCGCATGCCAACACCCCCCTTGCGGCCGGCGACCGCATCGACCTCGTGCAACCCGTGACGGGAGGCTGACCCCATGACATTCGAACCTTCCGAAACCCTGCGCGACCCGTTCGTGCTGTATGGCGAGTCGTTCGGCTCGCGCCTGCTGCTGGGCACCGCGCGTTATCCGTCGCCGGCCACGCTCGAAGCGGCCGTGCAGGCGTCCGCGCCGGCCATGATCACCGTCGCGCTGCGCCGCCAGGGTGCGGTCGGCGACGGCGAGGGCGGCCAGGCGTTCTGGCAGATGCTCAAGGCGCTGAACGTGCCGGTGCTGCCGAACACCGCCGGCTGCTTCACCGCGCAAGAGGTCATCACCACCGCGATGATGGCGCGCGAGGTGTTCGAGACGCCGTGGATCAAGCTGGAGCTGATCGGCGACGACTACACGCTGCAGCCCGACACGCTCAACCTGCCCGCCGTGGCGGAGACCCTGATCAAGGAAGGCTTCAAGGTGCTGCCGTACTGCACCGAGGACCTGGTGCTGTGCCGCCGGCTGCTCGACGTCGGCTGCCAGGCGCTGATGCCGTGGGCCGCGCCGATCGGCACCGGCCGCGGCGCGGTGAATCCGCATGCGATGCGCGTGCTGCGCGAGCGCCTGCCGGATACGCCGCTGATCGTCGATGCCGGCCTGGGCCTGCCGTCGCATGCGGCGCAGGTACTGGAGTGGGGCTACGACGGCGTGCTGCTCAACACCGCGGTGGCGCAGGCGGCCTACCCGGTCAACATGGCGCGCGCGTTCGCGCAGGCCGTCGAGGCGGGCCGCACCGCGTACCTGGCCGGGCCGATGCCCGAGCGCGAGGTGGCGCAGGCCAGCACGCCGGTGGTCGGCATGCCGTTCTGGCATGCGGAGGCGGAGCAGCGGGAGCAGCGCGCATGACCCGCCGCCCCGTCCACGCCCCCAGCGATGGCCCGCTGCGCGCGGCAGTGCTGGAACACTATGGCGAGACCTTCGGCATCGACGACAAGCCGTGGCAGGCCTGGCGCCTGGAAGACGCGCCCGTGCAGCCCGGCGCGCACGATGTGCTGCTCTCCGACGGCGAAGCCACCGAGGAAGTCATCGCGCGCGTCGCCGCCAGCGGCGCCACGCTGATCGAGACCGACCGCGAAGGCGGCCAGTGGATCGACACGGTGCGCTCGCCGATGGGCACCTGGGTGTTCTCGGTTGCCGCGGACAGCGACCAGCCGCATGCGGCCGCGTTCGTCGCGGTGCTGCTGGCGAGTTTGTCGCTGCATTTCCCCGCGCATGACGCGTTGGTGCTGGCGCGCGCCTGGGCGCCGGGCTCGGCCGACTGGCCATCGGATTTCGCCCGTTTTCCGCGCGTGCGCCATGCCGCGCTGGTGGCGCCGGAGAAGGCCGTCGAGCCGTTCGCGCCGTGCCCCGCGCTGGGCCTGTATGTGGTGGTGCCGAGCGCAGAATGGATCGAGCGCCTGGCACCGCTGAACGTGCCGACGGTGCAACTGCGCTTCAAGTCCGACGATCCCGCCGCGGTGCGCGCCGAGATCGCGCGTGCGGCCAGGGCCATGCAGGGCTCGTCGTCGCGCCTGTTCATCAACGACCACTGGCAGGCGGCGATCGACTACCACGCCGCCAACGGCGCGCAGAGCGGCATCTACGGCATCCACCTCGGCCAGGAAGACCTTGATGACGCCGACCTCGACGCGATCCGCGCGTCCGGGCTGCGGCTGGGCGTTTCCACGCACGGTTACGCCGAGATGCTGCGCGTCGCCGCGATCCGGCCGAGCTACCTGGCGCTGGGCGCGATCTTCCCGACCACGACCAAGGTGATGCCGACCCAGCCGCAAGGCATGGGCCGCTTCCGCGCGTATGCGAAGCTGATGCAGCCGGTGATCCCGTCGCTGGTCGGCATCGGCGGCGTCAATGCGACGAATATGCGCGAAGTGCTCGCCGTGGGTGTTGGCAGCGCCGCCGTGGTGCGCGCCGTCACTGAAGCCGACGACGTATCGGCCGCGGTCGCACACCTGGTCAGCCTGTTCCCGGCCGGCTGAGCGCGCCGTGGCCGCCCCGTGCATTCGCCTGGCGCGGGCGGATGACCTGCCGCGCCTGCCCGAGATCGAACTGGCGGCGGCGGCGCTGTTTCCGGAGGGTGACGTGCCAGCGCTGCTGCGCCTGGTCAGCACGCCGGAATCGGCGCTGGTCGCGGCGCAGCGCGAAGGGCGGCTGTGGGTGGCCGAGCATGGCGGCGAAGTTGCCGGCTTCGCACTGGCCAGCCGCAATGGCGCATGCGGCTATCTCGATGAAATGGACGTGCATCCGGACCATGGCCGGCGCGGCATCGGGCGCGCGCTGGTCGGGACCGTGCAGGGCTGGGCGCGGGCGAGCGGCCTGCGAACGCTGAACCTGACCACGTTCGCGCATTTGCCCTGGAATGCGCCGTTCTATGCCTCGATGGGGTTTCGGCGGCTGGACGACAGCGAGCTTTGCCCGTTGCTGTCGGAGGCGCTGGCGGCACAGCGTGCCGCCGGATTGCGGCAGCGTGTGGCGATGCGGCAGGAGTTCTGAGGGGGTGGTTTGCTCCCCTCTCCCGCCTGCGGGAGAGGGGCCGGGGAGAGGGCAGGCGCTGGCAATAGCGACGGCATTACTTCGTCGACACGCCCGCCCTCACCCGCTCCCCTCTCCCACTTCGCGGGAGAGGGGAGCCTGGTTCCCACGGCGCAACTACGGCGGCTTTCCGGGGACAAGATTTGTGCGACATTCGCCCAGCCGCGGGAACCGAACCGGACCCCGCCGCTATGATGTCGGGCAGCATTCCCCGCCATCCACCCAGCACCGCGCACCATGTCGACCCAGCTCCCCGAAATCGTCCCCGCCGCCCCCGGCACGCCTGAAAAGCCCTATTTCGGCATCGACGTGCCGCTGATGCGCTATTTCGGCCTGCAGCCGGAACTGATCGAAGAGGGCTACTGCCGCACGCGGCTGCCGGCGCACCCGCAGCTGGTGAACAGCCGCGGCGACGTGCACGGCGGCACGCTGATGGCGACGCTGGACTTCACGCTGAGCGGCGCGGCGCGCTCGCACGCGCCCACGGAAACGGGCGTGATCACCATCGACATGTCGACCCATTTCCTGGCCGCCGCGCGCGGCGAGCTGACGCTGGAAGCGCGCTGCCTGCGCCGCGGCGCGCGCATCGCCTTCTGCGAAGGCGAGGTGAAGGATGCGGCCGGCACTGTAGTGTGCGTGGCGCGGGCCGCGTTCAAGCTGGTGCCGCTGTCCAGCGGCGGCAACTGATTCCCGCCTGAAAATCCGGCCGCTCAGTCCTGCAGCGGCCGGTACACCTGTTCGAACCTCGCGCGCTCGGTGATGCCATAGTCACCGGGCGCGTATTGCATCAGCCAGTCGCCCGGCTTGCCGTGCAGCACGTCGCCACCGGCGCTACGTTCGATGCTGAAGGCCTGGTGCATCGCGCGCGCCAGTACCGGGATCGGTTTGTTGCGATAAGCGCCGTCCTGGCCGTGCGCCAGCGGCGGGATGGCTTCGTACTTGGGGTCAAAGCGGTCGCGCGACACGCACCAGCGGTCACCGGTGGCGCTGGTGATCAGCGCATCCCCGGGCTGGTAGCGGTTGGGGCCTTCGCGGCTGACCAGATCGCCAGCCTCCGTGGCGAATGTCACGTCGACGACTTCATGCTTCACGTAGAAGGCGGCGTCGGGATCGCTGCGCAGATCGATATCGGTAAGTTTCTGCATCTGCCGCTCAACCCAGCGCACGCGGCGCGAAGGCGTGGTTCAGCGGGCCGTTGCCGCTGCCCAGCCGCAATCCCGCACCGGCCGCGATGGCCTGCGCCACATAGTCCAGCGCCTTGCCCGCCGCATCTTCCAGCGCATCGCCACGTGCCAGCTGCGAGGCGATTGCCGCCGCCAGCGTGCAGCCGGTGCCATGCAGGTTGCGGGTATCGACGCGTGGATGCGTGAACACACGCACGGTGCCGTTCTTGAGCATCAGCAGGTCGTCCAGCCCGCCGGCGATGCCGGCCGCGCCATCGTCTTCCAGGTGGCCGCCCTTTAGCAGCACGGCCGGGCAGCCCATCGCGATCAGGTCGGCGGCGGCTTGTTCCATGTCGGCGCGGCGCGCGATCTTGCGGCCCAGCAGGTAGGAGGCCTCGGGCAGGTTGGGCGTGACCAGCAGCGCGCGCGGGAACAGCAGCCGCACCATGGCCTGCGTGGTGGCGTCGTCGGACAGCGTCGCGCCCGAGGTCGAGATCATCACCGGATCCACCACCAGCTTGCGGATGCCATGCCGGTCCGCCGCGGCGGCCACGGCCTCGACGATGGCGGCGGTACCCAGCATGCCGGTCTTGGCCGCGTCCACGCCGATATCGCCGGCGACCGCGTCGATCTGTGCGGCCACCATGTCGGCCGGGATCGCATGCACGCCGGTCACGCCCAGCGTGTTCTGCGCAGTGATCGCGGTGATCGCGCTCATGCCGAAGCAGCCCAGCGCGGAAAAAGTCTTCAGGTCGGCCTGGATGCCGGCGCCGCCGCCGGAATCGGAACCGGCAATGGTCAGGGTGCGAGGTGGCGTTGGGTTCATCTGTCAGGAAATCAGGAGCAGCCAGTGCGCAAGGCGGCCGGGCACGCTACAATACCGCCACTCCGAGGAGCGTTGCAACGGATGCGGGACGAGAGCGCCACACAGGCGATCCCCGTGCATCCGCCAGGCTCGGACTGTCTTCAACGGCGCTCGCTGATCCGTGGTTCGCACGGAGGCGAGTCGACCTATCCGCCCGCTGCGCATGCGCCATTGCCATGCCGCCGCCGCCAGATCCCGCGTACTCGTCACCTGCGTGCCACTCTTCACCGGAGTGAATATGAACGCCGTGACCGACCTGAAGCAAGATTACCTCGTCGCCGACATCAACCTGGCCGGCTGGGGCCGCAAGGAAATCGCCATTGCCGAAACCGAGATGCCCGGCCTGATGGCGATTCGCGATGAATTCGCCGCCGCGCAGCCGCTCAAGGGCGCGCGTATCGCCGGCTCGCTGCACATGACGATCCAGACCGCCGTGCTGATCGAGACGCTGCAGGCGCTGGGCGCAGACGTGCGCTGGGCCTCGTGCAACATCTTCTCGACGCAGGACCACGCCGCCGCCGCCATCGCCGCGGGCGGCACGCCGGTGTTCGCCTTCAAGGGCGAATCGCTGAAGGAATACTGGGACTTCACGCACCGCATCTTCGACTGGGCCGACGGTGGCACGCCCAACATGATCCTCGACGACGGCGGCGACGCCACGCTGCTGCTGCACCTGGGCGCGCGCGCCGAGAAGGACCAGTCGCTCATCGCCAACCCGGGCAGCGAGGAAGAAACCTTCCTGTTCGCCGCGATCAAGGAAAAGCTGGCCCGCGACCCGAGCTGGTACAGCCGCAACCTGGAAGCCATCCGTGGCGTGACCGAGGAAACCACGACCGGCGTGCACCGCCTGTACCAGATGGCTCAAAAGGGTGAGCTCCGTTTTCCGGCGATCAACGTCAACGACTCGGTCACCAAGAGCAAGTTCGACAACCTGTACGGCTGCCGCGAATCGCTGGTGGACGGCATCAAGCGCGCCACCGACGTGATGATCGCCGGCAAGATCGCCATCGTGGCCGGCTACGGCGACGTGGGCAAGGGCAGCGCGCAGGCGCTGCGCGCGCTGTCGGCGCAGGTGTGGGTGACCGAGATCGACCCCATCTGCGCACTGCAGGCCGCGATGGAAGGCTACCGCGTGGTGACCATGGACTACGCCGCCGAGCATGGCGATATCTTCGTCACCTGCACCGGCAACTACCACGTCATCACGCATGACCACATGGCCCGGATGAAGGACCAGGCCATCGTCTGCAATATCGGCCACTTCGACAACGAGATCGACATCGCCTCGATCGAGAAGTACGAGTGGGACGAGATCAAGCCGCAGGTCGATCACGTCAAGTTCCCCGACGGCAAGAAGCTGATCATCCTGGCCAAGGGCCGCCTGGTGAACCTGGGCTGCGCCACCGGCCACCCGTCGTACGTGATGAGCAGCTCGTTCGCCAACCAGACCATCGCCCAGATCGAGCTCTGGCAGGAGCGCGACAGCGGCAAGTACCCGGTCGGCGTCTACACGCTGCCCAAGCACCTGGACGAGAAGGTGGCGCGCCTGCAGCTGCGCAAGCTGAACGCGCAGCTGACCGAGCTGACCGAGCAGCAGGCCGCGTATATCGGCGTGAAGAAGGAAGGCCCGTACAAGGCGGATCACTACCGCTATTGATCGGGCTGCGCGTCCGTTGCCTGCCACCCCTCTCCCGCTTGCGGGAGAGGGGCCGGGGGTGAGGGCAGGAGCTGCCACGAAGTCCGGCCTCCCGCATCGAGGCACGCCCGCCCTCACCCCCGACAGGAACCACCAATCAAGGAGCCGTCATGAGACTACTGGTCGTCTGGATCATCAACGCCGTATCGCTGTTCGTGCTGCCATACATCATCCCGTCGATCCACATCAAGAGCTTTGGCTCGGCGATGCTGGCGGCGCTGGTGCTGGGCCTGGTCAACACGCTGATCCGTCCGATCCTGGTGATCCTGACGCTGCCGGTGACGCTGCTGACGCTGGGGCTCTTTATCTTCGTCATCAACGCGCTGCTGTTCCTGTTCGTCGGCAACCTGCTGTCGGGCTTTACCGTCGACGGTTTCTGGGCGGCGCTGCTGGGCTCGGTCCTGTACAGCGTGATCTCGTGGCTGCTGGCAAGCCTGCTGCTGCGCGACCGCGACGACTGACGCTTTCCACGGACCCCTTTTCGCGCGCCGCGGCAAGGCGGCGCGCCACCATCATGCAAGACCGCTACTTCAGCTTTGAATTCTTCCCGCCCAAGACGGCGGAGGGCACGGAGAAGCTGCGCAACACGCGCGCGCAGCTCGCCCCGCTCAAGCCCAAGTACATCTCTGTGACGTTCGGCGCCGGCGGCACCACGCAGCAGGGCACGCTCGACGCCGTGCTGGAAATCCAGCGCGAGGGCATCGAGGCCGCGCCGCACCTGTCGTGCGTGGGCTCGTCGCGCGATAGCATCCGCGCGGTCCTGCAGCAGTACCGCGAGGGCGGCATCCGCCATATCGTCGCACTGCGCGGCGACATGCCGTCGGGCATGGGCGAGATCGGCGAATTCCGCTACGCCAACGAGCTGGTGGAGTTCATCCGGGCCGAGACCGGCGACTGGTTCAATATCGAAGTCGCGGCGTACCCGGAGTACCACCCGCAGGCGAAGTCGCCACGCCATGACCTCGACAACTTCGTGCGCAAGGTCAAGGCCGGTGCCGATTCGGCGATCACGCAGTACTTCTACAATGCCGATGCATACTTCCGCTTTGTCGACGACGTGCGCGCGCAGGGCGTGGACGTGCCGATCGTGCCGGGCATCATGCCGATCACCAACTACTCGCAGCTGATGCGCTTCTCCGAGATGTGCGGCGCCGAAGTGCCGCGCTGGGTGGCCAAGCGGCTGGAGAGCTTCGGCGACGACCGCGAATCGATCCGCGCCTTCGGTCTCGACGTGGTCACCGCGCTGTGCGAGCGGCTGCTCGCCGCGGGCGTGCCGGGGCTGCATTTCTACACGCTCAATGCGGCCGGCGCGACCAAGGCGATCTGGCAGCGGCTGAAGCTGTAAGCGCCGGGACCTCGCCCATGGCCACGCGCCGCCCCGATCCCTTCATTGAACACCTGCTCGAGCTGATGGGTCCGCTGGCGGCGCGTATCGGGCCGGTGACGGCCAGGCGGATGTTTGGCGGTCACGGCCTGTTCTATGACGGGCTGATGTTCGCGCTTGTGTCCGGCGGCACCTGCTACCTGAAGGCGGATGACGCCACGCGCGGCAAGTTCGACGCCGAAGGCAGCGAGCCTTTCCGCTACCAGTCCGCGAAGCGCGAGGTCACCATGCGCCACTACCTCAGCCTGCCGCCCGCCGCGCTGGAGTCGCCGGCGGCGATGACGCCGTGGGCGAAGCTGGCGGTAGAGGCGGCGCTGCGGCTGGGGAATGCGGGCTGAGCCTGCGCCAGCGCGCAATCCATGCCGAATCGGTGCCATACTCGCCCCATGGTCACCGCCACCTTCCGCTTCTACGAGGAACTGAACGACTTCCTCGCGCCGGACCAGCGCCGGCGTGACCTGCCCTGCGCGTGCGCGCGCGCCGCGACCGTCAAGCACATGATCGAGGCGCTGGGCGTCCCCCATACCGAGGTCGAGCTGATCCTGGTCAACGGCGAGTCCTCCGTCTTCGAACGCCGGCTGCGGGACGGCGACCGGGTCTCGGTCTATCCCAAGTTCGAGCGCCTCGACGTCACGCCGCTGCTGCGCGTGCGCGAACACCCGCTGCGCCTGATGCATTTCGTCGCCGACGCGCATCTGGGCGGGCTGGCGCACCTGCTGCGCATGACCGGCTTCGACACCCTCTACGACAACCACTTCGAAGACAGCGAGATCGAGCGCATCGCGGTCGACGAGGGCCGCATCGTGCTGACGCGCGACCGCGAACTGCTCAAGCGCCGTGGCATCACGCACGGCTGCTATGTGCGTGCGCTCAAGCCGCGCCAGCAGGTGCGCGAGATCTTCGCGCGGCTGGACCTGGCGCGCAGCGCGCGGCCGTTCTCGCTGTGCCTGGACTGCAACGTGCCGCTGCACGCGCTGGAAGCGGCCGCCGCGGCCGGGCGCGTGCCGGAGGGCGTGCTCGAGCGCCATCGCAGCTTCGTCACCTGCGACCAGTGCCGGCGGGTGTTCTGGGAAGGCTCGCACTGGCGCTGCATGCGCGCGCTGGTGGACGAACTGGTGCAGGCCGGCTGAACCCAGGCCGGGCCCGCACGCTGCCGTCACCCTCTTGGGCTAGAACGCTCCCGCTTCGGTGACGATCCAGTCCATCCCCACGTCATGCGGCTGCGCGGGCAGTGCGATGCGGCACGCTTCATAGCCGATGCCGATGGCCACGGGCCGATGCGCCATCGCCGCCAGCGTGCGGTCGTAGAAGCCGCCGCCGTAGCCCAGGCGGAACTTGTCCGGGCTGAAACCGACACAGGGAATGAGCAGCGCGTCGGGCGTCACGGCCTCGGTACCGTCGGGGACAGGGATGCCATAGTGGCCCCTGGTCATTGGCGTGTCCGGGTCCCACCGGTGAAAGTCCAGCGGTGCGCCGGGCCGGCTTACCGCCGGCAGCGCCGCCTGGCGCCCGGGCACCGCCGCGAGCCATTGCGCGACCGCATCGCGCGCGTCGAACTCCTGCTGGATCGGCCAGTAGAAGCCAAGGCAACGCACGGCCAGGCCCGCCAGCAGCTCGGACAACGTGGCGGCGATGCGCGCATCGGCATCGTTGCGCGCGGGCAGGCCGGCACGCAATGCCAGCAGGCGCGCACGCTGCGCGCGGCGGTCTTCAGTGGAGTCCGGGAGCGGGGTGGCAGGAGAGGTGGCGGCCGAGGCGGAACTTGAGGACATGGCGTGGGATAATGCCCGCGTCCGAACCAACACGGACGGCGGAAGCTGCTGCGGCCCTTGCCTTGCATGGCGGGCACCGGCGCCGCCGTCATCGACAAGGAAGCAAAGAATGCTGAAGGGAGTATATCTGCAGCGTGCAGGGCGGGCCGCCTGGATTGCCATGGCATGTGCACTGCTTGTCACGCCGGTCCATGCGCAGAAGCGCCCGCAGGCGCCCGTGCGCCAGCAGCAGCCGGCGGTGATCCCGAGCGATCCCGACGAGGCCTTCGCCGCGCTGCGCGAAGCGGCGCGCAAGAATGACGTGGAGCGCGCCTACGCGATCTCGGCCACCCTGGTCGACTACCCGATCCCGTCGTATGTGGAGTACTTCCGCATCAAGCCGCAGATGTTCGACGCCAGTGGCCTGGCGCGCATCGACGCGCCCGACGACCAGGTGCGCGCCTTCCTGCAGCGCTACAAGGGCCAGGCCATCGCCGATCGCATGCGCAACGACTGGCTGCTGGTGCTGGGCAAGAAGCGCGACTGGGCCAACTTCGATGCCGAGTACCCGCAATTCGCGCTCAAGGACGACACCCAGGTCGAATGCTATGCGCTGCTGTCGCGCGCGCTCAAGGGCCAGAACGTTGCCGCCGAGTCGCGCCAGGCGCTGAGCGATCCGCGCTATTTCGGCGAAGGCTGTGTCGACCTGATCGGCTACCTGGTGCAAAGCCAGCAGATCCAGCGCAGCGATGTTGCCTTCCAGGCGCGGCTGGCGCTGGAGCAGAACTACCTCACGCTGGCCGGCAAGATCGCCGCGCTGCTGCCCGATGCGCGCGTCGACGGCGACACGCTCGCCACCCTCGTCAAGATGGCGCGAACCGACCCGAACCAGGCCGTTGCCTACCTCGGCACCGTCCAGGGCACGTTGTCGCGCGACGAGCAGGGCGCGGCCTGGGGCGTGATCGGCCAGTTCGCGGCCAAGAAGCTGCTGCCCGAAGCGGCAACCTACTACCGCCGCCAGATGGACCTGGGCGGCAACCAGTGGCTGTCCGACGACACCCAGGAATGGCGCGTGCGCTCCGCGCTGCGCCAGGGCGACTGGAAGCAGGTGCGCCAGGCGGTCGAGCTGATGCGTCCCGAGCTGCGCGCCAAGGATCCGGCGTGGCTCTACTGGTACGGCCGCGCGCTCAAGGCCGAAGGCCGCGACACCGAGGCGCAGCAGAACTTCCAGCAGATCGCCGGCCAGTTCAATTTCTATGGCCAGCTCGCCAGCGAAGAACTGGGCAACCGCATCACGCTGCCCGCGCGCGCCACGGTCAGCGATGCCGAAGCCAATGCCATGCGCTCGCGTGCCGGTTTCCAGCGCGCGCAGAAGTTCTATGCGATGAGCATGCGCTTCGAGGGCAACCGCGAATGGAACTGGGAGCTGCGCGGCATGAACGACCGCGAGCTGCTCGCCTCGGCGGAGTACGCGCGCCGTCTCGAACTGCTCGACCGCACCGTCAATACCGCCGACCGCACCCGCAACGAGCATGACTTCGGGCTGCGCTTCCTGATGCCATACCGCGACATCATGCAGCGCGCGACCGACGATGTCGGCCTCGACATGGCGTGGGTCTACGGACTGATCCGGCAGGAATCCCGCTTCATCATGGACGCGCGCTCGTCCGCCGGCGCGCACGGCCTGATGCAGGTGATGCCGGCGACGGCCAAGTACGTGGCGCGCAAGATCGGCATGAACGATTTCTCGCCGCAGATGATGGGGGATCCCAACATCAACATCCTGCTCGGCACCAATTACCTGAACATGGTGCTGACCGACTTGGACAGTTCGTGGACGCTGGCGTCGGCCGCGTACAACGCCGGTCCGGGCCGGCCCAAGGCCTGGCGCAGCACACTGGCACGGCCCGTGGAAGGCGCGATCTTTGCAGAGACCATCCCGTTCAATGAAACGCGCGGCTATGTGAAGAATGTGCTTTCCAACGCTACGTACTATGCTGCATTGATGAGTGGCCGTCCGCAGTCGCTGAAATCGCGGCTGGGGACGGTCGCGCCGTCGCCGGTGACCACCACCAGCCTGCCCTGACGGGCACCCGACGGGACGGGCCGCTGGTGTGCCGTGCCGGGCGCGTTGCGGCGGCCCGGCTGGCGCAATGCGCCGCGACGTGCAGTCCACTTTGCACGGAGGCATCATGCAGACCAGCAACGTCCTAGTCATCGGTGGTGCCGGCTTTATCGGCAGCCACCTTGTCTCGCGCCTGGCCGGCGCCGCCTCTGCCTCCGGTGCGCCGCTGGAACCGGGCAGCAATCCCGATTCGCCGATCGCCCCCGATCGCATCGTGGTCGGCACCCGCAACGTCGAGCACGCGCAGCACCTTCTGCTGCTGCCGCGCGTCGAGGTAGTGGAGCTGGGGCTGGCCGACAATGCCGCGCTCGATGACGCCATCGGCTCGCTCGGGGTCGACGGCATCGTCGTCAATCTGGTGGGCGTCCTGCACGGCGAGCGCGCCGATCCCTACGGCGAGGCCTTTGCCAGCGCCCACGTGGAAATGGTGCGCCAGATCGTGGCCTCGTGCCTGTCCACCGGCGTGCGCCGGCTGTTGCATATGAGCGCGCTCGGCGCAGACAGCCAGGGGCCGTCGATGTACCTGCGCAGCAAGGGCGACGGCGAGCGCATCGTGCGCGCCAGCGGGCTGGACTGGACCATTCTGCGGCCGTCGGTGGTGTTCGGCCCGGACGATCATTTTCTCAACCTGTTCGCGCAGATGCAGCAGATGGCGCCGGTGGTGCCGCTGGCGTGCGCGCAGGCGCGCTTCCAGCCGGTGTTTGTGCAGGATGTGGTGCAGGCCTTTCTCAATGCCATGGTCAACCCGGCCACCATCGGCCGTGGCTATGAACTGGGCGGCCCGCAGGTCTATACGCTGGAGGAGCTGGTACGCTTCGCCGGCCGCGCATCCGGCCATCCGCGTCCGGTGATCGCGCTGCCGGACGCGCTGGCGCGGGTGCAGGCGACCATCATGGAACATATGCCCGGCGATCCGCTGCTGTCGCGCGACAACCTCGATTCGATGCAGCTGGACAACGTGCTCGAACATCCGGTCGCGCCGGAGCTGGACCTGCATCCGGCCAGCCTGGAGTCCGTGATGACCGACGCGCTGGCCGGGCGCAACCGCGATGCCGCGCTGACTTCGATGCGCGCCAGCGTGCACCGCTGAAGGGCGGTGGGGCCGGGCCGCGGGTGGCCTATGTGACCCATTTTCGGATCGGTTGCGAGCGCAATTCACTTTGAGGCAGGCTGGCGCGCTGGCAAAATGACCGGTCCGGCGCGCCGCCGCCGTCTCCCTTCGCCTCCTCCCCCAAGGACCTACGATGAAGCTCGTCATCGGCAACAAGAATTACTCTTCCTGGTCGCTGCGCCCCTGGCTGCTGATGCGCCAGGCCGGCATTGAATTCGAAGAGGTACAGGTGCGCCTGTTCACCGGCAGCTTCGCCGCCGAGATCGCGCGCTATTCTCCGGCCGGCAAGGTGCCCGCGCTGGTCGATGGCGACGTTACCGTGTGGGACTCGCTGGCGATCGCCGAATACGTGGCCGAGCGCTTCCCGGAAAAGACGCTGTGGCCCGCCGACCGCGCCGAGCGCGCGGTGGCGCGCGCGGTTTGCGCCGAGATGCATTCGGGTTTCGGCAACCTGCGCAGCCAGTTGCCGATGAACGTGACCGCGGTGCTGCCCGGACGCGGCTGGAACGTGGCGGTGCAGCGCGATGTCGACCGCATTGCCGCGATCTGGGGCGGCTTGCGCCAGCAGCATGGCGCGCGCGGCCCGTTCCTGTTCGGCGAATTCACCGTGGCCGACGCCTTTTTCGCGCCGGTGGTGAGCCGCTTTGCCACCTACGGCATCCACCTGCCGGAAGACGCCAAGGCCTATGCCGACTTCATGCTGGCGCTGCCGACGATGCAGGAATGGATTGCCGCCGCGCGCGAGGAGCGCGATTTCCTGGCCGACGACGAGCCTTACCGCGTGGCGCCCGACCGGCCCGACGCGATCATCGTCAACCACTGAGCAACCACTGAGCAATCACTGAGCAATCATTGAGCAGTGTGCGCCGGCGCCGTGCGCCGGCACCAGAGAAAAGGCCACAACAATGCAGGTGTATGCCGTCGGCGGCGCGATCCGCGACGAACTGCTGGGCAAGCCCAGCCAGGACCGCGACTACGTAGTCGTCGGCGCGACCCCGCACGAGATGGAAGCCGCGGGCTATCGTCCCGTCGGCAAGGATTTCCCGGTCTTCCTGCATCCGCGCACCCATGAGGAATACGCGCTGGCGCGCACCGAGCGCAAGACCGCGATGGGCTACAAGGGCTTTGCCTTCTACTGCGAGCCTGATGTCACGCTGGAAGACGACCTGGTCCGGCGCGACCTGACCATCAATGCGATGGCGCGCGAGGTCGATGCCAACGGCAACCTGGTTGGGCCGGTGCTTGACCCGCACGGCGGCCAGCGCGACCTGCAGGCGCGCCTGTTCCGCCATGTCTCGGATGCCTTCGCCGAAGACCCGGTCCGCATCCTGCGGCTGGCGCGCTTCGCCGCGCGCTTCCACGAGTTCACCGTCGCTGCCGAGACCCAGCGCCTGATGCGCGAGATGGTGACGGCCGGCGAGGTCGATGCGCTGGTGCCCGAGCGCGTCTGGCAGGAACTCGCGCGCGGCCTGATGGAAGCGCATCCGTCACGGATGTTCGAGGTGCTGCGCGAATGCGGCGCGCTGGCGCGGCTGCTGCCCGAGCTTGACTGCCTGTGGGGCGTGCCGCAGCGCGCCGATTTCCATCCCGAGGTCGATACCGGCGTGCACGTGATGATGGTGATCGATACCGCCGCCGCGATGGGCGCGCCGTTGCCGGTGCGCTTTGCCGCGCTGGTGCACGACCTGGGCAAGGGCACTACGCCCGAGGACGTGCTGCCGCGCCATATCGGCCACGAGACGCGCAGCGTCAAGCTGCTGGAAGAGGTCTGCGCGCGGCTGCGCGTGCCCAACGATTGCCGCGACCTGGCGCTGGTGGTGGCGCGCGAGCACGGCAATATCCACCGTTCGCTGGAATTCAGCGCCGCCGCGGTGGTGCGGCTGCTGGAACGCTGCGACGCACTGCGCAAGCCTGACCGCTTCGGGCTGGCGCTGCAGGCGTGCGAGGCCGACAAGCGCGGCCGCAAAGGCTTCGAGCACAGCGACTATCCGCAGGCGGCGCGGCTGCTGGCCGCGCGTGAAGCCGCGGCAGGTGTCGATGCCGGCGCGATCGCGCGCGCCTGCGCGGACGACGTGGGACAGATCAAGGACCGCGTCCATGCGGCCCGGGTCGCGGCCGTGGGGCAGCGACTGGGCGAGCACGCGCCGGAGTGAGACGCCGCGGCGGCTGTTCCTACAACAGCTTGCCGATCACCAGCGCCACCAGCGACAGCAGGATCGTCGATGCGAACGGCAGCACGAATTCCCGCCCGAACAGGCGGAAGCGCACGTCTCCCGGCAGCCGTCCCAGCCCGATCTTCTGCAGCCACGGCAGCGCCGCGGACAGGATGATCACGCTCAGGAAGATGGTGAGGGTCCACCGCAGCATGGCGTTCGCGATGGCTTACAGGGTGTGGCAGCGGTCGCCGCGGGCGAAGCCGGCCAGCGGCTCGCTCTGGTCCGTGCCGTCGTCGAGGCCCCGCGTCAGCGCGATGACCTTGAACAGCTCGCCCATTTCCGCTTCGGACAACAGCTTCTGCACGGCGTTGGCCTGCGGCAGGAAGGCGCGCGCATCGGACGGGTCCAGCGCCATCAGCAGCTCGGTGATGCCGGCGTTCATCAGGAAGCGCGCCTGCGCGGCAAAGCCCGACACCGTCAGCCCGGTTTCCACCGCGGCGGCGGCGATGCCGCTGAAATTGACGTGCGCGGTGATGTCCTGCAGGCCCGGGTAGAGGAAGGGGTCCGGATGCGCGTGATGCCGGTAGTGGCACATCAGCGTGCCGCCCGTGCGCTGCGGATGGTAGTACTCGGCGGCGGGAAAGCCGTAGTCGATGAAGAAGGCGGCGCCGCGTGACAGCATCGCGCCGACGGCACGCGTGAAGCCCTCGGCTTCGGCGTGGGTCTCGGTGACGATATCGTGGTCGCCGGGGATGTCCCGGAGCATCGCCGGCACGTCGGCCGCGGCGATCACGCGGTCCTCGAAGCGGAACGCGGCAGCCGCGCCGGCTTCCGTGGATTCGGTGCGCGCCACGCCGCGCTCGTGCCAGCGGCCGCCGCTGCGTGCGTAGAGCTGCACCGGCATCGCATCGAGCACCTCGTTGCCGACAATGATGCCTTCGAAGCTGTCGGGCAATGCATCCAGCCAGCGCACGCGCGCGGCCAGGTGCGGGGCGCGCTGCGCCAGCGTTTCCTGCTGGCGCGCGCGCAGTTCGCCCGACAGTTCGACGATCGCGTATTCCTTCGGCAGCTGGCCTTCCTGCTCCAGCCCGAGCAGCAGGTCCGCGGCAAGGCGGCCGGTGCCGGCGCCGAACTCCATCATCCGCGGCAGGTCCTGCGCCACCAGCGGCGCAAACTGGCGCGCCAGCGTGCGCGCGAAGAACGGACTGAGCTCCGGTGCGGTGATGAAGTCGCTGCCGTCGCGGGCATCGCGCCCGAACTTGGCCGAGCCGCCGCTGTAGTAGCCCAGGCCGGGGGCGTACAGCGCCAGCGCCATATAGCGGTCAAAGCCGGTCCAGCCGCCGGCCGCATCGATCGATTCGCCAATACGGGCAGCAAGGGTATCGGAAGCGGCCTGCGCGTCGGCGGGGGGAAGGGGTAAACTAGCGGCTTTCTGCATCCCGCGATTGTAGCAATGCCCGCATCCGATACCCCGGCACCCGCTGCCGCCAATCCTGCCGCCGCTGCCGCCGCTGCCGCCGGCACTGCCGCTGCCCAGGCCGCTGCCCGCGGCATCGCCCTCGTCACCGGCGGCGCGCGCCGCCTGGGCCGTGCCATTGCGCTGGAACTGGCCACGCAGGGCTGGGACGTGGCCGTGCACTGCCACCGCTCGGTGGACGAGGCCGAGGCGCTGGCGACCAGGATCCGCGCGCTCGGCCGCCGTGCCGCGGTGCTGCGCGCCGATCTCGCCGACGAGGCCGCCACCGGCCGCCTGATCGCGGACTGCATCGCCGCGCTGGGCCTGCCGACCTGCCTGGTCAACAACGCCTCGCTGTTCCAGTACGACGTGGCGACCAGCTTCTCCTATGCGTCGCTCGATACGCATATGCGCACCAATGTGGCGGCGCCGCTGCTGCTGGCGCGCGAACTGCACAAGGCGCTGGCCGCCGCTGCCCCGGACGGCGACAAGGACAAGGCTGCCGGACCGAGCGGCGTGGTGATCAACCTGCTCGACCAGAAGCTGGACAACCTGAACCCGGATTTCCTGTCGTACACGCTGTCCAAGGCCGCGCTGCAGACCGCCACGGTGCAGCTGGCGCAGGCGCTGGCGCCGCGCATCCGCGTGGTCGGCGTGGCGCCGGGCATCACGCTGGTGTCGGGCGAGCAGTCGGAGCAGAGCTTCCGCCGCGCGCATCGCGTGACGCCGCTGGGCCAGTCGTCGACGCCCGAGGACATCGCCCAGGCGGTGGCCTACCTGGCCCAGGCACGCGCCGTCACCGGCACGACGCTGTACGTGGACGGTGGCCAGCACCTGATGCCGCTGTCGCGCGACGTGATGTTCCTGACCGAGTAAGCTGGCGCTTATATGCCAGCCAGCCGGCAGATCGTATGATGTGCCGCGCCCGCCGGGCGCGGCGTTCCTTTTTTCGCGCCCTTTTTTGTCCCATCCCCAGCCATGACCATGCTCGCCGCTCTTTCCCACCCCAGCCTGCAGGACTGCCGCCGCATGTTCCTGCGCAACTATGAAGTGCAGATCAATATCGGCGTGCATGAGTTCGAGAAGAAGGGCGAGCAGCGCGTGCTGATCAATATCGACCTGTTCGTGCCGCTGGAAGAATGCACCCCGCACGCCGACAAGCTCGACGAAGTGGTCGACTACGATTTCATGCGCAACACCGTGGCCGAGCGCATGGCGCAGGGCCACGTGCACCTGCAGGAAACGCTGTGCGACGACGTCGCGCGCGCCATGCTCAGGCATCCCAAGGTGCGCGCCGTGCGCGTGTCGACCGAGAAGCCCGACGTGTACCCGGACTGCGATTCGGTCGGCGTCGAGGTGTTCCACATCAAGCAGGGCGCCTGACGCTGTATTTGGCCGGCGCCTGCGGGCGCGGGCGCCTAAAGTAAAATGTTGCCCCTTCGCGCGCTGCCGGCCATTCCATCCGGCAGGCGCCATGCAACAGGATGCTCCATGAGCCACTCGAACAATTTCTACCGCCTCGAGACGAGGCTGCAATCGCAAACCGGCAAGGCCATCGGCGACTTCGGCATGATCGAGGACGGCGACACCGTGCTCGTCTGCATGAGTGGCGGCAAGGACTCATACACCATGCTGTCGGTCCTGATGGCGCTGCAGAAGCGCGCGCCCATCAAGTTCAGGCTGATCGCGATGAACCTGGACCAGAAGCAGCCGGGTTTCCCGGAGCACGTGCTGCCTGAATACCTGAAGTCGGTGGGCGTCGAGTACCTGATTGTCGAGGCCGACACCTACTCGATCGTCAAGGAGAAGGTGCCAGAGGGCAAGACCACCTGCTCGCTGTGCTCGCGCCTGCGCCGCGGCGTGATCTACCGCACCGCCAAGGAGCTGGGCGCCAACAAGATCGCGCTGGGCCACCACCGCGACGACATCGTCAACACCTTCTTCCTGAACATGTTCTTCGGCGGCAAGATGAAGGCCATGCCGCCCAAGCTGGCCACCGACGATGGCGCGCATATCGTGATCCGCCCGCTGGCGTACTGTTCCGAGAAGGACATCGCGTCGTACGCGCGCGCGATGGAATTCCCGATCATCCCGTGCAACCTGTGCGGCTCGCAGGAGAACCTGCAGCGCAAGAAGGTCAGCGAAATGCTGCAGGAGTGGGAGCGGCAGAACCCGGGCCGTATCGACAATATCTTCTCGGCGCTGCGCAACGTGGTGCCTTCGCACCTGGCCGATACCGAGCTGTTCCCGTTCACGGGGCTGGCTACCGGGCTGGCCAAGGTGGACGAGGCTTCGCTGTTCGGTGAAACCACCTTCCAGCAGCAGCCGCTGGTGTTCGCGGGCAGCATGGAAGAGAACCGGATGGAGTTCGTGCGCTTCGAGCGCCCGCCGGCGTCCGCGCCCGAGGTGGAGCAGGCCGGCGCGCCGCAGTAACCGCCGCCCACCGCCTCCACATGGCAACAATGCCCGCGCGAGCGGGCATTGTTGCATTGAGGCACGGCCAAACTCAGTTCGTCGCCGCCGACTGCACCGGGGCGTTCGCCTTCTCCCGCATCAGCGCGTTGGTATCGTCGATCCACCTCTGGAAGCGGTCCTGCGCATGCGCCTTCTGCTTCGGCGTGGTCATGTTGGCAATCGCCACGGTCAGCGCGATCCCGGCGGTGGTGCTGGCATCGTGGCGCGCCGCCTGCTTGGGCGGCGGGTTCTGCCAGTATTCGCGGAAGCGCCGCAGCAGGTCGATCACCTGCGGCTTGGACGGCTGCGTGGCCTGCACGTAGCGCACCATCTTGATCCATTCCTGCTGCCGCGCCACCCGCTCGGCGTAGCGCGACTCGGCGTTCTCGACCACGGGCAGCACCGCCGCGCGAATCTGTTTTTCCTGCTCGCCGGAGAAATCGCCATAGACCAGCCGCGCGTAGTCCATCACCTTGTCGAAGCGGGCGTCGACCCGCTCGGCAGGGTTGGGGTTCAGGAATTTCTTGCGGTACTTGGCGTTGCCGTCGGCGAATTTCTTCTCCATGCGGGCGATCTGGTCGGGCGTCAGCGTCAGCAGAAAGTCGGCCATGTCGGGCATGGCCTGCTCGTAGGAGCGGCGCGCCAGCTGCTGCGAGGCGTCCTGGAAGTGCTCGACCATGGCCGGCGTCACCGGCTGGCGGACTTCGGCCTTGGCCTGCAGCAGCAGGCCGGAGATCTCAGGCAACTGGGACTTGCGGTGCCAGGCGAAGAAGCGTGCGATGGCCTCGCGCGTGAGCGGCTCCTGCGCCGAAGTGACATCGACATAATTGTCGATCCACCAGTAGGCCAGCCGATCACCCTGCTGGTACCCGAGTTTCATCGCGTTGCATGCGCACAGCACCGCAGCGCTGAAAATCACCAAAATCCGCCGCGCCCAACGATTGTGAAATTCGGAAACAGTGCCGCGTTGGGCAGAATTCGTCATGTTAAAATCGGCGCGCATTGCAGCCGGGCCGCTCCGATCGCCGCCAGCCCAAGACTGGCAAGGGTTTGCGGGATTCCGCACCGACCGGGCCCGGACCTGTAGCCAAGCTGGGCGGCGAAGACCGCGAATCACCCGGTTGGCGTTTTTCAGAATATATTCGGACACACTCACTTAGGGGTCTCCTTGTGAATATCGTCATTCTCGCCGCGGGCATGGGCAAGCGAATGGTTTCCGATTTGCCCAAAGTACTGCACCCGGTGGCCGGGCGGCCCATGCTGGCGCACGTCCTGGATACGGCTCGCGCGCTGTCGCCGTCGCGGCTGGTCGTGGTCGTCGGCCACGGCGCCGCGCATGTGCGCGAGGCAGTCGCTGCCGACGATGTCGCCTTCGCCGAACAGGCCCAGCAGCTTGGCACGGGCCATGCGGTGATGCAGGCACTTCCATTGTTGGACGACAGCCAGCCTACATTGGTTCTGTACGGTGACGTGCCGCTCACAACCGCGGCCACGCTGAAGGCACTGGTGGCCGAGGCCGGCATCGAGCGTTTCGGCGTGCTGACGGTCGAAATGCCCGATCCCACCGGCTATGGCCGTATCGTCCGCGACGCCGCGGGCAGTATCGTCCGTATTGTCGAACAGAAGGATGCCAGCGAGGCCGTCAAGGCCATCCGCGAGATCAATACCGGCATTATCGTGTGCCCGACGGGCTACCTCAGGCGCTGGCTGTCGACACTCGGCAACGACAATGCGCAGGGCGAGTACTACCTGACCGACACGGTCGAGCGTGCCGCCACGGAAGGCGTCGAGATCGTCTCGGCGCAGCCGGCGGCGATCTGGGAGACGCTCGGGGTCAACAGCAAGTTGCAGCTCGCTGAAGTCGAGCGCATCCACCAGGGCAACCAGGCCCGCCGCCTGCTCGAAGCCGGCGTGACGCTGCTGGATCCGGCGCGCATCGAGGTGCGGGGCGAGCTGACTTGCGGGCGCGATGTCACCATTGATGTCGGCTGCGTGTTCGAAGGCCGCGTGCACCTGGAAGACGGGGCCAGCATCGGCGCCCATTGCGTGATCCGCAACAGCACCGTGGGTGCTGGCGCGCAGTTGCACCCGTTTTGCCATGTCGACAGCGCCAGGATCGGTCCTGCCGGGCGCATCGGGCCTTACGCGCGGCTGCGTCCAGGCACCGAACTGGGCGAAGATGTCCATATCGGCAACTTCGTCGAGGTCAAGAATGCCCAGGTGGCTGCGCACAGCAAGGCCAATCACCTCGCATATGTTGGAGACGCCACAGTGGGGTCGCGCGTCAATATTGGCGCCGGCACGATCACCTGCAACTATGACGGTGTGAACAAGCACCGTACGGTGATCGAGGACGACGTCTTTATCGGCTCCGATACGCAGTTGGTGGCGCCGGTGACGGTACGCCGCGGCGCTACGCTGGGAGCGGGCACCACCCTGACCAAGGAAGCGCCTGCGGACAAGCTGACGCTGTCGCGCGCCAAACAGATGACCGTCGACGCCTGGCAGCGTCCGGTCAAGCAGCCGAAGAAGTAATCGTCCGGCCGCCGCGTGAGCGGCCATGGAAAGCGCCGGCCCGGACGGGCGGCGCGATTGATTGGATAGGGCGCCACAGTGGGCGCCAGCAACGGGGGTTCAGCATGTGTGGCATCGTCGGCGCGGTTTCGACGCGCAATATCGTTCCGGTCCTGATCGAGGGGCTGCGCCGCCTGGAATACCGCGGCTATGACTCGTGCGGCGTCGCGGTCGTGCGCGACGATGCGGTCGAGCGCGCCCGCACCGTGTCGCGCGTGGCCGATCTGGATGCGCAGACGCAGGCTTCGGGCCTGTCCGGCTTCACTGGCGTGGCGCACACGCGCTGGGCCACGCACGGCAAGCCCGATACCGTCAACGCCCATCCCCACCTGTCGGGCGAGACCATCGCGCTGGTGCATAACGGCATCATCGAGAACTACGAGCCGCTGCGCGAGGAACTGCGCGCGGTCGGCTACGGCTTCGAGTCGCAGACCGACACCGAAGTCGTCGCGCACCTGATCCATCAGGCCTACACCTATCCCAGCAGCGCCACCCGCGGCGACCTGTTCGACTCGGTGCGCGCCGTCACCAAGCGCCTGCACGGCGCCTATGCCATTGCCGTGTTCGCCAAGGACCAGCCCGGCGTGGTGGTCGGCGCCCGCGCCGGCTCGCCGCTGGTGGTGGCGCTGGGCGAGAACGAGGCCTTCCTCGCGTCCGATGCGCTCGCCGTGGCCGGCACCGCGAACCGCATCATCTACCTCGAAGAGGGCGATGTGGTCGAGATCTCGCTCGACGGCGTCGTCATCCATGACGCGCAGGACCACGCGGTCGAGCGTGAAGCGCGCCTGGTCGAGGCCCATGCCGCATCCGTCGAACTGGGGCCGTATCGGCACTTCATGCAGAAGGAAATCTTCGAGCAGCCGCGCGCGCTGGGCGACACGCTGGAAGGCGTGGAAAGCATCACGCCGGCGCTGTTCGGCGACAACGCCGCCGAGGTCTTTGCCGGCATCGACAACGTGCTGATCCTGGCCTGCGGCACCAGCTACTATTCCGGCTGCACCGCCAAGTACTGGCTCGAAAGCATCGCCAAGATCCCGACCCAGGTCGAGGTCGCCAGCGAATACCGCTACCGCGACACCGTGCCCAACCCGCGCGCGCTGGTGGTGGTGATCTCGCAGTCGGGCGAAACCGCCGACACCATGGCCGCGCTGCGCCACGCGCGCGCGCTCGGCCACGTGCATACGCTGGCGATCTGCAACGTCGCCACCAGCGCCATGGTGCGCGAGACCGAACTGCGCTTCCTGACCCGCGCCGGCACCGAGATCGGCGTGGCATCGACCAAGGCCTTCACCACCCAGCTGGCCGCGCTGTACATGCTGACGCTGGCGCTGGCCAAGGTGCGCGGCCTGCTGACCGAGGAAGCCGAGGCCAGGGACCTGGCCAACCTGCGCCACCTGCCGGCCGCGCTGCACGGCGTGCTGGCGCTGGAGCCGCAGATCATCGCCTGGTCTGAAGACTTTGCGCGCCGCGAGAACGCGCTGTTCCTGGGGCGCGGCCTGCACTACCCGATCGCACTCGAAGGCGCGCTCAAGCTCAAGGAAATCTCGTACATCCACGCCGAGGCTTATCCGGCCGGCGAACTGAAGCACGGCCCGCTGGCGCTGGTGACCGAAGCGATGCCGGTGGTCACGGTCGCGCCCAACGACGCATTGCTGGAGAAGCTGAAGTCCAACATCCAGGAAGTGCGCGCGCGCGGCGGCCGCCTCTATGTGTTTGCCGACAGCGATACGCAGATCCAGTCGTCGGACGGCATCCAGGTGATCCGGATGCCCGAGCACTATGGTGACCTGTCGCCGATCCTGCACGTAGTGCCGCTGCAACTGCTGGCGTATCACACGGCATGCGCGCGCGGTACCGACGTGGACAAGCCGCGGAATCTGGCGAAGTCGGTGACGGTGGAGTAAGGAAGCGAAGGCAGGGGGCACAACGTTGGCATCCCCGCCGCGCACCGCAAGCAAAGAGGCCCTCCGGGGCCTCTTTGCATTTGCGCCTCAACGGGACCGCCCGCGCCATCTGCACCTCGGGCCGCAGTGCCGCCGTCCCCCTGAACGTGCTGGTGCGGTTGAGCCGGCTCATGCAGGCGATGGTCGGCACCCCGCGCAGAGTATTTGAAGATCTCTAGCGAACTGGTACGGCGCCGGACCCCGCCGCCGGATAGTCCGCCAGTGCCGCGTGCACCTGTGCCACGAACGCGCGCGTCGCCGGCGACGGCGTATGCCCGGCCAGCAACACGATACCGTACTGCGCGCGCAGGTCGTGGCGCGGGCGCGTCTGCAGCGGCACGGCCGCGCCTTGGGCGCAGGCGTCGGCCATCATCGCCACCGGCACCAGCGCGACGGCATCGCCGGACAGCATCAGCGCGCGCAGCGCATGCATGTCATTGCAGGTGGCGGTGAGCAGGCCGCTGCTGTCGTCGTCGGCTGTGCCACTGCCGGCGGCCTGCATCGCCTCGCGGAAAAACTGCCGGATATGGGCCGGCAGCCGCGGACCGGCAACCGGATAGTCGCGCAGCATGGCAAGGCTGATATCGCCTTGACGCGCCAGCGGGTGCGCGGCGCGCACGAAGAAGCCGGTCTCCAGCGCAGGCAGGCGCTCGATCTGCAAGTGGCCGAACTGGGCCAGGCTGCGGCTTTCGCCGACGAAGACATCGAGCCGTTCAGCTTCCAGCGCGTGCAGCATGGTGGTGGTGTCGGCGGTCTCCACGTCGATGCGCAGGCGCGGATAGCGCCTCACCAGCGCTTCCAGTACCGGGTCGAGCAGGAATGATGCCGCGAACGGTCCGAAGCCGGCGCGGATCTCGCCGATCTCCACTTCTTCCAGCAGTTGCAGGTCGCGGCGCAGTTCGCGGCTTTCGCGCAGCATCCGGCGCGCACGTTCCAGCACGAGCGTGCCGGCGGCGGTGGGGCGAACCTTGCCGTAGCTGCGGTCGACCAGTGTGCCGAGGTCGGCCTCCAGCGCCTGGATGCTGCGCGTCAGTGCCGGTTGCGACAGGTGCAGTGCCGCGGCCGCGCGCGCGAAGCTGCCCTGTTCGACCAGGGTGACGAAGTGATGCAGCTGGCGCAGGCCCATCAACTTAACCATTTATGCATGGAAACCTGAAAAATATTGCATTGGACGTATTTTCTCAAGCCCGCTACCGTTGTTCTCCAAAACCATAAAGACGATCTGGAGACGACATGAAACGACGCGCATGGCTTGCGCTCGCAATCAGCGGGCTTTCGCTCAGCTTTGGCCTGCCGGCCGTGGCGCAGACCTATCCGGCCAAGCCGATCCGCCTGGTGGTGCCCTACGTGGCCGGCGGAGGCACCGATACCATTGCCCGCGCCATGGGCGAGAAGCTCAGCAAGCGGATGGGCCAGCCGGTGGTGGTGGAGAACAAGGCCGGCGCGTCCGGCATCATCGGCACCGATGCCGTGGCCAAGGCGGCGCCGGACGGCTACACGCTGTTGATGACGCTGACGCAGTCGGTGCTCACCAACCAGTTCCTGTTCGAGAAGCTGCCGTACGACCCGCGCAAGGACCTGACCATGATCAGCGTGCTGGCCGATGCGCAGCTGGTGCTGGTGGCGCACCCGTCGGTGCCGGCACGCACGCCGCGCGAGCTGGGCGACTATGTCCGCGCCCAGGCCGGCAAGGCTACCTATGCCTCATGGGGCGTGGGCTCGCTGTCGCACCTGAGCGGCGCCTATCTCAGCAAGCTCACCCGCGGCAATGCCACGCACGTGCCCTACAAGGGGGAGGCGCCGATGCTGCAGGACCTGCTCGGTGGCCAGGTGCAGTTCGGCTTTGCCAGCATCCTGACGGCCAGGCCGTATATCGAGAGCGGCAAGCTCAAGGCGCTGGCCGTTACCGGCACGCAGCGCAGCAGCGCGCTGCCCGCAATGCCGACCTTTGCCGAACTGGGCATGCAGGACAGCGCGTTCAAGACGGTAGGATGGATCGGGCTGGTGGCTCCGGTCGGCGTGCCGGCGCCCATTCTGGCCAGGCTCGAAAACGAGGTGAGGGCGATCCTGCAGACCCCCGACATGCAGGCGCGCATGGTCGCGCTGGGGCTGCGCACGGTGGGCAGCTCGCCGGCAGAGGCGCAGGCGCTTTATGCGCGCGACTGGCCGGTGCTGAAGACGCTGGTCGCGGATTCAGGCGCACGGCTCGACTGATTTCCTTCCGGGTCCTCCCATGGCGGGCGGCGCGGCAATATGCCGTGCCCGCCCGTTTCTTATTCGCCAATATGTCCGGAAGGCCCGTGTATTAATGCGGGATGCGGCTTTTCATGCGCTAACGAAAACCGAATGGAAACCATTGCCATTCTCATGTGCAATAGCGCCTAATAATCGGAAAAATCAGCCGAATTTGCTTGATGTCCCTCTTTGCCGGCCTACCATGAAAGGCACGGCGCGATATTGGCCGCAGCGGCGCGCTGACCACGATAATGAGAATTGATCCACCCGAATCGAGGGGTCGTTGGTGCTGTCATGAAAAGCGACAAGAAAGCGATTCAAATGCTCAATGGCCAGCTCCGGCATGAGCTGACCGCCATCAACCAGTATTTCCTGCATGCGCGCATGTACCGGCATTGGGGTCTCAATGCCCTGGGCAAGCACGAGTACGAGGAATCAATCGAGGAAATGAAGCATGCCGACAAGCTGATCGAGCGCATCCTGCTGCTCGATGGCTTGCCCAACCTGCAGGACCTCGACAAATTGCTGATCGGCGAGAACACCGAAGAAATGCTCGGCTGCGACCTGAAGCTGGAACAGGTTTCACAGGCCAGTTGCAAGGATGCGATCAAGTATCTGGAATCGATCGGCGATTATGTTTCGCGCGAGGTGGTGGTCGATATCCTGGAAGCCACCGAATCGCATATCGACTGGCTCGAGTCGCAAATCGAACTGATCGGCAAGGTCGGCCTGCAGAACTACGTCCAGTCGGCCATGGGCGAGATCGGCGACTGACCGGCGCCGATGCCGGCGCTGCCGCCCGCGGCAGCGCCGCGTCCTGCAGACTTTTCCATTTCCCGCTAAACTGCGGCCCGCAGCACGACGCGCCGGCATGGCGCGCCATCCACGGCGGGGTGGCAGAGTGGTGATGCAACGGCCTGCAAAGCCGTATACGACGGTTCGATTCCGGATCCCCGCCTCCAGTTTTCCTTTCCTGTAGCGCCATTCCCTTCCTCGCACCTGCGCCGCGTGATGCACGCGATGGCGTGCGCTTGCGCCACGTTGCCCGCAATTGCCCTGTGCGTAATGCGGCGGGCAAATTTTCGACACCGGTTTGCCCTGTTCTTCCCTGATAGTGCGAAGCCATCGAATCGGTTAGTGTTGGGCGGTCAGGCCAGACCGGCCTGTGCGCACAGCGCGCCGCCAGGATGGCGGCGCAACCATGCCGGGCTTCCATGGTGTTCCCGTCGCCAAGTGATGTGAAGAAGAGAGGCTCCTGATGATGAAAGACCTGCGAATCCGGGCGGCGATGCCCTCGGACGCGCCAGCGGTGGGGGCGCTGCTAGAACGCTGCGGCCTGCCGGCCGACGATGTGTTCCGCGTGCTGGAGCACTTCCATGTTGCGATCCTCGAATCGCGGATTATCGGCTGCGCCGCCGGCGAGCCGTTCGGCCAGACCGTGGTGATCCGCTCGGTGGCGGTATTGCCCGAGCACCGAGACCAGGGCGTGGCGACGCACGTGGTGCGCGCCGCGCTGATGCGCGCGCGCGCGAATGGCCTGCAGCGCGCGGTGCTGCTGGCATCGAGTTGCCCGAGCTATTTCGCGCGCTATGGCTTTACGCTGGTGCCGGCATCGAAGCTGCCGCAGGAGGTGCTGTCGTCCAGCGAATTCCAGCGGCATACCGATACGCCGCCGCTGTGCATGTGGTGCGAGCTGAGCTGACCTGGATTCAGTAAAGGCAGCTGCGCGCCAGGCCTCTGGCGCGCTTTCCGCGTGCTGCGTTCCGCGGGCATTTCAGTGCGTGGCCTCGCAGCGGCTGATCTCGACGGTCACGTGCACCAGCTCCGCATGCACGGACAGTGCCTGGCGCACGCCCTGCGGCGTCAGCGTGGCGTCATGCGTGACGAGGCAGACGATGCACGCAAAGTGCTGGCGGCCGACGCGCCAGACATGCAGGTCGGTCACCCGGGTACCTTCGTCGCCAGGGCGGCTGTCGCGGTCTAGCGCGGCGAGCACCTCGCGCACTTCTTCGACCACCGGGTGGTCCATCTCGCGATCCAGCAGCACGGTGCCGCTCTGGCGCAGCAGGCCGATTGCCCACTTGCCGACCAGAGCCGCACCCACCAGTCCCATCACCGGATCGAGCCAGGCCCAGCCCAGCCACCAGCCGCCGGCCAGCGCCACAATGGCCAGCACCGAGGTGGCGGCATCGGCCAGCACATGCACGTATGCCGCGCGCAAATTGATGTCGTGGTGGTGGCCGTGGCCATGGCCGTAGTGATGCTCGTGGCCATGATGGTGGTGTCCATGATCATGCCCATGCCCATGCCCATGACCATGCTCGTGCCCATGCGCATGCCCGCCCAGGATCAGCGCGCAGCCGAGGTTGACCAGCAGTCCCAGCGCGGTCACGACCATCGCCTCCCGGTAATGGATTTCCTGCGGGCTGAACAGCCGGTCGACCGAGCCAGCCGCCATCAGCGCCGCAATGCCGAGCAGGAACACAGCACTGGCAAAGGCAGCCAGCACTTCGATCTTCCAGGCGCCAAAGGCAAAGCGCAGGTCGCTGGCGTAGCGGCGCGCGGCCGCGTAGGCAAAGGCGGACAGGCCGATGGCCAGCGCGTGCGAGCTCATGTGCCAGCCGTCGGCCAGCAGCGCCATCGAGTTGAACCAAAGGCCGGCGGCGATTTCCACCACCATCACGACGGCGGTGATCATCATCACCAGGCGCGTGCCGCGCTCGGCGTTGCGGTTGCCACCATCGAAGGTGTGGCTGTGGGTCCATGCGGACAGGTCCTGGGTATGCATGGTCGGATCTTTCTATGGCTGGAAGTCGGTACGGATGCTGCAAGGGTAGCAGAGCACCGCTGTGCGGCCGGCGGCATCCCTGTCCGCGGCAGGGGCGCGCCGTCAGGATTGGATTCATGAATCTATCGACCGAATGAGTGTCGTCGCAGGAAATCCTGTCGCACCGCTTAGTGACTACACTAGGCTGCACGGATGCAGACGGCCGCCCGCCGGCCATGGAGACAGACGATGTTCGAAGGATTCACGCCGCACCGGATCGATTGCGGCGACGTTGCCATCCACGCGGTGGCCGGCGGCGAGGGGCCTGCCTTGCTGTTGCTGCATGGCCACCCGCAGACCCATGCGATCTGGCACAAGGTGGCGCCCGAACTGGCGCGGCATTTCACCGTGGTGGCCGCCGACCTGCGCGGCTATGGCGACAGCGGCAAGCCCGCGGGTTTGCCGGACCACGCCAACTACAGCAAGCGCACCATGGCCACCGACCAGCTCGCGCTGATGCGCGCGCTTGGCTTCGAACGGTTCAGCGTGCTGGCGCACGACCGCGGCGCGCGCGTGGCGCACCGGCTGGCGCTGGATCATCCGCAGGCGGTGACGCGGCTGGTGACGCTGGATATCGCGCCCACGCTGTCGATGTACGCGCAGACCAGCGAGGCCTTTGCCCGCGCCTACTGGCACTGGTTCTTCCTGATCCGGCCGGCACCGTTTCCGGAAACGCTGATCGAAGCGGATCCCGCGCTCTACCTGCGCCAGACCATGGGTGCCCGCAGCGCCGGGCTGGCGCCGTTCACCGATGCCGCCATGGCCGAGTACCTGCGCTGCCTGAGCCTGCCGGGCGCCGCCCACGGGCTGTGCGAGGACTACCGCGCCAGTGCCACCATCGACCTCGAGCATGACCGCGCCGACCTCGCCGCAGGCCGCATGGTCGAGTGCGAGATGCTGGCGCTGTGGGGCGAGCAGGGCGCCGTCGGGCAATGTTTCCGGCCGCTGGACGAGTGGCGCAAGGTGGCACGCCGGGTGCGCGGGCATGCGCTGCCGTGCGGTCACTACATTGCCGAAGAGATGCCGGAGCGGCTGCTGGAGGAAGTGCTGCCGTTCCTGCTCGGCTGACATACCCACCCGGTTGCCGGTCCGAACCGGCGGCGTATTGCCGCATCAGCGCCTGTCGCGTGCCGCGACAGGCGCTTTTTGTCTTCTCACGTTACGAAAAGTCCCCAGGCCATTTCAGGGAAATGCGATCGCTACTTACATACATTCATGAATGGATGTATGATTTTGCGAAAAATTCACATTCCCGCAACGACTTTATTGTCGCTCCTGAGATGACATATCGCTTTATCGCTATCGCACTGGTGGCCTGGGTGGGCATCTGCACCACCGCAGGTCTGGTCGTCGAACGCCTCTGGAGTTGAGGCAGCGCCCCGGGAGCGGTGCCGGTCCGTGCTCCCGCCACAAACAACAACAACAAGAACACAATCAGAAGAAGGCTCTCGCATGCGCAGCGCCGCCGCCATGCTTGCCGCTCTGCCGCTCTGCCGCTCTGCCGCTCTGCCGCTACTAAGGCAGCCGGGTCTCAGGCAGCGGCGGCACGTGGCGCCTGTGCCAGGCTGTCGAAGAACTGCCACAGCTGCGGCGCGTCGCCGGTGGCCACGTTGAAGCGAATCCACGGCGAGTCGGTCTCGTCCGGCTCGAAGTACGAGCCCGGCGCCAGCCAGATGCCATGCTCCAGCGCCAGCGTCGCCAGGCGGTTGCCGCCCATTGGCTCGCCGCGCCGGCTCGCCTGCAGCCGCTGCTGGATGTCTTCGCGCAGCCGCGCCCAGGCGAACATCCCGCCTTCGGGCCGTAGCAGCACCTCCAGGCCGTGCGCCTCCATCTTTTCCGTCACCAGGTCCTGCTGCGCGCGCAGCCGCTCGGCCAATGCCGCCACGTGGCGGCCGTAGTGGCCGCTGGTCAGCACCGAGTAGACCAGGCGCTCGGTCACTTCCGAGGAGGTCAACCCGACCGCCATCTTGGTCCGCGCGAACACCTTGGCCAGGTCCGGGCTGGCGGCCAGGTAGCCCACGCGCAGCGAGGGCGTGATGGTCTTGGAAAAGCCATTGACGTAGACCACCTGCGACAACCCATCCATGGCTGCCAGCATTGGCGAGCCGGCCGGCGCCAGCTCGCGGTAGATATCGTCTTCCACCACCAGCAGCCGGTGCTGCTCGGCGAGCTGCAGCACGCGGAAGGCGTTCATGCTGCTGAGGCTGGCGCCGGTCGGGTTCTGCAGCACGGTGTTGACGAAGAGGGCGCGCGGGGCGTGGGCGCGGATCGCGTCTTCGAGCGCATCGGTGTCGAGCCCGGCCGCCGAGCGCGGCACGCCGATCACGCGCAGCCCCGCCAGCCGCAGGATCTGCAGCAGGTTGCAGTAGCAGGGCGATTCCACCAGCACGGTGTCGCCGGCGCGCAGCAGCGTGCGCACCACCAGGTCCAGCGCCTGCGTCGCGCCCTGCGTCAGCACCACCTGCTGCGCCTGCAGCGGGATGCCGTACTGGCCGAGGCCGGTGGCGATATGCTCGCGCAGCGGTGCGAAACCGTACGGATGGCCGTAGCCCGACAGCTGCGCCGCCGGCACCCGGGCCGAGGCGCGCATGGCCTGGTGCAGGCCTTCCTCGTTGAGCCAGTCGCCAGGAAGCCAGCCGGCGCCCGCCTTGATCGGCACGGAATGATCGGCGAACACGTCCGACAGCAGCCAGGCCGCGTTCAGTCCCGGCGCTTCCCATTGCGGTGCACGGGCGCTGCCAGTGGGCGCGTGACGATGCGCCACGGTGTAGCCGGAGCCCGGCCGCGCGGCAAGGAAGCCCAGTGCGGTCAGCCGCCCGTAGGCCTCCGCCACGGTGAAGGTGCTGACCTGGTGGTGCTGGGCAAAGCGCCGTACCGACGGCAGCGTGGCGCCGGCGCGCAGCGCGCGCTGTTCCACCAGCGCGGCAATGCCGGCGACGATCTGCTCGGTCAGGGTTTCGCCGCCGCGGCGGCTGCGGGTCAGGTTCAGGGTCAGCATCGAAAGCGTCGCACTATGCACCTCAAAAGGCGCGAACCTGTACAGTTTAACGGGCCGCGCATGGCGCCGGCGCGGTGTCATCCCGCGAAGCGAAAATTGCCGCAGTGCAGCGTGAGACGGCGCACGGGCGCCGGGATGCACTCCGTGGCACGGTGGCAGTCCCCGGCACGCGTGGCGTCTGCTTGCCTGTACGGTTGGGCATGATCAAACTGTACGGTAAGGCGGTGCTGTCCGGACTGTATATTTTGTCGGCCAGAAGCCGCCGGTAGAGTGGCCGTCATTGCCGCCGTTCCGGTGCCCGCCATTCGCGGCGGTATGGAACGACACCAGCCAACCTGACCCGCCCAATTGCCCCGAGGAGGACGTATGGACGCCGCCAAGACCGTGATTCCCGATCTCGATGCCCTGTGGATGCCATTCACCGCCAACCGCCAGTACAAGGCGGCGCCGCGCCTGCTGGCGTCGGCAAGCGGCATGTACTACACCACCCACGACGGCCGCCAGATCCTGGATGGTTGCGCCGGCCTCTGGTGCGTGGCCGCGGGCCACTGCCGCAAGGAGATCGCCGACGCCGTCGCGCGCCAGGCCGCAACGCTGGACTATGCGCCGCCTTTCCAGATGGGCCACCCGCTGTCGTTCGAGGCCGCCACCAAGGTGGCCGCGATCATGCCGCAGGGGCTAGACCGCATCTTCTTCACCAACTCGGGTTCGGAGTCGGTCGACACCGCGCTGAAGATCGCGCTGGCGTACCACCGGGCGCGCGGCGAAGGCCAGCGCACCCGCTTCATCGGCCGCGAGCGCGGCTACCACGGCGTGGGCTTCGGCGGCATGGCGGTGGGCGGCATCGGGCCGAACCGCAAGGCCTATTCGGCCAACCTGATGCCGGGCACGGACCACCTGCCGGCCACGCTCAACATTGCCGAGGCCGCCTTCTCCAAGGGCCAGCCGCAATGGGGCGCGCACCTCGCCGACGAGCTGGAGCGCATCCTCGCGCTGCATGACCCGGCCAACGTCGCCGCCGTGATCGTCGAGCCGCTGGCCGGCTCCGCCGGCGTGCTGGTGCCGCCGGTCGGCTACCTGGAAAAACTGCGCGAGATCACCAGCAAGCACGGCATCCTGCTGATCTTCGACGAGGTGATCACCGCCTTCGGCCGCCTCGGCGCGGCCACCGCGGCGGAGCGCTTCAACGTGACGCCGGACCTGATCACCATGGCCAAGGCGATCAACAATGCGGCGGTGCCGATGGGCGCCGTGGCGGTGCGCCGCGAAGTGCACGACGCCGTGGTCAATGCTGCCGCGCCGGGCACGATCGAGCTGCTGCACGGCTACACCTACTCCGGCCATCCGCTGGCCGCCGCCGCTGCCGTGGCCACGCTCGACCTGTACCAGCGCGAGAACCTGTTCGGCCGCGCGGCCGAGCTGTCGCCGGTGTTCGAGGCGGCGGTGCACAGCGTGCGTGACGCGCCGCACGTGAAGGACATCCGCAACTTCGGCATGGTGGCGGGGATCGAGCTGGAGCCGCGTCCGGGCCAGCCCGGCGCGCGTGCCTACGAGGCCTTCCTCAAGTGCCTGGAGCTGGGCGTGCTGGTACGCTACACCGGCGACATCCTGGCGTTCTCGCCGCCGCTGATCATTTCGGAAGCGCAGATCGGCGAGTTGTTCGATACGGTGAAGAAGGCGCTGCAGGACATCAAGTAAGCGGCGCACGCCGCATCGCATTGCCGCCGGCCCTTAGGGCTTTCCGGGCCGGCTCTCAGATTGCAAGCCACGGCGCGCGCCGTGGCCATCGAAGGAATCCCAAGTGAGCATTGCAGAAAACCGGCAACTGGCCGAAATCCACCATTACATCGGCGGCGCCGTGCGCCGCGCCGGCGGGCAGCGCCTGGCTGACGTATTCAACCCTGCCACCGGCGAAGTTGCCGCGCGCGTGGCGCTTGCTACCGCGCAGGACGTTGCCGAGGCCGTGGCCGC
>NZ_JAGIQA010000035.1 GCF_017814975.1 Cupriavidus consociatus
GAGCTGTTCTACATGGACAAGACCATGATGGTGTTCGGCGACGCCAAGAAGGTGGTCGAGGACATGTTCAAGGCGGTCGACTGAGACTGCCATGCCCGCAGGCGGCCGGGGCTTCCCGGGCGCCTGCGGCGCCGTGCCTTGCAAGGCAGCCACGGCGCGCTATACTGGCCTGCGAATGCGCACGCCGGCTTGCCGAATGCGCCGAACCCTGCCCGCCGGCCCCGACGCCAACGCATCATGACCTTCAACCCGCATGACCGGAACCTGTCGGTCTTCCATCACCCGGTCCTGACCGTCCTCGTCGACGACAGCAAATCGTTCATCGACAGCCTGGCGTTCCAGATGGATGCTTCGCGCGCGGTCATCACCTTCACCGACCCGCGTGAAGCGCTGCAATGGATCCGCGACGCCTATGCCACCCGCTTCCCCGGCTTCCTGCCGGTGCGGGTCACGCATGACGACCTGACCTTCCTGACCGAGCGCCGCACCGTCCAGCTCGATATCGACCGGATCTACCGCCAGATCCACGATATCAACCGCTTCCTGCAGCCGGGCGTGATCGTGGTGGACTACTCGATGCCGCAGATGGACGGGCTGGAGTTCTGCCAGGCACTGCAGGACCTGCCGTGCAAGACCATCCTGCTGACCGGCACCGCCGACGAAAGCATCGCCGTTCAGGGCTTCAACCACGGGCTGATCGACCGTTACGTAAAGAAGCACGACAGCAATATGGTGGAGCGGCTGGACCAGGAAATCGAGGCCATGCAGCAGGCGTACTTCGCCACGCTGTCGCGCACGCTGCGCGAGCTACTGACGCGGCATTCATTTTCGTTCCTGTCCGATCCGGCCATGACCGAGCGGGTGCGCCAGCTCACGGCGCGCTACGGCTTTGTCGAGTATTACCTCTACCCCAACCCGGCCGGCATCCTGCTGTTGACTGCGCAAGGCCACGCCACGCTGATGGTGATCGAGACCCGCGCCGGCCTGATGAGCCAGGTCGAATCCGCCGAAGCCTACGACGCTCCCGCCGCGCTGATCGAAGGACTGCGCGAGGGCCGCCTGATACCGTTCTTCTGGCCGGGCAACGGCATGTACACGCCCGCCTGCATCGACTGGGAACAATACTGCCTGCCGGCCGAGCGCTGCGAAGGCAACGAAGAGTTCTTCTACGCCCTGTTCGACCTGCCGCGCCACCTGCTGCAGGAGCCGGTGGTCAGCCTGCAGGGATTCCTGGCCGATTTTTCCCGCAATCCCGAGGCCCTGACGGGGCGCAAGCGCCCCTGACCCCGGCCGGGCCTGCCGGAATCAGGAAGGCGTTCAGTCCGCCTGCGGCGCCCGGTTGGTGCCGCGCACCATGTCGAAACGGAACAGCCGGCATTCAATATTGCCGTTGTAGAGCGGCGTGCGGCGCGATTCCTTCAGCCGCAGCCGGCGCGGAAAGCCAAGATCGCCGGTAAAGACCCACGCCTGCCAGCCCGCGAAATTCTGCTTGAGCGTCGTGGCAAAGGCATTGGCGAACTGGTTCGCGGCTGCCTCCTCCACCTCGTCGCGCGGCATTTCTTCCCCCGGCATCCGGCGCTGTCCGCGCACCGCGATGCGTTCGCCGTACGGCGGGTTCATCAGCAGCAGGCCCGGCTCGTCGTAGGGCGGCTGCACGAAGCGCGCATCGACCTGCTTGGTGCGCGCCTCGCCCGGCAGGCCGGCGCGCTGCCAGTTGGCCTGCGTGATGGCCAGCATGTCGGTCGAGATGTCCGACCCCACCACCTGCAGTTCATCCGCCGAGGCCAGCATGCGCGCACGCTGGGCGTCGTCCTTGAGCTTCTGCCACACCTTTCGGTCAACGCCCTTGAGCCATTCGAAGGCAAAGCTGCGGCTGCCGCCCGGGGCAATGTCCAGCGCCACCTGGGCGGCCTCGATCAGGAACGTCCCGCTGCCGCACATCGGGTCGTAGAACGGCCGGAAAGTCTGCCCCGGCACCCAGCCCGCCAGGCGCAGGATGCCGGCGGCCAGGTTTTCCTTGAGCGGCGCCTCGCCCTTCTCGGTGCGCCAGCCGCGCTTGAACAGGGGCTCGCCGGTGGTGTCCAGGTACAGCGTGCAGTCGCGCTCGGTCAGGTGAGCATAGACGCGCACATCGGGGCTGACAGTATCGACACTCGGGCGCGCGCCCAGGCGCTCGCGCATGGCATCGCAAACCCCGTCCTTGACCCGCAGCGCGGTGAAATTCAGGCTGCGCAGCGGCGACTTGTGCGCGGTGATATCGACGCGCAGCGACTCGTCCGGCGAGAACCATTGCTCCCAGCGCACGCCGCGCGCCAGGTTATAGATGTCGTCCTCGTGCCGGTAGCCGCGCGCGGCCACGCGCAGCAGCACGCGGCTGGCGATGCGCGAATGCAGGTTGACCGCATAGGCGGCGGCCATCTCGCCGGCGAAGTTGACCCCGCCCGGCACCTCCTGGTGCACCGTGAACGGCGCCAGCGCGGCCATGCCCGGCCGGGCGGCGATCTCGCGCAGTTCTTCGGCGAGTGCGCTCTCCAGGCCGCGCGGGCAAGGGGCAAAGAAGGCTTGGGTCATGGGTCAGGTTTCCTGCAAACAAAAACGTCCGCCGTAGCGGACGGGAGGTATCCGATAGCTTAGTTCAAGCGGCGGCGAGCGCGCGGTCGAGGAATTCGAGCCGGTCCTGGCCCCAGAAGGACTGGCCGTCAAACACATACCACGGCGCGCCGAACACGCCTGCGGAGATCGCATCCTGCGTGTTCTGCGCGTAGGCCGCCTGTACCGACTGGGCCTCGCTGGCCTTGAGCAGGCCATCGCCATCCAGGCCGGCATCGCCGGCAATCTGGGCGAGCGTGGCCACATCGGCGATATTGCGCTGCTGCGCCCACACCGCCGCGCCGATCGCGCCGGTCAGCTGCATCGCGCGCGCGGTGCCGTGCGCCAGCTGCGCCGCGATGATCAGCTTGCTGGCCGCGTCGCCGGAGACCGGGAAGTAGGTTGGCTCCAGGTCCAGCGGCAGGTTCAGGAACGCGCTCCAGCGCTTGAGCTCGACCAGGCGGTAAGCCTGTCGCTGCGGCGGGCGCTGCGCCAGCGGCAGTCCGCCGGAGACGGAGAATACCTTGCCCATGTCGCACGGCTTCAGGTTCACCTGCACGTCGTGGCGCTGGGCCATGGCGGTGAAGCGGGCATGGCCCAGGTAGACGAACGGCGACTGCGGCGTCAGGTAGTAGTCAACCAGCTTGCTCATCTCGATCTCGCAATTTGTGGAACGGGCGCCCGGCTCAGAACGGCTTGACGACCACCAGGATCACCACCGCCAGCAGCACCAGCACCGGCAGTTCGTTGAACCAGCGATAAAACTTGTGCGAGCGCGTATTGCGCCCGCCTTCGAACTTGCGCAGCAGCACCCCGCAGCCGTGGTGGTAGCCGATCAGCACCAGCACCAGCGCCAGCTTGGCATGCATCCAGCCCTGCCCCGCGCCGCGGCCGATGCCGTAGCCCAAGTACAGCCACAGTCCGAATACCACCGCCGGCACCGCCAGCATGGTCATGAAGCGGAACAGCTTGCGCGCCATCAGCAGCAGCCGCTCGGTGCTGGCGGCGTCGGTCTCCATCGCCAGGTTGACGAAGATGCGCGGCAGGTAGAACAGGCCGGCGAACCACGAAACGACGAAGACGATATGCAGCGCTTTGACCCAGAGCATCGGCGGACAGACGTTGGCTTGCGGTTGTTATTGTTGTTGGCGGGCCGGTGTCAGGTCCGGATCTCGCCGTGCCCGAAGACCACGTACTTGAGCGAGGTCAGCCCTTCCAGCCCGACCGGGCCGCGCGCGTGCAGCTTGTCGTTGGAAATGCCGATCTCCGCGCCCAGGCCGTATTCGAAGCCGTCGGCGAAGCGGGTCGAGGCGTTGATCATCACGCTGGCCGAATCGACCTCGCGGATAAAGCGCATGCCCGCCGAATAGTCCTCGGTGATGATCGAATCGGTATGGTGCGAGCCGTATTCATTGATGTGCGCGATGGCGTCATCCAGCCCGGCGACGGTCTTGATGGCGAGGATCGGGGCCAGATATTCCAGGCGCCAGTCTTCCTCGGCGGCATCGACCAGCCCGCTGAAACCGGCGGCCTCCAGCATGGCGCGGGTTGCCGGGCAGACGCGCAGTTCCACGCCCTTCTCCTGGTAGATGCGGCACAGCGGCGGCAGCGCGGCGGCGGCGATGTCCCGCGACACCAGCAGCGTTTCCATGGTGTTGCACGGCGCGTAGCGCTGGGTCTTGGCGTTGTCGCAGACGCGCACAGCCTTGTCCAGGTCGGCGGCGGCATCGATGTAGACGTGGCAGATGCCGTCCAGGTGCTTGATCATCGGCACGCGCGCTTCTTCCATCAGGCGCGCGATCAGGCTCTTGCCGCCGCGCGGCACGATCACGTCGACGAATTCGGTCATGGTGATCAGGCGGCCGACCGCGGCGCGGTCGGTGGTCTCGACCACCTGCACGGCCTCTGGCGGCAGGCCGGCGGCGGCCAGGCCCTCGGCCACCAGCGCAGCCAGCGCGGTGTTGGATTCAATCGCTTCAGACCCACCTCGCAGGATGGTGGCGTTGCCCGACTTCAGGCACAGCGCCGCGGCATCGATGGTCACGTTGGGGCGCGACTCATAGATGATGCCGATCACGCCCAGCGGCACGCGCATCTGGCCGACCTGGATGCCGGTCGGGCGGAACTTCATGTTCGAGATCTCGCCGATCGGATCGGCCAGCGCGGCGATCTGCTCCAGGCCGGCGGCCATGGTGGCGATGGCCTTGTCCGACAGCGTCAGGCGGTCAACGAAGGCGGCGTCCTGGCCGTTGGCGCGGGCACGCTCCACGTCGCGCGCGTTGACGGCCTTGAGCTTCTCGGCATCGCGGCGGATGGCGGCGGCAATGGTCAGCAGCGCCTGGTTCTTGTCCGCCGTGGAGGCACGCGCCATCGCGCGCGACGCCGCGCGGGCCTGGCGGCCGACGCGGTCCATGTATTGGTTGAGGTCGAGCTCGTTCATGTCAGTGGCCGGGGGAAGGCCGTCAGTGTGTGTGTTCCTCCCCTCTCCCGCGCGCGGGAGAGGGGTTGGGGGAGAGGGCTGGAGCATCTCGTGGCGATATCGCCCGACCCACCGCCTGCCCTCTCCCCCGGCCCCTCTCCCGCAAGCGGGAGAGGGGAGCAAACCTTGGGGAAAGGAGCTTCAGCGCGCAACCAACAGCGCCAGCTGCTGCAAGCCATCCCACGGCTCCGCCGGCAATGGCGCGCTGCCCGGTGGGGGCAGGTCCTGCAGGCCCTTGACCTGGCGGTCCAGCCGCGCCGCCAGCGCCAGCGCCGCTTCCAGCCGTGGCAGCTGCAGCCGTTGCGCGGCCTGCGGCACCAGCCGCTCGCGCGGGCCCCACACGCGCAGTTCGCGCATCAGCACGCCCGCCGGCTTGCCGGCCGCAAGGCCTTGCCGGACCTTGGATAATACGCGAATTTCCTCGGTCAGCGCCCACAGCACCAGCACCGTGGCCTCGCCCTCGCCGCGCAGCCCTTCGAGCATGCGCACCAGGCGCGGCACGTCGCCCGACAGCATCGCCTCGGACAGCTTGAAAACGTCATAGCGGGCCACGTTCAGCACCGCGTCGTGAACCTGGTCGAAGCTCAGTTCGCCCGGCGGGTACAGCAAACCCAGCTTCTGGATTTCCTGGTGCGCCGCCAGCAGGTTGCCCTCGACCTTGTCGGCGACAAACTGCAGCGCGCGCCGGCCAGGCTCGCCACCCTCGACGCGCTGCTGCTGCAGCGCCAGCCGCTCGCCGACCCAGGCCGGCAGCCGGGTGCGGTCCACCGTGTCGACCTTGATCGACACGCCGGCGCCTTCCAGCGCCTGGAACCACGCCGACTTGGAAGTGGCGAAATCCAGCCGCGGCAGCGTCACCAGCAGCAGCACGTCCGGAGACGGTTGCGCCGCCACCGCGCGCAGCGCCTCGCCGCCGTCCTTGCCAGGCTTGCCCGAAGGGATGCGCAGCTCGACGATCTTGCGGTCGCCGAACAGCGACATCGACTGCTGCGCCTCGACCAGTTGGCCCCAGTGGAAGCCGCGCTCGGCCACCAGCACCTCGCGCTCGGAGAACCCCGCTTCGCGCGCCGCGGCGCGCAGGCGGTCCACCGCCTCCAGCACCAGCAGGTGCTCGTCGCCGTGCACCACGTACAGCGGCGCCAGGCCCTTGGCCTTCGCCTGCTTCAGGTGCGCGTCGAGCCCGTCGAGCTTGAGTTGCATGCCGTAACTCTGCCCCGCTCAGATGGCCTTGACCGCGGCCAGCCGGCGCATCAGCTGCTGCACGATATCGCGCTGCATATCGCGGTACAGCTGCTGCTCTTCATAGTCCTTGGCCAGCGTGTTGGCTTCGTTGTAGGTCAGGTCGCGCGTCAGCACCAGCTGCGATGGCGCGATCAGTTCCTTGCCGGCGGCATCGCGCAGGCGGAAGGTGAAGCGCTGCGTCAGGCGGTATTCGCGCACCACGCCCTCGGTCGTGATCGACAGGATGGACTTGGTGCGGGTGTCCTGCAGCACGTCCAGCAGCGCATCGGCCTCTTTCTGGTCGGCCACCACCTGGGTGTCGGAGCCGCCGCGGATCGCGCGGCGCAGGTCCGCGCCCATCAGCGAGTTGGGCGGAATCCCGATATAGAGCCGCTTGAACGCGAAGTCCGAATTGCCGCGCAGATGGAAGCCGCAGCCGGCCAGCAGGCCCGTTGCCGGCACCGCCAGCATCGCCGCGAGCACCTTGCGGCGGCCCATGTTCAGTCGCTTCATTCTTGGCGATTCCTCAGTCAGGTTCCGGGCCGCTGACCCGTTACAGCACCACGTTCACCAGCCGGCCCGGCACCACCACGATCTTCTTGGGCGCCTTGCCTTCGGCAAACTTGGCCACGGTCTCGCAGCCGGCGGCGGCCGCCTCGATCGCGGCGCGGTCGGCGCTGGCCGGCACCGTGATGCTGCCGCGCACCTTGCCGTTGATCTGCAGCACCAGCTCGATCTCGCTGCGCACCAGCGCGGCTTCATCGACCTGCGGCCACGGCGCGTCGAGCAGGTCGCCGGATTCGGCGGCGAAGCCCAGCTGGTCCCACAGGCCGTGGGTGATGTGCGGCACCACCGGGTAGAGCACACGCAGCAGGATGCCGAAACACTCGCGGCGCGCGGCCGGCGAAGCGGTCTTGGCGTCTTCCAGCGCGTTCAGCATCTTCATCGTGGCCGAAACCACGGTGTTGTACTGGATGCGCTGGTAGTCGTAGTTGGCTTGCTTGAGCACGCCATGGATCTCCCGGCGCAGCCCGGCATCATCGGCCGTGATGGCACTGCCGGCGCCATCGCGCAGCGCGGCGGCGTTGGCATAGCCATAGTTCCACACACGGCGCAGGAAGCGCGACGCGCCCTCCACGCCCGAGCCGCTCCACTCCAGCTGCTGCTCGGGCGGCGCGGCGAACATCACGAACAGGCGCGCGGTATCGGCGCCGTACTGGTCAATCAGCGCCTGCGGGTCGATGCCGTTGTTCTTGGACTTCGACATCTTCTCGATGCCGCCGATCACCACCGGCTGGCCGTCGGCCTTCAGCGTGGCGCCCACCGGGCGGCCGCGCTCGTCGGTCTGCACGTCCACGTCGGCCGGGTTGTACCAGTGCTTCTTGCCCGAGACGTCTTCGCGATAGAAGGTCTCGTTCAGCACCATGCCCTGCGTCAGCAGGTTGGTGAAGGGTTCGTCGAACTTGACCAGGCCCAGGTCGCGCATGACCTTGGTCCAGAAGCGCGCGTACAGCAGGTGCAGGATCGCGTGCTCGATGCCGCCGATGTACTGGTCCATCGGCATCCAGTAGTCGTTGCGGGCATCGACCATGGTGGCCGCGTCCGGGCAGGTATAGCGCATGTAGTACCAGCACGAATCGATGAAGGTATCCATCGTGTCGGTCTCGCGGCGCGCGGGCTTGCCGCAGGACGGGCAGGTGCATTGCAGGAAACGCGGATCCTTGGCCAGCGGGTTGCCGGTACCGTCCGGCACCAGGTCTTCCGGAAGCACCACCGGCAGGTCCTGTTCAGGCACCGGCACCACGCCGCAGCTGTCGCAGTGGATCAGCGGAATCGGCGTACCCCAGTAGCGCTGGCGCGAGATGCCCCAGTCGCGCAGGCGCCAGGTGGTCTTCGTCTCGCCCAGGCCCATCGCGCCCAGGTCGGCGGCGATCGCTTCCACCGCGGCCTGATAGCCCAGGCCGTCATACTTGCCGCTGTGGATGCAGGTGCCATTTTCCTTGTCGCCGTACCATTCCTGCCAGGCTTCGGTCGAATACGGCTGGCCCTTCACGTCGATCACCTGCTTGATCGGCAGCTTGTACTTGTTGGCGAAGGCGAAGTCGCGCTCGTCATGCGCGGGCACGCCCATCACGGCGCCGTCGCCGTAGCTCATCAGCACGTAGTTGCCGACCCACACGTCGACCTTCTCGCCAGTCAGCGGGTGCACGACCTGCAGGCCGGTCGGCATGCCCTTCTTCTCCATGGTCGCCATGTCGGCTTCCATGACCGAGCCGTGCTTGCATTCGTCGATGAAGGCAGCCAGCTCGGGATTGTTCAGCGCGGCGTGCGTGGCCAGCGGGTGCTCGGCGGCGACCGCGCAGAAGGTCACGCCCATGATGGTGTCGGCGCGCGTGGTGAAGACGTAGAGCTTGCCGTCGTTGATCGGCTTGCCGTCTTCGCCCGGGATGTCATGGGTGAAGGCGAAGCGCACGCCCACGCTCTTGCCGATCCAGTTCTGCTGCATCACCTTGACGCGCTCGGGCCAGCCCAGGCCGTCCAGGTCGCCCAGCAATTCCTCCGCATACTCGGTGATGCGCAGGTAATACATCGGGATCTCGCGCTTTTCCACCACGGCGCCAGAGCGCCAGCCGCGGCCGTCGATGACCTGCTCGTTGGCCAGCACGGTCTGGTCAACCGGATCCCAGTTGACGGTGCCGGTCTTGCGATAGGCGATGCCCTTTTCCAGCATCTTCAGGAACAGCCACTGGTTCCAGCGGTAGTAGTCCGGGCTGCAGGTGGCGACCTCGCGCGACCAGTCGATCGCCAGGCCCATCGACTGCATCTGCTTCTTCATGTAAGCGATGTTGTCGTAGGTCCAGGCGGCCGGCGCCACGCCGTTGTTCAGCGCCGCGTTTTCCGCCGGCATGCCGAAGGCGTCCCAGCCCATCGGCATCAGCACGTTGTTGCCGTTCATGCGCAGGTAGCGCGCCATCACATCGTTGATGGTGTAGTTGCGCACGTGGCCCATGTGCAGCTTGCCCGACGGGTACGGCAGCATCGAGCAGGCGTAGAACTTGGGCTTTTCCTTGCCGTCGGGGCCCGCTGCATGCTCCGACACGCGGTAGGCGTCGATGGCTTGCCAGTGCTGCTGGGCGGCTTGTTCAACGGCGGAAGGAAGGTATTTGTCTTGCATGGTCGGGACAGCTGTCAGGGCAACGATCAGGGCAGCGTCTGCGCGGCAACTGGCCTGCCGGCAGCCGCGGAAGCGTTGGAATGTAGGCGGCGGGCGCCAGTCTGGGCGCCCGTCCGGCGAGCAATGCTAAAGCAATCGATTATAACCGTGGCGCCAGCCCTGGCCGCCCCGGGGCGCCTTACTTCAGGCCCAGCACATCCTGCATGTCGAACAGGCCGTTTGGCTTGCCAGCCAGGAAACGGGCCGAACGCACGGCACCGTCAGCATAGGACTGGCGGCTGGACGACTTGTGGCTGATCTCGATGCGCTCGCCGATGCCGGCAAACATCACGGTGTGGTCGCCGACGATGTCGCCGCCGCGGATGGTGGCAAAGCCGATCGAATTGGGATCGCGCTCGCCCGTATGGCCTTCGCGGGCATAGACGGCGCAGGTCTTCAGGTCGCGGCCGAGCGCATCGGCGATCACTTCCCCCATCTTCAGCGCGGTGCCCGACGGTGCGTCCACCTTGAAGCGGTGATGGGCCTCGATCACCTCGATGTCATAGCCGGTCGACAGCAGCCTGGCCGCCACTTCCAGCAGCTTGAAGGTGGCATTGACGCCAACGCTGAAGTTGGCGGCAAAGACGATGCCGATGGACTTGGCGGCCTCGGCCAGCGCGGCCTTGCCGGCATCGTCGAAGCCGGTGGTGCCGACCACCATCTTGACGCCCAGCTTCTTCGCCGCGGCCAGGTGAGCCAGCGTGCCTTCCGGGCGGGTGAAATCGATCAGGCAGTCCGCGCCAGCCAGTCCGACTTCCAGGTCCGCCGTGATCGCCACGCCGGTAGTGCGGCCTAGGAACAGGCCCGCATCCTGGCCCAGCGCCGGCGAGCCCGGCAGATCTAGCGCGCCAGACAGCTTCACGCCCTCGGTGTTCAGCACTTGTTCGATCAGCATGCGGCCCATGCGGCCGGATGCGCCTGCGATGGCGATGTTCATGGTGTCTGGCTCAGTGGAATTTGCGCAATACGCGAAAAGTGAATGGGCCGGTCATGACTGACCGGCCCGGAACAGATGGCAAGCCGCGGACGGCGGCTCAGTTCGATTTGGAGGCGTCGGCGGGCGCGGTGGCCTGGGACGGGGCTGCGGCCGGCGGCGCTTCGGTCACGGGGGCCGCGGCGGCTGCGGGCGCGGGCGTCGCCGCCGGCGCGGCGGCCGGCTCGGTCGCCTGGCGCGGCACGAAATTTTCCACAGTGGTCTGCGGCTCAGCCTGGGCAGCGGCCGTGCTGCTGGTCGATATCTTGCCCGGGGTCTGGTCCTTCAGCGCCTTCTTCATGCCGTCAATCTCGGCGATCAGCTCGTATTCGGACGGCAGTTCATCGCCGCCAAACTTGACCAGGCGGTCGCCATCAAAAAAGACCGTATATCGGCGCTGCTGCACCACCGGGGTGTTGCCGCGGCGGAACGAGAACACGTAGTCCCAGCGGTTGGCGTGGAACACGTCGGTCAGCAGCGGCGTGCCGAGCAGGAATTTGACCTGCTCGCGCGTCATGCCTTCGCGCAGCTGCGAAGCGGCCTCGCGGGACACGAAGTTGCCCTGCACGATGTTGATCCGGTACGGCGTGATGGCGTTGGCTACCTTGCGCGAGGTGGAATCGTAGGCCGAGCAGGCGCCGGCCAGCAGTGCCGCGGCCAGCAGGGAAACAACCAGCGTCGGGCGCATGGCGGACGAACGGATATAACGCATGTATCTCGCTTCCGGGAGGGAAAGGGAAAGTACGGAAAGCACCGCGGAAGACCGGCGCAGCAAGCGCTGCAAGAGCCGGTTACAACACATGCGCACGGGGCGCCTGCCGCGGCAACCACATGGGACCGACCGCAAATGCCTGAGGCGCGTTGCCCACATGGGACATGGCACCGCGGGCGACTTTTGCTGTCAAAACCCTTATGATTCAACTATCCAGACATTGTACTCTAGGGAGTCACGCCCATGCCGAGTCCGGCGGACCTCAAGAATATCGGCCTGAAGGCGACGGTGCCCAGGCTAAAGATTCTTGAAATTTTTCAGACCAGCGAACAGCGCCACCTGAGCGCGGAAGACGTCTACCGTATCCTGCTGAACGAGCATATGGATATCGGCCTTGCAACCGTCTACCGCGTGCTGACCCAGTTCGAACAGGCAGGCCTGCTGTCGCGCAACAACTTTGAATCCGGCAAGGCCATTTTCGAACTCAACGAAGGCAAGCACCACGACCACCTGGTGTGCCTCGATTGCGGTCGCGTCGAAGAATTCTTCGATTCCGAAATCGAGCAACGCCAGCAAAGCATTGCGCGTGAGCGCGGCTTTACCCTGCAGGAACACGCACTGTCGCTGTACGGCAACTGCACTAAAACGAACTGTCCCCACAGACCCAAACGATAAGCCGGCGCACGCACCGCGTAGCGCATCTGGCAAAAACAAAAACCGGCGCCGGGCGCCGGTTTTTTTTATCGGTGCGCGCCGGGATCAGCGCTCGCGCAGCGCTTGCAGGTCTTCTTCGGCGACCACGCGCGAGGGGCGCGATGCCGGCAGGCCTACGAATTCGGCCACCACCTGTCGGAACAGGTTGCGCGCCCATACCAGCATCGGATGAGTGTTGCGGCTGCGGTGCCAGAACATGTTCAAACCGACCGTGGTGTTGAGTTCAGCCGGCAGCGGGAACGCCTTCAGGCCGTAGGTTTCGCAGGCCATGTCCTTGGTCAGGGCATTGACAGTGAAGATCATGTCGGTCTGCGCGGCCATCTCGGCCTGGGCCCGCCACGAATGCACCGTCAGCGTCGCATTGCGCTTGAGGCCGCGCTGCTGCAGCGCGTAGTCGAGCGGGATCAGCGACGGCGCCGGACGGCCCGCGCCGCCGGAATGCGCCATGAAGATATGGCCGCAGTCCAGGTATTGCTCCAGCGTGCAGTGGTTCTTCAGCACCGGGTGGTTCTTGCGCGCGCACACCCAGAGGTTCAGCGATGTCACCATTTCCTCGACGATTTCCGGGTGCCGGGTCGGGAACGGGGAGAATGCCAGGTCCAGCTCGTTGGCGCGCATCGAGGCCACGTCGGCTTCCCAGGAATGGGACTCGACCAGCTTGATATGCAGGTCCGGCGCCAGCTGCTTGATACGCAGCACGAAGCGGTTGAACACCGTGTCGCCCAGCTCTGCGGCAAAGCCGATGCTCAGCGTGCCGGTGGCTACCGCGGGATCGAAATTGTCGGCGTCGCCTTCGTTGATCGACGACCACAGGTCCAGCATGTCGCGGATCTTGGGCCCCAACTCCAGCGCGCGGGGGGTGGGCGTCAGGCCGTGCGGAACGCGGATAAAGAGAGGATCGTCAAAAATCTCGCGCAACCGGCCCAGCGAATGCGACACTGCCGGCGCGGTCATATGCATCTTCTCCGCGACGTAAGTGGCGTTTCGCTTACTCAGCAGCTCGGTGAAGATCACTAAAAGCTTTGTGTCTACGTTCACCATGATCAGGCCCAGGTCAGATTTTTCTTAGCAAAGATGGCCCCACCACTTGCACTGGCTGCACATCAGAGTTCAACGGCGTCTTGGTAGTGTAAGAGGAAAAAACAAGCTCGGAAAGCAAATTCGGCATTTCTGGAACGCCGGAGCTTGTCATATTTCCGAAAAATAGTGGCGTTTTTATGAAGTTGGTCTCATATACGCCCAATTTCTGGCTAGCGGCAGGCCGACGTGGCTCGGCGTATATTGGCAGTCGCCATCCCATTTTTGTCATTCTTTTCCCAGGGCGCGGACGCGTCCGCCATCATGCCTGACTCCCAAACCGACCATTCCCGCCTTCCCGTCGAACTGCCCAAGGCCTACCGCCTGCTCAACCACGGCCCGACCGTGCTGATCAGCGCGGCCGCCGGCGGCAAGCGCAATATCATGGCCGCCGCGTGGGCCATGCCGCTGGATTTCGCACCGCCCAAGGTTGCAGTGGTGCTCGACAAGAGCACCTGGACCCGGCGCCTGCTGGAAGAAAGCGGCGAATTCGTGCTGCAGGTGCCCACCGTCAGCCAGGTCGACCTGACCGAGGCGCTTGGCTCCAGTTCCGGCCTGGCCCTGCTGGAGCAGGAAGGGACCGACAAGTTCGATGCCTACGGGCTGGGCACCTTTGCCGGCACCGTCATCGGCGCGCCGCTGCTGGAAGGCTGCGCGGCCTGGCTCGAATGCAGGCTCCTGCCCGAGCCGGCGACGCAGCAGACCTATGACCTGTTCCTCGGTGAAGTGGTCGCCGCGCATGCGGATTCGCGCGTGTTCAGCAACGGGCGCTGGCATTTCGAGGGCCATGACGCGCTGCGCACCATCCACCATGTCGCTGGCGGCCACTTCCTGGTGGACGGCGCCGCGGTCGACGCGCGCCCGCTGGCGCCGCGCCAGGCCGGCTGAACTGCCGCAGCACCCAACGAAAAACGCGCCCGAAGGCGCGTTTTTTTTCCGCAAGGACAGCCGGATTACTTGGCCACCACGCGTGCCATTTCCAGGCACTTGTTCGAGTAGCCCCACTCGTTGTCGTACCAGCTCACGACCTTGATGAAGGTGCCGTCCAGCGCGATGCCGGCTTCGGCGTCGAAGATCGAGGTGCGTGCATCGCCGCGGAAGTCCGTGGCAACAACCTTGTCTTCGGTGTAGCCCAGCACGCCCTTCAGGGCGCCTTGGCTCTGGGCCTTCATCTCGGCACAGATTTCTTCGTACGAAGCGGACTTTTCCAGCTCGACGGTCAGGTCGACCACCGACACATCGGAGGTCGGCACGCGGAACGACATGCCGGTCAGCTTCTTGTTCAGCTGCGGGATCACCACGCCCACGGCCTTGGCGGCGCCGGTCGACGACGGGATGATGTTTTCCAGGATGCCGCGGCCGCCGCGCCAGTCCTTGTTGGACGGGCCGTCAACGGTCTTCTGCGTGGCGGTGGCAGCGTGCACCGTGGTCATCAGGCCGCGCTTGATGCCCCACTTGTCGTTCAGCACCTTGGCCACCGGGGCCAGGCAGTTCGTGGTGCAGCTGGCGTTCGAGATGATCGCTTCGCCCTTGTACGTCTCGTGGTTCACGCCGTACACGAACATCGGGGTGTCGTCCTTCGACGGAGCCGACATGATCACCTTCTTGGCGCCCGCGTCGATGTGCTTCTGCGCGCCTTCCTTGGTCAGGAAGATGCCGGTCGACTCGATCACCACGTCGGCGCCGACTTCGCCCCACTTCAGCTCGGCCGGGTCCTTGACCGCGGTCAGGCGGATCTTCTTGCCGTTGACGACCAGGGTGTTGCCGTCGACCGACACTTCGCCGTCAAAACGGCCGTGCACCGAGTCGTACTTCAGCATGTAGGCCAGGTAGTCGGGCTCGAGCAGGTCGTTGATGGCAACGACTTCGATGTCCTTGAAGTTGGCGGCGGCGGCGCGGAACACCATGCGTCCGATGCGGCCGAAGCCGTTGATGCCGATCTTGATGGTCATGACTGTCTCTCCTGAGGATCGATGAAAACCGGTGGGCGCCGCTGCTGCCGCGCGGCGCACCGCGCGGCTCCAGCACCCGGATGCTTAGATAAGGGTGTCTTTCACCGTACGCACGACGTTGTCGACGGTGAAGCCGAAGTGCTTGAACAGCACGCCGGCCGGAGCCGATTCGCCGAAGGTGTCGATGCCCACTACCGCTTGGACCTGGTACTTCCACCAGAAGTCCGTCACGCCCGCCTCGACCGCCACACGCGGCACGCCGGCCGGCAGCACGCTGGCCTTGTAGGCGGTGTCCTGCTTGTCGAACACGGTGGTCGCCGGGACCGAGACCACGCGCACATGCACGCCTTCCGCAGCCAGTGCGTCTGCGGCGCCAACGGCCAGGCCCACTTCCGAGCCGCTTGCCATGATCACGGCGTCCGGACGGCCGGTCTCTGCATTGACGCTGTCGCGCAGCACGTAGCCGCCGCGCGCAATATTGGCGCGGGTGGCGTCATCGCGTTGCTGGAACGGCAGGTTCTGGCGGCTGAAGATCAGGCAGCTCGGGCCGTTCTCGCGGCGGATCGCCTCGGCCCAGGCCACAGCGGTCTCGGTGGTGTCGGCGGTACGCCAGACGTCCATGTTGGGGATCAGGCGCAGGCTGGCAACGTGCTCGATCGACTGGTGCGTCGGGCCGTCTTCGCCCAGGCCGATCGAGTCATGGGTGAACACGAACAGCGAGCGGATCTTCATCAGCGCCGCCATGCGCAGCGCATTGCGGCTGTAGTCCGAGAAGGTCAGGAAGGTCGCGCCGTAGGGGATGTAGCCGCCATGCAGCGTGATGCCGTTCATGATGGCGCTCATGCCGAACTCGCGCACGCCGTAGTTGATGTGGTTGCCCCAGGCGTCCACGCGCACGGCCTTGCTGCCGGACCAGTTGGTGAGGTTCGAGCCCGTCAGGTCGGCCGAGCCGCCGAGGAACTCGGGCAGCACCGGGCCGAAGGCCTCGATGGTGTTCTGGCTGGCCTTGCGGGTGGCGATGGTCTCGGCCTTTTCCTCGCACTTGGCGATGAAGGCTTCCACGGCGGCATCGAACGAGCCCGGCAGTTCGCCCTTCATGCGGCGTGTGAATTCGCCGGCTTCATACGGGTGGCGCTCGGCATACGCATCGAACAGCGCGGTCCAGGCACGCTCCAGGGCCTGGCCGTTGGCCTTGGCGTCCCAGGCGTCATAGACGTCGCCCGGCACTTCGAACGGGGCGTGGGCCCAGCCCAGCGCCTCGCGGGTGGCCAGCACTTCGGCGCCGCCCAGCGGCGCACCGTGCACGTCGTGGCCGCCTTCCTTGTTAGGCGCGCCCTTGCCGATCTTGGTGCGGCAGCAGATCAGGGTCGGCTTGTCGCTGGCCTTCGCCTGCGAGATCGCCAGGTCGACGGCGGTGACGTCATGGCCGTCGATGCCGCGGATCACGTTCCAGCCATAGGCTTCGAAGCGCTTCGGGGTGTCGTCGTTGAACCAGTGCACGACGTCGCCATCGATCGAGATGCCGTTGTCGTCCCACAGCGCGATCAGCTTGTTCAGCTTCAGCGTGCCGGCCAGCGAGCAGGCCTCGTGCGAGATGCCTTCCATCAGGCAGCCATCACCCAGGAAAACGTAGGTGTGGTGGTTGACGATATCGAAACCGGGGCGGTTGAATTCTTCGCCCAGCAGGCGTTCGGCCAGCGCCATGCCGACCGCATTGGTAATGCCCTGGCCGAGCGGACCGGTGGTGGTCTCAACGCCCGGGGTGATGCCATATTCCGGGTGGCCGGCGGTCTTGCTGTGCAGCTGGCGGAAATTCCGCAGTTCTTCGACCGGCAGGTCATAGCCGCTCAGGTGCAGCAGCGCGTAGATCAGCATCGAGCCGTGGCCGTTCGACAGCACGAAGCGGTCGCGGTCGGCCCACTGCGGGTTGGCCGGGTTGTGCTTCAGGTGCCGGCCCCACAGCGCCACGGCGATATCCGCCATGCCCATCGGCGCACCGGGGTGGCCGGAATTGGCCTGCTGGACGGCGTCCATGGCAAGCACGCGGATGGCATCGGCCATCAGCTTGGCGGGCTGGGAAGCAAAGGGACTCGTTGCGGGATGGGCTAGGGCGGACATTCGGGCGGTCTTGGACGTGAGCTTGGACGCGGGCGGGCGTGAGCCTGTCGGCGGGAAAACCGCAATTTTAGCAGAAGCTAAGGGGTTTTCCGGACTCCCGGACACCGGTGGCGGGCATGGCCCGGGGATCACCCGCGGGGGTAGACGCGTGGCGCGGCACCGCACTTCGACAGCGCAGCGCCACGCGCGTAAGATGCACACTCGCACCGCGCGGCCCGGCTTGTGACAGAAGACCGACAGACCGCGCCGGGTTTCCCGCATGACAGGAGACGATCATGAGCAGACCGGCCAACACCCCCTGGCTCACCCCCTACCTGACCGTCGCCAACGGGCGCGCCGCACTGGATTTCTACAGCCGCGCCTTCGGCTTTGCCGCCGGCAACGTGGTCGATGAAAACGGCGTGCCGACCCACGCTGAAATGCACTACCAGGGCGATCTGGTGGTGATGTTCGCACCCGAAGGCGCCTGGGGCAGCACCGCCCGCACGCCCCGCTCGCTCGGCGTGGAATGCCCGCAAACCTTCTATGTCTACTGCGACGATGTCGACGCGATGCACCAGCGCGCGGTCGACGCCGGGGCCGTCAGCCTGATGGCCCCCGCCGACCAGTTCTGGGGCGACCGCTACTGCATGGTCGAGGACCCGGACGGGTACCGTTGGGGCTTCGGCAAGCCGCTCGATCCGAACGGGGGCAAGGCAAGCTGATGGCTCCGCGTTTCTTTGTCGGCGGCACGGACACGATCCTTGCCGCCGAAGCCGAATTTTCCCTGCCCGAACCGGTGGTACGCCACGCCCAGGTGCTGCGCCTCGAGCCCGGCGACGCCATCACGCTGTTCGACGGCCGCGGCGGCAGCCACGCCGCCACCCTGCTCGAACTGGGCAAGCGCCATGCGGTAGCGCGTATCGGCGCGCACGACGCGGCCGAGGCCGAGCCGCCCTTCCGCGTCACGCTGGCGCAAGGGCTGGCCGGTGGCGACAAGATGGACTGGCTGATCGAGAAAGCGGTCGAGCTCGGCGTCGCCGCGATCCAGCCGCTGCAGGCCAACCGCTCGGTGGTGCGCCTCACCGGTGACCGCGCGCACAAACGCCAGGCGCACTGGCAGGCGCTGGTGCAGGCCGCCTGCGAACAATGCGGCCGCAATCGCTTGCCCGCCGTGGCCCCGGTCGCTAACTTTGAGACGTGGCTGGCGCAGTCCGGCCGCAGCGGCACCGCGGCAAGGCTGCTGGTGTCGCCGCGGGCAGAGCAGTCGCTGCCGGCCTATGCGGCCGAGCGCCGCGACGCCCTGCTTGCCGATGGCGTCACGCTGCTGATCGGCCCCGAAGGCGGCCTGTCGCCGGACGAAGAGCGCGCGGCACTGCGGGCCGGCTTCACCGGCGTGTCGCTCGGCCCGCGCATCCTGCGCACCGAGACGGCCGGGCTGGTCTGCCTTTCGACGCTCAACGCCTTGCTTGGCGGATTCTGACGGCGGCGGCCATCCGGCCAGCGCCAACCTTGACTGAAGGAGTCGACCATGGGACTACTCGATAGCGTGCTGGGCGGCGTGCTCGGACAACTGGGCAATGCCCGCGGCGAAGAAGGCAGCGCCGGCGGGCTCAATCCGAAGCTGATGATGGCGCTCGGCCTGCTGGCAGTGCTGGCCATGCGCAACCGCGGCCAGGAGAGCGGCTCTGCAGCGCCGGTCGACGATGGGCTCGGCGGACTGGGCAGCCTTGGCGGGCTGCTGGGCGGCATGCTTGGCGGCAATTCCAGCGCGCCCGGCGCCACCGGCGGGCTTGACCTTGGCTCCCTGCTGGGTGGACTGCTTGGCGGTCAGGGCGGTGCCCCGGCCAACAGCCAGGCGCTGGGCGCTGCCGCAGGCGGCATCGGCGCGCTGCAGCAGATCCTGGCACAAGCGGGGCTGGGCGAGCAGGTGGATTCGTGGATCGGCACCGGCGCCAACCAGCCGGTCACGCCGTCGGCGCTGAGCGACGCGCTGGGCGGGACCGGGGCGCTGGACTCGCTGGCACAGTCGACCGGGATGTCGCAGGAGGACGTGGCGGCGCAACTGAGCGAAGGCCTGCCCGAGCTGATCGACCGGCTGACACCGCACGGGCATGTCCCTGCGCAGGAGTAAGGCCGGCACGCGCGGCGCGCTGACAAGCAAAAAGCCCGCAATTGCGGGCTTTTTGCTTACTACGGAACTGTACCGGCGCTCAGGCGAACGAATAGAACACCCGGAACTGCACCTTGCGCTCGCCCCAGAACTCGGCGGCGTCGCGGAACACATCGAGCAGCACCTCGCGCCCTTCCTTGTCGAACTTCTGCGCAATCGGCAGGCCTTCCAGGACAATGACAAAGCCCGGCTGCGGGCCAGCCTTGTAGATCAGGTCCGTCAGGCAATCCGCCAGGGCGTCGAAGTTCTTGCCGAAATGCTTGGGGAAGATAAACGACGTTGCGATCGTTTCCAGGACCTCGGCCTTGCTGGCGCAATGCGCGCAATTGGCATAAAGGAAATGCTGGCCGAGATCGGCGGCCGCCTGGGCCAGCTCGGGCACACGGAAGGCACGGATCGACTGGACGATGTTCGGACGCACCGTCTTGAACAGGTTCATGGCCCCCTCGCTGGTGCCGTCAGCCCAGCCTGCACCGGCCGGCATGGCCACGGGCGCGTTCGCGGGCGGGAGTTTGTGCGTGAGCTCTTGGCGCTGCGGCATCGTCAGCACGTTGTCATATAGGTTCTGGGCCTGCTGCTGAGCCCGCTGCCAGCCATCTCCGGCGCCGCGCTCTTCGCGGGCGGCAAGGGCGTCGCCCAGTCCGAAAATGTCAGTCATCATTTGAGTATCCGTTTGAAGCTGTTGTAGTGGTCTTCCGTGTAGTAACAATCGTTGGCAGCGCGCTGTTCCCCGCCGCATACGATCCGCCTGGCTCCCCGGTTCCGGCTTCTGGCGCTCTTTACCGTGTACTCGCGGTAGTACCCGCGTTGTTGTTGCGGCAGGAGGCGTTCGTAGTTGCCGAATCGGGTTCCGTCCTTGTCATACGGGAACGGGCCGCCGGTTTCGATGCGCTCCAGGGTCTGCCGTGCTTCGTTGGGCAACTGCTGCACCGCAATGGTTCCCATGCCCTCGGTCTGCGCCTGGCGCGCCAGCGCGGGCTGCGCCAGGGCCAGCACCAATGCCGCGCCGGTCATCGACCGGGCCAGCATCTGCGCTGCCTGCTGCATCAAGGGTACTTGGGAAACCACGTTGCTTGTCTAGGTTGAACCGGAAATCGAGCCTGCCGCTGTTTGGGTAGACGATCTGTCCGGGCCACCCTGGCCGGCAACCTCGCGCGCCTTGTCCTGCACGCGCCGGATGCCAACCGCACCGGGGCGCTCATGGCGAGCGCCTGTATCAAAGGCGTAAGGTTACGCGCATGCACGCAATTAATCAATCCCGGCCCGGACGCAGCGGGAATTCCTCAATTGTTTCAATATGTTAAGCGTATGTGTGCGCATACTAACTGTCACCACAAGGCGACAAAAAAGCCGGGCGAACCCGGCTTTTCCGAAACCTTTGCACGGCAGGCGGCTTAACGCTTGGCAGCCGCGTCCACCACCACCAGCGAGGTCATATTGACGATGCGGCGCACCGTCGCCGACGGCGTCAGGATGTGCACCGGCGCCTTCACGCCCAGCAGGATCGGGCCGATCGCCACGTTGTTGCCCGCGGCAACCTTGAGCAGGTTGTACGAGATATTGGCGGCGTCGATGTTCGGGCACACCAGCAGGTTGGCTTCGCCCTGCAGCGTGCTGTCCGGCACCAGCTGGTCGCGCAGCTTCTGGTCGAGCGCGCTGTCGCCGTGCATTTCACCGTCGACTTCGAGTTCCGGTGCACGCTCGCGCAGGATGGCGAGTGTATCGCGCATCTTGCGGGCCGAAGGCGCTTCGGAGGAGCCGAAGTTCGAGTGCGACAGCAGGCCAACCTTGGGCTCGATACCGAAGCGCTTCAGCTCTTCGGCAGCCATCAGCGTGATCTCGGCCAGTTCCTCGGCGGTCGGGTCGACGTTGACGTGGGTGTCGACCAGGAAGATCTGGCGGCCCGGCAGCACAAGGCCGTTCATGGCCGCGTAGACCTTGCCGGTGCCGCCCAGTACCTGGTCGATGTAGCGCAGGTGCGCCGCGGTGGTGCTGACGGTGCCACAGATCATGCCGTCGGCCTCGCCCTGCTTGACCAGCATGGCGCCGATCAGCGTGGTGCGGCGGCGCAGTTCCAGCTTGGCGTACTGGGGCGTGATGCCCTGGCGCGCCATCATGCGGTAATACGCGTCGGAGTAGTCGCGGAAGCGCTCGTCGTGCTCGGGATTGACCACGGTGAAGTCGACGCCGGCACGCAGGCGCAGGCCGAAGCGCTCGATGCGGTGCTGCAGCACGGCCGGGCGGCCGATCAGGATCGGGTTGGCCAGCTTCTCATCGACGATCACCTGCACGGCACGCAGCACGCGCTCTTCTTCGCCCTCGGCAAAGACGATGCGCTTCTTCTCCATCTCGACCTTGCGCGCGGCGGCGTAGATCGGCTTCATCAGCGTGCCCGAGTGGTACACGAACTGCTGCAGTTGCAGGCGGTACGCGTCCATATCCTCGATCGGACGGGCGGCCACGCCCGACTTCATCGCGGCTTCGGCCACGGCCGGGGCCACCTTGACGATCAGGCGCGGGTCGAACGGCTTCGGAATCAGGTATTCCGGACCGAACGACAGATCCTGGATGCCATAGGCGCTGGCAACGATGTCGCTCTGCTCCTGACGCGCCAGCTCGGCCAGCGCGTTGGCGGCGGCGATTTCCATCTCGCGCGTGATGGTGGTGGCGCCGCAATCCAGCGCACCGCGGAAGATGAACGGGAAGCACAGGACGTTGTTGACCTGGTTCGGGTAGTCGGTACGGCCGGTGGCCATCACCGCGTCCGGCCGCACTTCCTTGACCAGCTCGGGCGCGATTTCCGGATTCGGGTTGGCCAGCGCCAGCACCAGCGGCTTGTCGGCCATGCGCTGGACCATGTCCTGCTTGAGCACGCCCGCGGCGGACAGGCCCAGGAAGATGTCGGCACCGTCGATGACCTCGCCCAGCTTGCGCTTGTCGGTTTTCTGCGAGAAACGGGCCTTTTCCGGGTCCATCAGCTCGGTACGGCCTTCATAGACCACGCCGGCCAGGTCAGTCACCCAGATGTTCTCGATGGGCAGGCCGATGTCGACCAGCAGGTCCAGGCAGGCCAGCGCGGCGGCGCCGGCGCCCGAGGCAACCAGCTTGACCTTGTCGATGTCCTTGCCGACCACCTTCAGGCCGTTGATGACGGCCGCGGCCACCACGATCGCGGTGCCGTGCTGGTCGTCGTGGAAGACGGGAATCTTCATCTTCTCGCGCAGCTTGCGCTCGACGTAGAAGCACTCCGGTGCCTTGATGTCTTCCAGGTTGATGCCGCCGAAGGTAGGCTCCAGCGCGGCGATGATCTGGACCAGCTTTTCCGGGTCCTTCTCGTCGATTTCGATATCGAACACGTCGATACCGGCAAACTTCTTGAACAGGCCGCCCTTGCCTTCCATCACGGGCTTGGAGGCCGCGGCGCCAATGTCGCCGAGGCCGAGCACGGCGGTGCCGTTGGTGATCACCGCGACGAGGTTGCCGCGCGCGGTGTAGCGGAAGGAGTTGGCCTGGTCGACCACGATCTCTTCACAGGCCGCGGCCACGCCCGGCGAGTAGGCCAGCGCCAGGTCGCGCTGGTTCGACAGCGGCTTGGTCGGGGTGACGGAAATCTTGCCGGGGGTCGGAAACTCGTGATACTCGAGCGCCGCTTTGCGCAGCGCCTCACGCTGCTGCTGTTTCAGATCGTCTTGGGACGGGGACTGCTGAGGGCTGGTCATCGGCGCATTTTCCAATCGGTGGAGCCGTCATTGGCTTGGCGGGGACGATCGGCGGACCGGCTCCACGTGCCCACCTTCTCTTCCTTTGGAACCCAGCATTTTATATAGTGAAATACTATTTCACAATAAGCCTTTTGCTTGGGGCACCTTTGCGATTCGGTACAATATGCCCCATCCAACGGGGCAACACCAGCAAGCGTAGCGCCGCCCGGCGCATGGCTGGTGACTCGCTGCGGTCATGGCTGTCATGCGCGGCAGTATCTTGCTGAAACGCTGCCGGCGCCGCATCCTGATGCGCCCTTCCGACTCCATCCGTCCCTCCGGTGCCTGCCGGCCGGGCAAACTCCTGTCCACTGCCAGCTCGCCGCGATGTCCGACGCCCAGCCCGCTCCGCACGCTCCACTTTCCGAGTTCGACCTGATCCGCCGCTATTTCACGCGGCCGGTGCATAAAGCCGCACTCGGCGTGGGCGACGACTGCGCACTGATCGAAGGCCGCCCGGGCCATCACCTCGCCATCAGCACCGACATGCTGGTCAGTGGCCGCCATTTCTTTGCGGACGTGGCCCCACGCGCGCTTGGCCACAAGGCGCTGGCGGTCAACCTGTCCGACCTCGCCGCGATGGGAGCCGAGCCGCGCGCCTTCACGCTGGCGCTGGCCCTGCCCGAGGCCGACCCGGCATGGCTGGCCGAGCTGGCCGACGGCATGCTGGCCCTGGCAGACGCCCACGGCTGCGAGCTGGTCGGCGGCGACACCACGCGCGGCCCGCTGACGCTGTCGCTGACCGTATTCGGCGATGTTCCGCACCGCGCCGCGCTGCGCCGCGACGCGGCACGCCCGGGTGACGATATCTGGATCTCCGGCACGCTTGGCGACGCGCGCCTGGCGCTGGGCGACTGCCGTGGCGAATGGCTGCTGCCCGAGCCCGACTTCACCCAGGTGCGCCCGCGCATGGACACGCCGACACCGCGCGTGGCACTCGGCATGGCGCTGCGCGGCATGGCGCATGCGGCACTCGACATCTCCGACGGCCTGATCGGCGACCTCGGCCATATCCTGGCACGTTCGCAGGTGGGCGCGCTGATCGATGTCGACGCGCTGCCACGCTCGGCGGTACTGGCCAGCCAGCCGGAAGCGATCCAGCGTGAATGCGTATTGGCAGGCGGGGACGACTACGAGCTGTGCTTCACCGCACCGGCGGGCAACCGCGACGCGCTCGCCGCGCTCAGCGAGCGCCTGGCGTTGCCGCTGACGCGCGTCGGGACGATCACAGCGGAGCCGGGCCTGCGGCTGGTCGACCATGCCGGCAATCCGACCCGTTACACCGGCGCGAGCTTCGACCACTTCGCCTCCTCCTGACACCGGGGCACAGGCATGTCATGATGCCGCCATCGGCGCGCCGCGCGGGAACCGGAGTCCCGCCTTCCGCAGCACTGAAAGCAGCAAGCCGGCCATAACCATAAGCAGCATCCGCATCACACGAGCCAACCTTGATGTCCACCATCCCCTCCGGGGCCGCTCCCCGCGATCCCGCCATGACCCTGGAAGCCGGCCAGACCGTCAAGGTCACGCGCCCGACGGCGCGCTTCATGCTGGCCCATCCGGCCCACCTCATCGCCTTTGGCTTCGGCTCCGGCCTGTCGCCGGTCAGCCCCGGCACGGTCGGCACGCTCTACGCGTGGCTTTCGTTCGTGGTGGTATCGCTGTGGATCGAGTCGGCCACCTGGCTGTGGATCATCGGCGCAGGCTTCCTGGTGGGCTTGTGGGCCTGCGCCAGGACCGCCCGCGACATGGGCGTGCATGACCACGGCAGCATGGTGTGGGACGAGATCATCGCGTTCTGGCTGGTGCTGGTCTTTGTCACGCCGACCGGTTTCTGGGGCCAGTTCGCCGCCTTCCTGTGGTTCCGGCTGTTCGATATCGCCAAGCCCGCGCCGATTGGCTACTACGACCGCACACTCAAGGGCCCCGGCCTGCGCGGCGGCTTCGGCGTCATGTTCGACGACATCTTCGCGGCCTTCTACACGCTGCTGGTGTTCGCGCTGTGGCGCTCGTTCTGAGCCCGGCCCATTCCATCAAACCCCCGAGTCCAACATGTCAGTCAGCCGCCTGCTCGACCAGCTTGCCGTCCAGTCCGGCGTTGCCCTTGCCGAAAAATCCCTGATGCTGGCCACCGCCGAGTCCTGTACCGGCGGGCTGGTCGCCGCCGCCATCACCGATGTCTCGGGCTCGTCCGGCTGGTTCGAGCGCGGCTATGTCACGTATTCCAACGAAGCCAAGTCCACCATGCTGGGCGTCCCGGCCAAGCTGATCCGCGACCACGGTGCCGTCAGCGAAGAGGTCGCCCGCGCGATGGCGGAAGGGGCGCTGCTGAATAGCCGCGCGCAGGTTTCGCTGTCGATCACCGGCGTGGCCGGTCCCAACGGCGGCACGCCGGAAAAGCCGGTGGGCATGGTGTGCTTCGGCTGGAGCAACCGCATCACCACCATCGTGGAAACCCAGCGCTTTCGCGGCGACCGGGCGCAGATCCGGCGCCAGGCGGCGGAGCACGCGATGCGGGGGTTGCTGGAGTTGCTGCGCAACGAGGCCTGAGGGCCCCTGCCGCCCACCCGCAGCCCAACAAAAAACCGCGCCAGCTGGCGCGGTTTTTTTATTCCGCATGCGGCAGTCAGCCGTGGCGGTAGCGGTTGATGGTCTCCCGCGTCTGCAGCGCGACATTGCGCGCCGCTGCCGCGAAATCCTTCTCGCGGCTGGCGTACAGGATTGCGCGCGACGAGTTGATCATCATGCCGGTGCCATCCGCGGTACGCCCGGCCTTGACCGTCGCCTCGATATCGCCGCCCTGCGCGCCGATGCCCGGGATCAGCAGCGGCATGTCGCCGACGATCTGGCGCACGCGCGCGATCTCGTTGGGGAAGGTGGCGCCCACCACCAGGCCCATCTGGCCAGTGGTGTTCCAGCGCTCGCGCGCGGCCTCGGCCACCAGCTGGTACAGCGGCTTGCCATCGACCTGCAGGAACTGCACGTCGGAGCCGCCGGGGTTGGAAGTGCGGCACAGCACGATCACGCCGCGGTCCGGGTAAGCCAGGTACGGCTGCATCGAATCGAAGCCCATGTAGGGGCTGACCGTGACCGCGTCGGCCTTGTAGCGCTCGAATGCTTCCAGCGCATAGTGCTCGGCGGTCGAGCCGATATCGCCGCGCTTGGCGTCCAGGATCACCGGGATGCCGGGGTGGGCGTCGTGGATGTAGTGGATCAGCTGCTCGAGCTGGTCTTCGGCGCGCTGCGAATGGAAATACGCGATCTGCGGCTTGAAGGCGCAAACCAGGTCGGCGGTGGCATCGACGATCTCGCGGCAGAACGAGAAGATGGCGCCGCCCGCGCCGGTCAGCGACAGCGGCAGCTTCTGCGGATCAGGGTCGAGCCCGACACACAGAAGGGAATCGTTACGCTGCCAGGCGGCAGCAAGCTGCTCGGTGAAAGTCATGGGATGCTCGAAATATCCTGGTGGCGCCGGCGCCTCATGGGACTTCCAAGTCCCAGGCCGGCACGGTTGGCCGCAGCGGCGTGAAAACCTTTCATCCCTGCAGCATATGTCGTTTCCGGCAATTTTACCCGCTGCGTGCTATCGTTTTGCGCTTCCTCTCAAAACAAAGAGCGGCACCGCGCACAGCCGCCATCTGCAGTCATGTCTCTCGATCGCCGCGGTATTTTCCTGCTTGTCGTACTAACCCTCGCCTGGGGCATCAACTGGCCCATCATGAAGGTCGGGGTGGCGCATTTTCCGCCGATGGGCTTCCGCCTGCTGTGCATGGCCGGCGGCGTGGTCGCGCTGGGCCTGGCGCTGCGCCTGCGCGGCGACTCGCTGGCCGTGCCGCGGCGCGAATGGGGCACGGTGTTCCGACTCGCCCTGCCCAACATGGTGGTGTGGCACCTGTTCGCCATCTGCGCGGTCAAGATGCTGTCGTCGGGACGCGCCGCCATTCTTGGCTACACCATGCCCATCTGGGCCGTGGTGTGGGGCCTGGTCTTCTTTCGCGAACGCATCGGCGGCTGGGCCTGGGTTGGCATCGGCTGCGCGCTGGCGGGCACGGTGCTGCTGCTGTCAGGCGAGATCAGCGCGCTGACCGGCAGCCCCGCCGGCACGCTGCTGATGCTGCTTGCCGCTGCCGGCTGGGGTTTCGGCACCCAGCTGATGAAGCGCACCCAGACCGACGTGCCGATCGGCGCCATGACCTTCTGGATGCTGCTGGCGACCCTGCCCTTCCTGCTCGTCGGCACGCTGCTGCTCGAGCACGGCTGGCGCATGCCGACCACCGTCGAATGGGGCGCGATCGCCTACAACGCGGTGGTGGTCTTTGCCTTCTGCCACCTGGTCTGGTTCGGGCTGGCGCGCAGCCTGCCGCCGGTGGTGTCGAGCCTGTCGATCATGTTCATCCCGGTGGTCGGCGTCTTCTCGGGCATGTGGCTGCTGGGCGAGCGGCCGCACTGGCAGGACTACGCCGCCATCGTGCTGATGTTCCTGGCCTTGTCCTCGGTGATGCTGGCGCCGCTGCTCTGGCGCCGGCTGCGCGGTGCCATGGGCTGAGGCCGCCGGCCCGGGGGGGAGCACAACGGCCGCGCCACCTCCACGGAGATTTCACTTAACAAGCGCCCCTTCGTTGGGCTACACTCGCGGCCATCACAATCCCGGAGAAATTACGTGGGCAGTAGCATCGGGTGTTCGAGTTGGCGCAGTCATGCGACCACTGCGAATGCCATGTCACTGCGGGCTGCGTAACGACGACCCGCCCGGAGCACCCGGCTCCGCGCTTCGTCGGACTTGCCCGCAGTCAGAACTGCGGGCGAGTGTCTTTCCGTGCCACCAGCGGCGCCTTCATGCGCGCCCCACCGTGGCGGATCTTCCCTCTCCCGGCTAGCCAGCCAACCCAGGCAAACGCCATCGCCTTGTCCGCCTGCTCCGCGCAGCCGCGGGACAGCGCGATCACGCTTGCCCGTGGCCCGGCCTTGCGCGGCTTGCCGCTGGGCCATGACGGGACATGACGCAATACCTGGGATGCGGCGAGCCGCCTGCGCTTGTCTTCGCGCTTGTCATTGTTTTTCGTCGCAAATCAGCAATAAGGAATCCCGGGGATGATCAACCTGTTCGTCCTGCAGAAAGGCCGGCTTGCCCAGGAGCAAGTCGACGAGCGCAATGAGCTGCTGCAGCACAAGCCGATCTGGATCGATGTCGTCAACCCTGACGACGAAGAGCTGAACTGGATCAAGGAAGCCTACGGCGTCGCCCTTCCCGAACTGGAAGACCTGGGCGACCTGGAGGCGTCGGCGCGCTATTTCGAGGGCGAGGACGAGAATATCCATATCCGCACCGACTTCCTGCTCGATGAGGAAGAGGTATCACGCAACGTGCGCGTGGCCTTCGTGCTGACCAAGGACGTCCTGTTCTCTATCCACGACGAAGACCTGCCGGTGTTCCGGCTGGTGCGGCTGCGCGCGCGCATGCGCCCGGGCTCGGTGCGCAACGCCAAGGACGTGCTGATGGACCTGTACGCGACCGATGCGGAATATTCGGCCGACTCGATCGAGGAAGTCTACGAACGCCTGGAAGAAGCCAGCCGCCGCGTGCTGGCCGAGAACGTGACCGATGCCGCCGCTGCCGACGTGCTGGAAACCATCGCCCGCGAGGAAGACCTGAACGGCCGCATCCGCCGCAACGTGATGGATACGCGCCGCGCGGTGTCCTTCCTGATGCGCAGCCAGCTGCTGTCGGCCGAGCAGCAGGACGAAGCACGCCAGATCCTGCGCGATATCGACTCGATCGAGAACCACACCGCGTTCCTGTTCGACAAGATCAACTTCCTGATGGATGCGACCGTCGGTTTCATCAATATCAACCAGAACAAGATCATCAAACTGTTCTCGGTGGTGTCGGTGGCATTGATGCCGCCCACGCTGATCGCAAGCATCTACGGCATGAACTTCAAGGTAATGCCGGAACTGGACTGGGCCGCGGGCTATCCTTGGGCGATCGCGTTGATGGCGGTGTCGGCGGCGATCCCGCTGGTGTATTTCCGCCGCAAGGGCTGGCTGAGCTGAGACCCGAAGGCCCGTCGGGCCTCAGTCCGGCAACGTCGCCGCGCCCATCCTGCGCGCGATGATTCCCGCCTTCGCGCGGAAATTCACCCGCACGTTGGCGCAGTACTCTTTTTTGTCGAAGCACTTGGGCGCCGGCAATGCCGCCGCCAGCCGCGCGGACTGCCCGATGCTGAGCTTGTCGGCATTGGTGCGGAAGTAGTGCTGCGCCGCGGCCTGCGCGCCGAACACGCCCTCGCCCCACTCCACCGAGTTCAGGTAGATCTCGTAGATGCGCTGCTTGTCGAGCCAGAATTCCAGCATCCACGTGATCGCCAGCTCCTGCCCCTTGCGCAGGTAATGCTGCTCGGACGACAGGAACAGGTTCTTGGCCAGCTGCTGCGTGATGGTTGAAGCGCCGCGCACGATGCGGCCTCGCTTCTTGTTGCGCTCCCACGCATCGAGCATGGCGTCGAGCTCGTAGCCGGGATGGTTGACGAAGCCCGCATCCTCGCTGGCGATCACCGCGCGTTTGAGGTTGCGCGAGATGCGCTCATACGGCACCCACTCGCGCTCCAGCCCGCAGCTCCACAGGTTGAAGCCGCACAGCCGCCAGCGCTCGGCCCGCATGAAGGTCGTGCTCGACGGGTTGACGTATTGCCAGCTGGCAATCTGCACGAAGAAATACAACTGCATCGCCAGCACGCCCGCGACCATGCAGCCCAGCAGGTAGCCAAGCCAGCGCAGCGGATTCAGCACCGAGCCGGCGGAGGCAGCGCCACGGGCGGCGCTGGCCGTGCGGTTGCGGATGGCCACGGCCGGCGGCGCCCCGCTCAGCCCTTGCGTTCGGCCTGCAGCGCGTCGCGCAGCTCGGCCAGCACGGGAGCAGTACGGGGGCGCACGCCGCGCCAGATATAGAAGGCCTCGGCGGCCTGCTCGACCAGCATGCCCAGGCCGTCGCTGGTGCGCGCACCGCAGCGCGCGGCGAACTGCAGGAATACGGTCGGCTCGGCACCGTACATCATGTCGTAGGCCAGCACGCCTTCGCCCAGCAGGAACTCGGGCAGCGGCGGCACTTCGCCGTGCAGGCTGCTCGACGAGGCATTGATCACGATGTCGCAGGCCTCGTCCTCGGACAGGCCTTCCAGCGCATCGAGACCGCCGCCCCACAGCTCCACGCCGAACTGGTCGGCCGCTTCGACGAACTCTTCCAGCATGTCGCTGGCGCGCGACGCGGTGCGGTTAGCCACCACGATGCGCGACGGACGCGCCTCGATCAGCGGCAGCATCGCGCCCATGGCCGCGCCGCCAGCTCCCAGCAGCAGCACGCGCTTGCCTTCGACCAGCGTGTCGAGGTTGTCCTGGATATCGCGCACCAGGCCCACGCCATCGGTGTTGTCGCCGTGGATCAGGCCATCCTCGATCCACAGCGTGTTGACCGCGCCGGCGGCTTCGGCACGCTCGGTCAGGCGGTCGGCCAGGTCATAGGCCTCCAGCTTGAACGGCACCGTCACATTGCAGCCGTAGCCGCCGTCGGCGAAGAACTTGCGCACGGTATCGGCAAACCCGTCCAGCGGCGCCTCCAGCCGGTCGTACTGCACCGCCTCGCCGGTCTGGCGCGCAAAAGCGGCGTGGATCGCCGGCGAACGGCTGTGCGAAATGGGATTGCCGATCACCACATACTGGTCCGGCGTGTTCTGGGTGCGGTCTGGCGTAGTGTCTGGAGTGGTCATCAGCGTGCCTGCAGCCGGGTTTCCAGCCCGCTGCGCGAAAACTTGAAAGTGGAAATGACTTCCAGGATGTCCTGGCGCGCCGCCATTTCCGCGGTGAAGGCGCCGAACGGCGCGGCCGCGCGCACGATCGCCACGGCCTGGCGGTCCAGCGCGGGATCGCCCGAGCTCTTGACCACGTCGATGGCGTCGATGTTGTAGCCGTCGCGGTTGTAGCCGAGCTTGCCGAGCCGGTTGACGTTGATCACCAGGATCAACTGGCCGTACAGCGGCTTGCCATTGCGTTGCGGGAAATCGGTGGTGCCACGCGCCTCGATCTTGCGGCGCAGCCGGTCGTAGTACTGCGCGTAATCGACCGCCTGCGCGCTGGTCGCCGTCAACTGGAAGCGCTTGGGCCGCTTGGCGTAGTGATCCAGGTTGCGGCCGATCTCGGCTTCGAGCTTGGCCATCTCGTCGGCCGAGGTGCGCTCGTCCTGACCGCGCTGGGGATTGTCCTGGCGCTTCTCGCCGGGCTTGAGCGGCTGGCTGCGCACCGCAGGCGCGGGCTCGCGCGCCTGCGTCAGCAAGCGCTGCTGCTCCAGTTCGAGCTGTTCGACGCGGCGCTGCACCTGGCGCACGAGGTCGCCCTCCTGCGTCACGGTCTGCGCTGGCAGCGGCGTGGTGGCGCGCTGCAGATCATGGTCGCCGCCGCCGTCCAGGTTGGCTTGCGCCAGCGCGGTCGGGTTGCGCGGCTTCTGCGCCGATTTCGCGTTGACCAGCACCACGTCAAGCGGCGAGTCCGTGCGCTTGATCTCGAACACCTCGGGCGCGGCTATCCGCACCATCAGCAGCAGTGCATGCACGACCAGGGAAATCGCCAGCGCCTTGGCCAGCGTACTGCTGTTGTGCCACCTGGCGTGCCACCGGTGGCGGGGAGCGGCGAGTGCAGCGTTCACGATGGCGGGAATTTGGCTCGGGAGGTGCGAGGCGACAAGTGAATGGGCATTCCCGGCCGGCCGGGAATGCCGCTACGCATTGTAAGTGAGCCCCGCCGATTTCCGAAGGCTTCAGCCGGCGGCGGTGCCGCCGGTGTCGCGCTCAGCCGACGGCTCGGCCGGTGCGTCGCCACCGGCGCTTGCCGCGGCATCGTCCGCGACGCCTGCGGCCTGCTCGGCGGCGTCTTCCGCGGCAGCTTCGGCTGCGGCTTCGGCCGACATTTCAGCGGCTTCCTCGTCGCTTTCCAGCTCTTCTTCAGGCAACACGCCCTCGCCGGCGAATATCTCCAGCACGCGGCACGAGACTTCCAGCGTGATCTCGTCGGTCTCGCCGATCTCCAGCAGCACCTGGGTGCCGCGCTGCGCCTGAACCAGCTCGGGCACGCGCGTGACCAGCGGGATCTCGGTAAAACGCACCGCGCCTTCCTTGAGCGCCGCGGCGACCATGCGCTCGCGGTTCTCCTGCTTGAGCCAGCGCAGGCACCAGTAGCGCTCCATGGTCGACTGGTGGTCGGCATAGGCGGCATAAGTGCCTTCAAAGTCAGCCACGGCGGCCAGCAGGTCGGCATCCTTGGGCTTGAACGGCGCCACCAGCTTGGCGGTCACGCCGTGCTGCGCCACCGCCAGGATCTGCCACTGGTTGACCAGGTCGACGTAGCGGCGCAGCGGCGAGGTGCTCCACGCGTACTGCGCCACGCCCAGCCCTTCGTGCGGTGCCGGGTAGGTCTGCATGCGGGTGCGATGCATGCCCCACGCCTTCTGCGTGCGGTAGATGCCGGGCACGCCGTTGTCCGCCAGCAGCTTGCCCCACGTGCTGTTGGCCAGGATCATCAGCTCGGCCACGATCTTGTCCAGCGGGGAGCCGCGCTTGCGCTGCTCGATGCGCACGCGCTGGCTGCCGTCGGGCTGGTCGTCGAGGTAGAAGTTGAAGTCGGCGCGGTTGTGTGTCTCGGGGCGCAGGCCGCTGGCCAGGCGCGCCTTCTGGCGCTCGTCGTACAGGTAGCCGGCGAAGTGCCACAGCTGGGTCAGCGCCTCGCGGAACGGGTAGTCGCCAGTGCCTTCGGCCAGCGAGGCCTCGGTGATGACATCGTCGAGCAGGTTGTGGCGCAGGTTGGCGGCGATCGGCACCATCTCGGCGCGGGTCTCGCTGCCAATGATCAGCCACACCGTCGGGTCCACCGTCACGTACAGCGACAGTGCCGGGCAAACCCGGCCTTCCTGCAGCGTGTAGCGCTCGACCACCGGGTCGGGCAGCATGGTGATCTTGTCGCCCGGGAAGTAAACCGTGGACAGGCGCTGGCGCGCGATCACGTCGAGCGGCTCGCCACGGCGGATGCCCAGCGCGGGCGCGGCGATATGGATGCCGATGCGCAGCTTGCCGTCGGGCAGCTTCGTCACCGACAGCGCATCGTCGATCTCGGTGGTGGTGACGTCGTCGATCGAGAACGCCTCGACCTCGGCCAGCGGCAGGTCGGCGGACGGCTCGGGCACGTCGGTATCGGGGAAGCCGGTACCCTTCGGAAAGCACTCGGCGAGGAACTTGGCCTCGTGCAGCGCACGTGCGCTGGCGACGCCGCCGGCGGCCACCATCAGCCGCATCGGCGTCATGCCGAGCGCGGTGCAGGCCGCGTCCATGGCCTTGTATTCCAGGCTGTTCTTGTCCGGCTTGAACAGCAGCTGCAGCACCTTGTTGCGGAACGATTCCGGCAGCGTCAGCGCCTTGAGCTGTTCTTCATACTCGGACTGCACCAGCGCCTGCTGGCGCTTGCGCTCGAGCGCGGCCAGCGCGGCCTTGAGCTGGTCTTCGGGCGCGCGCTGGTAGCGGCCACGCCCCTTGCGGCGGAAGTACACCGGATTGCCGTGCAGCGCCATTGCAAGCGCCGCCTGCTGCACCGCGCCGGGCTCGGCGCCGTAGTACTCGGCGGCCAGCTCGGCAAAGCCGAACTCGGCCTCGGGGGCGCATTCCCACAGGAAGTCCAGGTCGATCTCGGCCACCATGTCGCCGGTCTGGCGAACCAGTTCGATCGCCGACGGCTGCGCAAACTGCAGCAGCACGTCGCGCGACTTGACCTTGGTGCGCTTGCCGGCCGGCAGCTCCACCTGGTAAGCCTCGCCCTGCTGGTTCAGCACGGTGCCGGCGCGGATCTCGCCGCCTTCTTCGAACAGCAACTGCATCGATCGGTACTTTCAGAAATGCGCGGAACCGCATCGGGGCGCCACAAAGTGTGGCGCAGCGGCGGATCCTGTGGGAGAAATGGTGCTAACGGCATCGGCGGGCGGCGCGCTGTACGGGCCCCGCGCCGTGGCTACGAGGCCAGGCCGCAGACCCGGAATGATACCGCACCGCCGCTGCGGACCCCGGCGTGCGCCCAGGGGCCGTGCACGCCGGCGGACGCCGGAAATGTTCGGAGCGGGTCAGAGCGACATGCCGCCGCTGGCTTCGATCGCAACGCCGTTGACGTAGCTGGCGTCGTCGCTGGCCAGGAAGGCATAGATGCTGGCTATCTCTGCCGGCTCTGCCAGCCGGCGCAGCCAGCACGACGACTTCATGCCGTCGAGCACCTTGTCGGGCACGGTCTGCAGGATCTCGGTATTGACAAAGCCGGGGCAGACGGCATTGACGCGCACGCCCTTGGGACCCAGCTCGCGCGCCCAGGTCTTGGTGAAGCCGATCACGCCGAACTTGCTGGCGGCATAGTTGGTCTGGCCAAAGTTGCCGTACAGGCCGACCACGCTGGAAGCGTTCAGGATCACGCCCTTGCCCTGCTCGGTCATGATCGTGGCGACTGCCTGGGCGCAGTTGAAGACGCCCTTCAGGTTGACGTCGATCACGGCATCGAACTGCGCCTCGGTCATCTTGGCCAGGCGCGCGTCCTTGGTGATGCCGGCGTTGTTGACCAGGATGTCGATGCGGCCGTGCGCGGCCATCACCGCCGCCACCATGGCGTCGACCTCTTCGCGGCGGGTCACGTCGACGCGGTAGGCCGATGCGCTGCCGCCGGAGCCGGCGAGCTGGCCGGCGGCTTCGCGCACGCGCGCTTCATTGACGTCGCACAGCACGACGACCGCGCCCTCGGCCGCGAAGCGCTGCGCGGTGGCAAGGCCGATGCCAGCGGCGGCACCGGTGATGATGGCAACCCGACCCTGCAGTTTCATCTCGTTCTCTTGATTTCGGTAGTGTGTGAATTGACGGGGCCGCGGTCTGTGGTGCGCCGGAACATCGGTAGCGCAATCGCCTTGGTCCCCGGGGCTGGCCGTGCCAGCAGGTCCGGCAAGAAGACCTCTGTCACGAGCATGACGCCGTCGCCGCGCCGGAATACGGAGCGCCGCGCAGGCAGCATGGGCAGCGGCGCCATCGCCGGCAGCACGCGCTGCAGCGCCTGGCGCAAGGGATGGTGCGGCAGCAGCCGGGCGAACTGGAACGGGTCGCGCGTCACTGCCGGATCGATAAACAACCGCCCGCCCAGCGGGCGCGCGCCCAGCCCCCGCAGGAACGGCCAGTCGCGCCGCGCATGGCGCAGGCGCACCACGGTGTGGGCAAAGACCGCGGGAATATCGTCGCAGATCAGCAGCACTTCGCGCGTCAGCGCCGGGACGCGGTCGTGCTGGCCCAGCACCTGCCATTCATCGGCCAGCGGCCGCAACGGGCGCTGCAGCAGCTGTGCCACGCGAAAGCGCTCGGACGCGGCCACCAGCCGCGCGGTCAGCGAACCGTCGTCGCCGGTGACCCAGCGCCGCAGGTTGGGCGTGATCGCCGCATCGAAAGCCAGGTGCGAACTCCAGCCACAGCGGCGCGCAGACTGCGCGCTCATGCCGCGCCCGCGCCGGCCGGCACCTTGGGCACCTTGCCGCCCGGGCCATAGCCGCAGAAGGCGAGCACTTCGTCGACGTAGTCGGCAAATTCGCTGATGCCGTGGTCGCTGCCCTCGATCACGCGGATATTCGCGCCGGAGCAGGCGGCCACCATTTCACGGTAGTCCAGCACCTCGTCGCCGGTGGCGGCGAGCAGGTAATAGCGCTCGGGCCGGGTAATGGCGTTCACGCGCAGGTTGAGCAGTTCCTGCAGGTGGCGGCGCTCGACCGTGACCGAGCCGCCGCCGTGCCACAGCGGCTGCTCGCCCAGGTACTGCTCCAGGTCAGTCCACGGATGAACCGCCGGGTTCAGCAGTACGGTCTTGCAGCCATGGCGCTCGCCGAGCCAGCGGGCATAGAAGCCGCCCAGCGACGAGCCCATGATGGCGACTTCCTGAGCGCCGCCTGCCTGGGCGGCGCGAATGGCGGCCTCGGCCTGGGCGATCGCCAGCGCCGGCGAGACATTGAGTTCCGGGCAGGCGTAGTAGCGGCCCACGCCCCACTCGCGCATGCGCTCCTGCACCAGCCGCGCCTTGAACGACTGCGGTGAGGAGCGGAATCCGTGCAGGTACAGCAGCATGGCGGTCCCCTGCGGCTCAGGCCGCCGCGGCCAGCGCGTCCAGCAGCTTCTGGTGCACGCCGCCGAAGCCGCCGTTGCTCATCACCAGCACGTGGTCGCCCGGCTGCGCCGCGGCGCGCACGGCCTGCACCAGGGCGCCCAGGTCCTGGAACGCGGTTGCCTTGTCGCCCAGCGGCGCCAGCGACCCGGCCAGGTCCCAGCCCAGCGCATCCTTGCCGGCCGGCGCGCCGTAACCGAACACCAGGTCGGCCTGCTCCAGGCTTGCCGGCAGCTGGGCTTTCATCACGCCCAACTTCATGGTGTTCGAGCGCGGCTCCAGCACCGCCAGGATGCGGGCATCGCCAACACGGCGGCGCAGGCCTTCCAGCGTGGTCTGGATCGCGGTCGGGTGGTGGGCGAAGTCGTCGTAGACGGTCACGCCGCCGACCTCGCCGCGCACTTCCATGCGGCGCTTGACGTTGGCGAAGCGCGACAGCGAGGCGATCGCCTGCTCCGCCGGCACGCCCACGTGGCGCGCCGCCGCGATTGCCGCCAGCGCGTTCATGCGGTTGTGCGTGCCCTGCAGGTCCCACACCACGGTGCCGACCACGGCGCCGCCGAACCAGACGTCAAAGGCATCCTTGCCCGGCTGCGCGGTGTGGGCGGCATCGCTCTCGCGCCAGTCACCCACGCCGAACTGCTCCACCTCGCTCCAGCAGCCGCGCTCGAGCACGCGCGCCAGGCTTTCCTCGACACCGTTGACGACCAGCCGGCCCTGGCCCGGCACGGTGCGCACCAGGTGGTGGAACTGCGTCTCGATCGCCGCCAGATCCGGGAAGATGTCAGCGTGATCGTATTCCAGGTTGTTCAGGATCGCGGTGCGCGAGCGGTAATGCACGAACTTGCTGCGCTTGTCGAAGAACGCGGTGTCGTACTCGTCGGCCTCGATCACGAAGAAATCGGATTCGGTCACGCGCGCAGAGATACCGAAGTTCTGCGGCACGCCGCCCACCAGGAAGCCCGGGTTGTAGCCGGCATCCTCCAGGATCCAGGCCAGCATCGACGTGGTGGTGGTCTTGCCGTGCGTGCCGGCCACCGCCAGCACCCACTTGCGCGCCAGCACGTGCTCGCCCAGCCATTGCGGGCCGGACACATAAGGCAGGTTGCGATCGAGGATGGCTTCCATCAGCGGATTGCCGCGAGAGACCACGTTGCCGATCACGAACAGGTCGGGCTCGAGCGCCAGCTGGGCGGGGTCGAATCCTTCGATCAGCTCGATGCCCTGCGCTTCCAGCTGGGTGCTCATCGGCGGATAGACATTGGCATCGCAGCCGGTGACGCGATGGCCGGCCTGCTTGGCAAGCACCGCCAGGCCGCCCATGAAGGTGCCGCAGATGCCAAGGATATGAATATGCATGGGTTCCCGGGATGACATGAAGCCCGCAGGCTTGGGGACTCGGCACCCGGCGCTCGCGCGGCGGCAGCGTTGCCGCATGGTGCTGGCAGGCCGGGCAGGAAGCCATTGATTGTACCCGAGCGCCGGCGGCCTTCGCTGCACCGCGGCACCGGCGGCCGCCTCCGTGCGGCACCAGGCGTGCGCTCCGGTATCATGGGGCAATGAGCCGACGTACCCCGCCCGACCCCTCGCGCCTGCGCGAGGAAATCGCCCAGGCCGCCGCCCGCATGATCGCCGAGGACGGCGCCGACTACGCCACCGCCAAGCGCAAGGCCGCGCGCCAGGTGCTGGGTGAGCAGCGCGTGCCCGGCGAATGGCTGCCCGACAATGACCAGGTCGAGGCCGAGGTGCGCGCCTACCAGGCGCTGTTCCATGGCGACACCCAGCCGCGCGTGCTGGCCTTGCTGCGCCGTGTGGCCTTGCTGGCCATGGAGGACCTGGCGCCGTTCCGGCCCTACCTGGTGGGCGCCGTGCTGAACGGCACGGCGACCGAGCACTCCGATATCTATCTGCAGTGCTTCTGCGACAGCGCCAAGGACGCCACGCTGCACCTGCTCAACGCCGGGGTCGACTTCGAAACCAGCGAAAGCCGTCACTTCGGCGGCCGCGCCGATGTCGAGACGCTCAGCTTCCTCTGGAAGGGCCAGTGGCCCGACAGCCGCGAGGCCCGCCAGCTGGCCGGCGAGGTGCGCGCGGAACTGGGTACGCCGGTCGGCATCCATATTGCGCTGTATGATGCCGTCGACGAACGCGGCGCAGTGCGTGCCGACACCTCCGGGCGGCCCTCCCGCGCGGACCTGCAGGCCGTACGCGCGCTGATCGGCGACGATACCGACAGCGGGCCATCCTGAACCCGGCGCGCCTCCCGCTCACGTTACCCTATTCACCAGTCCAGCTTGCCCATGACTGATTCCGTCTCTTCGCCCATCCGACGCTCCCGCCTCTGGCTGTGGACCGTGATTGCCGTGGTGGCTTGCGCCGCCGGCGCGTTTGCCGGTCACTTCGTGTTCTCGCCTGAGCCCGCCAGCGACAAAGCCGTCGAAGCATTTTTTCAGACGCGGCTGCCGGACCCCGCGGGCACGGAGCTTGACCTGGGCACGCTGCGCGGCAAGACGCTGGTGGTGAACTTCTGGGCGCCGTGGTGCGGCCCCTGCGTGGAAGAAATGCCGGAACTGACTGCGCTGCACGAGGAATACAAGAACCGGCAAGTCGAGTTTGTCGGCATCGGCATTGATACGGCCAGCAATATCCAGCAGTTCACCAGGAAAGTACCGGTTGCCTATCCGCTCGCTGTGGCAGGCTTCGCCGGCACCGAGCTGTCGCGCAACTTCGGCAACAGCGCCGGCGGCCTGCCCTATACCGTGGTCATCAACCCCGACGGCAGCGTCAAGTACCGCAAGATGGGACGCGTCACCGCGGAAGAGCTGCGCGCGGTGCTGCCGCGCACCTGAGTAAGTTCTTTCGATATCTCCGGTCAATTTCGGATTTCTGGGGTGATTTTTTCCGTTTCCGTGCCGGAGGCCGAGAAAGTGCCGAAATCGCCGCCGCATCGTGACGATGCCGCCGAGCTTTGTATCCCGCGCTAGACAAATCCCTCTAAGCTACGGTAATCTCCGCGCAATTTCGTTGATCTGGTCGAGCCGCCGTGACTGCAACCCGCTCCATCCGTCGCTCAGCCCGCTACCGCAAGGTGCTGGTCCTGCATGGGCCTAACCTGAACCTGCTGGGCACGCGCGAACCGGAGACCTACGGGCACACGACCCTCGCCGATATCGACGCAGCGCTGGCCGACCATGCATCCAAGGCCGGTATTTCCCTGGCTTCGTTCCAGTCCAACCATGAAGGGGCACTGGTCGACCGCATCCACGCCGCGCGCGAGGAAGGCGTCGATTTCATCATCATCAACCCGGCGGCCTACACGCATACCAGCGTGGCCCTGCGCGATGCGCTGGCCGGCGTGGCCATCCCGTTCGTGGAGGTCCACCTGTCCAATGTGCACCGCCGCGAGAGCTTCCGTCACCACTCCTATTTCTCCGACGTCGCTGTCGGGGTGATCTGTGGGCTGGGCTGGCAAGGATACCTGCTGGCACTCGACTATGCGCTCGCCCAGGAACAGCCGCCGCCAGGAAGCCCGGGGCGCTGACCCCTGCCAGAATTTTTTGACGAACCTGCGCGCGCCGCCCGGCGGTCCGCGCCCGTTGCGCGTGCTGCGGCACGGCGGGCGCGGCACCGTGGTGGGCGCCAAACGATTTCTTCCGCCGCAGCCCAGTGGGACAGCGGCCGGACAACCTGATTCAGGAGGATAAGAAGATGGACCTGCGCAAGCTGAAGACGCTCATCGACCTGGTGGCCGAATCCGGCATCTCCGAGCTGGAAGTCACCGAAGGCGACGGCAAGGTACGCATCGTCAAGCAACCGCCGCAAGTCGTCGCCGCGCCGATGGCCATGCCGCAGCTGCAGGCACTGCCGGTCGCGCCGGCCGCCGCCCCAGTTGGCACCGCCGCGCCGGCCGCCGAGCCGGTGGCGCAGCTGCCCGCCGGCCACATCGTGACCTCGCCGATGGTGGGCACGTTCTACCGCGCGCCGTCGCCGGGCGCCGCCCCGTTCGTCAATGTCGGCGATTCGGTCAAGGAAGGCCAGACCGTCTGCATCATCGAAGCCATGAAGCTGCTCAACGAGATCGAGTGCGACAAGGCCGGCGTCATCAAGGAAATCCTGGTCGAGAACGGCCAGGCAGTGGAATACGGCCAGCCGCTGTTCGTCATCGGCTGAGGCTGAAGGGCATGCCGCGCCCAGCGCTGCCAACGGCTGCCCACGCGGCGCCCGGCACAGCCCCGGCGCGGCCCTCTACGGCGTTTCAGGACGCCAGGGACGTTGTGGGCATCGCGACCCGTTCCGTGCAGTTCCATGCAGTTCCGCGCGTTAGTGCGGCCCGGCGGCCAGCCTGACGGCCGCGCGCCCGATGTGCCATGGCGGCACGCAGCGGGACCGCTCCCGTTCTCGCAGAGAGAGACCATGTTTGAAAAAATTCTGATCGCGAACCGCGGCGAAATCGCACTTCGCATCCAGCGCGCCTGCCGCGAACTGGGCATCAAGACGGTGGTGGTGTACTCGGAGGCCGACAAGGAGGCCAAGTACGTGCGCCTGGCCGACGAAGCCGTCTGCATCGGCCCCGCCCCGTCGCCGCAGTCGTACCTGAACATGCCGGCCATCATCTCGGCCGCCGAAGTGACCGATGCGCAGGCCATCCACCCGGGCTACGGCTTCCTGTCGGAGAATGCCGACTTCGCCGAGCGCGTGGAAAAATCCGGCTTCGTCTTCATCGGTCCGACCGCCGACAGCATCCGCCTGATGGGCGACAAGGTCTCGGCCAAGCAGGCGATGATCAAGGCCGGCGTACCGTGCGTGCCGGGCTCGGACGGCGCCCTGCCCGACGACCCCAAGGAAATCCTCGCGACCGCGCGCCGCGTGGGCTACCCGGTGATCATCAAGGCCGCCGGCGGCGGCGGTGGCCGCGGCATGCGCGTGGTGCACACCGAAGCCGCCCTGATCAATGCCGTCAACATGACGCGTGAGGAAGCTGGCCGCGCCTTCGGCAATCCCGAGGTCTACATGGAGAAGTTCCTGGAGAATCCGCGCCACGTGGAGATCCAGATCCTGGCCGACCAGCACAAGCAGGCCATCTGGCTGGGCGAGCGCGACTGCTCGATGCAGCGCCGCCACCAGAAGGTGATCGAGGAAGCCCCGGCGCCGCATATCCCGCGCCGCCTGATCGAGCGCATCGGCGACCGTTGCGCGGAGGCCTGCAAGAAGATGGGCTACCGCGGCGCCGGCACTTTCGAGTTCCTGTACGAGAACAACGAGTTCTACTTCATCGAGATGAACACGCGCGTGCAGGTGGAGCACCCGGTCACCGAGATGATCACCGGCATCGACATCGTGCAGGAGCAGATCCGCATCGCCTTCGGCGAAAAGCTGCGTTTCCGCCAGAAGGACGTGCAGTTCCGCGGCCACGCGATCGAATGCCGCGTGAACGCCGAGGACCCGTTCAAGTTCATCCCCTCGCCCGGCCGCATCACCGCCTGGCACATGCCGGGGGGCCCCGGTGTACGCGTGGACTCGCACGCGTATGATGGCTACTTCGTGCCGCCCAACTACGATTCGATGATCGGCAAGATCATCACTTACGGTGCCACGCGCGAGCAGGCCATCGCCCGCATGCGCATCGCGCTGTCCGAAATGGTTGTGGACGGTATCCAGACCAATGTTCCGCTGCACCGAGAGCTGATGATGGACGCGAACTTCGTCGAAGGCGGCACCAGCATCCATTATCTTGAGCATCGCCTGGCGGAGCGCGCGAAGGCCTGAGTAACGTTACCCCGACGTTACCCGCAACACACACGCAGCAAGCAAGGAAGCCCGTGGCATTTCAGGAATGTGTGATCGAAGTGGCGCAGGACCAGGCCGAAGCCTGGTCCGAGGCCCTGTTCGACCTCGGTGCGCTGTCGGTCTCGGTGGAAGACGCCGATGCCGATACGCCCGATGAGCAACCGCTTTTCGGCGAGCCCGGGCTCGAACCCAAGCAACTCGCGTGGAACCGCTCGCGCGTGGTGGCGCTGTTCGGCGACGATGCCAATCCCGCCGTGGTCGTGGCCGCTGCCGCCAACCAGCTTGGCATCGATCCGGTGCCGGCATACGAACTGCGCGCGGTGGAAGACCAGGACTGGGTCCGCCTGACGCAATCGCAGTTCGAGCCGATCCGCATCGGCGAGCGCATCTGGGTGGTGCCGTCGTGGCACGACGCGCCCGAGCCCGATGCGGTGGTGCTGGAGCTGGATCCCGGCCTGGCCTTCGGCACCGGCAGCCATCCGACCACGCGGCTGTGCATGCAGTGGCTGGAGCAACACGTGGTGCCGGGCGAAACCGTGCTCGACTATGGCTGCGGCTCCGGCATCCTGGCAATCGTCGCGCGCAAGCTCGGCGCGGGCGATACCGTCGGCATCGACATCGATCCCAATGCCGTGGAAGCGTCTCGCTACAACGCCGAGCGCAACCAGGTCGAGGCATCGTTCGCGCTGCCCGAGTCGGTGTCGGAAGCCACCTATGACCTGGTGGTCGCCAATATCCTGTCGAATCCGCTCAAGCTGATGGCGGCCATGCTCAGCGCCCGCGTGCGCCCCGGCGGCCGGCTGGTGTTGTCTGGCGTGCTGGAGCGCCAGGCGGAGGAAGTGGCCGCCGCCTATGCACCGTGGCTGCCGCTGACGGTATGGCGCGCCGAGGAAGGCTGGGTGTGCCTGCACGGCACCCGTCCCTGATCTGTCCAGATGGCCGCCGTCAAGCTCGTCACGCGCTGCCCGGCCTGCCGCACCGCCTTCCGGCTGGTCGCCGACCAGTTGCGCCTGCGCCAGGGGCTGGTGCGTTGCGGCCACTGCGAAACGGTGTTCGATGCGCGCGAGCACCTGATCGAGATCCCCTTGCCGGCAGGCAGTGTCACGCCGCCGGCGTCCGCCGTACCGGCAACGGCCACGCCGCCTGCGGCCACATCCGCACCGGGCGCTGAGGCACCGCGCCCCGGCGAGTCCGCCGCGGCACCGCAGCCTGCGCCTGCGCCCTCCGCGCCATTCACGCCCACCATCGATCCCGGCTATGACGTGCCGGCGCTGGACGCGCCTACCATGCTCATGACCTCGCCCGAGGAGCTCGACGTCCCGGCACCGGCCGACGCGGAAGTGCATGAGGACGAGATCGAACGTGCGCTGCGCGAGGCCAACGAAGCGGTCGCCCAGCGCGACGCGCGCGACGCGGAGCGGCAAGCCGACGCCGAGCCGGTGTCGCAGCAGACGCCTGCGGCACAGACCGCGCCGGAAGCGGAACCTGCGGCGGAGCCGGAACCAGAGGCAGAGGCAGAGGCAGAGGCAGAGGCAGAGGCAGAGGCAGAGGCAGAGGCAGAGGCACAGGCACAGGCACAGGCACAGGCACAGGCACAGGCAGAGGCAGAACCAGAACCAGAACCCGAAGCCCTGCCTGAACCGGAGCGCCAAGCGACACCCGGCGCAGAAGCCACCGCCGCGCACGCGGCACCCCAGCCGGCCGCACCGCAAGCTGCCGCGCCGGCATGGCCCGCGCTGAACCACAACGCACTCGATCATCCTGCGCTCAATGAGCCGGCACCGATTGGCAAGGCCGCGGAAGCGGAAGCCGAAGGAAAAGCGGAAGCGCCGGCGCCCCAGCCAGAGGCCGTGCCCGCACCCGCGGTCATCCCGAGTGCCAGCGAATTCCTGCGCGCCGCATCGGCGGATATCGGCCCGCCACCGGCGATCCATCCGTCGCCGGCAGATACGCCCCAGGCTGCCGCCGCGCCACCCGAGAGCGAGGCTGCCGAGCGCACCGACACCAGCGATACAAGCTACGGCCGCGACGCGGGGCCCGCGCTCGGCACTGGCGAGCCTGCCAGCATCACTGGCGAAGCCGTGGCACGCGAGCAGACCACGCGCCGCTGGACCCGCACGGAAGCCCCGGCCGGCCCGGTCTTCGCTCCCGACTTCCTGCGCCACACCCGCGAACGCGAGCGCGAGCGCGCCCCCGCGCGCAGCCGCGCGCCGGCGTCGCGTACGCTCTGGTACGTCGCGGCAGCGGTGCTCGCCCTGGGCGCGACGGTACAAGCGGTGTATCTCGCGCGCAGTCCGCTGGCCGGGCAGTTTCCGATGCTGCGTCCGGCACTGGAGGCCGCATGCGCCCCGTTCGGCTGCGACGTGCCACCATGGCGCGACATCGACGCACTGCGTATCGAGAGTTCGCAGCTGCAGCGCCTGGACGAAGGCGGCGATGCCTACATGCTCGCCGTCACGCTGCGCAACCTGGGCCGCGCCACCACTGCGCTGCCCGCGATCGAGCTGGTGATGACCGACCTGCAGGACCAGCTGCTGCTGCGGCGTGTGCTGCAACCGGCGGATTACCTGGACCCTTCGCAAAAGGCCTTCGCGACAGAGGGTCTTCGTGCCGGCATGGAGCTGCCGGTTCGGGTACGATTCCGGACGCAGCAGGCGCCATCCAACTACCGCGTGCTGATTTTTTATCCGTGAATTCCGCGGCCTGCCGCCAGACCGAATCCGAGTCCGGCGGCGGGCAGCGCCCCCCCACCGGGGCATTGGCCGGCCAGGCGCCGGAAACTGAACCGGAAACCATCAGACATCAAGGAGTAGACATGAGCAGCGTCACCCTCGGCGGCAACCCGATCGAAGTCGCAGGCAAGTTCCCGCAGGCCGGCGACAAGGCACCCGCCTTCTCGCTGGTCGGCAAGGACCTGAAGGACGTCACGCTGGCCGACTTCGCCGGCAAGCGCAAGGTCCTGAACATCGTCCCGAGCCTGGACACGCCGGTGTGCCAGGCTTCGGCCCGCAAGTTCAACGAGGCCGCCAACGGCCTGGCCAACACCGTCGTGCTGACGATCTCGGCCGACCTGCCATTCGCGATGGGCCGCTTCTGCACCACCGAAGGCCTGGCCAACGTGGTGACGCTGTCGACGATGCGCGGCGCCGAGTTCAAGGGCAACTACGGCGTGGACATCAAGAGCGGCCCGCTGGCCGGCGTGACCGCGCGCGCAGTGGTGGTGCTCGACGAGAATGACACCGTCAAGTACGCCCAGCTGGTCCCTGAAATCAAGACCGAGCCTGACTACGAAGCCGCCCTGGCCGCGCTGCAGTAACACACGCGCCGCCTGACGGCAGCGGCCGCCCGCGGAACCGGGGCGGCCGTTTTCGCTTTATCTGACCCATCCAACCAACAACCTGCAACCTGGAGAGAGCATGGCCAGCCTGATCTGCGGCTCCGTCGCCTACGACACCATCATGACGTTCGACGGACGCTTCCGCGAACACATCCTGCCGGACCAGATCCATATGCTGAACGTCTCGTTCCTGGTGCCCGGCATGCGCCGCGAGTTCGGCGGCTGCGCAGGCAACATCGCCTACACGCTGAAGATGCTCGGCGGCGATCCGGTGGTGATGGCCACCGTCGGCACGGATGCCGAGCCCTACCTGGAATACCTGCGCAAGCTGGAGATTCCCACCAGCCACATCCGCGTGCTGCCCGAGACGTTCACGGCGCAGGCCATGATCACCACCGACCTGGACAACAACCAGATCACCGCCTTCCACCCTGGCGCAATGAGCCAGTCACAGCTGAACAACGTCAAGGACGCGCTTGGCGGCGGCAAGGCGCCGGCGCTCGGCATCGTGGCTCCGGACAGCCGCGAAGGCATGCTGCACCACGCGCGCCAGTTCGCCGAGACGGGCGTCCCGTTCATCTTCGACCTGGGCCAGGCAATGCCGCTGTTCAACGGCGAAGACCTGCGGGAGTTCGTTGAACTCGCCAGTTACGTGACAGTCAATGACTACGAGGCGCAGGTCCTGCTGTCCCGTACCGCATGGACCAGCGCGGAGGTTGCCGCCAAGGTCCGTGCCTTCATCGTCACGCACGGCGAGCGCGGCGCCAGCATCTATGCCGATGGTCAGCAGTACGCGATCCCGGCCGTGCAGGCCGAACGCATCGTGGACCCGACCGGCTGTGGCGACGCCTTCCGTGGCGGCCTGCTCTACGGCATTGAAAACGGTTTAGACTGGGAAACGACCGGCCGCCTGGCTTCGCTGATGGGGTCGGTCAAGATCGCGCAGCAGGGTCCGCAGAACCACTGGTTGTCGCGCGAGGAAATCGGCAACCGGTTCCAGTCTGCATTCGGGTACCGCTACGCCTGACCTGCGGCCAGTGCGTGGCTTTTTCGGGATCTGACATGAACCACAAGGTCCGGGGCGGCGCGCTTGCCGTCATTGCCATCGCGGCCCTGGTCGCCGGCTGCGCGACGGAGTCCAACTCCAACAGCGTCTACAGCACCGGCCAGGCGCAGCGCGAACAGACGGTGCGCTATGGCGTGGTCGAGGGTGTACGCGAAGTTGCCATCCAGCGCAGCCAGACCGGCGCGGGCACGCTCGCCGGCAGTGCCATCGGCGGCATCGCGGCTGGCAGCACCATCGGCAGTGGCAACGGCGCGGTGGCGGCGGGCATCCTCGGCGCGATACTGGGCGGCATCGCCGGCAGCGCTGCCGAGAACAAGGTCAACGAGCGGCGCGGCCTGGAGATCACCGTGCGCCTGGACAACGGCGAGATGCGCGCGATCACGCAGGAGGCCGACGAGGTCTTTCGCCCGGGCGAGCGTGTGCGGCTGCTGTCCTCGGGCGGCGTCACCCGCGTCACGCACTGAACCGCTGCGCCCGGCCGGGCGCCAGCATGCAGCGCATCCAGGCGCCGCGCCCGCACGGGCCGCGGCGTTTTTTCTTTCTCACACCCCAATGAAAAAACCCGCCGGGCCAGCGGCCATCGGCGGGTCTGCAAGACTGGCGTCTTGCTGACCGGATACGCAGTATCCGGTCGTGCTGGCACGCACTGCGTGCCGATGTGGTTCCGTACGGAACGCGTAAGTCCCACGCCGTGGCGGCGCAGCTTACGGACGGTTGCCCGTCGGGAACGGCCAGGCAGCGGCCGGGTTCAGCGCGGTCTTGGCAGCCGAAGCGGGAGCAACGGCAGGGGCAGCGGCAGGCTTCGCAGCAGCCTTCTTGGCAGCCGGCTTCTTCGCAGCAGCCTTCTTGGCCGGAGCCTTCTTGGCGGCCGCCTTCTTGGCAGCAGCCTTCTTGGCCGGTGCGGCCTTCTTGGCGGCGACCTTCTTGGTTGCAGCCTTCTTGGCCGGTGCGGCCTTCCTGGCGGCGACCTTCTTCACTGCGGCCTTCTTGGCCGGTGCTGCCTTCTTGGCGGCGACCTTCTTGGTTGCAACCTTCTTGGCGGCGACCTTCTTCACTGCGGCCTTCTTGGCGGGGGCCTTCTTGGCCGCAGCCTTCTTCGCCGGCGCAGCCTTCTTGGCGGCGACCTTCTTCACTGCGGCCTTCTTGGCCGGTGCCTTCTTGGCGGCCGGTGCTGCCTTCTTGGCGGCTACCTTCCTGGTTGCGGCCTTCTTGGCCGGAGCGGCCTTCTTGGCGGCCGGCTTGGCGGCCTTCTTAGCCGCCGGCTTTTTCTTTGCAGCAGTTGCCATGGATAACTCCTTCACTAGAGAGTGAATATCGAATGACCTAAGTCAGGCGACCCGACCGACCCGAGGCGCGATAACACAGCGCGGCCCCAGTCGAGCGAGCGATTCATCGGCGCGCGGCCCCGACTGCGGCTGCACGCTAATGAATTCGGTTGCAGGCGCACCACCCGTGGCGGTGACTTCGCGGCAATCGCGGACCCGCAAGCGGGACCGGGGCACTTGCCGCGCCCTGGAATATTCGATCGGCCCGCCCCGCCAGTTGGGTCGGCGCGCGGCCTGAAAAGAGGAGATATCGGACAGCAGGCCTGCGGTGCGGGCATGGCCTCGCGCACGGCAAGCGGCATTCATTCGGTGGTAGCTGGTCCAACCCGTCAATGGACCAAGGGAGACTGCACGCGTTTTAAGAAGCCGGCTCGGCCAGGTCTGCGTCAAAGTTCTCGTGCTCCTCGGCTACAACCTTCATCACTGCATCGAAGCGCGCATCACGCTCGTCGTTCCAATCTTGCTTCCTGCTTCTCTGCAATGAAGTGAGACTCTTGTCAAGGCGAATCATAATTCGTTTGCACGATGATGTTAAGAAAAAAGTGCAAAAAAACTTGCCTGCATGCGTTGCTCAAACTAGTTCTCTCGGGCGTCGTCACGAGGACGTTGCCGATGGCATCGCGATACCTCGCTCGCACGCTGATGCGAACGCGCGCTTCACGCGTTCGCACACGCGTCGCGGCCCTCCATCCCGACGCGCGCGCACGCAGCTTTTACACACCCGCACGGCACCCGATTACAACCCGCGCAACGCGCATCGCAGGAATGCTCGAGCCCTGCTGCGCACCTCATCGCGCTTTCCGAAAAGCCGCATGGACAAAGGCTTTGCGGGCGACGCACAGATCCGCGCACGACCCGCGCGGTAGTGCTCGAGCACGCAAGCGCGCACGCCGGGAACGGGTAGCGCGCTTCGTCGTCTGCATGCGTTACACAGTCGTCGGCGCGCACGCGCCAAGCGCATCCGGCTGACTGCAACGACTCGCGCCACGCAACTCGCGCGAGCGAGCCGGACCAGCCGACGAAGAGTGATGCGCGAACGCAACGGTTTGCATCGAAGCAACAGCGCGAGGACATCGAAGCGTTGCGATTGAGCAAAGCGGCGACGCGCGCGAAGCATCGCGGCAACACTTCGAACGCTTGCCGGAAACAGCTGCGCCGACAGCATCGCGATCGCTGCCCTCATCCATTCGGATGACTCGGATCACGCAGCATGGTTCGCTGCGCGCATCGCGCGATGCCGACTGCCCCGGCACGCTTCGCACTGCTTGCCACAGGCTTGCCGATGTCGCCGCGAGAGCCCGGCAGTGCGCCGCGCGACCGCTTAGAGGAATGCTTCGGCACCGCGCTCAGCGGCCCGTTTTGCTGCAACACAAAAACCCGCAAACCACGGCTGCATGCGGCTTTGCGGCGAGCATGCAAGCGGTGCGCGGAGGCTGCCGCGGGGATGGGCGAGCGTGCCGTGCGATTGCAGCGCGGCGCCTGCGAAAGTAGATTGGCGTGCGCGCCCGCCGCCCGGGCTCCGCTGATTCGATGCGAGCAGCGGTCACCGCGCGGCGCATCGCACCGGCACCTGCCGGTGGCAACGAACCTCAAAGGAGACATCATGCGCAACCCATCCCACCTTGCCGGCGTCCGTCCGCTGGTGCGTCCGGCATTGCGTGCCGCGGTGCTCGCCGCCGCCCTGCTCGGCAGCGCCGCCGCGATGGCGCAGGCCTCGCCCAGCGGCATGTGGAAGACCATCGACGACAGCACCGGCAAGCCGCGCGGGCTGGTAGAGATCAGCGAGAAGAACGGCGTCTACAGCGGACGCCTGGTGAAGACCTTCGTCGAAGGCGACGGCAAGTCCAGGCTCTGCGACAAGTGCACCGACGCGCGCAAGGACCAGCCCCTGATCGGCATGACCATCCTGACCGGCCTGCGCAAGAGCGGCGACAACGAGTGGAGCGGCGGCGAGATCCTCGACCCGGAGAACGGCAAGGTCTACAAGAGCAAGATGTCGCTCGCCGAGGACGGCAACAAGCTCAACGTGCGCGGCTTCATCGGCATCAGCCTGATCGGCCGCACCCAGACCTGGGAACGCGAGCACTGAGCGTGCGACGGCTCGTGTGACTCAGGGTTTCTCCGCAGCCGCCGACAACACGCGGCGGCGCGGCTCACGAAAAAAACCGGGCGGTTCTCACCGCCCGGTTTTTTTGTCCTCGATGCTGCGCTTTACATCCGGTACCGCAGCGTCGCCATCACGCTGCGCGGGGCGCCGGGCATGTTCAGGTTGGGGCTGGTGCCGTGCGCCGAGACGATGTAGCCCTTGTCGAACAGGTTGTACACGTTCAGCTGCGCCTCGAAGGCGCCGCGGCGGTACCAGGCCATGGCGTCGGCGGTGACGTAGCCGGGCAGCGTCACGGTATTGAGCGGATCGGCATAGCGCGCGCCCACCAGGTTGAGGCCGGCGCCCACGCCGAAGCCGTGGCCCAGGTCCTTGGTCACCCACGCGTTGCCGGAGTGGCGCGGCGTGATGGTGGCGCGCTTGCCCTGCAGCGCGGCGGTGGACTTGGTGATGGTGGCATCCAGGTACGCGTAGCCCGCCAGCACGCGCCAGCCGCTGCCCAGCTCGGCCGCGCCGGAGAGTTCGATGCCGTCCGTGCGTTGCTCGCCGATCGGCAGCAGTGCCGTGTTGGTGGCGTTGGCAACCTTGATGTTGCTGCGCTCCAGCCGGAACACCGAAATCGTGGTGCTGGCTTTGCCGTTCAGCCAGTCGTACTTGGCGCCGACTTCGGTGTTGTTGGTGGTCTCCGGCGCCAGGTCGGCGTTGTTGGCCGCCAGCGCAAAGGCCTCGCCCGACGGCTGGAACGACTTGCTCCACGACACGTAGTACGACTGCGCCTTCGACGGCTGCCACACCAGGCCGGCGCGCGGGCTCCAGGCGGTGTCGGTGCGCGACAGGTCGCGCTGGCCGGCGATCCGGTTCTTGGTCTCCTGCTGGAAGTTGTCGTAGCGCACCCCGACCAGCGCCTTCCACTGCTCGCTGAACTTGATCATGTCCTGGGTGTAGAACGCCAGGGTGTCGAACACGCCCAGGTTCGAGGTGGTCGGGTTGCCCGGCGCCTGACGCGGCAACACCGGCAGTACCGGGTTGAACAGGTCGAACGTGCCCGGCACCGGCTTGGTATTGTTGACCTGGTCCTTGTTCTGTTGCCCGATCTCCATGCCGTACAGGATCTCGTGTTCCATGCCCAGGAAGGTCGCCTTCTGGGTCAGGTCAGTCTGGTTGAACCAGCCATGTTCCTCGCGGCGGACATTGCCGTGATTCATGGTCAGCGTGCGCGCCGCTTCGTTGACCGCAGCGGTCAGCGTGTTGTTGCGGTCCAGCGAGTAGTGGTAGTAGCGCGTGGCGTTGCGGATCGACCAGTTCTGGTTAAAGCGGTGGTTGATCGTGGCGGTGCCGGAGAACACGCGCGACTGCGAGTAGTCGGCATCGCGCGCATTGGCCGCGCCGTAGTAGCGCGAGGCCGGCACGTCGACCGGGCGGCCCTGGTAGGCCGGGATGCCGAAGTCGGTGACGCGGCGGTCTTCCAGGTAGTCGGCCTGGAACAGCACGGTGGTCTCGGGCGCCACGCGCAGCTCCAGCGAGGGCGCGATCGCCTTGCGGTCCAGGAACTGCTGCGAGCGATAGCTGTTGGCCTTCTCCACGGCGCCGGTGATGCGGAACGCGGCAGCGCCGTCGGCGAACACGCGGCCGACGTCGGCCTCGGCGCGGCGGTCGGCCCACATGCCGTAGCTCAGCGCGAAATCGGTGACGTCGATGCCGGGCTTCTTGGTGACGCGGTTGATCAGGCCGCCGGCCGAGCCGCGCCCGTACAGCACCGCCGCCGGGCCCTTGACCACTTCGACGCGGTCCACGTTGGACAGGTCGCGGAAGTACAGCGCGTCGTCGCGGATACCATCGACGAACTGGTCGGCGATCGCGGTGAAGCCGCGGATCGAGACCTGGTCGCGCTGGCCGTCGCCATGCGAGAACGACACGCCGGGCACGTTCTTCAGCGCGTCCTGCATCGACGTGGCGTGCTGGTCGCGCATCACCTCGGCGGTGACCACGTTGACGGTCTGCGGAACGTCGCGCAGCGGCGCTTCGGTCTTGGTCGCGCTGACCGCGTTGGGCGGGTTATAGCCGGCGCCCAGTTCCCGACTGACATCGGCCTTGACGGTGACCTCAGGCAACTGCGCCGCTGCCGCCGGGGTCGCCTGCGACCAGGCTGCCATCGGTTGAAAAATGAAGGTCCCCGCCACCGCGGCGCAGATCGGGTGAAGTTTTATTCTCATTCCCTGTAATCGACTGTAATTTTTTTAAGAAAGCGACGCATTATCAATTACGAGAATGAAGGGGTCAACGAGACTGCGAATTATTCCCATTCAATGCCGCGCAGCGTTGTTTTCAGATCGGCGTTGATCGTGAGCAGTACGCTGGCGTTTGACTTGTGGGCCGACTCAGGCCAACTGCTCGGCCAGGACGTTGCGGGCCTCGGCAATGAATGGCGATTCTCTGCGGCGGGCGGGTAGCAGGAAGAACTCCGCTTCGGGCAGGCGTGGCAACCCAAGCCGCGCGACCGTGCCGCCGTCCAGCGGCGCGACACCTGGCCCGATCGCCGATGCGTTCAGGCAGGACAGCCCCAGCCCAGCCGCGAGCGCGAGATGCAGGCCCGCCACGCCCGAGGCCGAGTGCGCAACTTCGAACAGCAAGCGCTTGCGCAACAGCAGCTGCACCACGAACTGGTGCAGCGAACACGTGTCGGGCAGCAGCACCAGCGGCAGCATGGCGGGCAGCGCGTCGGCCTCGCCGGACGCCGCCACCCAGGCCAGCGGTTCGCGCCGCAGCACGGTGCCCCGCGTGCTCTTGCCCGTTGTGTCGCGGCCGCGCGGCAGGCGCATGCTCAGCCCGATATCGAAGGCATCCATCTCGGCGGCGGCATCGATTGCGGCACTCTTCATCACCGTCACATGCAGCCTTAGGTAGGGATAGCGTTCGCGCAGGCGCCGCAGCATGCCGGCGATTTCGCCGGGTCGGAAGTAGTCGGTGACGGCAAGCCGCAGGTCGCCCTCCAGCGCGTGCCCGCGCAGTTCCTGCAGCGCCAGTTCGTTCAGCGCGAGGATGCGCCGCGCGTGCTCCAGCAGCCGCGCACCGGCCGGCGTAGGCACGGCGCCGTGCCGCCCGCGCGACAGCAGCGGCACGCCGGCGCGCTCTTCCAGCTTGCGCAACTGCTCGCTGACCGACGACTGCGACAGGAATAGCCGGGGCGCGGCGGCGGACAGGCTGCCGCAGTCGGCAACGGTGACGAAGGTGCGCAACTGGTCTGTGTCGAATCCACGCATGATGAGCGCTCCGGCAAGGTGGTAAGCGAGGCCGCATTTCCTTCGGATAATCCGATGGAATACATTGGATATTCCCGCTTTTCCGATATTACACCGGCTTCTAACATGGCATCACCCACCCACGAAACAAGGAGCCAGCCATGCCCCACATCGTCCTGCACCTGTCCGGCCAGCCCGATGCCACCCTTACCCGGCGCAGCGCCGCTGCCATCGCCGACCTGACCGCAAGCGTGCTCGGCAAGAAGCGCGACGTGATTGCCATCACCGTCCACTACGTGCCGCGCGACAGCTGGATCATCGGCGGCGTGCCGCTGTCCGAGCAGGATCGCAACGCCTTCCACCTCGATATCAGCGTCACCGACGAGACCAATACCAAGGCTGAAAAGGCGCAATTCATCCAGGCCGTGTTCGAGACCATGGCAGGGCTGCTCGGCAACCTGCATCCCGTCTCTTATGTGCATGTGATCGATGCCCGCGCAGCAGCGTACGGCTATGGCGGCCGCACGCAGGAGTACCGCCACCAGCACGGCTGAGGCCCGCATCGTTTCTTGGCCGGCAGGCGGTGTGCTTGGGGCCGGACTGTATTTTTTTGTGACCGGACTGGTCTGAAGCAATCGCGCGGCCCGCGGCTTGTACATTTGGTGCGTTGTTAACTAGTGTGAGTTGGGTGCCGCCGGCACCCAACTCCGGCCATCCTGGAATCCAGCGCATGAAACAGATCACCCTGCCCGACGGCGAGCGCATCCCCGCGCTCGGCATGGGAACGTGGAACATGGGCGAGACGCCCGCCGCGCGCGCCGAAGAGATCGCCACGCTAAGGCTGGGCCTGGACCTGGGCCTGCGGCTGATCGATACCGCCGAGATGTATGGCGAGGGCCAGTCCGAGGAAATGATAGGCGAGGCCCTGGCCGGACGGCGCGATGAGGCCTTCCTGGTCAGCAAGGTCTATCCGTTCAACGCCAGCCGCCGCGGCACCTTGCAGGCGTGCGAGCGCAGCCTGCGGCGGCTGCGCACCGACCGCATCGACCTCTACCTGTTGCACTGGCGCGGCGGCGTCCCGCTGGAAGAGACCGTCGCCGCCATGCAGGCGCTGCAGCGTGACGGCAAGATCCGCCACTGGGGCGTGAGCAACCTGGACCTGGCTGACCTGCAGGAGTTATGGGACGCGCCCGGCGGCGACGGCATGGCCACCAACCAGCTGCTGTACAACCTGGGCCGGCGCGGCATCGAATGGGATCTGTTGCCATGGCTGCGCCAGCGCGGCATCCCGGTGATGGCCTACTCGCCGATCGAGCAGTCGCGGCTGCTGGGCAACCCGGGGCTGAAGCGCTTCGCGCGCGACCACGGCATAACCGCGGCGCAGGCGGCGCTGGCCTGGCTGCTGGCGCAGGACGGCGTCATCGCCATTCCCAAGACGGGCCGGCGCGAGCGCCTGCAGGAGAATATCGGCGCGCTGTCGCACCTGTTGTCCGCAGCCCAGCTGGCCGAGCTCGACCGCATCTTCCCGCCACCGGACGGGCCAGGGGTGCTGGAGATGCTGTGAGCGCGCCGGTGACGCGGCGTCAGTTCAGGCGCGACGCGTAGCGTTCGCGCTCGACGTAGCGCACCAGGTAGTTGCGCGCCTTGTCGCGGGTATCGGCCGTGACGCGCGCCGCCGCCTGGCGGGCGCTGTTCTTGCCGTGCGACGACGACATCTGTCCATCCAGGTAGCTGCGGAAGGCGTCGTGCATGGCGTTCAGGTCGGACTGGCAAGCAGCCAGCGCCGCATTCGCCACGTCCTTCGACTGGCCCTTCGACGACAGGTTGTCGTCGGCCTTTTCCTTGACGCAATCCATGTATTTGGCGCGCAGCGACTGCCAGCCGCTGCTGTCGGCGGTCGCGGCGGCGCTGGCGGTATCCCCGGCGGCGGGTCCGGTCGAGGGCTGCGAAGCGCACGCAGCGAGGAGCGCCAGTGGCAGGGCGGTAAGAATTTTCTTCATGGGATGATGCGATGCGGCAGTGCCGCATGGATGCGTGGTTGTTTCGGGGAACCCTCAAACTGCCACGAATGCGTCGGCGAGGCTACCTTCGTCACAAATGGAAACGCCTCGTCACCACGTGAATGTTTGTCCGAGTGCTTTTGGCGCCTATGCTTCAGAGACGACAACAACACCCAAGGAGATAAGATGAAACGTCGAAACTTCCTGAGCGCCAGTGCCGGCCTGGCCCTGGGCAGCCTGGCGCTGGGTGCCTGCACCACCACAAAGCCCGACGCTCCAACTGACAAGGCAGCACGGCGGCGCGAGCTGGATTCGGGCGTCGACGCCACGCTGTCGCGCTTGTACGGCTCGGTCAACGGCTCGCGTGAACTCGGCAACCGCGCGCGCGGTATCCTGGTGTTCCCCAAGACGTTGTCGGCGGGCTTTATCGTCGGCGGAGAGTATGGCGACGGCGCGCTGCGCTCGGGCGGCGCCACGCGCGGCTACTACCGCCTGGTCTCCGGCTCGGTCGGCTGGCAGATTGGCGCGCAATCCAAGTCGGTGATCCTGATGTTCATGACGCAGGACGCCTACGACAAGTTCGTGCGCAGCTCGGGCTGGACCGCCGGCGTCGATGCCACCGTCGCGATCGCGACCATCGGCGCAAATGGCGTGCTCGACACCAATACCGCGCAGCAGCCGATCGTCGGTTTCGTGATGACCAATGCCGGGCTGATGGCGGGCCTGAGCCTCGAAGGCAGCAAGATCACCCGGCTCGACCTGTAAGCGCCTGGCGCGGGCTTGCGCCGCACGGCTCGACGGCCGTGCGGCGGCGGTTTTTCGTGGCCACCTGCCGCGAGGGGATAGAATTCGTCCCTTTGGCCGAATTCTCATGTGGTTCAAGAACCTGCAGGTCCATCGTTTTTCCGCTCTGTGGACGCCCGGCGCCGACGAGGTCGAAGCCAGCCTGGCGAAGCACGCCTTCTACCCCGGCACCAGCCTCGAAATGCAGACGCAGGGCTGGGCCTCGCCCCGTGACAACGGCCAACTGGTCCACGCCGTGGGCCGCCAGATGCTGCTGACGCTGCGCACCGAGAAAAAGCTGCTGCCAACCACCGTGGTGAACCAGGTCACGCGCGCACGCGCCGCGGAGATCGAGGAACAGCAAGGCTACAAGCCGGGCCGCAAGCAGATGAAGGAACTGAAGGAGCAGGTCACCGAGGAACTGCTGCCGCGCGCCTTCAGCATCCGCCGCGACACGCGCGTGTGGATCGATCCGGACAACGGCTGGCTGGCGATCGATGCCGCCTCCGCGGCCAAGGCCGATGAAGTGCGCGGCATGCTGTTCAAGGCGCTGGACCCGCTGCCGCTGGTCAACCTGCATGTCAACCAGTCGCCGGTGGCGGCGATGACCGACTGGCTGGCCGGCGACGCCGCGCCGGGCGGCTTCACCGTCGACCAGGAAATCGAGCTGCAGTCCGGCAGCGAAAGCAAGGCCACCGTGCGCTACGTGCGCCATCCGCTCGATCCCGAAGACCTGCGCCGCCATATTGCCGGCGGCAAGCGCTGCACGCGCCTGGCGATGACCTGGAACGACCGCGTCTCGTTCGTGCTGACCGACGGGCTGGTGGTGAAGAAAATCGCGCCGCTGGACGTGATCAAGGAACAGGCCGACGGCACCATGCATGACGAAGACGAGCGCTTCGATGCCGATTTCGCCATGATGGCCGGCGAGCTGTCCGGACTGCTGGGCGACCTGACCGAAGCGCTGGGCGGCGAGCGCAAGAGCTGAGTCAGCCCGGGGCGCGCACTGGCACGGTCGCGCGCCCCCTCCCCCTTCATTCCACCCAGTTGACCTTGGGGAAGCGGCCGGCAAACCCGTCCGGCATCGCCACCACCTGCTTGTTCACATAGTCGAAGAAGACAAAGCCCGACTTGGCCATCGCGATCAAGGCGCCGTCGGCTGGCCGCGTGATGCGGAAGATGATGTCGCCGCCGTACTTGTTGAAGTCCATCACGCCGACTTCGAACTGCAGCTGGTCGCGCGCATGCGCCTCGTTGCGGTACATCGTGGCGAGGTCGGTGACGATGATGCCGACACCCTCCTGCCGCACGTCCTCGCTGCCGAATTCATACAGGAAGCGCGCCCGTGCCTCGGAGATCATCGAGATCATCGAGTCGTTGGCGAGATGGTTGGCCGAGTTGATGTCGGTCACGCGCACGGTCAGGTGCGTGGCGTAGCAGAACTGGTCGGCGGGCAGGTCGAGTTTGAGGCGGGCCATGGCGGCATCGGGCAAAGTGGACAAGAAGCCGCCGCCAGGCACGCACAGGGTTATCCGATCCCGCGGGCTGGCGGCGAGGCGCCCATCATAGTCGATCCGGCTGGTTCGGCCAGCGGGGCTCAGGAATTGAGCGGCGGCAGAGCTGCCGGCATGGCCCGATGCGCACGGACAGGCTGGTGTGGGGAGGCGTACTTCGGCAACAGGCGTGCGAGTTCGCTGCCGTTCCATGGGCCCGTGCAGCGATGGCATCAGTGTCTGTTCCTCGGGGTAAATACCGTCCCACGGTTTCGTCCATAGCGCCGATGTGCCGCGCCGGCGGCGGACCGTACGCTGCCGTTTGCCATGCGCGCAAGGCGCGACAAACAACCAGGACGTCACAACCAGGAGGAAACACCATGCAAGCTGACCGACGCAAAGCCCTGCAGTGGCTGGGTGCAGGCTCCCTCGCCGCCACGGTCTCGGCACTTGGCCTTGGCCATGCCCGGGCCCAGTCAGCCCAGTCCGCCGTGTCTCACTATCCGTCGAAGCCGGTTCGGCTGGTCGTGCCCTACCCGCCGGGCGGCGCCACCGACGTGCTGGCACGCGCGCTCGGCGAACCGCTCGGCAAGCTGTGGCAGCGCCCGGTCATCGTCGAAAACCGCCCCGGTGTCGGCGGCATGATCGGGGCCGACGTGGTGGCCAAGGCGGCGCCGGACGGCTACACGCTGCTGCTGGCGCTGCCCAGCCTGGTGCAGACGCCCTACATGGTGGCCAAGCCTCCGTTCGATCCGCTGCGCGATTTGACCGCTATCGGCCAGCTGTGCACCTCCAGCCTGGTGCTGACCGCCAACAGCGCCATGCCACGCACGCTGCCCGAGGTGATGAGCCTGGCCAGGTCGCAGCCGAACAAGCTCTCCTATGGCACTTATGGTATCGGCACCGGCGCGCATCTCTATATGCAGGTGTTCACGACCGGTGCCGGCGCCGAACTGCTGCATGTCCCGTACAAGGGCGAAGCGCCGATCGCCACCGACCTGATCGGCGGCCAGATCTCGCTGGGTACGCTCTCGCCGATGACCGTGCGACAGCATGCGCGCACCGGCAAGCTGCAGCCGCTGGCCGTGACCGGCAACACGCGCGCGCCGATGCTGCCCGACGTGCCCACCTTCCAGGAACTCGGCTACAAAGGGCTGGACGGCCCGGCCTGGCTCGGCCTGTTCACCACGGCCGGGACGCCGCAGGCTATCGTCGAGAAGATTTCCGCGGATGTGGAGACGGTGATGGCCGCGGCCGATATCCGGCAGCGCATGGCCGACCTCGGGCTGATCGTCAAGACTTCGCGCCCGTCAGCGTTCGCAGCGGTGGCGAAGGCCGACCAGGCTTATTGGGGAAAGGTGATCAAGGAGTACAACATCCGGCTGGACTGAGCCGGTACTGCGTCAGCTCCGGACTGAAACGGGGAACTTAAGACGGCACTGAGACGACTCTGCAATCGGTATGATTTTCGCGCGCACACCAGCGCATCCGGCTGGGACCGGGCGCGCATCGCCACCCCGTTCAAGCACGCAAATGCGCACCAGCAAGAAGCGAAGCGTTTCAGATAACGCCCGCTTCCCGCAGTGCGCGCAACTCGCTCGCGTCCAGCCCCAACGCGCCATAGACCAGCGCATTGTGCTCGCCCACGTCCGGGCCGCAGCGCGGCGCGGCCGGTGCGTAGCCGGAGAATCGCGGCACCACGCACGGCGCCGGCACTGACCCGAGTTCGGCATCAGGCAGGCGCACGATCGCCTCGCGCGCCCGCATCTGCGGATCCTCGACAATGTCGGCGATGCTGAACACTTTGCTGAACGGCACCTCGCATGCCTCGAGCGCAGACGCTGCATCCGCGTAGGGCCTGGCCGCAAACCAGGCCGCAATCTGCGCGTCGAGCGCATCGAGATTGCGCACGCGGCCGGCGTTGGTGGCGTAGTCGGCAGCGTGCGCGAGCTGTGGCGCAGACATCGCCTCTGCCAGCCGGCGGAAGGTGGCGTCGGACGAGGCCACCACCGACACCCAGATGTCATCCGAGGTCCGGTACATATTGGACGGCGCCGCATAGGTCGTTCGATTGCCCGCCCGCTGCCGCACGCGGCCCAGTTGCTCGTATTCCACCGCCAGCGGCTCCAGCAGCCGGAACAATGCTTCGGTGGCGGCCAGGTCGATCTCGCGGCCGGGCAGGTCCGGCCGCGCGCTCCGCTCCGCCACCGCGGCGGCGATGGCGAAGGCGCCGAACAAGCCAGCGACCATGTCGCCGACCGGATAGTTCATATGCATCGGCCCGCTCTCCGGCGAACCTGCCAGGTTGGTGAACCCGCTCATCGCTTCAAAGATCCGCGCAAACCCGGGCCGCTGCGCATACGGTCCGGTCTGGCCGAAGCCGGTCAGACGCAAGACCACCAGGCCGGGGTTGGCCTCGCGCAGCGTCCCGATATCCAGCCCCCAGCGCGCGAGCGTGCCGGTGCGGAAGTTCTCGACCAGTACATCGAACTGCGGCAGCAGTTTCAGGAAGATCTCCTTGCCGCGCGGCGTGCGTACATCAAGCGAGATGCCGCGCTTGCCGCGGTTGGTGACTTTCCAGTACAGCGCATGCGCGTCGGTGACGGGCTCGAGCGAACGCAGCGGATCGCTGCCATCGGGCAACTCCAGCTTCACGACATCGGCGCCCATGTCGCCGCACAGCGTGGCCGAGAACGGTGCCGCCACCACGGTCGCCATGTCCAGGATGCGCACGCCTGCCAGCGGGCCGGCGCCAGCATCGGCGTGAATGTTGCAAGGCTTTGCCGCCGTGGCGGCGAGGTCGGGTGACGCGTTCGGCATGGGATCTGTCTCTTGGTTTCAGGTCTGTCGCGGGTTGCTGCGATCCAAACTGACAGCACCGCGCGTCGGGCGCAAGCACGGTTTCGCTGTGCGGAACCGTCGTGCTACAACATTGACGAGCCCCCTTACGGATCCGAGCATGAATGCCAACAGATCGCAGCCAGACATGGAACGCACTCCACTGCCCGGCCTTGCCAGCGCCGACGAACTCTCTACCGATCGCCAGTTCGCCAGCAACCTGGCACGCGGGCTGGATGTGCTGCGGGCTTTCACGCCGGGCAGCCCGGTGCTGGGCAACCAGGACATCGTGGCGCGGACCGGACTGCCCAAGGCAACGGTGTCGCGCCTGACGTACACGCTCAGCCTGCTCGGATTCCTGAGCCGGGTGCCGGGCAACCAGAAGTACCGGCTCGGCGCGGGCGTGCTGGCGCTCGCGTATCCGATGCTTGCCGGGCTGGCCATCCGCCAGATCGCGCGGCCATATATGGAAGCCATCGCCCGCGAAACCGGGTGCACGGTGAACCTGGGCATGCGCGAGCGGCTGACGGTGGTGTACGTGGACAGCTTCCGCGTCGATCCGGGCAACGTGTACCAGCCCGACATCGGCAGTACGCGGCCCTTGCTGTCCACCTCGATTGGCCGCGCCGTGCTGCTGGCGTGCGGGGCAGAAGAGCGCGCAGCGGTGCTGAACCGGCTGCGCGTGGAAGATGCCGAGCGCTTCGAGCGGGAGCAGCCGATGTGGATCGCGGAACAGGCGCACTACGCGGCGCATGGCTTTTGCCTGAGCCGCGGCGAATGGCGAACGGACATCCATGCGATTGCCGTGCCGATCCGGCAATCGCTGCATGAGGACCCGTTCGCGCTGAACTGCACCGTCGCCGCCGCGCGCGACCGTGACGACATGCTGGCGCGCACGGTCGCGCAGAAGTTGCGCGAAGGCGTCAGGCAGATCGAGCTGGCGTGCGCGCGTTGACGGCAAGCGGTTCTCGAACGAGGTATCAGGCAATGACGACGTAGCGAAAGTTGTAGCAAGTAGGGCGCCAAGCGATCCGACGAGATTGCGGCCTTAGAGGGAAACTACCCAGGAGACAAGATGCAACCCACTCAACCAGCGGGCCGGTATCTGCTGGCCGCCATGCTCGGCTGCGCCGCGCTCGCGCCTGCCGTGGCCTTTGGCGCCGCCGACAGCGCCGACAGGTTCCCCGCCCGCCCCATTCGCATCATCGTGCCGTTTTCGGCCGGCGGCGTGGTCGACACCGTCACCCGCGCCACCGCCGAGCGCATGGCCCAGTTGCTGCGCCAGCCTGTCATCGTCGAGAACCGTACCGGCGCGGGCGGCGCCATCGGCACCGACATTGCCGCCAAGGCCGCGCCGGACGGCTACACGCTGCTCGCCGTCAGCCCCAGCTATGTGGTCGGACCGCTGCTCAACGGCGCGATCGCCTGGAAAGGCGCACGCGACTTTCGCGCGATTGCCGGCTTTGGCGTGGTGCCCAACGTGATCGTGGTCCCCGCATCATCGCGCCTGCGCAACCTGCCCGAATTGCTTGACGCCGCGCGCAGCCAGCCCGGCGCGCTGACCTACGCCAGCGCCGGTGTAGGTACCTCCAACCACCTCTCCGGTGAACTGCTCGCGCAAATGACCGAGGTCAAGCTGACCCATGTGCCGTACAAGGGCCAGCCCGAGGCGCTGACGGACGTGCTGGGCGCGCGCGTGTCGATGATGGCGCTGACCGCGGCAATCGCCCGCCAGCAGGTCCAGAGCGGCAAGCTGCGCGCACTCGCCGTGACTTCCGCGAAACGGTCCGCGGCGTTGCCAGACGTTCCTACGGTTGCCGAAGCTGCGCGCCTGCCCGGCTATGAGGTCGGTGCGTGGTTCGGGCTGGTCGCGCCGCATGCCACGTCCGACGCCGTCGTGCGCAAGCTGGCCGACGCCGCGGCGCAGGCCGTCAGCGATCCCGCCGTGGTCAAGCGCCTGGCCGATCTCGGCATGGACGTGGCCCCGCAATCCGCACCCGCCTTCGACCGCTACCTGGACAGCGAGTCGCAGAAGTGGACCCGCGTGCTGAAGACCGCTGGCATCACACCCCAATAGCACCTTTCACGCCTGTCGTTCACAAGGCAAGACACATCCCGCTCCTTCCCTGACACCTGCCCATCTCACATTCCCATGATCCGCGACGCCGCCCGCATGCAAGCCCTGCTTGCCGACCTCCGCCAGTTCGTCCTCAACACCTGCATTCCGCTCGAAGCCGACATCGACCGCGACGACGTCATTCCTGAACCGGTGGTCGACGCCATGCGACAACTCGGATTGTTTGGACACAGCATCCCTGAAGCCTACGGCGGCGCCGGGCTGACATCCGAAGAACTGACGCTCGTCAACATCGAAGTCTCGCAGGCCGCCACAGTCTTCCGTGCGCGCTTCGGCGGCAACACCGGCATCGCCTCCGAGTCGCTGGTCGTTGACGGCACCGAAGCCCAGAAGACGCGCTACCTGCCGCGGCTTGCATCGGGCGAGCTGACCGGCTGCTTCGCGCTGACCGAGCCCGAAGCCGGCTCCGACGCCACCTCGCTGCAGACGTCGGCCCGGCGCGACGGCGACCATTACGTGCTGAACGGCAGCAAATGCTTCATCACCAACGCGCCGATCGCCGACCTGTTCACCGTGTTCGCCCGCACCGACCCGGATATCTCCGGCGCGCACGGCATCAGCGCCTTCCTGGTCGAACGCGGCACGCCCGGCATCAGCACCGGCGAACCCGAGCGCAAGATGGGCCAGCACGGTTCCCCGGTGGGCGACGTCTACCTGCAGGAGTGCCGCGTGCCGGCCACCGCCATCGTCGGCGGCCAGCCTGGCGTCGGCTTCAAGACGGCGATGAAGGCGCTCAACAAGCAGCGCATCAACCTGGCCGGCCTGTGCATCGGCCCTGCCATCCGCCTTGTCGACGAGATGGTGCGCTACGCCAGCCAGCGACGCCAGTTCGGCAAGCCGATCGCCGATTACCAGCTGGTCCAGCAAATGATTGCCGACAGCAACACCGACATCCACGCCGCGCGCGCGCTGGTACTGGAAACCGCCCGCCGCCGCGATAACGGCGAGGACGTGACCATGGAGGCCTCGATGTGCAAGCTGTTCGCCTCTGAAATGTGCGGACGCGTGGCCGATCGTGCGGTGCAGATCTTTGGCGGCAGCGGCTATATGGCGCGTACGGTGGCGGAGCGGTTTTATCGCGATGTGCGGTTGTTCCGCTTGTATGAGGGGACCACGCAGATCCACCAGCTGAATATTGCCAAGAGGACAATGCAGGCGCGGGAGGGGGTGCTGGGACTGGTGGGATAACAAAGCAAAGCGTGCACCGACGAAATGGATCCTTGTGGGCAATAATGATCGTGCCCGCCCCCACCGAGCCCACCATGTCCGCCCCGTTGATCCACTCGGCACGCCTCGCTCTGATTCCCTTCTCCGGCGCCGATGCCGACGAAGCCTGGCCTTGCATCACGCCAACCCTGGCTCGCTACATGGAATGGGAACCCGCCCCGTCCCCGGCGGCATTTCGCGACGTCTGGCAAGCATGGCTGCCGGCGATGGACGACGGATCGGATTTTGTCTTTACCATCCGCCGGGCGAGTGACGGCCAATTCCTGGGACTGGCCGGCCTGCATCACGCCGATACGCCGGCACCGGAATTCGGCATCTGGATCCGGGAAGACGCCCACGGCCACGGCTATGGCATGGAGGCCGTGCTGGCGGTGAAGGACTGGGCCATGGCTGCGCTGCAGCCGTTGCGGTTCATCTATCCGGTGGCGGAAGAGAATTGGGCGAGCCGGCGGATTCCGGAGGCGATGGGCGGCGTGGTGGTGGACAGCCAGCTTGCGCCGAAATATGTGCGGCTGATCTATGAAGTACCAGCGCGGTGAAGCGGGGACATAGCCGGATGCACCTTGGGCGACAGAAACCGCTTGACGGTAAACGACAATGGCCCGGCGCGAACCATCATTCGCGCCGGGCCAGGCAGCACATTCAACGCCCCTTCCACTCCGGCTGCCGCCGGCCTACAAACGCCTCCACCCCTTCCCGGAAGTCTTCGCTTCCGTAGCACAAGCGCACAAGATCATCGGTATCGGCCACCGCCTCAACGGTCTGCCGTCGCAACGCCTCCTTGACGACCGTTTGCGTAACCGGCGCCAGCGCGGCGAGCCGGCTGCATAGCGCGGCAACTTCGCTTTCGATCGACTCGGCCGCATAGACGCCTTCCAAAAATCCGCACGCCAATGCCGTATCGGCATCCAGGATCTGCGCCAGCAGCAGCATGCGCCGCACCGGCTGCAAACCCCACGCCGCGCGCAGCTTGGCAAGGTTCAGCGCCGACAGCGTGTTGCCGAGCGTCTTGGCGATCGGCACGCCGAAGCGGGCCTTGGGCGTCGCCACGCGGAAATCGCAAGCAGTCGCGATGGCCAGCCCGCCGCCCACCGCCCAGCCCTCGATAACGGCCACGGTCGGCATCGGCAGCTGTTCGACCAGGCGGATGCCTTCGTCGATGCGCGCTTCGTAGGCCACCCCGTCATCGCCGCTGGAGAATTGCCGGAACTGCGCGATGTCCGTGCCTGCGACAAAGGCCTCCCCGCCCTCGCCGCGCAGCACCACCACGCGCACACCCGCGCTGCCATCCGCCGCAAGCGCTCGGCAATGCGTGGCCAGCTGCTCGTACATCGCCCACGTCATCGCATTGCGCGCGGCCGGACGGTCGAACGTCAGCGTCGCGACCTGTCCCTGCACCGTCAGCCTGACCTGACCGTCGCTGCCAGCGCCGCCTTCGCGCTGGCCCGACCCGGCCTGACCGCCTCCCGGCGGCAGCGCGGCGCTCATGCGCCGAAGGCGCCGGCCGCCGCCAGCGACTGCTGTTCGTCCTTCGACAGCCCCAGCTCAGCCAGGATCTCTTCCGTATGCTGGCCCAGCAGCGGCGGCGGACGACGTACCTGCTGCGGCGTGCCGCCCATCTTCACCGCGAAGCCGATATTGGGCACCTTGCCTTCGATCGGATGATCGATTTCGATGCGCATCTGGCGGTGCCGGCCGTGCTCGCTGTCGAAGGCCTGCGGATAGGTCAGGATCGGCCCGGCCGGGATGCCGACTTCCAGCAGCTGCTCGATCCAGTAATCCGCGGTCTGTTTGGCGAAGCTTTCTTCCAGCGCGGCGATCAGCGGCTGCCGGTTGGCCAGCCGCAGCGCCACGGTGGCAAAGCGCTCATCTGCCAGCAGGTCTTGCCGGTCGAGCGTGTTGCACAGCAGCTGCCACAGCTTCTGGTTGGTGGCCCCCATGACAAAGTAGCCGTCGGCGGCCTTCATCGCCTGGTACGGTGCGCTCATGCGGTTGGCCGTGCCCAGCGGCTCGGGCTCGCGGCCCGTGCCCCAGTACTCGCAGGTGTCCCACACCGAGAATGCCAGCGCGGAGTCGAACAGCGAGGCATCGACATACTGCCCCTTGCCCGTCTCCTTGGCGCCGATATAGGCCGCCAGCATGCCGTAGGTCGCGAACAGCGCGCAGCCGATATCGGCTACCGGCACGCCTGCCTTCACCGGTGCCCCGCCCGGGTAGCCGGTGACGCTCATCACGCCCGACATCGCCTGCGCCATCAGGTCGAAGCCCGGCCGGGTGGCCCACGGCCCGCTCTGGCCGAAACCCGAGATGCTGCAGTAGACCAGCTTCGGGTTGATCTTGCTGAGCGTGTCGTAGTCGATCCCCAGGCGCTTCATCACGCCAGGGCGGTAGTTCTCCACCAGGATGTCGGCCGATTCCGCCAGGCGATACAGCACCTGCCGGCCGGACTCGGTCTTCAGGTCCAGCGTGACGCTGCGCTTGTTGCGGTTCATGTTGAGGAAGCCCATGCTGTCCGGGCCCTTCATCTTGAACCCCATCGAGCCACGCGTCTGGTCGCCGCCCTCTGGCGGCTCGATCTTGATCACGTCGGCGCCGAGGTCGGCCAGCAGCATGCAGGCGTAGGGACCGGCCATGACCTGGCTGACGTCGAGCACGCGCACGCCCGCGAGCGGCAGTTTGGTGGCAGGCGCTTGCGCGCCGGTTGCGGTGAAATCGGTCATCGGGTGCTTCCTGGGAAATTCGATAAGTCGGCGTACGTGGGCGCGACGGCTACGCGCCATCAGCTTTCAGCCTTCACGCCGGCGTCCTTCACGACCTTGGCCCACTTGGTGGACTCGGATGCGATGAAGGCGCCGAACTGCTGGTTCGTGCCGCCGGAATCCTCGGCGCCAAAGCTCTTGAGCCGCTCGGCCACGTCGGGCATCGCCAGCGCGCGGTTGACGTCCGCGTTCATGCGCTGCACCAGCGCCGGCGGCATGCCCTTCGGCCCCACCAGCCCGTACCACGATGCCGCGTCCAGTCCGGGAAAGCCCGACTCCGCCAGCGTCGGCACATTGGGATGGCTGGCCGCGCGCTTGAGCCGGGTCTGCGCGATCGCGATCACCTTGCCCTGCTGGATAAAGGGCGTGGCGGCGGTCATCGTGTCGAACGCATAGTCGATCTGGCCGCCGATCAGGTCCGCCACCAGCGGGCCCGAGCCCTTGTACGGGACATGCACCACGTCGATCTTGGCCTGCATCCGGAACAGCTCCAGCGCCAGATGCTGCGCCGAGCCGATGCCCGACGAGCCGAAGGAAATCTTGCCGGGGTTCTTGCGGCACAGCGCCACGATGTCCGAAACGGTCCGTACCTTCTGTTCCGGACGGCAGGTCAGCATATTGGGCGTGACGCCCACCATCGAAATCGGCGTGAAGTCGGCGCGCGGGTCGTACTTGACGTCCAGCAGCGCCGGGGCGATCGCATGGCTGTTGACGTGCGCCATCAGCAGCGTGGTGCCATCCGGCGGCTGCTTGGCCACATAAGCAGCGGCGATCGCGCCGGTTGCGCCGGGCTTGTTCTCCACCACCACGCTGGTATTCCACATGACCCCGAGCTTCTGCCCGATCACGCGCGCCAGCACGTCCGTGCCGCCACCGGGGGCAAAACCCACCACGATGCGCACCGGCCCCTGCACGTCAGCGGCGGCGCGCGCCAGGCCGGGCATCGCCAGTCCGGCCGCCGCGGCCAGGATGAATTGTCTGCGCTGCATTGCGTGTCTCCGTAGTACGAATCGTTATGGAGCCATCATCCGCAATGCGCGCGCCGCGGGCTATCGCTATTTTTGGGATTCTGGTTTCGCGTTTTGCGCAAGCACTTCCAGCACGCTGAGCGCGGCGGAGGAAAGTGCGCCATGGGGCCGGTGGCAAAGCACGAATTGCCGTTTTGCCCAAGGCTCCGCAATGGGCAATCGGACGAAGCGGCTGCCGGCTGCGACCTCGGCGGCGATCGCCTCCGGCATTACCCCGGCGCCCAGGTTCTGCGCCACCAGGGCGGCGATGCTGTCGAAGCCGCCGACCCGCATGCGCATATGGAGCACACGGCCGGCTTCCTCCGCCAGACGCTCCAGGCCGATCGAGATGGCCGAGCTTTCGCCAAGGACGATCAGGTCGCAGTCCAGCACGTCCTCCGTCGTGACCTGCTTGCGCCGCGCCAGCCCATGGCCACGCGCCACCACCAGGACCAGCCGGTCATCGCGATACGGCTCGGTCGGCAGGTCGATCACGCCCAGGCTGCCTTCATAGATGCCGATGTCCACGGTGCCGCGGCGCAAGGACTGCTGGACTTCCTGGCTGTTCATTTCCTGCAGGTCGATGCGGACACCGGGGCAGGTGGTGTTGCAGCGCTGGATGTCGAAGGGGAGGAACTGGATCACCGCCGATTTTGGCGCCGCCACCCGCACCACGCCCAGGTCGCCGCCGACGAAGGAGGCGGCATCGTCCTGCATGCGCTGGACGGTATGGGTGATGCCGCGGGCGTGGGCCAGCAGCGCGCGGCCGGCTTCGGTCAGGGCCATGCCGTGCGGGAGGCGTTCGAAGACGGAGACGCCGAGCTGGGATTCGAGTTCGAGGATGCGTCGGGAGGCCGCTGCGGCCGCCAGATGCAGCCGTTCCGCGCCGCGGGTGATGCTGCCCTGGTCGGCTACAGCGATGAAAAGCTGGATCGTGGTCAGGTCGAAATGCAGGCGCGGCGCGCGAAAGGGTGCGGAGGACGTCACGATGGTCGGCGCTAAGGGGGCGTCGTTTGGGGGGCGAGCTACCGTTCGAGGGCAAGGAATCCGGTTTCGAAGTGCCTTGGAATGCTCTACCGCGGGCTGCCCCATTCTCCACTCATGAAGCGGTGTCAGCAAGCGGGATTCTCCCGTGAAGCCGTGCCGGGATATCAGGCTTGGCCGCCAAGAAAATGGCGATTCGGGGTGGTCCCCGCTGCCCGGCGTGTTCCCGGACGGCGGTCTTTGTACGGCCTTGTATTACGCCCCGCCAACGATACGCACGCCGACAAATCCGGCCGCTGCGTCCTACAGGCGCGATACATCGGTCTCCTTTAATGCTTTCCACGGGCCCACGGCGAACTGCAACGATGCAGCCCCCACCGGACCCATACCCTGTCAAACGTTAAAGGAAATCGATCATGACTACCAACATCGCCAAGCGCTTTGCCCTCGCCATCGCCCTGGTAGCCGCCGCAGCCGGCGCACAGGCCGCCAGCCTGTCATACGCTGGCGCACGCGATCCGTTCACCGATGGCGCCCGCTCCGTCAGCGATGCACGTGACCCGTACACCGACGGTGCGCGCTCGGTGCAGGAATCGCGCAGCCCGTTTGTCGACGGTGCACGCAACGTTGATCCCTTCCTGGACGGCGCCCGCTCGCTGGCCGGCCTGGATCGCACGGGTGTCTCGGCGGACCCGGCTCGCAGCGTTGACCCGTTTTCCGACGGCGCCCGCTCCCTGGCCGGCCGGGACCGGGCCTGGCCCTCGAACGATCCGGCGCGCAATGTCGATCCCTATGTTGACGGCGCTCTGGCGTGATGCCGTGCGCCGATCGGAAGCGCTGCGCGGGACGAAATCAGAACCTCCAGAAGAGGAACTGCCGCTGCCGTTCCGCACGGACCGTGCGAGGCGGCCGGCTCTCAGGGCCGAGCCGCGCCCCGGGATCGATAACCCGCGCGCGCAGCGCCATGTCGTAGAACGCGCCCACCATCGGCAGGGCACTGTGGGCGCCCTGGCCCCAATAATTGCCGAGCGTCACACGTCCATCGTCGAAACCCACCCACGCGCCCGCGACCAGTTGCGGATGCATCAGGATGAACCAGCCATCCGTGTTGTCCTGCGTCGTGCCCGTTTTGCCGGCCACGTCGGCGCGAATCCCGAAGCGCGTCCGGATACCCACGCCGGTGCCCCGGCTGACGACGTCGCGCAGCACGTCGACTAGCGTTTGCGCTGCGCCGGCGGGCAGTGCCTGTTCCGGCGCTGCGCTCGCGAATTCGGCGAGCACCTTGCCGTCGCGATCCTCGATGCGAGTGACCATGCGCGGTTCGATATAGGCGCCGCGGTTCACGATCGTGCTATACGCGGAGACCATTTCCTTGAGCGTGACCGGGCTTGTGCCGAGTGCCAGCGCCGGCACCGCTTCGAGCGGACTCTCGCGCACGCCCATCGCGCGCGCGAGCCGTGCGACCTTCCCGGGGCGTTCCTTTTGCATGAGCTGGGCGGTAACGCGGTTGCGCGAATACGCCAGCGCGTCGCGTAGCGTCATCGGCCGGCCGGTGGGCGGTTCCGCGTCGGTAGGCCGCCAGACCGCATCCCCGGTCAGTGGAATGGCGACATTCCGGTCTACGATCGTATCGCTCGGCCGCGCGCCGCCCGCGAACGCCGAGGCATAGACGAACGGCTTGAATGTCGAACCCGGTTGACGCCGCGCCTGCTGCACGTGATCGAACGGTGCGTCACTGAAATTGCGACTGCCGACCCATGCCTTGATATCGCCGTTGCGCGGATCGATCGCGACAAAGCCGGCCTGGACCTGAGTCTTGCTCCGGCAAAGCGCGCGGACAAAGGCGGGGTTCCTGGCAAGCTTCCTGACGGCTGCCGGGTCCGATTGCCCAGCATCGCGTGCGGCGCGATAGTCGGGAGTTTGCCGGATGAATGCCTGGAACAGTCCGTTGCCCGGCCAGCAGCCCGTGCGTTCGTTCCATGCTTCGTTCGCGATCCATTGCAACTGGTTCGCCTGCCAGTCCACCGCCTGCGTTGCCATTGCCTGCAGACGGAAATCCAGCGTCGTATGCACGACCAGCCCGTCGGCATAGATGTTGTAGCCGTTGCGATCGGCCCACGCGATCAGCCACTTGCGTAGCTGCGCCGAAAAATGCGGCGCGGCGCCCGGTTGCGCGGTTTGCAATGTGAAGTTGACGTTGAGCGGTTGTCGCTTCAACCAGTTGTAGGCATCAGGCGCGAGCTTCCCGTACTTGCTCATCTGCCCGAGCACAGTGTTGCGCCGCTGCACCGCGCGATCGGGATTGAGCACCGGGTTGTAAGTGCTGTTGGCCTTCAGCATGCCGACAAGCGTTGCACTCTCGAGAATGTCGAGCTGGCGGGCAGATTTGCCAAAGTAGGTACGTGCGGCCATTTCCACGCCGTAGGCGTTGTACAGGAACGGCACCGTGTTCAGGTACGTCTCCAGGATCTGATCCTTGCTGTACACGGCCTCGATCTTGAACGCCGTGATCGCTTCCCTGAGCTTGCGCGCGAGGGTCGGTGCGCGGCCGATTTCCTCGGGATACAGGTTGCGCGCCAGTTGCTGCGTGATTGTCGAGCCGCCCTGCCGGTCACCGGAAAAGGTATGCAGCGCTGCCGACGCCGTACGCGTCCAGTCGATGCCGGAATGCTCATGAAAGCGCCGGTCTTCGGTTGCGATCAATGCCTCCACCATGTACGGCGAGATCTGCCCGAGCGACACCCACTCGCGATTGGACGGCTTGAATTCATCGATCAGCCTGCCGTCGGCCGACACAATCAACGCTGGCCGATCGACACGGGCTTTGCGAATGTCTTCGATGCCGGGCGTGAATGGTACGAGCGCAAGCGCATACAGCAGGAACAGCGCCGGCAATGCGGCGAGCGTCAGCACGATGCCGCGCCGCGTGGGGTGGCGAAGGCGGCGCAGCGCGCCGCGAAAACCGCGTATGGCTATGGTGCTGCCGGCGGTGCAGAGCGGCGCGATGCGTGCGAGCCACCGTGCGCAATATTCACGAAACAACGATACACGGCGGCGATTCACGATGGCGGGCGCTGGTGGAAAGAGCGGGATCGTACCAAAGGGGAAGCGCGCTTCCGATATCAAGGCGGAGCCGCGGCATGTGGCATTTACAGACGATTACATTTGTTTCGGGTTGGCAAGGTTGCAAGGCGGGAAGCAGCTTTTGCAGGACGTGAACATCACCATCAGGCAGGGCGAATCGCCATGCGCTGGTCCAGGCGGCAGATCGCGTATATCGCGTCGCGAACCGCAGCGTCCAAGAGCATTCCCCAAGCGTTGCGAACGCTGCGAGGTGACCAGCGAAGCCTGCGAACAGCACGCTGTGCCGTCAGGTCGCACAGCAGTAGAAGGGGCAACTGCCCGGCATGGCATGCTGCAGATCGACAGGCTACCAAATCAACGCCCCTGCCCGGCTCCGCGCGAGACCCCATCCAGCGAAAGCAACTCCATCCGCGCAATATCGAAGCGCGCACACTCTTTCTTGAGCCACGAAGAGAAAATGGTCACGCGGCGGTCCTCCGGATTACGAGAAAGCAGTATGTAGCGCGCCGGCGCGCGTACATGCTTGCCGAAGACATCCACCAGCCGTCCGCTCCTGAGTTCGTCATAGACCAACGCCGTACGTCCCATCGCCACCCCCTGGTGGTTCAGCGCCGCGCTGATCGCAAGGCTCGACAGATTGAATTGCGGCCCCTCCAGCTGCGCAATCCATGCCGGGTGAAAGGCCTCAAGCCATGTGCGCCATTCCACGAACTCGGCTGCGCCGACCCACGGCGATGCGTCATGCAGCAACACGACGCCGTCGAGCGACACCCCGCCAGATAGTCCAGGGTGCTGGGCGAGGTACTCGGGCGTGGCCACCGGAATCAGGAACTCGTCGAGCAATACGTCGGCATGCATTTGGCTGTAGCGGACCGGGTCGTAACGCACTGCCACGTCAATGTCTTCCGCCTCCATCGATTGCCTGTCCAGTGCCTGGAACTCGGCTTTCAGGCGCACGGAAACATCCGGCTGCTCGCGGTGGAATTCTGTCAGGCGCGGCATCAGCCATTGCAGCGCAAACGATGGCAGGCAATTGACCTGCAACGGCGCGTTTGGCAGGCCGAGCCGCTGGATGGTCTGCTGGATGTCGTGCAGTGCGCGCGTCGTCGTCTCGAACAGCGCCTCGCCCTTTGGCGTCAGTCTCAGGTTGCGCGGCTGGCGCACGAAGAGCATGTAGCCGAGACGGTCTTCCAGGTGGCGAATCTGCTGGCTCACCGCGCTTTGGGTAAGGCTCAACGATTCGGCGGCCTTGGTGAAGCTCAGCAGGCGTCCCGCGGCTTCGAAACACCGCAGCGCGCCGAGAACGGAGGAGTCGAGCATTTGGATTAGCCTGGCTAATACATACGTTAGAAACCATCGCTATTCTTGCACGACTGCAGCGCCTACGATCATGGCTCATAAGGCATTCCTCGGAAAACGACTTGATGACCACCCTGCCGCTGCCCACAGAAGTATTAGCACGACTTCAATCGAAACAACCGCTGCTTTGGCTGAATCCAAGGCTGGGGCAACCCCTGCCGGCTTCCGCCCCCCCGACAGAACTGATCGAGGCAGCCGAGACGCGCCTTGCGCGCTGTGCACCGCTCATGGCGACGCTGTTTCCCGAACTGGCGTCAAGCCATGGGCAAGTGGAATCGCAACTGATGCCTGCCACCGGGCTCCAGCGCGCAATCGTCGGCAACGATGGCGCCGAGGGCGCGTGGTTTATCAAGCGTGACGACGAATTGCCGGTTGCCGGCTCCATCAAGGCACGCGGCGGCTTTCATGAAGTGCTGGCGATTGCCGAATCCATCGCGATCGAGCATGGCATCCTCGACCCCGACGGTGACCGCCGCGTGCTCGCGACGGCGGCGGCGCGCGCGCTGTTCTCGCAATACTCGGTGACGGTCGGCAGCACCGGCAACCTCGGCCTGAGCATCGGCGTGATGGCGGCTGCGCTCGGATTCGATGCGGTCGTGCATATGTCCGCGGACGCCAAGGCGTGGAAGAAGGATCGCCTGCGCAAACGCGGCGTGCGCGTCGTGGAACATGAGGGCGACTACGCGCAAGCCGTGGCAGCGGGCCGCGAGCAGGCGTTGGCGGCGCCGCGCTGTCATTTTGTTGATGACGAACGCTCCGCCCTGCTCTTCCTTGGATACGCCGCCGCGGCACGTCACCTGGCGCGCCAGCTCGCCGAAGCCGGCCGCATCGTGGATGCCGCGCATCCGCTCTTCGTCTATCTCCCCTGCGGCGTCGGCGGCGCGCCCGGTGGCATCACCTACGGGCTCAAGGCACTGTTCGGCGAATATGTGCACTGCTTCTTTGCCGAGCCCGTGGCCTCGCCGTGCGTACTGGTGCAGCTGGCCTCGGGTGCGGACGCGCCCGTATCCGTCTATGACATCGGCCTGGATAACCGGACCGATGCCGATGGCCTCGCCGTCGGCCAGGCCTCCCATCTGGTCAGCCCGTTGATGGCTTCCCAGCTCGCCGGCGTGTTCACCGTCCCCGACGATCAACTCTACGTTCAGTTGCTCGCGCTCAAGACGTCTATGGGCGTGGAAGTCGAGCCTTCAGCGGCGGCCGGCATCGGTGGACCCGGCTGGCTGCGTGAATCACCCGAGGGCCAGGCATATGTGCGCGATCACGGGATCGACATGCGCAATGCAACGCATGTGATCTGGGCCACCGGCGGCTCGCTCGTTCCGCGCGAGGAGCTTCGCCGGTTCCAGGCTTACGCGGAGACGCTGGCCGGCCGGAGTCCGGTGCGATGCAAGGGGTAGCCAGACCATTCCGTCAGCCCGTACCTGTTCGGCTGGATCCCTGACACGTACCACAGTACCGAGCCGGCTATCTTTATCATCGCCGGGCGCGCTTGTCGCCAGCGCACGGAACGCCCTAAGCTTTCATCCAAAGAAGGTACCTCTCGGAGGCGTTCCCGTGACTTCAAGCCCAATGCCCGTCCGCCTGGCCGTTGCCGGACTCATCCACGAAACCAACACATACGCCGCCGAATTCGCGGGCATGACGCCACTGCGCGCGTTCGAGCGGTATCGGGGCGACGAAATCCTGGCGGCATTCGACAAATCGAATCATCAGGTGGGCGGATTTATCGACGGCGCACGCAAGACCGGCGCCACGCTCGTTCCCACCTACGTCGGGCAGGCGACGCCATCGGGCACCATCGAAGCCGGCGCGTATGCCGCCATGAAGCAGGAAATCCTCGATGGCATTCGCGCCGTGCTGCCAGTTGACGGCGTGCTACTGGCCCTGCATGGCGCCGGTGTCGCCGACGGCACCGAGGACATCGAAGGCGATCTGGCGCTTGCCGTTCGTGCGCTGGTCGGGCCCGGCGTCCCGATTGCCGCGGTCTACGATCTGCACGGCAACATGACGGACGCGATGCGGGATGCTTGCAACCTGACGTTGCCGTGCAAGCTGTATCCGCATACCGACTTCCATGAACGGGGCGTCGAAGCCGTCGAGCTGCTGTTTGAGATGATTCGGGGAAGGCTCACGCCGGTCACCGCAACGCGGCGCCTGCCGATGCTGCCGTACATCGTGACGACACAGGACGGGTTCATCCCGGCCGAAGTCAACGACGTTTGCCAGAAGCTGGCCGTGCAGTCCGGCGTGATCGACTGCTCGTGGTTCCACGGTTTTCCGTACGCAGATATAGCGGCACCCTGCCCGGTGGTCGTGTGCACCACTACCGGAGATGCAGCACTCGGGCAACGTTGCGTCGACGAAGTCGCGCAGTGGATCTGGTCGCATCGCGAGGAATTCCGTCCGACGTTCCCGTCACCGGCAGAGGGCATCGCCCTGGCCCTGTCGGCGGCAGAGGGTCCGGTTGTCGTCAACGAGTACGCAGACAACCCTGGGGGCGGCACGCCCGGAGACGGCACGCACTTGCTGCGCGCGTTACTGGACGCCAATCCGCCCGCCGGCACGTGCTGTTTCGCATCGATCAATGACGCAGCCGTGGTCGCACAAGCGCAGCGCGCGGGTGTCGGCGCCACGATCAGGGTCTCGCTGGGGGGCAAGCAAGGCCGGTTCCAGGGGGCGCCGATCGAAGCCGATGCCTATGTGAAGTGCATCACGGACGGTCGTTTCGTCAATCGGCCCGGCTCGATGTTCGAAGGGGTTCGCTTCGACCTGGGGGCGATGTGTCGGCTGATTATCGATGGGGTCGATGTCATCGTGGCTTCGCGGGCGGAGCAGATTTTTGATATCGAGCCGTTTGTGCTGCATGGGGTGGACGTTACTGAGTACAAGGTCGTTGCGATCAAGGGGGCCAATCACTTTCGTGCTGGGTATCGGACGGTGGCCAAGCAAATCATTTCTGTCGACAGTGAGGGCTTGAGTACGGCTGCGATCGCGTCGTTTCCGCGTGAACGGCTCATTGGGGAGTTTTGGCCTTTGTGCGACGAGGTGCGGTTCAATGGCGGTGCCGAAGTCTCATGACAGAAGCACGCTTGATAGTTCTGGCCGGCCGGGACCAGACGTGGCCCTCGAAAGCTCCCGTGCGCAATATCGATATGTGAACCCGATGGGTTGGCCCGCACCGCTCGGATCAGCGGTTGATGTTAAGGATCAATTGGCTATCGGATCGCCGCCCCGCGACTCGGCCTACAGCCGTGGATGCCGTTCGGGACGATCGAAGCGGTGTCCGCATCAAAATAGATGCCATCGTATCTGTCGCCGGTGTAGAAGAGCGTGTAGATCAGCTTGCGCTTGAACCGCCCCCGCAAGCGGACGACGGGGCTCATGCAGTCATTGCGTGAGGCGGTGCTTGGGTCCACATACTTGATAAGCGGCTGGTCGGAGCCCTTGTATAGCACAACGACATCCCAGCCAATGAACCGCGTCGGGGTAAGGTTCTCGCTATCGAATGTTCTGGCTTGCATCTGCCCCCCTTTTTCACCAGCCCTTAGCACGCGGTACTGTACGTAGCAGTCCCCGCAGGCGTACTGCATGTAAATGACATCGATCGTTACGTTCTCGTCGGACAAGCTAAAGGGGTACACAAAGACAAAAGAAATCCCGGCCAGCAATGCAAGAAAATGAGTGACGACTGCGCGAAGGATAGGTTTCATTTTGCCAACTCGCTCTCGTCCAGAGCGCCTGTCTTCTTGGTCCTTGTCAGGAGCTTACCGCCCCTGTATATCGCCCGCTCCAAATGTCTGTAATCCTGGTCCGGAATTTCCGTCTTATCCCCATTGATCCGCGGATCGGTGCCCGTCGTGTGCTCAATCACGACGGTCTTTGTCTTTCCAGCCTCGAAGAGGTACTTCGAGAAATCGGCCACGATGTTGTCCGATCGGGCTGCGGTCTGGCACCCGTGGGTCTCCACCTTGGTGTCTTCGGTGAAGTTGTCGAACTTTAGCTTCCTGAGATGCGCACGAGAGAATGAGTCGTTGTGGAAGATATAGCGCGCCGACGGGGCCGGCCTGGCTCTTCACGATGCCCGGTCATGCGACGAGATGCAGTTCGATGACAGCGGCGATGCCTCCGGGCTCGGTGACTTCCAGTGCGTCGCCCCTACCCTACCAGCGCCCGCAACTCGCGCGCCATAGCAGGCACCACCTGACTGGCGCACCGGGCAAGATTGACTTGCATGGCCGTGCCGGCAACATCCAGAAGGATCGGGTCAATGCTGTAATCGCGTTGATCCAGCCATACCAGCACATCCAGCAAGTGCCAGAGTGTGGTGCTGCCTTCATGCACCGGCGCCGGGAAAGACTCGGGATAGCCGATCATCAACTTGCGCATGTTCTGGCGGGACATGCCGACGGCATCGGCGATATCGGTGAGACCCACCAGATCGGGAACCGCTTCGATCAGCGTAGCGGACGGCATGGCGCGCCGGGCATCGGCTAGGGCGCTCACCATGGCCGCCTTCGCTGAATCCGCCTCGCGGACAAATGACAACGCCACTCGTCCTGGCAGGCCGGTACCCACGAGTGCGTCATCACAGCCTGCCTCGCCCAGGCGTTCGACCAGTGCTTCGGCGTCGTGGTCAGCCTGCGACAGCAGGAATCTGAAAGTGAAGGCGTATTCCATGGCTAGTTCGTGATCTGCAATGTGTATGGCGTCTTCATTCATGCTGATGTGAGCAGTTGTCAACGATCCGCCGGATTGCGTTGGCATGGTTGCCCGGGCTTTTCGGGGTGTTCCAAACGCTCGAGGCACAGAACTCGCCACAGCGGCATTCCTTGTCATTGCGGGGGCAGTAGAGACGACCCCAGGCGTGCCCGCTCCCCTTCGCCATCTCGACCCGCCAGCCTTGCGACTCTGCGTACCTTAGTGCGGCTTCAACTTCCTTCTTCGGGTGTTTGGCGCGGGTCATTGGCATCTCCGATACTAGATCCGCAATGCCTAGTTGTCAAATGACAACCATCAGGAAAGCGCGATCTGTGTGAATCGGAGAATTGTCATTGTGCTGGGTCTGGCCGGCTTTGGGAGGACTCTGGAATTGGCCCTTGCGTTTGCTCGGCAAGTATGGAGACCGTTGGGTGCTGCGGTATGCGTGCTAGTCGACCAGAGTATCGGCCCTATCTCGACTATTTGAGGGAACGATACTTCCGACAATCGACGCACTAGATAACTAGGAACGGTCGACACATTCACAACGGTCACCGCAGTGCCCGCAGCTCCTGCGTCAGGATCTTCCCAACTGCATTGCGCGGCAGGCTGTTGACGAATTCAACGGTCTTCACGCACTTGTACCCGGCGAGCCGTTGTCTGCAAGCGGTCAGGATATCTGCCTCCATCACGGACGAGCCTGGCTTGCACACCACAAACGCGGCGGGAACCTCGCCCCACTTTGCATCCGCCCGCCCGACCACCGCCACGTCTGCAACACCGTGAACTGTGCGGATCGCGGCTTCCAACTCAGCGGGATAGATGTTCTCTCCGCCGCTGATGATCATGTCCTTCAGACGGTCCACGACATACAGGAAACCATCCTTGTCGAGATGGCCGATATCTCCGGTTCGATACCAGCCCTGATGCAAGGCGGCCTGCGTGGCGTCCGGATTTCTCCAGTAGCCGGAGAAAACCATCGGACCCCGACACCAGATCTCCCCGTCCTCCTCCGCAGGCAGTACGGTTCCCGTCGCCGGATTGACGATCCTGACTTCGCCATGCAGAAGTGGCTTGCCTTGCGAGTGCGCCTTCGCCAGCCCCATCTCCGCGGTCCAGAATGACACCGCTCCGCAGAACTCGGTGGTGCCGTAGACCTGGTGCACGCTGATGCCCAGGTCGAGATACGCTTCGATCAACGCCTTCGGCACTGCTGACGCGCCGCAACTCACCCACAACAGCGTGGAGGCGTCGATCGTCGCTGACTTTGCCACCGCAAGCATTGCCTGCAGCATCAGCGGAACTGACATCATGCTGGTGATGCGTTCAGCGGCAATGGTTTGCCAGACCTGCGCCGGATCAAAGTCAGCCCGAAGAACGGTGGTGCATCCCTTCAGCACATTGGTAATCAACGGAGACAGTCCACCGATATGAAACATCGGTGCGACGAGCAGGAATCGCGCATCCTGACGCCAGTCCAGGGTATTGGCATTGCCGTGAGCGGCCCAGATCAGGGCTTCGTGCGACAGCATCGCCCCTTTGGGACGCCCAGTCGTGCCCGAGGTGTACATGATGACCGCCGGCAAATCGGCTCGCACTTCACGGGAGCCTGATGCCAGGGGTCCGGACCCGTTCACAATGCTGTCGTAATCGACGCCAGGCCCACGCTCTCCCACCCGGATGATTCCCCGCAGCGGGCTTCAACGAGCCGTTCAACGACAGGAGCGAATTCATCCTCATACAGGAGAGCGGAAGGCTCGGCATCAGCGAGAATGTATGCCAGTTCCGCGGTGCTTAGCCTCCAGTTCACCACCACGGCAGTCGCGCCAGCACGAGCGGCAGCGAACACCGCATTGGCCAGGGCCTCACCATTCCTTGCGTAGATCGCAACGCGATCCCCTTCCGAAACCCCTAGCTCGGCGAATGCATCAGCAAGCCGTGTACAGCGATCGTTGAACTGAGAAAAAGTCCAGCGTCCGCGCGGGCACACAATGGCTTCGCGCGACGGCGACAGCGCGGCGCGCTGCGCAAGCAGTTGCGAGAGATGCAGGGTCATGAGGTTCAGGTGTTCGTCAGCTCGCGGCGCAAGGTCAGATCATCAGGCTGGCGCGGTTGATTAGCAGTGCAATCGGCGCATGTGGGTCCAGCGTGCCATATGCAAAGCCACACTCTTGTGCCAGGCGGGCGCGACAGAAGGCATTGGCAATCTCGTCATTCCCGGAGGTCAACAGCAGCGCCGCCTGAAGGGCCATTGCAGTTCGCTCTACCACCAGCCGGCTGCGCGCCTCCAGGACGGTCTGGTCTTCGAAGGCTTTTTGCAGCCACGCCACATGCCGGTCAGAGGCCTCATGCAACCCTCGCGCCGTGTGGAGTTCCTTGAACAGGGCGTCGCCAACGCCGGGCTCCTTCTGCAAAGCACGCAGGACGTCCAGGCACTGCACGTTGCCGCTGCCCTCCCAGATCGAGTTCAGAGGCGCCTGCCGATAGAGCCGCGGCAGGATGTTCTCCTCGACGTATCCAATCCCACCCAGGCATTCCTGCGCTTCGTTGATATGGGCAGGCGTACGCTTGCAGACCCAGTATTTCCCAATGGCGGTCCCGATGCGGGCGAGTGCGGCCTCATGCGGATCTCGCGGCGACGCATCCACAGCGGAAGCGATACGCATCGCAAGCGCGATGGCGGCCTCGCTCTCCAGTGCCAGGTCGGCCAGGACATTGCGCATCAGAGGCTGGTCAATCAGCAAACGTCCGAATGCCTTGCGCTGACTCGTGTGGTGGAGTGCCTGGACAATTGCCTGCCGCATCTGCGCGGCCGAGCCGAGAATGCAATCCAGCCGGGTCAGCGCGACCATCTCGATAATCGTCGCGACGCCACGCCCTTCCTCGCCAACCAGACTCGCCGTCGCTCCCTGGAACTCGACCTCGGAAGATGCATTGCTCCAGTCGCCCAACTTGTCCTTCAACCGCTGGATCCGGACCGCATTGAGTGATCCGTCAGGGAGAACACGTGGCATCAGAAAGCAACTCAGACCGCCCTGCGCCTGAGCCAGGACCAGATGTGCATCGCACATCGGCGCTGAAAAGAAGAACTTGTGGCCAACGATTTCGTACGTACCGTCCCGTTGCAGGTGCGCGCGCGTGGTGTTGCTTCGGACATCCGAGCCGCCCTGCTTTTCCGTCATGCCCATGCCGATCGTGCACGCGGTCTTCTCATGAGCAGGCAGTGCGCGCGAGTCGTACTCGCTGGCTGTCACGCGAGGGATCCATGCGTCTGCAACCGCCGGAGACTTGCGGAGCGCCGGAATGGCGGCATGTGTCATCGTTAGCGGGCAGCTTGTGCCGGCGTCCGGCTGGCCGTTCAGATACACCAGGGCTGCACGCGCAACGTGCGCGCCAACCCGGTCCTCGTGCCGCCAGGAAAAGCTATGAACCTGGCCCTGCATCGCGTGGCCCATCAGCTTATGGTAGGCCGGGTGAAACTCCACCGTGTCGATGCGCCGGCCATACCTGTCAAAGCTGTGCAGTACCGGCTTATGACGGTTGGCCAGCTCGCCGTACTCCATCATTCTTCCGCCCGTGACTTCACCATAGGCCGCAAGGTGCTCGCTCGCCCATGCTCCGCCATGCCGCGCTACGGCCTCCTGCAATGCGCGATCCGTTGACCACGCGTTATACGCGGGCAGGGGCAACGGCTGGTTCTGGACATCGTGAGTGCTGAACTGTGACCTGGCTGACATGGGTAGACTCTCATCCGTGGAAGCGATACACATATTACATAGAATCGCATTTTTTGTACAAGATAGTAATATCAGGAAGAACCCTACCCTATGGCTGAGGCATCAAAAGCTGCATTGGATGAAAGTGCTCCCGGTCCCGCAGCGCGCCGCCTGATTCTCAAGCTCCTGGTGGCATCAGAGACGGAGACCCTCGACGCCTCTGACGCTATACGAGCCTGCGCGCTCTTCGGGATCTCGGACAACAATGCGCGGGTTGCGCTTACCCGCCTGGCGAATGCCAATCTGATTGAGACAGCGGGAAGAGGAACGTATCGGCTTGGCTCCGAGGGCCGGGCGCTGGGTGAAGACATATCCGCATGGCGAGTTGCAGAGCAGCGAGTGCGCCCTTGGGATGGCACATGGGTAGCCGTCTTGATCGCCGGCCTGGGACGAAGCGATCGTACGGCCCTGCGTGCACGTGAGCGCGCCCTTGCGCTCGTCGGAATGCGGCAACTCGAGGAAGGCCTGTATGTTCGGCCGGATAACCTCGCCGGAGGCGTCGCCCATACGCGCGAACGGCTCTACGGCCTGGGCGTCGAGAATAGTGCACCGGTCTTTACGGTACGAGACTTCGACGCCGGGCTGGAATCGAAGGCTCGCGGCCTGTGGAACGGGAAGGAGCTTGTGAAAGGCTATCGCGAGAGCAGGCGTCTGCTTGAGAAATCGAATGCCAAGCTCGACACGTTACCCGTAGAGTTGGCCGCCAAGGAAGCCTATCTGCTCGGCGACCAGGCGATCCGGCAACTGGTGTTCGATCCGTTCTTGCCTGAGCCGCTTGTGACTGTGGCGGATCGTGTCGCCTTCGGAAGTGAAGTAAGACGCTATGACGAAGTTGGTCGTTCCATTTGGCAGAGGTTTCTGGCTGCGCGTGGTTGATGGTGATCCGCCGCTAGGAATTGGCTTGTTCGGAAGCGCCGAGTGATTCGCCGGTTCGGTCGATTCTCTCGCCCGCCCCAGCTATCGAACACTCGTCTGACTTCCGGCGCGGTGCCCCCTACCCCACCAGCGCCCGCAACTCCCGCGCCATGGCAGGCACCACCTGCCTGGCGCAACGGGCAAGATTGACTTGCATGGCCGTGGCGGCGACATCCAACAGGATCGGGTCAATGCTGTAATCGCGCTGATCCAGCCATACCAGCACACCCAGCAAGTGCCAGAGTGTGGTGCTGCCTTCATGCACCGGCGCCGGGAAAGACTCGGGATAGCCGATCATCAACTTGCGCATGTTCTGGCGGGACATGCCGACGGCATCGGCGATATCGGCGAGTCCCACCAGATCGGGAACCGCTTCGATCAGCGTAGCGGCAGGGTGTCCACCGCAGACAGCCCGGGCAGCAGCACACCCGGAGACGGCACGCATTTTTACGGCTGCGATTGCGTCGTTTCCGCGTGAAAGGCTAGTCGGGAAGTTTTGGCCTTTGTGGGACGAGGTGCGGTTTGATGGCGGCGCCAAAGTCTCACGATGAAGGCGGGATTAGGTCATCAACGGGTTGCGTGATCCCGCTGCCCAACTGCTGCCGTGCCCCCGATGAACACCCCCCTCGCGGACGCGTAGCACGCCCCCGCCTCCTTCCTCAGCCGCTCCAACCCGATTGAGAGCGCCGAGCTTTCGCAGAGGACAATCAGTTCGTAGCCCGGCACGTCTCGGGCGCCATCACCAACACCAGCCGATCAGTCCGATTCGGCTCAGCGCAGGTGAGGACGTCCGCCGAGACGTCTGCCGCTTCGTAGCAGGTTTCGTTGAGGCGTTACAGGTCCTCAGTGCCATGAAAGCCTTGCAACTATGTTTCCGTACTCCGTAGCAACACGCTCAAAGCGTTCGACGCTTCCTCCGAAGAGCCCTGCCCGGAGGGGTAACCAGGCTTCCCCTTGCTCCCTAGCCTGTTGAAGGATTCGCTCGTAAGGCGCAGAAGCGCCATGCCGCTTCCAGCCGAATCGGCCCACAGGTCCCCAGACCCCGGAACCTCGCATAATGCGCATATCCGCTACAGCTAGGGCAAGCAACACCTCGAATGTGTCGAATGCGGATTCGTAGTTCTTCCCGAGGAAAAGTAAGTCATCAATACGAGGTTGGACGATCTTGTAGAGGTACTCACTCAAGGGGGCGTAGTTTCGTTCATGGCCAGGAATAGTCTTCCAGACATTCGTCCGGTTGAGTTCGAGTATGCAGTTGCCAATGGCTTCAACGAGAACGGGATTCGGCGAGGAGTTATCAATTGTTGACAGCGGGGTATAGAAAAGCGCTGACAGGCTCTCGTATCGCTGTGCGTCCACAGCAGCTATGCCCGCGTAGTAAGTCTGTAATATGAGGGGATACCAGCGTAATTCGAGCCATACCGATAGACCGCCACGAACATCAAGCCGATCACAAGATCGTGCTAAGCACTTCTGTAGCGTTGACAGATGTGTTGGCTTAGCCCAATAGGCAACCGCCGCGAGCAGCGCAGCTAGGTCGGACGTGGACTCTTCGTACCGTCTTAGTCGCTCAACGAACTCCACTTGGTTCCATGCTGATGAAATTGGAAAGGCATCCTCTCCGGTCAACGCGAGAAACCGTCGCGTTTCCCCGACCAGAAAGTCGTGCAATTCAATCGCACTACTCTCAGCTGCTAGTAGCGCCTTCACCCGCTGAGCTTTACTTGCCAAGATTTCAGGTGTACGTAGTTCCTCTGTATAAGGAACAGTGATCAAGCGATCAAGATCCTTGGATTCGCTTGCCTCCAGCTCGGTTAGGCTTGGCGCACTGAAGACAAAGTCGCCATCGCCGTCAAAGTGCCCGTAGTGAGGTGTTTGGTTGGAGTCCCTGTCGCTTGCAACTTTGGCGTAAACATATGCCATGACGTTGCTCGCTGTAATAACGTTTGCTTCACTTGCAGCCTTCCCACGTAGCGCTTCAATTAGATGCCCAGTGAATACTGAATGGCCGGCCAATGGGCCTCCAGCGTCGGACACTGTTTCATCAGCCTTCCCTGCAGTGAGTACCTGACGTGAATGACGCAAAAGCATGTCCTTGAGAAACCGCGTACTACCAGGAAGCGTGTTGCGCGTGAGCGCCAACCCCAATCCATCCAAGTTAAGCCGCCAATAAAATCGCAATTTGCCCCGCGAACCCTTGACTTGTGACGAGGTTCGAGG
>NZ_JAGIQA010000036.1 GCF_017814975.1 Cupriavidus consociatus
ATCTCCGAGCCGGCACCGCTGGACACCACCAGCGGCACCACGCCCATGATGAACGCGAACGACGTCATCAGGATCGGGCGCAGGCGCAGGCGGCTGGCTTCGATCGCCGCCTGCACCACGCTGCGGCCGTGATGCTCAAGCTCGCGCGCAAACTCGACGATCAGGATCGCGTTCTTGGCCGATAGCCCCACCAGCACGATGAAGCCGATCTGCGTGAAGATGTTGTTGTCGCCCTGCGTCAGCCATACGCCCGTCATGGCGGCCAGCAGGCTCATTGGCACGATCAGGATCACCGCCAGCGGCAGCGTCAGGCTTTCGTACTGGGCAGCCAGCACCAGGAACACCAGCAGCACGCACAGCGGGAAGATCCACACACCCGCATTGCCGGCCAGGATGTCCTGGTAGGTCAGCTCGGTCCACTCGAACTTCATGCCCTTCGGCAGTGTTTCGGCGGCGATGCGCTCGGCGGCGGCCTGCGCCTGGCCCGACGAGAACCCGGGCGCGGGCCCGCCGTTCATGTCGGCAGCCGTGAAGCCGTTGTAGCGCACCACGCTGTCCGGGCCGAAGCCCTGCTTCACCTGCACCAGCGACGACAGCGGCACCATGTCGCCAGCGGCATTGCGCGTCTTCAGCTGCAGGATGTCCTCGGCATGGGCGCGGAACGGCGCATCCGCCTGCACCTTGACCTGGTAGGTCCGGCCGAACTTGTTGAAGTCGTTGACGTACGCCGAGCCCAGGTAGGTCTGCAGCGTGTCGAACACTTCCGTCACCGGCACGCCCAGCTGCTTGGCCTTGACGCGGTCCAGCTTGACGTCGAGCTGCGGCACGTTGACCTGGTAGTTGCTGAAGATGCCGGTCAGCTCGGGCGTGGCGCGCGCCTTGGTGGCGAACGCATTGGTCGCCTCGAACAGCGCGTCATAGCCCAGCGCGGCACGGTCCTCGATCATCAGCTTGAAACCGCCGATGGTGCCGAGGCCCTGCACGGGCGGCGGCGGAAACACCGCGATAAACGCATCCTGGATCGCCCCATACTTCTTGTTGAGATCGGCGGCAATGGCCGCGCCAGACAGCTCCGCGCTCTTGCGCTCTTCAAACGGCTTTAGCGTCGCGAACACGATGCCGGCGCTCGGGCTGTTGGTGAAGCCGTTGATCGACAGGCCCGGGAAGGCAACGGCCGATTCCACGCCCGGATGCTTCAGCGCGATCTCGCTCATCTTGCGGATCACGTCCTCGGTACGGTCCAGCGTGGCGCCATCGGGCAGCTTGGCGAAGCTGACCAGGTACTGCTTGTCCTGCGCCGGCACGAAGCCCTTGGGCACCAGCTGGAACACGCCCCAGGTCAGCGCCAGCATCACCGCATAGACGCCGAACACCGAACCCTTGCGACGGATCACGCCCTTCACGCCACGGCCATAGCTTTCCGCGCTGCGGCCGAAGAAGTTGTTGAAGCGCTTGAAGAAGCCGCCGAACACGCGGTCCATGCCGCGCGACAGCCAGTCCTTCGGCGCGTCATGGCTCTTCAGCAGCAGGGCCGACAGCGCCGGCGACAGCGTCAGCGAGTTGAACGCGGAGATGATGGTCGAGATGGAGATCGTCAGCGCGAACTGCTTGTAGAACTGCCCGGTCAGGCCGGTCATGAAGGCCAGCGGCACGAACACAGCGATCAGTGTCAGCGCGATGGCGATGATGGGGCCGCTGACTTCGCGCATGGCCTTGTAGGTGGCTTCCTTCGGCGTCAGCCCTTCCTCGATATTGCGCTCGACGTTCTCCACCACCACGATCGCATCGTCAACCACGATACCGATCGCCAGCACCAGTCCGAACAGCGACAGCGCGTTGATCGAGAAGCCGAACGCATGCATCAGCCCGAAGGTACCGACGATCGACACCGGCACCGCCAGCAGCGGAATGATCGACGCGCGCCAGGTCTGCAGGAACAGGATCACCACCAGCACCACCAGCGCGATGGCCTCGAACAGCGTATGCGTCACCGCCTCGATCGAGTGGCGCACGAACTGCGTGGGGTCGTAGACGATGCTGTAGTCGATGCCGTCCGGGAAGTTCTGCTTCAGCTCTTCCATGGTCTTGCGCACGTCATCCGAGATCTGGATGGCGTTGGAGCCCGGCGCCTGGAAGATGGGGATGGCAACCGCCGGCTTGTTGTCCAGCAGCGAGCGCAGCGCGTACTCGGATGCGCCCAGCTCGATGCGGGCAACGTCCTTCAGGTAGGTCACGGCGCCGTCGGCGGAGGTGCGCACGACGATGTCGCCGAACTCCTCCACCGTGCCCAGGCGGCCCTGCGCATTGACCGACAGCTGCAGGTCGGCGCCCGGCAGCGACGGCGACTGGCCGATCACGCCGGCCGCCACCTGCACGTTCTGCTCGCGGATGGCCTTGATCACGTCGCTGGTGGCGAGCTGGCGCTCGGCCATCTTCTCGGGGTTGAGCCACACGCGCATGGCGTAGTCGCCCGAGCCGAACAGCTGCACCTGGCCCACGCCCTGGATCCGCGCCAGGCGGTCCTTGACGTTGATCACCGCGTAGTTGCGCAGGTACGTCATGTCATAGCGGTCGTTGGGCGAGACCAGGTGGACCACCATGGTCAGGTCCGGCGAGCTCTTGACCGTGGTAATGCCCAGCCGGCGCACGTCTTCCGGCAGGCGCGGCTCGGCCTGCGACACGCGGTTCTGCACCAGCTGCTGCGCCTTGTCGGGGTCGGTGCCCAGCTTGAAGGTCACGGTCAGCGTGAGCAGGCCGTCGCTGTTGGACTGCGACGACATGTACAGCATGTCCTCGACGCCGTTGATCTGCTCTTCCAGCGGCGAAGCCACGGTTTCGGCAATCACCTTGGGGTTGGCGCCCGGATACTGCGCGCGCACCACCACCGAAGGCGGCACCACTTCCGGGTACTCCGAGATCGGCAACTTGAACATCGAGATGGCGCCAATCAGGAAGATCAGCACCGACAGCACCCCCGCGAAGATGGGGCGGTCGATAAAGAATTTAGAGAGATTCATGTTGGTCTCTGCCTGCATTGGCCTGCATTGGCCTGCGTTGGCGTAGCACGCCCCCTGGCGGCCCGCCGTGGCGGGCGCCATCCACATCTACGGGGAAGTGCTAGCGTTTTTCTGCTGTCGGTGGGCTGATCAGCTCACCGGCTTGCCTTCGTTGCCGTCACCCTTGCCGCTGGCGGCCTGCTTGCGGTCAGGCGCTGCCTGGCGCGGCTCAAGCTCGCTGCGGTAAGCCATGGCCACGGCCTTGGGCTGCACCGTGTCGCCCGGCCGCACGCGCTGCAGCCCGTTGACGACAATGCTCTCGCCCGGCTTCAGCCCCTTGCGGATCACACGCAGGCCTTCATAGTTGGGCCCGAGCTCGACTTCGCGGTAGACCAGCTTGTTGGCCTTGTCGACCACCAGCACGAACTTCTTGCCCTGGTCGGTGCCGACGGCACGGTCGTTGACCAGCACCGCCGCATGCGGCGCGCCGCCGCCCATCTTGACCTTGGCGTACAGGCCCGGCAGCAGGCGCCCGTCGTCGTTGTCGAACACCGCGCGCACGCGGATGGTGCCGCTGCGCGTATCGAGCCGGTTGTCGACCGACTGGATCTTGCCCTGGTGCGGATGGCCGTCTTCGTTGGCCAGGCCGAGGTAGACCGGCAGGTTAGCCTGCCCGCCGCCCGCGCCGGGAGCGGTGTAGCGCAGGTAGCTCTGCTCGTCGATCTCAAAGCTCGCGTAGATCGGCGACACCGACACCACCGTGGTCAGCGGCGGCGTCGCCACGCCCGGGGCCACGAGGTTGCCCACCGTGATCTCGGCGCGCGAAACGCGGCCAGACACTGGCGCGGTGATGCGGGTATAGGCCAGGTTCAGGCGCGCGGTTTCCAGCTGCGCTTGCGCGGCGCGCACGTTGGCGCTGGTTTCGCGCGCGGCGTGGATGCGTTCGTCGAACTCGCGGCGCGAAATGGCGTTGTCGTCCAGCAGCCGCTGTGCGCGTTCGCCCTCGGTTTTCGCATGCGCCGCGCGAACTTGCGCGGCGGCCAGCGCGGCCTCGGCGCGTGCGACTTCCGCGGCGTAGGGGCGCGGGTCGATGGTGAAGAGCGGATCGCCCTTCTTCACCAGCGCGCCCTCGCGGAAATGGACCGCATCGATGGTGCCGCCCACGCGCGGGCGGATCTCCACGCGGTCTACCGCCTCCAGGCGGCCGGAAAACTCGTCCCACTCGGTGATGGTCTGGCCCACCGCGGCGGCCACTTCGATCGACGGGGCCGGCGGCGGGGTGTTGGCATGGGCCTCGCCGCTGTGCCACGGGCGCAGGACCGAACCGGCCACGCCGGCACCGAGCACCACGACGATGGCAAGAGCAATCAGGGTACGTCGCTTCTGCTGCTGCATTTCTCAAACTCCTGTTCGGGTTTTCTTCAACCGGAAAAGCAAATGGCCGAACGCCGCCTGCCGGTTCGCGCAGGGCGGATCGGAACCGATTCAGATTGGATGGTCGGACTTAGGGCCGCCCATGCAAACCGGCGGACCTGGCTCTGGCCGATACAGAGCCGGCTGGCGATTGGCTGGAGCGGCTCAGCCGGCGGGCTTGGCTCCAGGCCGGCTGGCGCTCGCGCCAGCCGGGCGTTCGGTCAGGGGTGAGGTATCGTCGGCCGCAGCCAGACATCGCTGCAGGAACCGCGCACCTTCGTCGACCCATGCCTGACACGCGTCATGGGTCTCTTCCACGCCGTCGCCACAGGCGCCGGGCATGATCATGGCCTGGGCCGGCACACCGGCCTTGCCCAGGCGCTGCGCGAAGGCTTCGCCTTCGGCGCGCAGCGTATCCTGTTCCGCGACCTGGACCAGCGTGGGCGGCAGCCCGGCCAGGCGCGAGGCCATCGCCGGCGCGGCATAGGGATGCACGCTGTCCGCCGGCGTCGGCAAGTAATCGCGATAGTTGCAGGCCATGCGCCGCAACGTTTCCATCAGCACCTGCCCGCTGCCGAAGCCCGCGCACGACGCGTGCTGCAGGCACGGGTCGGTCACCGGCCGGATCAGCCACTGGCCGCGCGGCTGCGCGGTGCCGCGGTCGCGCAGCATCTGCGCCAGCGCGATCGCCAGGTTGCCGCCGGCTTCCTCGCCCACCAGTGCGAAGCGGGTCTTGTCCAGCTTCAGGCGCCGGGCATTGCGCAGCACCCATTGCACCGTGCTGTGCGCGTCTTCGGGCGCGGCCGGGAACGGGTTTTCGGGCGCCAGCGAATAGGCCGGCGTCACCACCACGGCCGGCACTGCCGTGGCCAGGTCCTGCACCAGCTTGCGTGCATGCTCCAGGCCGCCATCGACAAAGCCGCCGGCATGCAGGTACACCAGCCAGGGCAGCCACGTGGCCGCCTCGGCGCCTGGCGCGGGATAGCCCGGCGGGTAGCACACGCACACCGCGATCTCGCGGCCGTCGCTCGTTACCGTATGCTCGGCCACGCGCGGCTCGCCCTGGCCGGTGGCGGCGGGAGCGGCATTCTGGCGTTGGCCTGGCTTGTTTGGCATGGCGTCCGGCGCACGGGAAAAACAATGCGCTTGAGTGTTGCGATGCAACGGATTATGGTGATTGACGAGGATGGGATAAAGCGAGAGAACGCCAATGCACTGTTCCGGGATTGGAATAATCGAACTGCTGACGACGACCGAAACCCCACGCGTGACAAGGTCATCGGAAATGTGATTCACTCCAGCTCCTGGCACGCACGGCGCGATTCGCAACTTTGCCCTCGTTGCGGGCGCTGCACGCCCTGACAAACCCACGCCGGCCCGCGCCCCCGCGCATCCGGCGCCAGCCAGCCGGCAGCAACTCCCCCAATAACAACAGCCAGCCACGCCGTGCGCGTCACGAGCGCGCGCGGCACGCCGTTCGGATCTCTCGTCGGAACCTCATCATGGACCGTCTCGTATCAATGCAGGCATTCACACGGGTCGTGGACGTCGGCAGCTTTGCGCGCGCCGCCGAATCGCTGGACCTGCCCAAGGCCACGCTGACCCGCCTGATCCAGAACCTGGAGACGCACCTCGGCGTCAAGCTGCTGCACCGGACCACGCGCCGCATCAGCGTGACCAACGATGGCGCGGCCTACTACGAACGCTGCGTGCGCATCCTCGCGGACGTGGAAGAAGCCGAGCAGTCGCTGACGCGGCAGAACAATTTGCCGCGCGGCACATTGTCGGTCGACACCACCGCGCCGCTGGCCAACCTGGTCCTCGTGCCCGCATTGAATGACTTCCTGCAGGCCTACCCCGACCTGAAGCTGGAACTGACCATCAACGGCAAGCCCATCGATCTGCTGCAGGAAGGCGTCGACGTGGTGTTGCGCGTGGGGATCCCGCTGGATGAATCGATGGTGGCCCGCCGCATCGGCCACGTAAAGCTGGCGTTCTACGCCTCGCCGATCTACCTGAACCGCGCCGGCACGCCGCGCGACCTGGCCGAGCTGGCGCAGCACAAGGCGGTGAACTACCTGTCGAACCGCAACGGGCGCGAGATGCCGTGGCCCATGGCGCGCGGCCCGGAGCGCGGCGAGGTGCTGCTGCCCTCTGCGATCTCGACCAACGATCCCGAGGTCTACGTGGGCTGCACGCTGGAAGGCCATGGCATCGCCCGCATCTCGCGCGCCATGGCCGAGCCTTACGTGGCCAGCGGCAGGCTGGTCGAGATCATGGCCGACTGGCAGACCGACGAACTGCCGATCTCGGCGATGTATCCGCAGAACCGGCACCTTTCGGCCAAGGTGCGGGTGTTCGTCAACTGGGCGGCGGACCTGTTCTCGCGCCACCCGCATTTTGGTGCGGTACAGCAGCCCCTGGCGGTGGCGGCCTGACCTGCGCGCTGGCGCAAGCTGCAAGCGCCGGACCACCCGAAACGTGCCGCATAGGACAAAACCGGAAGCCGCGAGCGCGTTGCCCGACCTATACTGTTTCATCCGAAATCACGACGAGAAGAGGATTCCGATGAAACAAGTGCTTATCCCCCTGGCCGCCTGCGTTGCCGCCACCGTGGTGCTGGCCGGCTGCTCCGGTTCCGGCAAGAGCGCCTCGGCCTCATCCAGCGCTACCGGCGCCAGTGCCAGCGCTTCGGCCGCATCGTCGTCGGCCACGAGCGGTGCCCGCGCCGCGGCCGCGCTGCAGCCCAAGAGCGGCACCAACACCGCCGGCACCGTGACATTCCAGCAGCAGCCGGGCGGCGTGCTGATGACCGCCGCGATCACCGGACTGCCACCGAATACCGTCCACGGCTTCCACGTGCATGAAAAAGGCGACTGTTCCGCGCCCGACGCGATGAGTGCCGGCGGCCATTTCAATCCGGGTGGCAAGCCGCACGGCCAGATGACCACGCCAGATCACCACGCCGGCGACATGAACAACATCACCGCCGACTCCAGCGGCAATGCCAGGGTCAGCATGCTGCTGCCGTCTCTGTCGGTGGGTACCGGAGCCAACAGCGTGATCGGGCGCGCAGTGGTTGTGCACAAGGATCCTGACGACTACAAGACACAGCCGACCGGCAATGCGGGCGGGCGCATTGCATGTGGAGTGGTGGCGGCTTCGTAAGCCGCAAGCGTTTCGCCCCTGCTGGTGTCTCCTCTTCCTCTCCCGTTCGCGGGAGAGGGTCGGAATGTCATTGAAGTCCGCGCGCCGGCATGGCAACGGCGCGGATAAACCAGGCGCCGCCCCGGCATGGCAACATGGTGGACATTGCCGCCACGCGCAGCCTCGCCCGCGGGACGCGCCGATTATCGCCATGCCATTGCCCACAGACGCTGCGTTCGTGCCCCACCACCGCCTGCACGCCAGTTCGCTGGTGCTGTGCTGCGCCGCCCTGCTGGGCGGCTGTGCGCTGCCGCCGCTGGACCACCGCACCGAATCCACCGCCATCACACCCGCCGAGGCCGCAGCCACGCCGCTGGGCCGCGCGGTCGCGGCCGCGCTGGCCGGCCACCCCGGACTCAGCGGCATCCACCCGCTGAACAACGCTCACGCCGCCTTCGCCGCGCGCATACACCTGGCGCGCACCGCGCAGCGCACGCTCGACGTGCAGTACTACATCTGGCGCAACGACCTGACCGGCACGCTGCTGCTGGAAGCGCTGCACGAGGCCGCCGACCGAGGCGTGCGCGTGCGCCTGCTGCTCGATGACAACGGCCTGTCCGGCATGGACGAGCTGCTCGCGGCCATGGACGCGCATCCGCAGGTCGAAGTGCGGATCTTCAACCCCTTCGTGCTGCGCCGGCCCAAGGCGCTCAATTTCCTGACCGATTTCCGGCGCCTGAACCGGCGCATGCACAACAAGTCGTTCACCGCCGACGGCGTTGCCACGATCATCGGCGGACGCAATGTCGGCGACGAATACTTCGGGGCCACGGACGGCGTGCTGTTCGCCGATCTGGACGTGATTGCGATCGGCCCCGCCGCCGCCGACGTGGCGCACGACTTCGACCGCTACTGGGCCAGCGCTTCGGCATACCCGGTGGACCGGCTGGTGCCGCCGGTCAGCGTGGAGCGCCTGCACGAGCTGGCCGGCAGCGCCCGCGCTGTCGAGCAGAACCCGGCCGCTACCGCCTACGTGGCGGCGCTGCGCGAGGTGCCCGACGTGCAGCATATGCTGGACGGCACGCTGGAGTTCGAGTGGGCCAGGACGCGCATCGTCAGCGACGATCCCGCCAAGGCCCTTGGCGAGGCGGGGCGCGACACGCTGGTCGCGCACCAGCTGCGCGAGATTCTGGGCGAGCCCCAGCGCGAGCTGGACCTGGTCTCGCCCTACTTCGTCCCGTCCACCGCCGGCACCGCCTACTTCTCGCAGCTGGCCGAAAAGGGCGTTGCCGTGCGCGTGCTGACCAACGCGCTGGAGGCAACCGACGTCGCCGCCGTCCATTCGGGCTATGCCAGGCGCCGCAAGGCGCTGCTGGAGGCAGGCGTGGACCTGTACGAGCTGCGGCGGTCGGCGGCACCGGGCAAGAAAGAGGACCGCGCCGGACCGTTCGGCAGTTCCGGCTCAAGCCTCCATGCCAAGACCTTTGGCGTCGATGCCAGCCGCGTGTTCGTCGGCTCGTTCAATTTCGACCCGCGCTCGGCCCACCTCAATACGGAGCTGGGCTTCGTGATCGACAGCCCGACACTGGCCGGACGCATCGAATCGACCTTCGCCACGGTGGTGCCGGAAGTGGCCTACCAGGTCAAGCTAGACGAGCAAGGCAAGCTGTACTGGCTGGAGCGGCGCGGCGACGAGGTAGTACGCTACGACACCGAACCCAACACCAGCTGGTGGCGCCGGCTCGGCATCTGGTTCCTGTCGATCCTGCCGATCGAGTCGATGCTGTAGCCGCGCCGTTCAGATCTGGTCGATCAGGCTGCGCACGACGTCGGCCAGGCGGCCGGCGCGCTGGCGGCCATTGGCGTCAAGGTCCATGGCAGAGCCGCTGGCGAGGGCCTTGAGGCCGAACAGGGCATCGCCGACATCGCGCCAGCCCGGGTAATCGGCATGGATCTTCTCCAGCGCGGCGGCGCCTGCCGCGACTTGCGCGGCAGCCGGCACATTGCCGGCCGCCAGGGCTTCCAATGCCGAGGCGGCATCGACCAGGCCTTTGCGGTTCATGCTGCGGTCTCCCCACTATGTCTTGTCATGGCCGCCACTTTGCATGGCGGCCATGACACTGTAGCAGGATGCCGGGGCATGTGGCCGCCAGCCGCGCATGACCCAGGTGTCCGGAACAGACTAGAAGCGCCACATCGGCGCCCGCGGGTGTCATGCTCCGCACACTGGCGCAGGCCTTGGTCGCGCCCGCTCAGTTGCGCCCACTCAGTTGCGCCCGATATCCTCCAGGATCCGCGTCATCAGGTACAGCCGCGGCACGATCGAATCCAGCTCGATGTACTCGTCGCGGGCGTGGTAGCCGAATCCCGCCAGGCCGAAGCTCTCCACCACCGCCGGCTTGCCCGAGCGCGCTGCATAGCTGGCGTCGGTGGCACCGCCGGTGCCTTCGGCCAGCGCCAGCGTGCGGCCGTCCAGCTCGGCGTAGATCTCCTGCGCGCGCCTGGCCAGCGCGCGGCCGCGCGCGTCGGCCACGAACGGCGGGCGGCCTTCTTCCATCGTCACCGTGGTCTGGGTGTCGGGCACCAGCTGGCCCGACCTGACCTTGTCCTGCAGCGCGACCTTCAGCTTGTCGGCGGCGCCGCTGGCAGTGGTGCGCACGTCGCCGTAGGCCACCGCGCTTTCGGGGATCTGGTTGCGCACGGTGCCGGCCTGCGCCTGCGTCCAGTTCAGCTGCGAACCCGGCACCTGCGTGGCGACGTCGCGGGTCTGCTGCAGCTGGTAGGCCAGCTCGACCAGCGCATTGCGGCCGCGCTCGGGCGCGGCGCCGGCATGCGAGGCGCGGCCCTTGACCTGCATGGTGGCGGTGGCGGTGCCGGAGGCGCCCAGCAGCAGCGATTCGGCCTTGACCACATCCTTGGCGGCGGTCGGCTCGCACGACAGCACCACGTCATGCTGGGCGGCCAGCGCGGCAATGGTTTCACCGGAGCCGACCGAACCCACTTCCTCGTCCGGGTTGAACAGCACGGTGATCTGCGCGTAGTCGCGCCAGCCCTTGTTCTTCAGGATCTCCAGCGAATGCAGGATGACCGCGATGCCGCCCTTGTCATCGGCAATGCCGGGGCCGTAGAGGCGGTTGCCCTCCTCGCGGATCGGCTGCGTCGCCAGCGTGTTTTCCGGATAGACCGTGTCCATGTGGGCGATCAGCATGATGCGGCGCTTGCCGTTGCCAGCAAACGTGCCCTTGACCATGGTGCCCGGGCCCTTGGTGACCGGTACGCGCTCCACCGTGGCGCCCAGCGCCTGCAGCCGCTTCTCGGTGTAGCTGGCCATCCGGGCCAGGCCCTGTACGTTGGCACTGCCTGATTCGATCGACACCATTTCCTTGAGCGACTGCACCACCGCCGGCTGGGCGGTGCGGGCAGCGGCCAGCAGCGCGGCATCGGGCTGGGCGGCAGCAACCAGTTGGCCGGCGCCGGCAAGTGCCAGGGCGGCGGCGGCAACGTGTCGAACGGAAAACGGCATGGAAGCTCCTCGGGTTGGTTTTGTTCGGGTCTTTTTGGAATCTTGCTGGGGGCCATGCCGTGTCGCAATGCCGGCGTCCACGGCACAACGGCAAGATGCTAGCCCTTGCCAGCAAGCATGTGGAGGATCAATATCGCCAATCACAATGCCGATCCCGCCACGCTGGCCCGCGATCGGACCCTGCACCAACCGCCCCCGATATGCGCGTCCCCGCTGATCCCCTGGTCCCCGACACTCCCACCGCGTCCGCAACACCTTTGCATGTCCGCCTGCTATGGCTGCCCCATGCGATGCCCGGCACCCTCTTCACTACGCTCGACGTGCTGCGCACCGTCGCCGGCGTGGCCAGCCTGCAGCGACCCGATGCCGCGCCGACGCTGAGCTGGCAGCTGTGCGGCGCCAATGGCCGCATGCTGTCGGCCGACCTGCCCGGCCTGGAAGCCTCCACGCGCCGCACCCGCGCGACGGGCAGCCGCTCGCTGCTGGTGATCCCGGCCCTGCTGGCCAGCAATGCGCACCAGCTTGGCGACATCGTCCGCCGCGATACCGCCGCGCTGCGCATGGTCGAGCGCCATGTGGCAGCGGGGGGCTGGCTTGCCGCGTGCTCGTCGGGGATGCTGTTGCCGCTGCAGCTCGGCCTGCTGGACGGCGCCCGTACCGGCGCGCCCTGGATGTACCAGAGCTGGATGACGCACCAGTTCCCGCGCACGGATCTCGGCGCGGACCAGGCCATGAGCGTGCACGGGCAAGTGTTCTCTTGCGTAGCGCCCGCGCTGCAGGTGGAATTCATGCTGCGCGTGCTGGGCCACCTGCACGACCCCGACCTGGCGCAGGCCGCCGCGCAGTTGATGCTCTACCAGCCCGAACGCCAGCGCAGCGTGCCGGCGCTGGTCTCGCAGCGCTGGCTCAGCCGCACGGCGGACAGCCCGGTCTACCGGGCTGTCCAGTGGCTGCAGGAACATGTGGCCGAGCCCTACCAGCTGGCAGCGGTGGCGCAGGCCGCGGCAGTCAGCGAGCGGACCCTGCTGCGGCATTTCCGGCAGGTTACCGGCATGACGCCGCTGGACTACCTGCACACGCTGCGCGTGGAGCGCGCGCGCATGCTGCTGGAGGTGACGCTGCACGGCACGCAGGCGATCGCCGAAGCCTGCGGCTACAGCGACGCGGCCGCGTTCCGGCGGCTGTTCCAGCGCATCACGGCGATGTCGATGTCGGACTATCGCGCCCGCTTCGCGCTGCGGGCGCGACGGCGCTACTGGCGCATGGAGGATGCGGTGGCCCGGCGCGGCATGCCGGGCTAGGCCGCCGCAAGATCAGGCGCGCAGCGAGATGTGGTTGACCACGTCCTCCACGCCTTGCACGTACCACGCGTCGCGCTCGACCTGTCGGCGCGTGTTCTCGCTGGCAACGCAGCCTTCCAGCGTGACGACGCGGTTTTCGGTATGCACGGTGACCTGGCTGGCGTCGACGAAGGGATCGGTCTCCAGCACCAGCATCAGCGCCTCGGTGATCTCATCGTCGCGGTCGGCTTCGGCGGGCGCCACCACCAGTTCGTTGACCACGCAGCGGCAACCGCGCGACCACCAGGCCAGCACGCCGGCCAGGCGCATGTGCGACAGGCTGATCACCTGGCCCCACAGCGTCACCACGCCGTCGTGCGCCTCGACCTCGATCCAGCCGCTGCGTTCGCCCACGGGCTCGCGCACGGTCTCGTGCTGGCCCTTGACGCGCGCGCAGATCCTGCAGCTACGGAACTCGATGGCATTGAGCAGGCGCTCGCATACCGCATCGCGCAGTTCGCCGTCGCCAACGGTAGCGCCGCCGTCTGTCACGCGCAGGTGGTCGATCACGCTGGTCACGCCGTCCACGCGCCGCAGCGCGGTGGCCGCGCGGGTCTTGTCGACGATATCGGCTACCTCGCCTTCCAGGATCAGCGCGCCGTCCGACAGCCGCAACTGGATAGTGGGATGGAGAACATGCCCCTGATAAGGCACATGCGCCAAGGCTGCGCGCGCCTGCGTCAGCACCGCTTCGCTAGTCTGCATTTTGATCGCCTCGCCCGAATGGTCTGGAGATGAAAAGACGTGCGCCCGGCCTGCGGGCGCGCCTGGCGCGGCGCCGCGGCCTCCATCACCGCCGGGGACCTGGCAACCGCTTCCTCATTATAGGAAGCGGACCAGGGGCGTCCGGGCTCAGGCCGGGCCCGCCTCGCGGGCGCGCGCCACTTCCTGGTTGCGCAGGATGAAGCGCTGGACCTTGCCGCTGGGGGTCTTGGGCAGCTCGGCCACGAACTCGATCTCGCGCGGATAGGAGTGGGCGGCCAGGCGCTTGCGCACATGCTGGCGCAGCGCCTCGGCCAGTTCGGGCGTGGCCGCGTGCTGCCGGTCGAGCACGACGAAGGCCTTGATCAGCTCGGTGCGCTCCGGGTCCGGCTTGCCGATCACCGCGGCCTCGACCACGGACGGATGCTCGATCAGCGCGCTTTCCACGTCGAACGGGCCGACGCGGTAGCCCGAGGTGGTAATGACGTCGTCGGCGCGGCCGATAAAGCTGATGCTGCCGTCGTCATTGAGTTCGGCGGAGTCGCCGGTCAGGTAGTAGTGGCCGGCAAACGCGCTGGTGGGCGTGCCGTGGTAGCCGCCGAACCAGCACATCGGGGAGCGTTCCAGGTCCAGCGCCAGCGTGCCGGGCTGCCCGGCGGGCAGTTCGCGCTGTTCGTCATCGACCACGACCACGCGGTGGCCCCGGCTGGCAAAACCGGCGGCGCCCATGCGCACCGGGTGCGACAGCGCGTGATGGTTGCACAGCACCATGCCGAGTTCCGTCTGGCCATAGTGGTCGTGGATCGGCGCATCCAGCTCGCTGGCAAACCAGCGGATCACTTCTGGATTCAGCGGCTCCCCGGCGCTGCTGACCGCGCGCAGCTGCCCGCGCAACTGCTCCGAGACGGCCTGCCCGGCGGCGATCAGCAGCCGGTACGCGGTGGGCGAGCCCGCCAGGTTGGTGATGCCGTACTTGCGGATCACGCGGCAGGTGCTTTCCACGGTGAACGGGCCATCGTAGAAGGTGGTGGCATGCCCCAGCGACAGCGGCCCGGTCACCGCGTAGTAGAGGCCGTAGGCCCAGCCCGGGTCGGCCAGGTTCCAGAATGCGTCTTCGTCGCGCAGGTCGACGGCGTCGCGCATGTAGCCGGCAAACGCGGCGATGGCCTTCAGCGGCACCAGCAGCGGCTTGGCCGGCCCGGTGGTGCCCGAAGTGAACATCATCAGGAAGGGATCGGCGCCGCCGCGCATGACCGGCTCGAAGCTGGCCGGCTGGCGCGCCAGCTCGGTCCAGAAGCTGAAATCGCCGGAGGCCACGTCCCCGCGCGCTTCGCTGGTGCCGGCCACGGTGACGACCGGCGGCGCGCCCTCCACCTCATCGAGCTTGGGACGGTTGACGGTATCCGTGACCACCACTTTCGCGCCCGAGCTGTTGAGCCGGTGCTCGATGGCCTTGGGACCGAACGCCGTGAACAACGGCTGGTACACCGCACCGGCACGCCAGGTACCGAGGATGGTCACGAGCAGCTCGGCCGTGCGCGGCAGCAGCCCCGCAACGCGATCGCCCGGCTGCACGCCCTGCGCCTTCAGGAAGCCGGCAAACTGCGCCGACAGCGCCTGCAGTTCGGCAAACGTCCAGCTGCGCGAGTTGCCGTCGCGGCCTTCCCAGTACAGCGCGATGCGGCCGGGCTCGGCATGGCGGTCGCAGCATTCCACGCAGGCATTGATCGCATCGAGGCTGCCGTGCAGTTGCCGGGCCACCGCCTCGTCATAGGAAAAGCCGTTGTAGGCCTGGGCGTAATCGCGCATGGTGTCTCCTGTATGTCAGGTATGTCCGGCTGCCTGCCACGGACGCCGCCCGGGACATGGTGCCTGTTATCGTCTGTGATCGTCGGTGCCGCGCGGCGCGACAGCCGCAGCAGTGTGCGGCAGTGCCGGGCCGGCGGGCAATAACCGAATCCGCCAGCGCACCTGACGGTTTTTGCCATGCCCAGGGGCAACGCGCAGTGCGCTTGACGCCATGCGGCCCGGCGCCGACGATACTACGAGGCGACAATATGGCGATCACGGCGGACATTTCGCCAGGGAGGTCAGCGCATGTGCACCAACTACGCCCCGGTCCAGCGCCAGATCCTGCGCGACATCTTCGGCGTGGAGCCGCCGCCGGGCGTCTTCAAGGCCGAAACCTATCCCGACTACCTGGCGCCGATCGTGCGCGCCACGGACGACGGTGTTCGGCATGCCGAGCTGGCTTCGTTCGGCATGGTGCCACGGCAGCGCATCCCGCCCGGTTCGCGCCGCTACGACACCACCAACGCACGCAGCGAAACCGTCGGCGAGCGCCCGGCGTTCGCCCGCTACTGGCGGCAGGGGCAACTGTGCCTGGTGCCGGCCACGGCCTTCTACGAGTACGCCTACCCCGAAGACGCGGTGCCGGGCGGGCCGCCCGGCAAGCCGGTGCGCTGGCGCGTCTGGCTGCCAGGCGAGCCTGCCTTCGGCATCGCCGGCCTGTGGCGCGGCTGGCCCGATGCGGCCCCGTCCTTCACCATGCTGACGGTGAACTCCGCGCAGCATCCGGTAATGGAGCGCTTCCACAAGCCCGGCGACGAGAAACGTTCAGTGGTCGTCCTCCCGCGCGAGCAATGGGACGACTGGCTTGCCTGCCGCGACCCCGAAGTCGCCCGCACCTTCCTGAAGCTGCTTCCCGCCGAGGCCATGCGTGCAGAACCGGCGCCCAAGATCACCGGCGCTCCGATCCCGGACGCCGACTGATTCGTGCCCAAGCCGGTGCAAGCCAGGGCAGGGCCGGCATCGAACGGCACGTGCCCTCCGTCAAGAGGGTGTCGGGCGATAAGAATGCTGCGCATACTGCCCCGCACACCGGCCACAAGAGCCGACATCCCCGGGGTCAATCCATGCAAAACGTTGTCGCCTTGTGCGCGTATTTTTTCGGGTGTCTGGTCGCACTACTAGTTGCCGCACGCTGGATCCTGCGTAACCATCCGGCGCTGCGCGAGCGGCCGCCCGCCCACTCGCCTTACGCCGCCAAGGACGATCCGCCAGGGTCCAACTGAACACCTTCCGGCCCGGCACCACTCTCCCAATGCCGTTGAATCCCTGTCAATTTCAGCGAATTTCTATCAAATAACGGGAACTCATAGCCTTCTCGTTTGCCATACCCCTGCTGCTAGAGTCATTAAAGTGGCGTTTGCGGCATATCTCCAAGCTATCATGCGTGCCTGCATTGGCACGCCCGTGCCGCCCGGCACGGCATAACGACAAGAAAGGACACACAGGGATGGCACTCACTTCCAACAAGCTGCCGGCATGGACCGTCGGCGCGCCGGTCGCTGCCGCGGCCACGCTTGCCCTCGCCTGGCTGGTGCCCGGCCAGGGCTGGCTGATCGCGCTGGTGGCCGTGGCGCTGGCCGGCGCAGTATTTGCCGCCGTGCACCACGCCGAGGTGGTCGCGCACAAGGTGGGCGAACCGTTTGGCACGCTAGTGCTGGCGATTGCCGTGACCGTGATCGAAGTGGCGCTGATCGTCTCAGTGATGTTGTCGTCAGGGCCGGAGAAAGCCGGCCTGGCGCGCGATACGGTGTTTGCCGCGGTCATGCTGATCTGCAACGGCATCGTGGGGCTGTGCCTGTTCGTCGGCGGCCTGCACCACCGCGAGCAGGCGTTCCAGGCGCCAGGCGCCAATGCCGCCATGGCGGTGCTGGCGGCGCTGCTGGTGCTGACGATGGTGCTGCCCAACTACACCAGCTCGTCGCCGGGGCCGGTGCTGACGCCGGCGCAGCTGGCGTTCTCGGGCGTGATGTCGCTGGTGCTGTACGGCTCGTTCGTATTCGTGCAGACCATCCGGCACCGCGATTATTTCCTGGCCGAAGGCAGTTCGGACGAGAACGAGCATGCGCCGCCGCCGCCCACGCGCGTGGCGCTGGCCAGCGGCGTGCTGCTGGTGGCTTGCCTGGTGCTGGTCGTGGGCCTGGCCAAGCTGCTGTCGCCGTCGGTCGAGGCGGCAGTGCTGAAGGCGGGTGCGCCGGCCGCGGTGGTAGGGATCGTGATTGCCGCCATGGTGCTGCTGCCCGAGGGGCTGGCGGCACTGCGCGCCGCGCGCGCGGACCGCATCCAGACCAGCCTGAACCTGGCACTCGGTTCGGCGCTGGCCAGCATCGGGCTGACCATCCCGACCGTGGCGGCGGTGTTTATCTGGATCGGCCAGCCGCTCGAACTGGGGCTGGGACCGAAGGACATGGTGCTGCTGTTGCTGACGCTGGTGGTGTCGTCGCTGACGCTGGGCATGGGCCGCACCACGATCCTGCAGGGCGTCGTGCACCTGGTGATCCTGGCTGCCTACCTGTTCCTGTCGATCGTGCCATAGCCGGTCCGCCCTCCGGAACCGCGGCGTGTAGCGGCTGGCTGCCGGGTCCTTGGCCTGGCGTCCGCGGCGTCTACACTGGAACCTCCCGACCGGAATCCGCGCATGCCTTGCCGCGCACGCACCGGAGAACGCCAATGCTGGAAGTCGCCGTCACCGCCGCCGACCATGCCGTCGGCCCCGATACCGCCAGGGTCACCGTCGTCGAATACGGCGACTTTGAATGCTCCTACTGCCGCATCGCCTACGGCGCCATGAAGATCCTGCTGGAGCACTATGGCCCGCAGGTGCGCTTTGTCTACCGGCACTACCCGATGGCCAACTGGCACCCGTCCGCCGAGCCGGCGGCCGAGTGCGCCGAGGCCGCCGCGGCGCAGGATCGCTTCTGGCAGATGTACCGCATGCTCTACGAGCACCCGCAGGGGTTGAAACCCGACGCCTTGCGCCATTACGCCGGCGTGGCCGGCCTGGATCTCGATCGCTACGACAAAGACATGTCCACGCACCGGCACCTGCCGCGCATCCGCGCCGACCAGCACGGCGGCACGCGCTGCCGGGTGCGGGGCACGCCGTCGTTCTTCGTCAACGGCACGGTGCAGGATGTGACCTTCGGCATGGAGCGGCTGCAGCGCGCCATCGATACCGCGCTGGCAGCCTAGAGGGTGCGTCAGAAGCGGTACGTCACGCTGCCGACCACGGTACGGCGCGCGCCGAAGTAGCAATCGCCGCGTGCCAGGCAGGTGGTCAGGAACTGCTTGTCGAACAGGTTGTTGGCGTTCAGCGCGACGCGCAGCGGACCGTGGTCGTAGGCAATCATGGCGTCGTACAGCGTGACCCCACCGACGCGGTTCTGGTCGGTGCCGTCGTAGCTCGGGCCGACATAGCGAACGCCGCCGCCGGCCACGAAGCCCGGCAGCCCGAACAGCTTGAAGAGGTAATTCGCCCACAGCGAAGCCATGTTCGACGGCGTGCTGGCCAGGCGCTTGCCGACCTCGGCGGCGCTGCCTTCGATCACGCGCGCATCCAGGTACGTATAGGTCGCGATCAGGTCCAGGCGATTGGTCAGCGAGGCCAATGCCTCGACCTCGATGCCGCGCGTGCGGGCTTCGCCCACCTGCACCTGGTCAGGAATGCCGTTGACCACGCCAGCCGTCTTCCGGTTCTTCTCGCGCATGTCGAATGCCGCAACCGTCAGCGAAGCATTCTTGCCCGGCGGCTGGTACTTGATCCCCGCCTCCCACTGCGAACCACGCAGCGGCTTGAAGGCCTGGTTGGAGCGGTTGAAGCCGGGCAGGCCCTGGAACGACTCGGTGTAGCTGACATACGGGTTCAGGCCGATGTCCGAGCGGTACATCAGGCCGGCGCGCTTGGTCAGTTCGTTGTCTTCGCGGCTGGCGGCAGGCGTGTTGTCCTGTGCCGCGCGCGACCAGTCATAGCGCAGGCCCAGCATCAGCAGCCACTTGTTCCACGACAGCTGGTCCTGGAGGTACACGCCGGTCTGGATCTGCTTGCTGGGGTTCAGGTCGCGCGTGCCAGGCAGCGTGAAATTACCGTAGACCGGGTTGAACACATCCAGCGGCGCAGCGGTGCCGCCCACGCCCGAGCGGCCGGTGATCTCGGCATGCTGGTAGTCCATGCCGGCCAGCAGCGTATGGTCGACCGGGCCCGTGCGGAAGTTGCCTTGTGCCTGCGTGTCGACCACGAGGGCATTCAGCGTCGGCTGGTTCAGGTAAACCGTGCGACGCATCAGCGTGCTGCTGCCGGGCACCCAGCCGTGCGTCGCGCCGGTGAAACCGGCGGCGTAGATGCTGCGGTAGTCCACGGTGCTGTGCGAGTAGCGCAGGTTCTGGCGGACGGTCAGCGCATCGTTGACCTTGTGCTGGAATTCGTAGCCTACCGAGGTCTGCTCGGCGTTGTAGCGGTCATAGCCCGGCTCGCTGATGAACAGGTGATCGGGAATCTGCCCGCCCGGGTTCGGATAGAGCGTGCCGCGCCACGGGAAAAAGCCGACCGAGGTCCCGCTTTCGTCGCGCTGGAAATTGGTCAGCAGCGTGAACGAGGTATCGGCATTGGGACGGTATGTCAGCGACGGCGCGATCAGGTAGCGGTTGTCGGGCACATAGTCCACCTGCGTGTCGCTGTCGCGCGCCAGCGCCACCAGCCGGTACATCCACTTGCCCTCGGCATCGAGCGGCCCGGTCAGGTCGGCCTGCACCTGCTTGCGGTTGTAGTTGCCGAACTGCACGCCGACCTCGCGCGCGGCCTCGGCCTGCGGACGCTTGCTGACCAGGTTCAGGATGCCGCCCACCGCGCCCTGCCCGAACAGCATCGACGACGGGCCGCGCAGCACGTCGATGCGCTCCAGCCCGTAAACGTCGGCGCGCACGTTGTTGTAGAAGCCGACCTGGTTGAGCAACCCGTCGCGGTACTGCGTGAAGTCCGTGCCGCGGAACTTGCCCCAGTCGCCGCGCGCGTCATTGCCGTACGGCCCGGCATAGACCCCGGCGGTATAGCCGATAGCCTGCTGGACCGACTGCGCACCCTGCGCTTCCATCCGGTCGCGCGTGATGACCGTGATCGACTGCGGCGTCTCCATCACCGGCGTATCGGTCTTGGTCGCGGTGGCGCTGCGCCTGGCAACGAAGCCGTGCACCTGGCCGGTTGCAGTTTCATCAGCGCCAGAGGCACGCACAGTCACGGCCGGCAGCTCGGCGGCCGCGCCGGAGGCGGCCTCGGGTGTGGCCGCCGACTGGGCAAACACGCCGCCGGCGTGCAGGCTAATGGCCAGGGTGGTCAGTGAAAGGCCGCGGGGAGGCGTCAGCCGGGAACGGGCAAGGCGCGGCTTGGCCCGGGAGATCGGATGATAGGACATCACTCAGGAACGGAAATGTAGCGTGCCGTGCGCCGGAAGCGGCGACGGATTGCCAGTGGAAATCTCTGATTACGAATACGAATGCGAACAATTCGTAATTACATTTGAATTGTAACCTGAATGTGTCAGTGGAGAGACATTTTCCGTTGATGCCGTAGTGCAATGGCGCACAATGGGACAGCTTTCTGTCGCTGCCTCGTGGCCAAGCTGCTCAGTCGCCCTGCAAGCGGCCCAGCAACCGCCTTCCGGCCTCGATCACCGCCGGGTCGCGGTGCATCTGGTAGCGCACGATCATGCCTTCAACGCACAGCATGGCTTCCTCCGCCACCTGCACTGGCTGGCTCAGCCCGAGCCGGGTGGCGATATCGGCAATGAACGCCGCCAGATCTTCCTTGTGTGCGGCAGCCTGTTCAGCCGCGCGGGCATCGCCGCCGGCCTCGGCGACCACGTTGATGAAGGCGCAGCCGCGGAAGTCCGCGGCGAACCAGTCGGCCAGTGCGTCGGCAATCACGTCCAGATGCGGGCGCGCGGCCAGGCGGGCCTCGACTGCGCCGCGGAACCAGGCCATCCACTCGTCATGGCGCCGCTCCAGGAAGGCCAGGATCAGCTCGTTCTTGGAAGCGAAATGCCGGTACAGCGACATCTTGGCGACGCCCGATTCCGCAATGATCCGGTCGATGCCGGTGGCGCGGTAACCCTCCTGGTAGAACAGGCGGGCGGCGGTATCGAGGATGCGGTCGCGGGCGGACGGATTGGCCATGGTGGCGCGGCGAAAGGCTGGTGAGGAAATGGGCAGGGCCGGCGGCGTTTCCTCGCCGCCGGCCCGTATGCGTCATACTATGACAGACAGACCTGTCTAGCAATCGCGGGCAACCGTCATGCCGCAAGCCTGGCCGCCGCGTCGCGCAGCGCCGTACGCAGTCCCTCTTCCACGACCGGGTGGTAGAAAGGCATGCCCAGCATCTGCTCGATAGTCAGGCCCTGCTGGTACGACCACGCCAGCAAGTGTGCGATGTTTTCGGCACGGGGGCCGATCCATTCCGCGCCCAGGAAACGACCGCTCGCCTTGTCCGCGTAGACATGCATCAGCCCGCGGTTCTTCAGCATCACCCGGCTGCGGCCCTGGTCTTCGAAGCTCACTTCGCCGGTGACGAAGCTGCCTTCCCCGCGTTGCGCCAGGTCGGCGTAGCGCTGGCCGACCATCGCGATCTGCGGGTCGGAGAACACCACCGCCAGCGGCGCCCGGCGCGCCAGCCGCCTTACCTGCGGATAGCTCGCGGCGTTCTCTCCCGCAGCCTTGCCCTCGTCCGCGGCTTCGTGCAGCAGCGGCAGGATGTTGTTGGCGTCGCCGGCGATAAACACCGGCGCATTGCCGCACTGGAGTGTTTCGGGATCGAACACCGGCACGCCGCGCTGGTCCAGTGCCAGGCCGGTGTTTTCCAGGCCCAGGCCACGCACATTCGGCGCGCGGCCGGTGGCGGCCAGCGCGTAGTCGAAGCGCTCGGTCACGCTGCGGCCTTCGCGGTCGGCATAAGTTACCACCACCTGGTCGCCATCGCGGCCCATTTCACTCACCTTGGCATCCGGGTCGAGGTAGAACTCATCGTTGAAGGCCTTTGCCGCATAGGCGCGAATCGCCGGATCGGTCAGCGGCCCGAGCGAACCGCTGACGCCGAACACGCGCACCCGCACGCCGAGGCGCGACAGCGCCTGCCCGAGCTCCAGCCCGATCACGCCCGGCCCGAACACCACCACGCTGCCCGGCAGTTCTTCCCATGCGAACACATCGTCATTGACGATCAGGCGGTCGCCAAAAGCCTGGAACGGTGCGGGCAGCGCAGGTTTGGAGCCCGTGGCAATGACTACGCGGCTGGCGCGCACGGTCGTGCGGCCGTCCACTTCCAGCGTGGTGTTGTCGATAAAGCGGGCGTAGCCGCGGAGCCGGTCGGCTTCGGGGATGCTCTCCACGCCGCGCACGACAAAGCCGACAAAGCGGTCGCGCTCGCCGCGCACGCGGGCCATGACCTCGCGGCCCTCGATGCGGACCTGGCCATCCACGTGCACGCCGAACGGCGCGGTGTGGCGCAGTTCGTGCGCGGCCTCGGCGGCGGCGATCAGCAGCTTCGAAGGCATGCAGCCGACGCGGGCGCAGGTGGTGCCGTACGGGCCGCCTTCGATGATCACGGCGCGCTTGCCGGCGGCAATCGCGGCCCGGTAGGCGGCAAGGCCGGCGGTGCCTGCGCCGATCACGGCGACGTCGGCCTGGATAGTAGTCATGGCGTACGGTTCCTTGGTTGTCATGGCGTGAATCAGAGGTCAATCAACGGGCTGGATGGCACCGCCCTGCCCTTGCCAGCGAACTCGGGCAAGACGGTGCCATCGGGTCCGGCGACTGCCGGTCCCGCGCAAGCGGAAGCGAATGGATCCGGGCGGCTTAGCTGGTCACTAAGCTGGCCATTTAGCTGGCCAGGTACTTCTGCAGCGCCTCGGCGCCGCCGACCAGCTTGCCGTTGATGAAGACCTGCGGCGCGGTCATCTCGCCCGACACGGCGCCCAGCACCTTGCCGCGCACCTTGTTGTCCAGCGGCACGTCGATGTAATCGAAGCCGTTGTCGTCGAGCAGCTGCTTGGCCTTGGCGCAGAACGAACAGCCCACCTTCGAGAACACCACCACCTGGTCAGGCTTGCGCGCACCCGGGGCGATGTGGTTCAGCATGGTGTCGGCGTCCGAAACCTTGAACGGGTCGCCCGGCTCCTCCGGCTCGATGAACATCTTCTCGACCACGCCGTCGCGCACCAGCATCGAATAGCGCCAGCTGCGCTTGCCAAAGCCCAGGTCGGCCTTGTCCACCAGCATGCCCATGCCTTCGGTGAATTCACCGTTGCCGTCGGGGATCATGGTGATGTTTTCGGACTCCTGGTCCTTGGCCCATTCGTTCATCACGAAGGTATCGTTGACCGACACGCACAGGATGTCGTCGACGCCGTGTTTGGCGAACACCGGCGCCAGTTCGTTGTAGCGCGGCAGGTGGGTGGACGAACACGTCGGCGTGAAGGCGCCCGGCAGCGAGAACACGACCACGGTCTTGCCACTGAACAGCTCGCCGGTGGTGACGGTCTTCCACTCGTTGTCTTCACGGACGCGGAACGAAACATTGGGAACGCGTTGGCCTTCACGGGATTGCAGCATCGGAATCACTCCTTGGTCTGGATTCATGCGGTTGTTTCGGCTGCGTGTTGCAGCGAAGGCCCCATTCTGTCGACCGGAATGTGATTTGTACAATTCATCGTTTCAAACAAGCCAATTGTTTTTAGCTATCATTAGTTCATAGGAATCTGCTATTGCGGCCTGGGACACGCCGCGCGCGCGCATTCTCCGGCATATTTCTTCGGCAAACCCTGGCGAGTGCCCTATCATGCGGCATCCAACCTGACACCCTGCTTTGCAATGACCCCAATTTGCCGCCCGCACCACCGGCCGACGCCACGCCGGTGGGCTGCCCTGCTTGCGCTATCGCTGCTGATTGCGCACCCGGGGCAGGCGCAAACCCTGAAGAAGCCGGCGCTCGAGGCGCTGGTCAGCAGCCCCCGCACCGCCGCGACGGCCGACCTGCAGGCCTTCATGGCCGCCGCCGCCAAGGCCGAGCCGGCGGCCGCCCCGGCCGTGGCGGCCTGGCAAGCCAAGGCGCCGCTGGCCGGCGACAACCTGGTCAATATCGGCCGCCTGCTGGGCGTCTACAACCGCGTCCACAACGAGGCGGCGGTGATCGACACCATCGGCAAGATGGTGGCGTTGCGTACCGTGCGCGATGAAAAGATCGCCCAGCACGACAACCCCGCCATCGTGGAGTTCGGCAAGCTGGTGGAAAGCATGGCGCGCGACTTCGGGCTGGCCTACCGCAACGTGGACAACCGCGTGTTCGAAGTCACGCTGGCTGGCGGAGGCAAGGACACCTTCGGCATCCTGACGCACGCCGACGTGGTTCCGGCCGTAGCCGAGGAATGGGTGCTGGACGACGGCACCCGCCTCGATCCGTTCCGGCTGACGCGAGTCGGCGATGCGCTCTACGGGCGCGGCACCATCGACGACAAGGGCTCGATCGCCGCCGTGCTGTATGCGATGAAGACCGTCAAGGAAAGCGGCGTGCCGCTGGACCGCACCATCCGCCTGATGATCGAGACCACCGAAGAAACCGGCGGCGACGGCATGAAGTACTACCGCCAGCACGCCCCGCTGCCGGAGTACAACATCGTGCTCGACAGCAAGTACCCGGCCGTGGTCGCGGAGAAAGGCGCCGGCACCCTGACGGTCTCGTTCGGCATCAAGTCGGCCGACGGCAAGGCCGAACGCGGCAAGGCAGACGACAAGGGCCCCGTTATCGTGGCCATGCGCGGCGCCGCCTCGGCCAATGCCATTCCCGAGACCGCCACCGCGCGCATTGCCGGCGGCGATGCCGCCGCGGTGGCCGCGGCCCTCGAACAGGCGAAGGCGGACTTCGTGCGTCGCAACGCGCCGCGCGGCAAATTCTCGATCGACGTGAAGCGCGACGGCGATGAAGTCGAAGTCAAGGTCACCGGCGCATCCGCGCACGGCTCGCGCCCGGAGGAAGGCGTCAACCCGCTGCCGCGGCTGGCGCTGTTCCTGCAGGCCAGCGGCGTGCGCCTTGCCGACAACCACTACCTTAACGCGGTGCGCTACCTGAACGACCTGTACGGGCTGGACTACCTCGGCAACAAGATGGAGGTGGCATATCGCGATGCCTTCATGGGGCCGCTGACGATGTCGCCCACGCTGGTGCGCGAGCGCGGCGAGTATGTCGACGTGGTCACCAACGTGCGCATGCCGCGCGGGCGCACGCCAGACGAACTGGGCGCCCGCATCACCAAGCGCATCTTCGGCTGGGCCGCGACGCACGGGCCGGTGGAGATCAAGTACGACCAGGGCAACTGGATGGCGCGCGACCCCAAGGGCGCCTGGCTGTCCACGCTGCTGAATATCTTTGGCGACACTACCGGACTGGAAGCCAAGCCGGTCGCGACCGCGGGCAGCACCACCGCCAAGCTGATGCCCAATGCGATCAACTTCGGGCCGGCGATGCCGGGCAAGAAGTACACCGCGCACAATGCGCGCGAGTACAAGGAAGTGGGCGACCTGAACCTCGACATGCAGATGTTCACGGAAATGCTGGTGCGGATCGGCAACCTGGACAAGATGCAGTAGCGCTGGCTTGGCCGATTGTCTGGCGCCCTCTCCCGCGTGCGGGAGAGGCAGGACACAACAGCAGTCTTCGCTTACAAACCCAGCTCGCTCAGGCCCGGATGCCCGTCCGGACGACGCCCCAGCGGCCAATGGAACTTGCGGTCCGCGTCGCGGATCGGCGCATCGTTGATGCAGGCGAAACGGCGCCGCATCAGTCCCGCCTCATCGAACTCCCAGTTCTCGTTGCCATACGACCGGTACCAGTTGCCGGAATCGTCGTGCCATTCATAGGCAAAGCGCACCGCGATGCGGTTGCCGTCGTGCGCCCACAGCTCCTTGATCAGGCGGTAATCCAGTTCCTTCTGCCATTTGCGCTGCAGGAAAGCGACGATATCCGCGCGCCCATTGGCAAACTCTGCACGGTTGCGCCAGGCACTGTCGACGGTATAGGCCAGCGCCACGCGCTCCGGGTCGCGGCTGTTCCAGCCGTCTTCGGCGGCGCGGACCTTGGCGACGGCGGAATCGTGGGTGAACGGCGGCAGTGGCGGGCGGATTTCGGGTTGTGCGGACATCGGGTTTCTCCAGCAAGGCGAAGGGTGTTGGTGTGGCGGCCTGTGTCGTCCACGAGTGTCACGCCTCGACAATGATACAGACCTGTCTCATTATTTGTAGACAGATCTGTCTTGTCAAGGCAATTTCTCGTGCAGAATTCAAAAGCAAGACCCGGAGTGCCACGACCGATTGCCGGGCCTAAAGTGGGCACCATGCAAGCCAACACCGGAGAACGGCAGTGACGATCAAGCAGGCACAGGGTCCCCAGGCACGTGCGACGGCGGCTGGCGGACCGCGCCGTCCCGTGCCGGCACCTCAGGAAACCGGGCGCCAGCCGCCATCGCAAGCGGCCATTGGCGCGCGCATCGATGGCATCGACTGGGCCACGCTGGAGAGCGAGCTGGATGCTTATGGCTGCGCGGCCATCCGAGGCCTGCTGGCCGAAGCGGAATGCCGGGCGCTCGCCGCGTGCTACGAGCAGGACGGGCTGTACCGCTCGCGCATCGTGATGGCGCGGCACGGCTTCGGCCAGGGCGAGTACAAGTACTTCGCCTATCCCTTGCCGGACATCGTCGGCGCCTTGCGCACGGCGCTGTACCCGCGCCTCGTGCCCGTTGCCAACCGCTGGAACGCCGCCATGGGTTTCGACACTCGCTTTCCGGTCGCGCATGCGGACTACCTGGCGCGTTGCCACCAGGCCGGCCAGTCGCGCCCCACGCCGCTGCTGCTGCGCTACGGCCCCGGCGACTACAACTGCCTGCACCAGGACCTGTACGGCGAACATGTGTTTCCGCTGCAGGTGGCGGTGCTGCTGTCCGAGCCCGGACGCGATTTCACCGGCGGCCAGTTCGTGATGACCGAGCAGCGCCCGCGCATGCAGTCGCGCCCCGAAGTGGTGTCGCTGCGCCAGGGCGATGCGGTGGTGTTCGCCGTCAGCCAGCGGCCCGTGCAGGGCAGCCGGGGCAGCTACCGGGTCAACCTGCGCCATGGCGTCAGCCGGCTGCATGCGGGCCAGCGCTACACGCTCGGCATCATCTTCCACGACGCCAGCTGAGGATCGACATGCCTGCATCCATGCCAGGGCCCCGCCGCAACGCCGCCAGCCATGACAACGCCACTGCCATCGAGAACGACCCGCGCTGGGCGCGCGTGCTGGCGCGCGATCCCGCCGCCGACGGCAGCTTCGTCTACGCGGTCAAGACCACGGGCGTCTACTGCCTGCCCAGCAGCCAGTCGCGGCTGCCGCACCCCGCCAATGTCGAATTCTTCGACAACGCCTCGGCGGCCGAAGCCGCAGGCTACCGGCCAAGCCGCCGCGCCGCGCCACCGGCGCTGGCCGCGCAGCACGCCGCCATGGTGGCCGAAGCATGCCGCCGCATCGAGGCCGCCGACACCTTGCCCGCGCTGCACGAGCTGGCGCGCGCAGCCGGCGTCAGCCCCTACCACTTCCACCGGCTGTTCAAGGCCGCGACCGGCCTGACTCCGCGCACCTACGCGGCCGCGCACCGCGCCAGCAAGCTGCGCACGCAACTGGGCAGCAGCGAATCGGTGACGGAGGCCATCTACGATGCCGGCTTCGGCTCCAACAGCCGCTTCTACGAGACTGCGGACGCGGTACTCGGCATGACGCCGTCGCGCTACCGCGCCGGCGGCGCCGGCACCGATATCCGCTTCGCCATCGGCCAGTCCGCGCTGGGAGCGATCCTGGTTGCGCAGAGCGACCGCGGCGTCTGCGCGATCCTGCTGGGCGACGATCCGCAGACGCTGATTCAGGAGCTGCAGGACCAGTTCCCGCGGGCCAACCTGATCGGCGGGGACGCTCGCTTCGAGCAACTGGTGGCGCAGGTGGTGGGCTTTGTCGAGGCGCCATCGACCGGTCTGGCGCTGCCGCTGGACGTGCGCGGCACCGCCTTCCAGCAGCGCGTCTGGCAGGCGCTGCAAGAGATCCCGCCGGGCAGCACCGCCAGCTATGCCGAGATCGCTGCCCGCATCGGCGCGCCACGGGCGGTACGCGCGGTGGCGCAGGCCTGCGCGGCGAACCACCTGGCAGTGGCGATTCCGTGCCATCGCGTGGTGCGCAGTGACGGCGGCCTGTCAGGCTACCGCTGGGGCGTGGCGCGCAAGCGGGACTTGCTTGAGCGCGAAGCAAAAGGCTGAGGCTTGCGCTATCTTGCGGTCGCCAGCTGGACCTTCGCCAGGTAGTCGTGGATCTGCGCCACCACCGCGGCGCCCTCGCCCACCGCTGCCGCAACGCGCTTGGTCGAGCCCGAGCGCACGTCGCCGATGGCGAAGACACCCGGCACGCTGGTCTGCAGCGGATAGGGCACCGCTGCCGCGCAGCCAAGATCGCCGCCTCCGGTGCGCACAAAGCCCTTGTCGTCAACCTCGACATGACAGGTGCGCAGCCAGCTCGCATTGGGGTCGGCGCCGATGAACAGGAACAGGTGGCGCACGTCCATTTCCACCGGCGCGGGGCTCTCGCCTGGCGCGTCGTAGCGCACCCGCGACAACCAGCCGTTGCCCATCAGCGCGGTGATGTGCGCATGGGTATGCAACGTGACATTGGGCAGCGAACCGATGCGGTCGATCAGGTAGCGCGACATGGTCGCGGCCAGCCCGGGACCACGCACCAGCATATGCACGTGCGCGGCGTTCGACGCCAGGTAGACCGCCGCCTGCCCGGCCGAATTGCCACCGCCGACCAGCATCACGGGCTCGTGCCGGCACAGCTTGGCCTCTACCGGCGAAGCCCAATAGTAGACGCCGCGCCCCTCGAAGCGCTCGAGCGACTCGATGCCGGGCCGCCGGTATTGCGCACCGGTGGCGATCACCACGGTATGGGTCGGAATCATGCGTCCGTCGACCAGCTCGAGCCGGATCGGGTCGGTGCCGCAATGCAGGGCCTTCACTTCCAGCGGGATGGCGATATGCGCGCCGAACTTCAGCGCCTGCACGAACGCGCGTCCGGCCAGCGCTTGGCCGGATATGCCGGTAGGGAAGCCTAAATAGTTCTCGATGCGCGCGCTGGCGCCAGCCTGGCCGCCAGGCGAGCGGCAGTCGATCACCGCGACCGACAGCCCTTCGGATGCCGCATACACCGCCGTCGCCAGGCCGGCCGGCCCCGCGCCCACCACGATCACGTCATAGACATGGTCCGGGTCGAACTCCGGCAACAATCCCAGGCATGACGCCAGCTGGCCCTCGTCCGGCGCGCGCAGCACGCGGCCGTCGGGGCAGATCACCAGCGGGAAGTCGCTCGCGGGCGCGTGGGCATACTCGAGCAGCAGCGAGCAGTCGCCGTCCACGTCCATGTCGATCACGGTATGCGGATAGCCGTTGCGCCGCAGGAACGCCTGCAGCGCCAGCAGCAGCGGCTCGGTGCCGTGGCCGACCAGGACCGGGCCACTGCCGAACTCGATCAGGCCGACGCGTCGCAGGATCAGCGCGCGCATGATGCGCTCGCCCAGTTCGGCCTCGGCCACCAGCAGCGCGCGCAGGCGCTCGGGCGTGATCGCGTAGCCGTCGGTGTCGCTCACGGCGACGCCGTCGACCAGTGCCGGCCGGCCGCTGAGCGTGCCCACCTCTGCCAGGAAGTGGCCCGGTCCCTGTTCGGTGATCGTGTGCTCGCGGCCCAGCCCGTCGCGGCGCACGATGCGCACGCAGCCGCTGGTGACGAGATACATGCCGCGGCCGCTCTGGCCGATCGAGAACAGCTTCTCGCCGGCGCGCCAGCGCTGCGGCGTGCCGAAGCGCTGCACCCGTGCCATGTCTTCGGCGCCAAGCTGCGGGAACATCTGGTGCCAGCGCGACTCCAGCGTGGAGTACGGCGCTTCCAGGCCGGCGCCGTCAGGCGTTGCGCCCGCGCCGCCAGCCTCGCCGTCCGTGGCACCCGTTGCCATCGCTTCCGCCTGCGAAATCGCCATGTTGCCCCCCTGTAGTCGGTGCGCGCGCCGCCAGTCGCTGCGCGGCCTATCGATAGTAGACGGCACGCCGCAGAATGCGAGAGACGAACCCGGCGCAAACAGCGGTGCGGCGGCGCCGGCATGGCATAGTTGCGCCTGGCGCTGCCTTGCGCTTGAATGGGAGCGCGCTGCCAGGCCGGCAGGCGCGGCCCGAGTCCAACCCAGAGTCTTGATGCAACCCGATTCCGTCTCCGACGCCAGCCAGCCTGGCGACCGCCCCGCCCGCCCCGCGCCGCGGCCCCTTTCCGCCGTGGAAGGACGCGTACTCGGCGTGCTGGTGGAAAAACAGCACACCGTCCCCGACACCTATCCGCTGTCGCTCAATGCCCTCGCCTCGGGCTGCAACCAGAAGACCGCCCGCGCCCCCGTCATGAACGTGAGCGAGCCCGAGATCCTCGACGCCATCGACGGCCTCAAGCACCTGAGCCTGGTCTTCGAGGGCAGCAGCAGCCGCGTGCCGCGCTTCGAGCACAATATGCAGCGCGCGCTGGCCGTGCCGAGCCAGTCAGTGGCGCTGCTGGCAATGCTGTTGCTGCGCGGGCCGCAGACCGCGGCAGAACTGCGCCTGAACACGGCGCGCCTGCACGCGTTTGCCGATATTTCGTCGGTGGAGGGGTTCCTGGATGAACTGGCGGAGCGCGAGCCGCCCTTCGTAGTGCGGCTGGCGCGCGCGCCCGGCGCGCGCGAGCACCGCTGGATGCATCTGCTGGGTGGCGATGCGGGGCTGGAAGCCGCGCAGGAGCCGGCTTACGGCGGCGGCCAGGGCGGCGCCGACGGAGGTGCCGGGACGACCGCCGAACTTGCCCAACTGCGCGCGGAACACCAGGCGCTATCGGAGAAGGTTGTCCGCCTGCAGGCGCTGGTCGAGCATATGGCCAGCCAGCTTGGGATTTCTCCCGACGAATTCCTGGAATAGCGCACCCAAATACTTTTCGCGTCCCGGCAGGCCCTGCCGTGGCCGCGGGTACTGCCAGGGGGACCGTCCTGCTGCCAGCCCTGCGTGAACTTACCGACAATATTCTCCTGGCGGTTAATTGCATTATTTAGCCCGAAGCATGGACGTGGCAGATCGGCGCTTCGGGGACACCATCATGTCCAGCCGGTCTGCTGTCGGTTATGCTTTTCCAGGGTCGGGACACGCAAGCCGACATGCAAAGGAAACGGCGCGGACGCACCGCGCCATGACGACAGCCATGGACAAGACAGCCTTCGTATTTGCCGGCGGCGGCAGCCTCGGCGCAATCCAGGTCGGCATGCTGCGCGAGCTGGTGGCATGGGGCGTGACGCCCGACATCGTCATAGGCGCCTCGGCGGGTGCAATCAACGGAGCCTATTTCGCCTGCAATCCCGGCGTCGACGGCGCTGGCCGCCTTGAGCAGTTGTGGCGCGGCATCCGCCGCGCCGACATCATGCCGTGGGGCTGGCGCAGCGTGCTTGGCATGGTCGGGCGCAGCCGCGGGCACCTGGTCGAGTCGGCGGGCCTGCGCGCGCTGCTGGCCCGCCATTTCGGGCCGCGCCGGCTCGAAGCCGCCGACCTGCCCCTCCACGTGGTCGCGACCGACATGAGCAGCGGCGACGAGGTGCTGCTCTCGCACGGCAACATTGTCGATGCGGTGCTGGCCAGCGCCGCCATTCCCGGCGTGTTCCCGCCGGTGCAGTTCGAAGGCCGCACGCTGATCGACGGGGGCGTGGCCAACAATACCCCGGTATCCACCGCCGTTGCCCTCGGTGCCACCCGGGTGATCGTGCTGCCCGCCGGGTTCACTTGCGCCGAGCGCCGGGCGCCGCGCGGCGCGCTGGAGCATGCCTTCAATGCGCTATCGCTGCTGGTGGCGCGCCAGCTGGTGAACGACCTGCAGCACTTTGCCGACCGGGCATATATCAGCGTGGTCCCACCGCTGTGCCCGCTCGATATCTCGCCCTACGACTACACGCGCTGCGGCGAACTGATCGACCGCGCCGCCGCCACCACCGCCCAGTGGCTGCAGGGCAAGGGCCTGGAGAGCCGACATGTCCCGCACGCGCTGCACGTGCACTCGCACGACGACGCATCGCCCAGCTGCAGTACCGATATTCCGGCGGAAGCGCCGCACTGACGGCGCCCGCCTTCGGGCAGGTTCCGGCACGTTGCTACAATGGCCGGCATGCCGTCCCAGACCGAGCGCAGCGCGAGTACCCGCCAGGCCCTGATCGAAGCCGCCGCAGCCTTGCTGATCGAGCAAGGCTATGCGGCTTTCTCGGAAGCGCGCGTCAGCGAAATCGCCGGCACCAGCCGCGGCTCGCTGCGCCATCATTTCCCCGATGGCCGCTATGACCTGCTGCCCGCCATGCTGGCGTGGCTGCTGGAGCGCGAGTCCGCCAGGCTGGCGGCTCTCGGGCCGCTCACTCCGACGCTGCGGCTGCACCTGATGCTGCATATCCTGGCGAACCGCCCGCAGCGCCACAGCTCGCTGGCGGTCCTGGAAGTCTGGATGGCGGCGCGCGGCGATGAACGCCTGGCACGCGCGGTCCGCGACCCGCTCGAGACCGTGCCGTCGCTGCTGTTCGGCCAACCTGCCGATGCGCCGCCTCGGCCGGAATGGCTGGCGCTGCGGTGCTTCCTGCACGGTGCCACGCTGCAGAGCTTCGCGCCCGACTATGACGGCCATGCGCTGGCCGATGCCGTGCGCTGGCTGCTGGTCCAGATCCCCGCGCCGGCCGGGCTCGACGCGGTGCTGGGGCGGATGAACCTGGCGCAGCGATAACCAGCCGGGTTTCCTGGCTTCAGGGATTCAGGGCAGCCGCGCCAGCAAGCGGTCGCGCCATGTGGGCGGCAGCGCCAGCCGGCCTGGCGCGCCCCCGGCCGGAGACGCGTAGACCAGCGCCTGGCCATCCCAGCTCACGTGGACCGGGCCGACGCTGGTGATGGTTCGATGGGCCAGCAAATGCTCGCGCCCTCCACCACCTCCATCGCCTCCACCACCTCCATCGCCATACACGCGCAGCAGCAGCCGGTCATGGCGCAGGTAGCAGGTTTCCGCGGCGTAGCGTGCGGCCGCGTCGACCGCCGGCAGGTGCCGGCAGTTGTGGGCACCGGCGCGCTCCCATGCACCGTGCCCATAAACGATCGCCGTCCAGATGGCGCCGAGTGCGGCCAGCCGGCCAATTGCAACGCGCACCAGGCGCTGCGCCCGTTCGCGGCGCCCCTCGCGCGTGGCCAGCACCTGCAAGATGGCGCGGCCGGAAAAGAACGACAGCAGCAGCAGCGCCAGCGCAGCCAGGTGGAAATAGAAGGCCGATTCCGGCAATGCCGCCAACGCATGATTCATGACCCGTTCCCGGAAAATGCCGGCGCCGGGTCTGGAGAAATCTGGCTGGAAATGCCACGCCAAAATCCATCCATGCCCGCACCGAATGAATCGGCAGCATTCATTACCGGATATTCAGGATAACCAGCCACCGTTAATCCAGAATAATCACGCGGCGTACTTGCGCCAATCAGGTAAATCACCGTGCCTGATAATCGCGTCAATTGGCCAGGCGTTATGTCCTGGCTGCCATTGCCGCCAGCAATTCAACCAGGCGCGCGCAGGTGGGCTCGAAAACCGCGCGGAGTGCCAGCACCGTGCCGGCATCGCCGCTGCGGGCGGCATCTTCCATGCGTTGTGCCAGCATGCGCAGGGTGTCGCAACCGACATAGTGCGCAGACGATTTCATCCGATGCGCAATGCTGCCGCAGGTTTCCATTTCGGTGCCGGCGGCGCGCAGCTGCGCCAGGTCGGCCTGCGCCGACGTCATCAGCGCTTGCAGCAGTTCGGCTGCGAAGCCCTTGTCGCCGAGGGTCTGCGCGGCAATCGCAGCGGGGATCGCAGCAGCCTCGTGCGCAGGCAGCGCAAGGTAGTGGCGCTCGGCCAGCATGGCAAGTATCGCCGCCTCGGTTGTCGGCACCGGCAACCGGGCCACGAAGGCACCATGGACCACCTGCGTCCCGGGCGCTATCGCGACCCCGCACAGCGCGCCGGCGGCATGCCAGCCTTCCAGCAGCGTGGGCGGCAAGGACGTGCCCGGCCCGGCGATGACCAGCCCGGCCTTGCCCGCCGATGCCGGCGAAAACGCCGTACCCGGCGTAGCTAGTTGCGGCGCAAAGCCCAGCCGCTGCAGCAGCGCCGCCAGGCCGGCGGCCCACTGTCCGTCGTGCAGGGCCGCAATCAGCAGCGCGCCGGTCATGGCAGCGCGCCTCCGGGCAATGCGAATGAAATCAGGTCCGCCATGTCAGCCGATCGCAATATGGTGGCGCCGTGCAAAATCAATGACATCCACAATCGAGCGCGCCCCGAGTTTTTCCATGATCCGCGTCTTGTGGGTGCTGACGGTCTTGTTGGAAATAAACAGGACTTCGCCGATCTCCTTGTTGCTCATCCCTTTCGCCAGCATTTGCATGATAATCAGCTCCTTGTCCGACAGGCTGGCCAGGCGCAATGCCTCATCGCCGAACCCGGCTTTGCCGCTCTCGAGTTCGGGCATTACCGTGTACCCCGCCAGCACCGATTCGGCGCAACGCACGATTTCCGAAATCTCCTGGGTCTTGCTGACGAAGCCATGCGCGCCCGCCTGGCGTGCCCTTGGTGCAAAGGTATTCTGGTCCTGGCCCGAGATCACCAGGATGCGCACGCCCGGATGCACGGACTTGAGGCGGGGGATCACGTCAAGCCCGTTGATCTTCGGTATGTCCAGGTCGAGGATCACCACGTCCGGGGCATACTGCCGCACGATTTCCACGGCAGCCTGGCCATTGTCCGCTTCCAGCACATGCGTGACGCCCAGCACCTGGGACAAGTGGGTCTTGAGGACGACTCGCACGGGCGGATGATCGTCGACGATCAGGATAGTGGCCACTGCAATGACTCCATAGCGAACTTTTCTGTGCCTGAGTGAAGGAACACAAACGCAGGCGTTGCAGAATTGTGCTCAGCATTTGCTCACGAGAACACCTGAAGGCTCCGAGGAGTGAAAAGAATCTTCCCATCTTCGTGGGCAGGCAAGTGGGTGTCCTGCTTTCCTATCCCGGACCGTGTTTCTGTCGCGAGCGCCGCAGCATGGATGGAGCGCACAACATCGCGATTGGGCAAGGTGAAATCATAGCGCTCCGGTCGGACTTGCAATGTGCAGAAAGCGTCGCCCGACATGCATTCCGCTGGCGCGCGCGCGGGCTTAACGCCCGCTGCAGGCCAGCCAGTGGCAGTGCATTAGGCACCGTCGCCACGCAATTCGGAAATTTCCACAGGCATTTTCGGCGTTGTCTGAATGAGGTGGCGCAGCTTGGCTCATAGAGTGAATACCAGCCGCATTTTCCTGGTTCGCCTTGCCCCCGTTGCCCTGCCTCCCCTCCTTTTCCTGGTTGCCTGCCTGTTCGAAATCCCACCGCACGGCATCCCGCGCCCCATCGCGCTCCCGCCACGCAAATGCCGTGTTGCATCGTTGGGCCGCGATGCTCCTGATCGCCTTCTCGACCGGCGCCGCGGGCCAGGCCATGGCGCCCCTGCACGCCGCACCGCTCGCCCTTGAACGCCTGTACGGCTGGGCCGCGATGCTGCTCTGCGGCCTCAGTGCATGCCTGCTGGCATGGATCGCCGTACTCCACCGCGAGGTCCGCCGGCGCCGCGCCGCCGAGAGCGCGCTGAACGACCACATCGCGATCCAGTCGGCGCTGCTTGACGGCATCCCGCAACCGGTCTATTTGCGCGATGCCTCGCTGCGGCTCATCACCTGCAACCGCAGCTACGAGGAACTCGTCGGCGTCACGCGCGATCTGCTGCGCGGGCAGCCGCTCGATGCACCAGGCCATGCGCATCCCATCGTCACCGACATGGCCGAGCTGGCGCGCGACTACCGCAAGGTCCTCGACGAGGGCGCGCCGCTGCGAAAGGACCGTTGCCTGCAGCTCGATGGGCGCAGCCATCATGTGCTCAACTGGATCACCCCGCTGCGCGCCGCCGACGGCAAGGTCAAGGGCCTCGCGGGCGGCTGCGTCGACCTGACTGAACGCCATGACATGCTGGCCGAACTGGCGCACGCCAAGGCCGAGGCGGAAGCCGCCAACCGCGCCAAATCCACCTTCCTCGCTTCGGTCAGCCATGAGATCCGCACGCCGATGAACGCGATCACCGGCATGCTGGAGCTGACACTGGCGCAATGCCAGCTGCCTGACCACGAACGGCTCCAGCTGGTGACCGCGCACCAGTCGGCGCTTGGCCTGCTGGCACTGATCGACGACATCCTGGACTTGTCAAAGATGGAGGCCGGCAAGTTCAGCGTCCACCCGGCGCCGGCATCGCTGCCGGCGCTGGTCAAGGACACCCTGCTGATATTTGGTCCCGTGGCCGAGCAGAAAGGATTGACGCTGACCAGCGAAACCGGCCTCGGCGTCGCGCCGCTGCACCAGGTCGACGGCCTGCGCTTCCGCCAGATCCTGGGCAACCTGGTGTCGAACGCGGTGCGCTTTACCGACCGCGGGACGATTCATATACAGCTCGAAGCCGCGCCGGCCGAGTACGGCAGGCAAGGCGTGACGCTGACCGTTAGCGATACGGGCATCGGCATACAACCGGCGGCGCAAGCGCGGCTGTTCGAGCCGTTCGCGCAGGTACACGGCCAGTCGCGCGCGCACGCAGGCGGCACCGGGCTCGGCCTGGCGATCTGCCGGCGCCTGGCGAGCGCGATGGGCGGACAGATTGCGCTGGCCAGCCAGCCGGGCCAGGGGACGCGCGTGACGGTATTGCTGCCGCTGGCGTTGGCCGACGCCATCGCTGCCGCGCCGGCGCAGCCGGTGCCAATGCCGGGCTACGCACGCTGCCATGCCCGCATCCTGGTGATCGACGACCATGCGCCCAATCGCCTGCTGCTGCAGCGCCAGCTGGAGTACCTGGGCCACCATGTGGCTACCGCGAAGGACGGCCGTGACGGGCTGGCCAGACTCGATGGCGCCGTGTTCGATATTGTCGTCTGCGACTGCGCGATGCCGGTGATGGATGGCCTGGCGTTCGCCCGCGCGGTGCGGGCGCGCGATGACGCGGTCCGCAATTTACCGATCATCGGCTGCACCGCCAGTGCCGTGGCGGATGACCATGCCGCGGCGCTGGCTGCCGGCATGAATGCGGTGATCGTCAAGCCAGTGGGCCTGCAGGCTCTGGACGAGGCGGTGGCACGCGCCTGTAGCGGCGGCCATCCGCCGCCGCGGCCTCGGCCAGCGGTGACGGTGCATGCGCCACGATCCGATCCGCCCGCCAGGGATGCGCCGGACGCCAGCAAGCCCGGCTCATGTCCCGCCTGGTGTGCGGTTTGCCGCGCGATGAATGTGGCGTGCGACCGGATCGACGCGGTTTCGGAGTAACGGCCCCCCTCTGAGGAACCCCGCGCGCGCTTTCAGGCTTCCACCGGCACGGCGCTGGTGCACTTGATCTCGTCCAGGCAGACGCTGGACTTGACCGCACTGACACCCGGGATGCGCATCAGCGTATCGAGCAGGAAGTCAGACAACGCCTTCAGGTCCTTGGCGACCACCTTCAGCACGTAGTCGATATCGCCGGTCACGGAAAAGCACTCCTGGATCTGCGCCAGTTCCGCCACCAGCCGTTTGAAGTTGGAGAGCTCGCGGATATGCCCGCGCTCCATGGTCACGTGGATAAAGGCAACCACACCCAGGCCAAGGGCAGCGGCATCCAGCCGCGCTTCGTAGCGCTTGACCAGCCCGGCCTCTTCCAGGCGGCGGTGGCGCCGCAGCGTTTGTGCCGGAGACAGCGCAATGGCCTCGGCAAGCTCCAGGTTTGAGGCACGCGCGCGCTCCTGCAAGACCGCCAGCAGGCGGCGATCGGTACGGTCCAGCTCGATCGTTTGCACTTTGATTTCCTCACTTCAGAGATTCAAGCAATTTTATTTCATAAGCTAGGGTTTCCCTGCGTGGCTAACGAAATCCAATTTTGCTAGGCAGAATATACACTGCATCCCAAGCCAGCGACATAAAGCCAGCGCCATTACCGGGTTGGCTGGCAATGACTGGCGGCGGCGCCACCCGATCCCGGCGACGTCGCCACTGCAATAATATTTCCCGATTGACCGGTTCTGAACGCCCCCATGACCATGAACCTGCCTTCCTTGCCTGGCATGCCAGGCGCCGCCGCCGATGGCGCGGAGCGCTGAACCGGAATCCCGACATCCGACGCGCGCCGGCCCTGCCCACGGCACTCTGCCCGCGTCTCACCGATCCAATCACTCAACTTCCCCTTAGCGAGAAAGCCATGGCCGACCTGTTTGACAACCCGATGCAACTGATGGGCTTCGAATTCGTGGAATTCGCCTCGCCCACCCCGAATGTGCTCGAGCCGCTGTTCGAGCAGATGGGCTTCACGCTGGTGGCGAAGCACCGCTCCAAGGACGTGGTGCTCTACCGCCAGGGCGAGGTGAACTTCATCGTCAACCGCGAGCCACAGAGCCACGCTGCCTACTTTGCCGCCGAGCACGGCCCCAGCGCCTGCGGCATGGCCTTCCGCGTCAAGGATTCGCACAAGGCCTATGCCCGCGCGCTGGAACTGGGTGCGCAACCGGTGGAAATCTCGACCGGCCCGATGGAACTGCGCCTGCCCGCGATCAAGGGCATCGGCGGCGCGCCGCTGTACCTGATCGACCGCTTCGAGGAAGGCAAGTCGATCTATGACATCGACTTCGAGTTCATCGAGGGCGTCGACCGCCACCCGGTCGGCCACGGCCTCAAGCTGATCGACCACCTGACGCACAATGTCTACCGTGGCCGCATGGCTTATTGGGCGAATTTCTACGAAAAACTGTTCAATTTCCGCGAAATCCGCTATTTCGACATCCAGGGCGAATACACCGGCCTGACCTCCAAGGCCATGACCGCCCCGGATGGTAAAATCCGCATCCCGCTGAACGAGGAATCGTCCAAGGGCGCCGGACAGATCGAAGAGTTCCTGATGGCCTTCAATGGCGAAGGCATCCAGCACATCGCCTTCCTGACCGACAACCTGATCGAGGTCATCGACAACCTGCAACTCGCAGGCGTGCCGCTGATGACCGCGCCGAACGACTACTACTACGAAGCGCTGGACACGCGCCTGCCCGGCCATGGCCAGCCCGTCGAGCAACTGAAGTCGCGCGGCATCCTGCTGGACGGCACCACGGAAGGCGGCAAGCCCCGCCTGCTGCTGCAGATCTTCTCCAAGACCGCCCTGGGTCCGGTGTTCTTCGAGTTCATCCAGCGTCGCGGCGACGAAGGCTTCGGCGAAGGTAACTTCAAGGCGCTGTTCGAGTCGCTGGAACGCGACCAGATCGAGCGCGGCACGCTCAAGGTCGAAGCCTGACCGGCATCGGCCTTCACTGACCGGCCGCCTGTGACAGGCACCAGCCGGTTCCGGTAAGCGAACCACTCACGCGGCAGTCACCCTGCCGCGCGGGTGGTGGCGTCCCCCGGCCCAAGCGTCCGACTCCAAACAGCCAGAGGCGCGGGCCCACATTCCATGAGAATGGGTAGAGGAAACAACTGAATGCATGCAAGCAGCAATGACGGCACGCTCAAGCGTGGCCTGAAGAACCGGCATATCCAGCTGATCGCGCTGGGCGGCGCCATCGGCACCGGCCTTTTCCTGGGCATCGCCCAGACCATCAAGATGGCGGGACCGTCGGTCCTGCTTGGCTACGCGATCGCCGGCATCGTGGCGTTCTTCATCATGCGCCAGCTCGGCGAGATGGTGGTGGACGAGCCCGTCGCCGGCTCCTTCAGCTACTTCGCCGACAAGTACTGCGGCCACTTCGCCGGCTTCATCTCCGGCTGGAACTACTGGGTGCTGTATATCCTGGTGAGCATGGCCGAACTGTCGGCCGTCGGCATCTACGTGCAGTACTGGTGGCCGGAAATCCCGACCTGGGTCTCGGCGCTGGTGTTCTTCCTGGTGATCAATGCGATCAACCTGTCGAGCGTGAAATCCTTCGGCGAGATGGAATTCTGGTTCTCGATCATCAAGGTCGCCGCCATCATCGGCATGATCGGCTTCGGCGGCTACCTGCTGATGTCCGGCAATGCCGGCCCGCAGGCCAGCGTTGCCAACCTGTGGCAGCACGGCGGCTTCTTCCCCAACGGCATGGGCGGCCTGGTGATGGCCATGGCGGTGATCATGTTCTCGTTCGGCGGGCTGGAACTGGTGGGCATTACCGCGGCGGAAGCAGATTCGCCCGAGAAGACCATTCCCAAGGCCACCAACCAGGTGATCTATCGCATCCTGATCTTCTATGTGGGCGCGCTGGCAGTGCTGCTGTCGCTGTACCCGTGGGAGAACGTGGTCACCGGCGGCAGCCCGTTCGTGCTGATCTTCCATGCGCTGAACAGCAACTGGGTCGCCAACGTGCTGAACGTGGTGGTGCTGACCGCGGCGCTGTCGGTCTACAACAGCGGCGTGTACTGCAACAGCCGCATGCTGTACGGCCTGGCCCAGCAAGGCAATGCGCCCAAGGCGCTGCTGAAGGTCAACAGGCGCGGCATCCCGCTGACGGCGCTGGGCTTCTCGGCGCTGGCCACCGCGGCCTGCGTGGTGATCAACTACTTCATGCCGGGCAAGGCCTTCGAGCTGCTGATGGGCCTGGTGGTGTCGGCCCTGATCATCAACTGGGCCATGATCAGCCTGATCCACCTGAAGTTCCGCGCTGACAAGCGCCGTGCCGGCCAGTCCACGAAGTTCCAGAGCTGGGGTTACCCGCTCACCAACTACCTGTGCCTGGTGTTCCTCGCCGGCATCCTGGTGGTGATGTACCTGACCGAAGGCCTGCGCCTCTCGGTCTACTTGATCCCGGTGTGGCTGGTGGTCCTCGGCGTCAGCTACCTGCTGCGCCAGAAGAATGCGGCCGCCACGGTGCAGGACGGCGTCACCGCCCAGCAACTGCGCTGACCGGCCAGTGCGGCGCCTGCAGGCTGCGGGCGCCGCCGGTTAGAATCCTTGCTGCGCGGTGCCCGGCGCCTGCCTGTGCCACGCAGCAGCCCCCTCCGACCTGATTCCATCGCATCCCATGTTTGCACACATCGAAGCCTTTCCCGGCGACCCGATCCTCTCGCTCAACGAGGACTTCCAGAAAGATCCCCGCACCGACAAGGTCAACCTGAGCATCGGCATCTATTTTGACGATGACGGCCGCCTGCCGGTGATGCAGGCCGTCGCCAAGGCCGAGGCCGCGCTGCTGGCAGACATGGGCCCGCGTCCCTACCTGCCGATGTCTGGCCTGGTGGGCTACCGCAGCGCGGTGCAGGCGCTGGTATTCGGCGAAGACTCGCCGGCGCGCGCCGCCGGCCGCATCGCCACGCTGCAGACGCTGGGCGGCTCCGGCGCGCTGCGCGTGGGCGCGGATTTCCTCAAGCGCTACTACCCGCAATCGCAGGTGTGGATCAGCGACCCGAGCTGGGAAAACCACCGCGTGGTGTTCGAGCGCGCGGGCTTCACGGTCAACACGTATCCGTACTACGACGATGCCACCGGCGGCCTCAAGTTTGACGCGATGATGGACGCGCTGCGCGCCATCCCCGCGCAAAGCATCGTGCTGCTGCACGCCTGCTGCCACAACCCGACCGGCGTGGACCTGAACCAGGACCAGTGGCGCCAGCTGATCGCGCTGATCAAGGCCAACCAGCTGCTGCCCTTCGTCGACATGGCCTACCAGGGCTTCGGCGCTGGCCTGGAGGACGACGCCTTCGCCATCCGCGAACTGGTGGCGCAGGACGTGCCCTGCCTGGTGGCCAATTCGTTCTCGAAGAACTTCTCGCTCTACGGCGAGCGCTGCGGCGGCCTGAGCGTGTTTTGCAGCAGCGCAGGCGAAGCCGCCAACGTGCTCGGCCAGCTGACCGGCGCGGTGCGCGCCAACTACAGCAACCCGCCGACCCACGGCGCGCGCGTGGTGGCCAAGGTGCTGACCACGCCCGAGCTGCGCCAGCTGTGGGAAGAGGAACTGGCCCAGATGTGCGGCCGCATCGCGCGCATGCGTGAAGCCATCCACCACAACCTGCGCGACCATGTCAGCAGCGAAGCGCTGTCGCGGTACCTGACGCAGCGCGGCATGTTCACCTACACCGGCCTCACCGCCGACCAGGCCGAGCGCCTGCGCGAGCAGCACGGTGTCTACCTGCTGCGCTCGGGCCGCATGTGCGTGGCCGGCCTGAACGAGCGCAACGTGGGAATCGTGGCGAAGGCCATCGGCAGCGTGCTGAAGGGCTAAGGCTTTCCGGCCTCGCTGACAATGCCAGGAGCGGCGCCTTCGTGCGCCGCTTTTCTTTTTGCTGGCCTAACGGCGCAAGCGTAATTTCTACAAGCCCACTTGGAGTTATGACGCACGCGGCGGCACCGCTTCCCCGCCACTGCCGTGTACCGGCCTGCCCCGCCGCCCGGGCACCGAATTTGCTGTCTTTCTTGCTGCACTATCAGGCGCGACGCCATCCCCGCGGTGCCGCCCAGTCCACAAGAGGCCAGCACAATGTCCGAACACAAGGAGCCCGCCCGGCGCGATATCACCGCGCCCACAGGCAGCGCCGCGCGACCCGTTACCCTCAGGATCAACGGCCAGTCCCACACCCTGCAACTCGAGCCTCGCACCACATTGCTCGACGCGCTGCGCGAAGTGATGCATCTGAGCGGCACCAAGAAGGGCTGCGACCGCGGCCAGTGCGGCGCCTGCACTGTCCTCAGCGACGGGCGGCGCATCCAGTCCTGCCTGACGCTGGCCGTGATGCAGGAGGGGCGTGAGCTCACCACCATCGAAGGCCTGTCCGACGGCGATACGCTGCACCCGGTGCAGGCAGCCTTTGTCGCGCATGACGCACTGCAGTGCGGCTTCTGCACGCCGGGGCAGATCTGCTCCGCCGTCGGCATGCTGGCCGAGGCGCGCGCCGGCGAGGCCAGCGCGGTGCAGCCGCTGGCGGCGCCCACGCTGCCGCTTGGCGACGAAGAGATCCGCGAGCGCATGAGCGGCAACCTGTGCCGCTGCGGCGCCTATCCCAAGATCGTCGCCGCGGTCCGCGAGGTCGGCGGCAGGCAAGGCACGCGCTAGGCGGCGGCATGCAGCCCTTTTCCTACGCGCGGCCCGATACCATCGATGAAGCGCTGCAACTGGGCAGCCAGCCGGGCGCGCGCTATATCGGCGGCGGCACCAACCTGATCGACCTCCTCAAGGCGGGCGTCGAAGCGCCGCGGCAACTGGTCGACGTGAGCCGCCTGCCGCTGGCGCAGGTCGAGGCGCTACCAGACGGCGGCCTGCGCATCGGCGCGATGCTCACCAACACCGCTGCGGCCAACATGCGGCCGGTGCGCGAACGTTATCCGCTGCTGGCACAGGCGCTGCTGTCCGGCGCCTCCGGCCAGTTGCGCAATATGGCAACCGTCGGCGGCAACCTGCTGCAACGCACGCGCTGCCACTACTTCTACGACACGGGCTTTCCGGCCTGCAACAAGCGCAAGCCCGGCTCGGGCTGCGGTGCGCTCGGCGGCATCAACCGCATGCACGCGATTCTTGGCGCGAGCGAGCATTGCATCGCCGTGCATCCGTCAGACATGTGCGTGGCGCTGGCCGCGCTCGAAGCCGTCATCGTCGTGCGTGCGCCCGGCGGCGAGCGCCGCATCCTGATCGCGGACTTCCATCGCCTGCCGGAAGACCAGCCCGAGATCGACACGACGCTGGCGCCGGGCGAACTGGTCGTGGCGCTGGAGCTGCCGCCCTCGCCCTACGCCGCCCATGCGCACTACCTGAAGGTGCGCGACCGCTCCAGCTTCGCCTTCGCGCTGGTCTCGGTGGCCGCCGCGCTCGAGCTTTCCGGCCAGACCGTGCGCAGCGCGCGGCTTGCGCTGGGCGGCGTGGCCCACAAGCCCTGGCGCGTCCCCGCCGCCGAGCAGGCGCTGACCGGCCGGCCGCTGAGCGCGCACAGCGCGGCAGATGCCGCCCGCCTGCTGCTCGATGGCGCCCGGCCTTATGAGCACAACGCCTTCAAGGTCGGGCTGGCGCAACGCGCCGTGGTGCGCGCGCTGCAGGTGGCTGCCCGCCCGCAAGGCACTTGAAGGAGCATTGCAATGAGCGTTACCGGGGCTCCCATCGACCGTACCGACGGCGTGCTCAAGGTCACTGGCCGCGCGCGCTACACAGCCGACCATGTCCTGCCGGGACTGGTCCATGCGGTGATGGTCACCAGCACCATCCCCCATGGCAAGGTGGCATCGATCGACAGCGCCGCGTGCGAGCAGTTGCCCGGCGTCCGGCTGGTGATGACCCCCTTCAACGCGCCGAAGCTGCCCAAGGGCGGCAAGGCCGGGGCCGATACGCCGACCGCCGGCCACGTGATGACGCTGCTGCAGGACACCGCGGTCCATTACAACAACCAGCCCATCGCCGTAGTCGTGGCCGATACGCTGGAGCAGGCGCGCGATGCGGCGGCGCGGCTGGTGGTTCGCTACCGCGAGCAGCCGGCCGTGCTGGACTTCGCGCAGGCACGGGCGCACGCCGGCAAGCCGCAGGGCGAAGACGGCGGCCAGGCCGACAGCCGTCGCGGCGATGTCGATGCCGCGCTGCATTCAGCGAGCGCGGTTGTCGACGAGGTTTACACCACGCCGATGGAGCACCACAACCCGATGGAGCCGCATGCCACCACCGCCGCCTGGGACGGCGACGAGCTGACGCTGTACGACTCGACCCAGTACGTCACCGGCGTGCGCAAGGCGGTAGCGGCCACGTTCGGCATCCCGGATGGCAAGGTACGCGTGCGCTGCCCCTTCGTCGGTGGCGGCTTCGGTTGCAAGGGGTCGATGTGGTCGCACGTGGTGCTGGCGGCCATGGCGGCGCGCGCAGCCGGCAGGCCGGTCAAGCTGGTGGTCGAGCGCGTGCAGATGTTCGGGCCGGTGGGCGCGCGGCCCGTCACCGAGCAGCGCGTGCTCGCCGCTGCCGGCGGCGATGGCCGCCTGCTGGCGATGCGCCACGACGTCGTCATCGGCAGCGCGCAACTCGAGGAATGGGTCGAGACTTGCGCCGTGCTGACGCGCTCGCTCTACGCATGCCCCAACCTGCAAACCAGCCATCGGTTGGCACGGCTGCAGATCGGCACCATGACCTTCATGCGCGCGCCGGGCGAGGCCCCGGGGAGCTTTGCCTTGGAATGCGCGCTGGACGAGCTGGCCGATCGGCTCGGCATCGATCCGGTCGAGTTGCGCCTGCGCAACCACGCCGATGCCGATCCGCACAGGGAGAAGCCCTTCTCCAGCAAATCGCTGCGCGAATGCTATCGCGTGGCGGCCGGGCGCTTTGACTGGCCGCGCCGCGATCCGAAGCCGTGTTCGATGCAGGCCGGCGGCAAGCTGGTGGGCCTGGGGATGGCCACCGCCACCTACCCTGCCAACCGCTCGGGCGCGAGCGCCATGGCGCGCATCCTGCCGGACGGGACCGCGCTGGTGCGCAGCGGCTCGCAGGACCTTGGCACCGGCACCTATACCGTCATGACGCAGGTGGCTGCCGACGCGCTCGGCCTGCCGCTGGAGCGCGTGCGCTTTGAACTGGGCGATACGGATTTCCCGGAGGCGCCGGTCTCGGGCGGCTCGCAATCGGCAGCCAGCGTCGCGCCGGCGGTGCAGCAGGCCGCCTCTGCCGCACGCAACAAGCTGGTGGCACTGGCCGTGGCCGGCGCGGCCTCGCCGCTCTCCGGCGCGCGCCCGGATGAGGTGGAAGTCGTGGACGGCTGGCTGCGGCTGCGCAGCGACCCGTCACGCAGCGAGCCGGTCGGCGCCGCCATCGCGCGCGCCGGCGGCCAGCCGGTCGAGGCCCACGCCAGCGCCGAGCCGGGCGACGAGCGCAAGCAATACTCGATGCATGCCTTCGGCGCGGTCTTCGCCGAGGTCCATGTCGATCCCGACCTGGGCGAGGTCCGCGTGCATCGCGTGGTCGGCTGCTACGACGTGGGGCTCGTGCTGAACCGCAAGACCGCGCATAGCCAGCTGGTGGGCGGCATCGTCTGGGGCATCGGCATGGCGCTGCATGAGAAAAGCGACCTGGACCTCGCCACCGGCCGCGTCGCCAATGCCAACCTCGCTGAATACCATGTGCCGGTCAACGCCGACGTGGCCGAGATCGAGGTCGACATGCTGGACGGGCACGATCCGCATATCAATGCGCTGGGCACCAAGGGTATCGGCGAGATCGGCATCGTGGGTGTCGCCGCCGCCATTGCCAATGCGGTGTACCACGCAACGGGACGGCGTGTGCGAGACCTGCCGCTGACGCCCGACAAATTGCTGGACTGAATCCGGCCGGCACGCGGGTTGGATGGATTTGGTTTTTTGATTGCTGTTCCTGCCGCTTGGCATCTGGCAGGTATTGGTATGCCCGGGTTTCGCCCCTGAAGGGGCGAGTCACTTTTGCCCGAGTGGCAAAAGTAACCAAAAACGCGTTCTCTGCCCTGGGCGGGCGGCCACTCTTATCGTAGCGTGCGAGGGGTTTCGTACGGGGCTTCGCTTCGTTGCAGAACAAGACTGCCTGCCGCCTTGGTGCGCCACAGTGGCCGGGATTGATGCGGCGATTGAACGAGCCCAGAGCTGTTGGGTGGCCCCTGCTGCTGACGTCAACGTAGGAACGCCTATGGCTGCGCTGCGCACCGGCAGCATCTCAGGTCACGGACTCGGGCACAGAACGCGTCGCTGCGCTCGCTTGGCGCTCACGCCGTTGAGCCCAGCCCTGTTCCCGCCCGTCTGTCTGCTCCCCTCTCCCGCTTGCGGGAGAGGGGCCGGGGGTGAGGGCCGGAGCATCCACGAAGTGCGAACCTTCACACCATACATCGCTCTACGTTAGGCCACCAAGAACCACTCGATGACGGACTTCCACCCCGCCCGCACGAACTGCTACCGTAGAAATTCCCAAACGGCCTACGTATGTCAACATTCGTTTCCGATCGGTCAGTCTCATTGACCGGTTAATTGCGGGTGTTTGAGAATGGTTCGTCGCCCAGACAATGGCGACCAGGTTTAGCAACCTGTCGAACACTCATCGAAGAGAGCTGGCGGCCCGCAGGGCCGTAAACGCGTTTTTTGGTGACTTTTTGTCGCTCGGACAAAAAGTCACCCGCCCTTCAGGGCGGAACCGGGCATATCAAATATCCGCCAGATGCCCAGCCGCAGCACAAACATATACACAAAAAAACTCAATGAAAATCCCGACTCCCCACCATCAACCTCCCCAGCAAAGAACTGAGATCCACCAGTTCCTTGGCCACAAGGTGACGAACGTCCCCCTGTCGCTGCCAGGTCCCCACCACCCCCAGCAACGTAGCCCCCAACACCTCCTTCCGCTGCCTTTCCACCAGATCCGGCCATAAGATCAGATTGACCGTACCGGTCTCATCCTCAATCGTCGCAAAAATAGTCCCACTGGCCGTAGAAGGCCGCTGCCGCACCGTGACAATCCCGCAAGCCCTCACCCGCCGCCCATTGCCACAGCGCTGCAGCTGACTGGCGGTGGCAAACCGCATCGACTTCAACCGGTCCCGCAACAACGCCAGCGGATGCGACTTGAGCGAGAGTCCGAGGCTGGCGTAGTCCGCCGTCACATCCTCTCCCAGCCGCGGCGCAGGCAGTACAAGCGCATCTTCCGCCGGCGGCGCCTCGTACAGAAGATCGCGGTGCGCCGCGTGCCCGGCCGCCGCGCGGGCCTGCCACCGCGCCTGCCGACGATGCCCCGCAAGCGGCGCCAACGCGTCTGAAGCGGCAAGCACATCGATATCATGCCGATCCAGCGCGGCACGCAGCGCCAGGTCTTCCACGCTGTCGAACGCACGCTGCGCACGGGCATCCTCGATCCGCAGCGCGGCTTCTTCACGCATGCCCTTGACGCGGCTCAGGCCCAGGCGCACGCGCGGATGCGTTTCCGCGACATCGACCTCCGCCGGCTCCAGCGTGCTTTCCCACCGGCTCAGCGTGACGTCCACCGGCAAGACCACCACTTCATGCCGCTGCGCATCCTGCACCAGTTGCGAGGGCGAATAGAACCCCATCGGCTGGCTGTTCAGCAGCGCGCACAGGAAAGCCGACGGATGGTGGCATTTGAGCCAGGAACTGACGTACACCAGCTTGGCAAAACTGGCCGCATGGCTCTCCGGAAAGCCGTATTCGCCAAACCCCTCGATCTGCTTGCAGATCGCCAGCGCGAACGATTCCGGATAGCCGTTGCCGGTCAGTGCGCGCACCAGCGCGTCCTGGTGCTGGCGCAAGTCGCCGCGCCGCCGCCATGCGGCCATCGAGCGCCGCAGCTGGTCGGCCTGCCCCGGCGAGAAACCGGCCGCGTCGATGGCCAGCTGCATCACCTGCTCCTGGAAGATCGGCACGCCCAGTGTGCGGCCCAGCACCTTCTCGATCACGGCGTTGAAGTAGACCGGTGGCTTCTTCGTCAGGCGGAACGCCTCGCGCCGCTTCAGGTAAGGGTGGACCATGCCGCCCTGGATCGGACCGGGGCGCACGATCGCCACTTCCACCACCAGGTCGTAGTATTCACGCGGTTGCAGCCGCGGCAGCATCGACTGCTGCGCGCGCGATTCGATCTGGAATACGCCGATGGTGTCGGCTTTGCAGATCATGTCGTAGGTCTTTTTATCTTCCTTCGGGATGTCTTCCATGCGCGCCGGCAAGCCTGCGCGCGCGGGATCCTCGCTGGGGTTGGGAATCATCTCCAGCGCACGCCGGATCGCCGACAGCATGCCCAGCGCCAGCACATCGACCTTGAGCAGGCCAAGCGATTCCAGATCATCCTTGTCCCACTGGATCACGCTGCGGTCCGCCATGGCCGCGTTCTCGATCGGCACCAGCCGCGACAGCTTGTGGCGCGCGATCACGAAGCCACCCACGTGCTGCGACAAGTGGCGCGGAAAGCCGCGCAGCTGCGCGGTCAGGCTGGCCCACTGCTGCACCGCCGGCGAGTCGGGATCGAGACCGTAGCGAGTGATCTTCTCCGTGAAGCCGGGGCCGTCCCACCACGCCTGGCCCTTGACCACCTGCTCGACCACGCTCGCGTCGATGCCCAGCGCACGGCCCACGTCGCGCAGCGCGCTGCGCGAACGGTAGGTGATCAGCGACGCCGCCAGCGCGGCACGGTGGCGGCCGTACTTCTGATAGATGTACTGGATCACCTCCTCCCGCCGCTGGTGCTCGAAGTCGACGTCGATATCGGGTGGCTCATCGCGCTCGCGCGACAGGAAGCGGCCGAACAGCAGGTTAGCCTGCTCGGGGCTGACCTCGGTCACATACAGGCAGAAGCACACCAGCGAGTTGGCGGCCGAGCCGCGGCCCTGGCACAGGATGCCGTTGGCGCGCGCAAAGCGCACGATGTCGTGCACGGTGAGAAAGAATGGTTCGTACTGCTTTTCCTCGATCAGTTGCAGCTCTTCCTCCAGCTGCTTATCCCATTCCGGCTTCAGGCCATCTGGAAAACGTTCGGCCTTGCCGCGCTCCACTTCCGCGCGCAGGTAAGAGATCGGCGTAAAGCCCGGTGGCACCAGCTCCTCCGGATATTCATAACGCAGCATGCCCAGCGAGAAATCGCACTGCGCGGCAATCTTCAGCGTCTGCGCCAGCGCATCGCGCGGGTAAAGGCGCGACAGCACCTGGCGCATGCGCAGGTGCTGCTCGGCATTGGGCGCCAGCGCCATGCCGCATTCGGCCAGCGGCTGGCCGAGGCGGATCGCGGTCATCACGTCTGACAGCGGCTTGCGCGAGCGCACGTGCATGGTGACCGCGCCGGCGGCGGCCAGCGGCACGCCGGTCTGCGCCGACACGGCTTCAAGGCGCGCGCGGTGCAAGCCGTCGGCATGGCCTTGCAGCAGTTCCAGTGCGATCCACGCGCGCTCGCCGAAGACGTCGCGGCACCACTGCGCCTGTTCGCGCAGCAGCTCGGGATCGGCGCAATAGTCGGGCAGCAGCAACGCCAGGCAGCCCGGCATGCCGCGCAGATGCGCTTCGTCGCCGGTCGGCGCGGCAATGTCCTCGGGATGCAGCCGGTAGCTGCCCTTCTGCGCGCGGCGGCGACCCAGCGTGATCAGCTCGGACAGGTTGCCGAAACCGTCGCGGTGCTGCGCGACCAGCACCAGCCGCAGCGGCGAGCGGTCGGAGCCGTCGGAGCCGTCGGCCGGCGGCAGGCTGAAGCGGCTGCCGATCAGCAGCGCGAAGCCATCGGCGGCGGCGGCCAGCGCCTGCAGCCGCTGGTGGCGGCTGGCATGCGCGGCGGGGTCGTCCTCGCCGGGTTCGACATCGACCTCTGGATCTAGCAGCGGCTCGTCGATGTCTGCCTCCGCACCGCGCGCCGCGCTGCGTGCCACCGCGTCGTGCAGGCGCTTGCGCAGCGTCTGGATCGCGTCGTGGGCGCGCGCGGTGCCGGCCACCGAGCATTCATCGGTCAGCGCCAGCCCGCGGTAGCCCAGGCCGAAAGCGCGTTCGATCAGCTCGCCCGGGTGCGAGGCGCCGGTGAGGAAGGTGAAGTTGGAGATGCAGTGCAGCTCCACGTAGTCGGGCAGCGCCGGCAGCAGGCCGGGCAGCGAAGGTATCACCGGCGTCATGCGAACAACCCGTGCAGGAACCAGCGGTACTCGCTGCCCTCGTCCGCGCCGTGGCCGGGGCGTTCGCGATAGATCCAGCAGCGCAGGCCGTCGGCGCGCTCGGCGATGAAGTAATCGCGCGTGGCCAGCGCGCCGTCCCACCAGCCGGCCTCGATGCGCTCGGGCCGGCTCAGCAGGGCCAGCGGCCCGCCGTGGCTGGGGCGGTGCTGCTGCACCGGCAGCGGCAGCGGTTGCGGCAGCAGCCACAGCGGGCGCTCCGGCAGCGGACCCGGCATGGCGGTGGCCTTGCCGCCGGGCTGGGGTTCGTCGACCGGCACCCAGCGATTGGCGCGCTCGGGCCGATGGTCGGCCAGCGGCCGCGGCTGCAGCACGTTGTCGCGGCCCAGCCGCGCCATCAGCGTATCGAGCAGGCGGCCCAGGTCTTCCGGCGAGCCGCCGGGCTCCGGGAACAGCGCATCGCTCTGCGGCACGCAGGCCTGCATCGCTTCCACGCGCAGCGCCAGGCCGGTGACCGGGGCGTGGAAGTTGAGCTTGTCGAGCTTTTCGCGCAGCAGCCGCGACAGGTGCGCGGGATCGCGGCTGGGTTGGGCCAGGCCGAGCGCGACCGGAGTCCCTTCGGTATCGACGCCGCGCCGGTAGCGCTCATGCTCCAGCACCAGCACGCAGCGCGTGACGCCGGCCTGCAGCAGCGCCAGCCAGCCGGCCAGTGCCAGCAGCAGGCGCTGCGCGCCGGCCAGCACGCCTTCGGCGGCTTCAATGCGCCCGGGCAGGTCCATGCGCTGCGCAAACGTGGGCGGCGCCGCGTACCAGGCAAAGCGCGCCGGGGCCTCGCCATAGGCCTGGTCCAGCCGCGCCAGCAACGCGGGGCCCAGCCGCCGCGTCAGGCCGGCGCGCGGCAGGCGCCGCACCTCGCCCAGCGTGCGGCAGCCGACGCCGTCGAGCCAGGCCGGGTCGGCCAGCGTGTGCAGCGCCTCGACCGGCAGGCAGTCGAGCAGCCGGTGCAGGCGCGCCATGCCCACCGCCCGGCGCGCGGGCCGCACCACGCCGCGGCGGGTGCGCCGCAGCGGCTGGCGCGCCAGCCAGGCGGCGCCGTGCGCAGTCGGGCCGCTGCCCACCTGGGCAATGGTGCCGAGCTGGCGCACGCAGGCGCGCACCGCGCGGCACAGCGCGCGGTGGCCGCCGAAGAGGCGCAGGCTGGCGGTGACGTCGAGCATCACGGTGGCCGATTCCGGCTCCTCGTCGAACGTCACGGCCGGCGTGAAGCGCAGCAGCGCCAGCGCGACCGTTTCCATCAGCGCCGCTTCCGCAACCGGGTCGCGCTCCAGCTGCACGATGTCCGCCGACAGCGCCTGCACGCCGCCGCGCCGCATGCCGTAGCGCACGCCCAGCTGCATCGCGGGACCGTTGGCCAGCACCACCTGCTCCTGCGCCATCACCGCCACCGGCAGCGCATGGTGCAGCGTACCGGCGAGGGGGGATGGGCTGGAGGCAACCGGCTCAGGCCAGTTGGGCTGCAGTGCGTCCAGGGGCAGGCGCGGCAGGTGCACCGCGATCCAGTACGGCATCGGGAGAAGACTGAGAAGACGAAGACACAATGGAAGGCGCGGCGGCCGGAGCGCCGGCGGGCACGGGCCAGGCGGCCGTGCGCGTGGCAGCCTCCATCCCGCCCAGGCGCAGCAGCAACGGGGTATCGCGCACCGGGCCGCGCCGCTTGTGGAAGGTGATCGACAGCACATTGCCGGGTTGCGGCGCCAGCAGCAGGCGCAACACCGCCGGCGACGACTCGCGCAGCGCAGCGGCCGGGCGCAGCGCCCACACCACCGCGTCGCCGGCCTGCGCCAGCACCTGCAGCCGGCGCAACGCCTCGGGCCGGGCCATGGGCAGCCACACCAGCACGCCGCCGAAGGCCTGGCTGCGCAGCACCTGTTCGGCCGCCCACAGCATGTCGGCCTGCTGCGCGGCCTTGGCGGCCCCGGCAGGCGGACGCAGCCAGTACAGCTGGCGCGCCGGCAGGCCGGCCGCGGCGAGGCCCATCGCATTGGGCAGGCAAGGCGGCGCCACCAGCGCGATGCGGCGCCCCGCCCCGGCCAGCGCGCGCAGTGCCGGCAGCAGCAGGCGCAGTTCGCCCGCGCCGCCCTGCGTGGTCAGCAGTTCGGTCAGTCCGCCAGCCGGCCAGCCGCCGCCGGGCAGTTCGGCCGAGAGCGCGTCATACCCGGTCGGGCACACCGCGGCACTGCCGGCACGGCCAAGCTGGCCGGCGCGCCACAGGCCGGGATAGCGCTGCTCGAGCGCCGACAGCGCCTGCTGCCGCGTGGCATGGGCCGCTGGGGCTGCGGGCCTGGCCGGCGTTGGCGCGGGGAAAGGAACGCCCTCCGCCGCCTTGGGCGGGGCTGCGTAAGATTGCGCAGGCATGTGAAGTCGGGATCGCTCGCGGGAAGCGAGGACATAGGATATTTACGATAACTGTATATTTATACAGTATCGAGGGCGAGCGCAAGGGGTAGCCGCGCGAAGGATGCCAGGGGTGGTGCGCGGGGCACCGAAGGTTCGGGCGGACGGGCTCCAAAACCTCCGTGAAGAGAAAGGGGCGCGAACGCCCCATGGGTTTATTTCAGGTACTTCATCGTGGCAACGCCCGTCGCCACCAGCAATTCCTGGTCAAGCCAGACTTCAGCACGCGAAAAGAAAATCGAGCGCCCGCGCCGGTCGACAGTGCCCCTGGCCATCAGCACACTGCCCGTGCCATTGCTCAAGAAATTGGAAGTCAGCGACAGCGTCACCGCATGCCGCGCCGCCTCGCCCGGCGCCGAGAACAGGCCGGCATAGCCGGTGGCGGCGTCCAGCAGTGTGCAGATCGTGCCGCCATGGACGACGCGGCTGCGATTCAGCATGCTGGACGTGACCGGCAGTTCAAGCTCCACGTAATCGGGGCGCCACTGCGTGATGCGGACACCGATGCTTTCGAGGGCGGGGTTGTCCAGGGAGAAACCGCCCCCGGCGCCACCTTCCGTCACGGTTTCCGTTGATTGGATTTTCATTTCACTGCTCACCACGGCTCAAATTGTCCAGGCGCTATTTCCTCGCGATTTGCGGCACCAAACAATTCCGATTTGGCGAACAGCCACTTTTGCGTGCATGAAGCGCGCGGGCCGGGCCTGGCCCGCGCGCACTCCACGTCAGGGCTTCTTCGGCCGCACCGCGTCGGCGGTGCCCTGGATGAACGCCTGGATCTTGACCACGTCCTCGGCCGTCAGCTTGCCGGTGAAATCCGGCATGCCCTTCTGCACGAACGGCCCGTTGAACAGGATCTTGTCGAGGTGCTCGATCATCGGCGCGCCGACATAGGCCAGGTTGGGGATATTGCCGCCCTTGTCGACGCCAGGCACGCCATGGCAGAAGACGCAGTTGTTGACGTAGAGCTTCTGCCCGTCGGCAACCTTGGCGGGGTCGTACTTCACCCCGCTCAGCAGCGGCGCCATCGCGTACGGCGCCGACTCCGGCATCGGCTTCTTGCCGTTCAGGACAAAGGTATAGACCCGCCCCGGCGCCTGCTTGTCGCTGCCGCGCTGGCTCAGGCCATACACGCCGCCCCAGCCCACTGCCACCGAGACGTACTGCTTGCCGTCGAGCAGGTAGGTCACGGGCGCCGCCACCACGCCGGAGCCGGTCGGCGCCTGCCACAGCTTTTCGCCGGTGCCGGCGTGGTACGCCACCAGCCGTCCGTCCGCGGTGCCCTGGAACACCAGGTTGCCGGCGGTCGCGAGCGTGCCGCCGTTCCACGGGCCGGCATGGTCCTGGTGCCATACCGCCTTCTGCGCCAGCGGGTCCCAGGCGATCAGCCGCCCCATCGGCTTGCTTTTGGGCGGCTCGGCATTGACCAGCATGCCCAGGTTCCAGCCCACGCCGCGATGCGCCTCGGGCGAGTCCTTCTGGTTGTGGACCCACTCCTTGTTGTCGGCCAGCGTCAGCGGCACGTGCTGCGCCGGGATGAAGGCCAGCCCCAGCCTGGGGTGGAACGACATCGAATGCCAGTTGTGCGCGCCGAACGGCCCCGGCACGATATCCGCCGGCTTGCCCGAGGTGTCCGACTGCGGCGTCTCGATCGGCCGGCCGTCCTTGTCATAGCCTGACGCCCAGTTGACGTCGACGAAGTTCTTGGCCGAGATGAACTTGCCGTTGGTCCGGTCGATCACGAAGAAGAAGCCGTTCTTGGGCGCGTGCAGGATCACCTTGCGCGGCTGGCCGTCGATCTTCAGGTCGGCCAGGATGATGTCCTGCGTCGAGGTGTAGTCCCAGTTGTCGCCCGGCGTTTCCTGGTAATGCCAGACGTATTCGCCGGTGTCGGGATTCAGCGCCACCACGGAAGCCGCGTAGAGATTGTCGCCGCCCTTCGGGCTGCGCAGCTTGCGGCTCCAGGGGCCGGCGTTGCCGGTACCGATGTACATCAGGTTCAGCTCGGGGTCGAACGCCATGGTATTCCACACCGTGCCGCCGCCGCCGTTGATCCAGTACTTGCCGCTGGGATCCCAGGTAGCCGCGGCCTTTGCCATGGCTTCGTTCTCGAAAGGCCTGGCGGGGTCGCCCGGCACCGTGTACCAGCGCCATTGCTGCTTGCCGGTCTCGGCATCGTAGGCGGTGATGTAGCCGCGCACGCCGTACTCCGCGCCGCCGTTGCCGATGATCACCTTGCCGTTGTAGACGCGGGGCGCGCCGGTGATGGTGTAGGACTTGCCGCGGTCGACGATGGTGTCCTGCTCCCACACTTTCTTGCCGGTGGCGGCGTCGATCGCCACCAGCCGGCCATCGAAGGCACCGACGAAGACCTTGCCCTTGTACAGCGCCACGCCGCGGTTGACCACGTCGCAGCAGCCCTTGTAGGCCTGGTCGCGCGGCACCTGGGGATCATAGGTCCACAGGCGCTTGCCGGTGCGCGCGTCGATGGCATGCACCACGCTCCACGGCGCGGAGACGTACATGACGCCATCGACCACCAGCGGCGTCGCTTCCACGCCGCGCGTCGACTCCAGGTCGTAGGACCACGCCAGCCCCAGGTCCTTGACGTTGCCTGCGTTGACCTGCTCCAGCTTGCTGAAGCGGGTCTCGGCGTAATCCAGGCCATAGCTGGGCCAGTTCGGCGTGCCGGCCTCGTTGGCGCGGATGGCGGCGCCGTCCACGCGCGCGGCAGCGTGGGCCGGTTTGTGCGCCTTTTTTGCCGGGCGGGAGGCGGCATTGCCTTCGGCGCCGAATGCCATCGGCACCGGCAGCGCCACGCTGGCCGCGGCCATCATGCTGACTATCAGGCGTAGCTTGTTGCTATGCATCTTGGTCTCCTCTGTCTTCATTCTTGATATGGCGATTCAGAACACCTTGAGCAGGCGCAGGTTGACGCGCAGGTTTTCCAGCGGCCCATTGCGTACCGAGATATCGCGGCCGAAGGTGCCGAGGACCTGGAACGTCGCGGCCGGGAACCAGGCGAAGCCGAGCGAGAACTTCGACGTATTGGTGCGATCGTCGCGCGATACGCCGTTGACCGCGGTCTCGCCACCGAACGCATACGACAGTGCGCCGCGCACATCGAAGCGCTCGGTGAAGTGGTAGCGCAGCCAGCCCTGCCCCTGCACCAGCGCGTCCTGCCTGAGCGTGGCGGCATTCGGGCCGAACTTGCTGTTGTTGCCGAACACGGTGACGTCGGCCACCAGGTCGAGCGTGACTTTGTCGGCCAGCGGCGTGATATAGCCCGCCTGCAGCGCAAATTTCCAGCGGTGCTCGCCGAGGTTCAGCGGCCGGTTCTGGTCGTAGCTGCCGGTCGGCACGAACAGGAACGGCGTGATGCCGACATAGCGCTTCTTGTCGGGCTGGTTCACCAGCCACACCGTCGACGCCAGTATCAGGTCGCCCACGCCGCCGGCACTGCCCAGTGCGCTGAGGTTATCGGTGGCGCGCAGCTTGCCGAACGGCAGCAGAAACTGCGGGTCGATGGTGATGCCGCCGACTTCCATGAAGCGCACATAGCGCACGATGCCCACGTCCGAATCCAGGTTGCCGCCCGCGACGCGGTTGCCGCCGGCATAGACGCGGTCGCGCTGCGCATGCTGGTAATACAGCAGGCCGAGATTGGTGCCCGCGGGCAATGCAGTGTAGTCGCTCGCGTCCACGTCAATGGCGCGCGCCGGCGATACGCCGAACAGCAGGGCCAATGCCACGCCGGCCGCCTGCGCCGCAGCGCTGCGTACGGGCGAGCGCCGTCCCCGGCCCCCGGCCGTTCTGGTTTGATCCATGTCTCCTCCGGTTTTTTTCTTGCGCCGCCCGCCGCGCGGCGGGCGTGCCGCGTCAGCTGGACTGCGCGCGCGCGATATTGATCACGCTCAGTTGCGCATACTCGGCCAGCCCCTCCGGCCCGAATTCCACGCCGACGCCGGACTCCTTGGCGCCCACCAGCGGGATATGCGGGCCGAAATGCAGGTGGTGATTGACCCATGCCGTGCCCACGTCGAGACGCCACGCCACCGCATAGGCGCGCTCTTCGTCGCGGGACCACACCGAGCCGCCGAGTCCGTACGGCGTCCCGTTGGCGCGCGCCACGGCTTCGTCGATGCTGTCGAACTTCAGCACCGGCAGGATCGGCGCGAACTGCTCCTCCGCCACCAGTTCGCTGCGGTCGGTCAGGTCGCGCACGATGGTCGGGGCGACGAAGTATCCATCGCCCTTGAGCAGCGCGCCGCCCGCCAGGATCTTGCCGTCGCGGCGCGCGCTGGCCAGGAAGCGGCCGGCCTTGTCGTACTGCATCGCATTCTGCAGCGGCCCCATCGTGACACCGGCTTCCGCGCCATTGCCGACCACCGCGCGCCCGGCCAGGTCGGCCAGTGCATCGCACAGCGCGTCATGGACCGAGGCATGGACGTACAGCCGCTTCAGCGCCAGGCATACCTGACCGCAGTTGTAGAAGGCGCTGCCGAAGATCTTCGGCGCGATTTCCGCCACGTCGGCATCGTCGAGCACGATGGCCGCGTCGTTGCCGCCCAGCTCCAGCGTGATGCGCTTCAGCCCCGGCCCGGCGCTCGCCATCACCTTCTTGCCGGTGGCGGTCGAGCCGGTGAACGAGACCTTGGCCACATCGGGATGCGAGGTCAGGTAGCTGCCCAGGTCATTGGCATCGGTGATGACGTTGACCACGCCCGGCGGCACCAGGTCGGCCAGGATCGCACCAAGCTGCAGCGTCGCCACCGGCGTGGTCGGCGCGGGCTTGAGCACCACGGTATTGCCCATCAGCAACGCAGGCGCAAGCTTGTAGGCGGCGATCAGCACCGGGAAATTCCACGCCGCGATGGCGGCCACCACGCCCAGCGGCTTGTGGTGCAGCTCGATGCGATAGGTGGCATCGTCCTGCACCAGCGACACCGGCAGCTCCAGCCCGGCGATATGGCGCACGAAGGCCTCGGCGAACTGCAGCTCCTGGCGCGCTTCGGCCAGCGGCTTGCCCTGCTCCAGCACCAGCGTGGCGGCAAGATCTTCGGCGTTGCCATGCAGCTCATCGGCGAAGCGCAGCAGCAATGCGCGCCTTTGCGCGAGTTCCAGCGCGGCCCAGCCGGGTTGCGCTGCCCTGGCCGCCGCGACCGCGGCGGCGGCCTCGCGCTCGGTGGCGCGCGATACCGTGGTGAACACCTTGCCCGTGGCCGGGTTGACCACGTCGAGCGTGGCGCTGCCCTGCACGAGTTTTCCGTTGATCAGCAGTCCTGCATTGCCGTGCATCGCTTGTCTCCTCATGTTGTTCCCTGGTTGGATTGCGATCCCCTGCAACGCAAGCGGCGTGCCTGCCGCACAAATTTCGCACCTGCCCTTGTCTTTGCGCCAGTTGCGCATGGCAACGTGGTTGCGACGCGCCCTGTGTGTCGCAATCTGATCCAATGTCTCGCTACAGGTAAGACACGCCACAACGAAAACCCCCGCCGCCACGGCGTGGCAAGCGGGGGTCGTGAGGGATCGGAGGACCGTTCTAGCGGATCTTGGCGCGCGCCATCTTGCGGTACAGCGTCGCGCGCGAGATGCCGAGTGCGCGCGCGGCTTCGGAGCGGTTGCCGCTGAGTTCGTCGAGCGTGCGCTGGATCAGTTCGTTCTGCGCCTGCGCCAGCAGCATCGGCTGGCCGGCCGCGGGCAGGAGGTCCGCCACCGTTGCGCGCGTTGCCGCATCCAGCCAGCTTTCGTCGAGATGCTCGCGCCGGATTTCCTCGCCGAGGCCAGACAGAGCCACCGCAGTACGCAGCACCTGGTGCAGTTCGCGCACATTACCCGGCCAGGAGTGCGACATCAGCAACGCCATCACGTCGGCGTCAAGCGCCTTGCGCCGGCCGCGTGCCAGCGTCTGCAGCATCGTCATGATCAGCTCAGGCAAATCGGTGCGGTCACGCAGCGCCGGAACGCGGATCGACATGCCGTTGATGCGGAAATACAGGTCTTCGCGGAAGGCCCCCTGATGCACCAGTTCCGGCAAGCTGCGGTGCGTGGCACAGATCACCGACAGGTCGACAGGAATCGCCTTCGTCGCGCCGACACGTGTCACGCAGCGTTCCTGCAGCACGCTCAGCAGCCGCGTCTGCAGTGCCAGCGGCATGTCGCCGATTTCGTCGAGGAACAGCGTGCCGTGGTTGGCCTGTTCGATCTTGCCCGCGCTGCCGCCGCGGCGGCTGCCGGTAAAGGCGCCGTCGGCATAGCCGAACAGCTCGGCTTCGGCCAGTCCCTCGGGGATGGCCGAACAGTTGATCGAGACAAAATTTCCGTCCGGCCGGCTGGCCTCGTGCAGAGCGCGCGCCAGCATGGTCTTGCCGGTGCCGGTCTCGCCCAGCAGGATCACCGGCACCTGCGCGTTGATCGCCATGCTGGCCTTGTCAAAAGCGCGCGCCAGCGTGGCATCGGCAATGAGATGGCCGGCCAGCGGGCCGGTGTCATCGGTGCGCGGCGCCGAGTCGCGGGCGCGGGCGCGCGGCCGATCGGTCTCGCTTGCCGAGACATGCAGGCGCCCGCCGGCGACCGTGCGTACTACGCTCTGCATCGCGCCCGCCCGGCCATGCATGCCTTCGGCAAAGACGCTGCCGATATCGATCGCGCCGATCTCGGCGTTGCCGAGCCGCAGCATGTCGCGTGCGGTATGGTTTGCCGCCACGATCACGCCGTCGGCGGACACCGCGACGATGCCTTCGGCCGGCGTATGCAGCATGCGACGGTCGTGGTGCAGGCGCACGATGCAGCAGCCGGGCAGCCGCTCAAAGGTGCGGTTGCCGATCGACGTGGCGGCCGCGCGCACGTGGCTGACCGCGTAGGCCGGCAGGTCGACGCCGAACCCGGTGATATCGAGCACGCCGATCAGGCGGTCATGGCAATCGTAGATCGGCGCGGCGGCGCAGACCACATCGACCAGTTCATGCAGGAAATGCTCGCCGCGACGGATCTCGACGGCGCTGCCGCCCTCCGCCAGCAGGCAGCCGGGCGCGTTGGTGCCGATGCCGTTCTCGCAGATGCGCCGGCCATGCTGCAGCGGCGACGGCCCGCCGGGCCCTGCACCCAGGCGCCCGTGGGATGAAACAATCACGCCTTCGGCATTGGTGCACAGCACGATCCACTGCTGCGACGGAAAAGCGCCGGCCAGCACTTCCATGTCGGCGCCGGCCAGTTCGATCAGCGTGCGGTTCTCTTCTTCGCTGCGGCGGACTTCGCTGTGCGTCACGACATCCGAAAACAGCATGCGCTGCTCCGGACGCACGCCCGCGCGCGCGGCACGCTGCCACGAACGCACGATCAGGTCGGACACGACGCCGGCGGGCACGTCCTTGCCATCGAGGAACTCCCGCCGTGCGACGCTGGCATCGCACGGCAGGCTTGTCGGTGCGGGGGGCATTACCTTGTCTCCAGTGGTCGGCATCGCGCGACGATGCGCGGAGGCGGTATGCGCCGATGCCGGTGGCCAGTCTGGCCGTCGTTGCGGCCGGGTCATCTATGCGCGCCGGCTGTGATGCGGTGGTGATGGAGGCGCGAACTGGAAAGGTACTTTAAGAGAGCCCCCGGGCGATTTCAAGCGTTGTGTAGCAGCTTTGGCGAGGGTGTCTCAGGATGAGGCGGGAGGTGTCTCAATATGAGACAAGCGCCCCCATTCGAGGGGCGCCTGCATTACTGCGATAGCGGCTTGCCGATGGCCCGGGAGATCAGTCCGGCGGCCGCGATGACCTTGTCCAGATCCACCCCCGTCTCCATCCCCAGGCGCGCCAGGCGCTGCAGCAAGGCCTCGGTCGCCACGTTCCCCGTCGCGCCCTTCGCATACGGGCAGCCGCCAAGCCCGGCGACGGAAGCATGGAAGATGCGGATGCCGGCTTCCAGGCTCGCCTCGACGTTGGCCAGGGCATGGCCATACGTGTCGTGGAAGTGCCCGGACAACTGCGCCAGCGGAAATTCCGTGGCCGCGGCACGCATCACGGCCTTCACCTTGTCCGGCGTCCCTACGCCGATGGTGTCGGCGATATCGATCTCGTCGCAGCCCAGCTCGCGCATGCGCCGCACCACGTCGATCACGGCGTCGATCGGCACCTCGCCCTGGTAAGGGCAGCCCAGCGCGCACGACACGCTGGCGCGAAGCCGCACGCCCTTCGCCTTGGCGGCGGCGGCCACGGGCGCGAAGCGCGCCATCGACTCGGCGATCGAACAGTTGATGTTCTTCTGCGAGAACGCCTCGCTGGCCGCGCCGAAGATCACGACCTCGTCGGCGCCCGCCGCAAGCGCGCCTTCCAGGCCCTTCATGTTCGGCGTCAGCGCGGAGTAGATGGTGCCGGGGCGCCGCCGGATCGCGGCCATGACCTGCGCACCGTCAGCCATCTGCGGCACCCACTTCGGCGAGACGAACGATGCCACTTCGATATTGGGAAAGCCCGCATCGGTGAGCTGGTCGATCAACGCCACCTTGGTCTCGGTGGGGATCAAATTCTTCTCGTTCTGCAGCCCGTCGCGCGGGCCGACTTCAACGACCTTGACCTTGTCCGCATGCATGTGCCGGATCTCCGTAAAAGAATCAGGTACCGAACGCCAGCAGCTGGGCGCCTTCGGTCACCTGCTCGCCGACGCCATACAGCACTTCGCTGACCACGCCGTCGGCCGGCGCGCTGATGGTGTGTTCCATCTTCATCGCTTCCATTACCAGCAGCGGCGTGCCGCGCGTAACCGTGCTGCCGGCTTCGACCATCACGGCGATGACCTTGCCTGGCATCGGCGCCGTCAGCTTGCCGCCTTCGCCTTCGGCTTCGCCGGCATGGGCCAGCGGATCGATCCAGCCCAGCAGCACCTGGCGGCCCGCCGAGAAGACATGGAAATCGTCCGCCTCCGCATGCACGTGCCCATGCACGCGGCGCGTGCCGAGGTCGATGCGGATATCGTCGGCCTTGCATACCGCGGAGAACGGCACGGACTGTCCGGCGTAAGCCAGCGTGCTGCCGCGCGCATTGACCTGCAGCGTCACGTCGAGCACCTGGTCGCCGTAGCCGAAGCGCAGTTGCCGCGATGCGCCGCTGTTCAGCCGCCAGGCGCCGCCATGGGTCCACGGAGAATGCTGGTCGGCGGCGTCGATGCGGCGCTCGCGCGTTTCACGGTCGAGCAGCGCGGCCACGGCCAGCGCGATGATTTCCATGCCAACCGGCGCCGGCGGCGGGAACAGGGTCTTCTCGTTGCGCTCGATCAGTCCGGTATCGAGGTCGGCGGTGCGGAACGCTTCCGACTTCACCAGCCGCTGCAG
>NZ_JAGIQA010000037.1 GCF_017814975.1 Cupriavidus consociatus
GCGCTGACCGGCGACATGCGCTACCGCCCGAGCCCGTGGCTGTGGCGCCGTGCCGGCCTCGGCCAGTCGCTGCTGGCGGGCGAAGCCTGATAGGTCGTCCTGCCAGCGATGACCGGGATGACCGAAGTCAATGCAGTGCCGCCGGAGGTCGCGCCCCGTTCGCTCATCCTGCAATCGCCAGCGTATGCGCGTGTCCAGCTGCGCGGCCTGCGCTTCCCGTTCCCCGTCGTTGCAGAGGTTATCAAGGGCGATTGTGAACTGATCGTGCCGGGTCAGATGCGGGCAAGCCACGACGGCGTGTGGCACACGATCCGGCCACTCGAGTCACCGCGGCTTGTGCTGGCGGAGCGGGCGCGCGTGGCGTTCCGCCAGTTGCCGCTGTCGGGCCGGCAGGCGGAGGCAGGAGAGCGGCGACACAAGCCGATCGCGAGCACGCTGGCCCTGGCGGTGTTCCAGGCACCGCAAAGACCGTGGCGGCTCGCATCGGCGTCGCAGGAACTCAGCATTGATCGACCCGGACGACTGTCCCGATCACTGATGAGTGAAGGCGAGAGCTTTGTCGACCTGGTGGCAACGCAGCGCCTGATGCGCGCGCTGTTTGACCTGGCTGGCACTGGCGGGCAAGCCGCAAGAGCCGGATGCTATGGCTTTCCGGATCGCGCTCGTCTTGAAGATGCGATCTACGATCGCTTCGGGGTGAACACTGCGATGCTGCATCGTCTGCTGGACAGCCGCTGGCAAGGTTGAATTTCTCTGCCAGCGGCGTCTGGTAGCGATGACCGGGGGGCCAACCGCCGTGCCGCCGGTCAGCGCGCCGAAGGGAACCGGCCAATTACCGCGCCCACCAGCCCTTTCCGGAACAGCAGAACGCACACGATAAAGATGACGCCCGTCACGAGCGTGACGGACTCGCCAAGCGAGGCAAACCACTCGATCCCGGTGATACCGGCCAGCCCGGCACCCATCTCGCCCAGCTTGTTCTCCAGGATCACGATCACGAGCGCACCGACGACCGGCCCGCTCAAGGTCCCCATGCCGCCCACCAGCGTCATCAGGATGACAGCACCCGACATGGCCCAATGGACGTCGGCCAGCGTCGCGAAGCCAAGCACCAGCGCCTTCATCGCTCCAGCTAGTCCCGCCAGCGCGGCGGAAAGCACGAATGCCATCAGCTTGAAACGATCCGTACTGTAGCCCAGCGAGATGGCGCGACTCTCGTTCTCCTTGACCGCGTGAAGTAGCTGGCCAAAGGGTGAACTGACAATCCGGGCAATCAGGCACATCGCCGCAACAAAGACGGTAACTACGAGATAGTAGAAACTTACGTCAGAGGACAGATCGATCACCCCGAACAGCGCACCGCGCGGAACCCCCTGTAAGCCGTCCTCGCCGCCGGTCTGCGGTGTCTGCAGGCAAATGAAGAAGAACATCTGGGCCAGCGCGAGCGTGATCATCGAGAAGTAGATGCCCTGGCGGCGGATCGCCAGCACTCCCATCAGGAATCCGATCGCAACGGCAGTTGCCACGCCGATCAGCAGGCTGACCTCCGTCGAGACATGCCAGGTCCTGATCGCATACCCCGCCATATAGCCAGCGCCACCGAACAAGGCAGCATGGCCGAACGACAGCAGGCCGGTGTAGCCGAGGAGCAGGTTGAAGGCCGCGGCAAACAGCGCGAAGCAAAGGATCTTCATCACGAAGACCGGATAGACACCAAGTTGCGGCGCTAGCAACAACAGCACGACCAGCGCCACGGCCACGTACGACGATACGCGGCTATGCCACGACGCGCGCGCACTGCCCGCCGGCGTCACCGTGGAAGGGAGAGAGAATTCGGTCATCATTTTTCCTTGCCAAACAACCCTGCGGGACGAAGCAGCAGGACAATCACCATCACCACGAACACCACCGTTGAGGACGCCTCCGGGTAGACCACCTTGGTCAGGCCCTCGATCACGCCCAGGCCCAGGCCGGTTATGATGGCGCCGAGGATCGAGCCCATGCCACCGATCACCACCACGGCAAAGACCACGATGATCAGGTTCTGCCCCATCAGCGGCGAAATCTGGATCACCGGCGCGGCCAGCACTCCGGCGAACGCGGCCAATGCCACGCCGAAGCCGTAGGTCAGGGTGACCATCAGCGGCACATTGACGCCGAACGCCTCGACCACCTTGGGGTTCTCGGTGCCCGCGCGCAGGTAGGCGCCGAGCTTGGTCTTCTCGATGATGAACCAGGTGCCCAGGCAAACCGCGATCGACGCCATCACGACCCAGGCCCGATAGTTGGGCAGGTGCATGAAGCCCACGTCGGTGGCGCCCTGCAGCAACTCCGGTGCGGAGTACGGCAGGCCCGAAACGCCGTAGATCGACCGGAACACGCCTTCGATCACCAGCGTGATCCCCAGCGTGAGCAGCAGCCCGTAGATATGGTCGAGCTTGTAGATCCAGCGCAGCATCGTCTTTTCGATCAGCACGCCCAACAGGCCGATGACCAGCGGTGACAACAGCAGCATCACCCAGTAGGTGATCCCTGCGTACGCCATGCCGGCCCACGCGAGCAGGGCGCCCAGCATGAACAGCGCGCCATGTGCAAAGTTGATGACGTTGAGCAATCCAAAGATCACCGCCAGCCCCAGGCTCAGCATCGCGTAGAACGCACCATTCACGAGCCCGAGCAGCAACTGCGACAGCAGCGCCGGCAAGGGAATTCCAAGATCAAGATTCATTGCGGTCCCCCGTTCCGTTACACGCCGAGCAGCTCGTTGAGCACCGGCATCTTGGCCTGCAGTTCGCCGGCGGCAAAGCGCTCGACGATCGCGCCGTGCTCCATCAGGTAGAAGCGGTCGGCCAGCGGCGCGGCGAAGCGGAAGTTCTGCTCCACCATCACCACCGTGTAGCCCTTCTTCTTGAGCATCAGGATCATGCGTGCCAGCGCCTGCACGATCACCGGTGCGAGCCCCTCGGAGATCTCGTCGAGCAGCAGCAGGTTCGCCCCTGTCCGCAGGATCCGGCCCACGGCCAGCATCTGCTGCTCGCCGCCGGACAGGCGCGTGCCCTGGCTCTGGCGGCGCTCCTTCAGGTTCGGGAACATGTCGTAAATCTCGGCCTTGCTCATGCCGTTTTCCCCATTGGCGCCCTTTAGCACCGGCGGTAGCAGCAGGTTCTCTTCGCAGGACAGGCTGGAGAAGATCGCGCGCTCTTCCGGGCAGTAGCCAATGCCATAGTGCGCAATCTTGTGCGTCGGCAAGCCAATGGTTTCATGACCGTTGACCTTGATCGAGCCCTTGCGCGCGCCGGTCAGCCCCATGATCGCCCGCAGCGTGGTGGTGCGGCCGGCGCCGTTGCGGCCCAGCAGCGTCACCACTTCGCCGCGGTTCACGGCGAGGTTGACGCCGTGCAGGATGTGCGACTCGCCGTACCAGGCATGCAGGTCCCGGAGTTCGAGGGCGGGTGTGTTGTCGTTAGCCATCTCGGTGTCCCCTTAATGCGCGCCCTGCAGCGCGGCGTCGGCCGTGCCCATGTACGCTTCCATGACGCGCGGATCCCGCGAGACTTCGGCGTAGGGCCCTTCGGCCAGGATCGCCCCGCGTTGCAGCACGGTGATAATGTCGGCAATCGACGACACGACATTCATGTTGTGCTCGACCATCAGGATCGTGCGGCCGGCAGAGACCTGCTTGATCAGCTGCGTCACGCGGTCCACGTCTTCGTGGCCCATGCCCTGCGTTGGCTCATCGAGCAGCATCAGTTCAGGCTCCATCGCCAGGGTGGTGGCGATTTCCAGCGCGCGCTTGCGACCGTAAGACAAGTTGACCGTGACGGTTTCGGCAAACTCGGTCAGCCCGACCTGTTCGAGCAACTCCATCGCGCGGGCATTCAGCACGTCGAGCGAACGAGCGCCGCGCCAGAACTGGAAGGCGGTGCCCAGTTGACGCTGCAAGCCAATGCGCACGTTCTCGCGCACGGTCAGGTGCGGGAACACGGCGGATATCTGGAACGAGCGGATCACGCCACGCCGCGCTATCTGCGCCGGCTTTTCGCGCGTGATATCGATGCCATTGAACAGGATGGTGCCGGCGGTCGGCTCCAGGAACTTGGTGAGCAGGTTAAAGCAGGTGGTCTTGCCCGCGCCGCTCGGCCCGATCAAGGCGTGGATCGAGCCGCGGCGTACATTCAGGTCGACTTCACTGACGGCAGTGAAGCCCCTGAATGACTTGGACAACCGCTGCGTCTGCAGAATGAAATCCGGCATAACAGTTGGAAAGCCAATCTGGAGAGAAAAGGAAGCATCTTCCACACGGCCGGAGCAACGCAGCGGCCGTGGAAAGACGCCCGGAGACAAGGACGTTGAAGCGTGGCCAGCTACCTGGCCACTTCAGTTCCCGTGTGCGTCAGCCCTTGAGCGGGCAGGCGCTCTTTTCCAGGGGCTCGAAGGCCTTGTCCCTGGGGATGACCTTGCGGATCTTCAGCAGGTCCCATTCGCTCTTGGATTCGGACGGCTTCTTGGCTTCAGCCAGGTACATGTCATGCGCCATCAGCCCGTTTGCCAGAATACGGCCGTCCTTGGCAAAGAAGTCGTTGACCGGCGTCGCGCGCATCTTTGCCATGACCTTGTCGGCGTCCGCGCTGCCGGCCGCCTGTACCGCCTTCAGGTAATGCATCACCGCCGAATACATGCCCGCCTGCACCATGGTCGGCATCATCTTCGTCTGCGCGAAGAACTTCTTGCCGAAGGCGCGGGTCTCGTCGTTGTAGTCCCAATAGAATGCCGTGGTGAACTGCAGCCCCTGCGCCGCCTTCAGGCCCATGCCTTTCAGGTCGCTATCGAAAATCAGCAGCGGCGCCACCACCTGTTTTCCGCCCCCCAGCCCGAACTCCGAGGCCTGGCGCACCGCGTTCTGGGTATCACGCCCCGCATTGGCCAGCGCAATCACCTGCGCCTTCGACGCCTGCGCCTGCAGCAGGAACGATGCGAAGTCCGATGCCGAGAGTGGATGGCGGACCTTGCCGGTGACCTTGCCCCCTGACTGTTCCACCACGCTGACGGCATTCGACTCGAGCGAATGTCCAAACGCATAGTCGGCGGTGATGAAGAACCAGTCCTTCTTGCCTTCTTCCAGGATCGCGCGTGCCGTGCCGTTTGCCAGCGCGTACGTGTTGTAGACGTAGTGAATGCCGTAAGGCGAGCATTGCTTGCCCGTCAGCTCCGTGGTGGCGGAACCCGCGAAGATGGTGACCTTCCTCTTGCTCTCGCCAAGCTTCTGCAGCGCCAGCGCCGAGGCCGAGTCCGTGGACTCGATGATCATCTCCACATTGTTCCGGTCATACCACTCCCGGGCACGGGTGGAAGCGATATCGACCTTGTTCTGATAGTCGGCACTCAACACCTCGATGGGCCGGTCCAGAACCTTGCCACCGAAATCCTGAACCGCCATCTTGACGGCAGCAATGCCGCCAGGGCCGCCAATGCCGGAATAGACCCCGGTCATGTCTACCAATGCGCCAATACGGAAGGGCTCCGCGGCGGAAGCCACCTGGCAGAACGCCGCCAGGGCGGCAAGAGCGCCGAAGCGCAGTGCGGGTGCTTTCATGGATGTCTCCAATCGTTCGTTATCGTGACGGACAGCGTTTTCCTCAACGACATTCACTGTCCATACCCGCATATCTGCAACTTCGGTGCCAGCTTCGAAAATGGCCATTTTGTCGATAAACCAGGCGTTGGAGGTGTCTTCGACCCAGTTCTGAGTACACTCGTGCCTGCGAACATGTCTTCGCCGAAGACAGTCCGGAAGGCTTCAAACTGCCGGGCTCAACACCGTCAAAACTGGTCGGCGGCCATGGCGAGGACGCTGCCGGCGCCGGCCAGCACGCGATCCCGATAGACAGGTGCGTGGACCAGTACGTGCTCGGCAAAGAAATGTGCCGTGGCCACCTTCGCCGCCATGAACGCCGGCCGCTCCCCGGTCGCGGCCGCCCGTTCCGCAGCGAGCAGTGCTCGCCCCAACTGCCATCCGGCGACCAGTTCGCCCGCCAGCACCAGATAGGGAACGCTCCCTGCGTACACAGACTCCGCTTCGTCGCGGCCGCGGCTCGCGACATGAGCCGCCACCGCGAGAAAAGCCCGGCGAGCAGTCTCCAGCGCCCGCCGCACCGCACTGGCGGCTGAACTGCCGGATTGCGCAAGCTCCGCTTCTGTCCGCTCGACCCGCGCGGCGAGATCGCGCGCGACTGCACCGCCATCGCGCAGGGTCTTCCGTCCGACCAGGTCGTTGGCCTGGATCGCGGTCGTGCCCTCATAGATGGGCAGGATGCGTGCGTCACGGTAGTGCTGGGCAGCCCCGGTCTCCTCGATGAATCCCATGCCGCCATGCACCTGGATCCCGAGCGAGGTCACGACGAGACTCATTTCCGTGCAGTAGCCCTTGATCAGCGGCAGCAGGAATTCGTAGAAATCGTGCTCGGACTGCCGCACTGCGGCGTCAGGGTGCCTTTCGGCAATATCGGCCGCCGCAGCACCGGCAAGAATCATCGCGCGACAGCCCTCGATCCTGCTGCGCATCTCCATCAACATGCGGCGTACGTCCGGATGCTGGATGATCGGCACGCTGCCGGCTGCGGCCGCGCCGACGCTTCGCCCCTGTACCCGCTGGCGCGCATACGCGACAGCCTGCTGGTAGGCGCGTTCGGCAACGGCGACACCCTGCACGCCAACGGCGAAGCGGGCGGAGTTCATCATCTGGAACATGTATTCCAGCCCACGATTCTCTTCACCAATCAGGTAGCCGGTTGCCCCGCCGTGCTCGCCATATTGCATGACAGCGGTTGGGCTCGCCTTGATACCCAGCTTGTGCTCGAGGCTCGCCGCATGCACGTCGTTGCGCGCACCCAGCGAGCCGTCGGCGTTCACCAGCACCTTGGGCACCAGGAACATGCTGATGCCTTTCACTCCGGCCGGCGCGCCCGCAACGCGCGCCAGGATCAGATGAATGATGTTTTCGGTCAGGTCATGCTCGCCGTACGTGATGAAGATCTTGGTGCCGAACAGCTTGTAGGTACCATCCGGCTGGCGTTCCGCCCGCGTGCGTACCAGCCCCAGGTCGCTACCGGCCTGGGGCTCGGTCAGGTTCATGGTGCCAGTCCATTGGCCCGAGATCAGCTTTGGCAAGTACGTATCGCGCATGGCATCCGATCCCACTGCTATTAGCGCCGCGATGGCACTGTTGCTGAGCAGGTCGCAAAGCGCAAAGCTGAGGTTGGCAGCATTGACGATTTCGGAGCAAGCAGTGGCGATCACCCGGGGCAGCGCCTGTCCACCGTACTGCGCAGGATGTTGAATACCTAGCCATCCGCCCTCTGCGTAGCGCCGGAACGCCGCCTTGAAGCCCGGTGTTGTCGTCACCTTGCCATCCGCAATGACTGCCGGCTCGCGGTCGCCTACAGCATTGAGCGGCGCAATCGACTCCTCGTTAAAGCGGGCGCACTCCGCCAGTACGGCTGCCGCCGTTGCCATGCCGGCGTCCTCGAAACCGTCGAGAGCGGTCATTGCATCGAGCTGGACCAAGTGCCGGAGATTGAACAGCATGTCGTCAAGCGGTGCAGCGTAGGTCATGGATACCTCAGTTAGATGGGGAAGTGAATTGAAGCGCAGCCTGGATCTGGCAGCGCCGTCGCGAAGTGCTCCCATCCTCGTCGGAAAGGTGCAGTGGAATACGGTGGGGGCCGGCGTGGTGAGCTGACTGCCGACAGGCTCCACCGTGCTGGATGCGAAGCGGCTGTGGCGGATGCAGACCAGCGCCAGTGCCCTTCATTCATTTCTGGACGGCTACCGTTCATTTCTGGACGGCTACCTCGCCGTTGGCGGCTCAGGCTGGTGCCGTCTGCATCCCCCGGAACCCCACCGATTGCGCCTGGCCCGTCAGCAGTTGATGCGGCGGGGACACGCCGATGGCGCACAGCAACAAGCCCTTGGAAACGAGCAGAAGGGACCAACCTTGATGTGATGCTAGACACGGATGGCCATTAGCCCTTTGCCATGCCGCGTGGCCAGCACGAACTCAGGAGCCGGAGAACGTGGGCTGTCGCTTCTCGCTGAATGCATGAAGGCCTTCCTGGTAGTCCTGGCTCCAGCCAAGCTCCCGAATAAAGGTAGCCTCCATCGACAACTGCTGTTCAAGCGAATGCACCGCGGCGGCAAGCATCAACTGTCGCGTACGCACCATGGCCTTGGTCGGCATGGATGCCATCCTTTCAAGGAGCTCGTCAACGCCCGCGGCAAATGCGGCGTCCTCGAGTACGTCCCAGATCAGTCCCCATTCGGCGGCCTTCTCTGCCGATAACTTGTCCGCGAACAGTGCCAAGCCCATGGCCCGGGCGACTCCGACGCGGTGCGTCAGAAACCAGGTACTGCCGGTGTCTGGTGTGAGCCCGATCTTCGAGAACGCCTGCAGGAAGTACGCGGACTTTGCCGCCACCACGACATCACAGGCGAGCGCGAGCGACGCCCCGCCGCCCGCAGCCAGACCGTTCACAGCAGCAACGCTCGGGACAGGCAGGCTTTGCAGCTTCATGACTAGGGGCTTGAAGTACCGCTCGACGTGGATGCCGATGTCGGGCAGCTTCCCGTCCACGATCTGCATCGCCGGATCGGCCAGATCCTGCCCGGCGCAGAATGCGCGGCCCGCGCCAGTGATCGCCAGTACGCGTGATGTCTGGTCATTGGCGACCAGGTCGACGGCACGAAGCAATTCGATCATCGTTGCCTCATCGAGACTGTTCAGCCTTTCTGGCCGGTCAAGAGTAATGCGCGCGACTGCCGCCCCTGTCGTGATCTTGATGTTCTCGAATGTCATGGATTGCCCCTCCTTCATGGAATGGCGCCGGTTGCGCTCTGGCCGCCACGAGCTGTAACCGGCGTTGAGCGCCGTGCCGGCACCATCGGCGCCGCGCTCTTTCACGCGATACGTTATTTGCCGGTGAACTGCGGCGCCCGTTTGGCAAGGAATGCTGCGATGCCTTCGCGCGCGTCATCGGTTCGCGTGGCCCGGGAGAACAATGCCGCCTCTGCGCGCAGGCCGGCATCCAGATCCAGCCGCGTTGCAGACAACACCGCCTCGCGCGCCAGATGGACCGCGGAAGGCCGGCCTTCCGAGACGTCGGCCAGGTGCGCCTTCCCGACAGCGACCGGGTCGCCGCCCTCGACCAGCCGGTCGACCAGGCCAATCTCCAGTGCCTCGTCTGCGGCGATCATTCGGCCGGTGATAATCAGATCCAGCGCCCGGGTTGTGCCGACCAGTCGTGGCAGCCGTTGCGTCCCGCCATAGCCCGGGATCAAGCCGAGCTTGACCTCCGGCAGCCCGAGTTTCGCGCCGGCCAACGCCACCCTGTAGCTGCATGCCATGGCGAGCTCCAGACCGCCCCCGAGTGCCGCGCCACGGATGACCGCAACACTGGGCATGCTCAGCGCAGCCAGTTTCGAAAGCACCAATTGCCCGAACACCGAACCATCCAGGTGCTGCTGCGGGGTGCGGTCCTGCAATTCCGCGATGTCCGCGCCGGCGCAGAACGCGCGATCCCCCCCGCCGACGATGACAACGCCGCGCACGCCAGACCGTTCAATGTCGTCAACATGGCCTGACAAGGTTTTCAGCATGTCCAGGTTCAGCGCGTTGAGCGCAGCCGGCCGATCGATCGTCAGCACGGCCAGCTCGCCGTCATAGCGCAGGGCGATGGTCATGCCTGGCCTCCATCCGCATGCTCGCGCTTGTCTTCATAGACCTCGCGAAAACGCGGCTTGCGCTTTTCGAGGAACGCGCGTACGCCCTCCTGCGATTCGTCAGTCTCGTAGTACAGCGCGAGTGCCTGCATACCCAGCCCGCCAATGCCGCGGATCGAATCGGTGTCGGCATTGAACGAGCGTTTGGCGATGGCAAGTGCCGTGGGACTCATGGCCAGGATTTCCTGGCACCATTTGTCGACTTCCGCGTCGAGCTGGTCGTGCGGCACGACGGCATTCACCAGACCCATGTTCAGGGCCTCCGCCGCGGTATAGCGCCGGCACAGGAACCAGATTTCGCGCGCCCGCTTCTCTCCCACGACACGCGACAGCAGCGCTGTGCCAAATCCTGGGTCGACCGAACCGACCTTCGGCCCCACCTGGCCCAGCTGCGCGGTATCGGAGGCAATGGCCAGATCACAGCAAGTGACCAGCACATTGCCGCCGCCAATGGCATAACCGTTGACGCGTGCAATCACCGGTTTAGGGCATTCGCGGATCATGCCTTGCAATTCCTCGACAGGCAGGCCGATCACGCCGCGCCCGTCGTAGCCGCCGTCATGCGCCGACTGGTCGCCACCGGTGCAGAACGCCTTGTCGCCGGCACCCGTCAGCACGACCACGCCAACGGACTTGTCCCACGAGGCGGCGTTCAGGGCGTCAATCAGCTCGTCGCAAGTCTTCCCGCGAAACGCGTTGTACTTCTCCGGGCGGTTGATCGTGATACGCGCAACGCCCGCACGTACTTCATAAAGGATATCGGTATATTGGTTCATGGTGTGTGCTTGCCCTTTAGCCGTGCATGGTCAGGCCACCGGATACGCTGATGACCTGGCCGGTGATGAAGTTCGCGTCGTCGCTCGCGAGGAAGCTGACAATGCCGGGAATGTCAGCGGGCTGCCCGAGCCGATTGAACGGGATGGCGCGCTTCAGGCCTTCATAGATCTTCTGGCCGTATTCGCCTTCGCCGAGGAACGACTGCAGCAATGCCGTGTCGGTAGGGCCGGGGCACACCACGTTGACGTTGATATTGCTGCGGGCGCATTCGCGTGCAATGGTCTTGCTGAAGGCAATGACGCCGCCCTTGCAGGCCGAGTAGACCGACTCGCCCGACGAGCCCACGCGGCCGGCATCCGACGAGATATTGACGATCTTGCCCTGCTTCGCCTTGACCATCCACGGCAGCACGGCGTGATGCAGGTTCAGCGGCCCCACCAGGTTGATGGCAATTACCTTGTTCCAGAACTCGGGCGTCGTTTCGAGAAACTTCGCCGCCACGTCCCAGCCTGCGTTATTGACCAGCACGTCGATGCCGCCGAGCTCCTGCGCAACGGTGTCGATTGCCTGCTTTACCGCGCCGTGGTCGGTGATATCGACCTTGACCGCGGTGACGCTCGCACCGGTTGGCTTGAGCGCTGCGCCGAGCTGCTCCAGCGCATCGGCATTGACGTCGACGGCGACCACGCGCGCCCCTTCTTCGCAGAACCGCTGGCACAGCGCCTTGCCAATGCCACCGGCCGCACCGGTGATGACGACCACCTTGTCGTTCAGACCTCGCATACTGCTATCTCCTGAGTGAATTCCTGAATGAATTCGTGACTAAGTCCGGCTGGCTACCGCCGTAGCGGCCAGCTTGCGCAGGACAAATTTCTGAAGCTTGCCCGTCGCCGTGCGTGGCAGCGTTTCAAATACGATGTGGCGCGGCGTCTTGAAGCCGGGCAGCCGCTCGCGGCAGTACCGGATCACCTCTTCCGCGCTCAATGCTCCCGCAAACTGCGGCTTCAGCTCCAGCAGCGCGCACGGGACTTCGCCCCATTTGGCGTCGGGCACCGCCACCACGGCCGCGGTCTGGACGGCCGGATGCGTGTACAGCACCTCTTCGACTTCCAGCGAAGAGATGTTCTCGCCGCCGGAGATGATGATGTCCTTGGCCCGGTCCTTGATCTCGATATAGCCGTCGCCGTGCACCACGGCGAGGTCGCCGCTGTGGTACCAGCCACCGGCAAACGCTTCCGCCGTCGCCTCCGGGTTCTTCAGGTAGCCTTTCATGGCCAGGTTGCCGCGGAACATCACCTCGCCCATGGTCTGGCCGTCACGGGGCACCGGTGCAAACGAGGGGTCGACCACCACCATGTCTTCCATCACCACGCTGCGTACCCCCTGCCGGGACAGATGGACGAAGAAGCCGTCCTCGCCTTCGTCGCGCCACTCCTGCTGCCACTGGCACAGCGTGTTGACGCCGTGCATCTCGGTCATGCCATACACATGCAGCAAGGAAAAGCCGAGCGCTGACACCTTGCGCAGCACCGCCGTCGGCGGCGATGCCCCCGCGCACATGATCCGGATCGGCCGTGCGGGCTTGACCCAGTTGGCCGGCGTGCCGTCCACCAGGAAGTCAAGCACAGTCGGCGCGCAGCCGAAATGCGTCACGCCGTGCGCTTCGATGGCTTCGTAGATGTCGTCGGCCACCACCTTCCGCAGGCAGATGCTGGTGCCCCCCATCGCCGCCATGGCCCACGCGAAGCACCACCCGTTGCAGTGAAACAGCGGCAGCGTCCACAGGTAGACGGGGTTGCTGCCGGGCATCTCGGCATTGATGGACTGGCCCAACGCGTTCAGGTAGGCACCGCGGTGGTGGTAGACCACGCCCTTGGGGTTTCCGGTGGTGCCGGACGTGTAGTTCAGTGCAATGGCATCCCACTCGTCGGCCGGATAGCGCAGGGCAGTGTCAGGCGCTGCGGTCTCCAGGAAGGAGTCGTAGTCGATCGCGCCGAGCCGCTCGTCGCAGCCGGATGCCGGATCGATGATGTCGACGATCCGGATGTCACGGCCGGACTGGGTGACGGCCTCGTGTGCTACGGCGGCAAACTGGGTGTCGACAAACAGCAGCCGGGTCTCGGAGTGCAGAAGAATGAAGGCAATGGCCGGCGCGTCAAGGCGGATATTGATGCTGTTCAGCACGGCGCCGGACAGCGGCACGCCGAAGTGCGCCTCGAGCATTTCCGGGACGTTCGGCGCGAGGACCGACACCGTGTCGCCGCGCTCGATGCCGGCGGCGATCAGCGCCCTGGCCAGCGCCTCGCAGCGCTGCGCATACTGCCGCCAGGTATAGCGCCGATCCTGATAGATCACGGCGGCGCGCTCCGGGAACACGTCCGCAGCGCGTTTCAGGAAATGCAGCGGCGTCAGGGGTTGGAAATTGGCCTGGCACTTCTCCAGGCCCTGGTCGTATTTGGTCAGCACTGGTGTCTCCTGCGGAAGGCTGGCGGAGTCAGAGGGTGGAATTCAGAGGGAGACCGCGAGCCGGGTGGCCTGGTCGATGGCGCGCAGCGCATCGAGCTCGCTGGCGACATCGGCGCCCCCGATCAGGCGGGGCTTGAGTCCACGTGCCACCAGCTCCTCATACAGCGAGCGGTTCGAGTTCTGCCCCGCGCAAAGAACGACGTGATCGACGGGAAGCACATATGGCTTGTCCTGGACCGTATAGTGCAGCCCTTCGTCATCGATCGCGTCATAGGTCGCGCCTGCCGTCATGGCGACATTGGCCTTGCGCAGCCTGGCCTTCAGGATCCAGCCCGTGGACTTGCCCAGGCGCTTGCCGAGAGGCTCGTCCTTGCGCTGAAACATGAAGACGCTGCGACGTGGCGTGCCCGCGTCGGCCGCCGCGGTCAGGCCACCTGGCGTGACGCTCTTCGGATCCACGCCCCATGCACGGAAGAAGGCCTGCGGATCGAGCGATTCCTCTGGATCGCCGAGCAGGAATTCCGCGACGTCGAAGCCGATTCCGCCTGCGCCGATGATTGCCACGCGCTGGCCAGGCGTGACCTTGCCGCTCAGCACGTCGATGTAGGACACGGCTTTGGGATGATCCACGCCGGCGAAGTCCGGCACACGCGGCGACACGCCCGTGGCCAGCACGATCTCATCGAACCCGCCCGTGTCAAGCGCCGCGGGCGTGGCGGCCTCGCCCAGCCGCAGCGCGACCTTCAGCTTGTCCAGCCTGACGCGGAAATAGCGCAGCATCTCGTGGAACTCGGCCTTGCCGGGCACCATCCTGGCCAGGTTGAGCTGGCCGCCGAGTTGGGCGTCCGCTTCAAACAGCGTGACGCGGTGGCCGCGCTCCGCGGCATTGATAGCAAATGCCATCCCGGCCGGCCCTCCCCCCACGACGGCGATGCGCTTGGGTGCGGACACGACCCCAACGGGAAATTCGATTTCCCTGCCAGCGCGCGGGTTGACGAGGCACGTCGCGGTGCGCTCCGTGAAGATCCGGTCCAGGCAGGCCTGGTTGCACGCGATGCAGGTATTGATTTCGTCGGTGATGCCAAGCCGTGCCTTGCGGGCGAAGTCCGGATCGGCCAGCAGCGGCCGCGCCATGGACACCAGGTCGGCAACGCCCGCAGCGATCACCTGTTCGGCGGCATCCGGCGCGTTGATCCGGTTCGAGGCCATGACGGGAATGCTCACCGCCTGCTTGACGTTCTTCACCGCCTCGCTCCATGCGGCCCGCGGCACCGTGGCGGCAATGGTCGGCACCGCCGACTCATGCCAGCCCACCCCGGTGTTGATCAGGTCCGCTCCGGCAGCTTCGACCTGCCTGGCAAATTCGGCGACTTCTTCACCCGTCATGCCGCCTTCGATCAGATCGATCGCGGAAATCCGGTAGACCAGCATCGGATCGCGGCCGATCCGCTCGCGCACCGCGCGGACGACCTCGAGCGGGAAGCGGATGCGCGCGGCGAAGCTGCCGCCGAATTCATCGTCGCGCCGGTTGGTCGGCGCGGCGGTGAATTCGTTGATCAGGTACCCCTCGGACCCCATGACCTCCACACCGTCATAGCCGGCCTCGATCGCCAGCGCCGCGGTATGGGCAAAGTCGGCGATCGTCCGCCAGACCTCGTCCGTGGTGAGTGCGTGCGGCGAGAAGGTATTGATGCGCGCCTTGCCCGGCGACGGGGCCACGCACTCCGGCACTTTGGCATAGCGGCCGGCATGCAGGATCTGCAGCACGATCTTGCCGCCCGCCTCGTGCACGGCGCCGGTCACGGCACGATGCTCGTCAAGCTGGTCGGCGCTGTTGAACAGCGGCCCGCCCGCCTCCATGACCCCTTCCGGATTCGGCGAGAAGCCGCCGCTCAGGATCAGCCCGATCTCGCCACTGGCGCGCGCGGCATAAAAGGCGGCAAGGCGCTCGTGCGGCCGGTCCAGCGTCTCCAGCCGCGTATGCATCGCGCCCATTACCATCCGGTTGGGAATGACGTGGCTACCTATCCTCAGCGGCGTCAGGATCTTGTCGAGTGTCTCCATGGGGTCCTCGTTCGTTCTGGTGGTTGCGTGAACACATACTAGGTATCCTGCGAATATACGTCAAGTACTTGATATAGTTTTGCGAAAGAACCGAGCTTGGCACGAACAATCATGCAATCTACATGTCATACATTGCTGAAAAATCACTTATCCGGCGCATCCAGTATTCCGGCGCGGGCGGCACCCCAGCCGTAGAATGTCGCCATCGCGCCCGCCCCAGCCGCGCTACCCGCAATCCGAGCCATGACCGATTCCGCCCCCTCCTATGACCAGTCTGTCTCGTCCGTTCACAACCGCCTGTTCTTCCGGCTGTTTCAGGCGGGCAACACGCTGGACCGGCAGACCATCAAGTACCTGGGTATCACGACGGTGCAGTGGTCAGTGCTGGGCGCGCTGACGCGGCCGCAAGCCGCGCAAGGCATGTCCTTCTCGGAGCTGGCCGAATATCTGGTGGTCAGCCGGCAAAGCCTGGATGGCGTGCTCAAGCGCCTGGAGCGCGACAAACACGTGGTGCGGGTGGCTGACACCGTGGACCGGCGCGCCAAGAACGTGGTGCTGACCCCAAAGGGACGCGCGTTCTGGTCCAGCCTGCAGCCCCGGATCTATGAGTTCTATCGCCAGGCCCTGGCGAGCTTCCGGTTCGACGACAAGGTTTCGCTGGTGCACTTTCTGAACCAGCTCAATGGGGGCATGGCCGATGTGCACCTCGAAGGCGCCAAGGGCGAGGCCGACGCGGACACCGACGCCGCACAGGCCAAGTAGAAAAAGACGCGATTGAAATCAAGCGAATGTCGGAGGAGAGCGCCCGTTGAATCGAATCCTGTCAGTCAAATTGCGCGCGCCTTGCATCCACAATGAGCGTAGTCCTCTGGCTAATGGCGCTCTTTGATCTTGCGAGTATGCTTTTTCCCTGGGGCGGACGCTGCGTGTCAGGAAGTTGCTGCGGTGACGAAGAGATTCTGGCCGATGTCAGAACGGGCCCCCATTCGAGGAGGCACAATGCATTGGACTTCGTCTGCGAGCGCCGGTCGTGATTTTGCAAAGAGGCCTCATTGGACACCCGAAGAACTGTCCGCTTTCCAACCGGTCCGATCCATGATCCTGTTCCGGATCGTGGTCAATGGACGGGGCACCTACTATGGCTTCTTTCCACACGCCTGCGATGCCATCGCGGATGCGCTAGACCACGGTGCATATAGTGTTGCGGTCGTGCGAGCGCTAGCGAAGCGCGGTAACCAGCTTCCGACCGCCTACCCACGAAGCAATCTGCAGCACTTCTAACGCAGTTGCTACGGGTTGCTGCTGAACGTGCGTCCTGCCAGGCGATTCTCAGGCGGCGCAATTTCCGAGTGCTTCGTAATGACAAAAACCTTGCCTAACGGCGCGAACGGTGGGTCGCCTGACGTTTGGGTTCTTTGGCCTCGAAATACCCACTCAGCCACGCCAGTGCTTCGGGCGAATTAGATGCGTATCGACAAGCCGTTACTGGCGACCCGCGACGGCAGGCATCATAACCTTCACGCCACGCTATGGGGTCCTTAATATCAGCAGGAGCCTGCCTGGTGTTTTTCATTGTTTTGCCGTTTGGTAAAAGGGAGGCGATTTGTGGATCCTGCTACCAATTCCGTCACGTGTCAATATTAACGCCGCTGCTCAGTTCCCGCATGAAGTTGAATATGGCTTTATAAGTGCAATGGCCTGAGTCGCACTAATATAAGATTTCAGCGTAGATAGGTCAGGTGCCATAGTCCTCTTCAATTTTCGTCGCGGACTTACGCGACACGAGACCCGGTCGAGTTCAGTGTAGGGTCCAGGCCGGACTACTTTTATCCGTGTCGCCATGGGGAACCGCCGGCCGCTACATACCACGGGTGCAAACTGCCGACTTCTATAATTTGCGCGCTAGGCTCACGCGGGGTAGCTCAGACTGGCCCCAGGGCTTGCGATTTCCGCGGCGGTGAATTTAGGCACGCTTAATCCTGGTGTAAATTTTAATTCCACACCCTGCTGCAATGCGTCAAAATGCTGTCTTCGGACTCGCATGTTGTGATGAGACTTGACGCTAACTAGTCAGAAGATATTGCTCGCTCAGGCTACCCGCATCTTCCCTGCCCTGATTGTCCAACATCCCGCATTGCAACAATATTTATAAAAAAATCGTAATTCAAATGTCTCATTAACCATATAATTCGGGATTATCCCTAAGGAACGAATCGGCGTTTCTACTCTAGTCTCTTGGCTCGGTTGTGCCAAGCAGCAACAACTGCCCATGACCGTTACACGATTCCGGTCGATCGGCGCTTCGACGATCGCGGCAACGGCTCCGGTGGCAACCAAGGGAAATCCAACCATGTCCTTTTTTACCTCCGATCAGTTTGCGGCAGTCCACAAGACCAACCTGGACAATATGGCTACGCTGTCTAACACGGCGCTTCAAAGGATCCAGAAGCTGGCGGAATTGAACCTGCAGGCAGCCAAAGCCGCGCTGGCGGAGGGCCAGGACCGCTTCCTGCGCGTGGCAGCCGGCACGAACTTGCGCGAGGCGCTGGCGGTGCAGGGAACCCTGTCCCAGAACGCTGACATGGCCATCTCCTATGCGCGCTACGTCTGCGAGATCGCATCGCAGGCGCATACTGAACTGGCCAAGGTCGTGGAGGAACAGTACGAGCAGCACTATCGCAATGTGCAGGCATTCGTCGACACGTTTGTGAAGAACGCGCCGGCCGGCTCCGAAGCAATCTGCGCCTTGCTCCAGTCAACCGTGGACGCGGCCAACCAATCCTACCGCTCGGCTCAGGCTCTCTCGCAGCAGGTCGCCGACCTGACCACTGCCAATCTCGCCGCAGGCGCGGGCGTCGCCAGCAAGTCGTGATGCAGCGCCGGCACGGCCGGCACCTAGCCGTTCGATTCTCCAGGGCAGCCGACAACTCCCCTGCCGCGCAGCGTCGGCAGCGCAATGGCGAGTGCGCCGGACCGACCAGTCCGGCCTGCCTCGCGGGCGGACCCGGGCCTATCTTCTTCAACAATGAGCCATAGAGAGATCAGCATGACGAACCTGAACAGAATCGCACTGGTAACTGGCGGCATGGGTGGCTTGGGCGAGGCCATCGCCATCCGTCCTGGTAAACAACGCCGGCATTACCCGAGACATGGCCTTAAAGAAGATGGACCAGTCGAGCTGGGATGCCGTGATCCGCACCAACTTCGACTCCGTGTTCAACGTGACCAAGCCGCTGTGCGACGGCATGGTGGAACGCGGCTGGGGCCGGATCATCAACATCTCTTCGGTCAACGGATCCAAGGGCGCGTTCGGCCAGACCAACTATGCGGCCGCCAAGGCCGGCATGCATGGATTCACCAAGGCGCTGGCGCTCGAAGTCGCGCGCAAGGGCGTGACAGTCAATACTGTATCGCCGGGCTACCTTGCCACCAAGATGGTGACCGCCGTGCCGCAAGACATCATGGACAGCAAGATCCTGCCGCAGATTCCAATGGGCCGGGTGGGCAAGCCCGAAGAAGTGGCGGGGCTGATTGCCTTCCTGTGCTCTGATGACGCCGGCTATGTGACCGGCGCCAATATCGCCATCAATGGCGGCCAGCATATGCATTGAACGGCATCGGACCATGAGATCAACGCGACACCGAGGACCTGCCCCGCCCGTCGGCAGATCAACCAATACTAACGGAGCCTCTCGCGTTCTCGTTGCGTGGCTTCACGGTCAAGCTTCCCAGGGCGCTGCGGGACCTGGCCTGCACAAGACTGGCCCTTTGCCCTTGTCCCATCGCTTGGCGCAGTCGCAAGACGGCTCGCCAAATCCGCACATCGACTTCCACAGATTTCCCGATCAGGCTGTACGGGACATGTGGCACCCCGACAGTCGGGGATAACCCAAAGGAGACCATGATGCCAGCAGTCAATCTACAACCCTTGTACGGAGCACAGGCAGCAGCCATGGATATCGTTTTTGGCATAACGACCAAGGCGCTGGATGCCTATCAGAAGCTTGCTGACCTCGGCCTGCAAACCATGAGGGAGGCGGTGGCCGACAACCATGAGACAATGCGTAAGGCATTCGCCGCCAAGGACGCGCAGGAGTTGTTGGCGTTGCAGGTAACGCTTGTCGAGCCCGCCGCGGAGAAGGGACGAATATTCCTCGAAAAAGTCCAGGAAATCGCGGCGGCCACGCGCTCGGACTTTCGAAAGGTGGCAGAAGCGCAGTTCGAAGCCAACAAGCGCAACTTGCAGGAGGTCTTCGAGAAGCTTTCGGAAAATGCCCCGGCCGGCTCCGAAGGCGCGCTGAGCGCGTGGCAGGCGGCAATGGCATCCGGAACGACGCTCTGCGAATCCATACAGCAATCCACCCGCCAAGCTCTCGAACTGGCGGAGAATCAAGTTGCGAGCGCCGCCGCGGCGGCGGCAAACGTCGCGCACAAGGCCAATGCGCAGTCGGCGCGCGTTGCAGGCAAGCGCTAACGGGCAGTCTGGCCTGTTGGAGAGGGATGCCGCGGTGCAAGCCCTCTCCGCCTGCGACGATGAATCAGTAGAAAAGGCATCGCGAGACGGCAGCCATGACGCGAGAGCATTTTGCGGTTTGGATTCTGGAAGGCCGGCATGTGCACGAGCGCTTACTGGCGTAGGACGGCTTCAACCATCTTGACGAACGCTGGGGCAATCAGGTCGTAACCCTTCGCGGTCATGTGAATTTCGTTTAGCCAGTTTGGGTCCGCCGCCGTCGGATCGGCCGGGGCCGGGGGGGCCATGGCGCGTGAATCGAGGATGTGAAAATTCTCCAGCGCTGCGCCGGCGATGATCTCATCGTGCAGAAGATCGATGAAATGCCTGGTGAGTTCCAGCCAGTCGACCGGCGGCACTTCATAGGCAAGCAACGATGGAAAGAGCCAGGGTCCCAATGGCCCTGCCCCGACATCGCGCGGCTGTGCATAGGAGTAGCAATGCGTGAAGATCGGAATGTGCCGGTTCTTGGCACTCCTGGCTCGCAGCCTATCCAATGCCCGGTATTGGGCAAGCATGTGATCTCGAAAGGCTGCCCAGCCGTCCGGCGACACATACCGACCGACCGGCCCCATGGCTGCCCGCTCGGACTTGGTCAGAAGTAGACGCTCGCCAGTCATCCGTGGTACGCCATTCCTGTCATGCGGCAACACCGCCAGCGCGTCAATCAGATCATTTCCCCCGCCAGACAGGAGCAGCCCATCCCAGTTTTCCTCGAACCCCGCGCCTGCGGCAAAGTGCCGGAAGAAGAAGGGGTCTTGACGCCATTCGACCATATGTTTGAGCGTATCGGCAGGGTCGGCGCAGTTGACGATAGCCGTGTCCTGGCTGAACCTCAGCCTCATGAGCAAGGATGAAGCGGCAAACAGGCTGAGACCGTTGATAGAAAACCAGGAATCGCCTTGCGCCAGCAGCTTCAGGGCAAAGAGATTAAAGTCGGGCGCCGCATCAGTCTGAAGATGCGATGCGGGCGAAATGCGGACGGTCGGCATCATTCCCCATAGCACGGGCACTGCGGCCCCCAGATCTTGCTTCTTCCATCAGCGTTCTCTTTCGGCAGCCGTGCTGCAGTTGAAAAAAGGATAGATATCGCCCGCGCAAACGGTTATCAGCCAAATGATTGACGCGTTGAACGCCTCAGGTCGAAGTAGCGTGCGTGCGGCCAGGCCTGCGGGACCGGGACAAGATGGGTGGTGTCTGCTACGCCACGCCCAGCTTGCTCCCCTGTGACGAATTTTCCGCGTTGACACCCAGACATGAATTATGCCGGCCTTCGGTTCCTTGCCTAGAATTTGTAAAGTTTACCGCCTGTACAGAGCGGTAATTCAAAAGCAATGCAATCAATATGCAACCTACTTTGCGGGCGTAGGTAGCCAACAGGACGACCCGAATCCAATACGAGTACTGTTTCGACAATTTGGAGAAAAAGGGGCGAATAGAATACGTGATGCTGCATATGTTGAGTTGGTCAAGGCCTATCATCGCGGTGATAGCATTTATATTTTTGGATTCTGCCGGGGCGCCGCAATCGCCCGTATGTTGGCCAACATGATTGCCAGCTGTCCATTCCAGGCAATGTCAGGAATGTCATCCACCTGCTAGCGATCGATGAAAACCGGCAGCCATTCCAGCCTACCTTGCTGACGCGGAGCGAAGACGATGACGTAAGGGTAAAGGAGATATGGTTCAGGGGCGTTCATGCTGACATCGGCGGAGGCTATCGCGAACACAAACTGGCCGATGTCACCCTCCGATTTATGAGAAACAGGTTGGAACGGGACCATGGCAAGGAACCAGAGAAGGATAACGATCCTGACCCGTTCGGCGTAATGCATAGCCACGAGCGTAGCAAGATCCCCAAAATGCCCCGCGTCGTTTCAGTTCAGGGTGGTCATCGCAAACCGTGCATTCACAAGAGCGCCTTCCTCAGAGAGACGCGATATCTGAACACCTGAAGGCGCTACGGGATAGTCGCCAATGTGAAATCGAGGATCAAGATTGAGATGAGAGGTCGGCAGTCAAGTTGGTCCTAGTGCGGCTCGGGGGCACACAGCGTTCGAACGCAACATTTTCACTCCCAGGAAGCCTATGGAACCGAAGTCTCCCCGGACTTCATCAGCTCGGTCACCGACGAAGTCATGGCCGAAACCGTCATCCCCTCATTTGATACGGAGGTCGTCAAGGCGCTGGAACTCAGGGTTGCGGATCTGCGCTCCGTCCATCGCGAATGGATGCAGCTTGGCATCAGGAACGAAACTGGTCAGCTCTATCGCATCGTCGGCGTGGCTGGCGGGAACGCGTGGCTGGAAACGCTCGACGTCATGCGCATGCTTGGGTTCGTAAATGAGCTGGATGGCAGCCGAAAATCAACAGAGGGCTGCGATACAATATTTTTCCAGCGGGTTGACACAGAGGTTACCGCCAGCTCGGCGACTTGCTAGTCGTCTTGTGAGACGATCGGACTGTAGATGAATCTGCACGCGCGCTGGCGAAATGCCCGATGACCATAACTGCGAAATTTCGAACACCCCAACTAATGGGGGGATGCCTACCAAAGGCACCCACTTGTCGATATCAGCGACAGTCTGCGATACTGCCAGCCGATTCAGCCCCTCGACCTCTCGGCGAGGGGCTCTTCTTTTTGTCGGACAGCGCCCGATAGCGGCGCAATCTCTTCTGGACTATCAAAAAGACACAAGCTCGGCAAAGGAGTCCATCATGCGACCGGGGATAGAAGCGCCACGCAGCATTGGGGAGAACCTCAAAGACCTAGACGAGACAGAACTGGCTATCGAGCGCCTGGAGAGACGCATTGGAGCCCAGGAAGCGCGGATTGCGCAATTGAAGCGGGACGGCATCGACTGTTCCACGGCCCAGGAGATTCGCGCCAACATGCACCAAAGCCTTGGCGCACTTCTAAAACATCGCTCACTTGTACAGCATGCACTTGCCTATCGCAAGCGGCGAAGTGCATGATGAAGAACTTGTTAACGCCGTCCTATCGAGATGAGCAGGTTGGTCGCAGTTATTTCAGTCGCGGGCTATCAACTGGCGGTGCGGCTGATCCCTGTGCACCTTGCATTCGTATGGGCTAGGGCCAACACGGTGTGGTTCCTGTTGACGGCTAGCTGAACCTTGCGTACGTGCTTCATCGTGTCTGCAGGAATTTCGCCTACCTCCTTGACGCTGAGGTTTGTGTGCTTGATGACGTCGGCCGATGCAACGTCGAACTACTGCAACTGCGTTGTCGCAATACGCAGCTTTTCGGTCACCCTCGAACGGGGGGATGCCGTCCAGCACCTGCGATGGGACGATATTGGCGACAAGTCTGCGAATAATCTTGTCGCCACTCACAGCCCTCGGACCGATTCGGCCGAGGGTTTTTCTTTTTCGGACGGCGCCCGTTAAGGCAAACAGGCCATCCCGCTTAAATGGGATAGTCGAGTACCCCCCGTAATGGATGGGCTCCGTTCCAGCTTGACGAGCCCTTTCCGGTGGAGATTCAAGCTGCAATTCCGTGGGCCGCAGTGTGGCCAGGATCAACGTGAGCCGTGGCTTTATCGCATGCCCGCGCGCATTCCGACCTGCATCAGCGCCTCGCTGGGCGGCGCCACCTGCAGCGTCGCCAGCAACAATCCCATCCCCGCCAGGATGCGGTACTGGCTGGCCAGTTCGGTGTACTGGCCAGCCACATAGGCCGTACGCGCGCTGAAGTACTCGTTCTCGGCATTGAGCAGGTCGAGCAGGCTGCGCTGTCCGATGCGGAACTGCCTGCCATAGCTGACGCGCGTAGCATCGCTGGCTTGCACATATTGCCGGAGACTCACCAGTCGGTCCTGCGCCGTCCGGTACGCGTTATAGGCCAGCGACATGCTTTCCTGCACCTGCCGGCGCAGCCGCTCCAGGTTCTGCTCGGCTTCCTCGATCTGGTAGCTGGCCTCGTTGATGCGAGCCTTGTCAGCGTTGCCGCGGAACAGGTTATAGCGCACGCGCAGCATTACGCTGCGCTCGTCGGTGGTGCCCAGCACGCGGTCGCGGTCGCGCGCTGCGCCAACCTCGAGGTCCAGCCGTGGCCACAAGGCAGAGCGGGCCTGGGAGCGCATGGCCTGCGCTTCGGCGATATCCGCCTGTCCTGCGCCCAGCGCAGGATGGCTGGCATTGGCCACCCGCTGTGCCTCGGGCTCGGTGGCGGGCAGCACGGCAGCTAGGGATTCCGGACGGGACAAGCGCTGCGGCGGCGTCCCGACCACGCGCAGGAAGGCCGTCATGGCATCCTGCAGCGCCCCCTCCTCGGCCCGCAGGTTGGCCTGGGCCAGCGCCAGCCGGCTCTCAGCCTGGTACAGGTCGGCGCGGCGCAGCACGCCGTTGTCGGCGCCTAGCCGGATCTGGTCATAGATGTGCTGGTGGGCCTCGAGGTTGGCGACGCCGATGGCCACCGTTTCCTGGCGGCGCAGCACCTCCACATAGACGCCGACGGTGCGCAGCGCGATATCTTCGGCGGTGGCGCCGACCCGGTAGGCCGCGCCGTCGATCCGCGCGCCCTGGCGCTCGACGTCGCTGCTGACGCCAAAGCCGTCGAACAGCATCTGCGTGATCGTGATGTCGGCGGCATGACGCGCATACGATGTGTCAGACAGGCCCGTCACGCGGGTGCTGTGGCTGTCCAGGCGCACGCGGCCGGTGGCAGCGTTGAGATCGATCCGCGGCAGGTAACCGGCGCGCGCCTGCTTCAGCCCCTCGTCGGCGGCCAGGCGACGGCTACCCGCTGCCAGCACATCGGGATTCGTGTGCACGGCCTGATCGACCGCCTGTGGTAGCGCCTGTGCTGCCACGTGCAGCGGCACCACCATGGCTGCCCATAGCAGTACGGGTGTCAGCCGCCGCCATGTCGTCGTCATGCTTCCCCCAGATCGGGTACACCGCGCTCGCATGCTGCGCACGACGGAACGCGGTGCCCTGCCCGTCTATTATGGTTTTACACTGGCTGGGCAGTGAAACTGCCATCCTGCATTTCCGCTCTTTGTCGGTCTTCTCTCTTTTTCCGCCTTTCTTGCTTGCTTGCCAGGCCTCTTCAGGCGGTGTGGATATTACCGTTGCTCAGCAACGTGTTCAGGTCCAGCCCCACCACACCCTGCAGCACTGCGACATCCTGGAATGCGGTTCCGGCACTATTGCCGTCCCGATCCACGCTGACCACGGTATTGCCAGCGACTTCCGACAGCCGCATGAACTGTGCCGCGTTGTCATTGGTCACGCTGACACCCGCCAGCAGGTCGGCCAAGTCCAGCACATCGCCGCCGGCGCCCGGCTGCGAGCGATCGAAGTCGGTGATGGTGTCCACCGAAGCGACATCGGCGCGCAGAAACTGGAAGGTGTCGCTGCCGGCCCCGCCGGCCAGCATGTCGGCCCCGGCGCCACCAACCAGCACGTCGTTGCCCAGGCCGCCCGCCAGCTGGTCGTCCCCTGCACCGCCACGCAGCACGTCATTGCCGGCCGAGCCGGTGAGGGTGTCGCTGAAGGCCGAACCGATCACGCCTTCCATGTTTTTGTAGCTGTCGGTGCCAAGGCCCGCCGCGATGAGGTTTGCGGAGTTGATGCTGCTATCCTGAGCCAGCGTGAAGTTGACGGAGCCGGTTGCATCGGAGAAATCCAGCAGGTCGATGCCGGCGCCGCCGTCGAGGGTGTCGTTGCCCAAGCCACCGCGCAGGATGTCGTTGGCGGAGCTGCCGGTCAGGCTGTCATTGAAGCGCGATCCGATTACGCCTTCCATGCCGCTGTATGTATCCGTGCCCAGGCTCACACCGGACAGGTTGACTGTATTGCCGTTGCCCTGCGCCAGCGAGAACGTGACCCCGCTGCTGGCATCGGAGAGATCCAGCAGGTCGGTGCCGAGGCCGCCATCGAGCGTATCGTCTCCTGCGCCTCCGCGCAGGACGTCATCACCGGCGCCGCCCCGAAGCGTATCGCCGGCTGCCCCACCAATGAAAATGTCGCTGGCTGCGGCGCCGGTCAGCGAATCGACGTTGCTGCCACCATCGAGATAGGATGCCTGGTAGCTCTGGCTCGCCAGCGACACCGTGGCCGCGCCGTTGGTTGACGAGACATTGACCGTGACGGTAGCGATACTGGTGCCGCCCGCGCCATCGGCAATGGTATAGCTGAAGCTGCCCGTCGCCGAGTTGTCGGAGTCGAACATGACGTAGGCGTTGTTGGTTCCCGGAGCGAACTTCAAGTTGCTGACCGCACCGGTGGCGGATCCAAGCGCAATCACCGACAACGCCATGCCATCGACGTCACCGTCATTGCCGAGCAAGGCGCTGACTGGTATCAGGACACCATTGGTGTTGTTCGAGACATAAATTACGTCAGCTGCCGACACAGGTGCGTCATTGACGGGATTGACCGTGATCGCCACGGTGTCGGTGTCGACTGCAAACCCGTCGCTGCTCTGCATTTGCAGAGATGCGCGGCCTGCATAGTCCTTGTCGCCGGCAAAGCGCAGCCCATCCAGCGCGGCATTGATCGCCGCGTCGCTGCCGGTAAAGGTCATGGTGCGGTCCGCCGTGCCGTCGCCTGCAAGGAACTGCAGTCCAGCGATGCCGTCCAGCGTGATGGCGCCGGCCGTGGCGGTCAGCGTCACAGTGTGAGTGGCGTTGTCCACGTCGGAAATGCTAAGCGCATTGCCGGTGGCCGTGCCGAATTCCAGCGGCACGTCTTCGTTGACGGACTCCGCCACCGGAACGGAGTTGACGACCGCATCGTTGGCGCCGGTAATATTGACCGTGATTTCCTGGCTGGTGGTGAGATCCGCGGAGTGGACTGTCAGGGTATCCGTGGCCTGCTGGCCGGCGCTTAGAGAGTTCGCCTTGGCGTTGTCCAGGGTATATGTCCAGGCACCGGTGTTGCTATCAAAGGTGAAAGTGCCGTATTGGCCAGCCAGGCTGGCAGACGGCACCGAAGCAAAATAGCCTTGGCCGGCATCGGCATCGCTGACCGTCAACTTGCCGCTGGCCGATGCATCGCCGGCGATGGCGTTGGCCAGCCCGCCGGCTTCGGTCAACGTCGTGTCCTCGCTGGTCGACGCCGTGATGGTCGCCGCGTCATTGGCACCAGTGATGTTGACCGTAATGGTCTGCTGCGCGGTCTGGTCCGCCGACACCACTGTCAGCGAATCGCTGACCTGCTGACCTGCGGTCAGCGCATCGGCCTTGCTGTTGTCCAGGGTGTAGGTCCAGGCCCCGGTGTTGCTGTCGAAGCTGAAGGTGCCGTACTGGCCCACGAGATTGTCCGGCGGCACTGCAGCAAATTGCGCCTGGCCAGTATCGACATCGCCGACCGTCAGCGTGCCGCTGGCCGATGCATCGCCGGCGATCGCGTTGGCCAGCCCGCCGGCTTCGGTCACCGTTATGTCTTCACTCGTCGACGCGGTAATGGTCGCCGCGTCGTTGGTACCCGTGATGTTGACCGTAATGGTCTGCTGCGCGGTCTGGTCCGCCGACAATACTGTCAGCGAATCGCTGACCTGCTGGCCCGCGGTCAGCGCATCGGCCTTGCTGTTGTCCAGGGTGTAGGTCCAGGCCCCGGTGTTGCTGTCGAAGCTGAAGGTGCCATACTGGCCCGCGAGGCTGTCCGGCGGCACCGAAGCAAAATGCGCTTCACCGGTATCGGCATCGCTGACCGCCAGCGTGCCGCTGGCCGAAGGATCGCCGGCAACAGCGTTGGCCAGTCCCCCAGCCTCCGTCACCAACGTATCTTCGCTGGCCGATGCGGTGATGGTCGCCGCGTCATTGGCACCGGTGATGTTGACCGTAATGGTATGTTGGGCGGTCTGGTCCGCCGACAATACTGTCAGCGAATCGCTGACCTGCTGGCCCGCGGTCAGCGCATCGGCCTTGCTGTTGTCCAGGGTGTAGGTCCAGGCCCCGTTGTTGCTGTCGAAGCTGAAGGTGCCGTACTGGCCCACGAGACTGTCCGGCGGCACTGCAGCAAAATGCGCTTCACCGGTATCGACATCGCCGACCGTCAACGTGCCGCTGGCCGATGCATCGCCGGCGATCGCGTTGGCCAGCCCGCCGGCTTCGGTCACCGTTATGTCTTCACTCGTCGACGCGGTAATGGTCGCCGCGTCGTTGGTACCCGTGATGTTGACCGTAATGGTCTGCTGCGCGGTCTGGTCCGCCGACAATACTGTCAGCGAATCGCTGACCTGCTGGCCCGCGGTCAGCGCATCGGCCTTGCTGTTGTCCAGGGTGTAGGTCCAGGCCCCGTTGTTGCTGTCGAAGCTGAAGGTGCCGTACTGGCCCACGAGACTGTCCGGCGGCACTGCAGCAAAATGCGCTTCACCGGTATCGACATCACTGACCGCCAGCGTGCCGCCGGCGGAAGCGTCGCCGGCAACAGCGTTGGCCAGCCCGCCGGCTTCGGTCACCGTCGTGTCTTCGCTGGTCGATGCGGTGATGGTGGCGTGGTCGTTGGCACCAGTGATGTTGACCGTAATGGTCTGCTGCGCGGTCTGGTCCGCTGACACCACCGTCAGCGAATCGCTGACCTGCTGACCTGCGGTCAGCGTATCGGCCTTGCTGTTGTCGAGCGTGTAGCTCCAGGCGCCAGTATTGCTGTCGAAGCTGAAGGTGCCATACTGGCCCGCCAGGCTGTCCGGCGGCACCGAAGCAAAATGCGCTTCACCGGTATCGACATCGCTGACCGCCAGCGTGCCGCTGGCCGAAGGATCGCCGGCAACAGCGTTGGCCAGTCCCCCAGCCTCTGTCAACAATGTATCTTCGCTGGCCGATGCCGTGATGGAGGCCACATCGTTGGCACCGTTGATCCGGATGCTCAGCGTCGACGCCGCCACCGCCTGCCCATCGGTTACGCTGTAGCTGAACGTGTCGTCGACATGGTCACCCGCCCGCAGTGCCTGCACCAGCGCATTGCTGTTGTCCAGCGTGTAGCTGTAGCTGCCGTCGGCGTTGATTTGCAGCGTGCCATACTGGCCGACATAGGTACCGGGACTGGCCACCGCCAGCACATTGCCGGCATCGATGTCGCTGTCATTGGACAGCACATTGCCGGTGATCGGATTCGGATGGTTGTCTTCGCCCATGCCATGGGTATCGGCAGCGGCCGTGGGCGCATGGTTGTCGTAGCCGGCGAAATCGGTCTTGGCCAGTTCGTGCAGGCCGTTGAGCTGGATGACCATCTCTGCCGTGGCGGGATTGCCATCGACATCCACATAGACATAGGTATTTCCGCCCGATTGAGCGAACCAGGCTCCGTGAGCCGTCGGTGTGCGCCCGCCCCACTCGAAGCCGGTCTGTCCCAGCACCGGCCGCAGGTCGAGACGGTCGATGCCGCGCTGGAAGTCGGTGATGACATCCATGCCGCCTGCAGTGGAATCCAGCACGGCGGTGTAGACGAACACGTCGCGGCCCGCGCCGCCGCTCAGCAGATCGCCGCCAGCGCCGCCGCCGATGGTGTCGTTCCCGCCTTCGCCATAGACAGTGTCCTTGCCATTGCCGCCACTAATGACGTCGTCGCCACCCACGGCGCCGTTGTTGCCGTTGTCCCCGTAGATCAGGTCGTCGCCATTGCCTCCGACGATGCGGTCGTTGCCGGGTTGGGCCGACTCATGGCCGCGCCCGAGCTGGTAATCGGCGTAACTGTCGAAGCCGTCGCCGTAGAGCGTATCGCCACCATTGTCGCTGGTGTAGAGCGTGGAGCTCCCATCCGGGCTGCCGATCACGTCGTCGCCGCTGCCACCATAGACCGCATCGGCGCCGTTGCCGCCCGACAGGCTGTCGTTGCCGCGTCCGCCGAAGACGCGGTCCTTGCCATTCGCGCCGAGCAGGGTGTCGTTACCGTCGCCGCCTTCGACGATATCGTCGCCGTTGCCGGCGTCGACGTAGTCATTGCCATCGCCGGCGCTGACATAGTCATTGCCGTTGCCGCTCAGGATGGTATCGCTGGAAGTGGTTCCGTTGATGTTGTCGGTGCCGTTGCCGCCGGTCAGTGTTGCCATGGTTTCCCTCTCTCCGTCCTGAATGCCGGCCTGGTAGCCGCGTCTTGCTGGTTATGTTTGTGCGCAGGCAGCGTGGATGCCTTTTTGCGCCTATCGTTCCCGGAACGCCAGCTCCCGGGTTTTGATAATGGGCTTGAGCAGATAATGGAGCACTGTCTTCTGGCCAGTCAGTACATCGACCGTGGCCACCATGCCGGGCAGGATGGGCACCTGCACGGCGCTGCCGCCGGGACGGTTGTCGCGCGTGCGCACGCGTACCAGGTAGTAGCTCTCGGGCCGCTCGCCCGGGCGCTCCGGCGTCAGCGTATCGGCGCTGATATGTTCGACCGTGCCGGGGAAGCCGCCATAGATCGAGAAGTCATAGGCCGACAGCTTGACCACCGCCGGCTGCCCGGGCCGCAGGAAAGCGATATCGGCCGGGCGCACGCGCGCCTCTACCAGGAGCGTGTCTTCCAGCGGCACGATCTCCACCAGGTCCATGCCGGGCTGCACCACCCCACCCACGGTATTGACCTTGAGCTGCTTGACGATGCCGGCCAGCGGCGCGCGCACCAGGGTGCGGTCGACGCGGTCCTGCAGCGCGGTGTTGGTGGCGCTCTGCGCGGCCTGATCCGCCTTGGCCTGGTTCAGTTCGCGCATGGCCTCGGCGCGGAAATGCGTGGCCGCCTCGTCCAGCTTCTGCTGGCTCTCGCGGTAGGCCGCTTCCAGGCGCGGCATGGCCAGCCGCGTGGCGTCGAGCTCGCCCTTGAGGTCGTTGGTCTGCCGCTCCAGCCGCAGCACGTCCACGTCGGACACCACGCCCTGCGCCACCATTGGCCGCATCATCGCCAGCTCCTGCGCCACCAGGCGATGACTCTGCCGCAATTGCTGTTCGCGAGAGCGCTTCTCGGTCAGTTCCTGCCGGCGCTGCTCGGACTGCTGGCGCAGCACCGCCAGGTTGGCTTCCAGCGCGCGCTTGCGGGACTCGAACAGCGAGCGCTCCTCGGCGACAAAGCGGCGGCTGTCGGCATCGCCGGCCGCACTGTCGACGAACGCGGTGCCGGCGGCCTCGGCGCTCAGGCGCGCGATGCGCGCCACCAGCGCATCGTCCTTGGTGCGGCCTTCCTGGTACGAGGCGGTGAAGCGGGTATCGTCGATGCGCATCAGCGGCTGGTCCTTGTTCACAACCTGCCCCGGGCGCACCATGATCTGCGCGACGATTCCGCCTTCCAGGTTCTGCACCACCTGCACCTGGCTGGACGGGATCACCTTGCCCTCGCCCACGGTCACTTCATCCACGCGTGCCAGCGCGGCCCAGGCCAGCGCCACCACTACGAACAGCAGCGCGCACAACAGGATCCAGTGCGTGAACCAGCGCGGCCCCGCCACCGCTGCCGCCTCGCGCTCGCCCATGAACGCGGTGTCGTCGGCGTGCGGCCGCAGTGCGGCGGCCACGCGATGCAAAAGGTTCCGGGTCTCAGGCGGAAGCGACATGGAGCTTCCTCCCCGCGAGCGCGTTCAGCACATCGGCCTTGGGCCCGTCGGCGATGATGCGGCCCTGGTCCATCACGATCAGGCGGTCGACCAGGCTCAGCAGCGAACCGCGGTGCGTCACCAGCAGCAGCGTGCGTCCACCCAGCGCCGCGGACAGCCGCGACTTGAACTGCTCCTCGGTGCGGTTGTCCATCGCGCTGCTTGGTTCATCCAGCAGCAGCAGCGGCGGTTGCAGCAGGTCGGCGCGGGCGATCGCGATAGCCTGGCGTTGCCCGCCCGACAGGCCTTCGCCGCGCTCGCCGAGCCGGAGGTCATAGCCGTCCGGCAGGCGATCGATAAAGTCGCTGACACCACCCAGCCGCGCCGCGCGCAGCATCGCCTCATCGTCGGCGTATGGTGCGCCCATCACGATGTTGTCGCGCACAGTGCCGCTGAACAGCATCACCTCCTGCGGCACATAGCCGATATCGCGCCGCAGCGCCGCGGGGTCGAGCTGCCGCACGTCTGCGCCATCAACCAGTACCGAGCCAGCATCCGGTGGGTACAGACCCAGGATCAGCTTCTCGATAGTGGTCTTGCCCGAGCCGATGCGGCCGATCAGGCCGACGCGCTCGCCGCTGCCGATGCGGAACGACACGCCGTCCAGGGCGGCGCCCTCACGGCCCGGGTAGCGAAAGCTGACCTGCCGGAATTCGATCTCGCCGCGCAACGGCGGGCGGTGCACGAAATGCCTGCCGGGCTCGCGCTCTACCGGTAATGCCATCATCCGGTCGATGCCGGCCAGCGCGGTGCGTGCCTGGTGGTAGCGCGTGGTCAACCCGGCCATCTGCGACAGTGGCGCCAGCGCACGCCCGGCCAGGATGGTGCAGGCGATCAGGCCGCCCATGGTGAGCCGGTCTTCGGCGATCAGGTAGACGCCGATGACCACTACCACCAGCGTGGCGGCCTGCTGCGCGAACAGCGACACGTTGATCACGCACGCCGACAGCAGTCGTGCCCGCAGACCCAGTCTTGCCATCTGCCCGACCACCTGCTCCCAGTTGCGCTGCGCGGCCCCTTCGGCGCCGACGGTCTTGATGGTCTCGAGCCCCACCAGGGTTTCCACCAGCGCGGCTTGTCGCTGCGCCGCGCAGGCACTGCTGGCGCGCACCGCGCGCGACAGCGGTCCCTGCAAGGCCAGGCTGACGCCCAGCACCAACGGTACCGTCAGCAGCGGCACCCAGGCGAGCGGGCCGCCGACCCAGAACATCGTGGCAATGAAGACCGCAGCAAACGGCAAGTCGATCAGCGTCGTGATGGTGGCCGAGGTCAGGAAATCGCGCACCGACTCGAACTCGTGCAGCTGGCTGCTAAGGCTGCCCACCGACGCAGGCCGTGACTTCATCTCGATGCCCAGCACTTTGCCGAACACCGTTGCGGACACGGTCACGTCGATGCGTCTCCCCGCCACGTCGACAAAATAGCTGCGCAGCGTACGCATCGCCAACTCAAACAGCAGCACCAGGCCGACCCCAATGGCCAGCGCCCACAACGTCTCCAGCGCATGGTTCGGCACCACGCGGTCATAGACGTTCATGGTGAACAGCGGCATGGCCAGCGCGAACAGGCTCAGCAGCAGCGAGGCGACCATCACCTCGCCATAAACCGGCCACGACTCGCGCATCACCCCCCAGAACCATTCATGGGGCAGAGCCGGCGCACCGTTGTGCGCCGCATCCAGGCGATGTGCGGGCCGGGCAAAGATGGCATGGCCCGAGTAGCGGTCCAGCAGGTCTTCGGTGCGCACGGCCTGCTCGCCGCTCCCGCACTCGGGCAGCGCGAGCACCAGCGTGCCCGCCTCGCCGCGGCGCAGCAGTACGCAGGCCTGTCCCTTGTCGAGCAGCAGGATCGCGGGCAGCACCAGGTCGGGGATCTCTTCCAGCTTGCGCCGCACCAGCCGCGCCGACATGCCAGCCCGGGCCGCCGCCCGCGCGAACAGCGCCGGGGTCAGGCGATGGGATGCAAGCGGCAGGCCGGCAAGCAGCGCCTCGGCCGTCGCCGGCTGGTGGAAGTGGCGGGCCAGCCAAAGCAGGCAATCCAGCAGCGGATCGTCCGGGCGCGCGTCGCGGCATGCCGGGTCCGGCAGGTTCCAGCCGGTATCCCCGACCTCCCGCACAGGGATGGCGGCGGCATGCATGGTCTGGGCCCTCGCGCCTCAGCGTCCGCGCGCGCTGCCGCGCTGCGGTGCCGCTTGGCATGGCGCCACCAGCTTGCCGCAGCCCGCCGCTGCCACGTGCCATGCACAACGCATGCGTCGATTGCATCCATCCATGGTTCCCCCGGTCCCATTTGGTGTGACGTTTTTTGCAAGCGTATGCGACGGTCGGACGTGCGCCCATCCTGCAAATGGCGCAACAGGGGCAACGGGGAAGCCTGACGGCATCCTCCGTATGGCGTTTCACGCATGCAACAGATTGGGGGTCGAACCGGTTGCCTGCGCGCCAGTTCAAGGCCGCGACAATGGCTTCCAGGGTGTGGGCAGTGGCGGCGGTGCCATGCAGCGTGACGTCAACCCGGGGGGCCAACGCATGACGGTCGAGCCAAAAGCCGCAACGGCTGGGTAGCCCATGACCTGGTTATCGCGGATACGATACCGATGGGCAGCCGACGCGAATCCAGACGCCAGGCCCTGAGGCGTCGTACCCTCCGGATTTACCCTGAATTTTGGCTTTTTCCGAAATCGGACAGGTAGGCAAAAATACTGTGCCGCGCTATTGTGTGTTCAACCACGGATATTAAGTAAGTGCATTACGAATAATGCACTTCGTCATAGAGCAGTAATGATTAGAGCTTTACAGATCCGCTCCGCCACCACTGCGGACCTGCCCGCGATCAACACGGTGCTACACGAATGTGGTTTGACGAACGACGCATCGTTGCTTCCGCGTATGTTCCATATTGCGCTGATGGATGGCCGCATTGTCGCTTGTGCTGGTGGGGAGAGACACGCTGACGTAGTGGTTGTCTGTCTAGTAGCGGTCCTGCGCGAGTATCGGGATCGCGGTATTGCGAAGCACTTGGTTTCGGCCGTTCTAATGCGCGCGCGCGCAGAGGGGTGCGAACGCGCGGTACTTGCCACCGCGAAGTGCCCCAGCTTCTTTTCTCGCTACGGCTTTTCTTTGGTATCTACGATCACCCTTCCTGTCAGTGTACGGACCTCGCATACCTTAACGTCGGCGGGAATGCCACCAGGTCTCTGCATGCAATGTGACTTGAAATAGATGGCAGCTGCAGCCGGCGATCGCCGGATTCCAGAACTGCGTCGCAAACTTCGCGGGGCTCGCCAGCCCGGTTGTCATAGGCTACCTCAAAGACCGGACCGGCTCATTCACGCCAGGGCTGGTGTCCGCATCTATCGTCGCCCTCGTCGGTTGCCTCATCTACATCTTTGCGCTGGGTCCTATCAAGGCTGATCTCCTCGAGCACGCAATCGAAGACCGCTAGCCGATCAATATCCATAAGCCTCTCCGAGTTCATGGTGACGCATGAAATGAACTTCGCGCGAAAGGTCAGTGACCGCGTCATCTTCATGCATCAGGGAAAGGTGCATGAGATGGGACCGCCTGATCGACTCTTCTCGTCGCCAGCGACGCCCGAGCTGCGGCAGTTCCTTTCCAGCATCCACTAAACACTCATCTTCCGTTGTCTCTATGTGGCCTGCCGTTGCGTGCGGTGGTTGGCCACTGTTCGCCCGAAATTCCGGCACCACCTCGCTGTATGGAGAAAATCATGTCCTTTCCGCTCACCGTTCCCCCGTCAAAAATGCACCAGAGCTTCCTGTGGTCGCCGCTCTGCACAGACCTGGATCAGCTCGAAGCTCACGTTGCTATCCTTGGTATTCCTTATGGCCAAGCCTACTCTGCGGAACATATCAGCAATGACCAGAGCAAGGCACCCGATGCTGTACGTGCCATGAGTGATCGCATTTGTCGCAATCTCAATCATTACGATTTTGACGTCGGTGGGCCGATCTATGACAACCGCGCGCTCAAAGTGGTCGACTGCGGTAACGTTCCAGCTGATCCTCAGGACCTGAGTTCTCACTCGCAGAGGGCGGAGCAAGCCGTGCGCAAGATTCTCGATGCTGGCGCGCTTCCCATAACGCTAGGTGGTGACCACGGTATTCCCATTCCAATCCTGCGATCATACGAGGGACGTGGACCGATCACACTGATCCATATCGATGCTCACCTAGACTGGCGAGACCACGTCTGGGGTTCGAGATGGTCTGTCCAGTCCCATTCGTCGCGCATCGGAGATGGATCATGTCGGCGAAATTTTCCAAATTGGCCTGCGCGCCCAGGGCAGCGGCCGCCCGGAAGAGTACGAGGCGGCGCTCGCCTATGGAGCGCACCTGTATACGGCCTACGATGTTCACGAGAACGGCATGAAGTCTGTACTCGATGACATTCCCGATGGTGGCAACTACTACCTGACGATTGACGCCGACGGAATCGATCCTTCAGTGATGCCCGCTGTGGCCGGGCCCGCCTTGGGTGGCATCACGTACGTGCAGATGCGCCAGTTGATTCACGGTCTCGTGAAGAAGGGACGGGTAGTCGGCATGGACATCGTCGAAATTACTCCGTCGACAGACGTCAACAACATCAGTTGCATTGCAGCAGGGCGACTGATGGTCAACTTGATCGGGGCAGCGGTCCGAGCCGACTACTTCGACGCTCCCAAGCTTTAAGCGACTGCCGCTCGAGGAAATGCGCACCAAGGTGGACCTGTGGGGTCTGCGACGGTGCGCAACGATTTGCTCACGCGGTCGATGCCATGGCGCAGTAGCAGTCCTGTGGTGCCGCTGTTCCATCGGTCCTGCGATTTCCCCCCGCCTGCCCCCAGGTATTCATCCCTCTACTACCCTCAGGACAGCAGCTTCTCGACCAGCTCTGGCGTGCTCGGGACATTGAACTTGCGCAACAGTCGACTCCTGTAAATCTCGACGGTCCGAGGGCTGATGCCCAAGGCTTTTCCGATCTCCTTCGCAGTCTTGCTGTCAATCAAGAGGGTCGCCACGTCGCGTTCACGGCGAGTCATCGCGCTACGCGCCTGCGAATCGATCTGCCACACACCCTTGCCTTTCGTTCCAACCGGGACGGCCTCGTCATCGGCCATCTCTGCAAACATCCATAGGGCCTCAGCGTAGGGATCGTCGCGATACTCGCTCGCGCCCGCGACGTTGACCCAGAATAAGTCGTTGTCCAGACGTTTCATCAACCGCGAGTCGGTGAAGCGCCCATGTTGGGCGAGGATCGGAATTACGCGCTTTCCAAAGCGTTCAAAATCAACCTGGTTCGGATACAGCACCCGCACGCTTTGTCCGACGAGCTGCTCTCGCGCGGCGCGAAACATCGACAGGAAGGCGAGATTGCAGTCGGTGATGATGCGCTGCCTCGTGATCATCATGGCGGCAGGCATGTGGGCAAATGCGCGACCGTAGTCGACAGCGTCCTGAAGTGCGGGCTTGGTCATCTTCATTGCTTTTGCATCCCGATATGGCGCACACCGAAGCGCTGCGCTAGGGGTTCTCCTTAGGTATCCGACACGTATTGCTGTAAGTATATACGCGCCATAGACTGCCTCGTATCAGATCGCGATGTTCTTTTCAACCAAGGAGATACAAGCATGGATGACTACAAGAATCGCTCATACGGCGCTGTCGAGATCGGCATGCACGGCAAGGTCGGCATCGTGGTGATCGACTATCAAATGGCGTTCACCGATGAGCAATACCCGTTGGGCGGCGCGCCGCTGGTCATGCGCGGTCTGCAGAACACGGCACGGCTGCTCGACGTCGCACGCCAGCACAATGTGCCTGTCGCGAGTTGCTTCACTGCGTACAAGTCCGAGCGCGACATGCCCCACTGGAAAATTTCGGCAGTGCGAGAGCAATTCCGGCTGGACCATCCCAGCTCGGAGCTGGACCCAAGGATCTACGACAAGGACTATGACGTCGTCGTCTGCAAGTTTGGACCGTCAATCTTTTTTCAGACGCCGGTTGTGCCCTACTTCATCCGTGAGGGCGTCGAAACCGTGATCATCACCGGTTGCAATACCAGCGGTTGCATTCGTGCATCAACGATCGACAGCTTCCAATGGGGATTTCGCACCATCGTGCCGGAGGACTGCGTGGGCGATATCGAGGAAGGACCGCATCGGGACAACCTTCGCGACGTCGGGCGCCGGTATGCGGACATCTCGACGGCTGACGAGGTGATCTCGTACATCGAGCGCACGTCCGGTCGCCGAGTTCGCGCTTGAGTTCGCACTAGGAGCGATGCCGGGGCACGCCGCTGTAACCAGACGGCGCTGCCCCGGCATTGCGCATTCGCATCTCACGCGAGGTGCGGAAAACCTGACGGAGGTTTGGGATGGATAAGGCTATTTCAACTGGCGCGGCGGCTACGCGGCAAGCGGATGTGACGAAGATCAGGAAAGTCGCCGTGGCGAGCATTATTGGTACACGGTGGAATGGTATGACCTGTTTATCTTCGCTACGGCGTCGGCGCTCGTGTTCAACAAAGTGTTTTTTCCCAGCTTCGACTCGCTGGTCGGCACGCTGCTGGCGTTCGGAACTTTTGCGTCTGCCTACGTTGCCCGCATAGTAGGGGCAGCCGTATTCGGCCATTTTGGCGACCGCCTGGGGCGAAAGTCGATGCTGCTGATCTCGCTGGTCGTGATGGGTGCGGCTACGTTCTGCATCGGTCTGCTGCCCGACTACGCTACGATAGGAATCTGGGCGCCGGTGTTACTGCTTACGCTGCGCGTCATACAAGGGCTGGCACTCGGGGGCGAATGGGGCGGCGCCGTGTTGATGGCGGTTGAGCACGCGCCGCCTGGTCAGCGTGGATTCTATGGCTCTTGGGTACAGGTCGGCGTACCGGCCGGCACCCTGATCGCCAACCTGGCCTTTCTCCTAAGCGCGTCGATGCTGTCGTCCGAAGCGCTGCTATCCTGGGGCTGGCGCATTCCATTCCTGGCCAGCATTGTGCTGATCAGCGTCGGTCTGCATATTCGTTTTCATACGTCGGAAACGCCAGATTTTGACAAAGTGAAACAGTCTGGAGGTGCAGCAAAGCTTCCGCTCGCGGAGGTGTTCCGAAAATCATGGAAACAGGTGATTCTTGGCGGCGTGGCCACGATGTCAACCGGGGCTTCGTTTAACCTGCTGGTGGCATTCGGCCTCACCTATGGTACGCAATCACTGGGGCTAACGCGCGACGCCATGCTAGTGATCGTGCTGCTAGCATGCGCCGTCTGTATCGTAATGCTACCGGTGTTCGGCTGGCTGTCTGACAAGGTCGGACGCAAGCAGGTAATCATTGGTGGCATCCTTGCCGAAGCCGTATTCGCGTTCCCGTTTTTCTGGCTGATGGACACGAAGGAAGTCGGCTTCGCCATTGCCGGCTATCTGCTGATGATGGTCGCCTTTGCCGCGAACTATGGCCCCATCGCCACGTTTCTGGCTGAGTTGTTTGGTGCGCGGGTGCGGTACTCGGGCCTTTCAATCAGCTATATGCTGTCCGGGCTGCTGGGTAGCGCGACAACGCCGCTTGTTACGACCGCTCTGCTGTCGATGACGGGACGTGGCTCCTCGATAGCCTGGTACATGATCGGCGCTTCATTGCTCTCGGCCGTGGCACTGCTGCTGCTGGCTAAAAACCTAGAAGCTGACGCAGACAGAATCGGCCTTCCATCGATTACGTAGACCTCATCACTTTGCTGAGAGGAGGACCTGAGACCTTCCAGAAGGAAGCTACGGAAACCGCGCCACCGGCGACTGGCCAAGCGGCACATGTGCGGTCCGCAATGCGGATTTCTTCGGGTACAGCCGGCAGCGACAGAGATAAGTTCGCGATCGTGAAATTACGGATGAGGCCACTCTCAGTTGCCGTTGTCGCATGGCCTGGCCAGATAACGCGTCAGGTTTTCCGCAGTTTTGGATGCAACTGCATCGGGTTCGAGCGGCAAGCGCGCTCCTTATGAGGTGGAAAAATGCACGATAATAGGCATCAATCGATGCTATAATCGGTGCGTGTTCTTGCGGAGATCCCCATGCGTACGACTATTGCGCTTGATGACGATTTGATCGCCAAGGCCCAAGCCTATACGGGCTTGGAGGAAAAGACGGCCCTCGTGCGCGAAGCGCTCAGGGCCTTGATCCAGCGGGAGGCGGCAAAACGACTCGCAAATCTTGGCGGTAGCCAACCGGGCATCAAGGGAGCACCCCGTCGCCGGCAGGACGTCGAATGATTCTTGTCGACACGTCGATTTGGATTGACCACATCAACGCTTCTGATCCTATGCTGATTGGCCTGCTAGCCGAGGAGCGTGTGCTGGCGCATCCATATGTGATAGGCGAGATTTCGCTCGGTAGTCTGCGTGACCGTGATGTCGTGCTTGGCGCATTGCTCGATCTGCCGCGCGCGCCAGTCGCAACTCCCGAAGAGACGTTCTACCTAATCGAGCGCGAAGGTTTGTTCAATCGTGGAATCGGATATGTCGACACGTCACTGTTGGCGTCCGCGCGCCTACAACCAGGCATCACCATCTGGACGCGCGACAAGCGATTGAAGAAGGTTGCCGATGAACTCAATCTCGGCGCGGTCCTCGCGCACTAGATAACGGAAAAGCGACATGATTCTCTTGGACTACGAGACGAGGCCGACGCTCAAGCCGCAGCAATGCCCGGCAACTCGCCATAAGGGCGCGTTATCGTGCCTTATCGCATGGTCTAGTAACACCAGAGTGGAGTCCATGCCTGTCGCGCCCGCAGCAGCCCACCTTTGATGCGAGTCTAGGGATATGCAACGGCATTAGCCGGCCGCTAGGGGACGCTCGCCTAAACTAACGACCTGCAATGGCCGCATTCGGGCGGATCCGACGCTGAGCGCAGTCGCCATCAGAATCTGGTTGGCCCGGCCATCGCGATAGACCCGGGCAGCGGCGCCAACGTCCGCCCGCGCGATGAGGCCGCCATCATTGCGGCGGCTTCATCGTGCTTCCCCGCCAACTGCCGCACAGAAATGGTAGGCGATTGCCCCTTCGGCGTCGCTGATGGTTGGCGTTCGCGGTCGGCTTTGCGGAAGCCTCCTGAGCCGGAGCCGGTGTCCCGCGCGCGGGCTGCGCGGGCGTAAGGCTCGTCTGAGCCGAACCTGAGGCTTGGCCCGCGGCTGCACCCCCGTCGGCCGGGCCGGCCCCGAACGCCTCGGCGAGCGAGGTCACGCGCCGCGCATGAATCCCAAGTTCCGTGCCGAGCCAGGCGAGCAGCGGGTCGAATCCCTTGTCGCGGGAGAGCACGAACACGGCCCCCCCTTTCGCCTTTCTCCACCATGCGGCCGATCTCGAAGGCAATGTGGAAGTCGAGGACGTTGGGCCCGACCCCGCTTGAGCGAACACACCGGGCGCGCTCGCCGAGCGCTTGCAGCCCCATGGCCAACTTCAATGGGGACCTCGCCGGCGAAGACCACCGCGCGAGCCCGCGAGCTGGAAGAAGTCGATATCCTGGACGCTCTCGAAGTCGACCAGCACCACGGCGCCGGCGCCCATCATTGAACCTCCCGTCGCATCCCAGCCGATCGCATCGAGGCCGCTTCCGCCAGAGTGGTGCGCCAGCCGATCCTCTCCCGAAAGACCCTCATGGCTAATGCTCCCAATGATATTTTTGGTTTCGACGCCCCTTCTACCCAACGGGCCCAGCGCGAAGAGCATCGGCGAGAAGCCAGGGCTCGGGCATTGACGGCCGTGGCCACCGCTCCGTCGAGGTCGCCCTTAATCGCGTGGCCGGCGGGCATCGCCCTCGCGGTCTTGCCGGTGTCGCCCAGCCTGGCGAAGCCATCTCCGCAAGAAATCGGGATTAATCTCGCGCAGCCTCCATCCAGAATGCTCTCACCGCCCGGACTTGAGGCGGCAACCCCGACCAAATGAGGATCATCGTGGGAAGCAGAAACAGTGGCGGCAACAGTGGCAATGGCGGCAACCTTGGAGTTGGATCCCAGGACAAAGCCCGCGACGACAACCGATCGGGGCAGCTCAACCCCTAGTCCGACAAGTTTTGGCAGTCGCGCAGGGAAGATGGGCGTCCGGATGATTGGCGCGAGCGCCTGGAGCGGCAGCGCGAGTGAGGCCTAGGCCAGCGCCTTCGGGCCACGGCTTGACGGCAATGACTGCGCCGCCGGCGCGCGCGGCGGCGAGTCGGCGTTCCCACGGGCGCTGGTAAAGCTCTGCGCCGAGCGTGATGATCGTCGACGCCCTGGCGCAGCGAGCCTCTCCGCGACGGCGGAGGAGCATGAGCTCAAAGGCTTGCGCCGCCACATAGAGGCGCAGCGTCGCCGAGCCCTCGGCGGAGGCGGCCAAGTGGCGCCCCGCTCGAGGCGAATAGCCCGTGACCTGGGTGAAAAGGCCACCCTCACGACGGCCCGCCATAGTGGGGATGAACTGGGCGAAAAAGCCGTCAAAGATCATCGCAGAAATGGGGAAGGCGAACTACCAGGATAGACATGATTTTGACAGCGCTCTATTGTGGTGCCCGTGCAGGACGTCAGCTTGTTGGTGCGAAGTTGGCCGCCCTCCTCGATGCGGTCGAGCTTCTCAAGAGCGCGTTATTGGCTAGCCGTCCACGAAAGCCCCCGGTTACATCGGGCGTGTAGCGCCGACGAGATTGGCTGCGTGTCACGTCCGTTGCCACATCGCGCCCCCTGCCGGGGCGACCAAGCGTCACTTCTTGAGTGTACGGCGAGAAATCCCGCATTCTCGTCGACCGCTAGGCATGTCCCCTCCAAAGGGGGGCCATCGTGTCCTTTAGCGTATGCACTATGCCGTCTGTGGCCGATATACACTTGCATAACCCGACTCGTAACTCTTTGTAACGCCGTGCGGCAGTCAGGACAAAGGTCGAGCAAGCGTTCTTAAGCAATGCGCTCAAGACGGGCACTCGTTGAAGTAGGGGAAAATCCATACCAACAACCAGGGGGACGGTCAAAATGAAGGGATTTCTCAAAGCTTTCGCCGCAGTCGCTGCCGGCTTCGCCGCTCAAAATGCGCCGGCTATGCAAGCTCCTACGCATGATTCTTCCGCGCAAAATTCAGTTGCGCCGTCCGACATGGCAACTACGGAACGAATTGCGGTTCGTACCCAGAGCGGTGATGCATTCAACTTTGTGCTGAAGCGCAATAGCGAAGAAGGCAAGCTGATGGCCTATCACCATTCGCATGCCTCTCATGCTTCGCACGCGTCCCATGCGTCGCACTACTCTGGCCGTTAATAGGCTGCCAGATTGTTAGTACCGGCTCCTTCTGGGAGCCATTTTTTTGAGCCTACGATGACATTACGCCTGGAACTGGACCCTGCCATCTATCGTCTGGAGGCTGTTCAGAAGGCAGCCTATCGGTTCATTGATCGCCTCACCATCCTGATATCCCAAAGCGGGGACAAGCTAATCTGCGAAATCGACCCGGTGAAGCCTGGAAGCACTGCGTTGGACGATATGGTGGCTAACTTCAAGCGGGAGTTGCTTGACCAGCAGCTTCGGCTTCAAATCAAAGAAGAGACGGAGCCAGCCCGAAATCTCATTCTGGCATACGCCTTTTCGCGCACGGGGCTCCAAGGATGAGCAAGTTCCTGCCACTGGAAGGCTTCCTTGATAGTTCCGGCACGTATCATCTCTTGCCCTTTCGATTCGAGCCGCTGAACGCTGAAGAAGTGGTTCTCACTAACGCGGTTGGTGAGTTCACCTTCTTGTCGCGCGAAAAGCTCGATGACTTGGTTGGTCACCGCCTGAAGCCTACAGACAGCGATTACGTCGCGCTACGGTCGCGGCACTTTATTAGCGAAGAGGGAGACGAGGCGAGCTTGGAACTCCTCGCGCTGAAGACACGCACGAAATTCAATAAGCTTGCAAACTTCACAAACCTGCATCTGTTCGTCGTCTCATTGCGTTGCGACCATAGCTGTCAGTATTGTCAAGTATCTCGTCAGTCAGAAGACAAGGGCGCCTTCGACATGACGCGTGAGACTGCTGACAAGGCCCTGGGCCTAGTCTTCCAGTCGCCCAACCCAGCCATCAAGATCGAATTTCAGGGCGGCGAGCCGTTGCTCAACTTCGACCTGATTCGATATGTGGTTGACAAAGCCGAGCGACGCGGCCAAGCAGAAGGTCGCGACCTTGAGTTCGTTATTACCACGACTCTTGCACTCGCTACGGATGAAATCCTCGAGTACTGTAGGGACCATCACATCTATCTATCTTCATCGTTGGATGGCCCGGAGGATTTGCACAATAAGAATCGTCCGCGCCCTGGCCGTGATAGTCACGCACGGTTCGTGGCAGGACTCCAGCGGGCTAGGGACATTGTCGGATATGACTCCGTGTCGGCCCTGATGACAACGTCCCCAGCAAGCCTAAATCGGGTCAGGGACATCATCGACGAGTACGTCAAGCACGGCCTCAGCGGCATCTTCTTGCGACACTTGTCTCCCTATGGCTTTGCCATGAAGACGAAGAGCTTCCAGGCATACAACGCCGAACGCTGGCTGCAGTTTTACAAGGAAGGGCTGGACTACATCTTGGAACTCAACAAGGCCGGCCTGCCGTTTACCGAGTACTACTCCAGTCTCATTCTGACCAAGATGTTGACATCAAACGATCCTGGCTTCGTTGACTTGATGAATCCGGCAGGCGCAGGTATCGCCGCGGTGGTGTTCAATTACGACGGCGATGTGTATGCGTCGGACGAAAGCCGCATGCTCCGAGAAATGGGCGATACGACGTTCCGACTTGGGAACGTGCACGAGAACACCTACGAGCAGATCTTCACAAATGACGCTCTTCTCAACGCGCTTGAAGACTCATTTACGGGTTCTGCACCTATGTGCAGCGATTGCGCCTTTGAACCGTGGTGCGGAGCCGAGCCGGTGTTCCATCATGCGATGTATGGCGATGTCCTAGGTCGAAAACCCGAATCTGAATTTTGCAAACGCATGATGGGCGTGACAAAACACTTGTTGGATATCATGCGTCGAGATGCTGAAGCAAAAGAAATCTTTATGCGGTGGGTGAACCGATGCTAACTCTCACAGGGCGCGTCATCTGGCAGGAAAAACGTACCGTTCAGCGCCAGATATTGAGTCTGAGCACAAATCGTACCCTTCCCCAACCGCTACGCGGAGGCAAGGCTTTCCTAGCAAAAGGCTCGGGTCCCATACCAGCGGGATTTGCTCACTACCTGGCTTTCAACACTCGGCCTGAAGCTCTCGAGGACGGGGCCCCATGCACTCTGTTGGGTGACGAGTTTGAGTATCTGGATGATGGCGATGTCATCGCTCTGAGCGGCGACGGCCGTGTTCGCTCTCTGTACCGAGCAAGCTCCAACCACAACAGCCTGTTGCTCACAGAGCAGTGCAACAACTACTGCCTGATGTGCTCGCAGCCTCCCAAGCGTGCGGATGACAGTTGGCTCCTACAGGAAGCCAAGGAGACCGTTCGCCTTATCCCTCGAGAGACGCGCAATCTGGGCATCACCGGAGGTGAGCCGACGCTGTATGGCGACGGGTTCATTGGCTTGCTCCATCACATCAAAAATTGGCTGCCGCATACCTCGCTGCATATCCTGTCCAACGGCCGGACATTTGCCGACGCGCAATTTTCCGAGAAGTATGCTGCTGTCAACCACCCCGATATGATGGTCGGCATACCGGTCTACTCCGCCGATCCGGCTCGCCACGACTATGTTGTGCAAGCCAAGGGCGCGTTCGACGAAACCATCCGGGGCATCCTTAACCTCAAACGTTTGAATCAGAAGGTCGAGATTCGCGTCGTACTCCACAAGCAAACCTGCCAAAGTTTGCCGGAACTGGCCGAGTTCATCGCGCGCAATCTGTTGTTCGTGGACCATGTCGCACTGATGGCGCTGGAGATGACAGGCTTCACACGAGCAAACCTCGATGCGCTCTGGATCGACCCTATCGAATACAAATCGGAACTGAGCAAGGCCGTGAGAATTCTAAGCAGCTATGGCCTCAGGACATCCGTGTATAACCATCCGCTGTGCCTTGTGAATCGTGACGTCGAGCCCTCCTACGTCAAGTCCATCTCTGACTGGAAGAACGAGTATGCGACGGAATGCGGGCCTTGCATCAGGAAGTCGGACTGCGGTGGTTTCTTCTCGTCCGGCATTCAACATGGCTACAGCAAATCTATCCAACCTTTCCTCAGCCTGAGTGGTCCTTGACGATACTGACCTAGTGTGCGACAAGCCCAGATGTGCAAGCCTGGCAGCGGGAATCCTTCAAAGACTTCGTGGCCCACTAGGTTGACGAGTTACTGTAGCGCACGAAAATTCTACTAACGACGCAGGCATAGCCAGATCATCTGGTCGATTCACGATTCTAGCTCCCGGACGCGCCTTGTTTTCACAGCCGGCCAAAGGGTGCGAACGACCGCTTCGGCAAAATGTTCGGTCTTCTGCCCCGGAGCGGCCGAAGGGCGAAGAACGGTCGTTAGCTGTCGCTAGCATCAAATGATCCGCGTGCGGGAATTGAAACGGAAATATTTTCCCATCCTGGGGATAGAATTGACATCTTCCAGTGGTGAATAAATTTGCTTCCGGGGAGGAAGGCATATGATTAAATTCAAAAACCAACGCCGGGGATTTTCATTTGCCAGCCACACCTGGTTCATCGGGATCGCCATGGCGCTCGCTGCGTGTTCCAGTGTTTATGACAAGGAAGTACACACTATAATAGCGTCATCGACAGTCTTAGCAGCAGTGGCAACAGCAGTGGCCGCACCACCGCCGCCTTCTCGGGCAGATGGCCCCGTCGTTTATAACGCCAGCCTGTCTCCGGCGTTGCCCAGAAGCAGCGCATTCCCGAAGCGCCAAGTCTTGAAGTCGGGACAGGCCACCACCTTGCGGTTCCATCTCGGTCCGCAGGATCCATTGTCGATCCTTGAGGCGAAAATTGCCGCCACCGAGATTCGCACAAGCAAGGCCGATGTCCCGCTGAGCGTGGTGCTCGCCTGTTCGTTCTGCGCGCCGCGTGCGGACTCCCTAAGGCACATCGTCTACAAGCCCGATGCGCGCCAATCGAACGACGCCAGTTTTGCGTTCACCCCTCTGGCATCTGCGGATGGCAGCGCCTACACGGCGACGTTGCAGATCCTCATCATCAATGACACGACGGGCACCGAGCACGACCGGCTGAGCATCGATGTTGCTGTCGATGCGGCCAAGCCCGCAACGGCGGCCGTCGGCTCCACGGTGTCGACGCGGACGGTGAAGGCGGTCGAACCGTCCGAGGCATCCCCCGCATGGCAGCCTGACCTCATTCTCTACGCGTACGAGGAACTCGGACGCTATGTCAGCATCGAGATCGAGCCGGTCAGCGCGGAGATGAAGGCATTGATCGGCAGTCTCACGCTCGACGCCAGTGGGGCGCGAAGAAAGTTTCGCTCAGGCGTGGACGACGCAACTATGGTGGACGCCATGACGAAGACCTCGTACGGCGTGATGTCGGCCGTCAGCCTACAAGGGGAGTTTCTCGATCGGCTCAGTGCCACGGGCGTGGATGCGGCGGTGTCCGACGCATCGCAGACCACCCTCAAGCTGAACGATGCTGAAGCGAAGGTCGTTGCGGAGACGATCGCGGCAAGCGGACGGCAACTGTACCGGCACCTCTTTACGAGATCGCAAGAATCCGATTTGCGCACGGCGATTCGCCAGATCGAATCCGCGGCCGATCAACCTAGGGCCAGGCCGTTGCGCCTGAAAGTGATCACCGACCGGATCTCGTTGCCGTGGCAGTATCTTCATCCGGTTGGCCCGTCGGTCGATCCGAACAAGTTCTGGGGCATGCGCTTCAGCTTGAGCGTGCTGCGCACCAGCACCGGTGGCGCGGGACGGGGTGCACAAGTTGGCCAGCCAACGGTCCCCACGGTGGTGTTTGCGCGCTACGGAAAAAGCGCGGACGACAGCGTGCACCAGGCCATTAAGCAGATAGCGCAACTGAAGCAGATCACGTTCAGGGAACCACTCGTGGTGGACTCTGGCCCGAAACTGCTGAACGATGCGCTGACACGGGATCGCCGGCAGGTCTCCGCCATACTGACATTCCTGCACGCCTCGTCCGGCGCGCAAACTCCGGCTGACTACATGAGTGGCCCACAATTGGAATTCAACACCGGCGACCTCGTGACCAGCGAAAACCTGGAGAACCTGCTGAATGTCATGTCCGCCGAGGAACTCGAATCGCGCGTTCCCTACCTGACCAGCATGCCGCTTGTCATTCTCAACGCCTGCGAAACCGGCCCGTCGACCCATCTGCCCCACGTCAAGCTGCAGGACGCCCTGTTCCTGCTCGGCGCCGAGGGCGTGGTCGTCACGGAGGTCTCAGTCTGGATTCCGCTCGGCCACGAGGTAGCTACCCGCCTGATCGGCAAGCTCGGCAAGGGCGACGCGGTGAGTGACGCATTGACGATGGTCCGTCGTGAACTCTATGCCGAAAAGAAGAATCCGTTGGGACTGCTTTACGCGTACTACGGCGACCCGGCCGCAACCCTTCGCTATTGAATCCGACTTCTTCCGACATTAGTGTAACTATGACAACGCCCTTTAGCCGACGGAACTTCCTCGTGGCGCTTGCCGCCAGTCTGGCACCCGTGCCGAGCATTGGTCGCATAGCACCACTATGCTCGACCGACCCGGCCATTTCGGATGTAAATGCACCGTTGACGATCGACGTGCACGCCCACATCTTCAACGGGCGGGATCTTCAGATTCGCCAATTCTTCGCCAAGACGACGGTCCAACAGGGCTCCGAACTGTACCCGTTTGCCAGCGCCATGGGTGCCGTTCTGCAGACACTGGGCTGGCATCTGGCCCCCAATGCGGAAAGCGAACGGCGGGCCATCGCGCAATACGCCGCCGAGACGCGGAGCTGCGGCGGTGCGGAGACATTGAGAACGCTGGCCGCGCCCGCCTTTGAAGAAGGCTACGCATTGGGGCGGCGCGAGCTGCAAGCCGCGGCGCAGACGCTCAGTCAGACGCCTCAGGGCGCCGCCGTGCTGGGGCCGAAGACAAAGGGGGGCTCTCGCCTGGAAGACGCGATCCGGTCGCTTCCGCCCACCTACAAGGGCTTCGAGGCGAAGCGGACACAACCTGGCGTCCTGGGTTCCAATCCCACGCTTCTCGGGTATCTGCGATTCATCCTGCACAACTTCAACCATCGCCATGTCAATGCGATCGACTACCTGACGACCTACTCACGAAATTCGAGCCGCAAGGTGGACCTGATGGTCGCCAGCATGGTGGACTACGATTGGTGGCTGGCGCAGGGTAAGCAAACTCCGACCACGCTCGCGGAGCAGGTCGACCTGATGGGGGAGATTTCCGTGCTGCTGGGCGGTCGCGTGCATGGCTTCGCACCGTTCTGCCCGTTCAGGGAGGCGATGACCAAGGGGGCGGATGGCATCGGAGAATCAATGCGTCTTGTCACGCGGGCCGTGGAGACCCAGGGCTTTCTTGGCGTCAAGCTGTATCCCCCGATGGGATTTGCGCCGTGGGGCAACACGGGTCAAACGATTTGGGTGGGCAAGCCCGGACTACCGGCGGCCGCATCGGATCCAGCATTCGGCGCGCATCTGGACGCGGCCATGGAAACGCTCTTCAAGTATTGCGCCGACAACGACGTGCCAATCATGGCGCATTCCAATCACTCGAACGGGCCCGACAAGGCATTCCTGGACCTTGCCGGCAGTGAGTACTGGTCAAAGGCCTTGGGTAAGTTCCCTGGCCTGCGGGCCAGCTTTGGCCATTTCGGTGACACCGATCTGGAGGATCATCAGGGAAACAAATCACGCAAGTTCCTCGATCTGATGAGCAGCGCGGCGGGGTCGGCCGGTGCAAACATATTTGCCGACAGCGGCTATTTCGCTGGCGTCCTTTCCAACCAGCCAAAGATGACTCAGGTGTTGCAGATGCTGTACACCGCCTCGGACAACCATGTCCTGCGGGAGCGCCTGATGTACGGAACCGACTGGACCATGATCCTGCCGCAGAAGAAGGTGGACGATTACCTGTCGGACTTCATCGACGTGATGGGCAAGGTCGAAGCCGCCCAGGGCGGCGTCACCGTGCGGCAGACCACCCTATCGAACGCGTTCTTCGGCCACAACGCGGCCGAGTTCCTAGGCTTGAAGTCCGGCATGCCGAACCGGAGGCGGCTCGAGACGTTCTACGCGGCTAACAAGGTGCCGGAGCCAGACTGGATGCGCAAGGTGGGCTGACGCCGGCCGCTCCTAGCAGGCCGCTGAAGTACTCGCTGCAGACAGGGCAGAGTTTCCCCCTGCGGGACGCACATGCCTCGTATTTTTCATAATCCGGAAGCCGCGCGTCATTTCATCGATTTTTCACGCGGTTTGAGACCCATTTTCGGCTTCCTTGCTCCCATTACAGGCCCTGCGGACGGACTTGTGCTAGCGATCGCATCCGCACGAGGTTGTAAGCGGCCATGCTAAGTACAAACATCTGGTCGACCTTCTTCAAGCCGCGGACCATCACCTGACGCATGCGCCCGACCGTCTTGACCCAGCCGAAGCCTTGCTCGATCAGTTTGCGCTTCTGCTGCGAGATGGCATAGCCAACACTGCGGGCAATCTCATCCGGCACCGCCGAACGTCGCCCTGAGGTGTTTTGCGCTATGTGCGGAGTCACCTTCATATCAAGGCAGGCTTGAACGAACTCCTCGGCGTCGTAGCCCTTGTCCGCGCCCACGGTAACTTCGACGCCCGGCTCGTTAGCGACCTGCCGGGCGTCGTTGAGCATGGCCTTCGCGGCCTCGCGCTCAGCATATCCGTCGGCTTGGGTCACCACCGCGCTTACCACCAGGCCGTGGCGGTTGTCGCTCAAGGTGTGGCCCATATAGCGCAGCTCACTGGCGGTCTTGCCCTTGCGATAGAGCTTGGCGTCCGGATCAGTCTTGGACTGATGCGTCTCGTTGCTGCGCTTCTCTCCTTGGAAGCCGCCGGTGCCACCGCTGTCGCTGTCATCGCCATCACCGCCGTCCTTGCGTACGAAGCTCTTGTGCCCGGCCCAGGCCTTAATCATCGTGCCATCCACGCTGAAGTGCTCGCCCGACAGCAAGTTGCGCTTTTGCGCGATGGCCAGCACCTCGTTGAAGAACGTGATCACTGCATCGTGTTGGATCAGCCGTGCACGGTTCTTGGTGAACACCGTTGGCACCCAGACTGCGTCGTCCATCGACAGGCCGATGAACCAGCGGAACAGCAAGTTGTACTGCGTTTGCTCCATCAGTTGGCGTTCCGACCGGACGCTATACAGAACCTGCAGCAGCATCGCACGCAGCAGCTTCTCCGGCGCAATGCTCGGGCGCCCGCCCTTGATATCGGCTTCGTACATGCTTGCGAACAGCCGATCCATCTTCCCCAAGGCCTTGTTGACCATGGTGCGGATCGGGCGCAACGGATGCGATTGCGGCACGAAATCTTCGAGTCGCCGCATGGTGAACAGGCTTTTCTATGAGGGCGAGAGTGTCAAGACCACTCTATCGTCCGATTTCATCGTACGCAGGTCTGGCGCGATACGCTTTCTCCTTGCAAGCTATTTGATTTCATTTGCTGAGTGACGCGGCACGAAGCCAGGTCGAGGTTGCTATTTGCCGGGCTTCAGCCCAGGACCATCTTCTATCCGTGCCGGCGCGACGGCCGGGCACCACATACCGCATGCGCAAAGCTGGAACAACCCCTGTTACCTGCGCGCCCAATCTCAGTGACGGCTATCCGCTGGGTAGCCCAAGCCTGTTCCGGGCGCGCTGACCTGCTGTCGCTACCGTTGACCCTTCGTTGCCTTAAGCAGCATCATTTCGCGATTGGTTTGAGGCTCGCGCCGGAGGGTATCTCACCGCACTCGAGATAGCGCCATAAAGCGATTGCCAAACGACGCGCAAGTGCGACGATACCGACGCGCCGCATGCGCTTACCGTTTGGCGCAAAGCGCGCATTGAACCACTGCGTGAGATGACTCGTTGGCTGGTAGCGTAACCAACTCCACGCCAGTTCAATCATCAGCCAGCGAGATCGTTTGTTGCCTGCCTTGCTGATGCCTTGGTCTACCTGACTTTCGCCGCTGCTGTAAGGCGTCGGTGTCAGGCCTAAGCAACCCGCAACTTCGCGCCGGTTGTGAAAACGCCGCCAACCAAACAGTTCCTTGGTCAGCACCCAAGCGCTGCGCACTCCGATCCCGCTGAGTCGCGCGAGCATCGCGATGGCCGGTTGCGCGCCAGCTTTCATGTCCTCGTGCTGCTGGGCTTCAATTGTTTTGATCTGCGTTGCCACCAACGCCAGTCGCGCGACTTCACGCTCAATTTCCGCACGCAAGCCGGGAGGCAGTTGTGAGCCATGAACGGTCCACCAGTGTTTCCAGGATCGGGTGCCAACGTGTGCAACTCGTACGTTGTGCAAGGTTAGAAGCGAACGAATCCGGTTGGTGTGGGCTGTGCGTTCGCGGCTGAGTCGTTCCAGTTCGCGGTGCAAACGCCGCTCATCCTCCTGCTCTGGGGTGGGGATCCGTGCGATGGCCCACACGCGACGCTCGCCAGCGTGGTAACGCATTAACATCGAGAGCAGCTTGTCGGCGTCAAGCCGGTCGGTCTTGGCGCGTCGTGCGCGGCGGTTGACTTCAATACTAGCTGAGTCCACCACAAGGTTTTGGATACCTTGCTCCATGAGCCATCGGTGCAGCCAGAAGCCATCGCGTCCGGCTTCGTAGCAACTGCGGATCGCCCCGCCGGTTGGGAGCCGGCAGCGTGCTTTGGCTTTGGCAATCACACTCAGCACTGCCTCCTTATCACCGGCAGCTACGGTATGGCGGCTCGGCGCGAGCACGGCGTCACTCAGTGATAGCTTCCAACTCTTTTCACCCAGTTCGAAGGCGATATACAGATGGCCGATAACTGCCGTATCCTGTCCTTGAAGGGCTGTGTCAGGCGCATTCATTTGCAGGCTCCTTTTGTAAAACGGATTCTCGAAGCTTCGTTTTACTTCAAGTGGCTAATCTGTCCAGCCCTTCATAGTATCTCGGTGAAGGTGTCAGCGCCGCGCATGAATCTCGGATGGAGTGGTGTCTGGTAATCAACGCTTTGGCATGCTGCCCCGCTGACTTTCGGGGCTCGGTATTTCAGCAGCCTGCTTCTATGATGAGTCGGAAGGCAAGAATTTTTGCGCAAATTGATCCAACTTCCCTCCTAATCTAGCTCGCGCTTGCCGAAGGCGCTTATCGTCGAAGTTGCCTTGGAGCGTCTGTCGCGTTTGTTCACCAGTTTCAAAGTTCCCGGTCATCTTTACGTGAGACTTCGACGTCCCACCAACTTCTATCCGCTGGTATTGCCCAGCCCAATCCTGTATGCGCGTTGCGCTAAGGCGACCTTGATGCGACAAGCCCCATCTAGTAGTGTCGGTTGCGTTTGCAACCAGCAGGCTGCACGGGCTTGTCTACTTCGAACTGACTTCCGATACGAGGATAGCAATAGCTAATGCGAGTTGCCGCCATTGCTTCAAATTGCTGCCACCTCGCCGGCTGAACGTTTTAATCCTGTGGTCTTTCTGTTTTTCAGAAGCGCTCCCTCGGGCAGGATTCCATGCGTCTGATAGCGCCACAGAGCGATGACCAGTCGTCGCGCCACGGCGACGATGGCGATCCGCTTGCCCCGCTTGTTCTGGTTATTTCCTTGGGTGCGCTGCAGGTACGACTGCGTCATCGCGCTGCCTGGCTGATAGCGTAACCAGAGCCACGCCATTTCAATAAGCAGAGAACGCACGCGCCGGTTGCCCTGCTTACTGATCCCTTGGTCGACCCGGCTCTGGCCGCTGTCGTACGGCTGCGGCGTCAAGCCAACACAGGCGCCCACCTGCCGGCGGTTGTCAAAGCTGCGCCAGAACAGCTCGAGCACCAGTCGTGTCGCGCCGACCTGGCCGACTGCCTTGAGCCGTTGAAGGTCGGCAATGCGTTTTTGTGCGGGTTCCGGCAATTGCCTGACCAAGTCTTTTTCCAGTGCAGCGAGCTGCTGCTGGACTAAGGCTAGGCGCTGACACTCCCGGGTCAGGCGCGCATGCAAGTGCGCAGGGATTGCCGCGCCGTCGTAGCAGGAGATTTCTCCCTTTGCTAGCCGCTTTGCGATATCGCCTTCGACCTCTTGCCAGCAACCCACTGTTCGCAGCAGCTTGCGGATCCGGTCACGGTGCTGTAGCGCTTCCTTTTGAAGTTCGCCCCGGTCGCGTACCAGGTGGCGCTGCGCTTCGGTTTCAACGGCCGGTACGCGAATCACGTGCATGCGGTCATGTTCGCCGCGCAGCCAGGCGCGCAGGCACAACACCAGCTTGATCGCGTCGAGCCGGTCGGTCTTGGCCCGCCGCGCGTGCCGCTCCACCGGGATGCTTGCCGCATCGCAGATCACCACTTCGTATCCCAGCCTTGATAGCGCCCGCTCGATCCAGAAGCCGTCCTGGCCAGCCTCGTACAATACGACAGTGCGCACGTCAGGGCCAAGTCCCCATTTCGTTTTGATCTTCTCGATCGCTTGCATCGCTTCGTCCAAGCGGTGTGCCGGAACCTTTGCAGCTACAGTCTGGATTGCAGGCTTCTCCCGTTTGCCGTCGTGCAGGGCGATTTTCCAAGCACCGCTCGATAGCTCCAGGGCCACTGCCAATACATCTTCTCCGGGCATAGAATTACTGATGCGGGTCGGTTGCATGACGTACTCCAAGGTGAATGGGTGGCACCTTTACTTTAGGATCGCTTCGCGTGCGTTACCGACCTGCCTTCATTCATAGTATCTAGGCGGCGGTTCCGCGACAACGGAAACCGGCATGCTAACCGCCATCGCGGTCAAAAGTATCAATGACCTCATTGGCTTGTCCGCTTTTGAGTTGTATTCTTTGAGAATATGACCGCAGCCATCATTGCACTCCGTCGCAGTAATGGCTCAACGCCGTTGGTGGGGGTTTTTAAGACGGAGCAGGAGGTTTATTTTTGTAGGAATGATGTGCATTTTTCAGCAGACCAGGATGCTAATTTCCGGCCGACTAATAACAGAACCAAGGATTTTATAATCGACGGAGAGACTGCAGAGGAACACCTCGCGAGCCTCTTCTGGCCTATCGAAGTACCTTCGATAGCTCACTGGAAGCTGGTAACACTCTAATCCCTGTTGCACTAGGGCTTCGACCTCACCAATTTTTCCGGAAAGCTGCACCGCTCTCCGGAGCTCCCAATCCCTGACTCCTCCATATTTGCTTTTCCGTAACGTTTCGAGGCGAGAGAGGGGAGAGCGCTCAGTGCTTCCAATCTTCACGAATTTCTTGCTGCTTGAGTATGCGACATATACATAGCCGGCTGCCAGAAATCTCAATTGAAAAGCTATTGCGGCAGTACTGCACTGGATACATGCGCCCTTCCGGGAACGCAACGTGTGTCCTTCGCGTCGGCATGGGGTACAGCCGAAGCAGAAGTGCACGCCTAATTCCTTCATCTTCGGACGATACTCAGCCCTTGATAGGCCCGTGGCATCAAACATTGAATCAATGGGTATTTTGTGCGTCCTAAGGAAGCGCTTTTGTTTTGTTGTCAGATTTCCCATGCGCCTTCTCCTATCGGCAAGAGATTAGGTTACCGGTCTCGCACGATCTTGTACTTTATCTGCCTATTATCAGCTGCGATGATATCAATTGTGAGATTCTGAAACTGCACAGTTTTAGATTCTGCTAAATCGTATTTGACGCTTTGATAGAAGGCGGGGGCAGCATAGCCTCGACGGAATTCCCGATAATTTAGTTCCACAGTCGTTCCGGAGAGACCGGAGTAAATCAGCTCCTTCTTGTAAAAATCTTCCGATGGCTCCGTCATGGTCTTCCATCCGTCTGGCGAGTTTAGAATTCCAACCCATACACGCCGTTTGGTCACGTAGCCGTTCTGATCGGTAAACATGACACTTCCGGTTGTCGCGGTGAGATCCCGACCAACGGTATACGATTTGAAAGTGCGCTGCTCGATTACGGTCGATGCGCAACCGCTAAGTAGTGCAGTTGCAATAATGACGCTAAGAGTCATAAATTTCATGATTTTCCCCTTTGGAGTTTCTCCATATACTGGAATAGTTATCGGAGATGCGCATCGGCCAAATGGATTGGTAACCCCCATCCCTTTGGAGGGTAAATACGCTGACAGGAAAAGGCGCCGTCGAGCAGGTTCCTAGACGTTACGGAACAGCTTGACCTTGCAACCGGGATAGTTTTGGCAACCCCAGAATGCCCCAGCCGGCTCTTTCCGCTCAACCATCTTGATTCCGCAGGCCGCGCACGTCGGCGTCCGGTAGTCGCCTCGAAACGTCTGCTTCAGCAACGTCGCTTGTTTATACTGATCTAGTGCGCGAATGCGTTCGACGATGCCCGGCCCATCAAGTAATTGAATGCCGGCTCGCTCTGCAAACTCCTGCACCGGCCGCCCGACATAGCCAGACAACGCCCAGAAGGTGCCCGACGCACCTTGTGTTTGTGCATGACACCGGCAAGCGCGCAGACCTGTTCCACCTTTACCGGCTTACTCCATGCCTTGCATTGGACCACGGCCACTGGAACATCCAGGCCTGTCTTGTACAAGGTAGCATCGATCCCACCATCGGGTCCATGGGGGACCGTCTTGACCGTGAAGCCCATCGCCTCGTAGTACCCAACACAAAGCAGCTTGAATCGCAAGCTGCTGGAGGGCATCCAGCGTCCAACTATTGATTTCTGGCTTCTCAGGTACGGGTGCTGGCCCCGCCGGGTGGGCTAACCTTCTCCCTGGGCCCGATGGATTCGCCGGGGTAGCGGGGCGACGTGGGCGGCGATGACGGTCGGCTCGTGCGAGAGCGCTGAGCCCTGATCGGGACTTCTTGCGGCTTAGCTCCCGCCCTACCCCGCGCACGGATGTATGACAGCACACCCAGGAAGCCGAACATGGCCGAGGGAACCCACGCTAATGACCGGCTTAACACGGAAATGCCCGTCAATAATGGACTCGACGCGAATATCGCTGGCACGATCCCGCGAAACACAATGTAGGCACCGACGGCCAGTGCTGCGGATATCCACCATGGCGCGTCCATCAAAATCTCGCTAACCGACGGCTCCTTCCTTCTGCGACCCATTTCTCGACCTATTGTTGTTCTTCATTTCATTGCCGCAGCATCCCGCCATCGGCAAATCTACCCGATCTAATATGCCCGACGGATTGCAACAAGCCAACATCCCACCAACTACGGGTGGCAGAGCAGCCGCCATATATCCCACTGACTTCACGGATTCCGCCATCGTCTCGCCTAACGGTATCCCTTAAACTGGATCCTTCGAGCAACACCAGACGAAAACCATGAAAAAAGCAGGTCGGGTCAAGACATGGCATGCAGATAAGGGCTTTGGTTTTATCGACGTCCACGCGGACACGAAAGATGTCTTCTTTCACATCACCGCGCTACAAACACGCGCCGTGACGCCGACGCCTGGCGACCGCGTGAGCTTCGAGCTGGGCAAAGGCCGGGACGGCCGGATACAAGCCCTGAACGTTGCAATCGTCGGTGCACCGAAGGCGCGCTCAGACCCAAGCCCTTGGCCAGTGTTCGCCGGTCTGGCCGCCTTGGGGCTCATCGTCGGCGGCGCCCTGATTGGCTATTTCCCGCGACAGGCCGGCATTGTCAGCCTCCTGGCCAGCCTCATCACGTTCTTCGCTTATGCAGACGACAAGACGCGGGCCAGCCGGAATACGTGGCGCACGCCTGAGACCACCCTGCACTTACTGGCGCTCTGCGGCGGTTGGCCGGGCGCGCTTGCCGCCCAGCACCTGCTTCGACACAAGAATCGGAAGCGGGCGTTTCAAGTGACGTTCTGGGGCACTGTCGCCGTGAACGTTGGCGCCATGGTGCTTTGGCATTCCGTCATGGCGGCCTGAAGAAGGGGAAGCCGAAGGCCGCGGCCGACGAAAAGCACTAGATCGGGCGTTATGTTCAGTATTATCATGATAGTCGCAGACAGCTAGGCTTAGGACCTAAGCCTAGCTGCGCGGCAGACCGATCCACCAATTCCTGGGCCTCGGAAAAAATTATGCAAACCGGTTCTCGGTGCTTGCCGACGAGCATCGCTGACGGCCGACCGCAAGGCGACACAGATCACCACTGCGTGCCGCGCGCAGCTACGCTAGCCCGCACCCGGCGCATCTCGCAGCGAACATCATCGGTGTAGCTCCCTGCTCTCCTTAAGAATCGCAACCCGTTCACCTCAGAGTTCAAGTCAGCGACTGGCAGATGCGTTGAGCGACGATCTACACGAGCGTAAAACAAATGAGGTGAGGTATCCAGGCTCATCGAGTCGCTCGAGACTCGTTGGTCAGTTCCCCACAACACTGTGATGGGGTGCGTCCGTTGAAACTCAACCACGCGCGCTTTGGCGCGCGACAGCCGCCTCGACATCTCGAACACACGCATTGTGGTTGAAATCGCCGCGGCATCGACTGCCTGAATCATGGTGGCATACCTTTCACATCGATCTCGGTGCCGTGTGCCATCAGCGCTCCGTAAAGCGAGACAAATTAAGTTCACTGGCATCGCGTGCCTTCCACGCCAGCAGTACTTTGCTAAATTCCCTGTGGACATTCATTTCGATCATGAGATCTGCAAACTGAGCTGTGCCGATCTCCTTGGCCACATACTGCCGTACCCCGATTCGACATGAACTCCTGGGCGATACGGTAAAATTCTCCGCTCGAACGCAGCAGGCTGGACTGCAGTTCGACCTCGACGGCGCTTTCAGGAAGCTACTGAGCGCAAATGCCGTTAGTGAAATGGCATGGCATTCCGAGGCACCCTGGCCCGAAGTGACATCTTGGAGTTGTCCTGAATCATGCATACGCTCGCTGCCCTTTTGGATCATCATGTTCTGCCGACTCATGAAATGGATCCCGAGAGTGCTGCTGATGCTTGCCTAGTGCAACGTCAATTCGACGACGCATTGTCGGGTTACTTTCAGTTGGATACGTCAACGCCCCGCATCGCCACCAAGGTGGCGTTCTGCGAGTGGATGAAGGGGCAAGCAGACGACGCCCGGCTTCGTCTGCTTGCGTACAAGGATGAATTGGAAAGCGATGGCGTCGGCCTGCTCTGCCAGCTTATTCTTCTAGACGCTAACTATGAGCGCCGTCGTATGGCAATGGAGGCGATCTGGCCGCAGCTATTGGCGGCAACTTCAGCCGACGACGTTCCCGTTATCGCCGCCATGGCGCGCGCACGCTCGTGGTGGCCAAGTGACTACGATAACCCCGATCAACGACTGCGAGAGCTGGAGCGACTGCTAACGCTGCACCCAGACAGCCAACCTCTGCGACTTGCCCTCCTCGTATCCAAACAGCGGGCAGGTGCTCCGGCGCAGGAGAATTTTCATCTTCTCTTCTCGCATTCCTATGCAGCACCGATGCCCCGGTATCTATGGGAATCGGCCATCGTCGCCGCCAAAGCGCAGCAGTATGATGCGTCTCTAGAATGCCTTGAGCAGCTTGTCCGGCGCCAAGGAGGAGGTAGCGCCCCCTCACGAACGTTGATGTTTAACATTGCACTCGCACGCTGCGATGTAAAGGCGGCAAAGGGAGAGCCAAGCGCATTTTCATGCTTCGATGAGCTTTTAGCGGATGCATCTCTTCAATCTGACGAACGCCTCAGGGTAACTCGGGTCGCGTTGGCTGCCGCTTGTCGCGACGCCCGCCAGCATGTCGACAGGTTGGCCGATGACTATCTCCTGACAATGGAAGCGACCGACTGCGCACTGAGTATTGACGCAGCCTGCCTGATCGATGACTCCTACCCCATCGATGGCGATGACTGGGACACTTACGGCGACTCGTGGCCAGGGGGTGACCTTATCCCCTGGCGGGACTGCCTCCTTGATGTTCGAGGACTTCGTGCCCAACACTTCTTTCGCGCCGCCTTTACTGCTTCAGAAATTGAGCAGAAGTACGACGAGGACCCAGAGTTCGCCGAGTTGCCAGCGAAATGGTGGGACTCGCTTGGGAAGCGGTTAGGGAGCGTAGCCGGACACGAAGAAGAATTTGGCGGCAGGCTCCTGTCGCTGCATACTGCAGTGCGCGCGCACCGCCCACGCCCCACCTGGAGCAAGATTGGCAAGGATTGGCTTGCCTCGGAAGCCCTTGCTAAGCGACACGACCTACATACACACGGTTGGCTCACACTGCAAGCGATCGCGGATGACGAAGCCACTGCCCGCACCTTTGCTGCCGGGGTGCTCAAGGAGTTGGCAGCGACGGCCCAGATCGCGGCGCCGATGGCCTATGACTTGGTGGCCGACCTGGCACGAATCCTCAACGACTTGAAGGTATGGCGCGAGTTGCACGCTCTTCTCGATTACGTCGCAGAAGATGACGCTCGATCGCACGTACAGTTCCAACTCGGACTAGCGGCGCACTGGATAAACAAGAACTCCGAGGCCAGAACGGCATATGCGGCGGTGTTGAAAGATGATCCTAATCACTATGCTGCGCTCTTTAACTCACTGCTTCTTTGTAAGGATCATAGCGACACTCCGTATCTGGACCAGCTAGATGCACTGGTAGCGCGCAGTGAACTGAAGGACCCTGAAGAGTCCAAAAAACTACGTGATGCATTGGCGAAAGCACGGGATCGCTGCAAGGACAAGGTAGCGGAAAAGCGCGAGCTTATCCGCCTTACGTTGGCGAAATTCCCTCCTTTACGTCTTAGTGCCCGGCCCGAAGATATTTCGCTGCGGGCAGCCGTCGCACTTCTCGCACTATTCAGGTGCGCCAACGCCGAACCCGGCGACCAACAGCTGAGACCATTCAACGGTTCCGGAACGCCATTCTCGCCCACGGCTAGTTGCCGACAGGCGCTGTTCGAACTCCTCGAGCGAGGCATCGTCGCTGTAGATGAGGGTACGCAGGCCGATGCGTTCGACCTCGGCGATGGGCGCCTCTCCTGGTACTTTGGGGATGTCTGGTGGCGAATGTCACCGGCAAGCGCTGACCTGGTAGAGCAACTTAGAAGCTTGCGCGGCGAGATCCCTGAAAGTTGGCGCAAGGATGTCTTACCTCTGTCCATGGAAATTGCACGCGGTGAGATCACGGAATATTTAAACCACCTTGCGGATGAACGCGGTTGGCCCGAGCCCGGCAATACAGAAGAAGTCTCTGACCTCGTGCACACCTTGGCAAATGAACTACCAGTCGCTCAGGCATTTCATCTCGCATATCTTGGTGCGATGTCCGCTAGTGACTACAAACAGAAGTATCGGGTAAACGGCCAACAAGCATCGAACATGCTAATCAAACGCACAGGTCAACGTCTGGAATCGCTGCGCGAAGGCCGCTTTCCTGCTAGATCCTATGACCGGCCATGGAAACTGCCGCGCTCTGCGGCAAGCCTTGCACTGTGGGGCACCATTCTAGACTTGGGAGACTCTGGATTCGAGAAACGCGTAAGCGATCTCACCAAAGATTTGTGATAGCAGTGACGAGCCAAGGCGGCCGCGCCACAAGGGTTAACTTGCTCGTAACCTTGCCCCGCTTTTCTCCGTTGCGTCGCGGGCGACTGCGACCGGCAGCGCACCAATGGTGGCGGGTTGATTGACGACGAACAGGAGTCGCCGCCTTGAACCGCCGCCAGGCTCCTTGCTGATGTCGCGCACAAAAGCCTTCGCTACGGCCGCGCATCTTGTCGCCTACGCCGCACTATGCCGCATGCGCAAAGCCACTCGCGAGACGCCGCAGCGCTCGGCATCAGGCCAGGGCGGCTCGATGTCGTGGCTGATCGTCTTCACGCCCAACAATTCATAAGCCGGCCTAGCGCTGGCTCTTTTCTTGTGTGTGAAGTCGCGATATGCGGCGAAGTCCAACTGAGTCGCGCTTCTCATCGCCGCCGCCCAGCTACTTCCCGTCCTGTATGATGCGTTCGGGCTTCGAGATGACCGAGCAATCCTGCGGAAACGGACCTAGACCATCGGTTTCCGAATGCAGATGAACAAATACAGGGACGGCGATTGGACGAACGGCAACTAGTACAACATCCCGTAAATAGGTTGAATAATTAATCGCCTCGGATATCATGGCGGGATGAGCCGAGGCCGCCAAG
>NZ_JAGIQA010000038.1 GCF_017814975.1 Cupriavidus consociatus
CCCCTCGAACCTCGTCACAAGTCAAGGGTTCGCGGGGCAAATTGCGATTTTATTGGCGGCTTAACTTGGATGGATTGCCTTCAGATGGGGGTGCTTGTATATACAACCTGGCCTTGAGTGAGGGTTGTTGGAAGGAACATGTTCCTTCCAAATTTGGCGAAAGCTCAGGACGCGGGCCAGTGATTTGAAGGCAAATCGAAAGCGCCGGGGCGGCGCTTGTCATGCTTTCCCAAGCGGTGTAGAGTGCGGATACCTCTAGCGTCTATGACGCATCGACATGGCGGTCAGACCGAACTGACATTCCGCGTGGGCCTCACTGGCCTTTCTTTGCGCGGCACGCCCCACCTCCCTTCTTCGCACGCGAGCAGCGTCCTTACGACATGCATGACATGTCGCAAGCGCGTTGCCGAGCGGTCGCGCCTCATTGGATTCCTTGCTCTTCCGAGCATCGAATAATCGCCTGGCATCCGCCAGGAAATCCCTTTAAATCGTTTCTCGTGAGAAACCATGGAATCCTTTGCCAAAAACATGATCTCGCGCCCGCTCAAGCTTTCTGCTTTTTGCATGGCGCTGTATCTGGCTTCGCAGTCATTCATTGTTGGTGTGTTCTTTGCCGCTGTCGGCTTCTTCTACCTGAAGGAGAAGGTGCTGCAGTGGGGCAAGGCTGTACCAGCTGCGCCGAAGGTTTCGATGCCGGAGCACGACTCCAAGCGGAAGCCGACGAATGACCAGGTCGCCGAATCGCCCGAGCAGAAGTACGCACGCTCGGCTGTGGTGACGCCAATCCGTCGCACTGGAACGCACGATCGTTCCTAACTCCCTCGCCGCCCGGTTCTCGGGCGCCTTCCACCTGTCGCGGGTACCCGTTACCCGCCGACAGGTGGGTCTCCGGGTGCCTGTCCGGAGACCATCATGGAAACAATGACAGCAGGGTGGCAGCTGGACTTCTTCGATGAAGCGGCCGCCATCGTTGTGCCCCCACCCAAGATTGACCCGTTGCCGGACCCTTCGCTCTGGAGCGACGCGGTACGCGAGCAGATGGTCGACGCGCTCATCAGCCTGGCCTGTGACAGCCGCCGTGGCGACAACATGCCCGAATCCCTGGTCGACTGTGCTGAGCTCTTGCGAGCCCGTATGCGGAACAAGGCGCTCGATTTGGAGGAATACTCCATGACGATCGGCTGGATCTTCGGATACTGGGACGGAGCGCTTCCCTACACCTATGTCTGCGCGGTTTGCGGGGTAAGCCCGGAAGTCTTGCAGGATGTGATTCTCAACAACGCCCGCCTGAAAGCCGACCTCGAGGGAGTAAAGCGGTTGTGCTGCGGGTCTCTTCTTTGACCAATACCATGACTCTGTTAGGAGTACTCAAGCGGGCGGTCGCCACTATCCTGGGCCAACCGCCGGTGGTGGCGTCTCGGGCCGCCAATGAAGTTCCCGTCGGCACTGGCGCGGACAACGAGTTCCAAATCCTCATCAATGGCGTCCCCAACCTCTTTCGGGACGAAGGCGACCATGTCGTTCACTTCGTTGCCGTGTTTGATAGACGCATTCAGTACACGGCGTTCGGCCACAAGGTTCTTCCCGAGGTCGTTCCGCGCTGGCACAAGCTCGGCAGGCACGATGGGGAATGCGTGACGCCGCAGTCCGTTGCCGAAGCCGTCATGCGCGAGGCGAAAGAGGGAGCGAGCGCCGCTCCGCTTCCACAGTCGAAGGGTTCGGATGAGTCAAGGGAATCTCGGGGACCGCGGACTGGTCAGCATCAGCGCCCAGACCTCCGACCTGCCAAAACCGAACCTCGCTCTGACGGTAACGCATCGCGCTCGAACTATACCGTTGGCAAGCTGGTCGAGTGGGGTGAAATGGAGTTCCCGAACCGCAAACCTGGCGGCAAGGCGACATACACCTCCTTCGCGGTAAAGTTGGACACCCACGCCGGCGAAAGGACATTGCAGGGCGAAGGTTTGAAAGATGCCCTGGCCGACGCCGCTTGCAAAATCGGCGACCGCGTAGGCATCAAGCGCTTGCACAAGGAGAAGGTGCCCGCCTTCAACCATGCGACCGGCCGCCCTGTTCTTGACCCCGAGACTGGGGAACAGAAACTCTGGGACCGTTGGGTCTGGCAAGTCAATCGCATTCATTAACAAGGAAGCAACATGGCATCCGTGAACAAAGTCATTCTCGTTGGCAATCTCGGGGCAGATCCTGAGGTTCGCTACATGCCCAGCGGGGACGCTGTGGCCAATATTCGTATCGCTACCACCGATCGCTATAAGGACAAGCAGAGCGGCGAGATGAAGGAAGCCACTGAATGGCACCGCATTTCGTTCTTCGGCAAGCTGGCTGAGATCGCAGGGCAATATCTGAAGAAGGGCTCCTCCGTCTATATCGAGGGGCGCATTCGCACCCGCAAGTGGCAGGATCAGTCCGGCCAGGACAAGTACAGCACCGAGATCGTTGCCGATCAGATGCAAATGCTTGGCGGTCGGGGCGGATCGTCGAACGATGACGGCGACGACGGCTATGGCCGTCAGTCGCAAGAAAGCCGCCAAGCCGGTGGAAATGAGGGCGGCCAAGGTGGCCGCCAACGCGGCCAGAGTCGCCGCCCGCAGCAGGCGCCGTCGAATGGCTTCGAAGATATGGATGATGATCAGATTCCGTTCTGACAAGCCATAAGTCGCAGCTTTACTCATGCCTCCCGCGATTCCGCGGGGGCATGCCCCTCATCCTCGGCTTCGCGCCACACCCGTTTCTCCCCGATCCAATCGCTGTGCTGAAAAGACATTCTGGCGCCTCAGGCAGCCGGGATGTCCTTTGAGCAAGCGTTCCTTCGCCTGTCTCAGGCATCGACCACTCTCCACAAGGAGCCATCCCATGAAAATGCTGAGTGATATCGTGAAGAACTGGACGCCCGCTCACTGGGACGCTCTGATTGCGCAGTACCTGCCCGCAGACGTCCTCACGGACGGCTTCTGGCGAGGTCGCCCTGGTCCGTGCCCGATCTGCGGAGACGGCACAGACAGATTTACCTACGACAACAAGTGGGGCCGCGGTGACTGGGTGTGCCGCAAGTGCGATGCCGGTGGTCCCAAAGCGGGCGACGGTATCGAGTTGGTCTGTCGCTACACCGGCATGTCGTACCTTGAGTTGCAGCGACGACTCAATGGGAAGAGCGGCGAGCCGTTGCCAGCGAAAGTGTCTGACATCAGGCCGGCCTGCCGGCAGCGCAGCAAGGGGAGCGCATCCGTTTTGATGCGCCGCGTCATAAAGCAGGTCACCAGCTCGACTCCGGTCACGGCAGGTGACCATGCCATGCGCTATCTCGCCGCCCGAGTTCCAGGGTTGCGCGCTCCGCTGCCACATGGACTGCGGCTGGCCGTGCAGGATTACTGGCACGACGGGAGCATTGTCGGGCGGTACCCAACGATGATTGCTGAGTACCAGCTGCACGACGGCCGGATTGCTACGGTTCACAGAACATCGTTGCACCCGGCCAAGCCAGAGAAGGCGATAGTCGTGTCGGAGGACGGCGAGATCCTTCCAAGCAAGCGAAATTATCCGGGCGCCTTGCCGCTTGACGGCGGTGCCGTGCGGCTGATGTCGCCTCGCGATGGAGCGATTGGCGTTGCGGAGGGCATCGAGAATGCCTACGCAGCGTACATGCTGTTCCGGATTCCGACCTGGTCGTGCCTGAACCGCGTGCTCTTGAGCAAGTTCGTAGTGCCCGACGGTATGGGCATCGATACCGTGCACATCTTCGCCGATTTTGACAAGGTGGACCCGAGGACTGGCAAGTCACCGGGAATGGCCGACGCGCTCGCCCTCCAAAAGCGCTTGCGCGCCAATGGCTTCACCGTTGTGCTGCATCGGCCGAAAGTCCGAGGCACGGACTACTGCGACGAATGGCGAACCGTACACCGGTTGCGCCTGATGTCCCAACAGGCAATCGCCGCCTGACATTTTCGCCACCCGAGAGGTGGCGTTCCTTTCAACTCTGCCCGGTGGGTTCGCCCCACTGGGCGGAATCCCGTGTGTGGCAGGACTTCAGGAGAAGCACCATGCCACAGAAGGGTTTTACCGCCATCGTGAACAGGCTGCACATTCACGCAATGCGTAGCACCGCCACCAGCGAAGTCCAGGCTGGTCAGTCGGACGCCCAGTTCTTCCACGTCTACCGAAGGGAAGCCTCGGGCAATATGACGTTGGTCGAGCGGAATCTGTCGTTTGATTCAGCGCTCGACTATTGCCTCGCGCCAGCCACGCTTCACTGAGCGCAAAATCCACTTCAACAAAAAGCCCAGCAGAAATGCTGGGCTTTTTTGCTTTCTGGTGTGGGAAGGCGTCAGCCGGCGTCCTTGGGAGGGCGCCACCCGCGATAGACGACCATAATGGCTTCCAGAATGCACCAGGCGATCAGCGCGTAAAAGAGGAAACGGTTCTGATCCTGGGTGGTGGAAAGATACTCGAAGAATTTCATGGTGAAGTCCTGTCGTCCGTTGTGATGGTTGTAGCTTGCCACGAAGTGAGCGCCAGTCAAGCCGGAGCGGGTCAATCGAAGAATCGCGACATCGCTGAGTTCATCGCACTAAGGTCCAGTGCGCTGGGAGCGGGCACGGCGGGCACCTCGATATCCGCTGGCGCATCCCGGGAGATTTCCTCCCTGACGAGCTGGGCTCTCGGGGTGGAAGCAGCGGACTGCCCGACCGCTGCGACATCCTGGGGCGGTACGAACGCTGTCTCGGAGCGGTACATAAGGGTGGTCAGGAGTCCACCTGCAGGCGCCGGCGTTGCCGCAGCGCCTTCTTTTACCCCCATGACCTGCGCGCCGATCTCCGCCAGACGGCGGAAGACCTCGGCACGCAGGCGCGGGTCGTTGACCTGCGCAAGCTGCGCGTAGAGCTGAGGCGTCGTCATCGGGTTGAGGGTGACTTTGATGGCGAGCTTCTCCATAGTCGTTACCCGCGCGCTTGCCGTGCGCTACCGATGTCGAAGAATCCGCGGACATTGGCGTAGCAGGGCGATTCCATTGCGACGATATGCGAGCGCGGGAAGGCGGCACGGATGGCGCCGGAGTACAGCGCGCTGCCGCCACCGGTGAGAACAATGGCTGCGATGTCTTCCGTGCGGCCCACCCGCGTCTGCATTTCCTTGACTGCGGTTTGGCATTGGGCCTTGGCGACTTCGAAATATGGGCGCAGGTCGAGCATCTTGTTGTAGTAGCGCATGAGCTTGCCGTCACGCAGGGATTTGTCGATGCGCTCGATGCTGCCAGACGGCTCGCCACCTTCGTCCGCCGAAAGGAGTTGGGCGACCTGTTGGTAGATTCGCGACGATCCGCCGGGCACGCCGCCGCTGCGGGTGTCATCCATCATGTAGCCACGGGCGACAACCCAGTCGGTCGTGAAGTAGCCCACGTCCACGATCAGGCAGTTGTCATCGGGGTCCAGGTCCTTGCCGGATTGACGCATGAACGTGACCAGCGATCCGAGGGGCTGGGGCAGGGCGACGACGCGGTTGATGCTGACGCTTCCGGCGCCGAAGTCATGCGTGCCAGCAAAGCGTTCCTGCAGAACGCTGGCGTACTTCTGCAGGGTATGGACAGGAAGGCCGAGGATGAGCTGGCCAACGTCCCTGGCCTGTGAATAGTGAAGCGCACCGAACAGCAATGCAGCATACTCCGGCGTCGTGACGAAGTCTTCCGAGAGGGTCCGCCCGGTATTGCCATAGGCAGAGGTGATCGAAACGTCCGGGCCCACCTCGTATTCAGCGCCGTCCACGGTTACGTGAACGACATCGCGCGACTGGAAGTAGCCGTCACCGTGGTTGGCGAGGCTCGAAGCCGATCGAGTCGGGGCCAGCGAAGGAAACATGCGGGTCGCAACGTCCGCACCCAGGGGAAAGGCAAACTTGGTGTTGCCGTAGCCGACATCGACCGCAATGGTTTTGGTGGTACTCATCTGAAGACTCTCCTTGGCTTGTTGAAGGTTGCCGGAGCGCAGCGGTGTCACATATCTGACAGTCATCTGATAGGAATGTGTTAGGTGGTGTCACTAGGTGTCAGCGGGCGTCACCACGTCGCGCTGATCTCACACCTACTCACACAGACCTGACACTTGCTAACACGCATCTGACACTGCGATCCGATCCCTTTCGAATCTACCCGGTGCGACGCGAAGTCAAGTTGTCGAATGCTGGCGAATTTGACGGCGATTTCGTTGCGACGCGGCTGAGTTTCGGTTTATCCTTTGAGCACCTTCAGCGTCCCCGACGCATCGACCTCGCCACCAGTTGGTGGCAAATCCCAGGCAACTACGACCTCAAGCAGGACGTGCGGACGCCCAGTGTGCAGGCCGGAAATTGATCGGCATTTTTTTCAATCAAATCAAGCAGACAGTGGCCGACATTGAGGAAGGCTGCACACCGCGATAACACTCGATCTCAGCGCCGATGTGCGCGCTGTAACGCAATGAGAGAGATTTTGGGAGCGCACAGTCGCACAGTCCCAAGGCTCCATCACGGAAGACACGTCCATTCAGCGAGAGAGCTGGGTACGGTTCAGGAGGCCCGAGACACTGCGGCCAAGGTGAACTGACTTTGGGACGGGGGATTGGATGCGATCGGGCCAGACGGCTATCGCGGATCCCTTTACTTGACGACCGGTAGGCGCAGCCGGCACAGAAATGCGCAAGAACGATTTGCCCAAGAGGCTTGCGATGGTGGACCACAAGGGTCGCTATCGCAGTCGCGTCGATCGACGCAGCGGCTTGGGTATTCGCGGGGACGGGTTCGGCGTGAGCCGGGCCATGGACTACGCGGACGGTCGGACCACAGTTCTTCCCTGTGTCTGGTCGATCGAGTGCTATCGCTAAAGGCAAGGAAGGCAGTCCCCCAAATCCGGTGGGGAGAAGTAACCGGCAGGTGTCGAACGAACGGGGCGTTTGACAGCGTTGGAAAAGGGCTCGCACCGTAAAGCGCGCCCCCGCCGTGGTGATATCACGGCTGGCCAGGACTAACGAGCATGGGTATCAGGATCGATTTCCGGGGAAAAATCAGGAGCTACGCGTTCCCCGCGCGGCTGGAAGGCGAGCTCATCGCGCTGTTCGAGGACAACGTGGACCGTGTAATCAGTAGGTCGAGGCGCAGCAGAAATGCGCTGAGCATCAAGACGCAGGAGTATCGCCTTCTCAATGTCTGCGCCGCAGTGCGCGAGCTGCGGCAGGAGGGTGGCTATGCGGTTGAATCTCCGTGGTCAATTCGGAACAAGCACGTCCAATGGTTGGTTGAAAGCTGGGTTCGGAAAGGGCAAACAGCGGGAACGATCGAAAACAAGCTCACCTATCTGCGCGCGATGGCTGAGTTCATGAACAAGCCGTATTTGATCAAGACGCTTGCTGAATACGTCGATCGCACTGAGCATGGGCTCGTTCGCCACTATGTTGCCCAAGAAGACAAGTCTTGGTCGGGGAATGGCATCGACATTGAGGCGAAGATCGCGGAGATTGAGAGGACTGATGAGTGGGTAGGCATTCAGCTTCGCTTGATGTGGCTGTTTGGCCTGCGTGTTGAGGAATCCGCAAAGCTTCAGCCAGGCGCGGCGGTGCGCGGCGGCACGCTGCACGTCGAACGCGGAACGAAGGGTGGGCGGAAGCGAGAGGTCTTAATCGACATGCCGGAGACACAGTACCCGTTGCTTGCCAGAGCGGCGTCGCTTGCCAATCTCAGGACGGGCTCAACCACCCCGGCGGACTATACACTTGACCTATGGATGAGCCATTTCTATGAGGTACTGCGAAAGCATGGTCTGGTAAGGAAGGAGACGGGCTGCACTGCGCACGGCCTGCGCCATGAATATCTCCAGGGGCTGTACCAGCGCAGTACCGGCGATGCTGCGCCGGTCAAGCGAGGCGCGCGGCTCGCCAGTCGTGAGGTGCATGAGGAGGGACAGCGCATCGTTGCCGAAGCCGCTGGGCATAGTCGTCCCACTAAGTCGAACGCGTACTTAAGTACATACGCCGTTCAGGAGCGACTCTCCAAACCGGTTGTCAAGCCTGGGCAGGCGGCGTTGGCACTTGCAGCAGCCAACGGAAACAAATCCCACGCTGCGCTTGCGCTTGGCATCAGCCGCCGCTCGCTGTACCGACTCTTGGACAGCTACGCCGCGGGAGATCAGTCGTGAAGGTGGCGCGGCGAGTCGCGAGGTGAACGCGCTGTATTGGATTCTGGTGTTGATGTCCTTCGGGCTGTTGTTGGCTCTGAGGCCTGGCCGGCGCTTCTTCGGACTACCATCGCGATCTTGATGGGGAGTGCCTGCGATGGGCCTCACAGTACGAAAGGCACGCCTCTGGACGTGCCTTTCGTGTTTTTGGAAGGAACATGTTCCTTATGTCCGGGCGCCCCCTAACGGGCAAATGCGAGAGCCATGGCAAACGTTCCCGGGTGTCGTACGAGGTGAGCGAGCGATTGCGCGTCGCGCTTTGCGCTCACGGCGTCGCCGGACAAGAGCCATGGGAAGGCGACGCGGCGCGCAGGCTTTTCGCCGGGGTGTGGAGTAGGCGGGGGAAGGTCGATCGGCGCCGTGCGCGCAGCGCCTGCCAACGCCGGGAAGGGATCGACCCTCGCGAAGTGGACAAGCTCGGCGATGCTCACCACGCTGTATGCCGGCGTCGCATCGTTGCGAACGACATAGGCCGCGGCACCGACGCCCGGCACGTAGATCGCTTTCCACAGATACCCAGGTACCCGGACACGTCCGTTGAGCGTGGGGCTGTCCTCGGTGAACGCCGGACCTGTGACAACTTGGATGGAGCCGTGCTCGCGTGCGAGCCTGCGCGTGGACGTCTCGAGATGACTCCACGTCCGGCGGTTGGACACGCTGTGCTGCGGCACGATGTTGGCAAGGCTGAAGCTCTCTGCCTGCGAGGCTTTGTCGGCAAAGTCCCCGCTCGCTGACCGCGGTCGTAGCCCGAGCGGGCGTAGTCCTGCAACCTGGCCCGGTCCGCAGCAGGCAGCCGGCCTTCTTCGTAGAAGTCGCTGTCGCGCGGCAGCTTGCGGGCCGCCTCCACCGCTGTGGGAGTCAGCCGCTCGGCCGACCACAGCGCCGTGCGGGTGCTGGGCGAGTAGAGCACCGCATAGGCGCGAAAGCAGAGGAGCCGTGTATCCCGTGCCGCCTCGGGAACGGCCGGCTGGCCCGCTGACAGCACGTGCGGGCAGGGCGCGGCGTCTTTGGCAACGGCTGCGGTTGCTGCGCCCAGAGCGAGCAAAAGGGCGATGAAGGAGCGGAAGACCCCATCAGGGAGGAAGGTAAGTGAACACCCTTCCAGCTCGCCAGCCCAGCGCAGAAGTCAAGGCGTCACGGCTGCCAATGGTCTGGCACGCCATCGATGGCCTTGCCGATGAATTCGTGCAAGTCGAGGAGCGGCCATTCCCGGTCGGCCAGTGCCTCTTCTGCGATCTCGGCGCACAGCGCCGGCACCGGCTCGAAGCGGACCATGGGCGCGCCGTCGACGTAGATGATCTTGGCGCGCTGGAGCAGTTTCTGATAGCGGGCAGCCTGCGACACCACGGTCTCGGGTGGGTCCACGTGCTTGAAGTCGTACCCGGGTTGGGCGAGAGCCGCGGCCATGGCGGCGAACTTGGGGCCAACCGTCTCCCAGTCCGAGGTGGTCGCCGCGAGCAGGTTCAGGAAATAGGGGATGTCTGAGCTGGTGAGCGCGCGGCGCGACATCATGGATACGGCTTCCTGGTCGGCAGGGCGATGTTCGATGCGGCTATTCCAGATGGCGCTTAGCCGGGTGAAGGCGGTGTTCTTGTCCGCATCCATGGTGACGGGAGGCGTCGAGATGCCGCATTCTTCACAGACGATGACCGCCTGGAGACGGCCGGCGATATAGGTGGGGGCGCCATCGCAGTGGGCGCATTGTAGGAGGCCGCTGGGCATGGGAAAAGATGAGGGTCGGGAAATGCCGGCATTATGCCTGCCCCGAGGGCGGCGCCCAGCGGTCCAGTGCGATGAAGCGTTCGAACAGCGGTCCTGCTAAACCGCGTCGATGGCCAGATAGCCGGCTGTGGTGTTCAGGACTTCCTGGCGGGCGGTGTTCTCGAAGCCCTGCAGGATCTCGGCATGGTCGCGTAGCGCGGCGCCGATCTGCCAGAACTCGTTGAGCCAATGGCCGGGTGGGCCCATGGGGCCCCCAACTGGCCGGTGGTGATCGCCCCCCGAATGGCGAGGACGGTCTCCGGTTCCGGGTATTCGCGTTCGTTGTCGTTGTACTGCGGCATGCCTATCTCGGTTGGGTGGCCCATTGTAGGGCCGGGTGCATCTGGAAGCCGTCGGCTTGCCGGAACAGTTCGGCGGCGCCTCGGACATACTGAAGAATCCACGCGGTTGCGATCCATCGCCTGCCAAGTCGCTCGGCAGCCAGGCCTGTGCGGATCGTCCCGCCGAAAGGATCGACCACCAGGTCGCCCGGTCTGGACAGGAACCGCGTGAAGAAATCCGGAATGTCGGTCGGCTGCATGGCGCCGTGGGTCGGCAGGCCGAGCGACTGGGCGGCCCGGCGGTAAGCCCGGGTGTCCGCGCAGTTGTGGCCACGCTCGATGACATTGCGAGGCAGCCGGCCGGCAGTCTGGTTGCCAAAGGCGCTCGCTCGAATACGGTAGGCACCGTCGCCGTACACCGCGTTGCGAGCCTCGCCGCCGGCGGCCATCAGTTGTCGGTGCCGGGCGGTGTGGGCCTCGAGGAGCTGGCGGTTGTCCGCGCGCACGCACGAGGGATCGTTGGTGAACCACAGCACTGGTTCGTAGGCGGAGGCGAGCTGGACACGGTCGACGCAGGCCCATCGGGTCGGCCCGGGCGGCTTGCTGTAGTTGACCCAGGGGACGCGGCCCATCAGGGAAAGGCCAAGCCGGTCATGCAAGGCCAGCGTGAGGCGCTCTATATAGAGCGAGCGGGCTGGGCTGCGCGGCTCGACGATGTCGTTCGACACATTGAGGACAATGCTGCCGCCCGGCACAAGCCCTGCAACGATCGGCTCGAGGGCCTCGCACAGGATCGACATACTGCGCTTCCGTGGGATTGCCGTAGGCCCGGGCCTGGCGCAGCGGGTATGGCGGCGAGGTGACGCACAGCGCAATCGGTTCGCCAAGGCCGCGGAAGATTTCCTCGTGGCGCGCCCAGACGGCCACACCCAGGGTGGTGCTGAAGGCGACAAGCCGAACGCCGTCGGCGGCGCGGTCGAGCTCGTTCGTGACAGGCTGCGTCAGCCGCCAGAAACCGGCGCGGTCCGGAATGCGCTCCACGACGCCAATGGCCTTCAGCGTCTGCTGATGCCAGCGCACGGCGCGCTTGAACGGGGTGTGCAGGGTGCCAGCGGCGCCGATCGGGACTTTGGCTTGAGCCTGGGCGAGGTCGATCCCGGCTGCGGTCGCCACCGCATCGTAGAGCTGGGCGGTGGCGATGCCTTCGGCTGGCGCGTCGGCGAACGCTGCTACCACGTGTCCGAACAGGTTCAACTGCTCCATCATGCAGCGCCCCGTGCAAGCGCACGCTCGCATGCTGCCGCGACGTCGAGCGACGTCACAGGGAAGGCGTCGTGCACGGCGCCGTCGAGCAGCCGGCCCGCCGCTTTCTTGCCCACCGCGTGCATCACCGTCACGGGGAACCGGCCCTCGTCGCGGGCGCGCATGAAATCTTGACCGCGCTCGAGCTGCGCGCCATGCCTGTCGAGGCAAATTCCGCCGGCGATCCACGTCGCGGCCTTGCTCACCCATTGCTCATAGCTGGCGAACTCGCGGAAGACCGGCTCACTGGAGGAACCCGCCACGACTGCCGTGTGCCAGTGCCCCCATTGCTTGAACAGGAAGGGCACGCCGGCTGCCGCGCATTGGTCACGCAACGAGCGCGGCCATGCCGGATGCATTGGGCGGGCGCCCGTGCCGCTCTCACCGCCCACGATGACCCAGTCCAGGGAGCCCGGCGCATAGTCGTTGCCGGAGGTATGCAGCAGTTCACCGGTCAGAGTCGAGAACACGTCGACATGCCCGAGCAGCGGTTCCATGGAGAGGAAGCGCGTCTTTGCCGGCGTGCGCAGAAGCTTTGGGATGTCGCGGTCGGCTTCCACCTGGTTCACCACGGTTGCGCCCAGCCAGATATCGGCGGGGGCATTGCCGGCGATCCACGTAGCCAGCCACGGAACGAGGGGATTGTCCGCACAGTCGTCGCGCAGCATCAGCGTGTTGAACGCATCGCACAATCGCTTCGTCGCGTTGCCGATGCGCTTGGTTAGCACGAGCTTGTCCAGGTTCGGCGTCTGGCGCCAGGCATCGAGCATATCGATGAACCACTCGATCGGCACCTCGTTGTCGAACACATCGGCCAGACTCGCGCAGAAGACGCGTTGCCGGCGCCCGTGTACCGTGGCGAAGGCGTCGTGCGCAGCGTTCCAGTGCAAGGGCTTGCGCCAGTTGGCGGCGGATGTGCGCCGGCGGGGCGCACCGGGGCCCCAGTTTTGGGATTGGCCACTGCCGAAGCGTGCGTTGCGGGCCTCAGCGTAGCAGTGGTCGCAGCCGGGGCCAACCCGCTGGCAGCCTTCCCATGGATTCCAGCTGTGGTCGGTCCATTCGATCTTGGTGTTTTCGCTCATTTCGTTTTCTCGAACATGTCCATGGTTCGGGTGTCCCGGGTATGGGATGGAAAAGCAAAATCCCTGGCCTGCCGATTCGCGGCTGTGCCGGTGTCTGTGGCGAAAGAGGAATCAGCCACCGAGGATGATTCGTGCGGACACTCGCAGTGCTGCGTGAGCGCATGGGCGAAATGCCGGGCGTAGGTTGAGACGGCACGCCAATACGCCGCCATGGGGCCTTTGCGACGGCGCCAGGACAATTCGGCTTCGGCGTTCGATGCCTCGCGCAGTTCGCGGAGCACCGCAGCGATGGCTCGGCGTTGCTCTGGTGGGAGGCGCAGGAGCTGCTGTGCAGCAGGTAGACGCAGGAGGGGATTGATGTAGCCCATCGGGTCGGTGGAAGGTGAGGGATGCTTCCAGCCTATCCAATCGCGGGCAAAGTCAAGCGGGTGCAGGGAGACCCGTCACGTGGGTGCCGAAAGGCCGAACTTCGCCGCGGCGGCTCTAAGGGCGTCCACGTCGATATCGCCGGAGGCGATGACAGCGAGGACTTCCTCGGCAAATCCATACAGTGCAGTGAGTTCGTCAGCGACGATCTCGCCGACGTAGAGATAGAGTTCAAGGGGGCATTCGCCGGACCATGGTGGTCTCTGTCGCCATGCACGCCAGCAGGGACTCGGCGTGCTCGGGACCGATGCCGAGATGCCGCTGGACAAGCGGGACAGACGCGGCGCGGTACTGATGCACCAAACGGATGGCCTTCAGATAGATTCCGTCCATGCCTAGTAGCCCAGAACGTCCCGAACGGCGGCAGCCGTCGCCGGGATCGTCTCGCGCTTGTCGTAGGCGATACCGGCCATGAAGGCGACATAGGTGACGGTCAGCGTGCCATCGCCGTTGTCGACTGCTGTATTGCCGTCGTGCAGCTCGATGAACCGGATCAGCTTTGCCGGCGTTGGTACCCGCCCGCTCATGTAGAGCTCGGCCGGGGCAGCCGGACACACGTGATCTGCTGGTCCTGAGGGCGCCATTCGATCAACGGTACGCCGTTGGCGCGGTAGAACGCCTGCTTCTGCGCGAGCCTGGCGTCATAATCCGCGTGGCCCGTCATGCCAAGGACTTCGTTGACGTCCTCTCCTGCCTAAATGCAGGGGATTCCCACAGCTGGCGATGCACGTCCGCATCGGAGAATGTTCAGCGCAGCATTGGTATCCCGGTCATGCACGACACCACAGCTACTACAGGTCCACTCTCTTATTCGCAGTCCTGCGATACCTTTCGGCCGCGTCGTGCTGTCTTTCGAACCACACGCCGAACAGGACTGGGTAGAACCGCTTTCGTTCACTTCCTCAAACGTGGCCCCGTGCGCAATCGCTTTGTAGCGGAGCTTGTCCCGGAAGGACGACCAGGATGCGTCGTAGACGCTCTTCGCCATACTGGTTTTGGCGAGTTTCACAGCCGACACGTTGCCGACTGCGATGTAGTCGAAGCGTCGAACCAGATCGAGCGCGAGCTTGTGCTGGAAGTCGGCGCGGGCATTCGCCACCTTGGCATGCAGCTTGGCAATATGCCGCTTGTGCTTTCGCGCCCGCTGCGCCTTCGCCAGCCTTTGGGCGGCATGCCGGCCAAACCGGTCATTGGGAAGTTTCTCACCGGTCGAGAGCGTGGCGAGGTCCTTCAAGCCAAGGTCGATGCCGACACCGGTTTGAATCGGGCGCGCCGGCACATCAGCTACCTCGATAACGATGTTGAGAAACCAGTTCCCGCGCGCATCCTGCGCAAAGTTTGTGCCGTCCTTGATCTTGCCGGCGGGCAACAGGCGGCTGTTGAACACACGGAAGGTATTCCCGGCAAAGCGAAACGCCTCGCCCTCTCGTTTCAGATCGCGGCCCTTCAGGGGCACCCATCCAAGGCACTTCCTGCCGCGGTATCGCAGGTAAGGACGGCGATGCTGGCTGCGCGATTTCGCGTACTGCTCGCACGTCGCATTGACGGTGCCGGAATGGATACCGAGTTCCTTGCTGCTACCGGTGGTCAGCACATTCAGATCGAACCCGCTCGGCCATTTCTTACCCCATTTGAGCGCATGCTTCTGCGTGTCATTGCAAAAGTTCCAGACGAAGTTCACCGCTCGGCTCTGCTTGTTAAGCAGGCCGTTGAGCGACTTCACCCGGTATCGGTAGACAAGGATCATGCCGCTCATTCTAACGTGGGAGCAAGTCCGATGACGACCTCCGGTGCCACGTCGGTCAACACAAAGTCGGGGTGCATGGCGGCTCGGCCAATGTGGCGCAGCGGTTTGCGGAATGCCCGCTGCAGGCCGACCAGATAGTCAGCCATGGCAACCTCGCAAGGCACGAACTGGCGGTTGGCCAGCATGGCCGCGGCATCGACCACCGTTAGGTAGCCTGATTTCGACCGCTCGACCAGCAGGACGGCGACGCAACGCTGTTCTGCCTTGCCGATGCCGGACAGGGCGCCCCGAACGACACCTGCAGGCGCGCGTAGAGGTCGGCGGCCATGAAGAAGCGCTGGGTACTTTGGCGCAGCACGAACTTGCCACCGAACTGGGTCGTGCCGTGGGATTCGATTTGGCCGATCGCGATGCCGCGCGGGTTGCCGGCCGGAGTGGACGTGAGCCTGCCCTGCCATGCTTCGAACTCCGCCAGGATCTCCGTGTTGTGGCTCGGGTCCCACCGTTGCATGACGTGCAGCAGCCCATCGGCCGGCTTTCCGTTGATTCGGCATTCTGCCAGCTCCGTTGTCAGCTGTGACCAGCAGGCGTTCCAGCCGCGCGAACCCGTTCCCGGCCATACGTTCAGCCCCTGCTTGTTCCCAGGCGTATTCCAGAAACGCAAGCAGCCCCGCCGAACGCCGTTGCGGCATGGTGCTCTGCCCCTTGGGTGCTCGCTGGACGGTCTTGGCTGGGGTGTGCGCGCTGACCGAGAGCGAGGCATCGAGGCGGATGTCATGGTGGCCGTCCTTCATCCGGAACGGGTCCAGGTTGCCGCTCGCGCCCGACTTGGCCAGCGCCTGGCGGTTGAACGGGCAGCCTGCAGCATGGTGGTGTGCCTGTTCCGGCCAGCGCACGAGCAGGAAGATGTCCCGATGCCGGCGAATGACCAGCTTGGGCCGTGGGCGCCGAGTGCTGCATCCGCATTCCGCAAAACCCTGGACCGTTTTCGCGCGCTCGAGGTGACGCGCGTAACGGCCGGGATCTTCCAGTACATCGTCGAGCGGAAACTCGTTCCCGCCAATGCGCACGGTGATCATGGATTCCTCTCCTTAGACGCCGGCTTCCCGGAACATGGTGTACAGATCGCGCCGGATCTCGCTTACGTCGAGCAGACGCTTGGCGCGGGTCATGGCGACGTAGAGCAGCCGCATTTCTTCCCGCGCCATGGTCAACTTGCCGTCGTCGCCGTTCCTGAATTTGAAGTCGCCGGCGAGCTTCACGCGGTCCCACTCAAGGCCCTTGGCGCGGTGGACGGTGGACACGATGTAGTCGGCTTCGTCCTCTGGGGACACGCGGGTGAGGATCAGGCGCAGATAGTCCACCCCCTCGTTGTCGATCAGCTGCACCAGCGGCTTCAGGTCGCGGCCGGCGAACGACTCGGCGTACTCCTGAACCTCCTCCCAGGTCTCGAACAAGGCGAGGGTGGCTGGGTAGCCAATGCGCTGGCCGCGCATCAGCTGCTCGGCGCCGTCGGCGAACGCCCGGAGCTCGTCGACGTTGGCCCGTACGGCGACGCGGTCGCCGCGGCCGATGCCCTCGGCCAGATGGGTCAGGACCGTGGCGTTCTTGCGGCAAAGGATCGCGTCGAAGCGGTCGTGGCCTGAGGTCGAATCGTGCAGAATTCGGGACTCGACGTGGTCCTGGCCGCGCACTGGCGTGTCCTCATCCATCAGCTGCAGCTCGCGGCTGGCCAGCTGTGCAATGGCCGGGCCGAACCGGAACGACTCGGTCAGCGCGCGTTCCGGGGCACGGATATGGTCCATGGCGTTGACAGCGCCGCGCCACTCATAGATCTGCTGGTAGGGATCGCCCACGTAGATGACCTGCGCCTGTTGCGCGCGCAGCACCGACAGCATCAGGCCGTCGGCATCTTGCGCTTCGTCGAACAGGATGAAGTCGGCGCCGATGCGCGGCCGGCTGCGCTCAAACAGCTTGACATAGACGTCGTGGGCGATGGCAGACGGCGCATTCGGATCAAGATATTCATCCCAGAGCCGCTTTACATACGGCAGCAGCGATTCGCGCAGGTGCTCGGCTTCCTCTTCCTTGACGATCGCCTCGACCGGGATGTGCCAAGCGAGCGGCTCTGCCTGGGCGGAGCGGCAGAAGCGCGCGGCGCCATCCATCACCATCCGGGCGACCTTGCTCGGGCTGAGTTCCAGGTCCTTGCCGATGGTGGTGGGCAGGCGTAGTTTCCCGAAGCCGTAGCGGATCGCCAGTTGATGGGGTGGCTCGACCGGATTCCTGAGCTTGCGCGTGATCTCCGGGCGCGTGGCGCTGTAGGCGAGCGAATGCACGGTGCGGCAACGGGTGTTCTGCGGAAACTTGCGGGCCGCTTCGTTGGCGATCTCCCGATTGAAGGCCAGATACAGGCCACGCGCGCAAGCCGCGGGCCTCAGCGGCCATGCGCAACGTGGAGGTCTTGCCGGCGCCGGCGTACGCCTTGACCTTGACGGCGCCACCGGCACGCACCGCCTCCACGACACACTCTTGTTCGGCGGTAGGAGTCATGCCATCTCCAGTTGTTCCGGCAGGCGCGCAAGAGCCCGTCGCCGGATGGTCAGCGCGTGCGCGCGGGAGGCCTCGGCGCGCCGTGCGGCCTCGCCGCTGACTTTGTCAACGATATAGGCGAAGTAGAGGGCGCTGGTGGGCCCGGTCCAGGCCTGCCACTTGGCGCGAACGTCAGCCCGCTGCTCGGCTGTCAGCGAGAAGTAGACGGCGCGTTTCTCGCGCCAGACGCGGGCGTGCAGTCCGCGCATCGTCGTTTCGAGCCTGTCGGAGCGCTGCTGGCGGCGAGCCAGTTCCTCGTCGGCCGAGTGCTGTTCGGCGGCCACGTGTTCCGCGAAGAGCGGATATCGGTCGCGCTCGCGCTGCTGCTTGCGCGCGAAGGCGGCCTGGCGGCGGGCGTTAAAGTCGATAGGGTCGTGGCGTCCGAGTCGGGTGAATCGCATGGGCGGCAAGGAATGGAGTGGTCTAAGACCAAGATACCGGCCCCGCGCCGAAGTCAAGGCGGCGGGCGGGCGAAGTTCGCCGCCAACCATTTTCCGAGGTGTCCTGCCGGCGTAGGCGCCGAAAGCGTTAGAATTTCGGGCGTCTTTTACCAAAATCCCCCATGTCATCCCGCAATCCGACTTCCCGGGAAATCTCCCTGGGCAACCGCCCGAAGCACGAACCGGAGTTCATCGCGCCCGGCGAGCCGCAGTACGGCGAGATCGCCCGCCTGGACGCGTTCACGTTCAAACGCTATCTGGACCGGGTGTTCTGGCATCCACGGCCGGAGGTGCTGCGTTTCGAGGTTCGTGCTATCCCATCGCCTGTGGGCAGCGTCTACGACGTGGTCGCCATCGTGGGGCAGGGCGAGGGAGAGATCTGGTTCTCCGAGGCGGCCGTGCCAGCGCGGTGGGACTATGTAGCGATCACGGAGACAAGCGATGGGCTGGGTCGCATGCAGCGTGAGAAGGCCAAGGCCGAAGGCAAGCTGCCCCAGGACTACAAGCCCTTCGTGGGCGAGGGGCCGGTGCAGGACTATGCCAAGCTCGAAAATCCGGAGGAGGTCGAGCAGCGGCGCTGGGCAGTGGTCAATCGCATCCGCGAGGCCAACCGCCGGGCGCGCGAGGCGGCAGCGCGCGCGCGCTAAGCATCCGATTCTTGTCCCGCACCGGCAGGCAGGGTAAGATTCGTCCGATTCTCCGCGCATCAGCGCATCGACCTTGCCGGCGTACCGGCCATCTTCATTTCCACCCATTGGGGCTTTTCCCAATGGGAAAGGCTCCATTTCAGGAGCCCTTCCATGCGTATCTTCTCCCGTATCACCGCGCTGGCTGTCCTCGCGACCGTCATCAACCTGTTCGCGGTCCTCTTCTTTCTTTGTACTACCGAGGACGATAGCCTTGCTGCCATGCAAGTGCACATCGTTGCGGAGATCGAGTTTCTGGTGCTGATCAGCTGGCTTCTCGCGAAGCTGCTGGGTCTGGACCGGAAGCCTGCTGCCGCCGCGTGACCGCTCAGGCCAGCGGCCGATTCCACTACCCACCGGGGAATACTCTCCGGTGGGGCGTATCCCGCCTTGCGAGGAAATGTATGACCTCCAGGCGTTTCTCTAATCCGGGCGGCAAAGGCGAGACGGTGTTTATGCATGGTGTCTCCATGTATAAACTCGTCTCTACATTCCGACAGGTGGTTGCCATGTCCAAGTCCGCAACACTTACGATCCAGAAATGGGGCAGCGCCCTCGCCGTGCGCATCCCCACCAATGTGGCGCGTGCCGCGCATTTCACGGAAGGCCTTGCCGTAGAGGTCGCAGTGGCTGACGTTGGGGTCACTGTCAAGCCGGTCGGCCATCGCAGCCTGACGCTCGCCGAAAAGCTGGCATTGTTCGATCCCGCGAAGCACGGCGGCGAGGCTATGCCCGCAGCGCCTCGCTATCCAACGTCTACGCTGCGGCATGTGAGCAGTTGAACTAGGGTATCGCCATCTAGGTACACCAATCCGGTCGCATTCGCGCTTCCGGACTCAATCACCCATCGGGAACGCGCCCGGTGGGGGCGTTCCCACTTTCTCGAGGTAACGCCATGTTTAAACTCAACACCATCGAAATTGAAGTCGGCCCGGTGCCGGCCGAGGAGGCGTGCGCGCAGGTTGGTCGCGACGACTACAGCGAACGCTCGCGGCGCGAGTGCGCGGTGTACATCCGGCAGCTGCAGCGCATCTTCGGCAATCCGGATCCCACAGTCCTGCGGTTTGTCCGCCGCGGCTTCCCGCATGAACTCGGCCGCTATCACGAAGTGGTTGCCGTTATAACCGCGGAAGGCGCCGACCTGTTCAACGAGTCGTTGGTACCCAGCGAATGGGATCACATCGCTCGCGCCGAATTGACCTGGCTGCGCTTGCAGGGGAAATGGCGCGAAACGGTGAGGGCCCGCCCCTCGGCGATCGAGCTTGTACCGGACATCTTCCAGCGTACGGAGATTCCTGATTTTCCGAATCATCCGGCTGCGATGTGGTGGGCACTGGGATTCATGCCCATGCCGATTGGCCGGGCCATCTCGATTCACTGAGGGGCCACGCCATGACCAACACCCTTGCGAAGCCGACGATCGTTGTGCATCTGGACGGCGGCCTGGTGCAGTACGTTGAGAGTGACTGCCACGTCCACGTGATCGTCGTCGACCATGACCTCGAAGGTGCAGGCGAAGACGAAGTCAAAACCCTGCCCGATGGCGGCCGCGCCACTGTCCGTCTGGAAGCCGCCACAGAAATGAGCCGCGAGTCCGCCCAGCGCTGGATGGAACTGGCCACTTAAGCGGTTCCGTCCGCGCTGATTCACCGATTCAATCCCTCGGGAGACCATCCCGACGGGGCGGTCTCCCATATTCCTTGAGAGACCGACATGTACAACCAAATCATTGAGAAATTCATTGCGGCCCAGCGTACGGCCCGCCAGGCTTACCAGGATGCTGCGCAGTTCGAGCGCGAGGCGCTGGCCAGCACGTGCACGGCCGAGCCGTTCTTTGCAGTGGGCGTCCGTTCCGAGTACCGCCAGGACGACGAACTGGAGAAGTTCTGCTTCGCCCTGGCTGGGAACGTCGTCAGCCGCGCGCGTCGGGAATTCGCGCCGGTGGGTGCGCGACTCGATATCGACAACAACGCCGAGTTCGACCGCGCAGGCCTGGATATCGGCGAAGCGCTGAAAAAAGGCAATATCCCCGATGTCGACCAGCTCTGGGCATCCCTCAGCGCGTACTACAACGGCGACGGCGGTGCCACCACCGCGTACCGGCAAGCTGCGGCACGCATTGTCCGTGGCTTCGGCTTGCACCGGAATGCGGAAGTGAAGCGCACCGCTTCCGGCGTCGTGCTCAAAAAGAGCGTCCATTCCGAGGCGGGGTGGAAATCTGCCCGCCGCAGAGTTGGTTACTACAGCACGCAGCCCACGGCCGACTGCCTGTCAGGCCTGGCTACCTTCGCCGGAAAGTCGGGGAACGCGGTGCTGGCGAGCATGCTGCAGCGAATCGATCTGCATCAGCTGGAATACACCTCACGCGAGAAGATGTCCATGCCGGGCCTCGATATCACGCTCTACAACGACAAGTGGGAGTTTACGTTCTCGCACGAGTTGGCTGAACCGCTCATGCTGTTCGTGGGCGAGTACGGCCAGGACGCCATGCAGGAACGGCACTGAGAAACGCGCTTGTTGAGGCGTTTCGCTCGGCGCAGCGCTTCGCTCGATGCCTATGACCGGGTCAGCGCGCTTGCCGCGCAGGTCCATGCCGATGCTGCGATCGTTCCCTTGCCTGTCGACCAGGCTGGCGACTTTCGCCGGTTCCTTCGACGCCTCGTTGCGGGCCTGATCGATCGGGCAAGCAAGGAGTTCGGCATCGAAGGCGCACCCGTGTGCATCGACGAGACGCGCATTCCAGTGAACGGCCACCCGAACATCTGGGAGGCCATCCGCACCGGCGATACGCCCGACCTCGACCGCTACTGGCGGGTGCTGGCCGAGCGGTACCAGGCCAGCGCCCGCACGTTGGCGTACCGGCAGGTCGCCGAGACGCTGGCCGCGGCGCTGCAGCTCGATCAGCCCAATGCCGTGCGCCGGCACGCCAAGGTCGTGCTGCTGCGGCTCAAGGCGCCGTCGGTGCCTGTGGCTGCCGCGCGTCCGTCACGGCGCGTTGCAGCAGCCGCGCATGCCGATGTGCGCGCGGCCTTGCTGGCCCTGGCCGCGTATGCGCAGGATGCGGGTGAGCCCGCGCTGGCAGGCTGCCTGCGTCAGTTCGACCATGGGGAGGTCTTCGCTGCCCAGCAGCGGCGGACTTTCCCGAGATTGGACGTCCTGCAATTCAACGAGTACTGGGAATTGCGATTCGCCGCGCCTCTCGGCGATGGCCTTCTAGCCTTCGTCGCCCAGCACCTGCAAGAGCCGGCTGCTGCCTAAGCAGCTCGGCACCTCATCCATTGCCCCGTCGTTGACGGGGCTTTTTCTTTTAGGAATCCCCATGACTCACTGGTACGAGCCCTTGCGGGCCATCGTCAGCCTCGGTTCGCAGGCTGACAAGATTGCGCACATGGGCGAGTTGCATGCCGCGCGGCAGCGGCATCTCTCGCAGTTCTTTACTCCTGATGCCATCGCCACGCTAATGTGGGGCGTTGTGGATAGCTGGCGCCCTGGCCGTAAGGTCTCGGTGCTGGACAATTCTGTCGGCTCCGCCCGGCTGTTGCAGTTCGCGGATCCGGCGGTGCACACGCTGTATGGCGTCGACGTGCATGAGCCGACGATTGCCGCTGTCCAGCAGTGTGTAGAGGCCGCCGGCTTCGAAGGAAGCTTCCGCATGGCTGGGATGGAGGAGATTCACCCGCGCCATTTCGACGTGGCGCTGATCAACCCGCCTTTCTCGATTCACCTCGAATCGCCGCATCTGCAGCCTTTTGGCTGCACCACGTGGGGCCGGTTTGGGGCCAACAGTAGCGCCCTCAGCCATGAGTATGCGCTTGCCCAGGCGCTCGAGGCCGCGCAGGTGGTGGTGGCGTTGCTGCCGACGAGCTTTGTCGACCGCTTCGCTAACGTCCTGGATCACCGGGATGCGCACAGCACGGCCGCGCGCCGCCTTGTCGGCATCTTCGATTTGCCGGCCTCGGCCTTCCGCGAGGAAGGCGCCACGGTGCACACCTCCATTGCAGTGTTTGGCCGCTACAGGATGGGGCGCGTCGTGCGCCAGGCGCACGGCGATTTCACCGTCCCGCTGCCCGGCCTGGACCTGAACGTGGACGACCGCCATTTCCAGGAGCCACGCCTGAACCATCAGGTGCTGGACGATACCGGCCCTGCCATCACGCGGCCGGTGACTTCGCAGAAACGGGTACGGATTGCCCATGATGGCCGTCGAATCGTTCTGGGCTTTGAGTGCGGATTCATGGAGGCCATGGTGCTCAACCGGGTGTTTGATCGGCGCATCCTGCCGTTGGACGGCCAGCGCCTGCCACGCGGCATGCGCTATGCCGGCAGCGGGCGCCTCGATCTCGAAGCCTACCTGGTGCAGCACGACCCAATGGCAGCGCTGGACGGCCTTCTGCGGCTGATCCGCGAGGCCGGCGGCGTGGCCGAACTGGCACCGGGCTTCTTGGAGCATTTCCGGAAGCGGCTGCGGCGGAGCGCGCGCCAGGCGACGCCTCTGCGGCACACCGTCTGGACCACCGGTGTGAATGCCGCCGAAGCAATCAGCGGCGTGGCCCTCAAAAGCCATGTTGCGGATCCGCTAAAGTGGGGCAGCCCGGTGATCAAGGCAGGCGACGCCGTAGCATTCGTTCGCCAGCCGGATGGCCGCTACACTTACCAGGCGGGCGGTGCGCAGTTTGTGCTGACGCTGGATGAGCTCATGAGCCGCTATGCGGTCAGCCGGTCGGCCCAGACATGGGAGACGGTGCACGAAGGTCTGTCGGTGAAGTACCCGGGACAGGCACTGGCGCTACGCCGGCGCATGCAGGCGCTCGGCATCCACCGGTGGCTAAACTGGGAATTCCAACAGGATGACCTGGTGGAGCTGCTGCAGAAGCCGTCTGGTGCGGTAGCAGCCTGGGAACAGGGGTGCGGCAAGTCACGGCTCGCCGCGGCGCTGATCCTGCTGGCTGGCGTCAAACATGGCTTGATCGTCGTCGAGGCTAGGCTGGTACCGGAAATGCGTGCCGAGCTGGCGCAGATCCTGCCGCCGGCGGCGGTACACGTTATCGACTCGCCGGAAAGCCTTGCGGCGCTCGGGCAGATCAATCTCATAGCCTACGAGCGGCTGCGCATGCCGGTGTGCCGGGAAGCGTCCCGGCGCGTCACGTATGCCCATCGGCTCCGACGCCGGATTGGCCTGCTGGTGGCCGACGAAGGGGAACGGTTGTCGAATCCGAACAGCGATCAGAGCCGCGCGCTCTGGCAGCTGTCGGCGAGACGCCGCTACATCCTCACCGGTAGCCCTATCGCGAACTACCCGCGGGACGTGTTTGGCCTCATCGCCTTCACGGGTGGTGACGGTACCGGTGCACAGCCCTATGGCTACCGCCGTGGCTATCTGGATAGGCACTGGCTGGCCACCGTGCAGCATGCCCAGCGCGGGGTAGATCGGTTCCGGGATGACTTCGTCGTGCTGGAATGGGTGACATGGGAGTTTGCCGAGAGCCTGCAGGATGGCGCAAAGCGGGAGGTGCCGAAGATCGGCAACTTGCCGCTGTACCGCCAGATGCTGGCGCCGCACGTCAAGCGCCGGCTAGTTTGCGAGCCTGACGTGGCCAGGTACATCCAGATCGATCCACCGGTAGTCGAAGCGGTCGAGACGGACTGGGACCCGGCGCACTTGTCTTTGTATCTGCGCACGGCCGACGAGTTCGCGGATTGGTATCGGGAGATCCGTCGCACCGACGGGCGCTCGAACAACCTGATCGCGATCCTGGCACGCATCCGCGCAGTGCACTTCGCCGCCAACTACCCGCAGCATGGGGTGGACGGGGTGGGGGCGCTGGGGCAGCTCACCAGCAAGCAACGCGCCGTGATTGACCGCTTGAACGCGATCGCCGAGGAAGGAAAGCAGGCCATCCTGTTTGCCGAAAACCCCGGGGTCATCGACCTGATAGCCGGGCAGCTCAAGGCTAGGGGCGTCGAGACGGTGCCGTTCCATGGCGGCATCCCAATCACGAAACGCGTGGCCGACAAGGACAAGCGATTCGTAAATGGCTCGGCCACCGGCCTGCTGTGCACGAAGGGGTCGGGTAGGGCAGGGTACAACCTGCCCAATGCCGACTACGTGCTCTTCTACGACCGCTCGTGGACGTGGCGCATCGAGTATCAGGCGATGCGACGCGCGCTGCGGTGGAACCGGAAGGGCCAGTTGAAGGTGATGTACTTCCACCTGCCGGGAAGCATCGATGTCTACCAGGACCAGATGGTGGCGCACAAACGCGACGCCATGGAAGCCGGGTTGGATTGGGCGACGCCGGAACTGGAGGGCGAAGCGTTCTTGCACATGGATACGCTTCTCGATGCATTTGTCGAGGATCTGGCGGCGCTACACGGCCGCGAGAATCGCGACCAGCGCCAGCTGCTCAAGGAGGCCGCATGAAAGCGAACGAATGCACGGTCACCCTGGGTGAAGGCATGGCGACAATCAAACGCCGCGGAACGCGCGGCACGATTGTTGCCAACGTCCTCGGCACGGTGGAAGCGGATGGGGTGGAGCTCATCTGCCTCGACCGCCTTGTCCATGGCATTTTTGAGAGCGAGCTGGGCGGGTGGCAGGTCAGCGGGGCGGTCACCACCCTGCTGGTCAGGCCGATCGGCCCGTTGCCGGAGAAAGGCACTCAAAATAGCTGAGCTTTCGGGGCAATGTGACGCCCCAAACCACCACAGATAGTTTCCGTAGCGCCCGCTACGGAAGCTCTCTCAGTTGGACCCTTCTCCCAACCCTCCCTACGTGGAGGGTTTTTTTCGGCTCTCCGCCGAATCCGAGGGCAATGGAAGAGCTGACGGCCGAGGTCAGCCAATGGCTCAACGGGGGACCGGTCGATGACCGTCGAATAGCCGCGTGACGGCCGTCGTCGTAAGCTCCCTCGGAACATCGGCCCAAACATCCGCAATTCCAGGGTCGTCGGTGCCGGCAACCCCTCGTACCGAAGCCGACCGTAAACGGTGGCAGGAAAAGGGACCGGCGGGGGCGCGTATGCTGTACCCATTTGACACACGAGGAGCTTGCCATGAAGACGAACGACCTACTGGCGGACGAGCGTGCCACTGACAAGGCGCTGGCGCTACCGTTGCCCCTCGAACTTGCCCGACCAGAATGGGATGACGCCGGGGTGGCTGACTTCGTCGTCTTCACGGAGCCGCCGAAGGCGCCCGGGATACATGCGGTGCTCCAGCACCTGCGCAAGGGTGTCAAGGATGCGAAGAAGCTGGACAAGGGCTCGGAGCGCTACAGCACCCTTGAAGGCTTCGGCCTCCATCGGGAGAACGGCACGAAGCCCCCGACGGTGTTCGTGGAAGACGGGATTCAGTTTCAGCGCATCCAGTATCGCCTGATCGCCTGCACTCACGACCTGACGCCCATTGGCTACTGCACCTTCGACCTAACGCTGAGCCATGGAAGCGGCTGCGCGTTGGAAGTCAATGATGTCTGGGCGGAGCCCGCCTGGCGCGAGCAAGGCATTGGGTCAGCCTTCGCGCAGATTGTGGCGCGGATCGCCGCGGCCACATTGGAAGAGGTGGATTTCCGGTTGGCGGGGGGACTCAGGCATATCAGGTCGATCCCAATCCTTATCGAAGCAGATGTGTACTCGGAATCCGGTGAAGATTTCCTGTTTTCCGTCGGCCGCGCCCTAGAGTACGCAGCCGATGACGTGATGTGGATGTCGTACGCCGGCTTGGATATTGAGGTGGAGCCACGCTGGTGAGTCCCGGACGCGCGTAGCGTCACTCGACGTTTGCCCAGGGCCTCTCGGACCGTGTCATGGCGCTCGACCAGCGCCCGCACGATGGCTGGGCAGACGATTCCGACCGCGTCGCTCGCGTCGCGTTCCAGCTTCTTGATGGCGGAATCGGCACCCAACTGCGCGTCCGCGATCACGTCTTCCAGCAGTTTCGCCTCTTCGATATCGGCTTCGGTCGGCTTGGATTCATCCCGCGGGTAGATTACCCCCAAGAAGCGGGGGCTAGGAACGATTCCCGTGGCAGGCAGTGCCGCATCTGGCGTAGGCGAGCCGATTGGTATATCCTTTCGCCTACTTCAGCGTCCCTGACGCATCGACCTCGCACCACCCGGTGCACAGCTTTTTGCAGTAACGTGGCTTCCCGCTCTGCCGGGCCGCCATGCCTCTCTTTTCTTATCCCATCGGGAACCACGTTCCCGGTGCGGCTACGGGTTCCCATTCGTCTCGGAGAACCCACAAATGCAAATCAGCAACACAACCATCCCGCTGCGCAAGATCCGTCGTCGCGCCAATCCCCGAACCTACCGGAATCCTGGGGAATTCGCGGAACTGCGTGCCTCCGTTAAGCTGCACGGCGTCATACAGCCCATTCTCGTGCGACCCATCCCTCCCGATGGCGACTACGAGTATGAGGAAGTCGCCGGCGAAGGCCGTTATCTTGCCGCCTGGGAAGAGCATGGGCCGGATTATCCGATGCCCATCTTCATCAAGGACATCGATGACGACACAGCCGATACGCTGGCCGGTGTCGAGAATGTTCATCGCGCCGACATGCCGCCTGCAGATGAAGCAGTTTGGGCAGCCAATCTCGTTGGTCGCGTGAAAGGCGACCGAGATGAAGCCGCACGGATTCTCGGCTGGTCGCGAAGCAAGCTGGATAAGCGCCTGGCGCTCATGAACTGCAGCTCGCTCGTTCGGGAGGCTTTGACCCACGAGAAGATCCAGCTTGGCCACGCCGAACTGCTCGCCACGCTCGCCAAGGACAAGCAGGACAAGCTCCTGCCGGTCATCATCAGCGAGAAGAAGTCGGTGTCGGAATTGAAAAAGACCATCGAGGCGGCTGCGTGCAGCCTGGAAGCGGCGATCTTCGACAAGGCCGACTGTGCTGCCTGCCCGCATAACTCCTCGTTGCAGACGGAGATGTTCGGTGAGGCGATTGCCACGGGCAACTGCACTAACCGGGCCTGCTACACCGAGAAGACCGACCGCAAGCTCGATGGCATTGCGTACGGGCTCAGGGAGGAGTACCCGATCGTGCGTGTTATCCGCGCCGGCGACAACCATACCCGCATTCAGCTGAAGGTGGATGGTCCGACCGGCGTCGGCGAGGAACAGGCCAAGGCCTGCCACGCCTGCCAGAATTTCGGCGCCGCGGTGAGCGGGCTGCCGGATTCCATGGGCAAGGTCTATAGCGGTCAGTGCTTTGATACGGCGTGCAACCAGAAGAAGGTGGCCGACCGGATCAAGGCCGAACGTGATGCCGCCGCGGCGCCGGCTGCAAAGCTGTCCGCCGGCAAGCCGGCCGCGGCAACGAAGGGCGACAAGTCCTCCGCTGCTGCGGACAAGCCGGTCACGTCGATCAGCGAGTCGGAGAAAGTGAAGCATTACCGCACCGAGCTCTGGCGCAAGGCGCTGCGCAAGGAAGTCGCGCAGAACGCTGAGCAGGCCAACGCCTATCTGCTGGCCATCGTCCTGAACGGCTTGTCGCGCAATATTGGCGGCGACGTGATGGGCAAATTCTTCGAGAAGCTGACCGAGCAAAAGGTGTCTTCGACCCTCCAAGGTTGCTTGACGGCAGCGCATACCCTCGACGAAGGCCGGCGTCAGCAACTGACGATCGGTCTGACGGTTGCGGCCATCGACGGCATGGAGGTGAGCAACCTTCGGGAACTGTGCCGGTACCACAGGCTGGACCTGCGCAGTCATTGGAACCTGCAGAAGTCGCAGGACTTCCTGGAGATGCTGACCAAGTCCGAGATGAAGGTCCTGGCGGACGAACTGGGTATCCGCAAGGCGCTCGGCGACAACTTCGCCAAGCTGTTCAACAAGCCAAAGCCGGAGGTTATCGCCGGCCTGCTGGCAGTGAAGGACTTCGACTACACCGGCAAGGTGCCGAAGATCCTGAACTACTAGTCCTTCATCCCCATCGGAGGGCGCCAACGGCGCCCTCTGTCTTTTCCCCTTTCCACAGAAAACTTCACCTATGTTCACTGAGCTTGCACCCCTGGTGCGCGCGACCGACAAGGTCGTCCTTACCCTCTCCATGATTGGCGACGCCATGACCGTGGTTGTCATGCCCGTCATCAAGAACGCTGCCGACGCAGCCCTGACGACGCCCCTGTCGCTCACCGCGACGCCGGCGGAGCTCGATGCGGAGTTCGCCGCGACCGTGACGGCCGTGACGGCTTCGCACCGCTCGCTGGCGGAGCAGGCTGAAGCCACCAAATCCATCCTGGATGCGGCCAAGTCTACTCAGGCGAGCAAGGCAACGAAGGCGCTGACAAAGGCGGCTTCGCCCTCGAGCACCGCCCAGTCCAATGAATCGGACGAGGATGACGACGAGGGCGACGCCGCGACTACGGAAGCGAAGGCAGAGGCGAAAGCCGGCACCGACGCTCCCGCGACCACGGGTACCGACCTCGCATCGCTGTTGTAAAGGAGACCGCCATGGCACTCGAAGTCAAGAAGCTCACGCGCGAGTTCTCGTACAACGGCATGAATCTGATGGATCCCGGTCCACAGTTCACGCCTCAGCAGGTGCGCGATGTGTATTCAGCCCAGTACCCCGAGCTCACCACCGCCGCGGTGGACGGCCCGGAGCACAAGGGTGACGTCGCTCGCTACACGTTCGTGCGCGCGGCCGGCGCGAAGGGCGCGGATGCGTAAATCTGACCTCATGAAGGCGCTGTCCACTGGGCATTTCGCCAGCATCAACAAGGAGCCGCCCGAAAGGGCGGTTTTTTTACATTCTGAGGAGACTCAACAATGCTGTTCGATCCTCGGTCGTTTGTTCCTGAACTCGATCCGGGACAACGACCCGCATGGACGTCATACCGACAGCATTCCGCTGCCGGCCGTCGACCTGCCCATGATTTTCTGACGCTGCCGCAGCTGCACGACACCATCCCGGCCACGGCGCGCCTGACCTATGGCGACGAGGTGGAGGTGAAAGACTTGGTGATCGCGCAGTTCGCCGCCGGCGTGCTGCGCGCCAGCGATGTGTCCAACCCGACCAGCGCCGGCGACGCTTTTACCCAAGCCATGTTCGCATGGTTGAATTGCCGTACCCCGGTGTGTCAGCGCTTGCAGTTCGGCCTGACCTTGATCGACCGTGGCGCTGCCATGGACCAGGTCATGCAGTTCGGCTGGGAGGACGGCCTGGAAGCGCCGCTCTACCTGGCCATCGAATTGCCGGAGGAGGAGGTGTACGCGATCGGAGAGGCGCGCGCGGAAGCGATGCGATCCGCTCACCCGTCGCTTCTCTATACCGCCATGAGCATGATCAATGCCGCATGCGGTAAGTCCCTCTTCCTTCGCACGCCAGATATGCTGCTGGATCAGTTCGCCCGGTGGCACTGGGATTACGACTCGACGCTAGCCGACGACGAGAATGCCCGGGAGTTTCTCAAGGAGAACTTCGGCGGCGATGACGCCGATATCGAGCGCTATCTGCCGTCGGTCGTGCGGGCCGAACTGGCACCGGACGACACCCTGCCGAAGCACGCACATGTCGAGGCGGCTTCGGTCCGTCTGCGTGAGCTTGGCCCACGCGCCTTGCGCAAGCTGGCGCGTTCGCATGATGGCTGGCTGAGCGAGGTTTGCACCGCGCTTGCCGACCTCCGGCTGGTGGTGGCCAGAGCGGGGGAGCGGTCTGCCATCGACGGTGCCCAATGGGCTGAGCCGGCGTATTCAGCGGCGACCATTGCCTACCGGCCCAGCGACTATGTGTCGGAAATCCTGGACGACCACTACGACTGCCTGAACAACGCTGGCGACGCCACGATGTTCCAGTGCTTCATTCCGCTTGCTGAGGACGCTACGGCGATCCGCCAGCAGTTCCAAGACTTGGCAGGCATGCTGCAGATCATCGGCGCGCTTGACCGCGTGCTCACACTCATTTCTTCATAGGAGGGCCCCATGGCCGAGATCCTGACCGTTTCGCGGTCGCACGACGTGGCCCTGCAAGGGGCGATTTTGCTTTACGGCCGTTCAGTGGCGGAGTTTTCGTATGCCACCGCGCACCGAATCGAACCCGACGCGACAACCGGTCGCCTGACCATCGGTCCCGGCACGCCGCTCAATCGCCTCGCGCTGATTCAGGCAGTGCGGCAAGTCGCCGAAGCCTCGCTGCCCAAGGGCGAGTTCCTCACGCCCAATGTGGTCTCGATAAGTCCCACCTCGGTCACGTGGTGGTGCCCGGCCGAGCATCGCCGCATCTTCTTTCATTGCAAGGAGTTCGGCGAGTGCAGCGCGGTGGTGCCCCATCCGGCCCTGGTCTTCCAGGCGTCGCACAACGGTTTCCGAGTCTTTGCGCTGCGTGGCGACGATCGGCCGCTACCGGAGACGGTGCTCCACGAGCCACCCTACTTCAACACCTGGGACAACGGGAAGATCTGCATTGGTAGCGCTCATGTGCCCAAGCAGATCGACGTTGCATCCATCGCAGGTTGGGAGGCGGGATTCTTCAATTCCGCCTTCACCCATCCGAACCACGGGGCGCAGCGCGTGAAGTACCAGCGCGGACCCTATGCCTTCTGGAAGGACATGCTCGACGGGAAGTTCCCGGAGTACCCGAAGCAAGTCCTCATCCCCATGAAACGCACGCTGGCCGATCTGATCGCCGGCAAACTGGAGAAGTAATCATGCATCTTGCAGACACTGCCCTGCAGCAGTCCTTTCCGTCCGTCATGGTGCCGCGCTTCGGGCAGCTTGCTGCGATGGAGCGGCCCGGTGAGCGGTTGCTTATCGCGGCCAACGGTGTGTTTCTTGAGATCGCACGTCCGTGGCTGCGCGTGGTGCGCCGGCTCGGCGCATTTCAGCACCGCACCGCCATTCCGTATGGCGAGGCCGCGGAGGCGACCGAACTGCACTGCGGCCGGGTGCCAGCCGAGCTGATCGGCGAGTTCGCCGCGATGGCCCGGGCCGCGTATCCGAAGGAAACTGGCGCATGGATTGTCTGGAATGCCGCTAGCGCGGCGTTTCGGCTGATCCCGGTCGGTATCCTCGAGCACAGCGGCGGGCACTTGAAGTATGAGCGCCCCGTGCTGGCAGATGACGACGTGCTCGTGGTGGATTGCCATTCTCACGGCAGCCATCCCGCCTTCTTCTCGGTGACGGATGACGAGGATGACCGCCATGACGTGAAGTTCGCGTTCGTGATCGGCAACTGTGCGGCGCTCACGCCATCGATGGCACTGCGGCTCTGCGCCAAGGGCATTTTCGAGACGGTGGAGCGAGTGCCAGGCGACTGGTATTCGGCGGCACGCGAGGAGGTGTTGGCATGACCTTCGAGCACCGCATCCCTGTGAACATGGCTAGCCGGGCCTGGAAAGTGATCGTTGTTGGTGCCGGTGGCACCGGCAGCGCGCTGCTACCCAACCTGGCGCGGCTGCACCACGCCATGCTCGAATTGGGCCACCCAGGCGGCATTGACTGTATGGTCTACGACGACGATACCGTCAGCGAGACCAATGTCGGCCGTCAGGGATTCTATCCAGTGGACGTGGGCCAGCCCAAGGCCACCTTGCTGGTCAATCGGCTCAACAACCTGATGGGCACGCGCTGGGAAGCGCGCGTTTGTCGTGTCGGCAGCCGGGACCGCTTCCATTGCGACATGGTGATCGGCTGCGTGGATACCCGGAAGGCTCGCAAGGCCATCCTGGGCGCAATGCAGCGCGGCTCCGGTGGCTATTATCTCGACTGCGGCAACGAGGCCGACAGCGGCCAGGTGATCCTCGGTCAGGTCCGCGGCAGGGCGGCGGAACGGCTGCCCCATGTGGGCGACCTGTTTCCCGAGCTTCTGGACCCGAAGGGGGACAAGAGTGACACGGCGCCGTCCTGCTCGATGGCCGAAGCGCTCAGCCGGCAGTCGCTGGTGATCAACCAGGCGATGGCGGTGCAGGCGTACAATTTGCTCTGGACGCTGTTCCGCACGGGCACCTTGCAGTACTGCGGCGCGTTTGTGAATCTGGCTGTGGGCCGCACGAACCCACTGCCAGTGGATCCCCAAGCCTGGGCACGATTCGGGTATCACTTGCCTGAGCCGAAGGGACGTGCAACCCGCGCAGCCCGCCAGACCGGTTAAGCCCGCCACTTCCGACATTGTCGGAAGTGGCTTTTTTCGTTTGTGGGCGACCTTGGTTGTCGAGCCGCGCCGTGCGCTGCTAAGATCGCGTCACACCTCGCGTCCAGGACGCATCGACCTCGTGGCACTCCGCCACGCTCTATTTTCAACCCGTTGGGGCACCTGCCCTGACGGCGTGCTCCATCCTTTCTCTCGGAGCACGTATGAATGAAAAAATCCAAAGCCAGACCGCGCGCGCTTATCGTCGCGTCTTTGTGACAGGCAGTTGGCTGCCGGATGACGTCGCCGTCGGCGCCTACTGGAATGGCGCGATGTGGAACGGCTTTCCGGTGCCGGTGTTCACCAGCGAGGATGGCGATGCGCTGTGCGCCGTGATGCCGAATCTCGTCTACGTGGCCGGCCGCCGGGCCTTCCTGTTCGACGAAAACGACCACGTCGAATGGTTCCACTCTGCGGTGCATGTCGTGGAAGGCAGGGAACAGCCTCTCTATGCGATCGGTAATGGCTGGTGCTGGCAGTTCGCCGGTTCGGGAACGGATGCCATGGAGGTATCTGGTAGCTACCTGGTACTGCAACTGCGTCCGCAGGTTGGTGTGTGGATCGAGAACCTCGCTCAACAGAATGGTCAGGCACTGGCGCCCTACGTGGAGTTCCTGCTGGCAGGCTTCTGCGAAGAGCGACGGGACGGCCGTCCCAGGTTCGACCTGTCCGGCTTCGAGGCGACGGTCTCCCGGGCCAGGCTCGCGACATCGATTACCCAGGGCCAAGCGGTCCGGGTGCGCGGTGGCGCGTGGCTCGACGTCGTCGACGCGGTCTTGGCGCTCGCTGTAGCAGAGGACGGCGGCGCGCAATCGCGGCTCTCGCGCGAGCGGCTCGCCGAAACCGTGCTGGACAGTCTCGCTCGCGAGCTGGGTGGTGTGGTGTAGACCCCTCCACAATCGGTAGTGGGCCTGCTACCATTACGGCACCTTCCGCGTCTCAGACGCATCGACTCTTCCGGTTGTATAGCCGGACATCTCTTTTCTCCCACCTACGGGCCTTCCTGCCCGTGGGCATGTTGGCCCATTTTTCGTTGAGGCCATCATGATCAAGCGTGTCTTCCTGCTTTTCCTTTGCTTTGCCATGTTCACTGGCTGCGCTGCACAGCCGACTTCGCCGAACACCTACCGGGGTTCCGAAGCGCTGCGCACGAGTAACGCCGAGACTGTGACTGTCGTCCGGGTCCGCCCGGTCACGATCGCCGACACCGACGGCATGCTTTCCGCGAACTCGGGTGTACCCGGTGTTCTCGGCGCCGTCGTCGGCGCGGTGCTCGGTGCCCGCGTCATCGGCAACGGCAACGGTCGTTACTTGGTTGGCGCATTGTCTGGCACTGTCTCCGCGGTTATCGCGCAGACGGCCGCCACCCACCTGAATCGCCGCGATGGTGTGGAGGTCATTGTCCGTACGGACAGTGGCCGCCAGATCGTCGTCACGCAGGACGCAGATCAGCAGTTCGTCACCGGCGAGCGGCTGTATCTCGTCTCTGGCGCCGGCGGCTATCGTCTCACTCGCTAACGGGCTCCAGTCGGAACCCCATTTCCATCCATCTCCCCGCGCGGGCCTTCCCGCGCGGGGGGCTCTGCGCGAACTGGAGCCATCATGTTCGACGTTGCAGAAGCGTCTCCCCTCACCACCCCGATCGAAACGAAGGGGAAGTACATCTTTGAAGTCGCTGACGACGTCCGCCGTCAGCTGCGCAGCGCGGGACTCGAGCCGGAATGGCTCAATGCGGCCAATTTTATGGATGACGATAACGAGGCTATGTACGGCCCGAAATCGTCGCGCCAGTGGCCGCAGATCGGTGCTCGCGAACGGCTCGCCGTCTCCGTGCAGCGTGGCCGGTGCGAAGGCTGGGTGGTCTTTGTCGACCGCATCGGTTACACCGGCGATGCCCCCAACCTGGTCACCGTTGGTCAGAAGCTGTTGATCGCCAAGGTGTTGACCGAGCGCCAAGCGTGGGACACCGTCCGAACAATCAGCAAGCTGTTTGATATCGCCTGAAATTCAGGCCAACCCTTGCAAGCCCGAGAGGGCTTGCCCAACCGTCGCCGGTTCGGCAAGCCGCTTTCACCCGCGTCATTGACGCATCGACCCACTGTTCGGCACTGCCGAACCAACCCATTGCGGGACACTCGTCCCGTCAGGGAAGGGATGTCCCGATCCATTTTGAGGACACCCATGAAACTTCCCAAGTCATTCTTCAAGTCGCCTTCGCAGGGTAACCCCGCCGCACGCGAGGCACTGCGTCGCGACGCATGTCGCGTGCTGCGCCGCTTTGCAGGCGACATGGCGTTGCGCCCGCGCGATTTCACAATCCGCGAGCACCGCCATCGTCGGCGCGACATCAACGTGTTCGCATTGCAGACCGATTCCTTGCTGGTCGAGATCCAACACCCGCCAGGCGCCGAAGGCGTTCGCATGTCCTACCGGACTTGCCGTGGTCGCGATGACCTGAGTGGCGGCCGCGACAATGCCGTCCACGTGCCTTCTCTCTCCACCGATGAAGGCTATGCCAAGCTGCTCACCTCGCTTCGCGTGGTTGCCGGTCGGCGCAGCTGAGGGGCGATCATGACGACCCTTATCAAGGTCACATTCACATCCACGGCAGGCGAGGAGATCAACGGCCAGGCGCAGTTCGAGCCGATGTCCGGGCTTGTTACACTGCCATCGCGACTGCTCGAGCTTGTTCAGCGAGCCAAAGCTGCAGGTGATGGCCATGCCCTCGTTGCCCATGAGGATGGATATCGCTATCCGCTGCAGCCGGTGGAGAATGGTGTCTACCGGCTTGACCGCTCGCGCCGGCATCGGCAAGGTCTATTGGAACAAGCCTGGAAGGCCGTCACAACGCCAACCAAGGAACAGCGACAGCAGTCCGGCCGCTTTGCGCACACGCTGTCGGCTGCTGCCCTCATCGGCGCCAGCGGCTACGTGGGGTCAAGCGACGTATGGACGCTGGGCGCCTTAACCGACGTTCTTAGCCTCGTCGGCGTCGGTGTTGTACTATTTCTCGTAGGCGCAGTTCTTTCCAAAGGAGACTGAGTGATGACTCTCGGCCTTTTTGTATTGATTCTCGGCGGTGCCATTTCGGCCTTCCTGCTTTGGGCAGACCGAAACGGGCGTCGTGTCCATAAGGACTAGGTGTCGCTTAGTCCACACCCAGCCAAGTGACCGTCGCATTCCGCTAACGGCCGGTCTTTGGCTCATCGCATGAACGCACTCCACCGCTGGAGTGCGTTTTTCGTTTTCAGACCCACACGGGCGTCGTCCCGATGGGGGCGGCTCCCTCCCAAAGGAGTATCCCCCATGGATGACATCATCTACGGTGCTGGCACGGCTAGCTATCCCGCCGGCGTTCTGCTGCGCATCGGCCTCTACGAATCGAACCTGCGCCCGGCGATCCAGCTGGTCTGCGCAGACGATGGCATGCCCTATGCCTCGCTCAGCGTGAACGTGCCACAGGCGCCACTGCTCGCCGGCGAATTCTGCGTGGCGGCCGACTGGAACCTTCCCGCGGACATCAAAGCGGCGTTGCTTGCCACTGGCAAGTTCTCCAACACGGGGCGTGGCACCGAGGGAGGTGACCAGTGCGGTGCCGTCTGGCGCATCACGTGTCCAGAGCTGTTGTCGCAATTGGCAGGCGCTCGCATCGTGGCCAGCCGGTCCCGGCCGATTCGTCGCATGGCCGCCGTCGCCTAGCAATTATCCCTTTCTACCCTTTCGGGGCACGTCCCCCGAAGGGGCGTGCTCCGCCCGGAGCCAACATGTACGTAATTCATATCGGCCAGCGGGCCGAGAATCGCACGACGCTTGCCGGCGTGCTGCAGTACCTGAACGACGACCGTGACAGCAAGGCGATGCCGCGCGTCGACGACATTACCGTGCGTCACGTCGAACGTGGCGCGATCCCGGTGGTGCGACTTGCCTCGGGCAACTTTGCGGTTCGCCCGGCTGGGAGCCAGCGCGGCATTCTCACCATGATTCTGGATGAGGTCGACCGCTTTATCGTGCGCGTGGGGGGCAAGATCCTGCGCCCACACGAAATGAGCCGCGCTTCCTGGGGCGCCGTGGTGGCCGCCGGCCGCCTGGCATATTTTCCCGCCGAAGCCATCGACTTGTCGCAGGGCGATGCTGGGCCGCTCTTCCAGACGGCAGACCTTTTTGAAGAGCAGGGGCCGTTCGACATTGCTGAGTTCGTCTGCGGTGAGTTTGTGCGCCGCTTCGGCTACGGCATCAACGGGCCACTGTATGCGCCCAACGCGAGCCCGAACGCTCGACATGAAGTGCACGTTGCCTACGCGCTTCTGCGCGGCGAGAAAGTGCGGGACTGCATCATCAATACGTACCGCGAAAACCCGCAACACGGCCGTCATGACCTCTGGATGAAGCCGCTGATCGAAGTACCGGCCCTGCGCGGCGCTCTGTCGCCCAACGTGCTGCAGGCGCTGTGCCGGATCATGCGTGCCGAGAAGCTGGAAATCACGCCGCACAATGCCAGCAAGCTGCTTGCGGCGCTGCGGCATGTCCCGCGTGATGCCAGTGATGTGCAGCTCGATGACGCTTTGTTCGAGGCTGGGATTCTCCCGCCACGGACTGTACCGACGCCCAAGCCGCCGGCAGGAGAGAACGCCCAGCCGGTGACCAAGCTGGCGGCGACGATCCATGCGCGGATCAGCGAGCGGCAATTTCGCGACAGCATGTACAAGGCCAAGGGCGAGCGAGAAGCGCTTCGCATCAGCCAGCGCGAATTCGATCGCCAGGCCGGCGTCGCCGCGGCCTATCGACTGGCCTATGGCTATGAGTGGCCGAACCGCGTCGCACTCGCGATCATGCAACGAAATGTCGCTGCGCTCCTGCAGATCTTCGATGGCCCGAAGGACTGGAACACCGATTCGAAGCGCGCCTTGCGCGACGAGCTCGGTGTCGACGTTCTCCAATGCGCTGCGGCAACCAGGCGCCGACGGCTTTTCGCACTGTGTGGATTCTCGGAGGCCGAACAGGCCGAATGGGAAGCCAACGAGGTCATCGAAAAGGCGCGGAAGCGCACGGATCGCGAACTGTCGGATGCAACGCATCAGGCCGAGGCGGCCAGGTACCGTCTTGAAACCGGCCAGGTGATGAGCGGACGCGAGTATGTCGACTTATGTATCGATGCAGGCTTCACGCAGTTGATTGACGAGCCTCGCGGGAGTGCCCGGCGCTACTGGATCCACGACCCAGTGAAGCGGACGTCTCGACCGCTACGTGCGAAAGACGGAACGCTCGGCTACGCGCGTGCCCGGCTGGCGCGGATCGCCGCGCCCGAGGCGCTTGCCGCCTGATACTTTCGTCCCCGGCCGCTGGCTGGGGACGCCTTCTTCGACTCACGCAGGGATATCGCGAGCTTTTGATACCTTCTAATCGCAACGACTGCGTTAGTCTTTGCTTGACCCAAGAAGCTCTGTTCGCACTGAAGACCGTTCAGTCCAAACCGAGCTTTACCCGCGTCTCAGACGCATCGACCCCAGCCGGCTCGCCGGCCATTTCTTGCAACTTCCCACAGGGACCCTCCCTGTCGGGACGTCTCTGTGGGCTCCATTCGGTTGTCCCACATGCATCTCCAACACCTGCCGTAGCCCGTTGTGGCGCGTCGTCCGAGACCGCTGCCCGCGACCACGGTCAACTGCCACGCCAGTCCACGCGCGAGCTGCTGCATCGCTCGTCGCGGCTTCTGAACATTTCCATTTCTCTCCTGCGACCGGCTCATTGGCCGTGTTCGCGCCATCCCCATTTCTAGGAGCAATCCATGTCTCATCTCGTGCAAACCATGGCTTACGTTGGCGCCACTCCGTGGCACGGCCTTGGCAACCAGCTGGAAAGCAATCAGCCGCTCGAAGCCTGGGCCGAAGCCGCCGGCATGAACTGGCGAATCGAGGAAACCGATGTGATGTATCGCATCGGCTCCCACGATCTTGATCCAATTCACTCGTTCCCCGAGCAGAAAGTGCTGTTCCGCTCGGATACCAAGAAGCCGCTCTCGACGGTGTCGAAGCGCTATCAGGTCGTTCAACCCGCGGAGATCCTGGAGTTTTACCGCGATCTGACCGAAGTCGGCGGCTACCAGCTGGAAACCGCTGGTGTGCTCAAGGAAGGTCGCAAGCTCTGGGCGCTCGCGCGCACGGGGCAATCGACCAGTATCGCCGGCGTCGACGAGGTCCGGGGCTATCTGCTGCTGGCCACCGCATGTGATGGCACGCTGGCCACCACGGCGCAGTTCACGTCGGTGCGGGTTGTCTGCAACAACACTCTGCAGATCGCGCTTGGGCGCAATCGTGGCGCCGTCAAGGTGCCGCACCGCAGCCAGTTCGACCCGCGCGCCGTCAAGGAAGAACTGGGCATCGCAATCTCGTCGTGGGATGGCTTCATGGTCCGCATGCATGAGTTGGCCGCCCGCAAGGTGAGCCAGGCGGAATCGGAACGGTTCTTCCAGCGTCTGTTCACGTACTCGTGGGCGACACCGGAGTCCGAGGGCCCTACCAAGGTGAACGAGCGCGGCATGAAGTCGGTGCTCAATCTCTTCGATGGCAACGGTCGCGGCGCCACACTGGAATCGGCGGCCGGCACTGCCTGGGGACTGGTGAACAGCGTCACCGAGTACGTCGATCACCGCCAGCGTGCGCGCAATCCGGGCAATCGGCTGGATTCGGCGTGGTTCGGTGCCGGCGCGGTACTCAAGCAGCGGGCCTGGGACGCAGCGCTCGAACTCGTTGCTTGAAGAGCTCATCTCATTGACAAGGCCTCAAGCGAACTACGTTCGATGCCGATGCTTGGCATGGAAGTAGTCGTTTTAGGTCTCCAAAACCCCGGCACTGTCCGGGGTTTTTTTTCGCTCGTTGCTCATGATTCTGATTGATTTCTATTCTCGATACCCCCGCTGGCTGTTCCGGACCTCGCAGACGCCTGCGTTTCAAGGCCGCCACGCCTGCCGCAACACGATCAGGACTGAAGGGCAACGAGTCGCGGAGCGACTTATGCAGCGACAGGCCATCGATGTGGCAAGCTTTCCGAAGGACAGAATTCTCGTACTCTTTTTCGAGTGGCAGGCTCATGTCAGGCAGCATGCAGTGCCGATGGGGTATGACGCCTGGCTGGACCAGCGATATCTGCAGGGCCCCGCGGCCGCGGTGACGCTCAAGCAGAAACGTGTTGTCTTCGAACTAATGCATGGAGCCGTGTTCGAAGTGCGGGGCAAGGACGGACGCCGGCGCCTCTTCCGGGTGCAGTTGGAAAACGACTTTCCCTATGTGTCATTCCGAGACCCAGCGAACGCTGTGAACTATCCGTGGGTGGCTTTCCCTGGTGTCTTCACGCAGGCAGAGCTGATGACCCTGAGACGGGTTTACTGAAGACAAACGCCCGGCATTGCCGGGCGTTTGTCTTTGAAAGAGGGGGTGCGGAAGGGTGCTTTCGGTGTCTTTGGAAGGAACATGTTCCTCAGCAAGGCGTGGGAATCTGCGCCTCGGTTGCTGGGCTGTCGATCGCTGCACCCTCCCTGTGTGGGGGGACGTAGCCGACCGGCTGGATGCGGGCAATGGTGCCGTCCAGGGCGGCATTCGGACCCAACCGGATGGTGCCGGCATACAAGATCCGACCCTTCACGCGTCCATTGATTAGCAGCGAGGCGCGCCCAACGACATCGCCTTCGACCACGCCGTCCACAATGACATGCTCGCCATCGACGTTGCCATGCACCACGCCGCCCGCCGCGATATGGAGCAGCCCACGGGATGCGCCAACATTGCCGGTGACCAGCGCCAGGCAGGTGAAGCCATGATCCGAGACAAGGTCACCGTGAACGCTCATGCCCGCACGTAGCAGGCTGAAAATCGGAGGAGTATCCATAGCTCAGAATATCTTGACGTCGGTAGGGGAGCTTGCATGCTGCGTCGCAGAATTCCGTGTCTGCGCGCCGGATTGCGGTGGCGGTATCGTCTTGGCAGTCGCTGCCACCGTCGCGGTCCTGGTAGGGGTGGTCGCTGCCGCAGGGAGCGCGGCGGGGGCGGGTCGCTTCACCGCCTCCGCCTCCGCCTTCGGCTGCTCTGCCTCTGTGCGCTCCGGCTTTTGCTGTACGGGCTCCACGGTGGCGGAGGGTCCAGATGCGGGTCCATCCACAGGCACTGCCGGCGATGGCGCGACAGTCAACTTGGTCGCCTCGGAATCGGAAACGGCATCACGCTTTCGCAGCCATTCATGGTCACTGGATTCGGCAGTCGCGCGCGCAGGCGCTTCGGAAGCTGCCTGAACCGGTTGGTCACGATCGTTGGCAGCGCGCATTTCTCGCTTCCCGATCGAGGTGCCGATGGCAAACATGGTCGCAGCAGCAGCCACGAAGGCGAGCCCCCACAGTAGCCGCTGATTGCGTCGCAATGCGGCGAACTGTTTGGATGCCGGGGCGGCAGCTGATGTGGAAGACACCCCGGCGTAGCCAAGCTGCGCCACTGGCGCACCTGCTGGCGAGATGTCGATAGTGAGAGGCGGTTGGGCGTAATGAGCATGCAACTGCTCGATGTCACGCATGTCCATCGGGAAGGCTCCGGTGAGAGGAAATCAGTGTCCCGTCGGCTTCGAACTTGTCGGTATCCGGGATGCAGAGTTGGTGAATCGCATTGATGCGTCGTGAGGCGATCTGGATCGTCGTGGTGCGTTCGTCCGGAGAAATGGACCCGAATTCCTGGCTGTAGAGCGTTTCCACGAAGATCCGATCGAATTGCATCAGCAACCTGAGGAGCCGGCCGGCGAAGGAATGGGAAACCTTGACCTCCTTCTCTTCGTGGAACAACGGAATCTCGACCTGGTCGGTCTTCGCAAGCCAACCGAGGGCGCTGCCATACCACTCTTCCGCGGCGCGAAAGGCTTCGTCCAGCGCTTTGACTTTCCCGTCTCGAGCCACGACAAATTTGGCCGAGCAATAGTAAAAATGTGCGTCGAGGAAGTCGCGCGCGAACTTCGAGTAGTAGGCGTGGAGGGTGGAGGAGGCTGTCGTCGGCGTGAGCCGGCTTAGGCGCTCTTCACTGTTATGGCGCTCAATGGGCCTGAGCCCACTGGGGGGTTTCTTGGGTGGATCCTGGTCGGCCATTTTTCCATGTTTTCAGGTCGCTCTCTCAGGTTGAAATTGTCGAGCACATTCGGACACCGAATGACTTTGAAACATATGCCAAATAGCCGAGCTTTCGTATTCTTTGCCCGGAATATTCTGTGCCACAATGCTTTCACACCTCGCGTCACTGACGCATCGACCCTGACTCCTGGCGAGTCCATCTTCTGCTTCAAGTCGTGCATTTGCGCACGCGCCGACTGGTTGGCTACCAGTGTGGATATTCCTTGTGCTAAGTGTTTTCGCCGAACACTTCCCTCATCAGCTCGTAATACGCGTTCTCGTTCTGCCTCCTCGTGAGTGCACGCGATGGACACCGTTCGAGCCCGGGACCATGTGGAGCTCTCTCTCAAAGGCCCCTCCCGGGCAGAACGGCTGACGTCGAGCCGATCCGTGAACCTGCGGCCGAACCTGTGGGTTCGCGAAATGGGTTGTTGTGCAGCGTGACCATGCTGCACGAGGACGACCTTACGTCCTCAGCATCGAGCAGCGCGCATTTGTGCGTCGCTCCCTGAGTGCCACGCCCCCGGAAGGGGCGTGGCATTTCAGGTCTGAAAATCAAAGCTCGCTCACCGGCGCAAACCGGGGCGGGCTTTTTTTGTTTCTGGTGAGAGACCTCGATCTTCAGGAGACGCTCATGCACCAGAACGCCGAGATTTCCGCCGCTATCGCGGCAACGCTGGACCTGCGCCGTCCGCAGTACAAGGACATGCCGCACGCCTGGCGCGCACTTTGTGAGGCGGCTCATGTCGCCAGTCTTTCGGAAACCGCGCGAGCGGATTTCCTCAATCGCGTAACGACCCAGCGCGGGGCCGACACAGCCCTGCGCCTTCGGGAGCATGCTGTGTCCATCCGGGCGCAGGTCGTTCAGTTCCTTCAGAAAAGGAGAACGGACGAATGCATGCACCCATCACCTACAGCGAGCCCGGCGGACGCCGAAGCCTGCTAGAAGAGCGGCCCATGCGGCCGCCAATCATCGGTAAGATCCGGCCCGGCATCAAGGTCCTGACCAAGGCCGCGCGCGAGAAGCCCGAAGCCGTGCGGATCCACGATGCCGGCCTGGCTCGAGGCGAAAGCTTCGAGCGTATTGCGGCCGAGATCATCCGGGCGACCGGCATCAAGATGCCGATGGTCCCGAAGAACGTTCCGTGGTTCACCTGCCGCGCCTCTGACTTCGCCAACCCGGCGCTGGCCGAGGACATCGTGCAGCGCTACGGCGAGGACCGCAACGACGGCAACGGACATCGCCTCTGGCGCTTTCCCGTGGTCTTTGTGTTCGACGACTGGCTGAGCAACATGCCCAACCAGCTCGTGGCATGGACGCACAGCGGTCGACAGTACTTCTCCGAGTATGGCCCCGACGGCAGGCGCTACTGCAAGATGTACGCGCCACCTGTGCGCGACGCGCGGGCCAACCGCGCAAAGCGCATGTGGGGCGGCCGCACCATCATTCTGCGTCAGGACGAGGATGTCCCTGATGGCATTTGTGACCCACAGGAATGCCCGCAGTACCAGAGCGGACACTGCAACCTCTCGGCCAGCTTCTATTTTTCCGTGCCCTGCGCGACGGGGCTTGGTCTGATTGAAATGCCCACGACCTCGATTTACGTTCTGCAAAAGGCTCACGCCGCCATGCAGACCGTTGCGATGGCCCGTGGCAGGCTGGTGGGCGTCAAGTTCTGGATGTCCAAGCAGGAAGTCGAGATCAGCCGTATCGATGACGGCGGCAAGCCGGTGCGACAGATGCAATGGCTCATCACGCTGGACGCAGAGATCGACATCGCCGCGCTGCTGGACGGTTCCGACCGCCCGGTGCCTGCTCTGGAGCTGGCCAATCAGGCCGCAGACGCCCTGGAAGGGGAGCGGCGTGCCGGGCCCGACGATGTCGACAACCTTGTCCACGATTCAGGCGTTGGCGATGGACCTTCGCTGCCTGCGCACAACGCCGATGCGGAGCCGTCGCCCGAGGACGACGATCTCGAGAGCCAGTACCGCGATCTCATTGCCCGGCTGGAGTTGGACAGCGATGAAGGGGCACTGCAACTCAAGGCTTTTGCCGCGGCCACCATCGGGCGTGGCTGGTCCAAGCGCCCGCACGACGTGCGTCAGTTCGTAAAAGAACTGCGTACGGCGCTGGCCAATCCGCTCGCGTTCCGTGAACAGGTGGCTGCCATCGCCGCGGACGTCCTTCCGTAACCTGCCAGCCTCGTGCCGGCGTTTGCAGGGAAGCCCATCGGGCTTCCCTTTTCCTTTCTCTGCCGCACTTCGCCGGCACATTTCGTTTGGAGGTAGCACGATGCTCAACGAGAGCGAGCCCTTGTGGCTTGCCCACTTTTCTGACCTGCATTACTCGCCCGGCAACTTGGCCGAGGCCGACCGGTGTTTCGGCTTCGCGGTAGAGAATGCCATCGTTTCCGGCTGCCATGTCGCCGTAGTGTCCGGCGACTCGACGGACCACGGTCTCGATGCGCACACGCCGGCGCTTGGATCGCTCGCACGGCGCATCCATCGACTCTCGGGCTACTGCCCAGTTTTGATGCTGCAAGGGACATTCAGCCACGAGCCGCCCGGCACGCTGGACGTGATCCGGCTCATCGGTGCGCAGTATCCAGTCTATGTCGCTGATCGCATCCACCAGGTGGCGCTATGTGACGGCGCGTTTTATCCGTCGGATGGCCCCATCTTCACCGAGGCGGAGATTGACGTCCTGCTGGCGCAACACGGCAAGCCCGAGGTCGTCTTCACCTGCGTGCCAACCGTCAACAAGGCGGTGTTGGCTGCGGCGGCAGGAGTGGCCAAAGCGGCAACCGCGGTGGGTGACCATCTGGCTGCTTACCTGGCCGCCGCTGGCACGATGAACGCGCGTTTGCGCAGTTGGGGGATCGCCACGGTCGGCGTCTCGCACGGCACGGTCAACGGCTGCCAGACCGAGCACGGTGTACCCATGGCAGGCTTCGATCACGAGTTCGGGATCGGCGCCCTGTTCGACGCGGAGTGCGATGGCTTCCTACTCGGCCACATCCACCGTGCCCAGCAATGGGAACGGGAGGGGAGGGTGATTGCCTACCCAGGCTCCATTGGACGCTTCCACTACGGCGAGATCGGTGCAAAAGGGTACCTGCAATGGGACATCGTTCCGGGCAGGGCGACCGCAGCGCTGGTGGAGACGCCCGCGCGCGAGACGGTCTGCGTGGACTTCGATGGCCCGCCGGACATGAACGCGTTGGCTGCCCTTGCGGCCGAGTCTGTCGACAAGTTCGTGCGCGTGCGCTGGACGGTGAACGAAGAGCATCGGCAGTTGGTCGACCGCGACGCCATCGTGGCGTTATTTGCCAAGAGCGCCGAGCTGAAAATCGAAGGCCACATCCTGCCCGCCGTGCGCAGCCGTGCCGAAGGCATCAGCCGTGCGGCCAGCCTGCCCGAAAAGCTCTCCCGGTGGGGGGAATTGACCGGTGTTGCGACAGGCCCTCTCGCGGAGCGGCTGGCGCTGCTGGAATCGCTTGACGCGCAGTCGATTGCTGACGGCGTGCTTGAACAGTTGCGCGGCATGCCGGCGCCGGAACCCGCGGAATCGCCCGCCTGGTCGGAGGATTTCCCATCCGGAGCCAGCCCGTTCGCGACGCCCGGCGATGATGTACCAACTACGCGTGCCGAACCACTGGGCTTGACCCCTGCAGCAGCGCCGCAGATGGAGTGGCTGACCGACGACCTTTTTGCGTAGCAATACGCCAACACCTTGAGCATGCAAGCCATGTTCCGACTGCCTTTGTGGCAGTCGAAACCCGGTTTCACCCCGCGTCCTGGACGCATCGACCCAGCAGTATCCATCTCTTTCCATTGTCCCTGACGGGTGCTTCCCGTTCGGGGCGCACTCCGTCCTATCCCGAGGAGTGCACCATGATCTTGTATCACGCCGGCCCGCAGTGGCTGTTCGTCGACGAGACGTCTATCAATCGTTCGGAGATGGCCAAGCGCCTGACCGAAAATCATGGGTTCACCCCATGCACGCTGTACGAGCCGTTTGGCGCAGGCCGCGGCGCGGTCATTGCGAAGCATGACCACATGCTGGTGATGGCGCTGGGCGAGGCGGGTGGCAACACCTTCTATGCGGTGGCGCCGTCCAAGGAACTGCAGGACCTCATCTGGTCGTTCTCGCATGGCCTGGCTTCCCAGTGGAGCGAGCTGGAACTCCGCGCCCTGACCGGCGAGGCGGACTGGAATGCTCTCATGACGATGGCCGCAGCGCAGTTCGCGGCCGCACGCCGCTCGGTCGAGCGCGCAATCGCGGGCACGCCGGCGCATGACGCGCCCAACGCCGAAGCATCCATGCCGGCAGACATGCCGTTGCTGGACGATGAAGTGATGGAAGTGCCGCCGGACTACCTTCACTCCTTTACCGGCATGGAGGTGTCCGAATGCGCCCATTGAAACTCACGCTCGCCGGATTCCATGGGATCCGCGACGGGATGCAGCGCGACAGCGTTACCGTCGACCTCTCCTCCTTGCCCGCCGGGCTGATCGCGCTTGTCGGCCCGAACGGTGCCGGCAAGACGACGATCATGGACAACCTGCATCCGTATCCGATCATGCCGAGCCACGCGGCCAAGATGTCGGCCGACGCGTTCTCGTACTGGGACCATCTCTGCGCACCACGCGCAGAGAAGGATCTGGAATGGGAGCATGGCGGCAAGGTCTACCGGTCGGCATTCGCGTTCCGCAACCCGGGCAAGAGCCGCAAGGCGGAGTATTACTTGTTCGCGAAGGTGGATGATGACTGGAAGCCGGTGCAGCTGGCCGATGGAACGTTGTCCGATGGCAAGGCGGAGACCTATGGTCGCTGCCTCGAGGCGGTGCTCGGTTCGGCCGAGGCGTTCTTCACGAGCGTCTTTTCTGCCCAGAACCGCCGGCCGCTGGCCAGCTATCAGCCTGCCGAGATCAAGACGCTGCTCGCCGAGCTGCTCGGAATCGACCACCTGCGTGAGTTGTCGGCCAAGGCTGGCGACGTCGGCAAGGCGTTGAACCGGGCTTTGGAGACGGTGCAGCGGGACGTGCTTGTGCTGGCCGGAAAGCGCGACACCGTGAACGCGATCGCCAAGGAGATCTGCCAGATTGACGAGGGTCTAGGCGCCGAGCGCGCCCGCCGCGCAGACCTGCTCACCAGCGGCAGCAAGCTGGAGCAGGAGCGTGCGACGCTGGCGGCCAAGCAGGCCGCCTCTGCCGGCACCGAAGCACGTTTGCGCGAGCTGGACCAGCGCCATCGTGAACTGACGGGCCGCAGGCAGCAGCTGGCCGGCGACGACCGTGCTGCGGCGTCGAAGGCTTCGGCGCGACGCCAGGATCTGCAACGCCTTGCCGCGGAGCACCGGTCCACGCTTGCCCAGGCTGAAGCCATCAAGGCGGCAGCCCATCAGCGTGACGAAGTGCAGCTGGCGCTGGGCCGCCATCGCGGCGAACTGGAGCGCCTGCAGAAGGAGCTCGCCGATCTGGAGCCCGTTGCCGGCCAGCACGCGGCGCTCGCCAGCGAACTACGGGGGATGGAATCCCGTGGATCGGTGGCGGCGCAGTTGGTCAAGACGCTCAAGGCCCAGACGGAAGTGATGGACCAGGTACCGTGCGCTGGCCATGACATGCACGCGCGTTGTCCGTTGCTGGCCCAGGCGCGCGAAGCCAACGGCAAGCTCGAGCCACAGGTCATCGAAGTGGCGAACCTGCGTACCAGCTACAAGGCAAAGCAGGAGGCCTTGCAGCAGTTGGCCCAAGCGCTGGCGCGGCTCAACGTCGTGCGCCGCGCCGTTGCAGCGCTGCGGCAGGAAGTCGAGCAGGGCAATTCAGAGCTGCAGCGCCTCACGGGGCTTGCAGCGAAGAAGCCTTTGCTCGATGCTGCGGCGTCCGCATTGGACTTGGCGCAACGCGATTTCGTGACCCTGGAGGCGGAGGAAACCGAACGGAAAGAACGGCTCGAACGTGATACCCGTGACGTGGACACGCAACTGGCGAGCCTGCAGCGCGAGCGCGACAGCCTGGCTGTGACGGACGTGACCGGCCTCGTTGCCGATCTTGACCGTCGGCTTGCAGCCGGCCGCGAGGCGGTCAGTGCATTAGACGGCCGGATCGAATCGCTGATCCGCCGGCAAAGCGCCCTGTCCACCGAGCGCAGTCTGCTCGAGCGGGAGCTCGTCGGGTTGGGCGGCCTTGAATCCCATGTCCAGCGTCTGTCCGACGAGATCGCCCAATGGAAGTTGCTCGCCAAAGGGCTCGGGAACGATGGCGTCATTGCCTTGTCGATCGACGACGCTGGCCCTGCCATCACCGCCATGGTCAATGACCTGCTGCTGGCTTGCTACGGACGGCGCTTCACGGTCGCCATCCAGACGCAGACGAAGCTGGCCAATGGTGACGCCCGGGAGGGCTTCGCCATCAGCGTGCTTGACGCGGACAACGGCACGACGAAGGATTTCTCCGTGCTGAGTGGCGGCCAAAAGGTGTGGATCAACGAATGCCTGACGCGTGGAATCGCCCTGTATCGGGCGCAAGACACGCGGCAGCCGTTCCAGACCCTGTTCACCGACGAAGCCGACGGCCCGCTCGATCCGGAGCGCAAGCGTGCCTTCATGCAGATGAAGCGCGAGGTGCTCCGGCTTGGCGGCTACGAGCGGGAATTCTTCATCAGCCAGACGCCCGATCTCGTTGATGAAGCCGATGCCGTCATCGACGTGGTGGCGCTCGCGGCTCAGTAGCGCCGCGACTCCGTCGTTCCTTTCTAATCAAGCCCGCATTCCCGAAAGGAGTGCGGGGCTTTTTTTCTATGACTTCCGAGTTGACGTCCTCCCCTGCCTAAAGGCAGGGGATTCCCACAGCTGGCGATGCACGTCCGCATCGGAGAATGTTCAGCGCAGCATTGGTATCACGGTCATGCACGACACCACATCGACTACACGTCCACTCTCTTATTCGCAGTCCTGCGATACCTTTCGGCCGCGTCGTGCTGTCTTTCGAACCACACGCCGAACAGGACTGGGTAGAACCGCTTTCGTTCACTTCCTCAAACGTGGCTCCGTGCGCAATCGGTTTGTAGCGGAGCTTGTCCCGGAAGGACGACCAGGATGCGTCGTAGACGCTCTTCGCCATCTTGGTTTTGGCGAGTTTCAACGCCGACACGTTGCCGACTGCGATGTAATCGAAGCGCCGGACGAGATCGAGCGCGAGCTTGTGCTGGAAGTCGGCGCGGGCATTCGCCACCTTGGCATGCAGCTTGGCGATATGCCGCTTGTGCTTTCGCGCCCGCTGCGCCTTCGCCAGTCGTTCGGCGGCATGCCGGCCAAACCGGTCATTGGGAAGCTTCTCGCCGGTCGAGAGCGTTGCGAAGTCCTTCAAACCAAGGTCGATGCCGACGCCAGCTTGAATCGGACGTGCCGGCACATCAGCGACCTCGATCACGATGTTGAGAAACCAGTTCCCACGCAAGTCCTGGGCAAAGTTTGTGCCGTCCTTGATCTTGCCCGCGGGCAACGGGCGGCTGTTGAACACGCGGAAGGTATTCCCGGCAAAGCGAAACGCCTCGCCTTCTCGTTTCAGATCGCGGCCCTTCAAGGCATTTCCTTATACGGAAGTCATGACTCTTCCCGCAGTGCCTGAATGGTGAGCGCGGCGTCCATGGTTCGCTGCATG
>NZ_JAGIQA010000039.1 GCF_017814975.1 Cupriavidus consociatus
CCGAGCAGTTGATCTTTCCACTTGTACAGCATCGGTCTGCTTACTCCAACCTTTTTCGCTACATCCTGCGCGGAGCCTTGGCGGGCGCAAAGGTCTGTGACCGCCTGCCGCTTCTGATCGGGTGCAAACGGTGCACTGGTGTTCGTGCTCGTGACCATGCGGCGCGAGCCAGGGCGCAGCTCCTCAATCCAGCAGCGAAGCAGTTGGCTACTCGGATACCCGAGGGCTCTGCGGGTGACAGTCAGAGAACAGCCATGGTCAAAGTAGTGATCCACCGCCGCGCGCTTTTGCTCCAGCGTGTATCGCTGCCTCGGAAGGCGGCGCTTGGGCAAGTCTCCCAATTTCTGGTAGGTCTCGACCCACCGCTTCAGGTTCTTACCTGATGGATAACCCAGCTCACGAACTACCGTTGCCGTCTTCCCGCCGTACTTAAAATATAACTTGACCGCCCTGATGCGATCCTCGTACGAAAACATGACCTACCTCCAAGTAGTCCAAATTTTCGTCCGCACCCCCCGACCGGACATTTCAACTTTGCCTGGACAGACAAGTTTCGCCCCCTACGGGCGTTATGTTAAGTCCCTCTCTGATACGACGTGTCCGGGTTAGCAGCCCTTCTGGCCTTCTTGGTGGGCCCATTCAAGTCCCCATACTGGTCTGGCATACGTAGGTGCTGTCCGCGGGGATGAGCCCACCTTCAGCGAAGCCGTAGCGCAGTTCTGCAGTACGTCTACCCGTCATGGCCATCCTGCTGGACTGGCTCCTCTAAAGCTTCGACAGCGCCCAACAGCGCCTTAGGGGCACTGGGCATGGCTGGAGCTCTGTGTTTCGTCAAGAGCGATTGATAGCAGGCACCTAGCTTGACTTCGACACCGTGCTCGCCGCGCATTCGAGATCGGTCCGAATCAAGCTGGCAGAAGGTGCTGCGTCTCAGCAAAGTAACCCGTCGAAACTGTTGTGCTCTAGGACGCCCAAGTCTGTGCGCAGACGCTGAGACCGGCTGCAACACATGCAACACAACATGCGCTCCCGCGACGCGCCGACGAATGTACCTCCCAGTTCGTGACCGTTGAGTTTGTCCACTCGCGGCCATTCTTCCACAGACGCAAAGGTGAATTGCCACACGTGCATTTTTCAGGCTTCGTGACATCCATACACTGCCCCAAATTGAGGCCGCTTTACGTCAGATATCAAAACGACCTGGAAACAACAAGACACGCGATAGGTTGAAACGGAGGAATTCGAGAACCAGTTTGAGAGTGGTCACCATGTGCCCACTGTCCGCCTATGCGTCGACGCTGCAAAGGCGGACTTGGCAGGCCTAGCCACGGACTAGGCATATGTCATGGGCATCCTTTACATCCACCGCCTTGCTTCAGACCACGCCGCTGCGATTTGCTACGCAGTCTCGGGGAAGTACCTGTGTTGCAGGGTTCTAAAGCTGCCTAAACAGCATCTGAAAAGATTCCCGGCCACTGATGTTGGGTCGGAGAGCTATTGCGTCGATCTTTATGATTCATCTCGCAACCGCTTCATGGTGTGAAGCCAGAAAGTGTTGCGCTGACCATAGGGTGCCGCGATTTTCAATTAACAAAACATCACAGATACATTGGAGGAGAAAAAAATGATTGCCAAGAGGAACAACAAGGTCCTGAGCGCTGTAGTCACCCTAATCTCGTTGGCTGCAGTGGGTGAGGCCTATGCGCAAAACAGCGTCACGCTTTACGGTCGCCTGGTCGGGGGTGTTGGCTACCTCAACAAGATTGCCCAACCTGGCGGAGACACGGCAGACACCTTTCGCTATGCGCCAAACTGGGGGACAAGCTGGTGGGGGCTGCGCGCACAGGAAGATCTCGGCGGAGGACTAAGCGCGGTAATGAACCTGGAGAGCGGCTTCTCGACAGATGCTGGCTCAACGGGCACCAGCCTCTTCAACCGCTATGCGTATGTTGGCGTCGCCAGCAAGACCTTCGGCGCACTGTGGCTCGGCCGAGCGATGGGGCTGCCGGACAGCGAGATTTCCGCACTCGACCCGATGGGGTACCAAAATACCAGTCTGGCGACCTTGGCAAATGGTCGAATTTGGGGGTCGCGAGCGAACACCGTTACTTATAACTCGCCGAGCTGGGGCGGATTTTCGTTCCGTGGCCAGTTCGGCCTTAACGGTACGGCCGGCCAGTTCAACTCTGGCAAGCAAATTGGCGGCAGTGTCAGCTATCAGAATGGGCCCCTCGTGGTGAAGGGAGTCTACGAGGAAATCCGTGACGCTGACGGTGGATTCAATAGCCTTTATACCGCTTCCCGACTGTATGCGACGGGCGTTGTCTATCAAGTAGGCGACGTGAAGATGTATGGAGGTTATGCATTGACCCGCTCCGGCGGCAACACCGTAGCGACGGCCGATAACCCTACCGCTGCCAACAAGCAGGAGCTTTACTGGCTTGGCGCCAACTATCAAGCCACACCAGCCCTGCAGCTCATCGGCGGCGTCTACCGGGCAAACCGAAACAATAGTGGTGGCAACGGAACCTTGCTGGCGGTTGGTGCGAACTACTACTTCTCCAAGCGGACCATGTTTTATGCGACTGTCGGTCACGTCATGAACGGCGGAAATGCGGCATTCACCTCGGAGGCGGGCGATAACAGGCCGCTTCAGGGTTCCGCCCAACAAGGCGTTTACACCGGCATGGTGCATTGGTTCTGAACTTAATGCGGAATCGATAAACGGCGGCGAGTGCGGAACGTACTCGCCGCTGGTCCTTGAAACATCGCAAGCATTTGACCGCGTCGACCACAGTCGCGACGTTAGGGCGATTCTAGACCTCCATTCGTATAACTCTATCGGAGTCAAATAGTGAAAAACCCTTGCATTATCTCGGTTGCAATTACGGGCTCTTTGCCTCGAAAGAAGGACAACGCCGCCGTACCAATCTCAATTAGCGAGCAGGTTGAGTCCACTCAGGCGGCTTTCGAAGCAGGCGCCTCGCTCGTTCACTTGCATGTGCGCAATGACGACGAGACACCGACGTCCGACCCTGAGCGATTCGCACGGGTTCTTGAGGGCATCCGCAAGCATGCCCCAGGAATCATCACGCAGGTCTCAACCGGCGGACGCTCAGGCGCGGGCCAGGAACGCGGAGGCATGTTGTCCCTGCGTCCGGACATGGCCTCACTTGCCACCGGCTCGGTGAATTTTCCGACGCGCGTCTATGACAACCCTCCTGACCTGGTTGAGTGGCTCGCAGGCGAGATGAAAACCTATGGAATCAAGCCCGAGGTTGAAGCATTCGATTTGTCGATGGTCTTCCAGGCGGCGGCTCTCCAGAAGGCCGGCAAAATCGATGGAGCCCTGCATGTCCAGTTTGTAATGGGCATCAAGAACGCTATGCCGACTGACCGCGAAGTCCTTGAGTTTTACGTACGGACGCTTCACCGACTGTCGCCCAATGCGACTTGGACTGGCGCTGGTATAGGTCGAGACCAAATCACCATGGCTCGCTGGTCTCTCGAACTCGGCGGTCACTGCCGCACCGGTCTTGAAGACAATGTGAGACTCGACAAGCATACCCTAGCTCCATCAAACGCTGCCTTGGTAAGCCAGGTCGCCCGGCTATGCGCCGAGTATGAGCGCCCAGTCGCAACCGTGACGCAAGCTCGGGCCATGCTAGGTTTGGGACAGCCGTAAGCGGTCAGAAGGAAGTCTCCTCGAAGATTGCTTCTGTCGGCCGGCGCCCTCAGCACGATTGCGAGCGTCGGCATTTTTTTAAAGTGAGTGCCGCAGAAGCGCTGTGTGGCGTGCGTCCCTGTAGCGCTATCCAAATCATGGCAGCAGCACTGCGCGGTGAGGGCTTATGACCGGCTTCAGTCAGCGACTTCGGAGGCGTTGTCTCCTCCATCAAGATAGAGGTCCGGCCCGGCGCTCACACCACCGTGCGGTTTGGCGTCATTCGATATAAATACCCTTCGCAACGCCGAGAGCCCCCTCGCCTTACAGTCCATTATCTTCGCATGAGCAAGGGAGAAAGGAGCCGAACCTCCTTGTGGGTGACAAAACCGTTTGTTGCTTCGTCATACACCGCTCGGTATGGCTTGTTCGGTTGCTCGCTTAGCCATTCGTCTTGGGTGCCGTTCCATACCTCAAACAATACTAATTTGTCTTCCGCTGATGGGTCCTCGCAGAGCACCGCGCTAACGAAGGTTGGCTCTTTGGCCATCGCCTTGATAAGCTCAGAAAGGCGGAAAACAAATTGGCCTTTGGTCAAAGGAACGAGTTCAAAACGTACATAGAGAGACAGCATTTGGTTTGTCCCATTGAGAAATTATCGCCCTGGGTGAAGTGTGTGAATGCGGCGCCCGACGCGGCTGAGTCGCAAATGAAGAAAAGGCCGCGGAGATTTCTTCGCGGCCCATCTTTATTACTAATTAGTTCTCACCAATCAGTTTTCGAACTGACGAATCGTTGCGTTATATGCACGCGCCGCCATTTCTTCTAGCGGGAGCTTGCGCTCAACCTCCGACAGGATTTCGACGCCCCACGGACCATCGAACCCCGTCGCCTGAACGGCCTTGATGAAACCCTTCACGTCCAAGACACCTTCGCCTGGCAGGCGGCGCTTGTGAATCGTGTCCATCCAAAGGGGCTCCACGGCATAGCGGTCGGCGTCATCAAGTTCGATACCTTTGATAAAGCCAGGCTTGATGTTGGCGATTTCATTGAAGTCGACGTTGCCGCGCGACAGGTGCCAGACGTCCAATAATAGACCAGCATTGGCTTTATTTGCGCCTTCAACAATGGCGCGACCGGTCTCGATGGTTCGGACATTGCTGAATGGCATGATTTCGAGCATGACTTGGGTGCCGCGCTTCTCAGCATCCTCGGCCAGCTTGCCGAACTCGTTCACCATCAGTGCCACATCGGCCGTGTCTTCTCCGATGCCCGGCCCCACTTTGACGATGCGCGCATGAAGCTCCTCGGCGGCCTTGAGATAGTAGTGGCACATGCTGTCTGACGTACGACGGCGCTCGCCGGTGTGATACCAATCCACGAGGAATTCGAACTCGACATGCTTAATGCCGTTTGCTTCAAGGATGTGGCGCATCTCGGCAAAGCCGATTTTGTCCGCCGTGGCCCAGATATCCGAATGGATTAGGCCAATTCCGGCCCAACCGGCCTTCGCAGCCGCCTCTACGCGGCATCGGAAGCTAAATGGGCTGATTTCAGTCGGCCCAAACGGATAAACGTCCCCAGCCAGCGTGAAATACGCCGCCACCAGTTCGATATTGGATTTTGACATTTCGGGTTACCTGTATAGAGAAAACAAATGCCGACTTGGCAACCTTGCGCCGGTCGGGCCACCCCTCACTGTCACTTAATGGACCACACGAGGCAGCGGAGCGGGCCCGCTTAGAACGTTGTCTATTGGCGGGCAGCGTCGATTCGATTGTATTGGAGGCTGTCCCGAAGATTTTTGCTCGTCATGTAAAAATCTTTTCGCTTCACCGCATTTTTCTCCAAAGAGTCAAGGCTTAACTTAGCCGCAACACCTCAAGAACCGACGACCTTCGTTCCGGAGAGCCGTCTAGCCAGGAGACTCAAAGTGAAGTGCCTCAAGCCCACCATTTCGTGTATTGCTATCGCCACTCTTGCTGGCACGCTGAGCATTGCATCTCATGCTGCAGACAAGCCCCGCGTCACGCTCCTAATGCCGACTCAAAGCGTGGAGTATTGGGCACTTTACATTAAGGGGTTCCAAAAGGAGGCCCAGACGCAGGGCCTGAATCTTGACGTGAAGGTCACAAACTACGATGCGAACGAACAGGCCACCCAAGTCGAGCAAGCACTCGCCCAGAAGCCCGACGTGATTGTTCTCGTGCCGACCGACTCCAGCGCAATGGTTCCGTCGATTCGAAAGATCAATCAAGCGAAAATTCCGCTCGTGATTTCGAACTCGATGCCGGACGAAAAGTACGCGCGTTACTGGAAGGCATTCACTGGACCCAATGACATCAGCAACGGCGAGGCGGCAGCCAAGGCGATGATTCAGGGCTTCAAGGAAAAGGGCTACGGCTTGACCGGAAAAGTTGTGGTCATCAATGGGCCAATGGGCACTCCGCCGCAAGTTCAGCGGTACCAAGGGTTCGTGAAAGAGCTGAAAAAAAGTGCTCCCGGAATCCAGGTGGTGGGCGCCATGCCTGGTGACTGGGACGCAGTTAAAGCTGGAGCCGCAGCATCCGCGCTCTTTACCCAGCACAAGGACGTGAAAGGCGTCTACACGCAGAATGATGCACAGCTACGCGGCACGGTTACGGCGGCAGAGCGCCTTGGGCTGGACCCGTCGAAGCTCGTGCTTGTTGGCCATGGCTGCGATGCGTCTGGCGTAGAACTGGTTTCGGCAGGCAAGGCCTACGCAACCGTGAATCAATCCCCGTTCGACGATGGCGCCTATGCTGCAGCGGCCGCTAAGACACTCGCCAGCGGTGGAACGCCGAAGGCGGTTCAATATCTGCCTAATCCCATTGCGACAAAGGGTAACGTGAAGGTTTGCTACTCCCAGCAGAAGTAAGAGCAGACGCACGCCGATGGCTAACTGGCATTAGCCACATGTTTTCCGAATAGAGCATTCATGCTGCCGCATCTGCGAATGCGGCAGCATCTCTTTGGGTGGAAGGGATGAGACGCGATATAGGTGTTGCGGTAATTGGAACCGGCTTTATGGGAAAGGCACATGCGCTCGCTTACCGCGTAGTGGCAAACGCCTTTCCTGACACGCTACAGCCTCGGCTCGTAGCGGTCGCTGACGTCAGCGAGCAAGAGGCGCACAAGGCGCAAGAACAGTTTGGATTCGAGCGTGCCACCACTGACTGGCGTACGCTCCTTGGGGACCGCTCCATCGAAGTCGTGTCCATCACCACCCCCTGTAGTCTGCACAGGGAGATGGCATTGGCTGCCATTGCAGCAGGGAAGCACGTTCACTGCGAGAAGCCCATCGCTCCGTCAGCCGGAGACGCCCAGGCGATGATGGAGGCAGCGGAAGCCGCTGGAGTCATCACACAGGTAGGGTACAACTACATCAAGAACCCCATCCTTGAGCTGGCCCGTCAGATGATTGCTGACGGTGAGCTTGGTGAAATCACCAGCTTCCGCGGCGTGCACGCCGAAGACTACATGGCAGACCCCACCATCCCATACAGCTGGAGGGTCTCGCCGGAAAACGGTGCAGGCGCACTTGCCGAAATCGGCAACCACATTGTCGGCTTGTCACGTTTCCTGCTTGGTCCCATTACGCAGGTCGACGCACAACTCGAAACTGTGAATCGGATGCGCCCGATCGCTCAGGGCTCGACCGAACATCGTGAAAGTATTGGTCGATGATATCGCGAGGATGATTGTCAATTTCGAGCGTGGCTGCTCCGGTTCGATTGAGGCAAACTGGGTCGCCACGGGGCGAAAGATGCAGCTCGAATTCGAGGTGTACGGAACCAAGGGAGCTCTGCACTTCTCGCAAGAGCGCTTCAACGAGTTGCACTACTACCGCGCTGGTACCGACCCGAGGACCTCGGGCTTTTCGCGGATTGAAGCGGGTCCGGCTCATCCTCCGTATTCCAATTTCACTGTCGCAGGCGGCCACCAACTGGGTTCAATGACCTGAAAACCATCGAAATGGCCGGATTCCTTGACGCCATCGACCGCAACAAGCCGGCGTCCCCTGACTTCCGAGAGGCTTGGGAAATTCAACGCGTCGTCGATGCGGCAATCCGGTCGTCGTCCGAGATGCGACGAATCGCTCTCTAACGTCAACACAGCGCCGAATAAACTGCGCGGGCGTCATGAGACGCCCGTTTGTGCTTGATATAGCACCGTAACGGTCCTTGTCGGGCGCGCATTAGCGCCGATAGTTTCGTCCCCGGTAAATATCAATTCACTGGCGAGCATATCTCTTTACCAGACGAACAAATAATCTTTGAAGTAACCGCGGCGTGGCCACCGAAGAGTCGACTCGCTTAAGGTCAGGCATCCCTGACCGTCGGGGATGCCGATTCCCTCGCCGCTGTAGCTTCGCTCTCATGTGGGCGTCCCAAGCTCCTCGTCTTCGCGAAGAGCTTCAGAACGAACTGCAAACGAACGTGCCGCTCGCTCGACTGGTCGCCAACATGAGAAACGCGATAGGACATGCCCAAATTCTCCCACAGTGGTTCGATGGAGCATGAAGAGCTGGCTGAGTGAACAGCCTCCGATGTTCACTCCAGGAGGAAGACGATGCAAAAAAATCTAAATAGCGGCGCAGGCCTCGGCGCCGTACCGAGCCTACTTAGTGCTCGCAATCTGACAAAACACTACGGCGGTGTCAAAGCGCTCACCGGTGTGAGCCTGGAGCTTGCGCCAGGTGAAATCCATGCGCTTTGCGGCGAGAATGGCGCAGGAAAGAGCACCTTCATCAAGATTCTGGGTGGCCTCGTCTCCCCCGACGACGGAAGCATTACCGTTGACGGACAGCAATTGCGGCTTGGTCATCGAACCGACCCCAAGCTGATTTCGATTGTTCACCAAGAATTGGCGATTGTTCCGACGCTTTCAGTTCTCGACAACATCATGCTTGGCGGCGCGGATCAGGGTGAGATTTATCGACGTAGCCAATACCGCGATTCTGTTCGCGCTCATCTGGACTCCGTTGGCCTATCGCACGTAAAGCTTGATTCGCCAGCGGGACGGCTTAGCCTCGCTGAATGCCAACTAGTAGAAATCGCCCGTGGCATGTCGCGACAGGCAAAGGTCCTGCTACTTGACGAGCCGACGGCTACACTTTCGGACGCCGAAATCGTGCGAGTGTTCGATGTCGCTCGCAGACTTCGCGACCAGGGCACTTCGATGATCTTTGTCAGTCACCGCCTCGATGAAGTGTTCGCATTGACCGACCGAATCACTGTATTCAGAAATGGACAGCACGTTGTGACGGCCCATACTGCCGACATGACAACGGCAGAGGTTGTGAAGGCGATGATTGGCCGGGAACTCGTTCATAGCAACGTTGCTCCGCCAGCGAACCGAGGCAAGGTGACGCCACGCGTTTCCATCAGCAACCTCAGCGTCGACGACAAGCTTCATAACCTTTCGGTCGACGTATCTCCTGGCGAGATTATCGCCGTGGTAGGTCAGCTCGGCTCCGGCGCAGAGGTGGTCGTAGAAGCCCTCGCCGGCCTGCGTGGAGACGTCTCCGAATCCGTACGGTTAGACGGCAAGCCGGCTTCGATAAGCAGCGTACGCACGGCTCTCCGTGAAGGCGTTGCCTATGTAGCTGAAGACCGAGCAGACAAAGGGGTGTTTCTCGATGCCCCTATCGCGCTAAACATCACTTCGTCTGTGATGGCGAAATTTAGTCGCGCTGGCGTGATGCAAACGTCTGCCGAACACGTGGAAGCCGCGCGGTTGGCCGCCATGTTTGCGATTGACCCAAAACGTCTGCCACACGAAGTATCGACACTGAGCGGTGGCAATCAGCAGAAGGTCTCTCTGGCAAAGGCCGCCGCACTCGCTCCTCGCCTTCTTCTGCTGAACGAGCCAACGCGTGGCGTGGACATCGGTGCGCGTAGTGAAATCTACGCCACGCTACGCCGCATGGCGGACGACGGGCTTGCAATCATTTTTTACTCGACTGACCTTGAGGAAATCCTGGAGCTTGCAGATACGGTCTTGACAGTATTTCGAGGACGGGTTGTCAGGCACAAGGCACGATACGAGATGGACGGCGACACCATCCTGCATGACATCGTCGCGGGCGGCGGCGAGCCGGAACATGGTCACGTCTCCTTTCGGAACCAGAATTTGGAGGTAGGACATGCATAAAGTTGCGTTTGAACCGGCGATTCACTCATCGCCGAGTTTCGTCCGGCGTTGTGGTAGCGCCCTTCTCGGCACAACGAGCATCCATGCCGCGTCGATTCGAATGGCGACTATCCTCTTGATTGCCATCGCTTGGGCCGCGGTTCCTCACTTCACCGACTTCGGGAACGTTCAATCCCTCATGTACTCGGTGGCGGCTGTAGGTGTCGGCGCAATCGGGATGGCATTCATCACGCTGAGCGGCAATCTGTTCATGTTGTCGATGGGTGCCAGCGCCGCCGTGTCCACGGTCATGTTCGCGGCGCTGATTCATTTAGGGCTGGGACCGACCGTGTTCCTCGTCGTGCTAGCGGGCCTTCTGATGGGCGTGATGCAAGGTTGGGTCATTGCCTGGGGCAAAGCAAATCCGATTATTACGACGATTGCGACGTCTTCCATCATTCTTGGCCTTGGAGTTGTTTATACGGGTGGACTGACTGTAATCGGCAAAGGTGACGCCAGCTGGCTTGGCCAAGGTAAGCTGTTTGGCTGGCTGCCTACCCAGATTATTGTTCTCGTTGTCTTCGCCTGTATCGGAAGCTTCATTCTTCAGAAGATGCGACTTGGCCGGGAAATCCGGTTGATGGGGATGCGCCCTGAAGTCGCCCGCATCGCCGGTATCCGCTTAACCCTCGCAACACTCTTCTGCTATGGCTTCGCTGGTGCTGCGGCAGCGCTGGCCGGCTCGCTTATCGCTTCGGCCTCTGCGCAAGGCAATCTGACTTACGGGATAGACCTCGACTTCAATGCCATCGCTGCGGTTCTTGTCGGCGGAGTATCCATCCGCGGGGGGCGTGGCCAGATATCGGATGCCGTCATCGGCGCAGTTTTCCTAGCTGTGATTAGCAACATTCTTCTTGTCAGCGGCGTCAGCTATGAGTACCAACTTGTAGTGAAGGGAATCGTTGTTCTGGGTGCGGTGGTCTTCGGCGCATTGCTCGCAAAGCTGCAGCCTCGCAAGAAATAAGAGGAGATAGAAATGAATAAGTCGCAACGCATTCTCAATCTCGTAATTCGTGTGGTATTGCTTATTGGCATGCCTGTCGGGTTCGGCCTCTCCGTGAATCAGTTCTTTTCGGAGGCGAATCTGTACGCGATTCTTCAGGCCTTTGCTCTCCTCGGTATCGTAGCGTTGGGCCTCTCGGTAACGATGATTGCCGGTGAATTCGATTTGAGTGTGGCCGCCATCGCCACAGTTGCTGGTCTGATTACGGTGAAGTTTGGCCAGGACTCTGTACTGCTTGGTATCTTCTTGGCAGTCGCTTTCGGCGTGGCTGTCGGTGTTGCAAATGCTGTACTGCTGCCGTGGCTTGGCGTGTCCTCGCTCGTCACTACCGTCGGTTCAATGATGTTCCTCACCGGTATCGGGTATTGGCTTGCGGGTGGTCGGGTTCTGAGCTACGAGAACTTAGACGTTTCCGATTTTCTCGACCAAAACCTTCTGGGAATCTTCTCGCCGCGCAGCCTGATTACGATCGGATGCTACCTCGCAGTGGCGCTTTTTCTGCACTACACCACGCTCGGGCGGGACATCTATGCGTCGGGCGGACACCGTAAAGCAGCGGTTCAGAGTGGGGCCCGGGTCGGTGCCGCGCTTACCGTAGCTTTCGCTATCTCCGCTGGGCTCGCCTCACTGGGCGGAAGTCTGATCTCCCTTAGTCTGGCGACAGCTTCGGCGACTTTAGGCAGCAACGTCCTTTTGCAAGCCGCTTCCGCGGCGATTGTTGGTGGCGTAGCCTTGGGCGGGGGAATTGGTTCTCCGCTAGGCGTTGCATGTGGCGTGTTGATTTTGACCGTGCTCAATAACGGACTGGGCCTTCTGAACGCGACTTCGACGCAGATTCTGCTGGTCAACGGCCTGCTGCTTCTGCTGGTCGTGCTACTCGAGGGACGGCTTGGCAGCATTCTGGCTGCACCACTGGAGCGCCTCGCACGGCGACGCGGAGGGGAACAACACGTTGTCTGATTAAGCAATGAGCCGTCTACTATTGGACTATACATTTAGTACTGTCCGGATTTAGGGGGCCGACATAAACAACAGAGCCGTTTCGCTCATACGTTTGAGTGAAACGGCATTTTTTTGTCATTATTCCGAATCGCGTTGCGCTCTGCGCAAGGACGGAGCTTCTGGCACATCCCACGCGCTCCGGCGTAGTTTTGCCATAAGGAGAAGCTTAGGGTGCGTGGTCGCCTCAAACCGGCGACAGTGCATCCATGAGGTTAGTGACGTGCTTTCGTGGTCCGCACACCAGTTATGTCGCGAACGTCATCCACCGCTTCTCCAGGTCCAAGGCTCGGACCCTTTCAATCAGAAAATCCGTAAAAACACGAATCTTTGCCGGCTGATGTCGACGACTTTGATACGCAAGGTTGATTGTCAGGCGCGGGAGGTGCCAATCCTCCAGGACGGGTATGAGTCGGCCAGACACTATATCGTCGTAAATTATGTATAGAGGTTGAATAACTATACCCAACCCTGCACGACCGGCTGCAACAATAACCTGGCCTTCATTGGAGTCGAGCGCAGAAGAGATGGAGATACTACATTCTTCCTTTTCTCGACGGAAATGCAGCTCATTAGGACTCACTGCCAAATTGTAAACAAGCATCTTATGCTTCTTGAGGTCCTCCGGTGCCTCCGGTCGCCCGTGCGTCGCAAGATAGGCTGGTGAGGCAGCCAATACTCGTCGAGTTTCAGCCAAGCGCCGGACAGTAATACCGGAGTCGGCTTCTTGCTCCTTTGTCCGAATGGCCACATCAATCCCTGCTTCGATGAAGTCTCTGTATTGATTTGCAGCCACAATCTGCACAGACAGGTCCGGGTACCGCTTCAGAAACTCCGGTAGCGCAGGCGCAATATGCATTGTCGCGAAAGAGACTGAACTCGTTACGCGTAATACACCCCGAGGCCTCATGGCTTCTGCAGAAGCAATCGAATCAGCTTCCGCAAGTTCCGAAATCACCGCACTGCAGCGACGATGATATTCCCGCCCGGCGTCGGTCAGCCACATGCGGCGAGTTGTGCGCTCAATGAGACGGGTTCCGAGCTGAGCCTCCAGCGCTCCCAAGGTTCGACTTGCTTGCGCGTTGGATATCTCTAGCTGCTCAGCCGCCCTGGACAGGCTGCCCAGGTCTGCCGTCAAAACAAAAAGTTGAATTTGGGTCCAGCGATCCACAGTCTTCTCCGTCACACACCGCGGAACAATCACTCACGATTATTCCATCCGACTTGAACGCACTATGGTGTAGTCACGGGTGGAGATAAAGTGCGTTTTGTTCGTCACACAGTAGAGTTGAGCTCCACAATCGTGCGCGCCAAGGCGAACGTTGGAGCCTAGCGGAACGGACGCTGATCGTTTCTTTCGCGGACTGAAAATGTCATTTCACGACAGGGCATTTTCTTCGGGCGCGATAGGACTTACCTTTTCAACTGGAACGTTTGGCAAGGCGTACACGATACGGAGACGCAAATATGCGTAATATCAATGAAGACACAATCACTCAGGCGGTGATTGCCTCGTTTGCGAAGTGCGAAAATTCGCGGCTAAGAACCATCATGACCAGTTTGGTTCAACATCTGCACGCATTTGCCCGCGATGTGCACCTCACGGAAGAAGAGTGGTTTAACGCAATCAATTTCCTTACCGAAGTCGGCCATATCACTGACGACAAACGTCAGGAGTTCATACTACTGTCGGACACGCTCGGCTTGTCGATGCTGGTCACGTCGCAGAATAATCGAAAGCCGTCGAATTGTACCGAAGCGACCGTGTTCGGACCCTTCTTCGTCGAGGGAGCCCCTATCTATAACAACGGCGATGATATCTCGAATGGTGCAACTGGAGCGCCCTGCTACGTAAGCGGACAAGTTCGTGGCGCCAATGGAGACGCAGTTCCAAACGCGTGGCTCGACGTGTGGCAGTCGGATGATGAGGGCTTCTATGATGTGCAGAAGCCCATCAATGCAAGCGACAATATTCTTCAAGCGCGGGGACGGCTCAAGACGGACGCGGAAGGATTTTTCAATTTCCGCTCCATTCTTGCGGAAGCTTACCCCATTCCGCACGACGGTCCAGTAGGACGTATGCTGGCGGCGACCGGCCGTCATCCGTGGCGCCCCGCCCATCTCCACTTCATGATTGCCGCTCCTGGGTACGAGACGCTCATCACGCACGTATTCCGTGACGGTGACCAGTACTTGGACTCCGATGTGGTCTTCGGTGTGCGCTCAACCTTGATTGCGGAGTGGGTGCGACATGAGCCTGGTGTGGCACCAGATGGCAAACTCCGGGAGACGCCCTGGTACAGCCTGAATTACGACTTCGTTCTGAACCCTGCGGTGGTGTCCGCATGATTCGCCATATTGTGATGTGGCGGGTGCGTGGCGATTCGCAGGTCGAGCGAGAGATTGCTTCTCGAAAGGTGAAGGATAGCTTTGATGGCTTACGCGGACGTATCCCCGGCATGCGCCATCTCGAAGTGGGCATCGACACCAGCAGGGTCGATTACGCCTGCGACGTAGTTCTCGTGACAGAGTTCGAATCGCAAGAAGCACTGGACGCATATGCGGTTCATGCCGAGCACCTGCGCGTGCGCATGGAGTTGGGTGACCTGCGTATTGAGAGGTATCAAGTTGACTATCAATCCGAGCAGGTAGTCAGCACCAAAGAATGCGAGGAATCGCTGAATGAACAAGCTTGATTTCGTTTATCAGGGACGGCCGACTCGCGTTGTCTTTGGCGCTGGCAGTCTGCAGCATTTGGAGCGCGAAGTGCTGCAGCTCAACGCCAACCGGGCGATCATTCTTTGCAGTCCCGAGCAGAGGCAACTTGGCGATGCCGTGGCAGCTCGTCTCGGTAACAGAGCAGTCGCCGTCTTTGACAAGGCGACAATGCATGTTCCGATGGAGTTGGCGCACACTGCGCGCGCCCTCGCGCGCGAGGTAGGTGCCGACTGTGCGGTTGCCGTAGGCGGCGGCTCGACTGTCGGCTTGGGTAAAGCCATCGCACTGGACTCTAGCCTTCCCATCCTGGCTATTCCGACCACGTACGCCGGGAGCGAGATGACACCGATTTACGGCATCACGGAGTCGGGTCTGAAGAAGACGGGAACGGACTTACGCGTTTTGCCGAGGACCGTCATCTATGACCCCGACCTCACCGTTTCGTTGCCCGTGGAATTGTCGGTAACGAGCGGGATTAACGCGATAGCCCACGCTGCCGAAGGTCTCTATTCACGAGATGCTAATCCGGTCGTGAGCTTGATGGCCGAAGAGGGTATCGCGGCACTGGCTCGTTCCCTGCCTGGTATTGTCGCGGCCCCGAACGACATCACGGCGCGGTCGGACGCACTGTATGGTGCCTGGCTCTGCGGTTCCGTACTCGGCAGCGTGGGAATGGCGCTGCATCACAAGCTTTGCCACACGCTTGGCGGCAGCTTCAACTTGCCGCATGCACAGAGCCATACCATTGTATTGCCGCACGCTCTTGCATATAACCGCCGCGCTGCACCCGATGCGATGGAGCGTATCGCGCGTGCCCTGCGCACCGACGATGCAGCAATCGGCATCTATGAACTCGCGAAGGCCAATGGGGCGTCAATTGCACTAAAGGATATCGGGTTGCGCGCAGAGGACGTTGAACGCGCAGCGGAGATTGCCTCTGGGAACCCTTATTGGAACCCGCGACCTATCGAACGTGCAGCAATCCAGGCGCTGATACAAGACGCGTTCGATGGCGTGCCCCCAAGGGACCATTGAACCATCGAATTGAACGGTCCGAGAATCTGTCACGTTGGAAGGTGAGATATGCATTTCATTGTCTATTGCCTTGACCATGCCGGCATGGTCGAGCGGCGGCTTGAACACTACGACGCGCACAAAGCGTACCTTGAAACCGCCCCTGTCAAGACTCTCGTCTCCGGCCCTCTGACTCTCCCGGACGGAGAGACGATGATTGGCAGCTTCTTTCTCTACGAGGCGGATGGTGCCGAGGAAATCCAACGGTTCGTTGACGGAGACCCCTTTAACAAGGCGGGCATCTGGAAGTCTATCGAGATTCGTCCGTTCATCAAACGAGTAGACAATCGCTAGGATGAGCATCGTATTTCTGCTTGTCAAATTTCCCCACGCCACCGATTTAGCGAGGACCACGGGTCGTCGAACCGCAGCGCGGAGATCGCATCGGGGCTGTCGAAGCAGAAGGAAAGAATAATTGGAGACACAAAATGGATACCGGACTCAAAGACAAGATTGTTCTCATCACCGGAGCTGCACAAGGCATTGGACGGTCCACTGCCCTCGCCTTCGCACGGGAAGGCGCTCGCGTATGCCTTGTCGATATCAACTCCGACGCACTGCAAGAAGTCAAAGCGGAAATCTCGGCAATTGGAACCGACGTCACGGTGGCCCGCGCTGACCTATCCAGCGCCGATGGCGTCATCACCGGGATTGATGCAGCGCTGCAACGTCACAATGGTCAAGTGGACATCCTTGTGAACAACGTGGGTGCTGGAAAAGTTCGCACGTTCGATGAACTGTCTGATGAAGAGTGGGACTTCACGATGAATCTCAACTTCATGAGCTATGTGCGCACCTGCCGGTACTTGCTGCCCGTCCTGAGAAACCGGGACAAGGCGGTAATCATCAATAACGCATCCGACCTCGCACGTCAGCCGGAACCTGTTCCCATCGACTATTCGGCATCCAAAGCCGCCGTGCTCGCGCTTACCAAAGGCCTGGCACGTGCGGAGGCTCCCAAGATTCGTGTGAATGCCGTCGCCCCTGGTCCTGTCTGGACTCCTTTCTGGACTAAAGACGGTGGCTTCGCGGACACGATGGGCAAGTTCCACGGAATGTCGCCGCGCGACGCGGTCGAGCACGAGCTCTCCCTGCGCCAGTTGCCGCTAAAGCGCCTCGGCACGCCCGAGGAGGTCGCCAACGTCATTGTGTTCTTGGCGTCCGACCTCGCGTCCTTTGTGACATCAGCGGTATGGGGCGTCGATGGAGGCAGCATTCGCAGCTTGGCTTAACCAGTTGTCATCGCGATAGACATAGCGTGCGTGCCGCAGTAGATCATGCAAGTCAGCGCGGTCCACTCGCATCTCGCGGGTTTTCCACAGGGTGGCAAGCGAATGACGTCGCAAGCATGTTATGGCTGACAGGAAGTGACCATCGAGCTCCTAGTTCCTGCGATGTTGACGGCCAAATAGCTTACACAAAACGTACTAATCAAAGTAGGAGACAGATATGCTGCGCGTTGCAGTATTGGGTGCAGGTCGCATTGGAAAAATTCACGCAGCCAATGTCGCTGCCGACCGGCGCCTCAAGTTGGTGGTGGTAGCTGACCCGTACAAGGAAGGTGTGGAAGCCTTGGCGGCGCAACTTGGCTGCGACTCCTCCGTCGATTGCGCTGCAGCCATCGACCGTGAGGATGTGGACGCGGTCATCATTGGAACGCCGACTGATACCCACATTGACTTGACCCTTAGGGCAGTCAGACTGGGTAAGCCAGTTCTATGTGAGAAGCCAATCGACCTCGATATCGAGCGAGCGCTTGCGGCAGTGGAGGAAATTGAACGTCACCATGGCACGGTGATGCTTGCTTTCAACAGGCGGTTTGACCCAGACGCCATGCGCGTGAAGCAGGCCATTGAAGATGGTGAGGTCGGTGACGTGAGACAAATCGTCATTACCAGTCGCGACCCTGGTCTCGCACCAACGGAGTATCTTCGGCACTCGGGAGGCATCTTCCGCGACATGACCATCCATGATTTCGATACTGCGCGCTGGTTGCTGGGTGAGGAACCCGTCGAAGTTATGGCCATGGGGAATCGCCTGGTGGACCCTGCTCTTGAGGCGCTGGGCGATTACGACAGCGTGATGGTTCTGCTCAGGACTGCTTCCGGCAAGCAATGCCATATCAATGGCTCGAGGCAGGCCGTGTACGGTTTCGACCAGCGCCTGGAGGTGTTCGGCTCCAAGGGCATGTTACTCAACGACAACCATAGGCCAACGACGCTGCGTCGGTGGACTAGCGGCGCGACGGACGCACGTGAGCCGCTGCTGAACTTCTTCCTTGAGCGCCACGCGGACTCGTACAAGGTCGAGCTTGACCGGTTTGTGACGGCGTTGGAAGGTAAAACGCCTATGCCGGCAACTCCCCGGGATGGTATTCGCGCGTTGCGAATCGCCAACTGTGCCTTTGAGGCAGCCGAGACCGGGCGCTGCGTCAAAATCTGAGATCGGTCTTCATCGGAGCGATACAGGCAACGAGATCGTCATACATGGGTTGACAACTAGGCTACGTTAGCCATATTTGAAGACTACAGGTCTTCAAATATGGCACAACCCATGGCTAAACTGGATTCATTCGGCGGAATCATAATCTTTGTCGCTGCCGCAAAAGCCCGGAGCTTCACCGAGGCGGCTGAACAGCTAGGGATGACCAAGTCCGCTGTGGGGAAGTCCATAGCGAAGCTTGAGGAGCGGTTGGGGGTCAAGCTGTTTCACCGCACAACACGTAGCATCGCTCTGACTGCGGATGGCGAGGCATATTTTTCCGCCTGCGCTGGCGCGCTGGACGATATTTCCGCGGCTGAGAGCGCACTGGGCCCCGGCCAACATCGACCAGTGGGTCGCTTGCGGGTCGATATGCCGGCAGCATTCGGTCGACGTATCCTTGTACCCATCCTGCTCCGGATTGGGCGCGACCAGCCCGCGCTCCAGTTCACCATGACGTTCTCGGATTACCTCATCGACCCGATTGAAGAAGGTGTCGACCTTCTCGTACGGTTTGGGGAACTGGAAAGCTCGAGCGCGCTGGTCGCCCGCCGGCTAATTAGCACAAGAATGGTCATTGCTGCAGCTCCCGACTATGTCGCAAGGCGAGGCGAGCCCCAGACAGTTGATGAACTGCAAGACCATGCATGCATCGTTGGGCACCGCCGTGGACAGCCGCTGTCCTGGCGTATAACTCAGCAGGGCCAGCTTTTCCGCATTATTCCTCCGCCGACACACCAAATCACCGACGGTGACGCCATCATCGATGCGGCAGTTGCGGGCTTAGGTATTTGCCAGATGCCAATGTGCCTCATAAGAGAGCACCTGAGGGCGGGTACGCTGGTCTCTCTTTTGGACTCAGTTGCGACCGAAAACATCGACGTCCATGTTGTTTGGCCCAAGGTCGCGCACCTTCGACCGAAGGTTCGGTATGTAGTGGATACTCTGGTTGATCTTGCGGCATCAGGCGCGCTGGACTGATATGATCGTCCCTTTCGTGTTGATAGAAAGAATTTGCTATCACAAGTGTACGGTGCCCCAAACCGATCCACTGCTTAAGCTGGCGTAATTGGCGGCGCTATCCGGCCCGCAAAAACTCCTGCGTTTGCCCCGCATTGACCGCCCGCTTGAGCCAGGCCTGCATCTCGCCCTGTCCGTCCAAGGCCAGTCCTTCGGCATTGCAGACCGCCGCCGACAGGGCTGGCGGCGGATCAAAGCACCCTGTCGACCGCAGTTCCTCCATGGTCAGGGCGTAGTCGGCCATCTCTGCCTGGATCCCGCGGGTCGCCGCCGCCCGCCACTACCTTCCCCCCGCCGGGGTGGCGCCACCCGCAATTCTGCCAGTAGGTGGCGCGCTAGCGCCGCTTCGGCCCCGGCGCGTTCGGCCCTGCGCTGCAGGTCGCGAGCCGATTTGGGGTGATCGTCCTTTTTCTGCAGATTGATACGGTGACCGGTCCGGAAACCCGCTCGCAGCAAGGCTTCCGAGGTCCCTTCTATCGAAAATTTCGACGCATTCGCAAGTCATTGACTCCCAATGAATTTTGGGGGCGCGACCGTATCAAATTGCAGCAATAGGACAATCACCCTTGTAGCACCCGGACTGCATCAGCGCTCAACGCCAATTCGAGACTGGCCGCCTGCCACACGAAGCACGTTGCCCTCTGGCGTAATCTGCCTCGGAATGTCGTTGAATGTCGGCCTGCCCGGCCTTGTCGTTGTGGCCGACCGTAATGTTGATACTTCCGCTACTCGACGCGTCCGGCTGCATGCAGGAGGGCCTACACGACTTTTCTTCGGTTTGCGTGCCGATGGCTTAAGGTGTTTCCCGGCAGAACTGTGCGCCTCCGGCGGGTTCCATACTTCTATGTAGCGCTCGCCGGCAAACGCCGATGTTGCAAGTACCATCGTTACCAGGCCGTAAAGCAGATTCTTGGCCAATATCGTCTCCGCGTTGTGTTTTGGCGACCGCAGCAAGTCAGCATCTGGTCGCGGCGTATTCTCGCACGCCGGGCCGCGAGCCAACTCGGATGTTATCCCAATGAATTCCGTCTCGGTCAGCTCGAGTAGCATACCCTGTTGCCATACCATAGAAGTGGACCGACCAAAGCGAGCAACGCCCAGATCGTCCGCGCCATCTTGTTGGCCAGCGCTACCGTCACTACGTTCTTCGGTCGCCGCTTGCTGATCTGCTCGTCGACCTGACCCGGAACCAGTCCAAGCCATGCCGCAAACTCCCGCCCCGATTTGAACGCTTTCGGATCTCCCATCGTCGCCACCGCGGCTGCCAGCTTGGACACCTCAGACGCCCAAACCGGCCTGCCTCTTATTTTGGCGTGCATGCCTCTCTGTGGCGGTAGGTGTCGGTGATGAAGTCGATAAAGGCGACAGCCGAGGCTACGGCCAATCGGGCGTGACGTGGTTGCAGACCCCGATATTGGCCGTCACGGCCATGCCCGGTGCCGTAGAGACCACGCAACTGTGCCAGGTTGTTTGTCAGCTGAGTGAGGTTACGTAGGATCAGGCGGATGTTCTCCGCACCCTTCGCTTCATCGTTGATTCCCTCTGGGACAAGTTGCAGCTCTTTCGCGATTTTTTTAGTGAGGTCGCCGAGATCCTCGGATTTCGTGAAGCCAACACCCCGCTTGGTGAGAATCGTCTTGCAGCAGGTTTCAACGAGCTCCTTTGCCGTTCCAATGGCTAGCGCCGGGTCCTGCTCCACTGCGTTCTCGACGCGCTCGATCTCCTTGGCCATCCAGCCCGCGTCCAAGGCATCGGCAACGTTCCGGGCGCGTGACACGACCCGCGAGGCATGGTGACTGACTTGACGATAGGCAAACCGGGGGCGGCCCGCGATTCGCTCCTCCTCATAGAGTTCCCAGCCGGCCGGGCGCAATTGCTCGTTGAAATGCAGCACCAGCTTGATCGCCTCGTCCCGGACCGGCCGTACCACGGGATGGACAACTTCGCACAGGAAGCGCAAGAACTGGTCGCTTGTGCCGCCGATCAGGTCGAAGCGATCATCGTTGAAGACCCAGTCGCGATCCCAGTCGTCGTTATTGATGCAGTGCTGCCAGATGTCACCCGCGGCGTCCTGATAGCGGCTGTCGGTGGAAGGCAATCGCTGCAAGTCGAAAATGCGACTCAGGAATTCGACATCATCGAGCGTCCCGCACCAGACGACATTCTCGAGCCGCATGCCATCCAGGATGTTGATGCGGACCTGCCTCGGCAACTCCGCATTTGCCGAGCGCCAGTCCTTGAGCCTCACCTTCGCAGGGATGAGCTTGGCGGAGTACCAGTCCTGAAAGTCGGTCTCCAAGATTGTTTTCAGTCGCGCGCTGATCTGTTCTTCCAGCTGCGCTCGCTTTGCGCCCAGGCGGGCGAACTCCTGCGCGGGGATCTCGATCTGGATTTCCCAGATTTCGGTGCCGCCGTTCCAATTGTCGTAGCCCGTTTGCTCCGCTTTCGCAGGATGTTCTCGCACGAGTCGAGCCGCCTCGCTCATGCCCTCAGCCAAAAGCAGCGCATAGACTGTCCCAAGCGTTTCCTCCAACCGTTCTTTTTCCACGCGGCGCGCCCTGTTTCAAGTGTCGTTCGTCAGAATCACAGCAGTGCGTTCGAGGCGGCGAACAACTTCACTGCGCGTGCCACTGTTGCCCGTGTCTCGACGTCGTCGCCAAGGGACAGGCCTAAATTGTGCCATCCCTTCTGACCACAATGCCCTGCCCTGGCACGGTAAATTTTGTCCCTTGGATGTCCAATAGCCAAATACCACCTAGCTTGTTAAGCAACAAGACACCTTCTAACTTCTCGTTATCTTTACATACGGTTTGCGATTTAAGCCTCACACGTCCGCAAACATCGCTCGGCAAAAACAGATCAACCGCATCTCGCTCGGCCACTCCTACGGAAACTGCCATTACTCTCAATAATGGGCTCGTTGCATTCTGCGCCGCAACGGAGGCGACGAGCGAGATTATCATGAATATCAACGGCAGCGTGCGATTATCGCGAGGAGATATTCCAACCAAGGTGGAGTACAATATTATTTGAACCGACAGTGCAAAATATAAATACGGGGGGTTATCCTTGCTTCCAAGGCTAAACAAAGAGGCGGCGGATATTATAGCAATAAGAGTGCAAAATCCGATGGCTAACAGGTTCCAAACTAACTGTTTCATCGATTCGTTCGGTAGCCGGCCGTTGAAACATAGGAAAAGGCCTACAAGCAGAAATGCAAGCCAAGATGCGCCCCACACATAACTCCAGTGGTCGATGCCGCGAAGCCCATTTGAACTGTTTATCGAGATAGCCGATATTACAATCAACTGCGCGAGAACGATTCTAAGTAACGCTATTTTCAATATGGGCCATCGCGTGGGGCCTGATGAAGGAATTGGACTTTCGCTAGTTAGTCTAAATCCCCAGCCGGCTGCGCTTAATCCGAAACTCATAAAGATGACAAAAAATAATCCCACAATAAAGGTTTCAAGAACTACAAGCGCTCCTTGTCCAAGCGTAACGTCTGGCGAGAATCCAATGGAGAGAAAATAAGATGACAGCAAGAATAGTCCAATGCCAGAACTGCAAGCTGCCACTAGTTTTGGGGATCCCTCTTGCAAAAGAAGCTGCGTCCAGGATGGCGTGCTGGCGTTCGATACGCGGCGTGGGCGCGCATTTGATCTAATCGGATTCATGTTCAAATAATGAGTGCGAGTTCTGAACTGAGGGTAGAATCGCACGATGGACAATTCAGGCGCATATGTAACCGCAAGTTTTAGGACCGCAGTAGTTCAGCGCCACGCCAATAGAACGACAAATCCCAAGCATAATTGCACCCCGCTTTGGGGGTATAAGCAGCCCGGTTGCTAAACGCGGTTGCATTACGTGCCGAAACGCGGTCAGCTTGTCGAGCGCGCCCATTGTGGCCCCCCCGGGTCGCGCGCGATCCCGTGTACCGCGTCACGGTACGTCCGGGCAACCCGTCGAAATTGGGGTGAAGGTCTTGGGAGCATCGTGTCCGCTTAACGAATAGCTGGGCACGTGAACACTGTCGAAGACGCAGACCAACTGCGGGCGCTGGCCATGGATGATGTCAGAAGGGGCGGGCGCGGGGTAGTGAGTTGCTTGAGCCGAGCCCGGCCACCCCTCACAACGCTCCTCTGCAGACGGTCGCTTCCGACATGAAGGGACACGATCTCGCAAAGTGCTGTATATACATACAGTATTCATCTATAATGGACAAGGAACACTATTTGGCGGTTGCTGGCGTACGGCCGCTACGCTGCAGATAGACCGGGGCGGCGATAACGGATAATCTGAGATCTATGTGTGTCAACTTTCCCTACCGCCAAGTCAGATGCGCTGCTCAAAGACGTTGACTATGTTACCCTCAGAAGCAGTAGATTCTGGGCATGAAGAAAAGTAGGGCAAGCTGTCCTGGCATGCGCTGACACAAGAGCCTCCTACCGATATTTTCGCTAACGATGCCGCAAGTAAATCCTCAAATCCTCCGGTGGGCCAGGGAGACAGCCGGGTTCAATCTGGAGGAAGCTGCGAAGGCGCTTCAGATCGGCGGCGCGAGAAGGCCTGCTGACGAGATCCTTCACGCCTACGAGGAGGGAGAGATCTCGCCAAGCCGGCCTCTCCTCCTCAAGATGGCGAAGCAGTATCGCCGCCCTCTGCTTGCATTTTACTTGGCGCATCCTCCTCAACGAGGCGAGCGCGGCGAAGATTTCCGGACACTGCCCTTCGAGCGTGAGCACGAGAGCGCACCCAAGCTGGACGCTCTAGTCCGTGATGTTCATGTTCGGCAGCACCTGGTCCGTGGAATTCTTGAGGATGTAGAGGAGGCAGAGCCCTTGCCTTTCGTCGGAAGCATTACGTTAAAGCATTCTGTTAACGATGCAGCCAGACTGATTTCCGAGAAGCTTCGATTCGATATTGGAGAATTTCGGCGAAGGAAGACGATTGAGGACGCATTTGGATATCTCCGCGGGCTGACTGAAAAGGCCGGGGTCTTTGTCCTTTTGATCGGTAACCTGGGCACTCATCACACAGCATTCAACACCGAAGTTTTTCGAGGCTTTGCCCTTGCCGACCGCGTCGCACCTTTCATCGTAATCAACGATCAGGATGCCAAGTCGGCATGGGCATTTACCTTGCTCCATGAGCTCACTCATATCTGGCTAGGTGCGACAGGCGTTAGCGGGTCGGATTTTGAACAACACATTGAACAGTTCTGTAACGACGTTGCTAGTGAGATCCTTCTCCCAGATCAAGAGCTAGCTCAACTTCGAGGGATCGGCGATGATCTACAAGAAGGCGCGGCTCTGATCGGCGAATTCGCTAGCCGGCGCCGCATAAGTAGAGCCTTGGTTGCGTACAGATTGCTAAAGGCTAATCGCATTCCACTTCGGCTATGGCGTGCATATTCGGAAGAATTCCGGAAAGCTTGGGAAAGCGAAAAGGCTGCAAAGAAGAAGGCCAAGGGATCAGACGACGAGGGTGGCCCGAACTACTATGTCGTCCGCCGCCATAAGGTTGGTGCGGCATTGCTTGACGTAGTTCGTCGGGCGATGGCGGAGGGATTTGTTACCCCTACTAAAGCGGGCCGCGTTCTTGGCGTTCGAGCAAACAACGTAGAAGCCCTTGTAAGGGCCAACTAATATGGTGGCTAAAAAGCTATACCTATTGGATGCAAACGTTCTTATCACCGCACATCGGGAGTACTATCCGATTGATATGGTGCCCGAGTTCTGGGCTTGGCTACTTCACATGGCGCAGGCCGGTATCATCAAGATGCCCCTGGAAACATATGAAGAAGTGAAAGATGGTGGAGGCAAGGTCAAGAAAGATGCTCTAGTTGATTGGCTGGGCCAGGACGAAGTCAAGGATGCCCTTGTGCTCGACGAAGAAGTCCACCCGCCCTTGGTAGACCAGGTCGTCGCTACCTATGCCCCCGATCTAAATGACACGGAAATCGAGCAGCTTGGGCGCGACCCGTTCCTAATTGCGCACGCCCTCACTGACGTCAACAATCGGATTGTAGTCTCAATCGAGGTGTCCGCTCCGGGAAAGAAACGCGCGAATCGCCGTGTACCGGATGTTTGCAGGGATAACGATGTCCAGTGCTGTAATACATTTGCAATGTTACGCACACTCAAGTTCAGTACGTCCTGGCAGCTATAGGCGCTTCCGGCAAGGGATATCGTACCTTTCGTGGAAAGGCGCGATGATCAACTGGAGAGCCGCCGTCAGCAAGGCTCTACTGTTCTTCGCGCAACCAGCGATGTTGCAAAGCATTGATTCGCGATAGCTTTTTGGGCCAGACCGCCAGATTCGTCGCACCCGGAGCGCCACCAGATCATTCTCCTCTTGGTGGCGCTTTCGTTTGGGCATTCCCGGCACTCGCTCATGAGCAGCACCAACCTCGGCCGGTTACGCCCGGTAAGGTGTTGTTGATGCAAAGACGCGCTCGCATAGCTCGGGCTTCCCGACCTTCTCGAGCATTCTCTTTACTGCGGTAATTGCCAGCGGGCTGGATAGCGATGGGCCGAGGAGAATCTGGTGGACAAGCTTTGACAGAGAAAAATCGGGGGCTGTGACCCCATCGATTGGAGCAACCTTGAAGCGAAGCTTTGGCTCTACGCCATGTCGGCAGATTGCATACCATTGAAGGACCTCCTCGCAAGCGCGGACGGCCACCTGGCAAAAAGTCCCAGCGCTCACTGGATCCGAGCGATATTTTGGAAGGGCTAGAGCGCTTGCAGAAGCAATCGTGGCCGCGTAACGGAACCGAAAACTGAAACCAAGCTTCCTGCTGCGAAATCGAACTTGCGCCGCTGGTAGGACAACCTCACCCTGAGCTGCACTGGTCCGTGTCAGGCCAGCACCACTGCCTTACAGGAGTCACGGACGAAGCGCACGAAGCCGTTGAGCACGAACTCAGCACGGCGGTAGCCCATGCCCATGGCCCGCTTGAACGCCAGGAACTGCATTGCGTCGCGAGCCAACCCCCCGACCGGACATCTCAACTTTGCCTGGACAACCGTGAGAGGGGAGCGCCTTCCGTTCAAACTTAGCCGGGCTACGAGCGCTTCTTTTACACTGAAAAACTAGAAATCCGAAAATTGGCTGGACTACGACGTGTGTGAGCGTGGGCTCGCCGCTCGGTCTGATTGTCACGTCGCCGGCGTGCTGGGGAAATTCACTGTCGGCCTGATCGGCCGTCTCCGTCAGCAGCTTCTTGAGATTGTCGACGAAGCCTTGCGCGTCGGACGCAAGACCAATCCGGTCGCAATAATCGTGGAGCAGCGCCTGACACTCCCCCCAAGGCATCAATTGCTGGCGAAGGTCGGCAAAGTTACCCGATCCTTCGATGCAGACGTCGCCGCAGCGCAAATCTCCGGCGAGATGGGAAAACACGCACACCTCCAAGTAGGGGTAATCGTACTTTCCGTGCAAAATCTGGCGGTGAGCCAAGAATTTTCCTCACAAAACAACGCGTTAAGAAACTGTCGAGTTCACCAGCCTCCATCCTTTCGCTGCAAAATCTGGCGTCAACGCTGCCGGCGACGCTGGCCCCAGAGCCCTCCGACAATGTAGAAAAGCACGTTGCAGATTTGTGCGAAAGAGATCACATATTCCTGGTGTCGACTTGCTAGTCGCCAGCGCGGACGAAGTACTTCGTGAACAACCGCTCGGCCTCACCCAGGCCCTCTTCGGTCAGCCACACCGATTTCGCCCGGCTCACCGGATCCCCGATGAGCCCTTTCTCGTGCAAGCGATTCAGCGCGTCCCAGTCAAGGCTCTTCCAGGCACGATTCTCACCGCATAAATTCAGGTAAAGCAGCGCGAGGACAACCTCGTCGACCGCATCGGTATTGATGTCCATTTGCCTCCTCCTCGAAGGTGGCCCTCATGATCCTGCCGCAGCCTGCCAGGGCGCCGCTTCGAGCAGCATGTCCTGGTACTGCTCGACGGGAAATCGGAACGTGCCCCGAAAATTTACATGCGCGGAATGCGCCGGCCCCATTCGGCGCAGCCAATCGTCGTCGACTCGCTGTCCCTTGCCGCGCCAAGCGTCGACTGTCGATTGCATGCGCTGCGTGTTCCATGCAATCACCAGGTTCGTCAGCAGGGTCAGGGAGCCAGAAATCGCGATGATTTCGTCACGACGACGGCCGCGCTCCGGCGTCACCTTGCCCGTGTAGATCGTACGCTGGAGTTCGTGCACCGACTCACCGCGATTGAGTAGCGCATGCATTTCTCGGCGAAACTCGACGTTGCTGAAATAGTCGCACAGGAACAGGGTACGCAGCAGCTTGCCAAGCTGTTCCGCCGCCCGATAAATCGGATCCCCTTGAGCTGCGCTGCCGAATCGCTGCAACGCGACGACGGCGCTGACACGCCCTGACTTGATGGATGCAACGAGCCGCAGCAGCCCGTCCCAGCCGTCGCGAATGGGCTTCAGTGAGATACCATGATCCACTATGGGAGCAAGATCTTTGGCCACCTCCATACCCCGTGTTAGATAGAGCTTGCGCTCCGACAGATTTCGTAGCCGCGGACATAGATCGAAGCCGAGCAGCTTCGACACAGCCATTCCCACGTTCGTATACCCATGCGTATCAACGGCAAGCGCGAGCAGGCCGCCGTCCTCGCGCGTGTCGCTGTGGCGCACTGCCCCTTCGATTGCGACCCCCGCCTGGCGCTCGTTAAGGACGATGGGCTGGTTGTACACGATGCCATGCTGGTCCAGGACGTGCGTGTAGATACCTACTGCATGGGTGCGCCTACGCGGATCGACACGAGCGTAAAACAGATGAGGTGAAGTATCTAGGCTCATCGAGTCGCTCGAGGCTCGCTGGCCAGTTCCCCACAACTCGGTAATGGGGTGCGTACGTTGAAACTCGACCACGCGCGCGTTGGCGCGCGACAGCCGGCCCGACATTTCGAGCACACGCATTGTGTTCGAAATCGCCGCAGCATCGACTTGCTGAATCATGGCGGCAACGCCTTTCGCATCGATCTCGGTGCCGTGTGCCATCAGCGCGCCGTAGAGCGAGACAAGTTCTTTGGCATCGCGTGCCTTCCGCGCCAGCAGTACTTCGCTAAAGCCCGTGTGGACATCCACTTCCATCATGAGATCCGCAAACTGAGCTGTGCCGATCGCCTTGAACAGCAGGTCTCGTGTGCGCCTCGGTATCCCGTCCGTCGGTAGCGCCTCAAGTGTCGAGAGGTGCAGAGCGCCATCCTTGCCGATTGTCACGCGTCCGGCTTCGCGAGCCTCCTCCAGCGCGGCGAGACTGGCCTTCAAATTCTCAGTCAATCGCTCGAGAAAGGGATCCGCTGTAGCTGGTAGACCCAATAATGATAGGTGCCGGTCTCGCTCGGACTCCCATTCTGACGGCGGAATCAACATCTGGTCACGTTCACGAAAGGACAGACTGTGGTTGATCCACACCGACCCGCGGCGCAGATCTTTGCGCAAGCTCGTGATCGCGGCGGCTTCCAGAGCGTGCAGTGCACGCTTTCGATCGTCGCAGTCGACCAAAGCGCGCCAGTTGGCGCTAATCGGGACGCCGTGTTCAATGGGCAACTCCGTCGCGCCGTCATCGCGCAGCCTGGCGATAAGCTCGAGTTGCTGCAGGCTAGGTTCTGTGTCCCGACCCGAGAATTCCAGGCGTGCCGAACCAGATCGGAAACGCGGCGCCCTATTTGATAGAGGAGAGAATCGGTCAACTCGAGCAGCGTCACGCGCAGGAAAAATACCAGCTCAAGAGTGCGCGCCGACCCTTTGAGCTCGCGGGTCTTCACCGGACGGCGCGCCTGAATCCGCTGTGCCCACGCACGCTGCTTATCGATCGGCACGGTGTCCAGCGTCCATGTGTGTACCCCGATCTCCTTGAAAAACCGAATCTTTTCCAGCGTGTCGGTGATCGTCGTCGGACTGTGCCGGGCCGGCGGCGTCTTGAGCCAGTCGAGAACGGTCATGTCTGCGGCGTCGTGTTGGCTCGATAGCGCTGCATCGGCGCGCCTCAGTTGCGTCTCAGGGACGGTCGCCTCGATCAGGGCGAGAGTGTCGCGCTCGATCTCAGCCCAGACTGATCGTCCGAGATCCCGCAACGTCCGGTCGGCGGGAATCAAAATCCTTCGTTCGTACAGCCAGTAGTTCGCGTGCTGGAGCAGTTCGTCGAGCGTGAGTGATTCCTTGGCATTTTTGCGCATCCATGCTTCGAGGTCTGCCCATTGGTCCGGGCCGATTGACTTCAAGCCCAGATACCGGCAGGCCCAGATCAGGTGGTCATAGAGCGTTTTGTACCGGCGATATAGGGTCCGAAGCGATGCAATCGTCGGCGTCGGCAAACCTAGCCGCTGGCCGATGTAGTGGAGCAACTGGCGCGGCAGCGTACTGACCTGGCCGAGGCTATGCCCACTTGCGCGCAGGAATACCAGTTGGATGGCCGCCCCAGCGCGCCGATCGGGCCGAAAGCGCTCACTGAGCGCCGCGACGTCGCTGTCGGTCAGTGCGAAATATCGCTCCACATCGAATTCCGACAGCCGCGTCGGCAACCGGTCACTTCCCACATAGCGAAATCCCAAGCCCGGCATCTCTTGCCCCCATCGAGATGGCGCGATCCGAATCGCGGGCGCATATGTTACGCCCTCCTCTCATTCGTGGCGGTAAACGGGGCGGGGCTTGTCGGAAAGCGTTGTGGACAAAGGCTTTCGGGGAAACCGCCAGATTTTGCACGAAAAGTACGATTACCCCACAACGAAATCCACAACGTCCCGCGTCACGCGGCACCGCGGCAAACTCTGATCGGCCACAACCTCGTGTGGGGCCTTTGGTGACACGGGCCTTGTGCCCGCGTCTAGGAATTCAGGTTCCTATTCGATCAGTTTGAAGGCTAGCCGCGCGGGCGATTTCGATGAGGTCGCCGCCTTCTCCGACGGCATTTGCAAGAATCCCGTGCCCCAGTTCAGCGGCCTGCTCAGCGCCGTCGCGTGCGCAGAGACATCGAGCCAGGCCCGGATCATGTCCGTAACCGGGATGCCGTCACGGAAGACAGCGCCGCGCTCGGCGTATGGCAACAGCTCATACCGGCATCAAAACTGGCCAGGTTCCTAGCGCACATTGGCAAAGCAGCCGGTCCCGATCGTGCGCAGCGCATCGCCGTCGCGTACCACAAAGAGTGCGTCGAGGTGCCGGCGCTGAGCATAATCTCGCCCCGCCTGCGCGCCGAGCACTAGCAAGGCTGTCGCGTAGGCGTCCGCGTCCGCACATATCGGTGCAATGACCGTCACCGACGCAACGGAACTGCACAGTGGCGCGCCGGTTCGGGGATCCATTGTGTGCGAGATACGCGCACCGTCGGTGTCAGCCCAGTGGCGGTAGTCGCCGGACGTCGCGATAGCGGCGTTGCTCAGTTCGATGACGCCCATTGCGGCGTGCCGCTTGTAATCCGGGGCCTCAAGCGCGATCGCCCACGGCGAACCATCCGGCTTGCTTCCGCACGCGCGCATCTCGCCGTCGATGCCGACAAGCCATGAGCCGATCTCGTGCTCACTCAACACGCGTGCAAGTTCGTCGACGCCGAATCCCTTTGCAATGCCACACAGATCCAGCGCAACGGGTCCCCGCTTGCGCACCCGGCACCGTTGCACGTCCACATCGATCAGTTCGTTCACAGACGGGCACGGGCTTACCTTAACCGTGTCAGCCGCGCTTGGGCGAGGTGCATGCTGCTCGCTCGGCGGCCCAAAACCCCATATACCGACAAGGCCGCCGACGCCGATGTTGAAGGCATTGTGCGTATCGCTGCCGATCTCCAGCGCACGTGCGAGCAAAGCCGCGAGATTCCTGGACACCGGCACCCAGCAGTCCAGCTCGGCACGATTCAGCCGCGACAAGTCGGAGCTTTCCTTCCAGTTCGACATCTGCTCGTCAACCGAGCCAACCGCCGCAGCAAGCCGCGCCGCCAGTTCTTTTTCCTCCGTCTTCGGTGACGCATGGAAGGCGGCCGTGTAGCGGGTTCCCATTGTCGCACCGCTCACGCGCCAAAGCTTGAGTTGCGTGTCTGGCAACGCCTCAATAGACATCTTCGACATAGCGTCCCTGCGCTCTCAGTTGTGCGACGGACAAGCCGGTATCCGTCAGAATGCGTTCCCACGCCTGTGCGACACCCTCCGCCATCCTTCGGCCACCGCACACCATGATTTGCGCACCGTGAGCAACCAAAGTGCGCAGACTCTGCGCGTCCGCGATAAGGCGGTCCTGCACATAACTCCGGCTACCGGAGCGTGAGAAGGCAGTCGTGAGTGCCTGCAGCCGCCGGTCGGCTACGAGGTGCTTAAGTTCGGCGTGGTACAAGAAGCCTTCGCCATCGTTGCGGGTACCGAAATACAGGTGCATCGGACGGCGTGCCGCGTTGTGCCGGATAAAACCGATCAGTGGACCAATCCCGGTGCCAGCCCCAATCAGGACCACGGGAGCACTCCCCGCGTCCGGTCGAAAGCGCGCGTTCGGCCGCATGAACGCCTCAATCGTTTCGCCGGGCTGCAGGCCTGTGAGATAGCCGGAGCAAACGCCGTTCGGATGACGCCGCACGCAGATCTCGACGAGGCCGTCCGCTGTCGCGCTCGCGAGCGAGTAGTACCGGGGCGATGTAGCCCCCGGCGGCACGACGCCGAGTAGATCCCCGGTCTCGAACCGAGGCAGCCGCTGCCGCAGCGCGGTTGTCCAGGTTCTTCCGCCCTCGGCAGGCATGAGGCGCAGCACCGAAGTCATATCCTGTGGATCCGCACCATAGTCGTCACGTGAAACGAGCTTGAGCGGTATCGTGGGCGGCAGCAATGGTGTGTAGCGGATATCGAGCGAAACGCCGAGCCTTTCGGCGAGCCCCGCGCACCACTGCCGGAATTCGGGTTCAGACTGCCGGTCAACCGTGCCCAGATCGGTCAGTGCTTCTAGCCCTCTGGCAGTCAGTGCTTCATGAACCGTTCGCGCATAGCCGCAAAAATGAGGAAACTGGCGGTCGCCGAAGCCCAAGACTCCGAATGCTACCCCGCCAGGGATCGTCACGCGATCGAGCTTCGGCAGGAAGCGTGCAGCGCTCTCCGGTGCACCGCCGTCACCGTAGGTCGCAGTCAGGACCATCAGATACCGCAGGCTGCGGCTGCCGGCTGCAAAATCGTTCATCGGTGCGACATGAACGCGAAAACCTGCCCGGGTCAGCGCTGCATGCAGCGCCGAAGCAAAGCCCCACGTGCTATTGCCCTCGGTGCCCAACAGCAACACAGCATCCGCGTCGCGTGCCGGCACGTTGCCGGCGAGCTTCGGCATGGCCCGTCGTCGACGCAGCCACAGCAGCAGGCCGGTTGCAGCCAGCAACGGCACCGACGCCGACGATGCGCCGAGAATCAGACCGAGCCACCATAGTCCTTCGCCCGTGTGCAGCATGCGGACAACCCCGTGCACACGTTGCCAGGCGTCGGCCGGCTGAAAGGCAAGCCATCTGCCTGACGACGGATCGACATAACCGGCGCCGTCCATCGTATTCACTTCGATGATGCTGCTCGGGTCGGCGGCGTTGGCAAACGTCAACTGACGCAGGCTGGAGACATCTATTGCCAGTGCGGGCATCTGCCGCAGTGGCATCGGGGGCGTGGTGATTGCCGAAACGCCGAGGGCGGGCTGCTGCGCACCGCCTTCCGGGATCACGCCGAACGTCGTCAACGACATGACGACCCCGGTCATCGCCGAAAGCGTGAGTCCGGCAAGCGCGGCTCGCGCAGTTTCGTTATGCAACCGCTGCAACCCGTCACCCCGGATCGGGGCCAAGATATGCGACCACCCGCCCATCCGGCGTGCGAGCAATACAAGCCCGGACAACGCGGCGAACAGCATGAAGGCAGCAGTTGCACCTGTGGCGATCCGGCCAGCGTCGCCGAGAAAGAGCTTGCGGTGCAGGTTCTTCAGCCAACGCTCGACAGGCGACGGGCGATAGTCGCCGACGGCCTTTCCTGTAGCGGGATCGATGATCGATGCGCGCTGTTCCCCGCCGGCCTCGTAGTGCGCGATGATCGCGCCTGACGGCCGGCGTGTGAGAGTTTCGACGTCTGGCATCGAGGTGCTCACGCGGCTGGCTAGCGTTGCAACGCTAAGTGGAGCCAGGCTAGGGCGGACACTTGCCTGCTCAAGTGCCGGGTTCACCGACAGCGCGGCGCCTGCCAAGGCGACAATCGTCATCAGCAATGCAGCGATGAGACCGGGGATTGAATGGATCTTGCGTAACATCGGGCACCTCCTCGCCTGCCCCTGGTTACAGTGAATAGCGGAACGACTTCACATTGCCACTCCCCTTGAACGTCTTGTTCGCGCCCGAGGAGGTCAGCGGCACGACCACCTCGGACGGGTACTCCTTCATGTCCTCGACCGCCGTGTCGATGTGGACCTCATATCCGGCATCGATCAGCGCGTCTGACAGATCCAGAGTCGCTCGCAGCGTCTTGCCGGCGCCGACGCTGGCGCCGGTGATGCCGTCCACCTTTGCGGTGCCGCCCGTGGCGCGATACCAGTCGCGCAGGTGCCGGTAGTACTTGGCTTTTTGCCCTGCCACCCACAGCGTGCCCTGATACCGTCCGGCGCGATCGGTGACATACATGGCAACGTACGCGCCATCTCCGCCATAGCTCGACAGTTGCGTTTCGAACAAGACCTGGCGCGCGGATGCCAGTGAAGGCGCGGCAAGCGCGCCGGCAAGCACGGCGATCGGGAAGGCGTGTTTCATCTGGATTCTCCTGATTTGGACAAAAGGGGGGCATCGCACTCATCGCATTGGCCTGCGGCTGCTTCAGCAGGGACAATGCCGATGAGGTACGCGGTGCGTCGGCAATAAGGGGTCAGCGGATCTGGACCTGGGGCTTCGTGCCTGGCTTCATCAAGCTCTCGGGGGGTGCGTCAGCCGGGGGCTTGCCAGCATTCGCGTCCGACCGCTGTCCGCGTGCTCCGCCGTGGTCGGCGTCTTCAAGCTTCATACGGACGACGTCAAGGGTGACCGGATCAAGTTTTGCCTTGAAACGTCGGCCATCGGCATCATGCCCCTTGACCTCATAGCAACCGTCGTCAATCCTGAGCCTGTCGATCTGCCAGCCTTTTTGCCGCGCCACCGTCCGGACAGCGTCTCGCGGCTTCCAGGCGTTCACCGGCGCCTCGCAATCGTCGTTGTCGTGCGCCAGTGCGGGATGGATGCCGGCAGCGCCGACAAGTGCAGCCATCGTGAGCGCCAAGCCTCTGGCTATTCGCAGGTGTTTCATGACTAACATCTCCCGTTTGCATCCTTGGACTCCACAATGCACCTGAAACCTGAAGCCAAGCTTGCGGACACAAGAAATTTTCTTCATGTTGGCGACAGGTTCGCGTGCCAAAGTCACGCGAGACATTTATCAAGGAGCTCTTAATGAGAGTCCTTCTCATCGAGGATGAACCTTGGCTCGGCGAGGCCGTCCGCGACCAGATCGAGAAAGATGGACATCCGACCGACTTCGTGGCCTGCATCGCCGAGGCGCGCCGACACCTTGCGGCCGCTAACTACGACCTGATCCTGCTCGATCTGCTGCTTCCCGACGGTAAGGGGCTCGATTTCCTGCGAGAGATTCGCGCGGGTGGTTCGACCGTGCCTGTCATCATCTTGACTGCGCTCGATCAGGTATCGAACCGCATCGCCGGCCTGAACGCCGGCGCGGATGACTATCTCGTCAAGCCGTTCGACCTGTCGGAGCTCTCCGCACGGGTGAGCGCGGTGTCACGCCGGTATTCGGGCAATCCTAATCCCCTGGTCACACTCGGCGAACTGCATATCGATACGGCGGGGCGCAGCGTGATGCGCGGGGACGAGCACGTTGACCTGACTGCCAGTGAATGGGCACTTTTCGAAGCCCTGATTCAGCGTCCGGGGATGATCGTGTCAAGGAGCCGCCTGGAGGATCGCCTTTATTCCTTCAACGAGGAGATTGGCAGCAACACCATCGAGGTACACATGAGCCGGCTACGCAAGAAGCTTGGTGCCGATGTCATCGAGACATTGCGTGGGCTCGGCTATCGGCTCAAGCGGGACTGACCATGCTGCGCAGCCTGCAAGGTCGACTCGCGGCAGCGCTGGTTGCAGGGCTCGCGGTGCTGTCGCTCGCCGCCGCGGCGGCTTCATTCTACGTACTGCGCCGCGAGGTCGATCGGATGTCGGACAGTGCGTTGCAGGAGACCGCGCAGCGCCTGTTGCCGCTCGCCATCATGGACATCGTCGGGCGGGATGCGGATGATGATGAGGATAGCAGCCGACGTATCGCAGCTGTTCGCCCGCACGACGAATTGCTGACCTACGCGGTCCGCGACGACAAGGGCAGACTGCTGCTGCGATCGCACGACGCCACTTTGGCCATCTTCCCGCCGGGCCTGAAGGCCGGCTTCACTTCTACGCCGTCGCACCGGATTTACGCCGAGCCGGGCTTACAGGGCACGATCTCTCTGATGATCGCCGAGCCGCTTGCCACGCGCCGGCATGCCGTGATGGAAGCCGCGCTCGCGGTCGCCAAGGTCCTCATCCTGTTTCTACCGGTGGGCCTGTGTGGAATCTGGCTGATCGTCTGGAGCGGGCTGCGGCCAATCCGACGCTTCTGCGCCAGCATTGCCGCGCGCGGCCAGAACGACCTGACGCCGCTCGCAAAGAAGGAGTTACCGACGGAAATCGCGCCGATTGCCGACGCAGTCAATGACCTGATGGCCCGGCTGGATCGCGCGCTGGCCGCCGAGCGCAGCTTCACCGCCAACAGCGCACACGAGTTGCGCACGCCGATTGCCGCGGCCCTCGCACAGACGCAACGTCTCATGGACGAAATGCCTTCCGCCGCCATGCGGGAGCGCGTGCAGAACGTCGAACGGTCCTTGCACACCCTGTCGCGGGTCAGCGAAAGGCTGATGCAACTCGCGAAGGCGGAAAATGGACGCGTGCTCGGTGATGCGCCGCAGGATCTACGGCCGGTGCTTGAACTTGTCATCGAGGATTTCCGGCGTGTGGCCTCTGCGCACCCGATCCAGCTTGACCTGCCCGACCAGCCCGTTCCATCGTGGATCGATCAGGACGCATTTGCCATTGTCGTGCGCAATCTGGTCGAGAATGCACAGAAGCACGGCTCACCTGGGCAACCTGTGGGGATTTCGCTGTTGGCCACCGGTTCGCTCACTGTGAGCAATCACGGACCGGTGCTGCCGGACGACGAGCTTGAACGTCTGACAAAGCCGTTCGAGCGTGGAGCGACGGCAGCCACGGGCAGCGGACTTGGCCTTGCTATCGTCGAAGCGATTGTGCGCGGTGCGGGTTCCTCCCTTGAGCTACGTTCCCCGGTTCCGGGCTGGCAAGACGGCCTGCAAGTCAGCATCGACGATTTGCTTGGTGCGCCAGCGATGCAGAAGCACGCGTGAACCGCCTGGCGACATAGGCGTCGCACCGCCCCCCTCGTCTCGACCGGCAGGTTGCCCGTATCGGACAGGTTCAAGCGCACGTTGCTTCGTCACGGTGGGGAAGACAATTTCCGTGAGCGTCGCCAACGCAAGCGTCGCTCATGCAGCAGACATACCCAGTCCACTCTTGTGAAGAGGTACACGGCCGCCAGAAGAAGCAACTGCGAGAGAACGAAATAGAGACCGAAATAGGCCCCGTCAAGATCCGTGTCCAGATAGCGCGAGCCCACCTGAGCCAGATGCGTCCACACAAAGTAGCTGATGAGGCGTCCTGCAAAGAACGGCAGCCCAATCATCCAAAGCCGCATCCCCGTGAGGCCGTAGGCGATAAAGAGATAGTTCGACGGGAATGGGCTGAAGGCATAAGCCAGCATGAATCCCACCGTCATGCTCTTGCGGCGCCCCAGCCACTCACCAACTACATCGATGTTCCGCCTGTCATCCTCACGCATCCAGCGCTGGCGCACCAAACCAAAAGCCATCTGGGCCAAAACCAGGCGACCGGTAGTCGCTGCACATGCCGCTGCAAGCGCCAGAACGGCGGGGTTGGCCTCCGGCAGCGAAAAGCCCACCCATGACATTACCATCCATGTCGGCGGGGCAAAGGCTGGCATCAGATTCAAACCAAAAATCACGACGACCAGGATAAGCAAGTCTGCGATGTCGCTCATCCCTGTCCTCCCAAGGCAAAATAAAGCTCATCTCTTTGCTCGAAGGGTATTACAAAGGCTGGCATCCATCCATGGAGAAGTCTATGTAGCCCCCGCGCAGTCGACACCTTACCGTCCCAAAATTGACCATGCAGTATTGAAGAAACGAGAGTCGAAGTGCGCGTCAGCACTAAAGAGAAAATGCACCTGATTATCTCTGTGAGAACAAATCGCAATTTCTCATACCAGTTCCGCCAAGTGCATTTGGTCGGTTGACCATAAGATTTCATGCCACGTCGACCGGATCAACGTGCGTCATGACATTGAGGACATCTTTTCGGCTCATCACTCGCCGTCTCGCCTCAAGCGCAATGTCATGACCCTCTCTCACGCTCGCCGCTGCATTGATGTCAAGGTGGACGTCCACGAGAATCATGTCCCCCATTTTCCGGGTCCGCACATCGTGCGCACCTAGCACGCCTGGCGTTTCGAGCATGGCACTTCGAATCGCCGTTACCGTCTCCGCGTCGATCGCACGATCCATTAGGTCCCGCAGTGCGCTCCGGGAAAATTGCCAGCCCATTCTTGACACCATCAGGCCAACCACGAGTGCCGCGATCGGATCCAGCAGGTGGTAACCCAGGGTATTGCCCAGGATCCCCAGCGCCACCACCAGCGAAGATGCTGCATCCGACCGAGCGTGCCAGGCATTTGCAACCAGCATGCTCGAACGGACTCGTTCGGCGATCGCGAGCATATAGCGAAACAACAATTCCTTGGTTGCCAGCGCACCCAGGGCGACCCAAAGCCCGACTATTCGTACTGGCTGGATTGAATCCGGATGTTCAAGCTTGAGTACGGCGTTTGACAGCATGCCGACGCCGACAACTAGCAAGAGAAGTCCAAGTATCAGCGAGGCAGCAGTCTCGAAACGCTGGTGCCCATAATGATAGGAGTCGCTTGGCGCTTTCTTGCTATGGTGGCTGGCATACAGGACAACGAAATCCGAAACCAGATCCGAAAGAGAGTGAATGGCGTCGGCCACCAGTGCCTGGGAGCCAGCAAAGATTCCGGCGGCAACCTGGGCGAGTGTCAGGCCGATATTGACCGCGACGCTCACGAGCGTGCTTCGTCTTGCCGCAGCCTGACTCCCTGGCATTTCGTCCGCGTCAGGACTCAATCCATCTTGCTTTTGCATTGACAGTGCCTTGTGATTCGACGACAAGCCAAATATTAGCGCCTGCGCGACACCTCGACCAAGCTGGGCCGGCGGCGGCAACCTTGGGAGACCACCAGCCTTCATTCTCAGACGGCGCCAGAGTAACCGCACCGGGAAGCTGCACCTCCGGCACCGTACAAAAGCGCAATCCGCGGCAACGGCGCCGCCGTTGCGAACATCGGCGACATGGCATGTAACCTAGGGGCGCAGTCGATTCGGGGTGCATTTCGACTGACACAATGGACTAGGGGTCGGTACGCAGCTTTACCCGCTGGCCATCCTGAAGGCTGCTTTGCGGATATCGAACTACTTGTACGCCGTCGGTCAAGGGAGAAAGCAGTTCCACCTCATCCGAATTCCGGTGACCAATCCTGACCTCCGTCCTGCGCACCCGGTCGCCCTCAAGCCGAAACACACACCATTGGGCACCGCCGCAACGGTACAGCGAACTCGCGGGCAACTTTGTCGCGTGATCGGTCTGCCACAGCACAACGCTCGCTATGACGCGAAATCCGTCGCCCAGCCCAGAGGGTGGATCAATAACGTCGATAATCACCCGGGTCCGCTTTTCTTCTATGCCCAGTGCGGATACCTTGGTGAACGCATGGGGCTCCACGAGCCGAACCTTGCCTTGTACCGCTTGCTCGCCGCCCCATCCTTCCAGGCGCGCCGGCATCTGCGGCCGCACCTTGACTGCTTCCGTTGACAGTAGCTCGACCACGATCTCCAAGTCGTGTGGATTGCCGATCGTCAGCAAGGGCTCGCCCGCAGCGACAACCCGCTCGCTGCGCTCCGGAATGGATAATACGGCTCCGGTGAACGGTGCATGAACCGACACGACCGGCCAGCGCCCCCGTTTGTGCTCCTCGATGGCCAGCAGGCCGGCTTCTGCCACGCGGACCTCCTGCAAGGCGGTGCTGGCGCGGGCGCGCGCCGCGGCGAGATCATTGCCGGCGGTAATGGTAGCGTTGGCGGCCTGCTCCCCTGCCTGCGGAGACAGGAAGCGCTCCCGCACCAGCCTCTCGACACGCTGCAGTTCGCGCTGGGCCTGAGCGTGGTCTTCGGCGGCATGCCGGACGCGCTCTTGCGCCTCACGGTATGCCGCACGCGCCGCAGCCACCCGTGCTTGGGCTTCTTCGCGTTCCTGGGCCGTGAGCGGCAGGGGCGCGAGTTCTGCCACCACTTCCCCTTCATGCACCCAGTCGCCCTCCCGCAAGCTGATCCGCATCAGCCTTCCTGCGACAGGTGCCGCAACAACGTAGCGTTCCCTGCTGCGGGTCTCTCCCTCCTCGGTTGTGATCACTGCCATCGCACCAACGGACGGCTTGACCACCTCCACTTCCACCGGCTCTGGCATCAGCAGATAGCCAAGGCCTGCCGCAATCATGGCAGCACCCGCCATCAGGAACGTCTTGGCTCTTGACCACCGCATCGCCTTACTCTCTGGTTTTCAGCACTGCGATCAGGTCCAGCCGTCGCAACCGCTGCTGGACAAGCAGTCCCGCCACGGCCGCGGCGCCGATGGCCGGCAGCAATGCCTGGGCCAGTGTTTGCCTGCTCAGGTGGAGCGGGATGCGGAAGGCTTCGCGGTCGAACATGGGGACGAGCAAGGCGCACAAGCCATAGCCCACGGCAATGCCGACCGGCAAGGACAAGACCGTCAGAAGGAGCTGCTCGCCAAGCAGAATCCCCGCAACCTCTTGCTGGGAAAATCCGAGTACCCGCAGACTTGCCAGTTCATTCCCGCGCTCGGACAGCGCAATGCGAAAGTTGTTGTAGACGACCCCAGCCACGATCACCGTGGCGAACGCCGCCAGCACCAGACTGGAGACGACGAACGTCCGATCAAGCGTTCTTCGGATGCTGGCGATTACAGCGGAGCGTATGATCACGGAACTCACGACCGGCAGGCCCTTGAGCCTTTGGTACAGCAATTGTGCCTTGTCGGCGTCGACACGGAGGTACGCCCCACTGATTGCCGGCGCTTCGCCCAGCAAGCGGGACGATACCTTGTAGTCCATGTAGGCAACGGCGCCCAGCAGGTCATCGACGACATCCGCGACCCGAATGACCAGACTGTTACGGTGGCCCTCGAGCACTTCAACCTCAACACGCTCGCCCACCGATACGCCCAGCTCCGCTGCCAGTCTTGCCGAGAGCACAAGCCCGTCCGAAGCAACTGGATGACGTCCGGAGGTGTAGCCCGCAATCTCATGTAACTCGCCCGTGGCTTCCAGACCTGTGATCTCGGTGCGTTTGGAGCGATTAGCGTGGCGCAACCATACCGGCACAATCCGAAATGGCTCAACTCGCAGGACGCCCGGCATCTGGGCCAAGTCATGGACGACCCGCAGGGGGCGCGGCTCGTTTAAGATCAACGTCACGTCTTCATGCTGAACGCGGCCGAACTGAAGGTTGAGAATCGTGTTGACGCCGTCGAGTCCGAACCGTCCGACGATGGTCAACCCCACGGCCAGCGCGATGGCGGTGATGGACATCAAGGCCTTGCCCGGCCTACGAGCCAGATTGCGCAAAATCAGCCGCAGGGGAATGGGCAGCACCGCCAGGAGGCCTGCACGGTCGAGAAAGCTCGCCCGGAAGCCGGGGGGTAACTCAGGGCGCATCGCTTCAACTGGCGACAAGCGCGCTGCGCGCAGGGCGGCCGATGCACTGCCCACGGAGGCCGCACACACACTCGCCATGACAGCGCCGACCACGATCCCGGGGGAGACCTCGGCGTTCAGCGCGGGGAAGTGGAAATACTGGCGGTATAGGCCGACCAGCAGTTTCTCCAGATACAGCCCGCCAGGCACGCCGAGCAGCACCCCAAGCAATACCGTCGCCACGCCAAAATACACATATTGGAGAGCCACAGTCCCGGTGCTGTAGCCAAACGCCTTCAGCAAGCCAACCTCAGCCCGCTGCAAGGTAACGAGGCGACTCAGCAACGTATACAACAGGAACGCCGCCACCGCCAGAAATAGGGCCGGAACATAGCTGGCGATCACGCGGATCTCATCGAGTTCATCGCTAAGGAATCGATTCGACTGTTGCAGCGTCCGTTCATACACCCCGAGGCAGCCGTAACGGAGAAGCATCCGGTCCAGCCTTGTGACGACCTCCTGGGGGCGGGCCTCGGCGTCAAGCAGGATGACCAGATCATTGAAGCCCCCCTCCATATCGAAGGCGGACTCCATTGCGGCGTGCCCCATCCAAATGATGCCGAACCGGCGGTTGTCCGGAAACACCATGCCCTGCCCTACCTCATAAACATACTCTGGTGACATTCCCAGGCCTGTGATCGTCAACCGGCGGGCATGACCATTGAGTATGGCTGTCACGTGCCCCCCGACATCCAGTGCATTGGCATTTGCGAAGGCGACACTAAGGACGACTTCGTCGTCACGGGAAGGGTCGGGAAGTCGGCCCCGTGAAACCCATAGCGCATTGATGCCGGCTTTGCCAGGGGCTGGCAGGGATATCAGGCGTAGCGTGGCCGGCTCGCGCGTGCCCGGTACATCCGCATTAACGTCATGGACGATGCGCATGAGGATTTCGCGCACCCCCGGGATGGCCCGAATGGGACCTTCGAGGGAAACTGGCGCTCGTTTTACATTGGCAAACACATCGGCAAAGCGCTGCATCTCGTAGTAGCGGTCCTTGGCGGATGCAAGAGAGCGCCATGCCCCATTCATCGCGACCAGCACGGCTATGCCGCATGCGACGACAAGCGCCGCGGCAGCAACCTGGGCGCGAAGCCGCCACAACTCGCGCGATAACATGGTGAAGCGTGCGGCTACCATCGCAACTCCGATGGATTTGCCCGACTCACATGCTGCTCAATCTCCGTAATGCGGCCACTGCTGATGTGCAGCACCCGGTCAGCCATTGCAGCTATGGCTGTGTTATGGGTGATAACGGCGGTAATTGCGCCCCGCTCCGTATTTACGCGCTGAAGAACCTCAAGTACAAGCCTCCCCGTGCTGTAGTCCAGCGCACCGGTCGGCTCGTCGCAGAGAAGAATGTCCGGCTGCTTGACGACGGCACGGGCAATGGCGATGCGCTGCTGTTCTCCGCCGGAGAGTTGCGCTGGAAAGTGGTCCTTGCGCGCCGATAGCCCTACCAACTCAAGGGCATCGAGTGGATTCATGGGGTGCTCGGCGATATCGGCCACCAGTGCGACGTTTTCCAGGGCCGTCAAGCTCGGAATCAGATTGTAGAACTGAAATACAAAGCCGACGTGCTCGCGGCGGTAACGGGTAAGACCCGCCTCATCGGCGTGTGCCAAGTCATGGTCCCGGTATTCGATGGTCCCGGACGTGGGGCGGTCCAGTCCGCCAAGAATATGCAGCAACGTCGATTTTCCGCTTCCCGATGCTCCCAATAGGACAACAAACTCCCGGTCATAAAGGTCGAGGTCCACACCGTTCAGCGCGTGGACGACCACCTCGCCCGTTTGATACGTCTTGTAGACGCTGCGCACGCGAAAGAGCGGACTGCGATCGCTGGACATAGCAGATCTGACCTCATTACCGGAGGTCAAACCGTATGGGATTCCCAGTCATTAGCTATTGGCAGTGCCAGCCTTCACCAGAAGGACGGGGCATGGGGCGTGGGCAATGACGCGGCCCGTTACGGAACCGACAATGGCATCCAGGAATGCGCCACGGCCGTGAGTGCCCATCACGATCGCCTCCGCATCGACAGAACGTGCAAACTCGACGATGCGCTCTGGGGCAAAACCGGTCAGCGCGTGCTGTTCGAAGGGAACACCCGCTGCGCTCAGGATCTCAGCAGCAGAGCGCAACGTCCGGCCACTCTCGTCCGAGTGCCATGCTGCAAGGTCAGCGGCGCTGATGTAGGACTTCACCTCTCCCGACACGTCTGGCATGCAGTGAACCAGGTGTACGAGCAACGGCCCCTTCAGTAATTTCCCGGCAGCCACACATTGTGCCGCCGCATCGCTGTACGATGACCCATCGGCCGCAAGTACGATTTGCATCACTTTCTCCTTGAATAGCAAAGACGGCGACGATCGCATGTTGCGCCGCAGGGTATCGCGAAACGCGACGGATCACAGGCCTCGGCGGCCCTCTTCTACCGCACAAGTCACATGGTCATGTTCGTAAGGTAGGTGATGAACCATTCACGGATTTGGGCTGGATCAAAGAAGCTATAAGCGCAAGAAGCCGCGCTATACGGCCGGACCGTCATGAAGAGATCACTATTGTCCGGCTGAGCCGCCCCTCCGGCCGTTCGGTTGCGCACACCGAAGATACAGCCACCATCTTCCGGGCGCCATCGAGTAGGGTAAGGGTCTGGCTGGGAGCGCCATGGCCCAAGGAATTCCCCTGGTCACGCCAGAGCAACAATTTCCTCCTGGATGCTCAAGGAAGTCGCAACCACGGTTCCGCCGACGCCCGAGTAAATGTCAGCAAGCCGAGCGATCCACCACCGGCAGTGGGCAGGCTTTCTCTGTGTCCGGCAGTGAGATAGATTTGGCCGTGGCTACGCGGCGTCATAAGGTGGCGCGCATGCTAACTCAACGCCAGTAGTCCGAGGAAGCCAGCCGTGAGGACCTAACTCCAATCGTGATGAAGAAAAAAGCCATCATGCGAAAGCATTTCAGCTCACAATGCTGTACAGCCATCTCCCACACGCCTGGCGGTTCAACCTGGCTGCACTGGGAACTCGGCTTTCGATTAGAGCGTTCAGAGCATCAATGGTCGTTCGGACGAATTTCTCCCCCGACGGCTCTAGTTTCATCGACAACTATCGCGGCCGCTTACAGTTCGCCAGGAACGCATGATCTGGATCCTCGATGGGATCTCGTGCCGGGAGCTAAGTCGGCAGTCAGAAGGTATGGCCCCTCTATAGGAAAAGCTGAGATAGCCGATTACTCAACGATTAACTCAACTCGCGAACGGCTGCAGTACGTCCGGAAGCCGCCGTTGCACTGGCCCAATCTCGAACGGCGCTTCAGGGTCGGTCTCTGCCTGTCGAGGGCCACTCGCCCCGCTTTCCATACGGTGCAGTTTCGCTGCGCGCTCCACACGTGGTCTGACGTCTTACGGTTACCGGCCAGCGCCAACTACGGGCATGCGGCCAGGACGGGGCGCTAGAAGACCTGGCTGAAAGAGGAGCTGGTCAATGCGGAAAAACATCTTCCCATGCGGCGCTCGCACGGGTCGAACATGGAAAAGCGGCCCATCGCGGCCCACCACAGGCAGCGCAGCGGTACATGCGACCACCACGCAGGTGATCTTGTCGGTCAGGCCAGCGTCGCGCCAGTGCCACCGCATAGTAGACAAGGTACGGTCGTGATTGCGCTCACTGCTTGACCTCAATCAATGGTTCAACCGGCCTGACGTCAGGCTAGTACATTGCGACTCATTCCCAAGGTCGCTCGCCGTCACGGAAAATTTTGGCCGTAGTTCAATGAGGATACGTTCCCTGCCGAGATTAGTATGTTTGCCATACAACAGAATTCTCCGCAGTCTTCAAAAGACGTCCATTCTCCGAGAGCAATTCCGCAAGAAGCTCGTCCCCAGCGCACGCCATTTCAGCTTTTGGTCTCTCGCAAAGAGGGTTCGTGTGAGGTAGAGCACGTAGTAGCCCCACCGGGATGGCCTCCGAACGACTAAGCTGAACGCGGGGGAAAACAGAAGAGAGAATAATTCCGTCCGCAATGGTGAGACGTCCGCCCCTCGGTCACTGCGACCGAGGTTTTTTTTGGAAGGGCCAACACAATGTTGAAGTGTGGCTTGTCGACCAATGCGGAAGTACAAAAGGACGCGGGCGCAATTCTCGTGGAAGGTTGCGTAGCCAGGAAGTGGGGCGATGTTGCCGCATCGTCTCGCGTAACCATCTGGTATGAATCAGTGCGGTCGTTGGCGCCCGGCATTGCGGCACAGGCTAATCACTGCATTGCCTTCAGAAACTCCAGAGCACCCCCACACGGAACGTCCGCGGCTCCGCCGGATGGATATGGTGGTCGTTGATGCCGGTTGCGACGCCGCTGGCATCAACGATCGACGTGTCGCCCTTCAGCAGCGACGCGTAGTAGTAGTCCATGTCGTTGACGCGCTTGTCGAACACGTTCAGCACTTCTGCGAAGACCCGCACGTCCTTCAGCACGCGATACCCCACCTTAAGGTTGACCAGGAACGACGACGCCGAGCGCACGCTGTTGTCCTCCACCAGCGGACGCGGGCCGAAGTAGCGCGCCCGCGCGCCGACCGACCAGCGGCCCCGGTTCAGCGAGACCCCGGCCGAGGCGGTGGTCTCGATCGACTCGGGAATATAGTTGCCCACGTCTTCGTGGTCGCGGTAGCGGGCGCGGGAGAATCCGGCGTCGGCGTCGAGGATGAGGCCGGCAAGCGGGCCACCCGGCGGAGCGTAGTAGCCGGCGAGCTCAATGCCGGTGCGGCGGCTCGGCCGGCTCGGCTCGGTGGTGCCGCGGTCGCCGGAGAACACCAACTCCGAGCCGATGTCGAGTTGCCAGAGAGAGGCCGACGACTGCAGGCCCGGGACAAACCGCGCCGTGCGCACGCCGATCTCGTAGCCGGTGGCCGGTACCAGCACGCTGACCTTCTGCGCCGGCTCCCCCGTCGACGGGTCGACGGTGGTCGTTGCGCCTCGCACGTCGTTACTGTGGAAGCCGCGTCCCCAGTTCAGGAAGATCTCGGTCCGGTCCGCCGGCGACATCACGATGCTCAGCTTTGGACTGACGATTCGTTCGCTGCCGTTGCCCGAGTTGGCAGGATTGTCGCTTGACACCCAGTACCAGAACTGGTCCGCCCGCAGCCCGGCCACCGTTCGCAGCCACGACAGCCAGGCGGTCGTGTTGCGCAGGTACAGCGCCGCGCTGGTCTCATTGACGGTGTCGGTGCGCACCGTCTCGTAGATCTGCCGCGCCTCCGAGTTCGCGAGCGTGATCGGGTCAAGTCGGTCGAAGCGGACCTGCGTGCCGATCTCGGTCTCCGAGTCGCGTTCGCCGAGCTTGCCGAACCAGATGCGCGAGACGTTGGCTCTGCCGTCACGCGATTCTCGAATTGCTCGAACTGGTCGCCCCGCTCCGGGTTGTTCAGCGCATAGGTGAAGTTCGAGAATAGTTGCAGGCGGCTCTTGATGACGTAGGTATTGGCCTGCATCACGCCGTTCCCCAGCGGCCTCAGCCAGTCCGCCGACACGCTGTAGCGCGACGCATAGCCGCCGTCGGTTGGATCGATATTGCCGAAGCGCTGGATCAGGCCCTCATTGACGGCCCGCTGCGGCACCTGGTCGGTCGAGTTCCAGTCGTTGCGGTAGGCCATCGCGGTCCCGCCCAGCCGCTCGCCCCCGCCGCGCGGCCAAGGCACTGCTTATCGGCGGCATGAGTGAACCGAAATTCGGTGGCGGACAACTCGTGCGACCGATGCGCATGCTGGTGTCGGGCCCTGTCACGGAACTGCCTTCTGCCAAGGCTGAGCGAATCGTTGAGCAGGCCATTCGTAACTACCTCTCGGCCAGCTTAGGCCGGGTCGGCGACGACATCCGGGTAGAGCCCATACTCCACCCTTCGGCCCCAAACCTCCGACGCGTCACTGGCACATCATTCATCCCACTGTCGAATGACACCTCCTTTGGTGTCCAATCCATCCAAGTTAAGCCGCCAATAAAATCGCAATTTGCCCCGCGAACCCTTGACTTGTGACGAGGTTCGAGGG
>NZ_JAGIQA010000003.1 GCF_017814975.1 Cupriavidus consociatus
GTATTGCCGCCGGCGGCCTTGACCACCAGCGCCGCCAGCATGTGGTCGGCGCCGCCGGCCGAGCCGCCGGCCCACACTACCTTGCCGGCATCGGCCTTGATCGCCACGGCGAGGTCCTGCATGGTCTTGTGCGGCGAGTTGGCCGGTACTACCACCACCAGCGCGTCGGCGGTCAGGCGCGCGATCGGCGTGACCTTGTCGGTGCTGACCGGCGCCTTGTTGGTGACGACCGCGCCGAGCATGGTGATGCCCATGGTCATCAGCTGGTTGCCGTCGCCCTTGGCGTTGTTGACGAACTGCGCCAGGCCCACCGTGCCGCCGGCGCCGGGGATGTTGTTGACCTGGACGCTCTTGGCCGCGCCGCTGGCGACCATGGCCTGCTGCAGCGAGCGCGAAGCGCCGTCCCAGCCGCCGCCGGGCGCGGCGGGAGCAGTGATCTTCAGTTCCAGGGGGGCGGTCTGCGCGTGGACGTGGTGCAGAGGAAGCGTTGCGCCGAGCAAGGCCAGCGCAGTGGTAGCGGCGAACCGGTGAAGGATGGCAAACATGGGGTGGTCTCCCGTTTATCGATGTTTATGAAAATGGCCGCTAGAGGGCCGAGTGGAACTTGAACCGCCAGTTTCAGGACGAACGATGCCAACCGCGCGCATTGAGCGGCGGCACCACCAGGCCAGCATTACTGTTTCGGAGGCAACGGCGGGAAGCGCTTCTGGTTTTCTGCCGCGCCGTTATTCAATTGAATTCAGCCAGCGTCTTCCGCGGGTGCGACCGAAGCCCCCGCGATCCGGTGTCGGGCCAGTGCCTCTGCAACGAAGCCGCAGGCCTTCATCTCTTCAACGAACGCGTGCAGGTAAGCAGAAGCACGCTGGCCCCGGCCTTGTGGCAACCCCATGGCCTGGCGGATCACCATGAAACGCTCGTCCAGCAGGCGCAGGCCAGGATGCTTCGCCGCGTCGGCTTCCAGTTGCTGGCGCACGCCGGCCGCCACTTCCAGTCCTTGCGCCAGGAAGGTCTGCACTACCGTCGGCGACGTCGGTGCGTGCACAATCTGCGCCGCCTGCAGTTCGCGCGTCAGAAACAGGTCATAGGCACTGCCCTTGCCGACCGCGACGCGGTTGCCGGCGACATCGACCTGCGTGTTGGAGCGGACCGGCGAATCGTCGCGCACCAGGTACCAGCCTTCGATCAGCACATAGGGAGCGGTGAAATGGATCGTCGCGGCCCGCTTTGGATCGACCGCGAAGAAGCCCACATCGGCGTCTTCGCTTGAGACAACTTCCACCGACTTGCCGGCGGTGTCGACTACGACCAGCTTCAGTTCCAGCCCCAGCCGCTCGGCCAGCGCCCCCGCCAGGTCAACGGAGACGCCGAACGGCCGCCCGTCCTCGCCGCGGTTAGCCAGGATGGGATTGCCGAGGTTAATGGAGGCACGCAGGATGCCAGTGGGGGCAAAGGCGCCAATCAGGTTGGAGTCAGTCTGCATGGAGAGGCCGGTCAGGGTTCGAGGAGGTTAGAGATGCTGGCCAGCGCATCGAGCGTGTGGCGCAGGTGCTCGCGCATGAATGCCGCAGCGTCTTCGTTCTTGTCGCGCTCCAGCAATGCAAGAATGTGCAGATGTTGGCGCGCATGCTCGGGATAGCGCTCGCGGTTGCGCATGGAGCGATAGGACAGCAGGCGCCGCACGCGGTTGACGCGGCGGATAGCATCGGTGAAGAATGCGTTCCCCGAGGTTTCCACCAGCGATTCGTGGAATCGCACGCCACGGTCATGTAACTGGGCCGCGGTGTCGGTCTGAATGCCGCCGTCGAGCAGGTGCAGTTCCGCGGCGCGCAAGCGCTCCAGCACCTTTGCGTCCAGCCGGTAGCCAGGCTCCAGCAGAGCGGCCGGCTCGAGCGCCAGGCGCATCCGGTACGACTGCAGCAGGCTGTCCGGCGTGGTCAGCATGGTAGAGAACTCCCAGCCGTAGCCCGGCTTGCGCTCCGCCCAGCCTTCCTGCGCGATCCGTTTGAGCACGGCGCTCAGCTGCGTTGCGGTCAGGCCGTAGCGGTTGCGCAGCGTCTGCTCCGGAATCTGCTGGGGCAGGTGGCCCTTGAGCAGGTCCTCGGCAATCTGGAAGTAAGCCTGCGACACTATGTCCACTTCTGTCAGGCCAAGCTGCGCCGCCATTTCCGCGGCGGGCAAGTCGAGCGGCCGCGCCAGGAAGAAACCACGATTGCGCTCGCGAGCCAGCACGCCTTTCTCATGCAACTGCCCCAGTGCCTCGTTGACCGGCGTGCGCGAGACGCGCAGGCGATCAGCCAGCATCTGGGCAGGCAGGTGCGCACCCACGGGCATGCCTTCCGTCTGGATCAGCTCGACGATACGCGTGGCGATGGACTTATCGTATTGCATGGATTGAGATCCGTTAAGCTGTCGGACGCCGCTTAGCCGAATTCTTGGGACAGCGTCTTATGCAAGATGAGAGGGATGACACCGCCGTGCCGAAGCAGATCTGCTTCAAGTTGCGTCTCGACCGCAGCTGTGGCCTCGATCTCGTCGACACTGCCGCAGGCCCGCACGATGCGCATCGGAATGCGGCAGCGAGGTGCCATCGAATGCGCGGGGGCATCGACATGGATTTTATCGCCGGGGCGGATGTTCAGCGCATCCGGGCCCATGCCGCGCGGCAACCGAATCGGCAAGATACCCATGCCGATCAGATTGGAGCGGTGGATGCGCTCGAAGCTCAACGCGATAACGGCGCGGATACCAAGCAGCCGCTGCCCTTTCGCAGCCCAGTCGCGTGATGATCCGGTCCCGTAGCGTTCCCCTGCGACCAGCACCACACTATCGCCGTCGGCCCGGTAGCGTGCGGCGACCTCGAAGATCGGCTCCACCCTGTTGCTGGGCACATGCAGAGTGTGGCCGGTAGGTGCGGGGGGATACAGCAGGTTTGCCAGCGTCTTGTTGTAGAAAGCGGCACGCATCATCACTTCCCAATTGCCACGGCGGGAGGCGAACACGTTCAGGTCGTTGCGATCCTCGCCGCGCGCAACCAGAAAGTCGGCAATAAAGCTGTCTTTCGGAATCGCACTGGCCGGAGAGATATGGTCGGTCGTGATGTCGTCGCCCAGCACCAGCAGCGGAAAGGCTTCGAAACTGCCAAGCTGGCTGCCTTGGTCGGCAGAGGCAAAGGGCGGCCGGCGCAGCGCGGTCGAGGCCGCGTTCCACGGGTAGCGCGGCGTGTCTGGCGCGGGCAGGGCGTCCCATAGCGGATTGGCGCTGGCGACGCGGAAGGCCTCGCGGTAGTCGCCGGGCGCGGTGCCGCGCGCCACCAGTGCATCAATTTCCTCGCGCGTCGGCCACAGATCTTTGAGGTAGACCGGGGTGCCGTCGGCGACGGTCTGCACCGGGTCTCGGCTCAGGTCGGCCGCGGCGTTGCCAGCCAGCGCGAATGCCACCACCAGCGGCGGCGACATGATAAAGCCCAGGCTCAGGTCAGGGTGGACACGCCCCGGGAAATTGCGGTTGCCCGACAGGATCGCTACCGGGTGCGCGCTGCCGTCGGCAATTGCGTCGGCGATCGGTTGCGTCAATGGGCCCGAGTTGCCGATGCAGGTGGTGCAGCCGTAGCCGACGATGTCAAAGCCGACTGCAGCCAGGTCGTCGATCAGCCCGGCGCGTTCCAGGTAGCGCGCCGCGGCCGGCGAGCCCGGCGCCATGGAAGTCTTGATCCACTCCGGCACCCGCAGGCCGAGCGCGCGCGCCTTGCGCGCCACCAGCGCGGCGGCGACCAGCAGCGCGGGGTCCGTGGTGTTGGTGCAACTGGTGATCGCGGCAATCGCGACCGGGTACCGCGGCATGCCGGAACCGGCATGCGCCGGCGTGAAGCCGAATGGCGCCAGCGCGCGCGCCGTGTCGGCATAGCCGAGCAAATCCTGCGGCCGGCGCGGGCCCGCCACGTGCATGCCGATGGTGCTCAGATCCAGCTCCAGCACGGTGGTGTAGCGCGGCTGCGCGGCGGCGTCGAACCACAGGCCGACGCGGCGCGTGTACGCCTCGACCAGCGCGATCGCGGCCTCGTCGCGGCCGGTGCCGCGCAGGTATTGGAGCGTGTGCTCGTCGACCGGGAAAAAGCCGGTAGTAGCGCCATATTCGGGCGCCATGTTGGCGACCACCGCGCGGTCGCCGGCGGACAGCGTCGACACGCCAGGACCGAAGAACTCGACGAATTCGCCGGAAACACCAAGGTCGCGCAGCCGTTTGGTCACGGTCAGCGCCAGGTCGGTGGCCAGCACACCGGGCTGCAGCGCGCCGGTCAGCCGCACGCCGATGACATCGGGAATGCGCTGCATCACCGGCATGCCGAACATCACGGTCTGCGCTTCCAGCCCGCCCACGCCCCAGCCCAGCACGCCGATGCCGTTGATCATCGGGGTGTGGCTGTCGGTGCCGATCATCATGTCCGGCACGGCCCAGGCTTCGCCGCCGCGCTGTTCGAGCGTGACCACGGTGGCGAGCTGCTCGAGGTTGATGGTGTGCATGATGCCGGTGCCTGGTGGATGGATGCGCACGCCGTGCAGCGCTTTCGAGGCCCAGCGCAGGAAGCCGTAGCGCTCGGCGTTCCGGCGCGTCTCCGTTTCCAGGTTGCGCGGCACGGCGTCGGGGCGTGCGTAGTACTCGACTGCCAGCGAATGGTCCACCGACGAATCCACCGGCAGCACTGGGTTGAGCAGGTCGGGGTCGCGGCCGGCCTCGGCCACGGCATCGCGCATCGCGGCCACGTCGACCAGCGCGGGCGTGCTGGTGGTGTCGTGCATCAGCACGCGGCCGGGCTGGTAGGCGATCTCGGCTTCGCTGGTGCCGTGCTCCAGCCAGGCGAGGATGGCGGCAACGGCGACCTCACGCTCGACGCCTTTGGCATTGCGGATGACGTTCTCCAGCAGCAGGCGCAGGACGACGGGCAGGCGCCAGAGCTTGTCGCCGGCGATGGCGGGAAGGTCGACGATGCGGTAAGTGATCCTACCGACGCTCAGCGACACCGTTTGGGTGGGGTTAGTGTTTTCCATGACTGTAGTTTTGCATGTATCTGCGTCAAAATGCAATCAAGTGAAAACCCGAAGACGCCCAAATGAAATCCCAGCAAGCGCCGAATTCTTCTCCTGACGGCTCCGCAACTGCCATGGATTCCACACGACGCGGCCGCCGGCAATGGCTGAAAGGCGTCGCTGCCGCAGCGCTCGCTGGTTTCGGCGCGACGGTTGATCCCGCGCACGCTAAGCGCAACGTCAGGCCTCACACCCCCAGATCGAAAGGAAAGTTCATGTACGCCTATGTCGGCTCCCGCACCACCCGTGAACGCAATGCCCGCGGTGACGGCATCAGTGTGTTTCGCGTGGAGGCAGCTAGCGGCGCGCTGGAGCCGGTGCAGGTCGTGGGCGACCTGGTCAACCCGTCGTTCCTGGCCCTGAACCGCCGGGGCGACCGCCTCTACAGCGTGCATGGCGACATGAGCGACGTCAGCGCCTTTGCCGTCGACCATGCCAGCGGGCAACTGGAATTCATCAACCGCCAGAGCACCCACGGCAAGAACCCCGTTCACCTCGCGCTGGACCCCAGTGAGCGCTTTATCGTCGTGTCCAACCATATCGGCGCCAGCCTCGCGGTATTGCCGCTGGAAGGGGAGGGCGCGCTTGGCGAGATGACGCAGCTGGTCAAGCTGGACGGCCCCATCGGTCCGCACCGTACCGAGCAGAAGCAGGCCAAGCCGCACTTCAACCCATTCGATCCGTCCGGCAACTTTGTCATCGTGCCGGACAAGGGCCTGGACCGCACGTTCGCGTTCCACTTCGCCGACGGCAGGCTGGCACCGGCATCGCCCAGCTTTGTGGAGTCGCGCGAGGCGTCAGGACCGCGCCATGTGGCCTTCCATCCCAACGGCCGCTACGCGTATGTCGTCAACGAACTGGACTCGACGGTGACGACGTACGCTTACAAGCGCGACTCCGCGCAACTGACACCGCTGCAGATCCTGTCGACGCTGCCGCAAACCTTCACCGGCAACAGCCGTGCTGCCGAGATCGAGGTGGACCGCGCAGGGCGCTTTGTCTATGCGTCGAACCGTGGTCACGACAGCATCGCTGTGTTTGCCGTGGACTCGCGCACTAGCTTGTTGCGTTTTGCCGGCGCCGACCTGTCGCTCGGGCGCACGCCGCGCTTTTTCACCACCGATCCGAGCGGGCGCTTCCTGTACGCGCTCAACGAAGACAGCGACACCATCGTCGCCTTCCACATCAACCCGGACTCGGGCCGGCTCTATCCCACCGGCTTTAGCGCGCGCACCGGCAGTCCGGTGTGCATGGTCTTCTCGCCGCAGAGCTGACCTGTTTTTCCACAAACCACTAAAGGACCTGGCGTCGCCAACGCCTGGCAGACTGCATGCAATCCAAGCATCCGCAAGACGAGCGCGCCATCGTGCGCAAGATCACCTGGCGCATCATTCCCTTTGTCTTTGTCCTGTACATCATCTCGTACCTGGACCGCGCCAATATCGGCTACGCGGCCCTGCAGATGAACAAGGAACTGGCGCTGACGAGCGAGGCTTTCGGCTTCGTGTCCGGCATCTTCTTCATCGGCTACTTCCTGTTCGAGGTCCCGAGCAACGTGATGCTGAACAAGTTCGGCGCGCGGCGCTGGATCGCGCGCATCCTCCTGACCTGGGGCGCGGTGGCGGTGATGTCGGCCTTCGTGCAGAACGCCACACAGCTCTATGTGCTGCGCTTCCTGCTAGGCGTGGCCGAAGCGGGCTTCTTCCCGGGCATCATCGTCTACCTGACAGCGTGGTTTCGCGCGAAGGAGCTGGCCACCACGGTGGCGCTGTTCACCGCGGCGATCCCGGTGTCCTACATCATCGGCGCGCCGCTCAGCACCTGGATCATGGACAACATCCACTGGCTGCAATGGAGCGGCTGGCGCTGGATGCTGTTGCTCGAAGGTGCGCCCGCCATTGTCGGCGGCGTGCTGTGCTACTTCTGCCTGACCGACCGGCCCGCGGACGCGAACTGGCTGAGCCCGGCCGAGAAGCAGTGGATCACGGACGAACTGGAGCGCGACCGGCTCGCCCGCCCAGCGGCCGCGCACCTGGGCACATGGAAGGTGATGCGAAATCCCAAGGTGCTGTACCTTGCCTTTATCTACTTCGTCTACCAGTGCGGCAGCCTGGGCGTAGGGTACTGGATGCCGCAGATCATCCAGGGGTTTTCGTCCAGCCTGACGCACACGCAGGTCGGGCTGATCGCGATGTTCCCCTACGCCTTCGCCACCGCCGCGATGATCCTGTGGTCGCGCAGTTCGGACCGCAATAACGAGCGCCGCATCCATTCCGCCGTGCCGCTGGCGATCGCCGGACTGGCGCTGCTAGGCGCCGGTGTGTTCACCGGGCCCTATGTCGCGATCGCGCTGATCAGCCTGAGCATGGCCGGCCTGTACGCGTTCAAGTCGCCGTTCTGGGCGCTGCCGACGCTGTTCCTGACGCGCTCGACCGCGGCCGTGTCGATTGCCGTAATCAATGCAATCGGCAACCTCGGCGGCTTTGTCGGCCCGTATGCGATCGGCTATATCAAAGCCCGCACGCACCAGCCGACCACTGGACTGCTGTTACTGGCGGGGCTGCTGGTGATTGCCTTCCTGATGACGTTGGTCATTCGCATCGATGAAGGCGGGCAGGGCGCCGAAGGCAAACTGGCGGCGCGCAATATGTAGACCTGTCCTGGCTGTTTCACCGCGCGGTGGCTCCTCTGCCGCCGCGATATCCACAGGCACTCCCGCCAAGCCAACCGAGCCGCGGATTCCGAAAGTGCCATTCCAAAACCGAGGAGTAAAAATGAACCGTACGCAATGCGCCGTACTGATGTGGCTCGCCTGTACCGGTGCCGCGCACGCCCAATCCAGCGTGACGCTCTACGGCGTGGCCGATATCGGCATCGAGTTTGTCAACAACAGACCAACGGCACAGGGCGGGAGCGCCAGTCAGTTCCGCATGCAGCCCGGTAACCAGTCCGGATCGCGCTTCGGGCTGCGCGGCATCGAGGATCTTGGCGGCGGTCTGAAGGCGTTGTTCTTGCTCGAGAACGGCACAAATCTGGATACCGGCACGCTGGCCAATGGTACGGGGGCAACTTCTCGATTGTTCGGCCGGAGCGCATATGTCGGCGTGCAGCACGCCTGGGGCACGTTGACGCTGGGTCGCCAGGACGCCCCCATCTATGACTTTGCCAAGGTTTACGATCCCAGCGGGGTTAGTGCGCGTTATTCCATCACGTCGATGGATCCGGTGTTCTCGCAACGTATCGACAACTCGGCCAAGTATCTCGGTAAGTTCGGCGGGCTGCTGGTCGAGGCAACCTACAGCACGGGCTGGGACGCGGGACTTGGTGGGGAAATCCCCGGTGCCGCGCGCGCCGGCCGCCAGATGGGCGGACAATTGGGTTACTCTTTCGGCAGCACCAGCGTGGCGGTAGCTTATGACCAGACCCAGGGTTCGTCAGCCGCTGCGCAAGGGCTGGCGAACAAGAATCTCGCCGTCGGTGCGGTGTCGACATTCGGGCCCATCAAGGCGTATGCCGGCTACCGTTGGAACCGGCTGCAATATGCCAACGGCAGCACGGCGCTGCCAGAGTCCACGCGTTCGGACATGTACTGGCTGGGTGCGTCCTACAGCCTTACAAAGTCGCTGCAGCTGACTGGTTCGGCTTACTACACGAACAACCACGACAACAATCAGGACCCCTGGCTGTTCATTGCGACGTTAGACTACGCGCTGTCAAAGCGTACCGACGTGTATCTGACGTCCGCCTATGCGATGAATCGCAATGGTTCGGACCTGGCAGTCGGATCCGGGAATACGGTTGTAGCGGGGCGTAGCCAAGTCGGGGCTCTGGTGGGCATGAGACACAAGTTCTAACCGTTATCGGCCAGCCTCATCGTGAACGTTGTGCTGGCCGAGTCCCGAGAGCTTGAATCCGGAGCAAAGAAGCAGCCTGTGAGCTCATGCGGTTGCAATCAAGATGCTGCTGGGTTCCGCCGAACCGCTAATGTCACTAGCTATCGGATTTCTCGCGTACTGCGTTGCGCAGATGCAGGCGCATGAAATCCGCTGCTGCCTCCTGCTGTCCTTCGAGCAGCATGTCGATCAGCGTCAGGTGCTCGCGACAGCGTCGTTCGGCCTGGTCCCGGTCCACGGCCTTGCGGTATTCCATGAGCCGGCGCAAGCGGTCGAGCCGTCGCAGACCTTCGAGAATGAACGCATTGCCCGAACAAGCCGCAATGGTTTCGTGCAAGCGGCTGTTTGCGTCAAACAGCGCAGCCGCTGACGCGGTGCGGGCGCCGCCGTTCGCCAGCGCTTCCTGCTCGGCGCGGCACCGCAGCAGCGCTTCGCGGTCGAGTTCGAAGGTCGGTTCCAGTATGCCGGCCGCTTCGATCAGCAGGCGATAGCGGTAGCCCTGCTTGTAAGTCTCGGCGGACGTGAGTACGGGCAAGAACATCCAACCGTGGCCGGGCAGTCGTTCAACCCATCCTTCCTGCGCCATACGGCGCAGGATCGCGCCAAGCTGCGCACGCGTGATGCCATATCTGCGCATCATTTCGTTTTCGGTGAAGCGGTCGGGCAGTACCCCATTGAGCCGTTCCTCAGCAATCCTGAAGTACACCGCCTCTGCGTTGTTGCCTTCGCTGCCATCTGGCTCCTGTCCATTGACCGGTACCGCGCGGCTGCCTTCGGCCACCGCATAGCCGCCCTCGGGATGTGCTGCGACCACTGACTGCGACGCCAGGCGCCGCAGGGCCTCGCGCACGGGCGAGCGCGACACCCGGAACTGCTCGGCCAATGCACGCTCGGGCAGGCGCGTGCCCGGCGCCATGCCGGTAGCAGAGATGTACTGATGAATGTTTGCCGCAAGGACATCGGCGAGCTGGCGGGCCATGAGGGGGCGGGTTCCAAACCGGTTGTCAGATGCTATCACATCTCTGAATGGTCTTTTGGATTATCAAAAGCCCAATGATCGTCAGTTGCGCCAAGGCACCGGGATCGCGTCATGTTCGGCACGCAAGCAAAATGGCATCGGGTAAACGATACCATTTCCCCGCTCCGCCTTGTCCTGCAAGGGCTGGTGGTCTCCGTCGGTCGATTACGGTTCTTTGTAAAAACAAAAAACCCTTTACATGGTTCTTTGAGCCTATAAAATTCCATCCATCGCGCCCTCCCGGCGGCGCACCGACCACAACAGGAGACGTAGTGCATCGCAGACAAGTGCTTCAGGCAGGCCTTGCGGCCATTGGCGGAATTTCCCTCGTTGAAGCCATGGCAGCTAATGCAACTGGCATGTCCCTACAAGGAACTTCCGTGAACCAGGATCTCGTTGCCCACGTCAGCGCGCCATCTTCCCGGCCGCCGCCCGGCAGTTGTGATTGTCACGTCCACGTCTTCGACGGCGCGCGTTTTCCATTCGCGGCCAGGCGCTCGTACACGCCCGGTGATGCCCGTGTGGTCGACCTGGTCGCGTTTGAGCAGCGCATCGGTATCGATCGCGTCGTGCTGGTACAGCCGAGCGTCTACGGCTTTGACAACGCGGCACTGCTCGACGCGTTGGGCCGGCTTGGCGAAAGGGCACGCGGTGTGGCCGTGATCGACCTGGAGACGGTCGCGCCCGCGGTGCTGCAGGCCATGCATGCTCAAGGCGTGCGAGGCATCCGCCTGAACCTGGAGGTGAGCGGCCAGCGCAACCATGGCTTTGCGCTGAAGCAGCTGAAGCGCGCGGAGGGATTGGTTGGACCCCTCGGCTGGGCGGTACAGGTCTATGCAGATGTCGATGTGATTGCCGAACTGGCTGTCGATATCGCGGCGCTGAAAGTGCCCGTGGTGCTCGACCACTTCGCCGGCATCAAGTCCCACAAGAAGGACGAACAGAAGACGGCATTCGCCAGCGTGGTCGAGCTGGTGAAGCGCGGCAACGCGTACGTAAAGCTGTCGGCGCCGTATCGCGCATCGCATAGCGCTCCCGATTTTGACGACGTTGCCGAATTTGCCATGGCGCTGATCCAGGCCAGGCCAGACCGCCTGGTGTGGGCGTCGGACTGGCCGCATACCGGCAGCTCGGCCAGCCGCACCGGCAATCTCGATCAGGTCGAGCCCTTCCGCAAGACGGATGCAGGGCGCGCACTGAACCAGTTGGCGAGCTGGGCCAGCACGCCCGTGCTGCTGCAACGCATTCTCGTTGACAACCCGGCCCGGCTCTACGGCTTTGACCCTGTAGCGGCCTGACCACGCACCAGTGAATCCGCAGGAGCTATCCATGACGATCAAGACCCCTTCAGGCGCCGTGCTGCTCAAGCCCGATCAATTGCCTGCCTATGACCGTGGCGGCGGCGCCAGCACGACTCCGCTGGTCGGCAAGTTCGTCGGGTCTGACAGCTTTATCACCGGCTACACGTCTTTTGCCGGTGGCGTGGAAATTCCGTTCCACAGCCATAACTGCCAGGAGAGCGTTGTGCTGGTTGAAGGCGAGGCCATGCTCGATATCGACGGGCTCGAATACCGTCTGAAGCCGCTGGATACCACGTTCATACCGCCCAACGTGCCGCACCGCTTCCGCAACCTGTCGAAGACGGCGCCGATGAAGATCCTCTGGATCTACGCCGCCACCGACGCCACCCGTACCTTGGTCGATAGCGGCGAAACGCGGCCTGTATCGGCCGAGCACCAGACCCCCAAGGCCTAACTGAGACTTCCACCATGCGTATTCTTGTTCTCCCGGGCGACGGCATCGGCCCCGAAATCGTTGCTGCCTCCATCGATGTCCTGAAGCAGGCCGATCAGGCCTTTGATCTGGGCCTGCAGTTCGACTATGAAGATGTCGGCTTTGCCAGCCTGGAAAAGCATGGCACGACGCTGCGGCAGGAAGTGCTGGACAAGGCCACATCGTATGACGGCGTGATCCTTGGCACTCAGTCGCACGCTGACTATCCTGCGCCGGAAAAGGGCGGGCGCAATATCTCCGCAGCCTTCCGTTGCGACCTGGACCTGTACGCCAATGTGCGGCCCTCCCGTTCGCGCGAGTTCCTGTGCAAGGGCGCCAGGAACATGGATCTCGTCATCATGCGCGAGGCGACCGAAGGTTTCTATCCCGATCGCAATATGTACGAAGGTTGGGGCGAGATGATGCCGTCGAAGGACATGGCGATCTCGGTCCGCAAGATCACCGCGCACTGCTCGGAGCGCATCGCTCGCCGTTCGTTCGAACTGGCGATGAAGCGCAAGAAGCATGTGACCGCGATCCACAAGGCCAACAGCTTCCACATGACCGACGGCCTGTTCCTGCGCGAAGTGCGCAAGGTGGCGGCCGAGTTCCCCGAAGTAAAGTTCGACGACCTGCTGGTGGACGCATCGACCGCATATCTGGTACGCGATCCGTCGCGCTTCGACGTGATCGTAGCGACGAATTTCTATGGCGACATCCTGTCGGACCTGGCGAGCGAACTCTCGGGCAGCCTGGGGCTCGGTGGGTCGGTCATGGCGGGCGATTCGCTGTGTTGCGCGCAGGCCCAGCATGGTTCGGCACCGGATATCCAGGGGCAGGACAAAGCCAACCCGACATCGATGATCCTGTCCGTCGCCATGCTCATGCAATGGCTTGGCGAACGTCGTGCAATGCCGAACTTTGTCGCTGCCTCTCAGGCCATCGACGCCGCCGTAGACAGGGTGCTGGCGAACCCCGCCACGCGCACGGCAGACCTGGGCGGCACCATGGGCTGCGCCGCTTTTGGCAAGGCCGTCGCAGTGAGCATTGTCAAGGCCTGATACCCGCCTCGCAATGGGCGCGGTGAGACATCGCGCCTAAGCACCACAAGAACTATCCGGAGACAGCATGCATCCACTTAAGTCATTGCTGGCGTTGACCCTCGCTAGTGTGTCGTTCATCGGCAGCGCCGGCGCCAACGGCAGCTACCCCTCGAAGCCGGTCAGCATCATCGTGCCGTTCGCGCCGGGCGGCGGTAGCGACAACGTGTCGCGCTATATCGCCACACGTTTGTCGGAGAAAACAAAGGCGCAGTTCATTATCGACAACCGTCCCGGTGCCGGCACCAACATCGGCAATGAGGCTGCGGCTCGTGCGGTGCCGGATGGTCAGACATTACTGTTCGGGCAGGTCGCGTTGTCGATCAATCCGTTCGTCTACAAGAAGCTGCGCTACGACACGGAGAAAGATTTCGTGCCGGTGGTGCAGATTGCAACGTCCCCGACCGTGCTGGTCGTGACGAAGGACTTTCCGGAGAAGGACCTCAAGGGCGTCATCCGGTATATCAAGGCCAATCCGGGCAAGGTCAATTTCGCGTCGGGCGGGAAGGGCACGTCGGTCCATTTGGCCGGGGAACTGTTCCGCAGCATGATCCACGCGGACATGATCCACGTTCCATACAAGGGCAGCGGCCCGGCCGTGACCGATCTGATCGGCGGGCAGGTGCAAATGATGTTCGATACCGCCGCTTCGGCGCTGCCTCAGCTCAAGGGCGGCAAGCTGCGTGCCATCGCCGTCACGGGTACGCATCGCCTGCCCGAACTGCCCGACGTGCCCACCTTCACCGAGGCTGGCCTGAACGGCTTTGACGCTCCGGCATGGTACGGGCTGCTGGCGCCGGCCGGCACGCCGAAGCAGGCCATTCAGTTCCTCAACACACAGGTCAATGACATCCTCAGGGAACCTGCGACGAAACAGCGGCTGGCCCAGCTTGGGGCCGAGGCTGCAGGTGGTTCACCAGAGGATTTCTCGCGCTTCATGCGCACCGAATCGGCACGATGGTCGGGCGTTGTGAAGACGGCAAACGTGGCTGCCGACTAACCCATCGCCAATTCCTCGCCGCGCCGGAGCCATCGCCCGGTACGCGGCGCCACTCCGCACTTCCAAACCTCCTCTAGACCGGTCTCCCCGAAAGTTAGCCATGACCCAAACCATAACGACGTACAACCCGAGTACCGGCGCAGCGCTGCAGACCTACCAAGGCTGGACCGCAGAACAGATCGAGACGGCCGTCACCGCTGGCCACGCCGCCGCGAAGGCATGGGGTACCCGGCCACTAAAGGATCGTGTGGCGGCAGTGCGTCGACTGGCCGACGAACTGCGCCGCCAGGCCAAGCCATTCGCCGAATTGATTACCGCGGAAATGGGCAAGGTGCTGGCCGAGGCCGCGGGCGAAATGGAGAAATCCGCGGTTACCGCGACCTACTACGCCGACAACGCCGCCCGGATCCTGGCAGACGAGAAGGTTGACATCGAGGGTGCAGACACCTGGGTAAGCTACGTGCCGATTGGCCTGGTACTCGCCGTGATGCCGTGGAACTTTCCTGTGTGGCAGGTCATGCGCTTTGCCATTCCGGCGATCACGGCTGGCAACGGCGTGCTGCTCAAGCATTCGCCCAATGTCACGGGCTGCGCGTTGGCACTCGAGAAGCTGTTCGTCGACGCCGGACTGCCGAAGCATCTCGTTACGACGCTGGTCGTTGCCGAGCCGGAAGTCCCACAGGTGATCGATGGCCTGATCCAGGATGACCGCATCGCGGCCGTGACGCTGACGGGGTCCAATCGCGCGGGTGCCGCAGTCGGCGCCGCGGCCGGTCGCGCATCGAAGAAGTCAGTGCTGGAACTGGGCGGTTCCGATGCATTCATCGTGCTCGATGATGCCGACCTTGACAAAGCCGTAGCCGCAGCCGTCAAGGCGCGCTTCCACAATGCCGGACAGAGCTGCGTCTGCGCCAAGCGCTTTATCGTGCTGGAGAGCATTGCCGGGGCATTCACCGAGCGCTTCGTGCAAGCCGCGCACGCGCTCGTCGTCGGCAACCCGAATGAATCCGCTACGCAGATGGGGCCGCTGGCTCGCCCCGACCTGCGCGATGCGCTGGATCAGCAAATCCGTCGGTCGGTACAAGCGGGCGCAGTGCTGCTAGCTGGCGGAAAGGCCGTGGAGGGGCCGGGCAATTTCTACACGCCGACGGTGCTCGGCAACATGCAGCCAGGCATGGCCGCTTTTGATGAAGAGACCTTTGGCCCGTTGGCGGCGATCGCCATCGCCAAAGATGATGCCGATGCGGTGCGCCTGGCCAACGCCACGCCGTTCGGTCTGTCAATAAGTGTCTGGGCCGGGTCTACCCCGCGCGCGCTGGCCGTGGCCAAGGGCATCACCAGCGGCGCAGCCTTCATCAATGCCATTACGGCATCCGATGCGCGCGTGCCGTTCGGCGGCACCAAGAAGTCCGGCTACGGCCGAGAGCTTGCCGCCGCCGGCATCCGCGAATTCACCAACGTGCGCACTTACTGGACCATCGCGTCGGCTTGAACGTCGCGACGAGTGCCTCAGCTTGTCCACGGCAGTTTCCTCGGCAATTGCCGAGTTTCATGGATCCAAAGGTTGGCACGTTGGAAGGCGTGTCCATGTTCGGCACAGCTTCTGATAGTGCAGCGCGCGCCAACGCACGCGAATGCTTCTACCGGGTCGCGGCAGTTAGCCGCCAACTACGACGACCGGGGAATGAGGTGCCAGTTAGCACTTCCTGGCCGACTCGGATCGAACAGATAGGAAGCGATGCAGGGCACTCAGCGAAAGTGAGCGACCTCCCTTGTAGGGTAAGAGCTTTCGATGGGTTGCCACGACTGGCGGGTGGCGGTGCAAAGTCCAATGCTGTTTGCCTTGGGGACTCTTCGCAAGGCGCGGCATTGCGTCTATTACGATAAGTATCCTTATCGTAATAGCTGTATCCTTACGCTAAACTGGTGGGCATGAAATCGCGCCTCACCCTGACCGACCCGCAACAGACTCCGCCAACCGGGTTCCCGGATGCCGCCGCGCTCGCCGCGCTGCGCGCCTGGCATGCCGGGCTGTCGACGCGGGAGGCCGTTCTCCGGTATTTGGGCGAGACGAGGGCGCAAGGGCAATCGTCGCGCGGAGTTCTGGGTCAGATCCGGCGCCAGTTGGCAGCGTGTGCCCGCAGCCGCCAGCGAGAGGACCTGGCCCGGTTGTTTGAGATTGCCGCGGCGGACCGAGCGGAGCTGGGCAGGGCCGCCGACCGGGCGATCGAATGGTTGCGCGCGCTGCCGGCGCCGGTACCGGCCATCAGCGATGACATCGGCTTGTGGCTGGCGCCGCGCACGGTCGCCGCGTTGCGGGCGCAGGGCATCGACACGCTGGCGGCACTGACCGTCCGGGTGCCGCGCCGGCGCCGCTGGTGGGCCGCGATCCCGGGCCTGGGCGCGGCCGGGGCCCGGCAGGTCGAAGCCTTCTTTGGCCAGCACCCGCAGCTGTCCGAACGCGCCCGGACGCTGGCCGCACAGACGCCGCACGCAATCGTGGTGCCATGGGAGCAGTTACGCCTGCCGCATGAGGTCGACGGCTCGAAAGGACAGTTCCGCGCGCCACGCGGTACCTGCACCCTCAATGCGGACAACGACTACGCGGCGGTCGAGGCCTGGCTTTCGTTGCACGAGTCCCCAGCCACGCAACGTGCCTATCGCAAGGAAGCGGAGCGGCTGATGCTGTGGGCGATTATCGAACGTGAGCGGCCGTTGTCGTCGCTGACGACGGAGGATGCGACGGCCTACCGCAGCTTCCTGCGTCGGCCGGTGCCTCATGCGCGCTGGGTCGGGGCAGCAAGACCGCGTTGCGCGCCAGACTGGCGTCCGTTTACGGGCGCATTGTCGGCTCGCTCCATTGCCCATGCCTTGTCCATCCTGGGAGCGATGTTCCGTTGGTTGATCCAGCAACGCTATGTGTTGGCTAACCCGTTTGCCGGCATCAAGGTGCGGGGCGGGGGACGCACGGCAGCGTTGGACAGTTCGCATGCCTTCACCGAAGGCGAATGGCTGCTGATCCGCACCGTTGCCGATGGCCTGGAGTGGTCGTATGGCTGGGACGCGCCGGCGGCGCAGCGGCTCCGCTTTGTGCTGGACTTTGGGTATGCCACCGGACTGCGCGCCAGCGAGCTGGTCGGCGCAACCCTCGGTGACATCGAAACTGACGCCCAGGGCGCTCACTGGCTCAAGCTGGTAGGCAAGGGCAGCCGCGCCGGTCGGGTTGCGCTGCCGCCGTTGGCGCGGGCGGCGCTGGATCGTTACCTAGTCGCGCGCGCACTGCCCGTGACAGCGGTTCGTTGGGATCCCACGACGCCGCTCGTCGGCGGGCTTGGCAAGGACACGGCAGCCGGTATCACCAGCACGCGCCTGTGGCATGTGGTGAAGCGATTCTTCGCGCAGGCTGCCGACCTGATCGCCCATGACCATCCGGCTGCAGCAGAAAAACTGCAGCGTGCCAGCCCGCATTGGATGCGACATACGCATGCGACCCATGCACTCGCGCGCGGTGCCGAGTTGACAACCGTCAGGGACAACCTTCGGCATGCATCAATTTCTACTACCTCAACCTATCTACACGGTGACCAAGTGAAGCGGTCACGACAGATTGGGAGTGCTTTCCCAGTTCATCGTGATTAGGGAGCTATCCATTGTGAAAAAGAAACCGCGTAAGGGGAACATATGGAAGGTGAACCAGTGAGTGGCGCCGAGCCACCCGCCGTCTATGATCACAGCGAAGTCATGAACCCGAGCTTCCGGCTGGCAGTAGGTGCCGATGGAAATTTTGCCTGCAGGGATCTCTACGTCCAGACCTTTGCACGATCGAACCATGGTCCGGATGATTGGATTTCTCAGCCGGAGGAGCAGTGGCATCTGCTGGCTCGGATTTTGCCGCAAAGCATCGTGACGTATCCCGTTCACACTAATCCCCATGCGCAGCGTTATCTGAGGCCTCGACATGGACGCATTCGGACACTCATTCTTCAGGGTGGCGAAGACCATGCTATGCCGGATAGTCCCGCGGACGCGGTATCGCTCATCGAGGCGGCGCTGCCCTGGCGTGCCTCGAATGATTGCGCTTACGGCCTCGGACTGACGAAGGAGTTGGATGCAATCTGCTTGGGCATCCAGCAGATTCCTGGCGTCGATACGCTCATTGTGACTAAAGACGGTGAGTCGAAGCTCGAAGGCAGCGCGGTAGTGATGCCCGAGCGAGAATTGGACATGCTGAGGCGCGCACTGGAAAGGGCGAATCGGCATGTGCGAAGTCGTGTCCAGTTGGCGAAGGCCACGCACATCCGGAATACCCTGCTGACCCACTTGTGCCCCGACCGCTTTCCCCCGATCGTCCAAGTCGGGGCCACCGGCGAGCTCGTCGAGGTGCGTCTGGACCGAACGCGTCAATCGACTGCGGCGGTTCGCGCGCAGCGGCGTGCTACGGTTCGGGCCGTACGAGAGAATGCTGCGCTGATTGCCAATGAAGCACCCGAGGAGCTAATGGAGCTCCATGCTGAGATCGAGCGGGTAACCTTGGTCAGCATGATCGAGCGTTATGAGGGGATGCTGGCGCAGTCTCTACCTGAAGGCCGGTGGCAGTCCTTTTTCGAAAACAACATCTTCATCTTGACGATGCTGTTTGCTCGGCCTGTTCGACTGCTTCATGCCCAGTTTCATGCTCAAGGCTCGAGTCTGAGTGGCGCTGGCGCGCAAGTTGGAGACTTCTTACTCGGTGAACTGGGGCAATCGCTGGCAATCGTTGAGATCAAGAAGCCTTCGACCGTGCTAATGCTTAACGCCGCGTACAAGAACAGCGAGGTGTATGGACCAAGTGCCGAGCTGAGTGGGGCAATTACCTAGGTGCTGTATCAGCAGAGTGCCCTTCACAGTAACTGGCTTTCTCACCAGATTCGGCCGGAGCTGCGTGATTCCCGTCCCGACGCGACGAAATGCGTGATTATTGCCGGCATGACACCAACGCAGGAACGGCAGCGGCGCAGCTTCGAAATTTTCCGCAATGCGTGCAAAAATGTCGAGGTGGTAACTTTTGACGAGCTATTAGGCAAGCTGCGAGTCCTGTTGCACTACCTGGCTCCTGCGAGCTGTGCAGGCACCACCGATCACGGTACTAAGCCGGATTGCTGCGTCACCGGAATCTGAGAAAGGTTGAACTCGTGTATATCTCCAAGATCCATATCGAGAATTTTCGTCGGTTTGGCGCAGGCAATGAAGCCTTTGAGCTGTCGCTGAATCCCGGCCTTACAGCCCTAGTCGGGGAAAATGACGCCGGGAAGACGGCCATCATCGACGCGCTGCGTCTGGTGATTGGCACGCGTGACCAGGAGTCGCTGAGACTGGATAGCACCGATTTTCATCAGTCGCCCCTTGGGGAGCGTGCCAAGGACATCAGAATTCAGCTCACGTTTTCGGCGTTGACGCCAAGCGACAGAGCCGCATTTGCCGAGTATCTGACCTACCACGAAGACGGCCTTGCCGACCCGCATCTCATTGTGACATGGATTGCTCGGCGGACGGAGGGTGGCTCTGGATTGCGCAAATACCTGCCGATTGAATGGCGGACGGGAGCCATTGGTGACGGCCCCTCACTGGACTCGGAAGCCCGCTTCCAGCTTCAGGCGACCTATCTACGGCCGTTGCGTGACGCCGAGCGCGCGATGTCGGCAGGGCGTGGGTCGCGCCTATCCCAGATACTGCAGCATACAAAGGAGATCAAGGACGGCGTCGATTTTGACGTCCAGGCGCTCAACACGCTGAAGCCAGAAGATCTTAGCGTGTTAGGCGTCGGCGACTACACGAACTACCTGATCGAAACGTCGCGCGGTGTGACAGTGACGCGCCAACGGCTAAATGACGACTATCTCAGGCATCTGTCCTTCTCCGGAGATATTCTGAATGCCCGCGTCCGCATTAACGGACATCGAGACGACAGTACCCGGTTGCGAACGCTTCTCGAGAAGCTTGAAGTCGCATTGGGCTCAAGCGACCTGTCGGAAGACGCACACTCTCGTGGCTTAGGTTCGAACAATGTCCTGTTTATGGCCTGTGAACTTCTGCTTCTGGGCACGGAGGAGGATGGCTTTCCCCTGCTAATCATTGAGGAACCGGAGGCTCATTTGCATCCGCAACGTCAGCTGCGGCTGATGGGCTTCCTCGCGAATCAGGCATCTCGGGAGCGGCCGGATGGCCAGCAAATTCAAGTCATCCTTACCACTCACAGTCCGAATCTGGCTTCCCACGTGAAACTGGATAACCTCGTACTCGTACGGGACGGTCGAGCCTATCCGATGGGCGAGGGTCAGACGAAGCTTGAGAAAACGGATTACCGCTTCCTGCAACGGTTCCTTGATGTGACGAAGGCAAACCTGTTCTTCGCCCGTGGGGTTGTCATCGTCGAAGGGGATGCTGAAAACATCCTGCTTCCGACGCTCGCAAGGCTTGTGGGACGTGATTTCGAACGATTCGGAGTTTCCGTCGTCAATGTGGGAGGTGTCGGACTTAGCCGTTATGGTCGAATCTTCATGCGTCGGAGGACAGAGGCTAACCGCGAGCTAAAAGTTCCCGTCGCATGCATTACCGACATGGATGTGATGCCCGATTGCGCGCCGCAAATTGTGGGGAAGATCGAGGCGGGCGCGATCATACCCGCGCTGCCGGGTTCGAAGCGCCGCTGGAGGGTAAAGAGCGACTTCTCGCCGGGAGGGCTGGAGTCGAGGCGGCGCAAGATCCGCGATAAAGCCCATGAGCAGCACGTTCGCACATTCGTGGCGGACGAATGGACGCTCGAGTACGATCTTGCGTACTTCGGCTTGGAGAAGGAACTGTGGTTGGCGGCTGCGCTAGCCGACGCCGATGACAAGCTGAACGAGAAAAAGACAACGCCATTTCGGGTTATGTGGACGGCTTTGCATGCCTACAAGAAGATCGCTGGCCTGTCGCAAGAGGAACGTTGCTCGCACGTGTACGAGCCCTTCGCCCGATCCGGGGGCGTGTCGAAGGCGATTGCCGCGCAGTATTTGGCGGAACTATTGGAGTCGGGCGTGCGGAGGGACGAGAAGGCGCGGGATCGTTTGCTTTGGCGCCTTCCTCAATATATCCGGGATGCTATCGCCCATGTGACTGAGCCGTTTGAACCGCCACCTACATCGGCGCCCGAGGCCACTGCGGCTGACGACGCGCTTGACGACGCGAACTGCCCAGCGAGGACACTGGGGACTGAACATGCGTGAACCGATTGCGCCAAGCCTCAGCCTTATCAGCGATACGGAAATCGCGTGGGCATGTGCCATCATGGGGTTGCCAGATAACGCCTTCTCGGCGGAGGGGAGAGCGGATCCCCGGCTTGCTGTCATGCGGTCCCTGGACACGCTCGATGTCGAGGCCTGTCCTGGTAGCGGCAAGACAACCTTGCTGGTCGCGAAACTGGCAATTCTCGCCAACCGATGGACATCGAGTCGCAATGGGATCTGTGTTTTATCGCATACCAATGCCGCCAGGACTGAAATTGGTGATCGCTTGAGCGCATCAAGCGCGGGCGTACGCCTGCTGCGCCACCCACATTTCATTGGCACCATTCATTCGTTCGTGAACGAGTTCCTGGCAGTGCCTTGGCTGCGTTCCAAGGGATTCCCCATCAAAGCGATCGATACGGAAATTGCACTGCAGGATCGGTGGCGCCGGATCCCACGGAACATTCAACTCGGTCTCGGCAAAAAGTATATGGGATGGTGGTCCATGACGTACACCAGACCAGATTACACGGGAGGACCGAAGGAAGAGTACTCCAGTGCAACCCCGACATACAAGGCCATGCTTGATGCATGCCGGGCGTCGACTGCGGCGGGGTACTATTGCTTTGATGAAATGTTCATTTGGGCATCGGAATTGCACGACCGTCATCCGTATGTCATTAACACGATCCGTCGTCGCTTTCCCTTCGTTTTTATTGATGAAGTCCAAGATAATTGCGAATTGCAAGCAGCATTTCTGCACCGGCTGTTTGTGGACGGCGAGAATCCTGTGATTCGTCAACGCTTCGGAGATTCTAACCAAGCAATCTATCATGCATCGGATGCCAGTGGTGCAGTAACCGATCGCTTTCCGGGACCCGAAAAGGCTGATCTTCCGAATAGCTTTCGGTTTGGGAACGAGGTTGCCTTGGTGGCTGCGCCGCTGGGGGTTCGGCCCCAAGCGCTTGTTGGGCTGGGACCAACACCAGCGAAAGTTCAGCACGCCACCTGCAAGAACACGCTCTTTCTGTTCGATGACACGTCGGTATTGGATGTGCTTCCCGCGTATGCGCGCCATTTGCTCAAATCCTTTGATCACGAGGCGCTCGCGAGAGGCGAGTTCACAGCGGTAGCTGGAGTTCATCGGTCTGATAAAGACGACCATCTGCCACGGTTCATGGGGCACTATGCGCCTGACTACCTTCCCGAACTCGCCGGTCGTCTGCCCAAACCAGCATCGTTCCTCCAGTTTCTCGCGCGCGCAAGGCTGGAGCTGGAGGAAACCCGAAGCACTCATCCAATGACGCGATGTTGCGCGGAGGCGATGCTCAAGCTCATCGAACTCTCAAGTCCAGATCACACCATCCCGCCTGTACGCCCCGCTCATCGGCACCTGCTTACGCTACTCAGCAGCGACGTGGATCGCCGGAGCTATCTGACGATTCTGGATACCTTCATCGTACAGCGAGGCCATGTGTCTGCGGACCAATGGCAGGACACGATCCGCCCAAGGTTGATTGCATTAGCCGCTGGGGTCATTGGAGGGGCGATCACCAAAGGGGCGGCCCTCCAGTATCTCGCGTGGACAGAAGAATCGACTGTGCCAGAGAATGTTGAAGTGAAGCGTACCGTCAATCAATTTCAGTACCCTGACAAGAATCCAAAAGTTTCGATTCGCCTCGCATCGATCCACGGGGTGAAAGGGGAGACGCATACCGCCACGCTAGTCCTTGAGTCCTTTCAGAAGACGCACCAACTGAAGGCACTGCTACCGTGGCTTACCGGAAAGAAGCCAAAAGGGAAGAGCGACAATACGGCAGAAACTCCGACGCTACAGGAACGTCTGAAATTGCACTACGTTGCCATGACCCGCCCTTCCCATATGCTGTGTTTGGCGTTGCGGCGCGATGCCCTGGGCAAGGGAGATCTAGAGGCTTTTCAGGGAAGGGATTGGCATATTGTCGATTGCAGTGCTTCCGAAAACTAGCCCGCTACTGCGCGTGGCAAGACAAAGTTGACTAAGTTCAAAGAAATAGGGAAGGGGGGCTACTGTGGGGCCAATACTGGATCTGCTCAAGCATTTGAAACTGGGCCGCTCGCCGGTGTTCGCGGTGTTCATCGCGTTAATCGGCTATCTGGTAGGTAGGCGCTTTTGGCCAAACGACATAGATCCGTTGCCCTCCGGATGGACATGGGTGCCTCCCATCTTGGTCATGGCCCTCGGCGTGCAGATCGCTGTCTGGATGGTTACACCCATCTACGCTTCCATCAAAGCTGCGCGCACCGATGGACGAGCGCGGAAAGCCCATTTAGAGTCTCCGCTCAACGAGGCGGAATCGCAGGTGCTGTATTGCATTGCAAAGAGCAACGCGAGGGAAGTGAACCTCTACCTAGCGGCCGAGGCCGCACAACTGCCGTTTAGCGACACGGAACTGCTGGCGATTGCCAATCGTCTATGCTCGCGGCAGATCCTCAGCATACCGGCGTTCAGTGGGGCGAAGGTTGCCTTGACGGATGCCGGCCGTCGGCGCTCGGAGAGTGTCGTCCAGAGAATTGACGCAATGATCGCCGCGGAGTTGCAGGTAGGCGACCGGGTGCGTCACATCAACACGGGCCAAGAAATGGTAGTTGCCAACAAGACCGCACACATCGGCAAGACGTTCCAATACGGCCATCCAGTCATTTGCCAATGGGATCAGAAGGACGGCCCCAGGGTGAGTTCGTACCAGCAGGCCCTCCTGGAACGGCTCCCGCCGGCGACTGATGAAAGCTGACGCTGCGCGGTCTTGCCTTCGTAAACGACGCCATATGGTAGGTCAGTGATGACCAGGTCCGCGACCGTTACCCATTGGTCCAGGAGCCCGATGTGCGGGCAGGCCTTATAAATGAAGTTTGCTGCGGCGCGAACCGGCCAATCTTTGAAATTCCGTTGCATGAGGAGTCTGTGGCCCGCAGATTATGAGCTCGGCGAACTGCCGACTGCTCCGCCGCGGCCCAAGGTCAAACGTGCTTTTGGCAGTCATTCGTCGTTGCCAAGTCAGGCTAAAACTTGAAGGAAATAAATGATGGTAATGACAGATATTTACGCATTCGTAGGGGCACTAGGGGCCGTGGTCACTGCAGTAGCTACCTTTTTTCTCTGGCGCGTCACTACAGTCTTGGCAAAAGAGACAAAACGGATGGCGGAAGCCACCTCGCAGCCCCACGTGGTGGCCACGCTGGACGTGAACCGTTGGTCAGTTCGGCATTTCGATCTCAACGTCGACAACACCGGTAATGCCACGGCCTACGATATTGAAATTGAATTCGATCCCCCGCTGGAGAACGGAGAAGCTCGCAGGGACCTTGACATTCCGTTACAACGAATCAGCGTACTCAAACCTAGTCAAGGCCTTTCCAGCCATGTCGCAGATTACGCGGCGATAAAAGACAAGGCGTACACGGTCAAGATCAGTTGGCGTCGCTCACCGACGGATGCTTTGCGAGAGGAGAACTGTTACATCTTGAATCTAGCTGACAAGATTGGCATTAGCCAACTGGGCAACGACCCACTTGTTCAAGCGGCCGGTGATATTCGGAATTTTCGAGAAGATTTTTCTCGGTTTGCGCGCGGGCACACGCGCTTCAAGGTCGATTCATTTTCTTCATCGGATCGCCGCCGCGAGCAAGAGGCCATAGCCGAAAGGCGACGCCAATCGCTGGAAGAGCAATTGCATGCGTCGAGTGGTGCTGCTGACTCAGCCCCGGCCAGACAAAACGGCTCCATGGATAACCAGTTCTGACACCTAGCCCGTCGTCACTGCCTCCGACGCGGCCCACTCCGAAAGTTCGGCCCCGCAGGTCACCGTTGGGCAACTCTCGCAACTAGGGAAGGGCCAGAATTGTAAAGAAAGCGCGGACAGCCAACGCAATTCGACTCTCCCCGTCGATCTGGCCACCGAGCTGACAGAAGCGCTAGTATGGTCGTTGTCTGCCGACTTGTGATCTGTCAGGTATTCGAGCAAGGACAAGCCAGCCGGCACAGTGAGGGTCCGAGTACTCCGCCCAGGTACGAAATGCGGCAAATCTGGCGCCCCAGACTTCCGCCAGTGATGGTGTTGCACCAACCGTACAAGTTGAGAAGCTCTCTGGTAACGTCGCGGCAGCGGGGCGAGAGCCAAGTTTGAATACGCTTGTCGTGTGGTATATGGTGCAGATTGCGCAATCGGAGACAGATGTGGGCCGAATCTTTGTCAACTTACCTGATACGCAGATTGAGGCATTAGCGGCAATAGCGGAGGCCGACCATCGTTCACGGGCGGCTATCGTCCGCGATGCCCTCAAGACGTACATTTTGCAGCGAAAGCTGGCGCTTGAGGCTGATGTGTTCGGGCTGTGGAAGGACAAGAAGTTCGACAGCCTCGCATACCAGGAGGACCGGCGGTCGGAATGGTGAATGGCGATCGATATGCATCAAAAGGCACTTTCGTCGCGGCGTGCGGTAGCAACGGCACAGTCAGAACCGGCCCAGCTGGGAGCTGTCGGAGAAGGATCTTTTGAACATAACGGTTCTTATGCGTTTTTTGCATAACCATCGGCAACGCGCATTGGGGCAACAATTAGGCCGGGGCGATTCGCGCTATATGTTAAGAGGGTCTACTCCGGCCCCCTGACGATTTCTCCCCACGAAAGTAGCGATGTGGCGGTTGTTCGCTTTATCGGGGCGAGCACTTGTAGTGCGATGCTAACCAACTGGATAGGTCTGATAATCTCGCGGTCCACATCGTGAATTTTGGCTTCCGTGGTATAGATTGCTTGCTGGTCTCCTGCACCTCGCCAAGCTTCTTTCAAGACGGCGCTGTAGTGCCCGGTAGCTTGGGTACCGCTACCGTCATTGCTGATGTCGACGGCAGCGAGCAGCTTAACTGCCTCCTCATCGCCATCCGGCACCAGTTCTATGCGTACCCGCAACATAGGTCAATTCCTTGCTTGGTTGGTTCATTGCGTGGGCTGGTCTTGCTCCATATCGTCAAGCTTGGTTCGAAGTGTTTCCACGAGCCAGCAGACGAAGTTTTCCCATCCATCTCGGCTGATGGCTAAGCCCTTGCCACCCTCGATCAGAACGCAGGTTGGTAGCTCTCTGTCTGTGAGCTCAGGATGGAGCAGCAGCCAGCGAGCCAGGATGTTCTCCAACTCGTACGGGACATCCTGGAGATGCAGGTAGGTGCCGACCTCAGCTTCGAAGTGCGGAAGCCCTGCCGGCAGCCAGGCCGACAAGAGTCGCATTTTCTGTTGCAGTGACATAGCAGATGGCCAAGACAACCCATTTCGTTCCCATCTGTGATGGTAAAGCGGATTTCAGTGGCCGAGTCAAATGTTGGCCGAAGTGACCTCAGGGGGAACTGCGCACGGTCGCCAGAGCGCTGCCACTGAAAGTGAGATGGCCAAGGCGGAGCCGTCCAGGGCCGCCAAGCCATGGTTTTTCTTCCCGAGCGGGAAGTTTTGCCCGCTTGACCCAGACTTTTTCACCCAAATCTTCCCGCTCGGGAAGGATGAAGGCCGCGCCTCGAGCGCGAGTCGGTGAACTCTTGACGTAAAGCCGTGCGGAAAAGATAAAAAGTGTCCCATCAATCATTGCACGACACTTTTACGTAGAGTTACCGGACAGGTTTACGTTAGAGGACTAAAGCCGCCAGCATGCCAGCCTTGGCAAGGGGGTACGACATTTCTATTTGGCTCAAGTACGACATTACTATTTGGGCCTAACAACTTGGTTTCGCATAATCTATCTTATGTTAAACGAATGCCAGCCCTGACACGCCTCGCGGTGGCTTGAGCGCCCTGGCGCCCGTCCTTCAGCGGCCCGCCTTCGGCGCCATCGACACAGCAAACGCTTCGGTATAGACCGCCTGCACCTGGTCGCCGCGCCGGATGGCCTTGAGTTGCTGCGGATCGCTGACATGCACGTCGATCGTTTTCCCTTTGGGGCCTTTGAGCGTCACCATGCCGCTCTTGCGGTTGACGTTCACGACATCCGCAGTCACGGTCACCTCCCGGCCGATGCTGCCGCCGGGCTTGGCTCCTGGCGGCGCGCGTTCGATCGTTTCCCGCTCGATGGCAGATCGCATGCCGGTCTGACGGGTCATGCTCACGGACAGCGCTCGCTTGTACTCGACGGCCACCACGTCGCCAATGCGGACCTGGTCGAAATTCCGGACGTCGTCGCCGACCTGCAGGTCGGTAACCTTGCCTTGCTTGTTCCTTAACGAGACCGTGCGCGTGGCACTGTCGATGGCCACAACGGTCGCGGTGGTCTTGACGGTCTCGGTTGCCATCATCGCCCCGACGCCGGACGCGACATGCACGCTGGATTCTGGCTGGGCTGGCGCTGCACCGCTGGCTGCGGCCAGCGCGCAGGCTACGAGTAGCTTGGCGAAATGCATGCTCGGCTCCATGGCGCTGAGAAACTTTCGGATACGTGAGGTTTAGTTCATCCGCGCCAAAGTACAAGGCGCGCGGCAAATCACGGAGGTGGCAGCAGCGCGCGCATGCACCAACGTTGCCTTCGCTTTCGCGGGGTTCCGATGACTTGCTGGGCACGCCATCGTCAGGCAGTTTTGCAGACCTGAACTTGTGGGCGCGAAGCCACAGGACCTTACCAGGCTGTTTTGTTCACCTAGACTAGTGAGCAGCGGCAAACATAGCGCGCGGTAAGGGAGGAGACATGGAACCAACCTTCTTTCCCGCCATCCTGGTGGCGGCGGCATTGGCTTGTTTCGTATGGCAATTGCGAAACCGGTTTCTGCTGTACTGCAAATCCTATCTCCTGCTTAACGGACTCGTGCTAGCGCCGGCTAAAAGTCGAGAGGTCTCCCTGGTCGGGCACTATGAAGGCAGGGATATCAGTGGTGTGGTGCCGGCGGAATCCATTCTCTACAAGATCGAGTCACCCTTGAAAATGAAACTGGCGCCTGCCGGACTAGCACAAGGCAATGCGCCGGTCGTGCACGCATGGGATGCGCCAAAGTATTCGGTGCAGGTGTTCTGCCGGGGCGAGACGATATGGTCCGGTGCGGTTTCGCGGCGCGAAGCACTACGGGTACGCGAGGCAGTCGAAGCTTTCCGCAGGCGCGCCAGGGCGCCTCGAAGCGGAGACAAGGCGGTTCATGACCTGCAGCTTCGCTGGGTGGAGTGAGGATATTGGAGAATCCCGGCGAACCGGATGCTCGCAATCGTTTTCCCCGCTATCGGCCAAAAGGATTAGCCGCATTGATCCCTTCTCCTCGTTGCCAAGTCCTGGTTTGCGCTGAAGAATGCAGTCATGGACCAAGGGAGGCTGACGATGGAAATGCGTTGGGAGAAACTCTACTCAGGCGGCCTGGCCGAATTTCACAAGTCCGAATCCGGGGCCTGCCGTGCGGCGCGGCGCGCAAGCGCGCTCGACGCGGTGTGGCTGGGAGCGCTGTTGACGGTATTGATAATCGGCAGCGCCCTGCTCTTCAATTGAAACCGACACCGCTATGGCTGGTCCCATGCCGTTTCCAGGCGGGGTGTCCGGCAAACGATAGCCACGTCATGCGGATCGCAGGCGCTTGCATCATGCCCCGCCTCGTAGGTATAGTCACCCGCGATGACTCCATCGCGGAGACTTGCCGATGAGCGCCTTCATTGCACGCAGCCGGGCCAGCGCCGTGGCGTACATCAACGCCTGTGCGCAAGGTACTGTCGAGCTGGACTATGAGACAGCGTGGGAGGATGCGATCGAACTCGGGCGAATGGGCCAGAAGCTGGGGGTCGATGTCCAGTATCGGACGGTGGAGCATATCTGCGTCGAATCTGCCGACGCCCTGACACGCGGACTGCGTGAAAAGAAACTGACCTTCCGGCAGCGATACCTCTATTGCAGGTTCGACATGGTTGCGCTGCCTGAGGCGATCCTGTGCGAACTCGAGACCCTTGCCATCGAGCATGGCGACTACATCTTGCCCGGCCACTTGCTCGGGGAAACTACCCTCGTCTGGCGCTAGCGATAGCCACGAAACAAACTGCGCTCTGCAGTCCGGCGTGGTGGCCTGATGTGGTGATAGGCAGATTCACCTAAGGATCAATCCCTACAGGCAGCACGCCCCCTCGAAAGTAGGATAAGTGGACGAACTACACGAGGGTTTCCGCTATGCGTCCTCACTATGCTACCGAGGCGGACTGGCCGGACATTAAAGCACTCCTGCACGCCTCATCATTATCCGTGGCGGGGGTTCAGGACCGGATCGGCGAATACATGGTAATCCGGGATAACGCCGGCCTGCTCGGCTGCGCGGGGCTGGAGCGTTATGAAAACACGGGCGTCCTCAGAGGCCTTGCCGTTGCACCGCGCGCCCGCTCATCCGGCCTTGGCGAACTCCTCATTTCCGCCATCGTCGCAGACGTCCGTCGCGATGGCGTCGAATCGATCGTGCTGCAAACCAGCAATGCGTCCGGCTACTTCGAGCGCATGGGCTTTACGCCCATCAGCTACGCGGAACTCGCTCCGGCGGTCCTTGCCTCTGCGGCAATGCGCCGGGACCAGGTGGAAGCCGGGACACTGATGCAGATCGCGCTGTGAAAATCGTCACCGCCGCCGTGGCCGCGCCCTCCCTCGCTAAGGTATCCTTTCGCCTTCAAAACGGTCTTCGCAGGGGAAGCAATGCGGCGCGTCGTATTCAATCAGAAAGGCGGGGTTGGCAAGTCAACAATCGTATGCAATCTCGCGGCGATCAGCGCCAGCGAAGGTTTGCGCACTTTGGTGGTTGACCTGGATGCCCAAGGCAATTCGACCCAATACCTGATGGGCGCGCGCGCCGGCGACGCAAGTCCGAGCGCGGCAAACTTCTTCGAGGCGTCCCTGACCTACAGCTTCAAGCCGGTGGACCTGGCGTCCTTTATCCATCCGACGCCGTTTGAGAATCTCGACGTGATGCCCGCGCATGCCGACCTCGACGCGCTGCATGGCAAGCTTGAATCCCGCTACAAGATCTACAAGCTGCGCGATGCCCTGATCGAGCTGGAGGCAAGCTACGACGCCATTTACATCGATACTCCACCAGCCCTGAATTTCTATACCCGTTCGGCACTGATTGCCGTAGAGCGCTGCCTGATCCCGTTCGACTGCGATGATTTTTCGCGGCGAGCGCTGTACACGCTGCTCGACAACGTGAAGGAAATCCAGCAAGACCACAACGACGCGCTGGAGGTCGAGGGCATCGTCATCAACCAGTTTCAGCCGCGCGCGAGCTTGCCGGCAAAGCTGGTCGAAGAGCTGGTCACCGAGGGATTGCCGGTGCTTGAATCGCGGCTGTCTGCCTCGGTGAAGATCCGGGAATCGCACCAGCACGCCATGCCGATGATCCACCTTGACCCTCGGCACAAGCTGTCGCAGGAGTACCTGGCGCTGCACCGGGAACTGGCAGGCTGAAGGCCGTCATACCGCTGTATCCGGAAATGGCGCGGCTGCCGCCGTGCCATGGGGTCCACGCTTCACGCATTCCGGAGCAGCGCTGACGGTCCCGTCCGAACCCCGGCAAAAGCGCCGGGAGACAAGCATGCGGGTTTCGGTGCACACCGCGCCCCAGACCTAGGGTAACCCCCGAGCTCCCCCTTCTTGCCTGTTTTCGCCCGCCTGTCTATTCTGAATCCACGAATTGTCCGGACAAAAAAATAATTACGGACAATATGGTTCACGATCCGGCCCACCGGACTTTCCACCCCTCGACAGGAAAGAGGAGACAAGCATGCCTGCCCCACTTCGACTCGCGGCGATCAGCCTATCGCTAACCTTTGCCGTGCTGGCCTTGCCTGGCACTGCGCAAGCGGAATTCCCGGACAAGACCGTCCGCATCGTCGTGCCGTACTCGCCTGGCGGCGGCACCGATATCGTCGCGCGCCGGCTGGCGGAGCGGCTGACGCCGCGCCTGAAACAGACCGTGGTGGTCGAGAACAGACCCGGCGCCAACGGCATCATCGGTACCGACGCCGTCGCCAAGTCGGCCCCTGACGGCCATACCTATGTGCTGGTGGTCAATACGCACCTGCTGAATCCGATCCTCTACAAGAAGATGCCTTATGACACCTTCAACGACCTGATCGGGGTCACGATGGTGGCCAAGTCGCCGCTGGTGTTCGTCACGCAGACGGAGTTCCCGGCCACCAACGCAGTCGAGTTCGCACGCCATGTCAAGGCGAAGCCGGACAAGTACTCGTATGGCAGCTCCGAGAACATGACCCGGCTGGTCGGCGCGATGTACAACAAGGCGCAGAACCTGGACATGGTCAACGTCGCCTACAAGGGTGGCGCGCCGCTGATGACCGATGTGGTCGGCGGTGTCACCACGGTAGGCGTCACCAGCGTGCTGACCGCCAAGCCGTTCATCACCTCCGGGAAGCTGCGCCCCCTCGCGGTCACCGGCGCGCAGCGCACGCCGGCGCTGCCCAACGTGCCGACCATGATCGAGTCCGGCATGAAGGACTTCGAGGTCTACACCTCGTACAGCCTGTATGCGCCGGCCAAGACCCCGAAGGCGGCGCTGGAGCGCATGCAGAAAGAGGTCCATGCGGTGGTGATGTCGCCGGACATGAAGGAAATCCTGGCCGAACAGGCTGCCACGCCGGTAGCGCAGCCGGTGGACGAATTCAACGCCGAGGTGAAGAAGGACTTCGCGCTCTGGCAACGCCTGGCCAAAGAGGTAAACCTGCAAGCGGAGTAAAACGAGTCAACATGGAAACGACCAAGACCAACACCCAACCGATCGGCCCGGTGGCGGGCGGATGGACGCGCCGCGACGTGGAGCAGGACAACAGCTGGATCCATGTGCTGAGCGAGGCGGAGATCGACGCGCTGGAACAGGCGCTGCGCCACGCGCAACAGAGCGGCAAGGACCGCTTCGACATGTCGCTGGAAGACTTCCCGCTGGACGCAGGCGTGCGCCAGCGCCTGGTTGCGCTGATCGACGAGACCCAAGGCGGCTTCGGCTTCAAGCTGCTGCGCGGTTTCCCGGTGCAGCGCTGGGATGAGGATGCGCTGCGGCTGCTGTTCTGGGGGATCGGCCTGGCACTGGGTGTGCCGCGTCCGCAGGGCAAGCTGAGCCAGTTCGTGTCCGACGTGCGCGACGCGGGCGGCACGTACCGCTCCAATACCGGCCGCGGCTACAACACGCGTTCGGGTCTGGATTTCCATGCGGATGGCAGCGACATGGTCGGCCTCTTCTGCGTGCGCACCGCGAAGAGCGGCGGATCCAGCCTGATCTCCAGCTCGATCGCCGCGCATAATGAAATGCTGCGTCTGCGCCCGGATCTCGCCGCCGAACTCTACGCACCACTGGTCTTCAGCCGCCAGGGCGAGCAGGCCCCCGAAGAAGCGCCGTACTACGCCGCGCCGGTGTTCGGCATCCGCGACGGGCATTTTGCCTGCCGCCATATCCGCAACCATATCAAGGGCGCGCAGCAAACCTTCCCCGACGTGCCGCGGCTGACGCCACAACAGACCGAGGCGCTGGACCTGTTCGATGACCTGCTGGCGCGCGAGGACCTGTGCTACCACATGGACCTGCAAGCCGGCGACATCCAGTTGCTGAACAACCATATCGTGCTGCACTCGCGCACCGAGTACGAAGACCATCCCGAGCCCGAGCGCAAGCGCCACCTGTTCCGGCTGTGGCTGTCGCTGCCGCAGGCGCAGCCGCTGCCGCACGGCTGGCTCGATGCCTACAAGGACGTCGATGCCGCCTGCGTGCGCGGCGGCTTCCGCGGCATCGGCATCACGCCGCAGATCCGCGCGTTCGAGGCCCGTATCGCCAGTGCGCACGGCATGAAGCTGCGCATCTACCCCGAAAACAAGGAAGCTGCGTGATGACATCGACCAACACTGAAGCCAACGCGCGCCCGACCATGCGCGAACTGCTGGCGCGCAAGCGCCTGATCGCCGCACCCGGCGTGTTCGACATGATCTCGGTACGGATCGCCAGCCGCATGGGCTTCGACTGCCTGTACATGACCGGCTATGGCACGGTAGCGTCCTATCTGGGCCTGCCCGATGCCGGGCTGGCGACCTATACCGACATGGTCAACCGTGTCGGCGCCTTCTGTTCCGCGGCCACCATGCCGGTGATCTGTGATGGCGATACCGGCTACGGCGGCCTGCTCAACGTCGCGCATACGGTGCGCGGCTACGAGCGCGCGGGCGCCAGCGTGATCCAGCTCGAGGACCAGGAATTCCCCAAGAAATGCGGCCACACGCCGGGCCGCCGGGTGATTCCGGCCGAAGACATGGTGAAGAAGATCCAGGTCGCGGTGGAAGCGCGCGAAAGCAAGGACTTCATGATCCTCGCCCGCACCGATGCACGGACCTCGCTGGGCCTGGACGAGGCGCTGCGCCGCGCCGAAGCGTATGCCCGCGCCGGCGCCGACATCCTGTTCGTCGAGTCGCCGGAGTCGGAGAAAGAGCTCGAGATCATCGGCAAGACCTTCGACCTGCCGCTGCTCGTCAACGTGGTGGAAACCGGCCGCACACCGGTGCTGCCGGCCGAGACACTCGAGCAGATGGGGTTCGCCATCGCGATTTATCCCGCAGTGGGCTTCCTTGCCGCGGGCAAGGCGCTGGAAGACGTCTATAAGCACGTCAAGGCCAACCGCACTTCCCTGGGCATCGGCGACCGGCTCTATGACTTCCCGCGCTTCAACACGCTGATGGATTTTGAGTCGGTGTGGGAGTTCGACAAGCGCCACGCGTCATGACCGTTGAGGTCCCCGGCCGGTGGCGCGCTACCGTCACCCTCTCCTGCTCGCTGGCGATACAGATGGTCGCGACCGCCAGCACGCTGGCATTCGCGGTGCTGGCGCCGGTGATCCCCGGCGTCGAGCTGGCAAGCGTCGGCATCTACCTGGCCATGGTCTATGTCGGCGGCATGCTCGGCAGCCTGGCCGGGGCCGGGCTGGTGGCAGGAGTGGGTCCGGTACGCGCATCCCAGCTGGGGCTGCTGGCGCAAGCCGTGGCGCTGGGCCTGCTCGCCACCGGCGAGCCACAGGCAAGGCTGCCGGCCGCGCTGGTCAGCGGCCTGGGCTACGGGCCGATCACGCCGGCAAGTTCGCAGATCCTGGCGCGCAGCACCACGCCGGACCGGATGGGTTTTGTGTTCTCGCTGAAGCAGACCGGCGTGCCGCTGGGCGGCTTGCTGGCCGGCGCGGCGCTGCCACTGCTGGCCGCACTGTGGTCGTGGCGGGCGGCACTGGGCGCGCTCGCGTTGCTGGCGCTGCTCGTGGCCGCGCTCAGCAATGGCCAGCGGCGCGAGTTTGACCGCGGGGCGACTGGCCGCATGACGTTCGGCGGCAATCTCGGGCGGCTGTTCGGCGACGTGCTGGCCGATGGCCGCCTGCGCTCGATGGCGGCGGTCTCGCTGCTGTTCTCGGCGTGCCAGTTGTCGGTCAGCGGCTACCTGATGGTGTATTTGACGACCGAGGTCGGCATCGGCCTCGCCCAGGCCGGCATGGTCTATGCGGTGACGCAAGGCGCCGGCATCGTGGGACGTATCCTGTGGGGCCATCTGGCCGACCTGACCGGATCGCCACGCGGCGTGCTGATCTTCCTGTCCGTGCTGATGAGCGCGAGCGCGGTGGCCACCGGCCTGTTTACGGCGCAGTGGACGCTGGTACCGCTGTGCGTGGTTTCATCGCTGCTCGGCGCGACGGCAATCGGCTGGAACGGCGTCTATCTCGGCGAGGTCGCGCGGCTGGCGCCCCCTGGCCGCGTGGCCTCGGTTACCGGTGGCGCGCTGTTCTTCACTTATTTTGGCGTGGTGTCGGGGCCGCCGGCGTTCGGCTACCTTGCCGAGCGCAGCCACAGCCTGGGCGTGGCCTATCTTGCGTTGGCGGCCGTGCCGGCGCTCAGCGTGGCCTTGCTGCTGTGGAACGGGCGTGCCCGAGGCCGGACGGCGGTGGCGGCGCCTGCCTGCCAGGCTGGAGAGGCCGACAACCCGCCACAATCGCCGCTCAACTCGTGATGCGGGCCTGTCGCTTGCCCGTGTGACGGGTCGCGGCTATGCTGCGAGCGTCATTCACCACCACCGAAGCACCGGAAACATGGAACAAGCTGGCAGTCTCGACGACGACGCAGTCGGTCCCGACGCGGACGTGCGCAATGGTGCCGGCCCGCGCTACATGGCGCTGGCACGGACGCTGCGCTCGGAAATCGAGAACGGCACCTACCCGGTCGGCAGCAAGCTGCCCACGGAAATGGAACTGTGCAAGCAGTTCGGCGCCAGCCGCCATACCGTGCGCGCCGCCATCGAGCGGCTGGTCAGGCTCGAACTGATCACGCGCACGCCGCGCATCGGCACGGTCGTCACCGCATCGCGCGCCAAAGGCGGCTACGAACTGGCCGTCGGGCAGGTCGGCGACCTGCTGCAGTACGCGGCCAGCACCCGCATGCGCGTGGTCTCGCGTGGACTGCGCGAAGTCGATGAAGATGCCGATCCGGTGCTCGGTCCTTACCTCGGCCAGCACTGGCTGGTGATCCGCGGCGTGCGCACCGGCGACGCCGGACCCGCGCCGATCTGCTACAACGAGGTCTGGGTCCACCCCGACTTCCGTGGCGTCAGCGGGACGGAACGGGATATCGAGGCGTCGGTGTTCCATCTGATCGAGCAGCAGTTCAATGTCGCCGTATCGCGCATCGAGCAGGTCATCCATGCGGGCGCGCTGCCCGCTGACATCGCGCAGTTGCTGCTGGTGCCGCCCGGCACGGCGGGGCTGTGGATCAACCGGCAGTACCGGGATGCGGGCGGCAGGCTGATCGAGATGGCGTTGTCCGTGCATCCTGCAGACCGGTTTTCCTATCGCATGGTGCTGGACCGGACGTGGCGCAGCGTGCAGGGGTGAGCGCTCGCGCCGGGTTGCATTGGCGGTGGAATATCCGAAGTTTCCAGGGCGGCAGAAAATGGCAAAAAAATCAAAATTACGTTAATTGCCATCACACTTCACCTGCCGACCACGCGCGTTTCCAGCTTGAATGCGCCAGCCCGGAATCATGGGCGCAAATATGGTGCCATTGGCCAATGGCAACCGGATGCATAATGCGCCCGGAACCTTTTCTGGGTGTCCAGGCGCCGCTCAGCGCACGCGCTTCATCTCACCATTATTAGGCGAACACTTAATTTTGAGCGCAAGGGCTGTTTGTTGCGAGCACGCGTCATGTATTCGTTACAAAACCTTTGCATGGACCTAAACAATCGGCCACCATTCGTCCCGCAAACAAAAATAGAACGAGAACGGGGAATCTCAAGTGGGCGATGCATTACTTCAATATCTGACCGAGCGCCATGCCTCTATACAATGGCGTGACTTTATCGAGGCATTGGTCGAGGAACTGTCTGCCCAGCTGGGCGATGCCGGTGTCAACGCGCTGATGGCCGCTACCGGCGCCCGTTTCGCCGCTCGCTTCCCGCTAGGGCCCTGCGGCACGGTTGCCGATCTCGAACGCGCCATCGCGCAGGTCTGGCTCGACATCGACTGGGGCTGGACCAGTATTGCCGATACCGGCGATGCCTTGCTCGTGCAACACCACTGCGCGCCCCGCACCCGGACGGATGAAGGCAACGGAGCACCCTGGCAGGCCGCGTTCCTGACCGGCGCCTACCAGCACTGGTTCCAGTCGCTCGGGTCGTCAGGCTTGCTGCAGGTCACGCAAGCCTCGCCGTTCGATGCGACCGGAAGCATGAGCTTGCGCCTCGGACGCTGAGCCGGCCGCCAGTTTCTTTCATTCCAAGTCATCTTTTTCAAGCCGTGCCGCGTTCCTCCCCCGAGCGCGAGCGATGCCCTGTTGCCATGAGCAAGTCCGACGATCTATCCAAGCTGTTCAGCCGCCATGGTGGCCACCCCGAGACCTACCGGGAGATTGTCCGCGAGGACGCTGCCGAAGAGGCCCAGCAGCGGTGGCCGTTGCTCGCGGCGCTGCGGGTAGATCGCAACGCCGTGGTGCCGCCGGTGCAGGCGCTGGGGATCGGCATGCCGGTGGCGCCCACCGCCGCGCCGCCAGTTATTGCGCCGGCGACCGCGCCGGTCATCGCGCCGGTCATCGCGCCGGTCATCGCGCCGGCCAACGCGGCGGTCACTGCGCCGGTCCTGCCGCACCTCCAGGCCGTCGCGCCACAGCCAGCGACCACGCCATCACAGCCCTTGCAACGCTCTGGCTGGCCGAATGCCACGGCAGCGGCCGCCGCGCCAGGACCCGCCGGCGCCACGCCGCTGGCGCAGGTGTTCGCGCGGCTCGAAGGCCAGGCTGCGCCCGCAGCGCAGCCGGAGCATACGCCGGCCCGTCGTTCCTTCCTCGATCGCCTGAAGCGCAGCTGAGCATCCGTCCGTGAAAATCGTAGCCGTTGTCTCCGCCAAAGGCGGAGTTGGGAAAACCACCTTGTCTGCCACGCTTGCCGATACGCTGGCGCAGGCCGGCAACCGTGTCCTCGCCATCGACCTCGACCCGCAGAATGCGCTGCGCCTGCACTTTGGCATGCCGGTGCAGGATGTCGCCGGCCATGCCCGCGCCACGCTCGCCGGCGAGCGCTGGCTGGAAAGCATCTGGCCGGGCGGACGGGCCCTGGTGATGCCGTTCGGCGGCCTCAACGAAACCGATCGCGCCGCCTTCGAGCAGCACCTCGCCACGCATCCGAACTGGCTGCGCACCCATCTGGACGCGCTCGGGCTGGCCGAAGACGACATCGTCGTCATCGACACGCCGCCCGGCCCGTCGCCATACATGCGCCAGGCACTGTCCTGCGCGCACGTCTGCCTGGTGGTGACGCTGCCGGATGCAGCGTCGTATGCCACCCTGCCGCTGATGGACGACCTGATCCGTACCTACTGCGAGCGCCGCCCCGGCTTTCTCGGCCACGCACTGGTCATCAACCAGGTCGACATGGCGCGCCAGCTGGGCAAGGACGTGGTCCAGGTCCTGCGCAACCAGCTGGGCGAGCGGGTCCTCGGGGTCATCCACCAGGACCAGGCCGTCCCGGAAGCGCTGGCGCACGACAGCACCGTCGTCGAGCGCAGCCCGCACAGCCAGGCCGGGCAGGATATCCGCCGCTGCGCCACCTGGCTGCGCGGCAGATTGCTGGCTCCCCAGGAAGCTACCCCGCAAGCCACTCTCCAAGAGCACGCCTGATGACTTCACCGAAGCTTTCCGGGCCTGCCAGGGCGCCGGCGTCGCCGAAGAGCGGCCTGGCTCAATCGCTGCTGGACCTGCCCTTCGATAACGCCGCCGGCCGCACGGCCGGGCTGCTGCTCGGCCTGCTGCTGTTCGCGATCGTCGTGACCGTGCCGCTGGATTTCTGGCAGCAGGTCGGATTCGCCGCGGCCTGCTACCTGATGGCCGCAGGCCTTTCCCGGACCAAGGGCCACCTCGCGACGCTGATGATGGTGATCCTGTCGCTGGCCGCCACCAGCCGCTACATGTACTGGCGCGTGACGGAGACCACGGCTTTCGAGTCCTGGATCGACATGGCCTTCGGTGCCGGGCTGCTCGCGGCCGAGGCCTATGCCTTCGTGGTGCTGGTGCTCGGCTACTTCCAGACCGCATGGCCGCTGCAGCGCAAGCCGCTGCCGATGCCGCAGGACCTGGCCGAGTGGCCGACCGTGGACATCTTCATCCCGACCTACAACGAGCCGCTGTCGGTGGTGAAGCCGACGGTCTTTGCGGCGATGTCGCTGGACTGGCCGCGCGACAAGATCAACGTCTACGTGCTGGACGATGGCCGTCGCGAGGAATTCCGCGCCTTCTGCGAAAAGGTCGGCGTCACGCACCTGACGCGCGACAACAACCGCCATGCCAAGGCGGGCAACATCAATGCGGCGCTGACGCGGACCAGCGGCGAGTATGTCGCGATCTTCGACTGCGACCACATCCCGACGCGCTCCTTCCTGCAGCTTTGCATGGGCTGGTTTCTGAAGGACCGCAAGCTGGCCATGCTGCAGACGCCGCACTATTTCTTCTCGCCCGACCCGTTCGAGAAGAACCTGCGGACGTTCCAGGACGTGCCCAACGAGGGCGAGCTGTTCTACGGGCTGGTGCAGGACGGCAACGATTTCTGGGACGCCACCTTCTTCTGCGGCTCCTGCGCGATCATCCGGCGTGCGCCGCTGCTGGAGGTTGGCGGCATCGCGGTCGAGACGGTAACCGAGGATGCCCACACCGCGCTGAAGCTGCACCGGCTGAAGTACAGCACCGCCTACCTGGCCATCCCGCAGGCCGCGGGGCTGGCAACGGAAAGCCTGTCCGGCCACGTTGGCCAGCGCATCCGCTGGGCGCGTGGCATGGCGCAGATCTGCCGCATCGACAATCCGCTGCTCGGGCCCGGCCTGTCGCTGCCACAGCGGCTGTGCTACCTGAACGCGATGCTGCATTTCTTCTACGGGCTGCCGCGGCTGGTATTCCTGACGGCACCGCTGGCGTACCTGCTGTTCGGCGCGCACGTGATCAATGCGCAGGCGCTGAGCATTGCCGTCTTTGCGCTGCCGCACCTGCTGCACGCGAACATGACCAACTCGCGCATCCAGGGACGCTTCCGGCATTCGTTCTGGAACGAGGTCTACGAGTCAGTGCTCGCGTGGTACATCATGCGGCCGACGCTGGTCGCCTTTATCAATCCGGCGGCGGGCAAGTTCAACGTGACGCCCAAGGGCGGCGTGATCGAGGAAGCTTACTTCGACTGGATCATCTCGCGTCCCTACCTGGTCCTGCTGGTATTCAACCTGCTGGGCTTCGGCCTGGGCGTCTGGCAACTCGCATCGGGCAACCATGGCATGCCCGATGAAGCGATCACGGTGGTCCTGAACCTGCTCTGGACCGCCTACAACCTGATCATCATCGGCGCATCCATCGCCGTGGCAAGCGAGACGCGGCAGGTGCGCGAGGCGCACCGCGTCGCGATGAAGCTGCCCGCGACGCTGCGCTTCGACGACGGCCGCGCCGTGGCCTGCGAGACCGTCGATTTTGCCGAGCGCGGCATCGGCATCCGGCTGCCCCAGGGCGTGGTGGCGCGTGTCGGCGAGCGCGTCGGGGTGTCGCTTTACCTGCAGAACGCCGAGCATGTGTTCCCGGCCCACGTGGTCTTCCAGGGGCAGAACCATACCGGCCTGCGCCTGGAGCAGATGGCCCCCGCGCAGGAAATGGCTTTCATCCAGTGCACTTTCTCCCGTGCCGACGCGTGGCTCGACTCGTGGGGCGCCAAGCGGCACGACGCGCCGCGGCTGGCGCTGCGCCAGATCATGCAGATCGGCCTGCTCGGCTTCCGCAACGTGACCTTCCACCTTGGCCGCGAGCTGCGCAAGCTGATGCGGCGCGGACAGGCGGCACGCACCTGAACTCCTGCTCCGCGATCCCCGGCTCGATTGCCTGCACCGGCGCTGTTCGACCCTGCCGGCCGCATCCGATCCCATACCCAACCTGGCACAAGGAATCCGCCTGAATCATGACGCCGCCCACTCCGGTCCGCACCCTGATCGCCCGTTGCGTCATTCCCCTGCTCGCGGCCTGCATGTGCGCTGCGGCGCAGGCGCAGCCGCGCGCGCCGCGGGACGTTGCCGCCCTGCCTGTCACGGCCGCTGCCACGGCCAATGCCGGTTCCGGCGTCCCCGCTGCGCGCCCTGGCAGCCGCGTGGTGTCGATGACGCTGAAGCAGCTCGGTGCGGACCTGCCGTTCCAGCTGCGCGGCGTGGACGGGATCAACGGCGTGCCCTTTTCCGTACGCGCGGACGAAGTCGTCACCGGTGCCCGCCTGAAGCTGCGCTACAGCTACTCTCCCGCGCTGCTGCCGCAGATCTCGCACATCAACGTGCTGGTCAACGGCGAGGTCGCGCAGACCGTGCCCGTGCCGCGCGACACGGCCGGCAGCAGCCTGGAGAAGGATCTGGCGCTGGAGCCCCGGCTGATCACCGAGTTCAACCGGCTCAACCTGCAGCTGATCGGTCACTACACCACTGACTGCGAAGACCCGTTCCATTCGAGCCTGTGGGCCACCGTCAGCAACAGCAGCGTGCTGGAACTCACGGTCATGCCGGTGGCGCTGGCCAATGACCTGGCGCTGTTGCCGCTGCCCTTCTTCGACCGCCGCGACGTCCGCCGCCTGAAGCTGCCGTTCGTGTTCGCCGGCTCGCCGTCGCCGGCGGCGCTGGAAGCGGCGGGCGCGGTGTCGTCCTGGTTCGGCGGGCTGGCGGGCTACCGTGGGGCCACCTTCCCGGTGTCGCTCAACCAGGTCCCGGCCGGCGGCAATGCCGTCGTGTTCGCCACGCAGCAGGAACGCCCGGCCGGCATCGAGCTGCCGCGGCTCGATGGCCCGACCCTGTCGATCGTGCCCCATCCCAATGACCCCGGCAGCAAGCTGCTGCTGGTGCTGGGCCGCGACAGCGCCGAACTGAAGACTGCGGCGCGCGCGCTGGTGCTGGGGGCCAAAGCCTTGTCGGGTCCGCGCGCCACCATCACGAGCCTTGACACCGTGGCGGCGCGCCAGCCCTACGATGCCCCGAACTGGCTGCGCAGCGACCGGCCGGTGCGCTTCGGCGAGCTGATGCCGGTGGAGCAGCTCAACGTGTCCGGCTATCAGCCGGACCTGGTACGCGTGAACTTCCGCGTGCCGCCCGACCTGTTCGGCTGGCGCTCGCGCGGCATCCCGATCGACCTGCGCTATCGCTACACGCCACGCCCGACGACAGACAAGTCCACGCTGAACGTCAACGTCAACCGCCAGTTCCTGCGCGCGTACACGCTGCGCTCGCTCAAGGACGGCGAGGGCAAGGCATCCGAACTGGTCGCGCGCGTGCTGCCCGATGGCTCGGTGCCGGCGCGCCACACGCTGCACCTGCCGCTGTTCATGCTGCCGGCGCAGTCGCAGCTGCAGTTCCATTACTACTACGACTACCTCAAGCAAGGCGCCTGCAAGGACGTGCTGGTCGACAACGTGAAGGGCGCCATCGACCCGGATTCGACCATCGACATCTCCGGCCTGCCGCACTTTATCGCCCTGCCCGACCTGGCCGCCTTCGGCAACAGCGGCTTCCCGTTCACGCGCCTGGCCGACCTGTCGGAAACGGCGGTGGTGCTGCCGGCAACGCCTTCGGCGGAAGACTATTCGACCTACCTGACGATGATGGGCCGCATGGGCGAGTCGACCGGGTATCCGGCGACCGGCGTGAGGATTGCCGCGCCGGCGGACGTGCAGCAGGTGGCCGACCGAGACCTGCTGGTGATCGGCACCGCGCAGAGCCAGCCGCTGCTGGCGCAATGGGCGGACCAGATGCCGGTATCGCTGGCCGGCGCAGGCAAGCGCTTTGCGCTGACCGGCGTCTACGACACCGTCAGGGGCTGGTGGAACGGTGCCGACGGCAATCGCAACCGCCCGGTCGAAGCGAACCTGTCGATCAACAGCCCCGGCACCGATGCGGCACTGGCCGGCTTCGAGTCGCCGCTGGCCGCAGGCCGCAGTGTGGTCGCCATTACCAGCAACACGCCGGGCGGCCTGCACGCCGTCGCCGATACCCTGCTGGACGCGGAGCGCCTGCCGCTGGTACAGGGCAGCCTGGTGCTGGTACGCGGCACCTCGGTCGACAGCCTCGCGGCACAGCAGAACTACTACGTCGGCAAGCTGAATCCCTGGACCTATGCGCACTGGTGGCTGTCGCAGCGGCCATACGCGCTGGTGCTGATGCTGGCGCTGGCCACGCCGTTGCTCGCCGCCGTGCTGTTCCTGATGCTGCGCCATCGTGCCAGGCGGCGCAAGGCAGGCCAGGCATGACCGCGACCGGACCCGACGCGCGCCGCCGCGCGCTGCTCGGCGCCGGCGCCATCGGCACGCTGGGTGCCGTTGCCGGCGCGTGGCCGGCCGTCGCGGCAGCGGCCGCCGCCACGCCGGCGCGTACCGCCTGTCCGTGGCCGCTCTACGAACAGTTCCTCAGCCGCTTCATGCAGGCCGACGGGCGTGTCATCGACACGTCCGTGCGCGAGCAGCACAGCACCTCCGAAGGCCAGTCCTACGCCATGGTGTTCGCGCTGATCGCCAACGACCGCGCCACCTTCGACAAGGCATGGCAATGGAGCGTGGCCAACCTTGGCGGCGGCGATCTCGCCGACAAGCTGCCCGCCTGGCGCTGGGGCAAGCGCGACGACGGTTCCTGGGGTGTCATGGATGCCAACCCGGCATCGGACGCCGACCTCTGGTACGCGTACGCGCTCGCCGAAGCCGCGCGCGCCTGGCAAGCGCCCGCCTATGCGCAGGCCGCGCGAGCGCTGCTGCGCCTGGTCGCGAAGCACGAGGTGGTGACGCTGCCCGGCTTCGGACCCATGCTCCTGCCCGGTCCGCAGGGCTTTGTCCATGACAAGGCCGATGGCGCGCATCTGTGGCGCCTCAACGCCAGCTACATGCCGGTGCCGCTGCTGCGACGGCTGGCCACGTTCGACCCTGCCGGGCCCTGGGGCGCGCTGGCGAACCAGGTGCCCGCGATGGTGCAGGCGGTGGCCCCGCGCGGCATCGTGCCGGACTGGTCCGCCTACCAGTCCGGACCGAACCAGCCGGCGCGCTGGAGCATCGATCCGGACAAGGGCGATGTCGGCAGCTACGACGCCATCCGCGTCTACCTGTGGGCCGGCCTCACGCCAAAGGCCGACGCGGCGTCGCGCCGGCTGATGCAGGCGCTCGCCCCGGTCGCGCAACTGATGCATGGCCGGCCGGCGCCGCCGGAAAAAATGCACGCCGCCACCGGTGCGCTCGCAGGCGAAGGCTCGCCCGGCTTCTCGGCCGCACTGGTGCCGTTCCTGCAGGCTGCCGGCTCGCCGGCGGCTGCGGTGCAGCGCGCGCGCGCACAAGGCCTGGGCGACGCGGCGTCCAGGGCCACTTATTACGACACCGTTCTGGGCCTGTTCGGACTCGGGCACGCCGACGGTCACTATCACTTCGTCCCGTCGGGACAACTGGAGCTGCGGTGGTTGCAGGGCAAGAGCGGAGACAAGGCATGCGCACGGCAATGAAGCGGACTCGCGAGTCCTCCCGCCGGCGCATACGTACGCATGCGCTGGTGCTGGCGCTGCTGGCCGGGGCCATCGCACCGGCCGCACCTGCAGCGGCGCAGGAAGATCCCGTCAAGGCGCTCGTCGAGCAAGGCAAGTACTGGCAGGCGCGCAGCCGGCCGGACCGGGCGGCCGAGGTGTGGCAGAAGCTGCTGCGCCTGAACCCGGCGCAACCGGACGCGCTGCATGGCATGGGCGTCGCCGAGCTGGAGGCCGGACGGCCGGATTCGGCGCGCACCTACCTGGATCGCCTGCAGAAGGCGGCACCAGGCTCCGCGCTGGCCCGGCAGCTGGGCGAACAGATCGCGCGCGGCGGCAGCGCCGGCGCACGGCAGCAGGTCGAACAGGCTCGCCAGCTCGCGCGCAGCGGGCAATCCGAGCAGGCCGTCAAACGCTATGAGGAAGCCGCCGGCGGCAACGTGCCGCAGGGCGACCTGGCGCTCGAGTATTACCAGACGCTGGGCGGCACCGCGCAGGGGTGGGAGGCCGCACGGCAGGGGCTGGAGCGCCTGGCGCGCGCCAATCCGGCCGATGCCCGCGCGCAACTGGCACTCGCGCAGCACCTGACGTACCGCGACAACACGCGCCGGGACGGCATCCGCCAGCTGGAAAGCCTGGCCAGCCGCGCCGATGTCGGCAAGGACGCCACCGAAAGCTGGCGCCGCGCGCTGGGCTGGCTCGGCCAGCGCCCCGCGGACGCCCCGCTCTACCAGGCCTGGCTCGCAGCGCATCCCGACGACGCCGCCATCCGCGCCCGGCTGGAAGCCGCGACGCGCCAGCCTGCCACTGCCCGCCAGCCCGGCGCGGCGGCCGCCGACGCGATGCGCGGCATCGTTCAGCAGGGATTTGCGGCACTGAACGCCGGCGACCTGGCAAGTGCCGGCGAGCGCTTCCAGGGCGCACTCGCGCAACAGCCCAACGATCCCGATGCGCTCGGCGGCATGGGCGTGCTGCGTCTCAGGCAGGAACAGTTCGCGGAGGCCGCGGACTACTTCGCGCGCGCATCGCGCCACGGCGCCGGCAGCCGGTACCGCCAGGCCAGCAACAGCGCCAACTACTGGTTGCTGGTGCAGCGCGCCGCCGCCCGGCGCGAGGCCGGCAACGCCGGCGAAGCGCGCCGCCTGCTCGAGCAGGCGCAAGGCATCGAGCCGAACGAACCCGCCGCGCAGGTGGCCCTGGCCGACCTGCAGGCCGACGCACGCCAGTACGCCGCCGCCGAGGCGGGCTACCGCCGCGTGCTGCGCGCGCACCCTGAGAACGCTGCCGCCACGCGCGGACTGGTGGAGGTGCTGCAGGCGCAGAACAAGGCCACCGAGGCACTGGCGCTGGTCGAGCGCATGACGCCGGCCCAGCGCGGTCAGCTTGCCCCGCTCGGGCGGCTGCGTGCCGACCAGGCCCGCGCTCACGCGCGCCAGGCCATGCAGCAAGGCGACACGGCCAGCGCGCGCCGTCTGCTCGAAGATGCGATGGCTGCCGACCCGACCAACGCCTGGGTGCGCCTGGAGGTCGCACGCCTGTATATCGCGATGGGCATGAAGGACCAGGCCCGCGGCGTCATGGACAACCTGCTGCTGTCCGTGCCGGGCGATCCCGAAGCGCTGTATGCCAGCGCGCTGGCCGCCGCGGAATCGAATGAATGGCAGCGCGGCCTGGACCTGCTCGAGCGCGTGCCCGCCAACCGGCGCAGCGCCGACATGGGCAAGCTCCAGGGACGCCTGTGGGTCCACGCCGAAGCGGCGCGCGCCAGTGAGCTGGCCGCTGCCGGCCAGCAGGCCGCCGCCATCGGCGTGCTGCAACAGGCCGAGCGCTTCGCCGGACAGGATGCGGAACTGACCGGGGCGATCGCACAGGGCTACGCGGATGCGGGCGACACCGCGCGCGCACTGTCGCTGATGCGCAATGCGATGCGCCGCGCGGTGGTGCCCGATGCGGGCCTGCAGCTCCAATATGCCGCGGTCCTGCTCAAGGCGCAGCAGGACATGGAACTGGCCGGCCTGTTGCGCCAGCTTGCCGGCGCCGAAATGACGCCCGAGCAGCGGCGCGGCTACGACGATATCCGTATCGCCTATATCGTCCGGCAGGCCGACGCGCTGACTGCGGCGGGCGATCTCGTCGCCGCCTACGACACCCTCGCCACGGCACTCTCCGAGCGCGGCGGCAACCCGTCGGTGCGGGCCAGCCTGGCGCGCATGTACGCGCAGGCCGGCGAGAACGACAAGGCGCTCTCGCTCTATGAAAGCGTGCTCGCCAGGGAGCCGGCCAACCTCGACCTGCGGCTGGCCGCGATCGGTACCGCCACGGCCGCCAAGGAATACGGCTGGGCCGAGCGTGCCCTGCAGCCGGCCCTGAAGCAGGCACCGGAGTCTCCGGAGGTGCTGACCGCGGCCGGCCGCCTGTACAAGGCCCAGGGCAAGAATGCCAGGGCGGCGGAGTACTTCCGTGCCGCGGTCGCGGCCGAAGGCAGCCGCGCGGGCGTTGCCGGCGCCGGTGTGCAGCCCGGCGGCGGTTTCGACCGCGTGCCGGCCAATCCCTTCGTCGGGCTGCCGGGCCAGCGGCAGGCGTCGACGCTGCCGCCGGCAGGATCGCCTGCGCCGTACCCGGCCGTGCCGGGGATGGCAATGCGGCAGGCCGCCGGCATGGCGCCGGGACAGCCTTATATCCCGCAGCCCGCCGCCACCGCCGCCACCGCCGGCACCGCGCTGGCGATGGCGGCGGCTCCGATGACGGGGCCGGCGTCGTACTACCCTGCTGCCACCGGCACCCCCAGCGCCGCGGCACGCCCCGCCAAGGCCGGGCGCACGCCCGCTGCCGGGGCGCAGCCGACTGTGCAGCCATATGCACAGCCACACGTGCAGCCCGAACTGGTGCCCACGCAAGCGTACGCGGCCGGTGTCCCGGTATCGGCCCAGCCTCCGCTTGGCGCGCAGTCGCGCCTGCCATGGCTGGCCGATGCCGACGTGCCAGCCGCGCCTGCCGGTCCGAAGACCGCGCTGGAAGAGCTGCGCGAGATCGAGCAGCAGCGCACCAGCTCGTTCGCGGGCGGCCCGATGCTGCGCGGGCGCAGCGGCGACTCCGGCATGAGCCAGCTGACCGAACTGCAGGTGGTGGCCGAAGGCAAGGTGCCGGCCGGCGACGGCAAGCTGGTGGCGCGGGTCACGCCGGTGGCGCTCGATGCGGGCACCGTCGGATCCGACTTCAACAATGGCAGCCGCTTTGGCGCCGGCCCGCAAGGCTGGGCGGTGCCCGGCACCGGCCAGAACCTGTTCGGGCAGAACCTGACCTCGACATCGGCCGGCTCGCAAAGTGCTTTTGGGATGGCGCTTGGCGTGGCGTACGAGGCCGAGCGCTTCGGCGTGGACATCGGCAGCACGCCGCTTGGCTTCCGCTACACCGACGTCAATGCCGGCGCGCGCCTGAACCTGCCCCTCACGCAGCGGACCACGCTCGGCCTGGCGGCGGCGCGCCGCCCGGTCACCGACAGCCTGCTGTCCTACGCGGGCGCGCGCGACGAGCGCACCGGCGTGACCTGGGGCGGCGTGATGGCGACCGGAGGCCGTGCCGAACTCGGTTGGAGCGACGGTTCGTTCGGCATCTACGGCTACGGCGGCTACAGCGTGCTGACTGGCCACGATGTCGCGCGCAACAACAAGTGGGAAGGCGGCGGCGGCTTCTACATGAAGCTGGTCGACTCGGATACGCAGCGCTTCACCTCGGGCATCAACTTCACCTCGATGGGCTACAGCGAGAACCTGCGCTATTTCACCGTCGGCCATGGCGGCTACTTCAGCCCGCAGACGTACTTCTCGGTCACGGTACCGCTGGCGCTGGAAGGACGCAGCGGCCGGCTGTCCTACCATGTGCGCGGCGCGCTGGGCGTGCAGGCCTTCAACGAGGACGATGCCCCATATTTCCCGACCGATGCCGGTGCCCAGGCCGCGGCCAATGCCGCGGTCGCGCTGGCCAGGGCCAGCAACCTGACCAGCCAGACCTCGGCGGTCTATGCCGGCCAGTCGAAGACCGGCCTGGCCTACAACCTGGTCGGGTCACTGGAGTACCAGGCGGCACAGCAGCTCTATGTCGGGGGCCTGGTCGGCATCGACAATGCGCGCGACTACCGGCAGTGGTACGCCGGCATGTACGTGCGCTACGCGCTGCAGCGCCAGACAGGCCAGATCGGCTTCCCGCCTTCGCCACCCCGGTCAGCGGTCGCGCCGCTGCCCTTCTGAGGCGCCGAACGATACCAGTGACGATGGCGGCGATGATGGCGGCCACGGCCGCCTGTCGGCGCTGATGGCGCCCGGCATTCCGGTCGTTTGCCGTCGCCCCTGCATTTTTGCCCCCAAAACTTCCATTCGTGCTTGTCCATCGCTACGACAACCTTCTTGTGCTCTTCTCCGTGCTGGTGGCGGCGATGGCATCCTATACGGCGCTGACCCTGGCAAGCCGGCTGGCCAACGCGCGCGGCAACGCCGTCCAGGCCTGGCTTGCGGCGGGCAGCGTGGTGATGGGACTTGGCATCTGGTCGATGCATTTCGTCGGCATGCTCGCATTGCGGCTGCCAATCCCGCTGGGCTACGACCTGCCTTTGACGGTGTATTCGCTGCTGATCGCAGTGGGCGCGTCGGGCTTTGCACTGCGGCTGGTATGCACGGATACCCTGCCATGGCGACGGCTCGCACTCGGTGCGATGCTGATGGGCGGCGCCGTGGCGGGCATGCACTACACCGGCATGGCGGCGATGCGCATGCATCCCGCCATCGACCATGATCCGCTGCTGGTTGCGCTGTCCGTCGTGGTGGCCGTATCGGCATGCGGCGCGGCACTCTGGATGGCGTTCCAGCTTCGCCACCACGGCCGTCACACCGCCCAGCTTCGCCTTGGCGCGGCGGGGGTGATGGGCCTGGCTATCGCTTCGATGCACTACATCGGCATGGCAGCTGCGCGCTTCGCGCCCGGCAGCGTCTGCGGTGCCGCGGACAACGGCCTGGCAAGCGACGAGCTGGCGCTGCCGATCCTGGTCGTCACCGTCTGCGTGCTGGCCGTGGCATTGGTGACGGCCATGCAAGACCTGCGGGTCGAGGCCCGCACCGCGGCGCTGGCCACGTCGCTGGCGGCGGCGAGGCAGGAGCTCGGCTACCTGGCGCTGCACGACAAGCTGACCAGGCTGCCCAACCGCGCGCTGCTGGAAGACCGTTTCGAGCAGGCGCTGCGGGCCGCGGCACGGCATCGGCGGCGCATGGCGGTGCTGTTCATCAACCTCGATGGCTTCAAGGGCATCAACGATTCCTTCGGCCACCATGTCGGCGATCACGTGCTTGCCGAAGCGGCGCGCCGCATCGGCGCCAGTCTCGGTGCCGGCGACACCGCCGGCCGGCTCGGCGGCGACGAGATCGTGCTGCTGGCCGCGGTCGACGCGCCCGAAGACGCAAATACCCTGGCGTTGCGCATCCTCGATGACCTGCGCGAACCGCTCCAGGTCTGGGGCGCTGGCGGCAAGTCCCTGCAGATCTCCGCCAGCATCGGCATCGCCATCTATCCGGACAACGGCAGCACGCAGCGCACGCTGCTGCGCAATGCCGACGCGGCGATGCATCATGCCAAGGCATCCGGCCGCGACAGCTGCTGCTTCTTCACGCATGCCATGAATGACGACGCACAGGCGCGGCTGGAACTGGCACAGGACCTGCGCCAGGCACTGAAGCGCAACGAATTCGAGCTGCACTACCAGCCGAAGATCGCGGCCTCCGACGGCAGCGTGGTGGGCGCCGAGGCGCTGTTGCGCTGGCGGCATCCCAGGCAAGGCTTGCTGACGCCCGACCAGTTCATCGGGCTGGCGGAAAAGAGCGGCCTGATCCTGCAGATCGGCGCCTGGGCGCTGGAAGAAGCCTGCGCACAGCTGGCCCGCTGGCACGCCGCGGGAAGCAGCCAGTGGACCATCGCGGTGAACGTGAGCGGCGTCCAGTTCGGCCACCCTGCGCTGATCGGCACCGTGCGCGCCGCGATCGAGCGGCACCGGCTCGACCCGCGCGCGCTGACGGTCGAAGTCACCGAGTCGACGGCGATGCGAGACATGGAGAGCAGCCTGGCGATCCTGCGCCAGCTTGACGAAATGGGCGTGCGCATTGCCATCGACGACTTCGGCACGGGGCACTCCAGCCTGCTCTATCTCAAGCGCATGCCGGCCAAAGAACTGAAGATCGACCGCGACTTCGTGCGCGACCTCGGGCGCGACAGCGAGGACGCGGCAATTGTGGCTGCCATCATCGCGCTCGGCCGCACGCTCAGCCTGACCATCGTCGCCGAGGGCATAGAGACCGCCGCGCAGCAAGCGACGCTGACCAGGCTCGGCTGCGATGTCCTGCAGGGCTACCTGATCGGCGCGCCGGTCTCGGCGGAGGACTTTACGGCGACGATGGCATCGAGGGAACACGCCCGGGCCGTTTCGTGACCCCGGGCCTTCACCGGAACCCGATGCGCCGCGCCCCTTCCCGGAACAGCGCCTCCCCGTCGGCATCGAACGGGAACGTCAGCAGGAAGTCCTCGAGCGTATAGCGCGGCGCGACCTTGTAGATCGCCGCGGCCTGGGCCCGCGCCTGCTCCAGCGAGTCGGCCAGCGCCAGCGTGCAGGCGGCGATGGCGTGGATATGCGGAAAGACGTTGGGCCGCGCGGCGGCCTTGACGGCCCAGCCGGCGGCTTCCTCGAATTGCCCGAGCCGGACCAGTGCCATCGCCCGCGTGGCCAGCATGCCGAACAGCATTGGGTCTAACGGACTCAACTGGCGCGACAGGTCCGATGAATCGATGGCCGCCTGCGGGTCGCCCGAGATCGAGCGGACGAACGACAGGTTGTAGTGCCCTAACGCGAAGTTGGGGCTCAGGTCGATGGATTGCTCCAGCTCGCCCACGGACTCTTCGGGACGGCCCCGCAGCCACAGCGCGCGCCCCATCGCCCAGTGCACCGCGGGATCGCGGTCATCCGCCATCATGCCCTGCACCGCGGCTTCGTAGGCCTTGTCGATTTCCGGTCCGCGCTTCTCCCAGTTCTGGAACGCGTCCTGGAAATGCGTGAAGGACAGGCCGGCGTAGGCGCGCGAGAAGGTGGGGTCGAGCCGCAGCGCCGTCTGGAAGAAATGCCGGGCCATCTCGTTGTCGGCCCGGCGATACCGGTACATGTGCCACAGGCCGCAGTGGTAGGCTTCCCATGCATCGAGCGAACCTGGCGGCTTCAGGATGGCGCGGTTGCGCTCCAGCGTCTCGATCTCGCCGGCAATGGAGGCGACGATGCGGTTGCCGACTTCTTCCAGCACAAGGAAGGCATCGTCCAGCTTGTGGTGGAACGTGTCCGCCCAGACGATCCGGGCGCTGCGTGTCTCGGCCAGTTCGACAGTCACGGTCAGGCGCCCTTCGCGCGTGCTGACGGTGCCGCCCACGACGTAGTCGACATTCAGTGTCCGGCCTGCTGCTTCCGCGCCGACGTGGCGCTCATGCAGCGCGAACACGGTCCCCTGCGCGATGACAAAGAGGCTGCGCAGCTTGGCAAGCCGCGTGATGATGTCATGCGCCAGTGCATCGGCGGCGCCGCCGCGCGCCGGCGCCGCGGTGGACGGGTCGACGAAAGGCATCACGGCGATGGAGCCGTGCCGGGCAATTGCCGGTGAGGCGTCGGCGGCTGCAGCAGTGCTGGCGACCGCGGCGTCTGCGACGACTGCGACGACCGCGGTGCGGCCCGCTGCCCCTGCCACCGGCGCGGCCATGGCCGCGCGCCAGGCATGGCGGATCGGCCGGCTGTCCAGCCCTTCGGCCTCGAACAGCGTGGTGGTTGCGGCGACATGTTCTTCCCCTTCGCGAAGGCGGCCCTGGCGGGCGAGCGCGGCGAGGATGGCTGCGTGCACCTGCTGGTCGAATGGCGCGAGCTCGCGCCACTTGTCCAGGTAGACGAACGTCTCTTCGTCGGCAGCGCCCTGCGCGAGCTGCTCGAGCAGGGCGGCGTGGCAGGCGCGGAAGCGCCGCCGTTGCGCGGTGAGCCACGTGCTGAACGCCGGGCAGCGGGCAAGCTCGAGGCCTTCCAGGAAATCCCCTTCGAACAGCATCGCCAGGGCTTGCTGCCGCTCCGGGGCGAGGGCCGATACGCCAGCCTCGATGGCTTGCGCCACCGCCAGCGCATCGACAAACCCGTCCGCCAGGTCCAGCCAGATGCTGTCCCCGCTGGTGCGCAGCCGCTGCCTCTCTTCTGAATCGACGAGCTTGCGGATCCGGCTCAGGCACCAGCGCAATTCGCCACGTGGATCGTTGGGCACCTCCCACAGCAGTTCGCAAAGCTGGCTGCGCAGCACCGGCCGCGGCGCGAGCGCCAGGTACGCCAGCAGCGCGCGGACTTTCCTCGACGCCGGCAGCGAAAGCGCAACGCCCTGCTGCCGGACACGAAGCGGCCCAAGCATCTGGATCTGCACTGGCGGGATGCCGGCCTGGGGCGTCAGGTTCGATTCCACGGCAATTTCCACGCCGGCTACCACGCCACCTTCCACGCGCGCGGCAAATGATCGGGACCGGAACGACCTGGAGACAGGAAAGGAGACAGGATCATGGACACCACCGTGCATGTGCGCAGCCGCGGTCATCTCACCATTGCGCTTGCGGCCGGGGCGGTTTTCGCGCTGGGGCTCGGCCTGCGCCAGTCGCTGCCGCTCTTCATCAGCTTACTCAACTCTCATACCGGCGTCGGCTATGCCACCGTCAGCCTGGCCTTTGGCGTATCGCAGCTGATGTGGGGCGTGGCGCAACCGGTGGCGGGCGCGATCGCGGACCGCTGGGGGCCGCGCCCGGTGATGATCGCCGGTGCCACGCTGTTTGCCGCCGCGGTCGCGGCCACGCCGGCCGCGGACAGTGCCATGGCGCTGATGCTGCTGATCGGAGTGGCTGCCGCCGCCGGCTCCGGCGCGATCGGGCCGGCCATGCTGATGTCGGCGGCGAACCGGCTGATCCCCGAGGCACACCGCGCCCTTGCCAGCGGCATTGTCAACGCGGGCGGCTCGGTCGGCCAGTTCACGATCCTGCCCCTGACACAGTTGCTGATCGGCACTGCGGGCTGGCAGCCGGCACTGGTGTTGCTGGGCGCGGCAGGACTGGCCGCGATCCCGGCAATCCGGACCATCACCCGCGCGGCGCCCGCGCACGGCAGTGCCCCCGCCGGCACCCCTTGCGGCGGTACGGTGGGCGCTGCATTGCGCGGCGCGATGCGCGATCCCAGCTTCCTGCTGCTCAACGCGGGCTTCTTCGCCTGTGGCTTCCACATTGCGTTCATTTCCACGCACCTGCCGGGCGTGGTCGCGCTTTGTGGAATGCCCGCCACAGTGAGCGCGTGGTCGCTGTCGCTGATCGGCCTGTGCAACATCCTGGGGAGCCTGTTCATCGGCAAGGCCATCCAGACCGTGTCGATGAAATACGCGCTGACCGCCATCTACTTCGCTCGGGCGCTGCTGATCCTGGCGTTCTTCATGGCGCCGAAGACGCGGTTGACCATCGCCCTGTTCGCTGCCGGACTCGGCTTTACATACCTGTCGACCGTGCCGCCGACCATCGGCCTGGTCGCGAGGCTGCACGGCGCCCGTTATCTGGCCACGCTGTTCGGCGTCGTCATGCTGTCGCACCAGCTTGGCGGATTCCTGGGCGCGTGGCTTGGTGGCAAGGCCTTCGAGATGACGGGCAGCTACGACTGGATGTGGCTGGCCGACATCGCGCTTTGCCTGCTTTCCGCCACGCTGCACCTGCCGATCCGCGAGGCACGCCCGCTGCCGCTCGCTGCCGGGCAGGTCCAACCCACCTGAGAACCTGAGGAGACTGTCATGCGTTCATTCCACTCGGCGTCCCTGCCTGTGCCCTCCCACACCTTCTTTCGCGAGGCGGGCGCCGGACCCGGCGTGGTCTGCATCCATGCCAATGCCGGCACCTCCGGACAATGGCGTGCGCTGATGGAACACCTCGCACCGGGGTTCCACGTCCTGGCGCCGGATTCCTATGACGCGGGCCAGGGTCCGCACTGGCCGTCGGACCGGGTCATTTCGCTACGCGACGAGGTGGCGCTGATCGAGCCGGTGCTTGGCAAGGCTGGCGCGTCGCTGGCCCTGGTGGGGCATTCGTATGGCGCCGCGGTGGCGCTGGTCGCCGCGCTGGCGCAACCCGACCGCGTGCGCGCGCTCGTGCTGTATGAGCCCACGCTGTTCTCGCTGGTCGATGCGCAACAGCCCGCGCCGAATGACGCCGATGGCATTCGCCATACCGTCGCCGCCGCGGCGGCGGCGCTCGACGCCGGCAACGAGGACGCCGCTGCCGAGCACTTTATCGACTACTGGATGGGAGCGGGAGCGTGGCGTCAGACACCGGCGCAACGCAAGCCACCGATTGCCGCCTCGGTGAGGAATGTCCGCCGGTGGGCGCACGCGCTGTTCACGGAGCCCACGCCGCTGCAGGCATTCCGGTCACTCGACGTGCCGGTGCTCTGCCTGGTCGGCAAGCGCTCGACGCCGTCGGCGCATGCCGTGGCGCGGCTGCTGACTGCGGCATTGCCGCGGGTGGAAGTGGTGGAGTTCGCGCAGCTCGGGCATATGGGCCCGTTGACGCATCCGGACGCAGTCAACCCGGTGATCGCGGAGTTCCTTGGACGCCACCAGCGATGAGCCTCCTCCGTTCCTTCAGCGCTGCTACAAGGCCAGCGTAAACGGCAGCAACAGCGCATTCACCAACAGCAAGCCGAAGAACAGGATCGCGATCATGGCGGAGACCCGGCGAGACCGTCGCTGCCTTGCCTCCGCAGAGCGCCGCGTCCACAGAAAACCAGCCCCCATGCCGAGCACCGCCAGCCCGGAAAACACGCTCTCCGCCGTCAGCGCGGCCGGGTAGGACACGGCGGGGGTGGTGTTGAAGCTCTCGATGAAGGGGAGCGATTCCATTTCCGGGGCTGCCGGCGTTGGCGCAGCCGCGGGAGCCGGCTGTGCCATCACCTGCGCGACCAGGACCGCTTGCGGAGCAGCCAATGCTGCCGCCGGCGATGCGTCCGGAGCTGGCTGCGCAGCCGTCTCTGCTAGATCGGCGGCCAGTGCCGGCAGCGGCACCGGCGCGGCTGCCGGCACCGGGGTAGGCGGGATAGGCAGGACAGGCGGGATGACTGCGGTGGCCGGAGCGGCAGGTGTGGCTGGTGTGGCCGAGACCATCGGTACCTTGGCCCTGGGCGGCGTGGGGACAAGCCGCTCCGAAGCACTCTTCATCGAGTCCCGTTCCCGCCAGAACTTGGCGAACAGGCTTTCCAGGCAGCGCGCCGACTCGCATGCATCGCGCCGCGCACGCCACGCCGCGATGTCGGCCTCGTCGATCCTGCCCTTGCGCAACATCCGCTGTTGCTCGGCGTAGACGCGCTCATAGCGATCGGATAGCCGCGACGAATCGCAGATCAGCGCATGGCGCTGGCGCGGCCTCGGCTCGTCAGTGGCGATCGTGCAGCGCACGCCGGAACCGTCCGGGTTGTAGCAGCGGACCGTGGATTCGCCCGCAGGCGACTTGCATGCGATGTCGGAGGCCCATGCGCCGCCGACGCCGAAAAGGCACGCAGCAACACCTGCTGCAATCACCGAACCCAGGCGCGCAAGGATCCTTTCCATCATGTTGCCCCATCGTGAATCGGCCCAAGGCTTTCAAGCTAGTCGCTAGTTGGCGCGTCATACAAGTACCGGTTTTTGCAAGGCGTCACAAGCGCACATCGCGCCCTGCTACCTGGCGTGTCGTGTAGCGGTACGATTCACTTTGCGTGGAAGGCAACACCAGCCCGATCCAGCCCGAGCCAGTGGAAGTACGGCGGGGCCGACCGCATGGCTGGCGCCCCGCCATGCCGCAATGCTATTGCAGGCTGATTTCCAGCTGCCTCACGGAAGCCTTTTCCCGCTCATACTGCTCCGCGGCAAACCTGGCATAAGCCTCGCTGCTCAGGTGCACCTGCTCCAGGTCGATCGCCTCGAGCGAGCGCAGGTAGGCGGGATCCTGCGACGCTTTGTAGAACGCATCGTGCAGCGCCCTGACCACCGCAGGATCCATCCCCTTGGGGCCGACGATGCCGACCAGCGAACTGGCCGTGATGTCATAGCCACGCTCCTTCAGCGTCGGCACGTCCTTGAAGCGCGGGAAGCGCGCGTCGCCGACGATCGCCAGCGGACGAACCTTGCCGGCGACGGCATGTTGACCCCAGCCCGGGTCCAGCACGGCATCGATGTCGCCGCTGAGCAGCGCCATCATTTCCTCGGAGCCGCCCTTGTATGGCACAAAGGTGAATTTCGCCCCGGCCGCCTTGCCCAGCTTCTCCATGGAGATATGGCCCGAACTGCCGATGCCGACGGCGCCATAGGTGACCTTGCCCGGATTCGCCCTGGCGTAGGCCAGGAATTCTTCCAGCGTTTTCCAGCGCGCGTCGGCCCGCACCACCAACCCGTAGCGGTAGTTGGTCAGGCCGATGATGTAGGTGAAATCCTTGAGCGGGTCGTATGGCGTCTTCTGCAAATGCGGCATGCGGAAGATATTGGCCGCCACCATCGACAGCGTGTAGCCGTCAGGCGCCGCGGTCTGGGACATCAGCTGCGCCGCCAGCGTGGCGCCCGCACCGGGCTTGTTGATCGGCACGACCCGGTGTTTCAGTTCCTTGCCCGCCGCATTGGCCAGCGTACGCAGCGAGCCGTCGGTCGGGCCGCCCGGAGGGAACGGTATCCAGAACTCGATCGGCTTGGCGGGAAAATCCCCAGCCGCCATGACGGCAGGGGCCTGGACGGTCAGCGCGGCCAACCCTGCCAGTGCCAGTACACCGCGCGCGGCGGCCGAGCGCAGCTTGCTGCGCATCCCAATGATGGTCTTGCTCACGTCCCGTCTCCTGTCTGTTTTCATTCGTATGCCGTCCCCGGTGTCCGGGTGCGGTGTGTTCTACGACAGACGTTAGTAGGTTGCGCCGGCAAGACCAATTGCGGATTCGACCAATCGTATTGGCAAAAATGTCGGCACGCACGCTGGCGCGCGCGGGTGCGCTCGCCCGGTCGGGACATGGCGGCCGCCAAGGCTGGCCGCTGAGGTGATTCAGGGCGGACGCGCCATGACGGCGCGCCCGGCTTGCGGGTACTGCCCGGCCGTTATTCGACCGCGATGCCCTTGTCGCGGATGACCTTGCCCCACTTGGCGTAGTCCTGGCGGATGCGCTGGCCCATCTGCGCCGGCGCCTGGTAGCTGGCGATGGCGCCCGCCTTCAGCAGCTTGTCCTGCACGTCCTTGTCGGCCAGGATCTTGCCGACTTCGCCGGAAATGCGGTCGACCACGTCCTTGGGCGTCCCCGGGGGCGCCAGCAGGCCGCCCCAGGACACCGCCTCATAGCCCTTGAAGCCCTGCTCGGCAATGGTCTTGACGTCGGGCAGCATGGCGACGCGCTGCGGCGAGCCGACAGCGATGGCGCGCAGCTTGCCGGCCTGGATGTGCGGCAGCGCCGCGACCAGGTCTGCGTACATGATGGGCACCTGGCCGCCGATGGTGTCGCTGATCGCCGGCACGCCGCCCTTGTACGGCACGTGCTGCATCTCGAAGCCGCCCAGCTGCTTGAGCAGCTCCATGCTCAGGTGGCCGAAGCTGCCGGCGCCGGAGCTGGTGTAGTTGAGCTTGCCCGGCTGCGCCTTGGCCTGCGCGATCAGCTTGGGCAGGTCGGTCACGTTAGGCAGCAGCGTCGGGTTGACCACCACCACGATGGGCAGGTCATAGACCGTGGCCACCGGCGTGAAATCCTTGGTGGTGTCGTATCCCGCCTTCTTGTACAGGAACGGCGCCAGCAGCGTCGGCGTGGCCAGCATCATCAGCGTGTAGCCGTCCGGGGCGCTCTTGGCGACCTGGGCGGCAGCGATGGAGCCCGACGCACCGGCGCGGTTTTCCACTACCACCGGCTGCTTGAGGGCCTCGCCCAGCTTCTGGCCGACGATGCGCGATGCGGTATCCGTGGGCCCGCCCGGCGGGAACGGCACGACCAGCTTGATGGGCTTGGCGGGCCACGATTGGGCGAAGGCGCCGCTGACCAGCAGCGGTGCGGCGGCCAGCGCCAGGATCGCGCGGCGGCGGGAGTGAACCATACGGGTAATGTCTCGAATACGCACTTTCTTGTTCCAGTTGAATCAGCGCAAGGCAATCCAGCCCCCTTGCCGGGCGCGCTGCGCGTGCGCCATGGGTCTGCCATGCGCACGACGCGGCGCGAATGCTCAGGCCGACGCGGGCGTGTCCGGCAGCGTCAGCACGCCGCTGGCCTGCAGCGCCTGCAGCTGCTCATCGCTCATCTGCAGCAGGTTTTGCAGCACGGCACGTGTGCCTTCGCCCAGCGTGGGCGGCGCGCTGCGGATCGGCAGGCGCTGGCCATCGAGCCGGTAAGGCGGCGCGAACACATGGGTGGTGCCTGCGACCGGATGCGGCATCTCGCGCAGCAGGCCGCCCTGGCGGGTGCGTTCGCTGGTCAATGCCTCGTGCAGCCCAGCCACCTTGCCGCACGGAATGCCGCACGCGCTCATGCGTTCGAGCAGCAGGTCGCGCGCAAAGGTGCGGATCAGGCCCGTGATCAGCGGGGTCAGCGTCTCGCGGTTTCTGGCGCGCTCGACATTGGTGGCGTAGCGCGGATCCTCGACGATGTCCGGGCGCTCGATCACCTGGCGGCAGAACTTGTCGAACTGGCTGTTGTTGCCGACCGCGATGATCAGCGGGCCATCGGCGGCCTCGAACATGCCGTAGGGCACGATCGACGGATGGGCATTGCCGTAGCGGGCCGGGTCGCGGCCCAGCAGCATGGCATCCAGGCCGTAGTAGCCGGTCACCATCAGGCCGCAGTCGTACAGCGCCATCTCGATCAGCTGGCCCTTGCCCTTGCGTTCGCGGCGGAACAGTGCCGCCAGCACGGCCTGCGCGGCGTACATGCCGGTCATCAGGTCCACCACGGCCACGCCAAACTTCAGCGGCGGCGTGTCGGCTTCGCCATTGAGCGCCATCAGCCCGGCCTCGCCCTGGATCACCAGGTCATAGCCAGGGCGCTTGGCCTCGGGGCCGCTGCTGTTGTAGCCGGAAACCGCACAGTAGATCAGCTCGGGCTTGATGGCCTTGAGCTGTTCGTAGCCCAGGCCCAGCTTCTCGGCGCCGCCGGTCTTGAAATTGTGGATGACCACGTCGAACTGCGGCAGCAGGTCGTAGACGATCTGCACGCCTTCCTTGCTCTGCAGGTCTAGCGTGATCGACCGCTTGTTGCGGTTCATGCTGTTGAAGTACGTGGTCTCGGTCTTGCCGATGCGCATGCCCCAGTCGCGCGTATCGTCGCCGCGTCCGGGGTGCTCGACCTTGACGACTTCTGCGCCGAAATCGGCCAGGACCTGCCCGCACAGCGGGCCGGCAAACACACGCGACAGATCGAGTACGCGCACCCCCTCAAGCGGGAAGTCGATGCCTTGGGATGATTCGGGCGTCTGCAAGTCTTGTCTCCTTGGGCTGTTTCGAGATACGAGCCGTCTCTGGGAAATCGTAGCCCATGCCGGGCTGGCGGCACGCATGGCAGGCTAGGCTGCGGTGTGGCGCTGAGGTGTGGCGCGGTCAGCCCGTCATTCTTGCTTGGATAAATAGCCTATACAATCCCAATCAACATTGACAAAATGTTCAATAAAATTTGACAACGGTCCGCGCAGGGGCCCAAATGCGTAGCGCCCGGGCATCCGACTGGAGTCGAATGCCCGGGCGCCACGTTGACTTCACATTTGCCGGAAGGTACCTGCCTGCTTCAGTGGCTGGCTCCCTCCACCGCGCCGATGCCGGTCTCGGAACGCAACTCCTGCGCCTCGAAGCCAGCCTTGTCCACGCGGGCCCGCGTCGACTTGTCCGTCACCGAGAAGAACCAGATCCCCAGGAAACCGGCCGTCATCGAGAACAGCGCCGGCGACGTGTAGGGGAACGGCGCGCTGCTGAAGTGGAACACATCCACCCACACCGCCTGCGACAGGATGGTCAGCACCACCGCCGACAACAATCCGATAAAGCCGCCGACCGTGGCGCCGCGCGTGGTGCAGCCCTTCCACAGCACCGACATGAACAGCACCGGGAAATTGGCCGATGCCGCCACGGCAAACGCCAGCGACACCATGAAGGCGATGTTCTGCTTCTCGAACACGATGCCGAGCACCACCGCGACCAGGCCGAGGATGATCGTGGTGATGCGCGAGACGCGCAGTTCCACCGAACTCGTCGCCTGTCCCTTCTTGAAGACCGTGGCATAGAGATCGTGCGAGACGGCCGAGGCACCGGCGAGCGTCAGGCCCGCGACCACCGCGAGGATGGTGGCAAAGGCCACGGCGGAGATGAAGCCGAGGAACACGTTGCCGCCCACCGCGCTGGCCAGGTGCACCGCCGCCATGTTGATGCCGCCCAGCAGCTTGCCGCTGCCGTCCTGGAAGCTCGCGTTGGTGCCCACCAGCACGATCGCGCCGAAGCCGATGATAAAGGTCAGGATGTAGAAGTACCCGATCCACGTGGTGGCCCAGAACACCGACTTGCGCGCCTCCTTGGCATTGGGCACGGTAAAGAAGCGCATCAGCACGTGCGGCAGGCCGGCGGTGCCGAACATCAGCGCAATGCCGAACGAGATCGCGGAGACGGGATCCTTGATGAAGTTGCCCGGGCTCATGATCGAGTCCTGCTTGGCATGGACCTCCACCGCCTTGGCGAACAGCGCCTCCGGGCTGAAGTGATACTGCGCCAGCACCATGAACGCCATGAACGAGGCGCCGCCAAGCAGCAGGCACGCCTTGATGATCTGCACCCAGGTGGTCGCGGTCATGCCGCCGAACAGCACGTACACCATCATCAGCGCGCCGACGATGACCACGGCGACCCAGTATTCCAGCCCGAACAGCAGCTTGATCAGCTGGCCCGCGCCGACCATCTGCGCGATCAGGTAGAACGCCACCACCACCAGCGTGCCCGATGCCGCGAACGCGCGCACCGGCGCCTGCTTGAAGCGGTACGCGGCGACGTCGGCGAAGGTGAAGCGGCCCAGGTTGCGCAGCCGCTCCGCCATCAGGAACGTGATGACCGGCCAGCCCACCAGGAAGCCGATCGAATAGATCAGGCCGTCATAGCCGTTGGCATAGACCGCGGCGGAAATGCCCAGGAACGACGCTGCCGACATGAAGTCGCCGGCGATCGCCAGGCCGTTCTGGAAGCCGGTGATGCCACCGCCGCCGGTGTAGAACGCCGCGGCGGACTTGGTCTTGGAGGCCGCCCACTTGGTGATGTAGAGCGTGCCGAGGACGAACACCACGAACATGCCGATGGCGGTCCAGTTGGTCGGCTGGCGCACGGCCTGCCCCATGTCGCCGCCGGCGGCGAGCACGCCCGCCGACAGCAGCAGCGCCGCGGCGCCGAAGATTGCGTGGCGCGCGTTCATGCGACCTCCCGCTTGATACGTTCGGTCAGCTCGTCGTAGGTGCGGTTGGCATGCTGCACATACAGCCCGGTGATGAGCACCGTGAAGACGATCACGAACAGCCCGATCGGCATGCCCCATGTCATCACGCCCTCGCCCACCTTCCTGGCGAGCAGCTCCTTGTCGAAGGCGATCAGCAGCACGTAGCCGTAGTAGATCACCAGCATCGCCGCGGTCAGCATCCAGCCGAGGCGCGAACGCCTGCGCACCAGCTGCAGATAATTGGGATTGGTCTTCAGTCGCCTGACCAGATCTTCATGCATTCCTGTCTCCTGCCATCTATGCGTGGTCTTGCCCGCGGGGTTTTGCCCGATGCACCCGCGGCGGGACGCCGCGAGTCCGTGCTGCATAAGTTAATGGCCGCCCCTTACCTGCTTCTTACACGGGACCGAAATCGGCACCGGGTAAACGCTGAGTCGAGACGCGGGACAGGAGGCTCTCGGCGATGTCGGCTGTTGGTTGGCAAGGGCGACGCATGCGCCGCAAGTCGGGCCGCGCCCAACACTCTTGCCGATTGATGAACGGCATTTGCGCGCGTGGCGGGACGCCGGCGGCATTTCCCTTCCACTGCATCCGGTGGCATGGCTCCTGCGTAAAAGCAAGCGGACGCTGCAGCGTTCTGCCCGCCCGCTTTTCTGCTTCTCCTTACCGTTCAACGGAGTACCGCCATGATTCGACAGTTCGCCCACACGTTCCTTGCCACCGCTGCGATCGCAGTGGCCTGCACCGCCAGCATCGCCCATGCCGCAGCGCCTCGCGACAGCGGGCATGCCGGCGACAAGTACGGCTATTCCTTCCGGGTCGACATGCACGATGTGTTCAGCGAAGGCGCACGCGCCGGCCGCTTCGACGTGTTTGCCGAAGGCGCCAGCACCGAGGCTCCGGCCGCCAATGCGCAGTACATTGCGGGCCTGGACCGCAGCGGCGTATCGGCGGATCCGGCGCGCAAGTTCGATGTGTATACCGATGGCGCACTGGCGGGCCTGGACCGCAGCGGCGTATCGGCGGATCCAGCGCGCAAGTTCGATGTGTATGCCGACGGGGCATTGGCCTAGGCAATGCCGCAGAACAGGGCGTCGAGTATCCGCCTCGAATGACAATCAGCGGCGTGGTTGCGGCCGTGGCCTAGCCGTACTTCCCGCCCGGCAGCGCCATCTCGATCGCGCTCATCAGTTCCTGCAGGCGCAGCGGCTTCGCGCACACCGCATCGAAGCCGCTTTCCATCGCCAGGCGCCGGTCCTGCTGGCGCGTGAAGGCGGTCAGGGCGATGGCCGGCACGCGCGCGCGGGACCCGACCACCTCCTGCGCGCGCACTTCGCGGACCAGTTCATTGCCGTCGCGGCCAGGCAGGCCGATGTCGCTGATGATCAGGTCCGGCGTGGCGTTCGCCATCTGCGCCAGTGCGTCGTCGCTGTCGCGGGCGCTGCGGACATGGGCGCCAAAGCCGGCCAGGACGGCGCTCAGGGCGGCGGCCGCATCGCTGTCGTCTTCCACCAGCACGATATCGAGTCCGTCCAGCCGCGTCGCGGTGCCGGGTGCGCCGTGGTCGGCGCCGCCGGCAGCATCCGCCTCCGCCGGCTCGGCGCTCGGGGTCAGCAGCGGGATGGCGATCTCGAAGGTCGCGCCATGGCTCAAACCCTGGCTGTAGGCCTGCACCGTGCCGCCATGCATTTCGGCAAGGCGCTTGACGATCGCCAGCCCGAGGCCCAGCCCGCCCTGCGCGCGGCGGTTGGCACCTTCGCTCTGGGTAAAGCGGTCGAACAGGAACGGCAGGAATTCCGGATCGATGCCACGGCCCGCGTCGACCACGGACACGCTCAGGGTCTCGGTATCGGACTTCGCGATCACGCGGACGGTGGCGCCTTCAGGCGAGAACTTGATCGCGTTGGAGATGAGGTTCCACAGGATCTGCTGGAAGCGCGCTGGATCGAGCCACGCAGCCTGCGCCAGGTCCGGGGCGATTTCCGCCTGAAGCGACAGCCGCTTCTCGCTGGCCATCAGTTGCATGCTGTCGAGTGCAGCGCGGATGACTGTGGCCGGGTTGGCCATCTCGCGCTCGAGCTTCATCTTGCCGACATTGAGCAGCGACACGTCGACCAGGTCGGCCACCAGCCGCTGCTGGATGGCGACATTGCGTTCGACCGCGGCCAGCCCGCGGCGCCCTTCGTCGGTGCTGACGTGGCGGCCCAGCACATGGGTCCAGACCGAGATCACATTGAGCGGGTTGCGCAGCTCGTGCGACAGGATGGCGATGAACTCGTCCTTCATGCGGTTCACGCGTTCAACGCCGGCACGCGCCGCCTGCTCGCGTTCGATCAGCTGTTCCTGCTGGCGCTCGAGGTGGAGCCGCTCGGTAGCGTCCGTGACGACCGCGACCCGGTCGCCCGATGGCGTGCTAGGAGAAATTCTCCAGTCGAGGTGGACCGGCTCTCCCGCCGCGTCGAGCAGCGGGAACGATCCGTGCCATCCCTCGTCCGCTGGCACGGTGGCTTCGGCGGCGCGCTCGGCAAAATCGCCGGGCACCAGCGCGGTGACGGACTGCCCGAGCAGATCCGAGGCCGGCCGGTGCAGCAGTGTCAGCATCGCGGGATTGACGTCGATCAGCTGGCCGCGGGCGTCCAGCACGCAGATGCCGCTGGTGGCTTGCTGGTAGATCGCGCGCAGGCGTGCCTCGCTCTCGCGCAACGAGCGCTCGGCCGCGGCGGCACGCGCCAGCGCCGAGACCGTGGCAATCAGCACTTCCGGTTCGGCGGGATGGATCAGGTAGGCGGTGGCGCCGGCATTCAGCCCGCGCGCCTTGTCATAATCCTGCACGTAGGTGGCCGACAGGTGGACCACCGGCAGCGTCGCGGTATCCGGGTCGGCACGCAGCCGTTCGCACACCTGGATCCCGTCGATATCAGGCAGGTTGACGTCGAGCACCATCACGGAAATGCCCGGCGTACTTGACAGGCGCAAGGCGTCCAGCCCGCAATCGGCCTCGGTCGTGCGGAACCCGGCGCTCTTGAGCACGCGCACGGTTGAATAGCGGGTGACCGGATTATCGTCGACGACCAGTACGAGCGGAGATGACGCGGACGGTGCTGCCTGCTGCGTGGGTTGCGGGTCCATGATCATGCCTTTGCCGCGCCCGCCGGCGCCGGCGCTGCGGGATAGGTGAGCGGCAGCGTGACGTAAAAGCGCGAGCCCACATCGACTTCGCTTTCGAAACCGACCCGCCCGCCCAGCACCTCCGCCAGCCGCTTGCTGAGCGCAAGGCCAAGCCCTGAGCCGCGCAGGCGTCGCTGCAGCGGCGAATCGATCTGCACGAAATCCTGGAACACCGCGGCATGCATCGCCGCGGGGATGCCAATGCCAGTGTCCTTGACCGAGAACATGACCTCGCCCTCGCCCACCAGCTTCGCGGCAACGCGGACTTCGCCGCGCGGCGTGAACTTGAGCGCATTGGAGATGAAGTTGCGCAGGATCTGCGACAGCTTGCGGTCGTCGCTGTACAGGTTCGGCACCTCGTGCGGTTCTTCAAAGATCAGCGACACCTCGGGATTAGTCAGCACCGGCTTGAACATGCCGCGCAGCGTATCGAACAGCGCGACCATGTCGAACCATGCCGGCGACACGTCGACCCTGCCCGCTTCGAGCTTGGCCAGGTCGAGCAGGTCGTTGACCATGTCGGCAAACTCCGTTGCGGTCTCGCGCACGAACATCACCTGCCGTTCCTGCTCGGTGGTGAGGGGACCGTCCACGCGATCGATCAGCAGGCGGGTGATGCTCTGGATCGCCACGATCGGCGTGCGGAATTCATGGCTCATGTACGCCAGGAAACGGCTTTTCAGCTCGGTGGCCTGGCGCAGCTGTTCCGCCTGGATGTCCAGTTCCGCGTACAGCGCCACTACGCCGCGGTTGGTCTCCTCCAGTTCCGCGCGCAGGCTGTCGCATTCGCGGATCTTGTCGTCCAGTGCCTCGCGCAGTTCGTCCGGTCTCAGCGGGGTGTCCCTCGGCAGGCGGGAGTCGTCGTGGCTGACCATGTTCATCCCTGGGCGCGGCGGATCACGAGCACGGTGGCGTCATCCCGGCCCCGACCGAACTTCCACACGATAAACGCCGCGATCAGCGTGGGATCGTGCCGCAACAGGCTGGCATCGTCGAGTTGCCAGCGCGACTGCACGCCATCCGAGAACAGGATCACCAGCGCATGGGCCGGCCATTCCATCACCTGCTCATGGATGGCATGCACCTGGATCCCGGCGGTGCCGTGCTGCGGCAGCAGCGTGCGGTCCGCGGTGCCCGAAATAACGCGGCCCATCACATTGCCGGCCCCGGCGAAATGGATCTGGTTGCCGCGCAGGTCCAGCCGCGCCGCGCTGACGGCCGCGCCGCGGGTGCTGCGCAGTGCCGCGTGGGCGCGTTCGAGGACCTGGGCCGGGCTGCCGCAGGGCTTCTCGGCAAACGCCGCCAGCGCGGCACTGGCTGCGTCGGCGGCCAGCGGGCCATGCCCGAGGCCGTCGGCCAGCACCACGTCGGCGCCGTTCTCGTGCTGCGCCACGCCCCAGCCATCGCCGCTGACCTGCTCGCCGGGTGCGGCCAGGCATACCGCCCCGACCAGGCAGCCGCGCAACGGCGCCTCCCGTACCGGGCGCCCACCCGGCTCCCGGTCCCGATAGAACCGCGCCAGGATGACGCTGCCCTGGCCAAGGCGGCTGACGATATCGAAGTCGTCGGCCATGCGCTGCACGGCGCCCAGCCCCTCCCCGGCGCTGCCCGCGCTGGAATAGCCGTCGCGCATGCAGGCCTGCAGATCGCGCATGCCGGGCCCGTTGTCCAGCGAGATCAGCTCGATCAACATGCCGTCGCCGACGGCGCGGGCGCCAATGTACATCCGGCCACCGACCGCATGGCGTACCAGGTTGCTGCAAAGCTCGTTCGCGACCACGGCGATGCGGCCTGCCAGCACGCTGTCGAAATCCAGCCGCGCGCACAGGTCGGCCGCGAGCCGGCGGGCTTCGCCGACCCGGCTGGCGTCGTCCATGGGAAGCACGACGACGGGACCCTGTCCGCTACTTCCACCGAGTGACACTGACACAGGTTCCCTCCCCGACTTGGGTGCGGATGGAGAAATCGTTGACCAGCCGGCGGCTCCCGGACAGGCCCATGCCGAGGCCATTGCCGGTGGTCCAGCCATCGGTCAGCGCCAGGGAAACGTCGGGGATGCCAGGGCCCTTGTCCTCGAAATGCAGCCGCAAGCCCCGGCGTACGCCTTCGTCGATGAATTCCCAGCGCATTTCTCCGCCATGCCCGTGCACCACCGCATTGCGGGCCAGTTCGCTGGCCGCCGTAATCATCTTAGTCTGCTCGACCAGTGAAAACTGCAGCTGGGCGGTCAGCGCACGCACGACCGAGCGGGCCTGCACGACATCGCGTTCGTCGCGCAGCGGGATCGTTCCGGTGGTGCCAAGCGCGGATTGCGTCACCTGGCCTCACTCCGCTGCGCCTTGTCCAGCAGCGCCATGCCGCGCTCGATGTTGAGCGCGGTCCTGACGCCGGTCAGGGGCAGCCCGAGTTCCACCAGCGTGATCGCCACGGCCGGGCGGATGCCGACCACCACCGTGGCCGCGCCCAGGATGCGCGCGATATCGGAAATCCCGACGAGCATGCGGCCGATAAACGAATCGACCATTTCCAGCGCCGAGACGTCGATCAGCACCCCGCGCGCGGTGTTCTGCTCGATGCTTGCCGCCAGGTCTTCCTGCAGCCGCAGCGCGGTCTGGTCTTCCATGTCGATCTGGATCGTGACCAGCAGGTAGGACCCCATCCGCAGGATCGGAATTCGCTCCATGGGTCTGCCTCCGGGTCAGGCCGGCTGGCGGGTCACGGCGTGCCCCGTCAGCCGCATGGCGGTGGCCAGCGCGTCGGCCAGCGTTGCCTTGGTCACGATGCCCTGCAGGTCGATGCCCAGATGCACGATGGTCTGCGCGATCTGCGGCCGGATCCCGCTGATGATGCTCTCCGCGCCCATCAGGCGGATCGCAGTCACCGTCTTCATCAGGTGCTGGGCCACCAGCGTGTCGACCGTCGGCACGCCGGTAATGTCGATGATGGCCAGTGCGGAGCCGGTTTCAACGATACGCTGCAACAGGGTTTCCAGCACCAGTTGCGCACGGCTGCTGTCCAGCGTGCCGATCAGCGGTACCGCCAGCACCCCTTCCCACAGCTTGATCACCGGTGTCGACAGCTCGAGCAGTTCCTGCTGCTGGCGCCGGATGATGTCTTCGCGGCTGCGCTGGTAGGTAGACATGGTCCACTGCGCCATGCGGTCGACGATGGCGGACGCGGCCCAGATCACCTCGATCTGCGCTTCCAGGTTGCTGCGGTCGCGCTGCAGCGCCTCGAAAATGGGCCGTTTGAGCGACAGCACGAAGCCGCTGGTCACGTCCGCGGTCTCGCCTTGCGCGGCGCGCGAGGCCGACAAGTGGGCGAGTACCCCGCGCAGTTCGGCGAACGGCGCCTGCTCGAAGCCCCCCGCATCGCCGTTGGCGCGCAAGGCGGCCTGCAGGCCTTGCAGGATGGAGCGCTGCTCGCTGGCAAGGTTGCCCGTGAAGCCCCGGCCGCCGGACAACGACTGGTATTCGGTGGCCCAGCTCTCGGCAATTTTTTCGGCTTCGGCGTGCAACAGGCCGGCAAGGCGCTGGTTTTCTGAACGCATAGGGATGGCAAAGTTGTAAGCGATGCACAGGAGACAAAGTACGCCGTGTCAGTGCATTCTAGGAGAGATTGATAGCTCACTCCACGTTACTTCGCGCCCCACAAAACAAAGTCGGGCGCAGCCATGTGCACTGCCGTGCACGGCTGCGCCCGGCCGGGCCCGTTGTATCCGGGATCGCTATTGCATATCGGCAAACCGCTTGCCCCGCGCCGCCAGGTCTGCCAGCAATGGCGCTGGATGGAATTCCTCGCCGAGCATTTCCTCGTACTGCCGCAGCGTCCGTACTACCTTGTCGAGCCCGATGGTGTCGGCATAGAACATCGGACCGCCCCGGTACACCGGCCAGCCATAACCGTTGTTCCAAATCACATCAATATCGGACGCCCGCAGCGCCTTGCCCTCCTGCAGGATCTTCGCGCCCTCGTTGATCATCGGCAGAACGCAGCGCTCCAGGATTTCCTGGTCGGATACCGCGCGGCGGGTGCGGCCCTGGCGCGCGGCAAAGTCGCGAATCACCTGCTCCACCACCGGCGACGGCCTAGCATTGCGCTGCGCGTCGTAGTCGTAGTAGCCCGCGCCGGTCTTCTGGCCGCGCCGGTCCATCTCGCAAAGGATCTCGCGCAGCGTCGAGCCGGTCGAGCGCTCGCGCACCCAGCCCAGGTCCAGTCCCGCCAGGTCGCTCATCGCGAACGGGCCCATCGGGAAGCCGAAGTCATGCAGCACGCGGTCGATGTCCCAGGGCAGCGCCCCCTCCAGCGCCAGTTTCTGCGCTTCTCGCTGCCGCTGCGCCAGCATCCGGTTGCCGACGAAGCCGGGACAGACGCCGACCAGCGCCGCGACCTTGCCGATCTTGCGGGCCAGCTCCATCGAGGTCCGCACCACGGGCTTTGCGGTTTTCTCGCCGCGCACCACTTCCAGCAGCTTCATCACATTGGCCGGCGAGAAGAAATGGAGCCCGATCACGGCCTCGGGACGCGACGTGGCCGCGGCGATCTCGTCGACATCCAGCGCCGAGGTATTGGTGGCGAGGATGGCACCCGCCCTGACGATCCGGTCGAGCCGGCCGAACAGTTCCTTCTTGACTTCCATGTTCTCGTACACGGCTTCGATCACCAGGTCGGCTTCGGCCAGTTGCTGCAGGTCCAGCGTGGGGGTCAGCAGCGCCATGCGCGCCTCGACATCGGCGGCGCTCAGGCGCCCCTTCTTCATGGTGTTGTCGTAGTTCGCGCGGATGGTGCGCAGCCCGCGGTCAAGCGCCTGCTGCGTGGTCTCGACGATGGTGACCGGCATGCCGGCGTTGAGGAAGTTCATCGCGATGCCGCCACCCATGGTGCCTGCGCCCACGATGCCGACTTTGGCCACGGGGATCGGCTGCACATCGGCGCCGATGTCGGGCACGTTCCAGACCTGTCGCGAGGCAAAGAAGACGTAACGCTGCGCAGCGGACTGCGTGCCCGCCATCAACGCCTGGAACAGCTCGCGCTCGCGCCGCAGGCCCTCGTCAAAGGGCAGCTCGACCGCCGCCTCGATGCAGCGGATATTGGCTTCCGGTGCGTCGAAGCCCCGGAAACGGCGCGCGTTGGCCTTGCGGAAGGCGGCGAACAGGTCGCCATGGCCGCCTGCGGGCGCAATCCTGTCGTCAAGGTCGCGCACCTTGCGCAGCGGCCGCTGCTCTGCAACGATCCGGCGCGCGAAGGCGATGGCCTCGGCACGCAGCGTGGCATCGTCGGCAAGCGCGTCGAGCAGGCCCATCCCGGCCGCCTCGGGCGCGGGCACGTGGGTGCCGCAGGCGACCATTTCCAGCGCCCTTTCCGCGCCGACCAGCCGGGGCAGCCGCTGCGTGCCGCCGGCGCCCGGCAACAAGCCGAGATGGACTTCGGGCAGGCCGCATTTCGCACTGCGCGCGGCAATGCGGTAATGGCACACCAGCGCCACCTCCAGCCCGCCGCCAAGCGCGGTGCCGTGGATGGCGGCGACCACGGGCTTGGGGCTGTTCTCGATGGCCGCCTGCACCTCGGGCAGCCCGGGCGGCACCAGCGGCTTGCCGAACTCGGTGATGTCGGCGCCGGCAATGAAGGTCTTGCCGGCACAGGCCAGCACGATGCCCTGCACGGCCGGATCGGCGATGCAGCGCTCGATTCCCTGCAGGATGCCGGCGCGCACGCCGGCGGAAAGCGCATTGACAGGGGGCGAATCGACGGTCAGCACGGCGATATTGCCGTCCACGGCCAGGCTGGTGACTGCGTTGATGGCGGTCATGCAAGCTCCTTGTACTTTCGGGAAAGGAATACCAACCGGCCATTCATGCCTCAGTCATGCAGGCCGGCTACAGCGTCGACATCGGTGACAGCGCGGTCCGGGCCGGTCCGGCGCGACCGCGGATCGGCAATGCGAAGCGCCAGCACGAAGGCGGCCAGCTTGACCGCGATGGCCACGACGAAGACCAGCGGGAAGTGCACCGACTGCGCCAGCAGCCCGCCGATCACTGGCCCGACGGCCATCATGCTGAACGTGGCCGTGTCGGAAACCGCCAGCAGCATCGGCCGGTCCTTGCGTGCGCCGAACTCCATCACCAGGTTGTCCGCCGAGATAAAGAACCCGCCGAAGCCCGCACCCAGTCCGCAGAACGCAAGCAGGAAGCCCGGCAGCGTGGCGCACGCCAGCAGCCACGCCGTGGCGGCGATCCACGCGGCGATGCTGGCCAGGAACACCACCCGGTAGCCATGCCTGTCCGCGACCCGGCCCCAGGCGAGGTTGCTGCCCGTCTGCGCCAGCAGGTAGGCCATGCTCAGGTACCCGAGCGTGGCACCATCCAGCCCCAGCAGCCGCCCGGCGTAGATCGCATAGAACGGCATCGCCATCATGCCCAGCGCCACCAGTGCCCGCGCCAGGAAAAAGCGCACGAAATGCCGGTCGGCTGCCAGCAGCGCCGGCAATTCGCGCACGCGCCGACCGAAGCCGGCGCGCTTGCGCACGTCGTGCAGGGCCGGCTCGCGCATGCCCGCCAGCGCCGAGATCCCCAGGCTGGTCAGCACGAAGGCAGCCAGGAAGGTGGCGGCATAGCCGTTGCCGAACACGTCGTTGCCGACCAGGTAGCGCCCGCCCATCCAAGCCACTGCCGCCGCGGTGAGGCCGCCGAAAAAATTGCGCAGCGCAGTCAGGCGCCCGCGCCGCGTCAGCGGGATGATCTTGGAGGTCAGGTAGTTGAAGCTGACGTTCTGCACGCCGTTGAGCAGCCCGAACAGCAGCAGGAACGCTGCCGCGGCCACCAGCGCGGCGCGCCCGCTCAGCAGCAGCGCCGACAGCCCCAGCCCCAGGATCTGGCCGCGCACCAGCCAGCCCACCAGGTAGATCAGCGGCATCACCCGCTGGCGATGCTCGATCAGCGTCGCGCCCCAGATCGACGAGGCGGCCATGCCGGCATACTGCGCCGCGAGCACGAGACCGACGGTGAGTTTGGAGCCGGATAGCAGGTACAGGTAAGCGGGCACGAAGGTGGGCGCGGTCACCAGCCGGAAGCCGGTCATGCCAAGCATCCCGTGGACCAGGAACGCCTTCGCATTGCGCGGCAGGTGGCGATCGACATGGTCGCGGAAATGCTGTTCGGCCCGCTGTTGCTCCGCCTCCGCGGCTGCGCCCGGCAGCGCGCCGCTCATGCCGGCCTGCGTTGTCACGTTGTCTCCCGCAGTGGGTCCGGATCGGTGGCGTCCGGATATTTTTTCGTATTCTCGGTATGGTTGCGATAAATGCTAGCACACGCGTTGGTTTTTCGAGTGTGACGATATGGCGAAGCTTCGAATTTCCGGCATCGACGCGACAAGCCGGCACCGGCAGCGAGGACGCGACTCCGGCCGGGAAACCGGCAATGCGGCAAAGGCCCTGCGCTTTCGATCATATATGCCATGAAAATCCCGCATATTTGCCGGAGATTTGCTGCGCTGCATTAGTCCCCACGCCTTGGCAGTGGCTGCCACGATCCGCTCTCCGCCGCCCGCTCCGGTTCGGGATGGCAGCCGCGCTGTCGCCCCGTTTAGGTTTTGGAGTATTGACGATGCCAGATGCGGCTTGTATAAAAGTTCCTGCCGCTGCGTCGCTGTCGCCGTTTTTCGAAAAACGGGACTGCTGATGCAGTGCCCCTGATCCAGCCGGCCGCCAGGCGACAGCGCAGGACACGGGCCCACAGGCGCACAACAAGGAGACGAGCTTGGACGCACTGGAAACGTTCCGGCAGCAGGCACACGCCTGGCTGGAGGCCAATTGCCCCCCTGAAATGCGCCTGCCGATGCAGGACGAGGAAGACATCTGCTGGGGCGGCCGCAAGTTCCGCTACCAGTCGGAAGCGCAGCGGCTGTGGTTGCAGCGGATGGCCGAGCAGGGCTGGACCGTACCGGAATGGCCGCGCGAGTATGGCGGCGCCGGATTGAGCGCGGCCGAGGCACGGGTGCTGCGCGCCGAGATGGAGCGGCTGAATTGCCGCGTGCCGCTGCAGAGCTTCGGCATCTCCATGCTCGGGCCCGCACTCCTGAAGTATGGCACCGAGGCGCAGAAGCGCGAGCACCTGCCCAGGATTGCGCGCGGCGAGATCCGCTGGTGCCAGGGCTATTCCGAGCCCAACGCCGGCTCTGACCTGGCCGCGCTGCAGACGCGCGCCGAAGAGCGCGGCGACCATTTTGTGGTCAACGGCCAGAAGATCTGGACGTCGTATGCCGACAAGGCCGACTGGATCTTCTGCCTGGTGCGCACCGACTTCGCGGCGCAGAAGCACACCGGCATCAGCTTCCTGCTGTTCGACATGGCGTCGCCGGGCGTCTCGACCCGTCCGATCGTGCTGATCTCCGGCAAGTCGCCCTTCTGCGAGACCTTCTTCGACGACGTCAAGGTGCCGCGCCACCAGCTCGTTGGCGACCTCAACGGCGGCTGGGCTATCGCCAAGTACCTGCTGACGCATGAGCGCGAGATGATCAGCGCGATCGGCAGCCGCGGCTTCCGCCAGCCGCTGGGACGTCATGCCGCCAGGGTGATCGGCGTCGACGAGCGCCATCGGCTCGACGACCCGATGCTGCGCGCGCAGATCGCCCGCTTCGAGGTCGACGAGGCCGCCTTCGCCGCGGCCGGCGAGCGCGCCCGCGACCTGGCGCGGCAAGGCGAAGGCATGGCCGCGTTCTCGTCCGTACTGAAGTACTACGGCGCGGAACTGAACAAGCGGCGCTACGAGCTGCTGATGTCGGCAGGCGGCACCGATGCCCTCGAATGGGAAGGCCCGCGCAGCCAGGAAGGTGCGCTGGCGCGGGCTTGGCTGCGCACCAAGGCGAATTCGATCGAGGGTGGCACCAGCGAGGTCCAGCTCAATATCGTCGCCAAGCGCCTGCTCGGCCTGCCCGGCGCCTGAGCCGCCGCGCAACCCTTCACGACCCCACATCTGCCAGACGCCGCCATGCCTATCGTATTGACCGACACGCAGGAGATGCTGCGCGACAGCGCCATGACGTTCCTGCAAGAGAACGCCCCGATCTCCGCGCTGCGCACGCTGCGCGACACCCGCGACCCCGTGGGCTTCTCGCGCGAGCTCTGGCTGCACTGCGCGGCGCTCGGTTTTGCCGGGGTGATGATCGACGAGGCCTACGGCGGCAGCGGCCTCGGCGCGGTCGAGGCCGGCGTGATCGCCGAAGCGATCGGCACCACGCTGGCGCCGCTGCCCTTCCTGTCCACCGCCGTGCTCGGCGCCGCGTTGGTCGGCTTATATGGCAACGAAGGCCAGCGCAGCGCGCTGCTGCCAGAGATCGCCGCGGGCCGGCACCTGATGGCGCTGGCGCTGGATGAAACCGCCCGGCACCGCCCCGAGCGCATCGCCACGCAGGCACGGCGCGATGCGGACGGCTATGTGCTCGATGGTAGCAAGGTCTTCGTGGTCGACGGCCATGTGGCCGATACGCTGGTGGTCGCCGCGCGCACGGGCGCCGCCGGCGCGAGCGACGGCGTCTCGCTGTTCCTGGTCCCGCGCGACCATGCCGGCGTACAGGTGGAGCGCTGCGTGCTGGCCGATGCCACCAACGCCGCGCGCATCACCTTCGACGCCACCAGGGTGCCGGACGATGCGCTGCTGGGCAACCCGGGAAGCGGCGCGCAAATGTTGGAGCGCGTGCTTGACATCGCCCGTGCGGTGCTGTCGTCCGAGCTGCTCGGCATTGCCGATGCCAGCTTCGCGCGCACGCTGGCCTACCTGAAGGAGCGCAGGCAGTTCGGCAAGGCCATTGGCGAATTCCAGGCACTGCAGCACCGCGCCGCGCACCTCTTCGCCGAGATCGAACTCGCCCGCGCCGCCGTGCTGCGTTGCCAGCAGCGGCTCGACGAAGGCCATGCCGATGGCCCCGAGCCGCTGGTCTGCGTGGCCAAGGCCAAGGCCGGCGATACCGCCACGCTGGCGGTGCAGGAAGGCGTGCAGATGCACGGCGGCATCGGCATGACCGACGAATTCGATATCGGCTTCTTCATGAAGCGCGCCCGCACCGCGCAGGAATGGCTGGGCGACGCCAACTGGCAGCTCGACCGCTGGGCCACGCTGCGCGGCTACTGAGCGACTGACACAGGCGGCCCCGTCCGGAGGGGCCTGCAGGACATCACGCAACACCGAGGCGGCAACGGACGTCTGGATTGCGGCGCCACGCGCCCGCACCGGCCCGACCGCCAGCAAGGAGGCAGCATGTCGGCAAGTCCCTGGGCACCCGTATTCCCGATTGCGACCGCAACGGCTGGCGTCAGGCAGCATTGCCGGCATCCGCACGGAGGCCGGCAATGAGCGCCTATCTCCTGCGCCGCCTGCTGGCGCTGCTGCCGACGCTGGTCTTCGCCAGCATCATCGTGTTCGCCATCGTGCGGCTGGTGCCGGGCGACGTGGTCGACCTGATGCTGAGCCAGAACGACATCAGCGCCGACACGCGCACCCGCGAAGACCTGGTCCGCGCGCTCGGCCTCGATCGTCCGATGTGGGAGCAGTACCTGCACTGGGTAGGCAATATCGTGCTGCATGGCGACCTGGGCCAGTCGCTGTGGCAAGGCGAGCCGGTGCTGAGGATGGTGATGGCGCGCATCCCCGCGACCTTCTCGATGGGCGTGCTGGCCCTGGCCGTGGCGCTGACGGTGGCCCTGCCGATCGGCGTGCTGTCGGCGATCCGCCAGGACACCGCGGCGGACTATGTGGCGCGTTCCTTTTCGATCCTGATGCTGGCGGTGCCCAGCTTCTGGCTGGGCACGATGGTGATGGTGTTCCCGTCGGTGTGGTGGGGCTGGTCGCCGGAAGTGCGCTATGTCCCCTTCCTGGAAGACCCGGTGCAGCATGTCAGGCAGATGCTGGTGCCGGCCATCGTGCTGGGCATGGCGCTGTCTGCGATCACCATGCGCATGACACGGACCATGATGCTGGAGGTGTTGCGCCAGGACTATATCCGCACCGCGTGGGCCAAGGGCCTGAACGAGCCGCTGGTGATCCTGCGGCATGCGCTGCGCAATGCGCTGATTCCGGTGGTGACGCTGATCGGCCTGCAGGCGCCGTTGCTGATCGGCGGTGCCGTGGTGATCGAGCAGATCTTCGTCGTGCCGGGCATGGGCTTGCTGCTGCTCGATGCCGTGCACCAGCGCGACTATCCGCTGATCACCGGCGTCTTCCTCGTGGTCGGCGTCGCGGTGATGCTGATCAACCTGCTCGTCGACCTGAGCTACGGCCTGTTCGACCCCAAAGTGAGGCACCGCTGATGGCACACCCCACCGTCGATCCGCAAGCCGCTTCCGCCACCCTTCCCGCCACGCTGCCTGGCGCCCCGCCCCGCGCCGCCCGGCAACGACAGCCCCGCTTTGCGCTGCTGCGGCGGCTGTTCCGCGACAAGCCGCTGGGCGCCGCCGGCGCGGTGATCTGCGCGGTGTTCCTGTTCTGCGGCGTGTTCGCCGACCTGCTGGCGCCATATGGCATGAACGAGATCAACATGATGGCGCGGCTGCAGCCGCCCTCGTGGGCGCATCCGTTCGGCACGGACAACCTTGGCCGCGACATGTTCTCGCGCTGCCTGTACGGCGCCCGGTTGTCGGTGGTGATCGGGCTGTCGGCGGCGACGCTGGCCACGGCGATCTCGCTGGTGCTGGGCATCCTGACCGGCTACCTGGGCGGCAAGTTCGACCTGGTGGTGCAGCGCATGGTCGATGCGTGGATGAGCTTTCCCGACCTGGTGATCCTGATCGTGGTGGTGTCGGTGCTGGGCCCGGGCAGCTGGCAGATCGTCTGCACGCTGGGCCTGCTGCTTGGCATCGGCGGCTCGCGCATCGTGCGCAGCGCTGTGGTGTCGGTGCGCGAGAACATGTACGTGCATGCGGCGCAGTCGATGGGGGCGTCGACCGGCCGCATCCTGTGGCGCCATATCCTGCCCAATGTGCTGCCGCCGGTGATCGTGCTGTTCACCACGCGCGTCGGTACCGCGATCCTGGCCGAGTCGGGGCTGTCCTTCCTCGGTCTTGGCGTGCCGCCGCCGGCCCCTACCTGGGGCGGGATGCTGTCGGGCGACGGCCGCACCTTCATGTTCCAGGGCCCGTGGCTGGCACTGGCGCCGGGCGCCTGCCTGACGATCGTGGTCTATGCGATCAACGTCTATGGCGATGCCCTGCGCGATTTGCTCGACCCGCGCATGCGCGGCAGCCGCTGAGAACAGCAGATTGACGAGCGGCCGGCGTATCGGGTATCGAGCCGGCACATCATGATCCCCAAAGGAGCAGACGATGGTGCGCAGCGTGAAGACGGACGGCAGGATGACGAGGCGGGCAACCCTGGCGATGGCGGCGACGGCAATGGCCGCGGCCTTCGCCTGCGGCACGGCGGCCGCGCAGGCGGAAGCGCCGAAGTATGGCGGCACCATCGAAGTCGGCTCGGTCTATCCCACCATCTCGGCATTGTCGTGGGACCTGGGCGACTGGAACTGGAAGCAGAACTACGATACCGGCCAGGTCTATGAGCAGCTCTTCGCCGCCGATCTGTCCAAGGCCCGCCGCAACGGCGGCAAGTACGCCTTCCAGGCCGACGCCTGGCTCCCCGAGGATGCCATCCGCGGCGAACTCGCCGAAAGCTGGAAATGGACCGACCCGCTCACGCTAGAAGTCAGGCTGCGCAAGAACGTACGCTTCCCGGCCAAGCCCGGCGTGATGGAAGAGCGCGAGCTGACCGCGGAGGACGTAGTGTTCAGCTACAGCCGGCAGAACGCCAGCGCCAAGAAGATTCCCACCTACTTCGACCACCTGAGCAAGGTCGAGGCCGTGGACAAGCATACGGTCGTGTTCCGCTTCAAGGAATTCAATGCGGAATGGGACTACCGCTTCGGCTGGGGCTACTACTCCGGCATCATGCCCAGGGAGGTTGCCACCGCGGGCGCCGCGAACTGGAAGAACGTCACCGGCTCCGGCCCGTTCACGCTGAGCCAGTTCGTGCAGGGCAATTCCAGCACGTATGCAAAGAACGCGCAGTACTGGGACACCGAGAAGATCGGCGGCAAGGACTACAAGCTGCCCTTTGCCGACAAGGTCGTGCTGCGCACCGTCAAGGACGAGGCTACCCGCAACACCATGCTGCGCACCGGCAAGCTCGACGTGCTGGAAATGGTGCGCTGGACCGCAGTCGATGAACTGAAGAAGAGCGCGCCGCAGCTCAAGTGGTCGCGCTGGCTGTCCTACACCGGGCAGTACCTGGCACTGCGCGTCGACACCAAGCCGTTCAACGATATCCGCGTGCGCCGCGCCCTGAACATGGCGGTGAACAAGCAGGAAATCGTCAAGCAGTACTACGGCGGCAATGCCGAGCTGTTTGCCTATCCGCAGCACCCGGACTACACCGGCTATTTCGAGCCACTGAGCGCGATGCCGGAAGCGGTCAAGGAGCTGTTCACCTACAACCCGGAGAAGGCAAAGAAGCTGCTGGCCGAGGCTGGCTACCCGAAGGGCTTCAAGTTCAAGGTGCAGGTCTGCGCCTGCAGCCAGGACCATATGGAAATGCTGCCGCTGATCGGCGCGTACCTGGAGCAGGTCGGCGTGCGCATCGAAATCCAGCCGATGGAGTACGGCGCCTTCCTGTCGGCGATGACCACCAAGACCAATGCGCCGGGCTACATGATGAGCAACGGCCATACCAACCCGACCACGACGATCCGCAAGAGCTTCGTCGCGGGACAGGTGTGGAACGCCTCGCAGTGGAACGACCCCAGGTTCGATGCCCGCGTCAACCAGGCCTTCCAGATGCGGGACCTGGGCAAGCGCCAGGAAGCGCTGCGCGCCATGACCCGCGACATCCTGGCCGAGGCGCCGTATATCTGGCTGCCGACGCCCTACCTGTTCACCGCGTGGTGGCCGTGGGTCAAGAACTACGACGGCGAACTGCGCGCCGGTGCCGTGCGCAACGGGCCCATCTATGCCCGCGCCTGGATCGACCAGGAGATGAAGAAGAAGCTCGGCTTCTGACCTGCGCAGCGTCAATCTGCACCGTCAACCCGCACTGTCGACCGGAAAGCAACCATGGCAGCCCCAATCCTGCAGGTAAGAAACCTGACCACGCGCTTTCGCACCGACCGCGGCGTGGTCACCGCGGTGGACCGGGTCTCGTTCGACGTGGCCGCCGGCGAAACGCTGGCAATCGTCGGCGAGTCGGGCTCGGGCAAGAGCGTGACCGCGCTGTCCATCCTCGGCCTGATCCCGCAGCCGCCCGGCGTAATCGAGGCCGGCGAGATCCGCTTCGAAGGACAGGATCTGCTCAAGCTCAGGCCGGCGGCCATGCGCGCCATCCGCGGCAACCGCATCGCGATGGTGTTCCAGGAGCCGATGTCGTCGATGAACCCGGCGCTGACCGTGGGCAAGCAGATCGCCGAGCCGATCCGCGTGCACCAGGGCCGCGCCTGGCGCGACGCCTACGAAGAGGCCGCGCAACTGCTGGCGCAGGTGCAGATCCCGGAGCCGCGCAGCCGGGTCCATGCCTATCCGCACCAGTTCTCGGGCGGCATGCGCCAGCGCGCGATGATCGCGATGGCGCTGGCCTGCAAGCCGAAGCTGATCATCGCCGACGAACCGACCACCGCGCTCGACGTCACCGTGCAGGCGCAAATCCTGGATCTGCTGAAGGGGCTGGCACGGAAGGCCGGCACGGCGCTGATCCTGATCACGCACGACCTCGGCGTGGTGGCGCGCTATGCCGACCGCGTCGCGGTGATGTACGGCGGGCGGCTGGTGGAGACAGCGGCCGCGGACGAGCTGTACCGCCATCCCGCGCATCCCTACACGCGCGGCCTGATGGCGTGCGTGCCCCGCCTGGACGGCGACACCAGCCAGCCGCTGGTGCCGATCGATGGCCAGCCGCCCGACCTGACCGCGCTGGGCCCGGGCTGCGCCTTCCTGCCGCGCTGCCGGCTGGCGCAGGACCAGTGCCGGCAGGCGCCGCCTGAGCTGCGCGCGGTTTCCGACCAACATCTCAAGGCTTGCTTCCTCCATGACGCACATTGACACGCCCCTGGCGCGCAGCGTCGCGCCGCCGGAACGCACGGAACACACGCATGGCAGCGCAAGCGCCGAAGCGCAGGCCAGTTGCCAAACGCGCCAGGCATCCCAGCCCGACAACGTGATCCTCAAGGTTGAAGACCTGAAGGTCCATTTTCCCGTGACGCGCGGTGTGCTGCTCAAGCGCCAGGTCGGCTCGGTCAGGGCGGTCGATGGCGTCTCGTTCACGCTGCGCCGCGGCGAGACGCTGGGGCTGGTGGGCGAAAGCGGCTGCGGCAAGTCCACCACCGGGCTGGCCATCATGAAGATGCTGCCCGCCAGCGCGGGACGGATCGCCTTCGACGGCGAGGATCTGGCCGGCTTCAGCGGCGCGCGCGAAAAACGCTTCCGCCGCAGCGTGCAGATGGTCTACCAGGACCCGTTCGCGTCACTGAACCCGCGCATGAAGGTGCGCGACATCATTGCCGAGCCGCTGCAGGTGCATGGCTTGGCCGGCGACCGTGCCGCGCTGCAGGCGCGCGTGGCCGAGCTGCTCGACATGGTCGGCCTGCTGCCCTACATGGCCGACCGCTATCCGCACGAATTCTCGGGCGGCCAGCGGCAGCGCATCGGCATCGCGCGCGCGCTGGCACTGAAACCGAGCCTGATCGTGTGCGACGAGCCGGTGTCGGCGCTGGACGTGTCGATCCAGGCGCAGGTGGTCAATGTGTTCATGGCGCTGCAGCGCAGCCTGGGCCTGTCCTATCTGTTCATCGCCCATGACCTGGCGGTGGTGCGCCATATCAGCGACCGCATCGCGGTGATGTACCTGGGCCGCATCGTCGAGATCGCCAGCCGCCACCAGCTCTACGCCGAGCCGCGCCACCCGTACACGCGCGCGCTGCTGTCCGCGGTGCCGGTGGCCGACGTGCGCGCCGAACGCCAGCGCCAGCGCATCGTGCTGCAGGGCGAAGTCCCCAGCCCGATGCATCCGCCGTCGGGCTGCCGCTTCCATACGCGCTGCCCTTCGGCAATGCCCCAGTGCCGCAGTGCCGAACCGGTGCTGCGCGACCACGGTGGCGGGCAGATGGTGGCATGCCACCTGTACGGCTGAATAGAGGGTCGCAACAAACGCGGCTCAGCGCAACAGGCCCATCATCATGGGCCGCACGAACAGATCGGCGGCGTTGTCAGAGGTCGCGTCGCGGACCCAGCGGCGCAGCTCGACCGCGGCGTTGATCATGCCGTGCACCTGCAGCGCGGCGATCGACTGGTCCAGCGGCCGGATCGAACCGTCCTGCATGCCCTGCACCAGGAACCGGACAAAGCGCGTCGACAGCCGGGCCATGTCCTGCATCTTGGCGACACGCATCTCTTCCGGCAACGCGCCGTAGATGGTCAGCCGCAGCAGCGGCCCCTGGCTGGAGAACTGGTAATGCACCAGCGCGCGCGACACCGCGCACAGCTTGTCCCAGCCGGTGCCTGGCATCTCGTCGGCCAGCGTCTGGGTATCGCGGATCACTGCCGACATGCGGTCGAAGCATGCGGAGATGAGGTCGTCCTTGTTCTCGTTGTGGTGGTAGAACGCGCCCTTGGTCAGGTTCAGCCGCGCCGAGATCCGGTCCGCCGAGGCGCCACGGTAGCCCTGCTCGTTCAGCAGCTCGGTGGCAGCGCGCAGGAACGCCTGCTGCGTCGTTTCCGGCCGGCCCAGCGTCGGCAGCAGCGCTTCGGCATCCAGGTCCGGCTGCCACGCGGTGCCGGGCGCGGCAATGCCATTGAGCACGATATCCGCCAGCGTCTGCGCGACCTTGGGATAGTCCGCGGGTTCGTAGCGTTCGATCCAGCTCATCGCGCCGCTGGTCAGCGACAGCAGCAGGTGGGCCCGAGCGCTCAGCGCGCTGCGTTGTGCCGGGTCGGCGGGCGTGGCATCGCGCAATAGCCCGCGGATCTGCCGGAACATGTCGTTGTAGGCCGAGAACGCCACGTCGGCATGGCTCGCTGGCAACGCACGGATCTCGCGGAAACTCATCAGCTCCGGCCGCTCGCCTGCCGCGGTGCGCGCCAGCCGCGCGACAAACAGCGCGATAAACGCGGCGACGCGCTCGCCGGCGCTGCCGTGCCGCGAAGCCGAGCCGGCCAGGCCACGCATTTCTTCGATGGTGCGCATCAGGCAGGCCAGCACCAGGTCTTCTTTCTTGCGAAAGTAGTACGTGATGCTGTTGGTGTTCAGCCCTACCAGCTGGCCCACGTCGGACAGCGTCGTGCCGCGCACGCCCTTGCGATTGAACAGCGCCGCGGCGGCATCGAGGATGCCTTCGCGCTTTTCGACATAACGGCGGGTCTGCCTGGCTTCCGACTGGTCCGTGAGCATGGGCGGTCCGGTTGCGCGGATGGGCGAACCGGTTTTTCGAAGATACGGTGCCAGGAATTATAGGCGCGGGGTTCGCGCGAGAGATATCGGGATGTTCCCGCTTTGCCGCACGTACCGTATTGGATGAAATCGCTGGTAGGGCAAGCGCCGGCCGTTCAGGGCTCGTGCGCTGCGGCAGGCCCTGCCGGTGCCGCCGGCTGGAACACCGGCAGCCGGAACATGAACTCGCTGCCGCCACTGCGGCGGCGCCTTGCCACCAGCGTACCGCCGTGTGCCTCCACGATCGAGCGGCAGATCGCAAGCCCCATTCCCATGCCGTCGTCCTTGGTGGTGAAGAAGGCATCGAAGACCCGCGGCAGCACGTCTTCGGCAATGCCGCTCCCGTGATCCTGCACGCTGACGACAACCTCGTCCTGCTCGCGGTACGAAGCCACCAGCAGCTCGCGCTGCTCGACCGGCGTGCCGGCCATGGCGTCGAGTGCATTGGTGACGAGGTTAAGCACCACTTGCTGGAGCTGCACGCGGTCCGCTTCGACCTGCGCGGCGCCGGCGGCCAGCCGGGTCACGGCCCTGACGTTGTGCGCGTCCAGTTCGGGCCGCACCATTACCAGCACCTCGCGCAGTACCTCGTCCGCGGACAGCGGCGCGAGTACCGCCGGCGCCTGCCGCGCCAGCGCGCGCAGCGCACGCACGATGTCGGCGGCGCGCAGCGCATGCTGGCGGATAAAGGCAAAGCCTTCCAGCGCCTCGCCAAGTTCCGGCTGCGGCCGCTTCAGCCAGCGCACGCTGGCATCGACGGTCGCGACAATGGCCGTCAGCGGCTGGTTGACTTCATGGCCGATCGACGCCGCCAGCGTTCCCATCACGGTCAGGTGCGAGGTGCGGGCCAGCTCGGCGCGCGCATCGCGCAGGCTGATCTCGGCGGCCACGCGGCGGTTGTTCTCGCCGATCAGCTGCTCGTACAGCCGCGCCGTTTCCAGCGAGATCGCAACCTGCGGCGCCAGCATCTCGAGTTCGGCGACGTGGTTCGCGCCGAACACGCCCGGGGCGCTGTTGTTCTCCAGGTAAACCGCGCCGATCAGGCTGTGTCCGCGCACCAGCGGCAGGCACAGCACCGAGCGCACCCCGCTGTCGATGGCGGCCCTGGTGCGTATCGACGGCGCGTCGACCATGGCGTCGGCGAGCACCAGCGTCTGGCGCGTGCGCAGCACGCTGTTGAGTACCGCCAGCGGCAGCGCGTGCTCGGTGGGCGGCGCCGAGCCAAGTGCCACCGTCACCCTGCCGTCGTGCAAGCGGCCCGAGGCCTCGATCATCGGCTCGCCGTCGCGCATCAGCACCAGCAGCCCGTAGCGGGCACCTGCGTGCTGGATCACGGTGCTCAGCAGGCCCTCGACCAGGCGATCCATCACGATCTCGCTGGACAAGGCACGCGCGGCCTGCTTGCCGAGTTCCCACCCGGCGAGCGGGGACGTGGGCGGCGTGTCGCCGGCCGCAGGCGCATCGAGTTGCGGATATTGCGCGGCCAGCAGTGTCGCCTTGTGCTCGGCGCCCCAGCGCTGGTAGCACGCGCGCGCAACAGCCAGGTGCTGCCGGGCACCCGTATGCAGGCCGTGCCGCGCGCACAGCATGCCGGCCAGTTCGTGGGCCAGCGCCTGCTCATGCACGAAGCCGGCCGCCGCTGCCGTTTCGGCCGACTGCTCGTAACAGGCTAGCGCGCGCAGCGGATCGCCCTCGGCCTGCGCCAGCGCGGCATCGGCCAGCAGCAGCTTGTTGCGGAACGTCGGCGGATTGAGCGCTGCCCAGCGCGCGAAGCATGCGCGGTGTGCCGCAATGTCGGCGGCCGCCTGCGGTGCCTGCGCGTGCGCCAGCGCAATGCTGAGGAACAGGCGGCAGTCGGCCACGTTGATATGCGCTGGCGCTGACCAGATCAGTGTCTCGGCGTGGCGCAGGCTGTGCACCGCGTGCGCCCATTGCCCCAGGAACACCGCAGCCATGCCGTCGTACAGGTGGATCCAGAAGCGGGTCGGCAGCGAGTTGCTGCGTGCCAGCCGCTGCGCGGCGGTGCCGCAGTGTGCGGCTTCTTCCTGCCAGCCGCTGCTTTCACCACCTTCGCCACCCTCGCCACGTTCATCGCCCACGCGCAGCCGCTGCACGAAATGCAGCTGCGAATGCAGGATCAGCTCGATGTCCCGGTACTGGACCTGGCGCGTCAGCGCCAGGCCGCGCGCGATCTCTTCCGCCACCAGGCACAGCTGCTCTCCCATGACCAGCAGGTCGGACGCGATATGGTTGCAGGCATAGCAGGCCATGCCGATGTCGCCGGAGGCGCGCCCCAGTGTCACGGCTTGCTGCGCGAGGCTCAGGGCATATGACAGCGGACGGGTCCAGGCGCTGACCTGGTCCACGGCGACCAGTGTCGCGATGCGTCCCGCTTCATAGCCGTGGTGGTCGATCAGCGCCATCGCCGCCTGCCCGTACGCCAGCCCGTCCTCGTAAGCCTCGTACAGGCTGGCGATAAACACGCCAAACCATGACAGTCCATACGGAGACTCCGGCGTGGCGCCATGGTCGAGCGTCAGCTCGACCATCTTGGCCACATGCAGGAAGCTGATGCCATCGCGCACGAACAGCGAAGAAATCAGCGTGGACAGCAGCCCCATCACGGCATGGATGCGCGGGTCCGCGGTGGCGGGCAAGGACGCCAGGCTGGCGATCTGCCGCTTGCCCAGCGCGGCGCGCACGGCATCGTGGGCGTCGCGCATGCGCTGCGCGGACGGCGCGCGCTCCAGGTGTACGTCGAGCAGCGCGAGCCCGGACAATGCGGCGTTGATCGCGCCTTCATAGTCCGAGCGCACGGTCTGCAGGCTGGCGCGCAGACGGTACACGGCAGCCTGGTCGAGCGCGCCAAGCGCGTGAGCGAGCAGCGCATCGATGCCCTCCGACGCGGCATCGAGCCGGGCCTGGGCCAGCAGGCATTCGCAACGCAGCAGGTTGGCGGCGTACGCCAGGCCATAGTGCGTTTCCCACCAGTCCGGCCGCATCAGCGCCTGGGCCGTGTCCATGTAGTGCAGCGCCTGCCCGATCGCGCCCGAGCGCCAGGCACGCCGCCCCGCCACCAGCAGCACCTCGACGAAGGCCACCCGCTGCGGCATCGGCAACGCCTGGCCGGCCCGCACCGCCACGCGCTCGATCTGGTTGCAGATCTCGAACGCATGGTCCGCGAGCCGGCCGCGCCAGTGTTCGATCATGATCTGCGCGATGCGGGCGTGCTCGGCGGGACGCGCGTGCGGCTCGATCATCGAATACGCGGATTCCAGCACGCGGTCATGCTGGAACGCATAGCCGCACGGCACCTGAACCAGCAAGCCAGCCTCAACCAGCGGCTGCAGCTGGCTGGCCAGCTGTGCGGCGCTGACGCCGGCCACGCGGGCCAGCAGTCCGGCATCGCCGCGCAGCCCCACGCAAGCCAGCTGCTGCAGCAGTTCGGTACCGGCGCGGGGCAGCCTGGCAAAGCGTCGGAGCATCAGGTCGACGACGCTGCCGGTGTAGTGCTGCTCGTCGACCTCGGCGGCATGCCAGTCCCAGCCGGTGCCGCCGGCGTGCCTGGTCAGTACGCCGTCGTCGACCAGCGTGCGCAGCAACTGGTAGGAAAAGAACGGATTACCCGCGGTCCTGTCGTGTACGGCGTGCGCCAGTGCCGCGATACGCGCGGGCGGCTCATCGAGCGCGGCGCCGACCAGCTCCGCCAGATCATCGGCAGCCAGCGGCCTGACGGGGATGCGCGTGACCGCCAGCGCGCCGCTGCGGTTGGCATGCAGCAGCCACGAGAAGCGTTGCTCGACGTCCTGGCCGTGGTCCCGGTACGCGGCGATCAGCAGGATGCCAGCCGGACGCTGCACCGTGAAGGCTTCCAGCAGCGCGACGGTGAATGCGTCGGCCCACTGCAGGTCGTCGAAGAACAGCACCAGCGGCAGGCCCGGCGCGGCAAAGACGGAAAACGTGGCCAGCAGCGCGCCATGCGCACGGGCCTGCGCCTGCTGCGCCGGCACGTTGGCCAGCGGCGCGGTGCGGCCCAGTACCTGCTCGGTCTCGGGTACCAGTTCTGCCACCACCCTGCCCTGGCCCGCCAGCATGCCAAGCCAGCGCTCGCGCAGCGGCGCCAGCGTGGCCGGCGGCGCATCCAGCAAGCCAAGCGTGAGCGCGAGGATGGCCTGCGCCACTGGCGCATACGGAATGTCGAGCTGGAGCTGGTCGCTCTTGCCGGCGGCAGTGCGGGCGCCGGTCTGCGCCGCGGCCTGGCACGAGAAGGCATTGGCCAGCGCGGACTTGCCTGTGCCGGCGCCGCCGGCGACCAGCACCAGCTCGGACTTGCCGGTGAGGCACACGCGCCCCAGCGCGTCGGTCAGCAGCGCCATCTCGCGATCGCGCCCCACAAGGCGCGCCGGGACCTGCAGGGCCGGTGTCGCGGGCTGATCCGTCACTGACCGACCTGGCAGAGGCCCAACTGCTGTGCCATCAGCACCAGCTCGGCAAAGGTGCGCGCCTTCATCTTGCGCATGGCCTGCCCGCGATGGATCTTGACCGTCACCTCGCTGATGCCGATTTCGGCGGCGATCTGCTTGTTCAGCAGGCCGGACACCGCCATGCCCATGACCTCGGCCTCGCGCGGCGAGAGAGTCTCGTAGGTGGCACGCAATTCGTCGGCCTTGCGCGCGCCTTCGCGGCGCAGGCGGTCCTTGGCCAGCGCGGCGCTCACCGCGTCGAGCAGGTCCTGGTCGCGGTACGGCTTGGGAATGAAGTCCACGGCGCCGGCCTTCATCGCGGCCACGCTCATCGCGATGTCGCCGTAGCCCGTCATGAAGATGATGGGCAGCGGCACGCCCATGCGCGCCAGCCGGCCCTGCAGGTCCAGGCCGCTGGGGCCGCGCAGCCTGACGTCAAGCACCAGGCAGCACGGCGTATCCGGCAATGGAAAGGCGAGCAGCTCGGCGGCGGACTCGAACAGCACCGCGCTCAGGCCGACCGAGCGGAACAGGTTGCCGAGCGCATGGCGCACGCCGGCATCGTCGTCGACGACCAGCACGGTCGCGTCATCGCAGGCCTTGTCGTCGGCAGGCTCCAGGCTTGGGGATGTCACGGTCTGATCTCCGGTGCATGCGTGCGAGGCCGCACGAGCAGCGGATTATAACCAGCAGGCCGCCATCGGCAATGACCGCCATGCCGGCACAGGGGCGATGTACAAGTCACACGCGGCTCATACCATCGTGTTAGTCAGGCGCACGCCGGCGCCAAACGGCTCGCACGTTTCCGGCGCGATCGCCGCCGGAGCCGGCTAATACCAACATGCAATGGCGATTCCTGCGCTTGCCGTCTAGTCTTCTTATCCGGGCCGCACCGCCTCGCCGTCCCATATCCCGGCGGCCGCCGCAAGCCCGCGCTCAAACCCCCTGTCCCGAGGATCGACACCATGTCCAACCCCAAGCTCGAAGTCCTGACCCCGCAGAACAGCCAGCTGATCATCATCGACCACCAGCCGCAGATGGCCTTCGGCGTGCAGTCGATGGACCGGCAGGCCATGAAGAACAATGTCATCGGCCTGGCCAAGGCCGCCAAGATCTTCAATATCCCGACGACCATCACCACGGTCGAAAGCGAATCGTTCTCCGGCTTCACCTATCCGGAGCTGCTCGACGTATTTCCCGAGCAGAAGACGCTGGAGCGCACCTCGATGAACTCGTGGGACGACCAGAAGGTCCGCGACGCGCTCAAGGCCAATGGCCGCAACAAGGTGATCGTCGCCGGCTTGTGGACCGAGGTCTGCAACACCACCTTCGCGCTGTGCGCGATGCTGGAAGGCAACTACGAGATCTACATGGTGGCCGATGCCTCCGGCGGCACCAGCAAGGAAGCCCACGACTACGCCATGCAGCGCATGGTCCAGGCCGGCGCGGTGCCGGTGACCTGGCAACAGGTGCTGCTGGAATGGCAGCGCGACTGGGCGCACCGCGACACGTATGACGCCGTGATGAAACTGGTCAAGGAACATTCCGGCGCCTATGGCATGGGCGTCGACTACGCTTACACGATGGTGCACAAGGCGCCGCAGCGCACCGCCACGACGCACGAGTCGGTGGCGCCGGTGCCCGCGCGCTGATCCCCGCAGCCGGCAATGAGCGCCGCTTGCGCGCGGCCAGCAAGGCGGCGCGCAGGCCTGCTTACAGGCACCGGCAAGGTGACTTCTCTTACTTCCTGCACTCTGAAGGGCCTGATCGATGAAAACCATCACCACCCAGGACGGTACCCGCATCTTCTACAAGGACTGGGGCGCGGGCCAGCCGGTCGTGTTCTCGCATGGCTGGCCGCTGCATGCCGATGCATGGGACGCGCAGATGCTCTTTCTCGCGCGCCAGGGCTTTCGCGTGATCGCCCATGACCGCCGCGGCCACGGCCGCTCGGACCAGCCCGCGCAGGGCAACGACATGGACACCTATGCGGACGACCTCGCCGCGCTGATCGAAGCGCTGGACCTGCGCGACGCGGTGCTGGTCGGGCACTCCACCGGCGGTGGCGAGGTGGCGCACTACATCGGCCGTCACGGCACCAAACGCGTGGCCAAGGCGGTGCTGATCGGCGCGGTGCCGCCGCTGATGCTGAAGACCGACGCCAACCCCGGTGGGCTGCCGCTGGAAGTGTTCGACGGCATCCGCAAGGGCGTGGCCGACAACCGCTCGCAGTTCTACCAGGACCTGGCAGTGCCGTTCTTCGGCTTCAACCGTCCCGGCGCCAAGGTCTCGCAGGGCACGATCGATGCCTTCTGGGCGCAAGGCATGGCCGGCGGCATCGTCGGGCAATACGCCTGCATCCGCGAATTCTCGGAGGTCGACTACACCGAGGACCTGAAGAAGGTCGACGTGCCCACGCTGATCCTGCATGGCGACGACGACCAGATCGTGCCGATCGACGCCTCGGCCCGGCGCGCCGCCGAGCTGGTCAAGGGCGCGACGCTCAAGGTCTACCCCGGCGCCTCGCACGGCATGTGCGTGGTCAACGCGGACCAGGTCAATGCCGACCTGCTCGCTTTCCTGAAGGGCTGAGTTCGATGTCGCGAGGCCGTTTTACCCGCCGGCAGTTCATTGGCACCGCGGCCGCGCTCGGCGCGGCTGTTTCCCCGGAGATCTTCGGCATGCAACCCAGCACCGCACCCAGCCTCATCCTCGTCAACGGCAAGTTCACCACGCTCGACAAGGCCAATCCGCAAGCGGACGCCGTGGCCATCCGCGACGGACGCTTCGTCGCCGTCGGCACGCGCCAGGAAGTGATGAAGCTGGCCGGCGCGCAGACGCAGGTCGTGGACCTGAACGGCCGGCGCGGCATTCCCGGGCTGATCGACAGCCACATGCACATCATCCGCGGCGGCCTCAACTACAACATGGAGCTGCGCTGGGACGGCGTGCGCTCGCTGGCCGATGCCATGCGCATGCTCAAGGACCAGGTCGCGCGCACGCCGGCACCGCAATGGGTACGCGTGGTCGGCGGCTTCACCGAACACCAGTTCGCCGAGAAGCGGTTGCCGACCATCGACGAACTGAACGCGGTGGCGCCCGATACCCCGGTGTTCATCCTGCACCTGTACGACCGCGCCATCCTCAACGGCGCCGCGCTGCGCGCGGTCGGCTATACCAAGGACACGCCCAACCCGCCGGGCGGCGAGATCGTGCGCGATGCGCGCGGCAATCCCACTGGTCTGCTGCTGGCCAAGCCCAATGCCACCATCCTCTATGCCACGCTGGCCAAGGGCCCCAAGCTGCCGCCCGAATACCAGAAGAACTCGACGCGCCATTTCATGCGCGAGGTCAACCGGCTGGGCGTGACCGGCGTGATCGATGCGGGCGGCGGGTACCAGAACTATCCCGAGGACTACAGCATCATTGAGGAGTTGCACAAGGACGGGCAGTTGACGGTGCGGCTGGCGTACAACCTGTTCACGCAGAAGCCCAAGGAAGAACTGAACGACTTCAAGACCTGGACCGCCAAGGTCAGGCCGGGCCAGGGCGACGATCTCTACCGCCACAACGGTGCCGGCGAAATGCTGGTCTACACCGCGGCCGACTTCGAGGACTTCCGCGTCGAACGCCCCGACATGGCGCCGTCGATGGAGGCCGACCTGGAACCGGTGATCCGCCTGCTCGCGGAAAAGCGCTGGCCGTGGCGGCTGCATGCCACCTACGACCAGACCATCTCCCGTGCGCTGGATGTCTATGAAAAGGTCGCGAAGGACATCCCATTCAACGGCCTGAACTGGTTCTTCGACCACGCCGAAACCATTTCCGACCGCAACATCGACCGCATCGCCGCGCTTGGCGGCGGCATCGCCGTGCAGCACCGCATGGCCTACCAGGGCGAATACTTTGTCGAGCGCTACGGCGCGCGCGCCGCCGAGGCCACGCCACCGGTCAAGAAGATGCTGGAAAAAGGCGTCAAGGTCGGCGCCGGCACCGATGCCACGCGCGTGGCATCGTACAACCCGTGGGTGTCGCTGTACTGGCTCACCACTGGCAAGACCGTGGGGGGCATGGCGATGTACCCGCAGGCCAACCTGCTCGACCGCGAGACCGCATTGCGGCTGTGGACCGAGGCCAACACGTGGTTTTCCTCGGAAGTCGGCAAGAAGGGCCAGATCAAGGCGGGCCAGCTCGCCGACCTGGCGGTGCTGTCGGCCGATTACTTCAGCGTGCCCGGCGACGAGATCCAGGACATCACCTCGGTGCTGACTATCCTGGGCGGCAAGGTGGTCTATGGCGACGCCGATTTCAGCAAGCTGTCGCCGGCGCTGCCTCCCCCGATGCCCGACTGGTCGCCGGTACGCCACGTGGGCGGCTACCAGCCGCGGCCGGAAGCACGCAAGCTGGCGCTGAACACGGCGTGCGGGTGCGCGAGTTCGTGCGGCGTCCATGGCCATGCGCACGCCAGGGCCTGGACCGCCGGCGTGCCGGCCTCGGACGAGAGCACATTCTGGGGCGCGCTGGGCTGCTCATGCTGGGCCTTCTGACCGCAGCCAACGGAGACCGGCCATGCCCGAACCGATGACTTCCCTTCCGTTGGCGCCATCGGACGCCTCCTGGCTGCCGCGCTGGATACGCTGGCTTGCCCTGCTGCTGCTGTGCGCGGCCTACCTGCAGGGCGGCCTGTTCAAGCTGGCCGATTTTCCCGGCGCGGTGGCGGAGATGCGGCACTTCGGGCTGAACCCGCCGGTGCCGATGGCAATCGCCACCATCGTGCTCGAGCTGGGCGCCTGTGCCATGATCCTGCTGGGCTGGCGGCGCTGGCTGGGCGCGCTGGCGCTGGCGGCGTTCACGGTCGGCGCGACCTTCATCGCCAACCGCTTCTGGGAAGTTCCACCCGAAGCCCGCTTCATGATGACCAACGCGTTCTTCGAACACCTGGGCCTGGCCGGCGGCTTCCTGCTGGTGGCCTGGCACGACCTGCGCGAGCGCGCAACCCGGATCGGCTGACCAAGATGGCAGAGCAAGCAACGCACTCCCCTCCCCGACCCGCCGACGGCGGCACCTTCGCGCCGCTGGCGCAGGCAACGTTTGCCGTGCTGTGGGCGGCCACGATACTCGGCAACGTCGGCAGCTTCATGCGCGACGTGGCCAGCGCGTGGCTGGCCACCGACCTGTCGTCGTCGCCGGCCGCGGTCGCCACGATCCAGGCGGCGGCGACCTTGCCGGTATTCCTGCTGGCGATCCCGGCCGGCGTGCTGTCCGACATCCTCGACCGGCGCCGCTTCCTGATCGCGATTCAGGTCGGACTGGCGCTGGTCAGCGGCACGCTGGCGATGCTGGCCTGGCGCAACGCGCTGACGATCGAGATCCTGATCGGCATGGCCTTCCTGGGCGGCATCGGCGCGGCACTGATGGGGCCGACGTGGCAGTCGATCGTGCCCGAGCTGGTGCCGCAGCAAGAACTCAAGCGCGCGGTCGCGCTCAACTCGCTCGGTGTCAATATTGCCCGCGCGATCGGGCCGGCCGCCGGCGGCCTGATGCTGGCGGCGTTCGGCGCGGCCACCACGTATGGCATGGACCTGCTCAGCTATGTCTTCGTGGTCGCCGCGCTGCTGTGGTGGAAACGCCCGGCGCGAGGCGCCGACCCGCTGCGCGAGCATTTCCTGGGCGCGTTCCGCGCCGGGCTGCGTTTTACCCGCGCCCACAGCAAGCTGCATGTCGTGCTGGCGCGGGCCGCGGTGTACTTTGCCTTCGGCAGCAGCATCTGGGCGCTGTTGCCGCTGGTGGCCAGGCAACTGCTGAAAGGCGGCGCCGGCCTCTATGGCGTGCTGCTGGGCGCGGTCGGCCTCGGGGCGATCCTGGGCGCGCTGGTCATGCCGCGGCTGCAGCGGCGTCTGGACGCCGACGGGATGATGCTGCTGTCTGCCTGCACTACCGCGGTGGTGATGGCCGGGCTATGCGTGGCGCCGCCGGTCTGGATCGCGCTGTTGCTGCTGCTGTTCCTGGGCGCGGCATGGATCATCGCGCTGACGACGCTGGGCGGCGTGGCGCAGGCCATCCTGCCCAACTGGGTGCGCGGGCGCGCGCTGGCGGTCTACCAGATGGTGTTCAACGGCGCGATGGCGGCAGGCAGCCTGCTGTGGGGCTTTGTCGCGCAGGCGCTGGGTACGCCCGGCGGGCTGCTGGTGGCGGCGGCCGGCATGCTGGCGGCAGCGCTGCTGCTGCACCGGCTGCGCCTGCCGCGCGGCGAAGAGGACCTGGGACCGGCACGGCACTGGCCCGAACCCGAAGGCGCCGCCGATATCGCGCATGACCGCGGCCCGGTCATGATCCTGATCGAGTACTGCGTCCGCGCGCCGGACCGCGACGCCTTCCTGCGCGCGATCCACCAGCTTTCCGAGGAACGGCTGCGCGACGGCGCCTTCAACTGGGGCGTGATGGAAGACCCGGCCGACCCCGAGCTGCTGACAGAGTGGTTCCTGGTCGAATCGTGGGCCGAGCATTTGCGCCAGCACGAGCGCGTGCCTCATGCCGATGCCGATCTGCAGCGCGAGGTCACCCGCTTCCATGTCGGCGACAAGCCGCCGCGCGTGCGGCACCTGCTCGGCGTCGGATTGCCGCCGGCCCCCGCCGCGCGCAACTGATCCCGTGCCTTTGTTATTGGAGGCTTTTACATGAAGCTTTACCTCGTCTCCCTCGCCGCCGGCATCCTCGTCGGCATCATCTATGCGCTGATGCAGGTACGTTCGCCGGCGCCGCCCGTGGTGGCGCTGGTCGGCCTGCTCGGCATGCTGATCGGCGAGCAGGTGGTGCCGCCGGTCAAGCGCCTGCTCGCCGGCGAGCCGGTCACCTTTGCATGGTTTCATTCGGAATGCGTGCCCAAGATCACCGGCGCCCCGGGTCCGACGCTGAACGCGGCCAGCAAGGCGCCCGCTGAGGACGCGACGCACTGAGCGGCGCGCTCGCGCGCCCGGCCCAGGGAGCCCGTGTGAATGCCACGCCGGTTGTTGCCATCGTCGACGACGACGCTGCCGTGCGGCATGCCATCGGCGGCCTGTTGCGTACCTTCGACCTGGCGGTGGAGTTGTACGCGGATGCGCAGGCACTGCTGCAGTCGTCGTCGATCGACGGCATCGACTGCGTGATCACGGATGTGCAGATGCCCGGCATGGACGGCTTCGCGCTGTGTGAGGCGCTGCGTGCGCGCGGCTTGCGCATGCCGGTCATTTTCATGACGGCGTTCGACCTGCGGGATTTTGCGCAGCGCGCGCGGGCCGCGGGTGCGGCCTGCTTCCTCAGCAAGCCGTTTGACGATACCGAAGTGATCCGGTGCATCGGGCGTGCGCTGGCGATGCACCGGAGATCTTCACGCCCGGGGCCAGGTCAGGCCAGCGCGGGATAGTCGACGTAGCCGTGCGCTCCGCTGCCGCCATAGAGCGACGCGTCCTCGAACGGCTTGTTCAGCGGCTGGTTCTCGCGGAAGCGGCGCGGCAGGTCCGGGTTGGTGATCATCTTGCGGCCGAACGACACCATGTCGGCGCGGCCGCTGCGGATGGCTTCCTCGGCCATTTCCTTCGAGTAGCCGTTATTGACCATCCAGACCCCGCTGTACAGGCGGTGCAGCGCTTCGTAGTCGAACGGCACGTTGTCGCGCGGGCCGCCGGTGTGGCCCTCGACGAGATGGATATACACCGGATGCAGCTTCTCCAGTTCGCGCACGACATGCTCGAACAACGGCTTCGGATTGCTTTCCAGCGCGTCGTTGACCGGCGACACCGGCGCCAGGCGCACGCCGACACGGTCGGCACCGATCTCCGCGATCACCGCGGCCATGACTTCGAGCAGGAAGCGCGCGCGGTTCTCGACGCTGCCGCCGTAGGCGTCGGTGCGCTTGTTGGTGCCGTCGCGCAGGAAGGCATCGAGCAGGTAGCCGTGGGCGCCATGCACTTCGACACCGTCGAAGCCGGCGCGGATGGCGTTCGCCGCGGCGGTGCGGAAGTCATCGACGATGCCCGCAATCTCGTCCAGTTCCAGCGCACGCGGCAGCGAGCATTCGACGTAGCCCTGGCCGCTGATATAAGTCTTGGCGTTGGCCGCGATGGCCGACGGTGCCACCGGTGCCTGGTTGTCCGGCTGGAAATGCGTGTGCGACATGCGCCCGGTGTGCCAGATCTGCAGGAAGATCCTGCCGCCCTTCGCGTGCACCGCGTCGGTCACCTGCTTCCAGGCAGCGATCTGCCCGGGCGTGTAGATGCCCGGCGTATTGGTGTAGCCCTGGGCCGTGGTCGAGACCTGCGTGGCTTCGGCGATGATCAGGCCCACGCTGGCGCGCTGGCTGTAGTACTCGACCACCATGTCGGTCGGCACCAGGTCGTCGTCGGCGCGGCTGCGCGTGAGCGGCGCCATGGCCATGCGGTTGGCGAGTTCAAGCTTGCCCAGCCTGACCGGCTGGAACAGCGCATCGACGAGAAAGGCTTCGTTCTGTGCACCCATGAATGGCTTACTCCGAGGTTGGTGATTGGCCGGCCGCCGAGGCGGACGGCTGGAACAGGTGGTTGAACATCAGGTCGACGCTGCGGCGCAGCGGGTCGACCGAGCGTTCGAGCTTCATGCGCAGCAAGGCGCCTTCCCAGGTATCCCAGGCCAGGCCGGACAGTTCGGCGGCTGCGATATCGGTGCGGATGGCGTGGTCCGCCTGGGCTTCGGCGATCATCCCGGCCAGGCGCTCGCGCCAGGCCAGTTGCGCCGCCTGCAGCGCCGCACGGCAGGTCTCGCTGGACGAGGCGATTTCCGCAGCGAAATTGCCGACCAGGCAGCCGGCCCGCTCGGTCCTGGCTTCGTGGTGGGCAATCATCTGGTCAAAGACGTAGCGGATCGCCGCCATCGGCTGCGGCGGCGCCGCTTCCATCATCGCTTCCCACGACCGCTGCAGGTACGCCGCGTACTGCGCGATGATCGCCGCGGCGAACGCTTCCTTGCTGTCGAAATGGTTGTAGAACGAGCCCTTCGGCACGCCGGCATGGTCGGTGATCTGCTGGATGCCGGTGGCGTTGTAGCCGTGGCGCGAAAACAGTTCGCGCCCTGCCTTGGTCAGGCGGTTCGGGATGTCGGTCTTGTCTGCGGTACGGGCCATGGCTTGAATAATATGACCAGTCGTCTTGAAAAGTCAAATGGCGAATAAGTCGCGATTTCGCCACTGGAATGCTGCTTTGGCCGGTGAAGATGCCGTTCCCTCTACCTTGGTTCGGCACGCCGCACTTCATAGAATGAAGTTGCTTCCTGGACAAGCGGCCCGGCCGCCGCAGCCACCGCCATGCAAGCCGTCGCCTATCCCTACCAGCCGGTGCCGGAACGGGGCACCGTGCGCTGTTTCGTGCTGGCCCTGCTGATGCACCTGTTGCTGGGCGCCCTGCTCTATTACGGCGTGCGCTGGCGCAACGCGGTGCCGGAAGGTGTGACCGCCGAATTGTGGGAGTCCGTACCTGAAGTGGTCACGCCCCCGCCGGCGGTCACACCGGCGCCGACGCCAAAGCCGGTCGAGGAGGAGGACGCCGATATCTCCCTGCAGGAAAAGCGGCGCAAGGCCGAACGTGCCGCCCGCGACGAAGCGCAGCAGGCCCGGCAGCGTGAAAACCAGGCTCGCGCCGACGCGGCCCGCAAGGAAGCACAACGCAAGGCGCAGGAAGAACTGCGCCAGGCTGACAACACGCGGCGCCGGGGCGAGCTGGCGCGCCTGCAGGCGCAGGCTGGCGGTGCCAACGTGGGGACCGGTTCCGGCACCTCCACGCGGCCTTCGTCGGGCTATGCCGAACGGGTCCGGCAGCGGGTCAAGCCGAACATCATCTTCAACGAAGATGTCGCCGGCAATCCGGCAGCGGTGGTCGCGGTGCACATGGCGCCGGACGGCTCGGTGCTGTCGACGCGCCTGGCCAAGTCAAGCGGCAACCCAGGATGGGACAACGCCGTGCTGCGCGCGGTCGCGCGCTCGGACCCGCTGCCGCGCGACGAGAACGGTGTCGCGCCGTCGAACATCAACATCACGTTCTGGCCAAAGGACCAGGGCGGCTAGCTGCGGCACCGTGCGAAGCGAAACCGAAAAACAGAAGGGGAAACAAGAGGGGGTGGTGCCCATGGGCAGGATCGAACTGCCGACCTCTCCCTTACCAAGGGAGTGCTCTACCACTGAGCCACATGGGCGCACGCTCCGGTGAAGACCGGAAGATATGGAGCGGGAGACGAGTCTCGAACTCGCGACCTCAACCTTGGCAAGGTTGCGCTCTACCAACTGAGCTACTCCCGCGTACTTTGGCTCCCCGACCTGGGCTCGAACCAGGGACCTGCGGATTAACAGTCCGTCGCTCTACCGACTGAGCTATCGGGGAATTCATCGCGTTTTCAGCGAAGCGCGGATTCTACAACAACGTTGGCGGGTTTTGAAAGGGGGCAGCGCAAAAATCCGCAAAACGCGTTGCGGTCGTTGGGCCTGATGGCGGCGCTGCTCTCGAGGCAACTGACATCCTTAAACAGGCCGTTGCCTTATCACCGCTGCCGGCCGTCCCGGAATCTGTGCACATTGTGCACAGCGAGCGCCCGTTCGCTTGTCCCCATCCACCCGATACGCTTGAATCGGGTCACCCTTCCGGCAGAGGAAGGATGGAGACAAAGATGCCTATTTCCAACACGGCGCGACCACCGGTACGCGCTGGCCGCACCGCACTGGCGCAGCTGCTTGAGCCCGCCTCGATCGCCATCATCGGCGCCTCGCGCGATACCAGCCGCATCGGCGGCGTGGCGCTGGACCACCTGCAGCGCCTGGGCTACCAGGGGCAGGTTTTTCCGATCAATCCGCGCTATGCGGAGATCGCCGGGCTGGCGTGCTATCCCGATGTGGAATCCCTGCCGGCCGTGCCGGACGTAGCGGTGCTGGCGCTCGGCGCCGACGAAGTGCTGCCGCAGCTGCAGCGCTGCCATGTCCGCGGCATCCGGGCCGCCATCCTCTATGCATCTGGCTTTGCCGAGTCCGGCGAAGCCGGCGTCGCCCGCCAGGCCGCGCTGGCCGCCTTCGCGCGCGAAAGCGGCATGGCCATCGCCGGGCCCAACTGCATGGGGCTGGCCAACCTGACCACGCGCGCGATCACCGCCTTTGCCACCACCTTCCGCGCCTGTCCGCCCCAGGACGGCCCCGGCGCCGTCAGCCTGCTGACGCAGAGCGGCAATGTCTGCGCCATCGTCTATGCCACCGGCAGGCAGATGGACGTGGGCTTTCACCAGTTCATCAATACCGGCAACGAAGCCTGCCTGGATTACGCCGACTACCTCGGCTACCTGGCCGACGATACCCAGACCGGCGCCGTGGTCGGCTACGTCGAGGGCCTGCGCAACGGTCCGCGCTTTATCGACGCCGCGGCGCGGCTGCGCGCGGCGGACAAGCCGCTGATCGTGCTCAAGGCCGGCGAAAGCGAGGCCGGTTCGTCCGCCACCCAGTCGCACACCGCCGTGCTGGCCGGCAACCAGGCCATCTACCGCGCAGCCTTCGCCCAGGTCGGCGCGATGCAAGCCAGCGACCCGACCCACCTGACCGACGTGGCCTACCTGTCAGGGTTCCGCCAGCGCAGCGCGGGCCGCCGCGTGGTGGTGGCATCGGTCTCGGGCGCAATGGGCGCGCTCTCTGCCGACCTGCTCAGCGGCGCCGGCCTGGACGTGCCGTGCCTGCCCGGGCCGGTGCAGCAGCGCCTTCAGGCCGCCGTGCCGGAGATCGGCGCGGTGGCGAATCCGGTCGACCTGACCGGCCAGCTGTTCAACCGCAGCGGCCTTGCGTATGCCGTGCTCGACAACCTCGCGGTGGTTGATGGCATAGACGTGATCTTCCTGTACGCCACCGCCTACCTGCTTGACCGCGTGGCGGACGAGCTGATCGACGTGGCGGGCAAGACCGGCCGGCTGATCGTCGTCGCGACCACCGGCGAGCCGGCCAGCCGTGCCCGGCTGGCGGCGGCCGGCGTAGCGCTGTTCCCGGACGTGGCGCGTGCCGCCAGGGCATTGGGCACCTATGTGGGCTGGCTGGGCACGCAGGCCCGGACCGCGCACTGGATGGGGCTGCGCGCACGGGCCTCCGGTCTTCCGCGGGCCGAAGCACTGCCCACTGACGCGCTGGACGAGTATCAGGCCAAGCACTGGCTCGCCGGTTTCGGGGTGCCGGTCGGCGTGGAAGCCGTCGCGGCCACTCCCGCCGATGCCGCACGCGCCGCCGCGAGCCTTGGCTTCCCGGTGGCGGTCAAGGTGCTCAGTCCCGACATCGCCCACAAGACCGAGGTTGGCGGCGTGCAGCTGGGACTGCGCGATGCACAGCAGGTGCACGCCGCCGCCGCGGAAGTGGTTGCCGCCGCGACGCGCGCCAGGCCGGACGCACGCCAGCGCGGCGTGCTGGTGCAGCAGATGGCCGGCGGGGTCTGCGAGCTGATCGTCGGCGTGACGCGCGACCCGGTGTTCGGCCCGGCCATGACGGTCGGCCTGGGCGGAATCTTCACCGAGGTCTTCCACGACGTGGCGCACCGCTTGCTGCCGGTGGACCGCGCCATGGCCCGCGAGATGCTCGCCAGCCTGCGCGGCTACCCGCTGATGACCGGCTTCCGCGGCAAGCCCGCCGCCGATATCGACGCGGCCGCGGACGCGATTGCCGCGCTGTCCGGCGCCGCGATGGCGCTCGGCGACTCGCTCGTTGAAATGGAAGTGAATCCCCTGCTGGTGCGCGAAGCGGGCCGCGGTGCGGTCGCGCTGGACGCGCTGGTGCTGACGCAGCAGCCGAACCACAAGGGAGGCCGGCAATGAGAAACGACACCATCGACACCCGCCGGCGCGACACGCTGGCGCTGCTTGGCCTGGGCGCGCTCGCGCCGCTGGCCACGCTGGCCTCCGGTGCCGCGCAAGCGGCCGACTTCCCCGCGCGGCCGGTCACGCTGATCGTGCCGTTCGCGGCCGGCGGCGCCACCGATACGCTGGTGCGCACGCTGGCCGACAGCGCTGGCAAGACCCTGGGCCAGCCCGTCGTCGTCGAGAACAAGCCCGGCGCCGCCGGCGTGCTGGGCGCCAACGTGGTCGCTCGCGCCAGACCCGACGGCTACACGCTGACGGTCATTCCGGAGCCGGTGTTCCGGCTGCCCCACCTGCAAAAGACGCAATACGACCCGCTGCGCGACTTCACCTACGTGATCCACCTGACCGGCTACACGCTGGGCGTGGCAACGCGCGCGGACGCGCCGTGGAAGTCGTGGCAGGAGATGGTGGAAGACGCGCGGCGACGTCCGGGCAAGATCAGCTACGGCAGCACCGGCACCAACGGCACCATGCACGTGACCATGGAAGAGATCGGGCAGAAGCTCGGCATCCAGTTCAACCATGTCCCCTACAAGGGCGAGTCCGAGATCATCGCCGCGCTGATGGGCGGGCATATCGACCTGGGCGTCACGGCCGGCGGCATCGTTCCGTATGTCGACAGCGCCAAGGCGCGCTGGCTGGTGCTCTGGACCGCCGAGCATTCGCGCCGCTGGCCGCGCGTGCCGACGCTGCGCGATGTCGGCGTCGATATCGTGTCCACGTCGCCGTTCGGCATCGCCGGCCCGCGCGACATGGACGCGCAGGCCGCGCAGGTGCTGCACGATGCGTTCCGCAAGGCGCTCAACGAGCCGGCGATGCAGAAGCTGCTGGAGCGGCTCGACCAGGAGAACGCCTACCTGAACAGCGCCGACTACGCCGCCTTCGCGCGCCAGCGCTACGAAAGCCAGGGCAAGCTGGTCAAGCGCCTGGGCCTGACTGCCAACCCCTGACGCCTGATCCCGGAGCCCCGCATGCAATATCGATCCGTCTTCCACGCCGGCCTGTTCGCCGGCCGTACCGTGCTGGTCACCGGCGGCGGCAGCGGCATCGGCCGCTGCACCGCGCACGAACTGTCGAGCCTCGGCGCGCGCGTGGCGCTCGCCGGACGCAAGCTGGAAAAGCTGGAACAGGTCCGCGAGGAAATCATCGCCGCCGAGCCCGAAGCCGCGGGCCGGCTGACGCTGCACAGCTGCGATATCCGCGACGAGGCGCAGGTGCGCGAGACCGTGGCCGCGGTGCTGGCGGCGCACGGCAGCATCGACGGCCTCTTCAACAACGCCGGCGGCCAGTTCCCGTCGCCGCTGCGCGACATCAGCCTGAAGGGCTGGGAAGCCGTGGTGCGCAACAACCTGACCGGCGGCTTCCTGGTGGCGCGCGAATGCTTCACGCAATGGATGGAAGCCAACGGCGGCGCCATCGTCAACATCATCGCCGACATGTGGAACGGCATGCCGGGCATGGGCCATTCGGGCGCGGCGCGCGCCGGCATGCTGTCGTTCACCGAGACGGCGGCGTGCGAATGGGCCGCCGCGGGTGTCCGGGTCAACGCCGTGGCGCCGGGATGGATCGCGTCCAGCGGCTTTGACACCTACCCGCCCGAATTCCAGGCCAAGATCCGCCAGCTGGCGCGCAAGGTGCCGCTGCAGCGGCTGGGCACCGAGGCCGAGGTCTCCGCCGCGGTGGTGTTCCTGCTGTCGCCGGCGGCGGCCTTCATCACTGGCTCGACCCTGCGCGTCGATGGCGGCGTGCCCAACGCCAAGCACACCTGGCCGCAGCCCCAGCACCAGCGCTCGCAGCCGTACAACGGCTTCCCGCTCTACACGCTGCCGCAATGCCTGACGCCGTCCAACGAGTAAGCGAACACCATGACCCTGCAACCGCCCAACCCGCGCTACTACAGCGCGGACCATGAAGCGTTCCGCGCCAGCGTGCGGCGCTTCTTTGAAAAGGAAGTCGCGCCCAATGCCGAGGCCTGGGACGAAGCCGGCAGCTTCCCGCGCGAGCTGTACCGCAAGGCCGCGGAAGCCGGCCTGCTGCAACCCGGCTTCCCCGAGGAATACGGCGGCGCGCCTTGCGACGCCTTCTACCGCATGATCCTGTTCGAGGAGCGCGCCTGGGGTGGCTCGGGCGGGATCGCCTCGGGACTGTTCTCGCACACCATCGGCGCGCCGCCGATCGCCGCGGTGGGCAGCGAGGCGCTGAAGGCGCGCGTGCTGCCGCGGATCCTGTCGGGCGAGAAGATCTCCGCGCTGGCCATCACCGAGCCCGACGCCGGCTCCGACGTGGCCCGGCTGTCGACCAGCGCGCGCCGCGAAGGCGATCACTACGTCGTCAACGGCACCAAGCTCTATATCACCTCCGGCATGCGCGCCGACTACTTCACCGCGGCCGTGCGCACCGGCGGTCCGGGCTCCGGCGGCGTGTCGCTGCTGCTGATCGAAGGCGATACGCCGGGGCTGAGCCGCACGCCGCTGAAGAAAATGGGCTGGTGGGCGTCCGACACCGCGCAGCTGTTCTTCGAGGATTGCCGCGTGCCGGTGGAAAACCTGGTCGGCGAGGAAGGCAAGGGCTTTGGCGCCATCACCCGCAACTTCAACCACGAGCGCCTGGCGCTGGCGGCGGCTGCTTGCGGCTATGCGCAGGTTTGCTTCCACGACGCGCTGGCGTGGGCACGCGAGCGCCATACCTTCGGCAAGCGGCTGGCCGACCACCAGATCGTGCGCCACCAGCTGGTCGACATGGCCATCCGCATCGAATCCACGCGCGCCCTGCTCGACGACCTCGCCGCGCGCCTGGACGATGGCGCCGCGCCGGTGGCGCAGATCGCGATGGCAAAGAACATGGCCACGCGGACCTTCCAGTTCTGCGCGGACCGCGCGGTGCAATTGCTCGGGGGGATGGGCTATATGCGCGGCAGCCGCGTGGAGCGGCTGTATCGCGAGGTCAAGGTGATGATGATCGGCGGCGGGGCGGAGGAAATCATGAAGGACCTGGCGGCGAAGCAGCTGGGGCTCTGAGCGCCGACAAAGTCAAATGCTGCGAATGTTGTTTCCCCCAGCCCCTCTCCCGCACGCGGGAGAGGGGAGCAAACAGCGTGGCGTTTTTCTGCGCAAGTCCTGCTTATTCCAGCTTCACCCCGCTCTTCTTCACCACCTCGCCCCAGCGCACCGCTTCGGCCCTGATAAAGGCCTGGAACTGCTCGGGCTTGCCACCGACCGGATCGATGCCATAGTCGATCAGCCGCGCGCGCACCTCGGGCTGGTGCAGCACTGCGTCCATGTCTGCCGACAGCTTCGCCAGCACCGCCGGCGGCGTCTTGGCCGGCGCCAGCAAGCCGATCCAGCTGCCCGCCGTCACCGCCGGGAAGCCGGCCTCGGCCATGGTGGGCACGTCCGGAGCGGCTGGCCAGCGCGCCGGGCTGGTAATCGCCAGCGCGCGCACCTTGCCCGCCTTCACCTGCGGCATCATGGTCTGCACCGAATCGAAGATCACCGCGACCTGCCCCGAAAACAGGTCGGGCAACGCCGGCGAGATGCCTTTGTACGGCACATGCGTCATCTTCATGCCGACCGCCTGCGCGAACAGTTCCCCTGCCAGATGCGCGCCGGAGCCGGTGCCGCTCGACGCAAAGGTCATCTTGTCCGGGTTGGCCTTGCCCCAGCCCACCAGCTTCTTGACGCTGGTCGGCGGCAGCTGCGCGCTGCTGACCAGCAGCAGCGGGATCCGGCCGATCATGCTGACGCCGGTCAGGTCCTTGACCGGGTCATAGCTCATCTTGCCGTACAGGCTCGGGTTGATCGCGTGGGCCGCGACCACGACCAGCAGCGAATAGCCATCCGGCGCCGCTTTGGCGACGTTTTCCGAGCCGATCATGCCGTTGGCGCCGGCACGGTTTTCCACCACCACCGGCTGGCCGATGCGCTCGGACAGCTTCTGCATGACCAGCCGCGTCACCGCGTCGGATACCCCGCCGGGCGTATAGGGCACCACCACGCGGAGCGGCCGGTTCGGGTACGCATCGCCTTGCGCCATGGCCGGAATGGCGCCGGCAAGGCTGCCGAGCAAGCTCAGCGTCAGCAGGCGGCGGACGCGGGCATTGCGCTTGGATCGGGTCATGTGTCTCCTCCTTGTCAGGGTTAGGCCGGGTCTATGCCCAGCTGTGCGGTACGGAAAGCGGGAAATCGAGCAGCATCTGCGCATAGCTCTTGCCCAGCGGGTCGGACCGCAGGCTGGCCACGCCGCCGCCGCCCAGCGCGCCATGCATCAGGAAGTTGAGCGCATGCAGGCCGGGCACGTCGAAGCGCTCGACCTCGCCCTCGACCAGGTGGGCAAAGTACGCGCGCACGGCCTGCGCTGTCAGCTGCTCGCGCAGCAATGCCAGGTATTCCGGCTTGCGGGCGATCACGCCGATGTTCTCGTCGTCGCCCTTGTCGCCGCTGCGGGCGTAGGCCAGCGCGACCAGCGGCCGTTGCACGCGCGGCTCGTCGGGAACCGGCGGCAGTGCCGGGGCATCGACCATCGCAGGCAGCGCGGGCGCGCCGCTGGCCGCGCCGGTCGGCAGCGTGATCACGCCGCCCTCGAATTCCACCCGCATCGGCACGTCGGCCTTTGGCACGAGGAAGGAAAACACCTTCACCACCGGCTGGATATCGACACGCCCGGCAAAGGAAGATCGCGTCCCGGCAGCCATCGATGTCCCTGCCGACGAGCATTCGCGCTGCAGGAAACTCAGGCCCCGCGCCAGCGGATGGCGTGCGCCGATGCGCAGCACCACCTCACGCGTTGGCAACTGGCGCGCATGGGGGCCATATTGCGATTCGCAGCCCAGCAGCTCGACCACGGTCCCGGTGTAGTCGGGCATGCCGCGTTCGGCCAGCATGGCGCGGGTGCGCGCCAGCAGCGCGTCGGCGGTGCGGCGCGCCTTGCCCGGCGCGTCAATGCCGCGGATCGCCATCATCAGGCTGATCTGGAAGCCGTCCTGCCAGGTGGCGTTGCCCTTGTAGTGGGTGCCGGGCGCCCTGCCGCGCGCGCCATCCACGCGCACGCGGCCCGGCTTGACCAGCTCGGTGCGGACCATGCGGAAGTCGCACGTCACGTCAGGCATCAGGTAGTTGGCGGGGTCGCCCACCTCGTACAGCACCTGCTCGGCGACCGCGGCCGGGTCCACCAGCCCGCCGGTGCCCTCCGGCTTGCTCAGCACGAAGCTGCCGTCGTGCGCGCAGTCGATCACCGGGTAGCCCATCCGCTCCCAGCCGGGCACGCGTTCCCAGTCGGTAAACAACCCGCCGGTGGCCTGCGCGCCGCACTCGATGACATGGCCCGCCAGCGTGCCGGCGGCAAGGCGGTCCCAGTCGGTCCAGTCCCAGCCGAACTCATGCGCCAGCACCCCGACCACGACGGCGCTGTCGACACAGCGTCCGGCGATGACGATATCGGCGCCAAGCGCCAGCGCGCGGGCAATGCCCTGCGCGCCGGTGTAGGCGTTGGCCGACCACGGCTCTGTGGTCGGCACGGGCGTGCCGGCAAGGCCGGTCAGCCCGTCGGCGCACCATTGCGCGAAGCGGGGCTGCACGTCGTCGCCGGTAATCACGGCGATGCGCGGCTTAAGCCCCTGCTGCGCGGCCACCTTGAGCAGCGCGTCGCGGCAGGCTTCCGGGTTGAGGCCGCCGGCGTTGGCAACAACGCGGACGCCGCGCCGCAAGATCCCGGCAAGGTTAGGTCCCATCGCCGCCTGCACAAAGTCGGTGGCGTAGCCCAGCGCAGGATCCCTCGCACGGGCGCGCGCCAGGATCGACATCGTGGTCTCGGCCAGGTAGTCGTAGACCAGGTACTGCAGGCCGGGAACCGCCAGCAGCTGCGGCGTGGCGATCGCGGAATCGCCCCAGAAGCCGGAAGCGCCGCCGATGCGAACGGTCTTGCCGGTATGTGCCTCGTTATTTGCCTCGTTATTTGCCGCGGTATGTGCCGCGGTATTTGCCAGATCGCTCATGCCGGCTCCTTCGCCACCGCATCGGCTTCGACACGCGCCAGCAATGAACCGGCGCTGGCCTGCCCGCCGGCGCGCGCGGGGAGTTCAGCAACCACGCCGGCAAACGGCGCGGCAATGGTGTGCTCCATCTTCATTGCCTCCAGCACCACCAGCGGCTGGCCGGCTTCCACGCGCTCGCCCTCGGCCACGTGGACCGCGACGATGCGTGCTGTCAGCGGTGCCTGCAGGACCCCGTCGGCTTCACCGGCATCGCGACGGCGGCGCGGGTCATGCAGCGGGAACTGCCAGGCGCGGCCGGACTGGAACAGGTGCAGCACCTGCTTGTCGGCGGCGAAAACAAGCGGATAGGCCACGCCGTCGCACTCGACCAGCGCAGTGCCGCTATCGCCGTCGGCGCGCAGCACGCGCAGCGCAAAGGCGACCGGCTGCTGCTCGGGTTGCTGATCGCTTTCGCGCTGCCGCAGCATCACGCGCCAGCCTTCGGCGGCAACGCGCAAGGTCGCTTCCCACGCCGTGCCGGCCGCATACAGCACCACGCTGGCGGCGGCACGCGCGAGCGTCGCCGGCTTGCCGTCGTCGCCAAGCAGCCCGGATGCCGCCAGCGCGGCGCTGGCCATCACGTGCAGCGGCGGCAGCGGCGCCTGCAGCGCGCCCTGCATGTGCGCATCGACAAAGCCGGTATGCACGTCATTGCTCGTGAAAGCCGGATGCGCGAGGCAGTCGGCCAGGAACGCCTGATTGCTCGGCACGCCCAGCAGCGTGCAGTTTTCCACCGCGCGCAGCAGCTTGCGGCGCGCTTCCTCGCGGTCGGCGCCATGGGCGACCAGCTTGGCCACCATCGAGTCGTAATGCGTGGGGATGGCGCCGCCCTCTTCCAGCGCATGGTCGACGCGCACGTCGCGCCCGGCGGCGGGCGGGCGCCAGCGCAGCAGCGGCCCGCCCTGCGGCAGGAAGCCGGCGGGCACGTCTTCGGCAGTCAGGCGGACCTCGATGGCGTGGCCGTTGAGCTTCACCTGGTCTTGCGTCACCGGCAGCGGCTCTCCCGCCGCCACGCGCAATTGCCATTCGACCAGGTCGAAACCGGTGATGGCCTCGGTCACCGCATGCTCGACCTGCAGGCGCGTGTTCATCTCCATGAAGTAGAAGTTGCCGTCGGCGTCGAGCAGGAACTCCATGGTGCCGGCGCCGACATAGCCGATCGACCTTGCCGCGCGGACCGCGGCCTCGCCCATGCGGGCGCGCAGCGCCGGACCGACCGCTGGCGACGGCGCCTCTTCGATGACCTTCTGGTGGCGGCGCTGCACCGAGCAGTCGCGCTCGCCCAGATGGATGACGTTGCCCTGCGTATCGGCAAAGACCTGGATCTCCACGTGGCGGGGCGCGATCACGGCGCGCTCGAGGATCAGCTCGTCGCAGCCGAACGCGGCCGCGGCCTCGGAGCGCGCGCTTGCCAGTGCCATGGGCAGCGCCGCCGCCTCGCGCACCAGCCGCATGCCGCGCCCGCCGCCGCCGGCCGCGGCCTTCACCATCAGCGGGAAACCGATCGCACCGGCTTCGGCCAGCAGCGTGGCATCGTCCTGCGCCGCTCCCTGGTAGCCAGGCACGCAGGGCATGTCGGCGGACAGCATCAGGCGCTTGGCCTCGGCCTTGTTGCCCATGGCGCGGATCGCCTCGGCAGGCGGGCCGACGAAGACCAGTCCGGCTGCGGCGACGGCTTCGGCAAAGCCCGCGTTCTCTGCCAGGAAGCCGTAGCCGGGGTGGATAGCGTCGGCGCCGCTGGCCCGGGCGGCCTCGATGATGGCGGGGATGTTGAGGTACGACTCGCGCGGCGCGGCGGCGCCGATGCAGACCGCGCGGTCCGCGCACGACACATGCGGGCTGTGGCGGTCGGCCTCGGAGTAGACGGCCACGGTGGCCAGCCCGAGGCGGCGCGCGGTGCGCATGATGCGCACGGCGATCTCGCCACGGTTGGCGACGAGCAGCGTATGAAAGGGTCGGCTGGTTGCAGACATGGGGGAATCCTGTGAATTTCCGGAAATTGGCAGGCGGCGATCGTCAGCCCGGCGACTGCGCCGCGCGCACGGCATCGGCATCGAAGCGTACGGTCCAGCTCGCGTCGCGCTTCTCGCGGAAGGCCGCCACGCCTTCCGCGCCCTCGCTGCGCATGCACTGGGCGAACAGCCGTGAGGCTTCGTCCAGCAGCGGACCCGCTGGCTCCTGCCCGCAGCGGCCGACCAGCGTCTTGAACACGCGATTGGCATGGGGCCCGCAGCGGCCGATGCGCGTCAGCCATTCGGCGAGCAGCGCATCCAGCTCTGCGCTGTCGTCGGCCAGCTGGTCGACCAGCCCGATCGCCACCGCGGCCTCGCCGCTGATGCGCTCGCCGGTAAGACCAAGGCGGCGCGTGGCGGCGGCGCCGATGCGCTGCACCACGAACGGCGCGATCTGCGCGGCGATGATGCCAAGGGTCGTTTCCGACAAAGCGAAGCGCGCATCCCGCGTGGCCACCACGATGTCGGCGGCGCACGCCAGGCCCATGCCGCCGCCCATTGCGGCGCCGTCTACGGCCGCGATGACCGGCACCGGCAGCGCGCTCAGCCGCTGCATGAAATCGCCGAACTGGCGGTTGCGGGTGGCGACGGGGTCTTCCCGGCTGGCATCGGCATCGAGCCGCGCCTGGAAGTTGCCGACATTGCCGCCGGCGCTGAACATGCCGCCGGCGCCGCGCAGTACCAGGGCGCGCACCTCAGTATCTGATTCGGATTGTTCCACCGCCGCCGCCAGCGCTGACACGACTTCAGGCGCCAGTGCATTGCGCGAGGCGGGGATGTTCAGGGTGGCGAACAGCACGCCGCCGGCGCGGCGTACGATCACGGGTTCGGTTTGCGTTGGCTCGGTCATGGCGCTTCCTGCCTGTCAGCCGCGCGACATCAGGCCCATCTGCTTGGCGATGACCTGCAGCATCACTTCGTCCGCGCCGCCGCCGATCGAGCCCAGGCGGAAGTCACGGTAGGCGCGCGACGCATGGTTGTCCCAGGTGTAGCCCATGCCGCCCTGGAACTGCATGCACCAGTCGGCCACCTCGCGCGACAGGCGCCCGGCCTTGAGCTTGGCCATCGACGCCAGTTCGACCACGTCGCCGCCGGCGATATACGTCTGCGTGGCCAGGTAGACCAGCGCGCGCAGCGCTTCCATCTCGGTCTTCAGCTCGGCCAGCTTGAACTGGATGAACTGGTTGTCCAGCAGCGGCTTGCCGAAGGCGATGCGCTGGCGCAGGTAATCGGCGGTCTCCTCGATCAGCGCGGTGCAGGCGAGCCGGCGCGCCGCGCCGTTCAGCCGCTCTTCCTGGAACTGCTTCATCTGGTAGATGAAGCCCATGCCCTCCTCGCCGATGCGGTTGCGTACCGGCACGCGCACTTCGTCAAAGAAGATCTGCGCGGTGTCCGAGCACCACATGCCGAATTTTTTGATCTTCTGCACTTCCACGCCGCGCACGCGCTTGCCGTCTTCCCGGATCGGCACCACGATCAGCGATTTGTTCTTGTGCACCGGCCCGTCGGACGTGTTGCACAGCAGGCAGATCCAGTCCGACTGGGTGCCGTTGGTGATCCACATCTTGGAGCCGGTGATGACATAGTCGTCGCCATCGCGCACGGCGCGCGTCTTGAGCGAGGCCACGTCGGAGCCGGCGCCCGCCTCGGACACGCCGATCGAGCACACCATGTCGCCGGCGATGGCGGGCGCCAGATAGTTGCGCTTCAGTTCGTCGGAACCGAATGCGGTCAGCGCCGGCGTGGCCATGTCGGTCTGCACGCCCACGCCCATGCCGACGCCTTGCGCGCGCGCATATCCGAGCGCCTCGGCGGCGGCAACGGCGTAGGAGAAGTCGAGGCCCATGCCGCCGTACTCCACCGGCTTGGTGATGCCGAGGAAGCCGAGGTTGCCCATTTTCTTGAACAGTTCGTGCGCCGGAAACACCTCGGCGGCTTCCCATTCGTCGACGAAGGGATCGATCTCCGCCGATACGAAGCGGCGGATGCTGTCCATGATGTTGCGGTGGTCTTCGGTGTAGAGCATGCTGGTCTCCTGGAATCGTTGCGTTCTGTTTGTCTGGGAGCGGCGGCGCTCAGAAGCGCCCGACGCCGAACTGGATGGCATGCGGCTGGCGCAGCGCCGCCTCGCGCGCGGTGGCCAGCACGAAGGCGAGCACGGCACGCGTGTCGCGCGGATCGATCACGCCGTCGTCCAGCAGCAGGCCGCTGGTGACGAAGGCGCTCGCCTGCCGCTCGAAGTTGGCGACGATCTCGGCGGTCTGGCCGGCCAGTAGCGCCTCATCGACCGGCTTGCCCTTGCCCGCCGCCTGCTGGCGCGCCACGATCTCCAGCGTCATGGCGGCCTGCTCGCCGCCCATCACCGCGGTGCGCGCGTTCGGCCACGAGAAGCAGAAGCGCGGCTTGAAACCCCGCCCGCACATGCCGAAGTTGCCCGCGCCGAACGAGGCGCCACAGTACAGCGTAATCTGCGGCACCCTGGAATTGGACAGCGCCTGGATCATCTTGGAGCCGTGCTTGATCATGCCGGCCTCTTCCGAGGCGCGCCCGACGATAAAGCCGGTGGTGTTCTGCAGGAACACGATCGGCGTGCCGGACTGGTTGCACAGCTGGATGAACTGCGCCGCCTTGGTTGCGCCGGCCGGGTCGATGGGCCCGTTGTTGCTGATGAAGCCGACCGCATTGCCTTCGATGCGGGCATGGCCGCACACCGTGCCGGGGCCGTAGTCGGGCTTGAACGGCAACCACGCCGAAGCGTCGACGATGCGCGCGATCACCTCGCGCATGTCGACCGGGCGCTTCATGTCCAGCGTCATGACGCCGTCCAGTTCCGACGCGTCGAGCCGCGGGGCACGCGCCGGCTGCGCCGGCTGTAGCTCGACCCTGGGCCAGTCCAGGCTGGCAACGATATCGCGCGCGGTGGCAATGGCATGCTCGTCGTCTTCTGCAAGGTATTCAGCCAGGCCGGTGGCGGTGGCATGCAGGTCGGCGCCGCCCAGCTCCTCGTCGGTGGCGATTTCGCCGGTCGCCGCCTTCAGCAGCGGCGGCCCGGCCAGGAAGGCGCGCGCGCGGTTGCGCACCATCACCACGTAGTCGGACAGGCCGGGCATGTAGGCACCGCCTGCCGTGGACGAGCCGTGCACGACCGTGATCACCGGCAGCCCGGCCGCCGACAGCCGCGCCAGGTTGTAGAAGATCGCGCCGCCGCGCACGAACTTGTCGACGCGGTACTTGCGCAGGTTGGCGCCTGCCGACTCCACCAGGTGGATGAAGGGCAGCCGGTTCTCCAGCGCGATTTCCTGGCAGCGCACCAGCTTCATGTTGCCGGCCTCGGTCATGGCGCCGGCATCGATGCCGGAATCGGTGGCGAGCACCATGCAGCGCACCCCGCACACGAAGCCGATGCCGGCCACCAGCGAGCCGCCGGGCACCGAGGTCTCGGGGTCGGGATCGTCCATGCAGAAGCCCGCCAGCGTGGACAGCGGCAGGAACGGCGCGCCCGCATCGAGCAGGCGGCCGACGCGCTCGCGCGGCAGCAGCGCGCCACGCCTGGCAAATGCGGGCCGCGAGCGCTCGGACGCGGCCACGGCGCGCTGCTCCAGGCCGTGCAGGCGGTCGATCAGTGCCTGCATGCCGGCGCGCTGGCCGGCGAAGGCGTCGGAGGATGGGTCAATGCGGGATTCGATGGGGATCATGGCGCGTGCCTGTGGTTCCGTGATGGATGGATTGCAAACCACGGCGCTCCGCGCGACAACCGCAATCGTTCAGATTGTGCATAATGTGCACAAATTTCAGAACCAGCGAGGCGCCGCCGGCGCATCCAGCCATGCCCCCCAGATCCCCTGCCCCCGGCGGCGTCCAGAGCCTGGCGCGCGCCTTCACCCTGCTGCAGCTGTTGGCCGAACACCATGACGCCGGGCTGGCGCTGCCCGACCTTGCCGCCATGGCCGGCATCGACCGCACCACCGCCCACCGCATGGCGCGCTTCCTGGAAGCCGGCGCGTATATCGAGCGCGAATCGGCCGGCAAGCGCTATCACCTGGGTACCGCGGCGATGGCGCTCGGGCTGCGCGCGATGAACCGGCCGCCGCCCAACAGCGCCCTCGTCAGCAAGATGAAGGCACTCGCGCGCCTGACCGGCGACGCGGTCTTCCTGATCGTGCGCATCGGCGATCACGGGCACTGCCTGCATACCGAGGAAGGCAGCCACCGCATCAAGACCTTTCACATGCTGACCGGCACCTCGCGGCTGCTGGGCCAGGGCACCGGCAGCATGGCGCTGCTGGCCAAGATGGACAACGATGCGGTCCGCGCGCACTACGAACGCCACCGCGCCGAGTACGAGGCGGGCGGCCTGAGCCTGCTCAGGCTGATGCGCGGCGTCGAGCGCAGCCGCAAACTGGGCTACGCGCTGGCGGGAGCGGAAGGCGTGGCGGGCGTGGGCTACGCCTTGCCGCTGGCAATGGGCGCGGATGCGGCCATCAGCATCGTCTCGACTGCGTCGCGGATGTCGACGGCGCGCCGGCACGAAATGGGCGGGATCATTGTGACGATGTTCGCGCAGCAAGGGTGAAGCGGCGCGTACGCGCGAGCCCAGGCGTTGCACGACCGGTTGACGCACTGAGCGGCCGCGCACCTCGGTTTTGAAACGCGTCTCTGTCAGGGGCCGCACAGAGACGCACCAGCGCTACGGCGTTCAATGGTGACGCAAACCGAGAGATGCAAGCACGTGCCCGCCGCCCTGGCATCGGCCGGGCCAGGCCGCCTTCACTGGAAGGCGGGAATCAGTCCTGGTGCCAGAACAATAAATTCCCCCGCCGACCAGAGAGGGGTCGGCACTCTGGGCCACGCCCCGACGTCGGAGCGTGGCTTCTTTTTTTGGTTTCGCCGGGGCATCGGCCTGGGAATATCGTGCAAGTCGCGCTCGTGGCGCGTCCCAGAGTGACGACGGGCACGCCGACGGCCCGGGAATGGGGTTCCTGAAGCACTCCGGAAATTGGCGTTCGGGGCGGCGGCAGCTGTCACCTTTGCCTACACTGAACGCATTCCGCGCAAAGGGCCGCTCCATGCCATCCATGCTCATCTTTAACCGGCACCGCGCCTGGCACCGCCGGTCGGGCCGTGCGTTTTGCATCGCCCTGCTCGCTGCGACCGTGGCGGGATGTGAAGCGCCGCCGCGCGACACCTCCATGACTCCGCCACCACCACGCTTGCCGATCGCTGCTGGCGACGAGGTATATCCGGCGCCGGGCACGGCGCGCGACACCCGTCCGGCAACGCCCACCCGCTAGCCTCGCGGGCATCTGATACTGCGCATGCAAAACGGCCGGCGCGACAGCGCCGGCCTGAAGCGGTATCGATCGACGGTTCTACCGCTCAGAACGAGCGCGGCAGCCCCAGGATGTGTTCCGCGACGTACGAGTAGATCAGGTTGGTCGAGATCGGCGCGACCTGGTACAGGCGCGTCTCGCGGAACTTGCGCTCGACGTCGTATTCGCAGGCAAAGCCGAAGCCGCCGTGGAACTGCAGGCAGGCGTTGCCGGCTTCCCAGCTGGCCTTGGCCGCGAGGTACTTGGCCATGTTGGCCTGCGCGCCCATCGGCTCGTGCTTGTCGAACAGTTCGCAGGCCTTCCAGCGCATCAGGTTGGCGGCTTCCAGCTCGATGAAGGATTCGGCGATCGGGAACTGCACGCCCTGGTTCTGACCGATAGGGCGGCCGAAGACTTCGCGCTCGCTGACGTACTTGGTGACGCGGTCCATGAACCAGTAGCCGTCGCCGATGCATTCGGCGGCGATCAGCGTGCGCTCGGCGTTGAGGCCGTCGAGGATGTACTTGAAGCCCTTGCCTTCTTCGCCGATCAGGTTTTCCTCGGGGATTTCCAGGTCTTCGAAGAACAGCTCGTTGGTCTCGTGGTTGACCATGTTCGGGATCGGCCGCACGGTCAGGCCCTTCTTCTGCGCTTCATGCAGGTCCACCATGAAGATGGACATGCCTTCGCTCTTCTTCTTCACGTCGGCCAGCGCGGTGGTGCGCGCCAGCAGGATCATGAAGTCGCTGTGCTGCACGCGGCTGATCCACACCTTCTGGCCGTTGACGACGTAGCGGCCGTCTTTCTTGACCGCCGAGGTCTTGATCTTGGTGGTGTCGGTGCCGGTGGTGGGCTCGGTCACGCCCATCGACTGCAGCCGCCACTCGCCCGAGGCGATCTTCGGCAGGTACTTTTCCTTCTGCGCCTCGGAACCGTGGCGCACCAGCGTGCCCATGTTGTACATCTGGCCGTGGCAGGCGCCGGAATTGCCGCCGCTGCGGTTGATCTCTTCCATGATCACCGAGGCTTCGGTCAGGCCCAGGCCGGAACCGCCGTATTCCTGCGGGATCAGCGCGGCCAGCCAGCCGGCCGCGGTCAGTGCGTTGACGAAGGCCTCGGGGTAGGCGCGCTGCTCGTCGACCTTGCGGAAGTACTCATCCGGGAATTCGGCGCAAAGCGCGCGCACGGCATCGCGGATTTCTTGGTAGTTGTTCGATTGGGTCTGTTCGATCATGGCGCGTCGTTGGCTTGGTTCTACGGGCGGAATTGCGGCGCTTCGGTCCCACGGGATGGTCCTTGGGGCGACCGATGCTGTCTTGGCCGCAATAGTCGCTGCGATCTCCGCCCCGGGCAATCAGCCATTGCGAAAGCGCGCCTTCCACGGCGCTTAAGGCCGATATCCCGTGCCCGAGGTGCCGTTTTCGCAAACGCCGAAGCCGGCCATTGGCATTGTCAAATAGCGCAAAACCCACTTTGGCGACATTCTCACGGCAATCTCCTGATGAAGACATAGGACCCGCACATGGCAGTGAGCTACCAGCACCTCAAGCAGCGATCGTTCGCCCCCGTACGCCAGCGCTATACCGAGCGCGACACCATGCTGTATGCGCTCAGCCTGGGGCTGGGCAACGATCCGCTGGACGCGGCCGCCCTGCCCTTCGTGTTCGAGGGCGCCGCGGGCGGGTTGCGCACGCTGCCCTCGCAAGCGGTGGTACTGGGCTATCCCGGCTTCTGGGCGCGCGAGGCGGATACCGGCATCGACTGGGTCAAGCTGCTGCACGGCGAGCAACGCATGCGCCTGCACCGCCCGCTGCCGGCCAGCGCCGACGTCGTCGGCCACAACCGCATCACGCACCTGACCGACAAGGGTGAAGGCAAGGGCGCGATCATGGTCACCGAACGCCGGCTCGAAACCGCAGACGGCGAGTTGCTGGCAACGGTGCAGCAGGTCAGCTTCCTGCGCGGCGACGGCGGCTACAGCCAGCGCGACGGCGGCCAGCCCAGCGACGAACCGCTGCCCGCGCTGCGTCCCACCCCGGAAGACCGCGCGCCGGATTTCACCGACACGCAGGCAATCCGCCCCGAAGCCGCGCTGCTGTATCGCCTGATGGGGGACTTCAATCCGCTGCACGCCGACCCGGCGGTCGCCAAAATAGCGGGCTTCGAGCGCCCGATCCTGCACGGCCTGGCCAGCTACGGGCTGGTCGCGCATGCACTGGTGCGCCAGTGCGCGGAGCGCGATCCGGCCCGCCTGCGCGCGCTGGATATCCGCTTCACCGCGCCGGTGTTCCCCGGTGAAACGCTGGTCACCGAGATCTGGCGCACGCCGGACAATCCCAACCACTTCCAGGTGCGCGCCCGCGTCGCCGAACGCGACAAGGTAGTGCTCAGCCACGGCTGGGCCGAGATCGCCTGATCCGGCGCCATCCCATGCATCCCGCTACCGTGGATAACAACGAACTGGCCTCGGCACTGCAGGTACTGCTGCAACCCGGCGATCATATCTGGTGGGGCCAGGCCACCGCCGAACCGCTGACGCTGACGCGCGCGCTGGTCGAGCACCGCCACGCGCTCGCCCGGGGTAGCCGGCTGAGCGTGTTTGTCGGCATCGGCCAGTCCGACACGCTGCAGCCGGCGCAGGCCGACGTGATCGACTTCTTCGGCTATGCCGCCAGCGGGCCGCACCGCGCGCTGGCCAGGGCCGGCGTGCTGGACATCGTGCCGAGCCACTATTCGCACCTGCCCGGCCTGATCCGGGAAGGCGCGCTGCGCGCCGACGTGGTGCTGGTGCAGGTGTCGCCGCCCGACGACGAAGGCCGCTACAGCATGGGCCTGGTGCATGAGTACATTCCCGCGGCGCTCGACCGGGCCCGCGTGATCGTCGCCGAGGTGAACCCGGAGGTGCCATGGACCTATGGCAGCCGCCACCTCACCGCCGACCAGATCGACCTGCTGGTCGATGCCGCGCATGCGCCAATCAGCCTGGACCGCAGCGCCCCGGGGCTGGCGGAACAGGCGATCGCGCGCCATATCGCCGGTTGGGTCGAAGACGGCGCCACGCTGCAGATGGGCATCGGCAACCTGCCCGAGGCGGTGGTGGCCGCGCTGCACGACCGCCGCGACCTGGGCCTGCACAGCGGCGCGGTTGGCGACGGCATTGCCGCGCTGGCCGAAGCCGGCGTGCTGACCAACGCGCGCAAGACCATCGATACCGGCATCGGCATCGGCGGCATCCTGATGGGCAGCGAGCGCCTGCGCCGCTGGGCCCACCGCAATCCGAAGCTGCAGCTGCGCGAGACCAGCTACACCCATCACCCCGAGGTGCTGGCCAGCCTCGACAAGCTCACGGCGATCAACTCGGCGATCGAGGTCGACCTGACCGGGCAGGTGAATGCCGAAGTGGCCGCCGGGGTCTATGTCGGCGCCGTGGGCGGCGCCGTCGACTTCCTGCGCGGCGCCGCGCGCAGCCGCGGTGGCCTGCCCATCGTCGCCCTGCCCGCGACCGCCAGGGGCGCGAGCCGGATCGTGGCGCAGCTGTCCGGCCCGGTCAGCACGCCGCGCTCGGATGCCGGCCTGATCGTCACCGAACACGGCGTCGCCGACCTGCGCGGCCAGACCCTGTCGCAGCGTGTGCGCCGCATGCTGGACATCGCCGCCCCCGAACACCGCGGGGACCTGGAGCGCCAGGCCCACGCCCTGCTGCGCCAGTGCGGCGCGGTTTTTGTTGCCACCACGGGCGCGGCCTGACCCGCCGCCTGCTTCGCTACCTGACAGAATTTCCAAGGAGACTTCCATGCGCCGAGCCGCAATCGTCACCCCCCTCCGTACTCCCGTCGGCACCTTCGGCGGCAGCCTGCGCCCCGTGTCCGTCGAGGAACTGGCCGCCACCACCGTGCGCGCCGTCGTCGAGCGCAGCGGCATCGACCCCGCCCGCATCGATGACGTGGTCTTTGCCCAGTCCTACGCCAACAGCGAAGTGCCCTGCGTGGGCCGCTGGGCTGCGCTGCAGGCCGGGCTTCCGGTCGAAGTGCCGGGCATGCAGCTGGATCGCCGCTGCGGCGGCGGCCTGCAGGCCATCGTCACCGCGTCGATGATGGTGCAGAGCGGCGCTGCCGACGTGGTCATCGCCGGCGGCGTCGAGAGCATGAGCAATATCGAGTACTACACCACCGACATGCGCTGGGGCTCGCGCTCGGGCAACGTGAAGTTCTACGACCGCCTCGACCGCGGCCGCGAGCGCTCGCAGCCGGTCGAGCGCTTCGGCAAGATCTCGGGGATGATCGAGACCGCCGAGAACCTGGCGCGCGACTACGGCATTACCCGCGAGCAGGCCGACGCCTTCTCCGTGCGCAGCCACGAACGTGCCGCGGCGGCGTGGGAGTCCGGCCGCTTCGACGCCGAGATCGTGCCGGTGCAGGTGCCGCAGCGCAAGGGCGACCCGGTCACGTTCGCGCGTGACGAGGGCTTCCGTCCCGGCACCTCGATGGAAAGCCTGGGCAAGCTGCGCGCGCTGATGCCGAACGGCACCGTCACCGCCGGCAACGCCAGCCAGCAGAACGATGCCTCGGCCGCCTGCCTGATCGTGGCCGAAGACAAGCTGGCCGAACTGGGCCTGACCCCGATGGCGACGCTGGTGGGCTGGGCCGCGGCGGGCTGCGAGCCGTCGCACATGGGCATTGGCCCGGTGCCTGCGGTGAAGAAGCTGCTCAAGCGCCTGAACCTGACGCTGGACCAGATGGACCTGGTGGAGCTGAACGAAGCCTTTGCCTGCCAGGTGCTGGCCGTGCTGAAGGGCTGGGAATGGAACGACCAGGACGCGATCGAGCAGAAGCTCAACGTCAACGGCTCGGGCATCTCGCTGGGCCATCCGATCGGCGCCACCGGCGTGCGCATCCTGGCCACGCTGCTGCACGAACTGCAGCGCCGTGGCGGCCGCTATGGCCTGGAAACCATGTGCATCGGCGGCGGCCAGGGTATCGCCGCGGTGTTCGAGCGCTGCTGATCGCGCCCTTTCATGTCCGCAGTACCGCACGGCCCCATCGAAGGCGAGGAGCCGTGCCTGCCTTCATGCATGGCTGTCTGCTTTATCCGCATCACGTAGGAGAAGTATCTTGATTTCCACCTCACGCCGCCATCTGCTGCTGTCCGGACTGGCCCTGAGCGCCGCAACCCTGGCCAGCGTCCCTGCAGCCGCGCAGGGCAACGGCCAGCCGGTCCGCCTCGTGGTCGGCTATGCCGCGGGCGGCCCCGCCGACCAGGCCGCGCGGTTGTTCGCGGCGTCGCTGGGCAAGACGCTCAACGCCAACGTCATCGTCGACAACAAGCCCGGCGCCAATGCCACGCTGGCCGGGTATGAAGTGGTGCGCGGCAAGCCGGACGGCTCCACGCTGTGGTTCGCCGCCAGCGCCGCGCTGACGGTGGCGCCCAACATCATGAAGAGCCTGCCGTTCGATCCGGCCCGCGACCTGACGCCGGTGGCACCGGTGGCGCGCTACTACAACATGCTGGTGGCCAATACCAAGGAACCGTTCAAGAGCACGCAGGAACTGGTCGCCTACGCCAGGACCCATCCCGGCAAGCTCAGCTACGGCTCCTCCGGCGTCGGCAGCTCCAACCACGTCGCCATGGCGCTGTTCGCGCGGCAGGCGCAGGTCGAGCTGAACCACATCCCCTACAAGGGGAATGCTCCTGCCATGACCGACACCATCGGCGGCCAGATCGACGTGATGTTCGACATCATCAGCACCGCCAGCAACTACGTGCAGAGCGGCAAGGTCAAGCCCATCGCCGTGGGTTCCCCCAGGCGCAGCCCGTCGCTGCCCAACGTGCCGACCTTCCGCGAGGCCGGCATCCCCGCACTGAAGGACTACGAGGCTGGCGGCTGGTACGCCATCTACGCGCCGAAGGGGCTGTCGCCGGAGCTGACGCAGAAGCTGGCAGCGGCGGTGAAGCAAGCCGTGGAAGACGGCGAGCTCAAGAAGCGCTACGCCGAACTCGGCTACGAGCAGTGGAGTGGCACCACGCAGGACGTCGTCAGCACCGCAGCGCGCGAGCGCGCGCAGTGGGCCGGCGTGCTCAAGGGCGTGACGCTGGACTGAGCCCCGCCCGCACCCTCACCTGCCCCCGCACATCGACCCGACACTGAGGAAAACCCGACATGATCCGCGATAACGACACCCTGGAAGCGCTGCTCGACAGCGTGCGGCGCTTCGTGCGCGAGCGCCTGGTGCCCGCCGAGGCACTGGTTGCCGAAACCGATGAGATCCCGCAGGACATCGTGCAGGACATGCGCGAGATGGGCCTGTTCGGCATGACCATCCCCGAGCGCTTCGGCGGGCTGGAACTGACCATGGAAGAGGAAGCGCGCGTGGTCATGGAGCTGTGCCAGACCTCGCCCGCGTTCCGCTCGCTGCTGGGCACCACCTTCGGCATCGGCTCGCAGGGCATCCTGATGGACGGCACGCCCGAGCAGCAGCAGGCGTGGCTGCCGCGCCTGGCCACCGGCGAGATCCTGGCCTCGTTCGCGCTGACCGAGCCGGATGCCGGCTCGGACGCTGGCTCGCTGCGCACCACCGCCATCAAGGATGGCGACCACTACGTGGTCAACGGCACCAAGCGCTTTATCACCAACGCGCCGCAGGCCGGCATGTTTACGCTGATGGCCCGGACCAATCCGGACATCAAGGGCTCGGCCGGGGTCTCGGCCTTCATCGTCGACGCGAAGACGCCGGGCATCAGCTTTGGCAAGCGCGACCTCAAGATGGGCCAGAAAGGCGCGCATACCTGCGACGTGATCTTCGAGAATGTGCGCGTGCCGGCGGCCAACCTGATCGGCCTGAAGGAGGGCCAGGGCTTCAAGACCGCGATGAAGGTGCTGGACAAGGGCCGGCTCCACATCGCGGCGGTCAGCGTTGGCGTGGCCAGGCGCGTGCTGCGCGACGCGCTCAACTACGCGCTCGAGCGCCAGCAGTTTGGCCAGCCGATCTGCGAGTTCCAGCTGATCCAGGCCATGCTGGCCGACAGCCAGGCCGAACTCTACGCCGCCGAATGCATGGTGATCGACGCCGCGCGCCGCCGCGACGAAGGCAGGAACGTTTCCACCGAAGCCTCTTGCTGCAAGATGTTCGCCACCGAGATGGTGGGCCGCGTGGCCGACCGCGCGGTGCAGATTCTCGGCGGTTCCGGCTATATTTCGGAGTTCGGCATCGAGCGCTTCTACCGCGACGTGCGCCTGTTCCGCCTGTATGAAGGCACCACGCAGATCCAGCAGGTCATCATCGCCCGCAACATGATCCGCGAGGCGCGCGGCGCCTGAGGGCCGGGCCGCCGAGATGCCCCCAACCTGCCCGTCCCGCGGGACGGGCAGCCAAGAAGCAACCGCCACGATTTCCATGACCGATTCCGCCGCCAATTCCCTTCCCGACCTGCCGCCCCCTTCGCCGCGCACGGGCGCGCTGAGCCACCTGCGCGTGCTCGACCTGTCGCGCGTGCTGGCCGGGCCGTGGTCCACCCAGAACCTGGCGGACATGGGCGCCGATGTCATCAAGATCGAGAAACCCGGCGAAGGCGACGATACCCGCCACTGGGGCCCTCCGTTCCTGTCCGGCGAGGATGGCGTGCCCACGCGGCAGGCCAGCTATTTCACCGCGGCCAATCGCAACAAGCGTTCGGTCACCGTGGACATGTCGAAGCCCGAAGGCCAGGCACTGATCCGCGAGCTGGCCCGCCACAGCGATGTCGTGGTCGAGAACTTCAAGACCGGCGGCCTCAAGCGCTATGGGCTGGACTACGAGAGCCTGAGCACGATCAATCCGCGCCTGGTCTATTGCTCGGTGACGGGCTTCGGCCATACCGGCCCGTACGCCGCCCGCCCCGGCTATGACCTGCTGATCCAGGCCATGAGCGGCCTGATGAGCATCACCGGCCATGCCGACAGCGAACCCGGCGGCGGTCCGATGAAAGTGGGCGTGGCGGTGATCGACCTGTTCACCGGCATGTACGCCACCACCGCGATCCTCAGCGCGCTGGAAGCGCGCCACTACACCGGCCGCGGCCAGCATATCGACATCGCCCTGCTGGACGTGGCGATGGCGGTGCTCGCCAACCAGGGCGCGGGCTTCCTCAATGCCGAGGACGTGCCGCGCCGCCAGGGCAATATCCATCCGAGTGTGGTGCCCTACCAGGACTTCCCCACCGCCGACGGCAACATGCTGCTGGCGATCGGCAACGATGGGCAGTTCGCGCGCTTCTGCGAGGCCGCGGGGGTGGACTGGGCGCGCGACGAGCGCTATGCCACCAACACCGGCCGCGTCAACAACCGCAAGGTGCTGATCGCGATGATGATGGAGCTGACGCGCACCCGCACCACCGCCGAATGGGTCGCGTTGCTCGAAGCCAATTCCGTGCCGTGCGGCCCGATCAACAATATCGCCCAGGCGTATGCAGACCCGCACGTGCGGTCGCGCGGCCTGCGCATCGAGCAGTCGCGCTATCCGGGCGAGCCGCCGCCCGCCGGCCAGAGCGTCAATCGGGTAGTGACCGCCGCCAGCCCGCTGCGCCTGTCGGAGACGCCGGCCACGCTGCGCTATGCCCCGCCGGCGCTGGGCCAGCACACCGAGGAAGTGCTGCGCGACTACCTGAAGCTCGATGCTGAGCAGGTGCAGGCGCTGCGCACCAGGGGCGTGGTGTAAGCCGATACGACGACAAGCCGCCCAGGCCCTCACACGGTTGCCCGAAGACCATGCGCATCGAACTCCAGGCTTTCTCGCCTACGCAGGTGTCGCGGCTGTTGCCGGCGTTCCCGCTGGTGATCGCCGCGACGCAAGGCAAGACCCTGGTGCGGCGCCGCGGCTTCGAGCGCCTGGCCGTACCCGGACAGTCCCTGGTGGTGGCGCCGTTCGAAACGGTCGACCTGTACCTCGACGGCGGCGCGCTGCAGCCGGCACGCTGCAGCCTCGGCATGCGCTTGCGGCCCGGCGGCACGCCCGCCGGCGTATCGGCTGGCCGCCGCGCAGCGACCTGGAGGCGGCGTTCTACGACTGGTTCGGACTGTCGCTGCACGCGCTGGCACGGTCCGGCACCAGGCGGCCGGCCCCTGCCGCCACGCGCGCCGCGGCGTTCGTGCCGCAGTGGCTGGAACAGCAGCTGGCCTGACGCGCGCGCTTTCGGCAAGCTCGAAAGCGGCCTTCACCGATCCGCGATTGCAGCGCACCTGCCGCGCACATACACTGGCGTCGTCCGGTTTTCCGGACGGTTTTCTACCCCGCACAAGGACTTTCCGCGCGATGCCTCCGGACCGAGCCAACCCGCAACGGATCAGCGATATCCCCCGCCATTGGGCCACCGCGGCCCCTGACCGCGCGGCCGTCTTCGAGGATGGCCGTATCGTGACCTTCGCGCAGCTGTGGCAGGGTATCGGCCACGCCCAGGACTGGCTGCAGGCGCAGGAGGTCGGCACCGGCGACCGGGTCATGGTCGTGGCCGAGAACTCCCTCGCCGTGATCACGCTGGTTTTCGCACTATCCGAACTCGGCGCATGGCCGGTGGTGGTCAACGCGCGCCTGTCGGAGCGCGAGATCGAAGTGATCCGCTCGCACTGCCAGCCGCGACTGATGCTGTTTACCCACGGCGCCTCGCCCGATGCGCTGCGGCACGGCGTGCGCTACCGTGCCCGCGAAATCGCGCCGGCCGGACTCGGCCCGCTGATGGCCAGCGCCCCCGACCGCGCCAGCGAACGCGAGCCCGAAGCCCTGGCACGCGAGGTCGCCGCGCTGATCTATACCTCCGGCACCACCGGGCAGCCCAAGGGCGTGATGGTGACGCACCGCGGCCTGCTGCATTTTGCCCGCGTCACGGTGGAATCGCGCCGCATGCAGCCGGACGACTGCGCCTATGCAGTCATGCCGATGTCGCATGTCTTCGGACTGGGCACGCTGCTGGTGTCGACCTTCCAGGCCGGCGCCAGCCTTTACCTGAGCGCACGCTTCAATGCAGCGGACGTCACCGCGGCGATCCGGCACGGGGCGATCACGCTGCTGCAGGGTGTGCCGACCATGTTCAGCCGCATCCTCGCGCATGTGCGTGCGAGCGGCGTGCCGCTGGCGCCATCGCCCAGGCTGCGCTACCTGTACACCGGCGGCGGGCCGCTCGACCCGACGCTCAAGCAGGAAGTCGAAGCGATGTTCGGCCAGCCGCTGCACCATGGCTACGGCATGACCGAGTACGCGGGCTCGCTGTTCGTCACGCGCATGGACCGGCCGCGCGGCGATTGCTCGGCGGGCGAGATCGTCGAGGGCGCCGAACTGCAGGTGGTCGGGCCCGATGGCCAGGCGGTGCCGGCCGGCGAACCCGGCGAGCTGTGGGTCAGGGGCCCCGGTGTCATGCGCGGCTATTACCGCGCGCCGGCACTGAGCGCGGAAGCGCTGCGCCCCGGCGGCTGGCTCAATACCGGCGACCTCGGCCGGCTGGGGCCAGACGGCGCGCTGTTCATCGTGGGCCGCACCAAGGACCTGATCATCCACTCGGGCTTCAACGTCTATCCGATCGAGGTCGAATCGGTGATCAACTCGCATCCGTCGGTACGCGTGTCGGCCGTGGTCGGCCAGCCTGCAGCGGACGGCAATGAGCAGGTGATTGCCTTTGTCGAGATCAAGGATGGCGAGAAGTTCGATGCGCAGGCGCTGCACGATTACCTCGTCGACCGTCTGTCGCCGTACAAGCGCCCGGAAAAAATCCTGCGCGTCGCCACCATCCCGACGACGGCCAGCGGCAAGCTGCTCAAGCACCAGCTCAGGCAGATGGTTTCGCGGCAGAAGTAGCGGTAACCGCGGCGGGGTCGATCAGTCCTGCCGCCCGAGCCCGTCCTCGACCAGCAGGTCGACCAGCTTGCGCGCAAACAGCGGCAACGCGCCGACATCCGCCACGCACACCTGCAGCTTGCGCTCGGCCCATTCGTCGTTGAGCTGGACGATGCGCAGCGCCATCGTGCCGGCGTGCCGCGCGGCCGTGCTCTCGGGCAGCACGCCGACGCCGACATTGGCTTCGATCATGCGGCAGGCGGTCTCGAAATTGCTGACCTGGACGCGCCAGCGCAGCTCTCGCTGCAGGTCGGCGGCGGCGCGCTTGAGGAAGTTATGAATGGCACTGGCTTCCGGCAGGCCGATGAAGTCGTAGTCGAGCGTATCGATGAAGTCGACGGTGTCGCGCTCGGCCAGCGGATGGCTCAGTGCGGTCGCAAGCACCAGCCGGTCACGCCGGTAGGGCATGACCTCCAACCCTTCGGTGCGCACATTGCCGGCGATGATGCCGATATCGACCATCCCCTCCTGCACCGCACGCACGATGTCCGGGCTGAGCCGCTCCTGCATGTCGATGGTCACGTCGGGATTGTTGACGAGGTAGGTGCGCAGCACCGCGGGCAGGAACTCGCTCATCGCCGTGGTGTTGGCAAAGACGCGCACATGCCCCTTTACGCCGGCCACGTATTCCTGCAGATCGCCGCTGAGCTGCTCCAGCTGCCGGATCACGCGGCGCGCGTGGGCCAGCAAGGTCTCGCCGGCACCCGTGATTTTCACGCCCTGGCTGCTGCGGCTCAGCAGCTTGACGCCGACATACTCCTCCAGGTTCTTGATGCGGGTACTGGCCGCGGCCAGCGACAGGTGGGAACGCTGCGCGCCGCCGGTCAGGCTCTGGGCCTCGGCAATATGCGTAAACAGTTTCAGATCGACCAGATCAAAGCGCATTACATCGTTCCCTAGCGTGTTACGGGATTATCGCGCAATGGCGGCGCCCGTACACGATGCCGGTGCGAATGCCGCACCGCCGGGGCGAATATCGCCCGGCGTCGGCGGCCTGTCCGCGGGCCGGCAAGTCTGGCTGGAAATCCCGGGAGGGCGCGGAATCGAGGACGCGGATTCCTTCAAGCACCTTGGACATCCCATGCTGGAAGCGATCGTGGCCGCCGCGCGCCTGCCAGTCAACGCAGGCCCCCGCGGTGTTCCGTGCTTCGAAAATGCCGGCCCGCGTCGGCGGGAAATGCGGTGCGGAAAACGCGCGACGCGGCTCACGCTACCGAACGCTGCCTTTCCGGACCGCGGTGCAGCGCGAGACGGCGCGCCGCATCCATGGACAGGCCAAAGCGGTCATAGAAAGCACAGTGGAGGTCGCTATTGGCGGGCCAGCCGGCAAAGCGCGCCAGGTCGGCCGTCGCCACGTGCCCCGACATGGTTTCGAACAGCACGCGCATCAGCCGCTGCGTCCGGCACAGGTCGGTCAGCGCGGTGCCTTGCGCGAACAGCGTGCGGCGCACCTGCGCCGTGGACATGCCGAGCCGTTCGGCGATGAATGCTGCGCTCCAGGCATATTGCGGCTGCAGGAATACCCGCTTGCAGATGCGGAGATGCAGCGCTGCCTGTGCCGCCGCGGGCATCACGCCGTGCAGTTCGAGACAGCAAGCAGCGGGTTGCGCGCCGCTGCCGTCGAGGTGCAGTTCGGTGGCTTCGAAGGCCGCCACGGCGATCTCCTGGCCCGGCAGCAGCACGCGCTCGTAGCCGCGCCGCCTGACCACCACCCGCCCGTGCGTGGCAGCGACCGACAGCGGAAATGCCAGCAGCAGCCGCTGCAGGCTGATATGCATGGGGGACTGCAGATGGACGCGCATGATGGCTCGGAAATCGGTCTGTGACGATGGCTATCATCGCCGCCCGCGAGAATTCCTGCCTCTGCAATTTCCGAACGCCGCATTCGCCGCCACCACACAGGCCCGCATCGCGGATGCTGGCGCGCTCCGCGGCGGTCAGTCGCGATAGGCCCACAGGTCGACCACGCGCTGCCGTCATCCGCCAGCAGGCGGAACGCGGCGGGCGCGAAGTGCCAGCACGCCAGTGGCAGGCGTACGCGCCGTCAGCGCCCGGTGTGGTGGCGCTGGCCGGGCGAAGCGCCCTTTGGTATCCGGTGATGGACGGACGCTGCGTTACCGGTGGCTTGTTACAGTTGCATGAACAACAATGCCGGTGTCCTGACCAGCCGGCGCTGTATCGACCGATCGAACAGTGGCCATCGAACGGCGCTGCGTGACCCGGCAGGCGCGGTGCCTGCGAGGCCACTGAAGGCCCGGATTCTTCCCATGTTCCCGCGGTCCAACCGGAACAGCGCAACCGCGAGGGTTGCTGCAGTTCACGCGAATTCTCTATCAGGACTTCCAGATGAAGCCGACCAAAGCCTGTCCGATTGTCCTGAGACGCACGCAGAACGGTCTCGAGATCCTGGCGTTCGAGCACCCCCTCTCCGGATTCCAGATCGTCAAAGGCACGATCGAGCCGGGTGAACCTCCGGCAGATGCCGCCGTGCGCGAGCTGCGCGAGGAGTCCGGCATTTCTGGCTTGGTGACTGCCGACCTGGGGTTGTGGGAATCCGGTTACGAACAACAGGTATGGTCGCTGCATCTCTGCGAGCCATCGCAGCCGCTGCCGGACACCTGGGAGCATCGCACGGCCGATGATGACGGCCACGTGTTCAGGTTTTTCTGGCACCCCTTGCGAGAGGCCCTCTCCGATCAGTGGCATTCCTTGTACAAGGACGCGCTGTCCACCATCGAAATGCGGCTGGCACGGACAGGAAAGTCCTAGAACGACATACAGGCGTGGCCGCGCACCCTGAGCACCGCTTCCTGCCGGAAGCGGACCTTGTACTCGCTGGCGATGGCGCGTGCCGCCGCCTCGCTGCGTTGGTCGGGGGCATGCACCAGACTGAGCACGCGCGTGGCTTCCCTGACGGCCTTGCCGTCCGCGCCGCGCCATTGGCCGGACGCCGGCCAGACCGTGAAGCCGTCCGGGAAGCGCGGTGCCACGGAGCCTTGCACAAAGGCGTCCCATTCCGCCTCGGACACCGTTCCGCCGGGCTTTTCCATGCCGAAGTAGATCAGTTCGGCGATTGCGGCTTGTTCTCCGGCCGCGCATGCGGGAGCCGGCAAGGCCGCGCAACCGGAAAGCGCGAACGCCAGCGCCAGCGCGATGGAGATGGCGATGGCGATGGCATTCCCGGGACGAGATAAAGACGAGCAGCGAATCCGCATCCGTGCAGAGTAGTGCAGCGCCCGGCCCGCGTAAATGGCAAGGGATGCCGGATGCGCCAGCTTTCCGGCAGCTCCTGTGGCATCAGCGGCTGTCGACGTCCAATACCGCCTGCGCAAACGCCACCGGCGCCTCTTGCGGCGGGTTGTGGCCGATCTTGCCGCTCAGCTGGCGGTGCTCGTAGCGCCCGGTGAACTTGCTCGCATACGAACTGGGCGCCGGGTGCGGCGCGCCGTTTGCGTCGGCTTCAATGGTGATGGTGGGCACGCTGATCGTCGGCGCGGTGGCAAGGCGTTTCTCGAACTCGTCGAAGCGCGGCTCGCCGGCGGCAAGGCTCTGCCGCCAGCGGTAGTTGTGGATGGTGATCGCCACGTGGTCGGGGTTGTCGAACGCGACGGCGCTACGATTGAAGGTGGCATCGTCGAACTCCCACTTCGGCGACGCCAGTTTCCAGATCAGTTTGGCGAACTGGTGCGTGTATTGCTGGTAGCCGGCCTGGCCACGGTCGGTGGCGAAGTAGAACTGGTACCACCATTGCAGTTCTGCCTCGGGCGGCAGCGGCTTCTTGCCGGCGGCCTGGCTGCCGATCAGGTAGCCGCTGACCGAGACCAGTGCCCGGCAACGGTCCGGCCACAGCACGGCCATGATGTCGGCGGTGCGCGCGCCCCAGTCGAAGCCGGCGACCACGGCGGTCTGGATGCGCAGCGCATCCATCAGCGCGATCATGTCGGCTGCGATCGCCGATGGCTGTCCGTTGCGCATCGTGGCGGACGACAGGAAGGTAGTCGAACCGAAGCCGCGCAGATAGGGAATGATCACGCGATAGCCGCGTGCCGCCAGCAACGGCGCCACGTCGACGAAGCTGTGGATGTCATACGGCCAGCCGTGCAGCAGCAGCGCGACGGGCCCGTCGGCCGGCCCGGCTTCGGCATAGCCGACGTTCAGCACGCCGGCATTGACCTGGCGGAGCGCCGCGAACTTCGTATGGGTGCCTGGCGTGGTCGACGGCAACGGCGCGGTCTTGGCTAGGCCGGCCTCGGGACGGGCGGCTTGTGCCAGGCCGGCGTGCGCGGCGGCGAGCGTCAGCGCGGCAGCACCGAGGAAGCCGCGGCGCGGCAGGTCGATGGTGTTTGACATCCTTCTCTCCTATCGGGTGATCGAACCAGCCACCAGTCTAGGAGGCGCTCGCAAGCGCAATGTGTCGGGCACCCCGCCGTCTTGTATCGCTGTGTATCCGGGTGCGGATGCCAGATACGCCGATACAAAAAACAGGGCGAAAAAAGGCCGCTCCGGAGAGCGGCCCTTCCCGCCGGCGCCAAATCCGCGGCGTCAGTCGTCCAGCAGCGACAGGTCGCGCACGGCGCCCTTGTCGGCCGACATGACCAGCTTGGCATAGGCTTTCAGCGCGGCCGACACCTTGCGCGGACGCGCCTTGACCGGCTTCCAGCCCCGGGCGTCCTGCTCCTCGCGGCGGCGCGCCAGTTCCTCGTCGGACACCAGCACGTCAATGGAGCGGTTGGGAATGTCGATGCGGATCCTGTCGCCATCGCGCACCAGGCCGATCGCGCCGCCGGCTGCCGCCTCGGGCGAGCAGTGGCCGATCGACAGGCCCGAGGTGCCGCCCGAGAAGCGGCCGTCGGTCAGCAGCGCGCACGCCTTGCCCAGGCCCTTGGACTTGATGTAGCTGGTCGGATACAGCATTTCCTGCATGCCGGGGCCGCCCTTGGGGCCTTCGTAGCGAACGATCACCACGTCGCCGGCCTTGACCTTGTCGTTCAGGATGTTCTCGACCGCCTCATCCTGCGACTCGGTGACATGCGCCGTGCCCTCGAACACCAGGATGCTCTCGTCCACGCCGGCGGTCTTCACCACGCAGCCGTCGCGCGCAATGTTGCCGCGCAGCACGGCCAGGCCGCCTTCCTTCGAGAAAGCATGCTCATAGGAACGGATGCAGCCCTCCGCACGGTCCAGGTCCAGGCTCGGCCAGCGGGTATTCTGGCTGAACGCCACCTGCGTCGGGATGCCGGCGGGGCCGGCCATGTAGAAATGGCGGACCGCTTCGTCCTGCGTGCGGCCGATATCCCACTGCTCCAGCGCATCCTTGAGCGACGGGGCGTGGACCGTCGGCACGTCGGTATGCAGCTTGCCGGCGCGCTCCAGCTCGCCCAGGATCGCCATGATGCCGCCGGCGCGGTGCACGTCTTCGATGTGGTACTTGTTGGTATTGGGCGCGACCTTGCACAGCTGCGGCACGACCCGCGAGAGGCGGTCGATGTCGTCCATGGTGAAGTCGATGCCCGCTTCCTGCGCGATCGCCAGCAGGTGCAGGATGGTGTTGGTCGAGCCGCCCATGGCGATATCCAGCGTCATGGCATTCTCGAACGCCTTGAAGCCCACCGAGCGCGGCAGCACGCGCGCGTCTTCCTGCTCGTAGTACTGGCGTGCCAGTTCCACGATGCGGCTGCCGGCGCGCTTGAAAAGTTGCTCGCGGTCGGCGTGGGTCGCCACCACCGTGCCGTTGCCCGGCAGCGACAGGCCCAGCGCCTCGGTCAGGCAGTTCATGGAGTTGGCCGTGAACATGCCCGAGCACGAACCGCAGGTGGGGCATGCGGAGCGCTCCACCTCGGCCACGTCGGCGTCAGAGTAGGCGCTGTCGGCGGCGATCACCATGGCGTCGACCAGGTCGAGCTTCTTGAACTCGACGGCCTTGGTGACGGGGTTTGCCAGGCGCGTCTTGCCGGCTTCCATCGGGCCGCCGGAGACGAAGATCACCGGGATGTTGAGGCGCATCGCGGCCATCAGCATGCCCGGGGTGATCTTGTCGCAGTTGGAGATGCACACCATGGCATCGGCGCAGTGCGCGTTGACCATGTACTCGACCGAGTCGGCAATGATGTCGCGGCTGGGCAGCGAGTACAGCATGCCGTCGTGGCCCATGGCGATGCCGTCATCGACCGCGATGGTGTTGAATTCCTTGGCCACGCCGCCGGCAGCCTCGATCTCGCGCGCGACCAGCTGGCCCAGGTCTTTCAGGTGCACGTGCCCGGGCACGAACTGGGTGAACGAATTGACCACCGCGATGATGGGCTTGTTGAAATCTTCGTCTTTCATGCCGGTGGCACGCCACAGCGAGCGGGCCCCCGCCATGTTGCGGCCGGCGGTGGAGGTTTTGGAACGGTATGTGGGCATTGTTTTGCTAAGGAATGTCGCCAGAAAGGTTGCGGGCCACGGGATGAACGGCCTTGCGCGCGCCCGTGCGGACAACCTCTTGAGCTGCGCCCTGGGCAAACCGGGGATTATCCCATAACAGTTCGTGTCTCAGGTTCCGGCGCGGGCGGCCGATGGGAAGGATCACAAAGATGCCGAAAAATGCACTTCCATCCTGCGTGATCCTGCGTAAGACACCGCCCGATACACCGCACCCGGGGCGCGCCCCTAGACTTGAATCGCGGGCGCCCTCGTGGCGCGGCTGAGGCGCGCAAGTCTTATGGCAACGAACCCAAGGGCGACAACGGCCAGGCGCCGCGCTGCGGAGCGGCCGGACAGCCTTCAGGATTACCAGCACAAGCGGAATTTCCACATCACCCCCGAGCCCGCCGGCATACGGCGCAGGGGGAAGGCGCAGCCGTTGCGTTTCGTGGTGCAGAAGCACTGGGCGCGGCGGCTGCACTACGATTTCCGGCTCGAACTGGACGGCGTGCTGCTGAGCTGGGCGGTGCCCAAGGGGCCCAGCTACGATCCTGCCGAAAAGCGCATTGCCATCCATGTCGAAGACCATCCGCTCGACTATGCGGATTTCGAAGGCGAGATTCCGCCGAAACAGTACGGCGCCGGCTCCGTCATTGTCTGGGACCGCGGCACGTGGGCGCCGGTCGGCGACGCGCGTGACGGCATGGCAGCCGGCAAGCTGGTGTTCGACCTGTTCGGCGAGAAGCTGGCCGGCCGCTGGGAGCTGGTCCGCATCGCCAGGCCGGGCGACCAGTCGGAACAGTGGATCCTCTTCAAGAAGCGCGACGCGTGGGCGCGGCCGTTGTCGGAGTTCGACGTGCTGGCCGCGCTGCCGGACAGCGTCATCGCCAGGCCACTGGGCGCCCTGAACCAATCCGGGCAAGGCCCGGTTGCAGATGCGGCCGAGGCCATCCGGCACGCCCCGCGCGCGCCGCTCCCGGCCAGGCTGGCCCCGCAGCTTGCAACGCCTTCGCCCACGCTGCCGGACGGCGCCGGCTGGATCATCGAAACCAAGTTCGACGGCTACCGCATCCTGGCGAGGATCGACGATGCGCGGGTGACGCTGTTCACCCGCAACGGACATGACTGGACCCGCAAGCTTGGCTCGCTGGCCGCAGAGATCGAGACGCTCGATATCTCGCAAGGCTGGCTCGATGGCGAGATCGTCGTGCTGCGCGACGGCATGCCGGACTTCAATGCTCTGCAGAATGCCATCGACGGGCAACGCCATGACGCCATTGTCTTCTTTGCCTTCGACCTGCCTTACTGGGAAGGCCGCGACCTGCGCGACTTGCCGCTGACGCAGCGCCGGGAAAAGCTGGCCACGCTGGTCGGCACGGGCAGTGACCGGGTCCGCTTCAGCGAGGCCTTCGAAGCACCTGCCGCGCAGATGTTCCAGGCGGCGTGCCAGCTCGGGCTGGAAGGCCTGATGTTCAAGCGGGCGGACGCCGCCTACGTTTCCGCGCGCACGCAGAGCTGGCTGAAGATCAAGTGCAAGCTGCGCCAGGAATTCGTCATCGGCGGGTTCTCGGACCGCGAAGGGTCGAAGACTGAAATCGGCAGGCTGCACCTGGGCGTATATGGCGAGGGCGACAAGGCTGAGGGCGACAAGGGCGACCTGCTTTACGTCGGCGGCGTCGGCACCGGCTGGGACAGCGAGATGGCCGCGAAGCTGCACAAGCGGCTGGCGGCATTGCAGGTCGACGACAGCCCTTTCTCCAACGAGGCGCGTGGCAGCCGGCGCTGGGGCGGTCGCCGCCCCGCCGTGCCGCGATGGGTCAAGCCAACGCTGGTGGCGGAGGTCGAGTTCTCCGACTGGACGCCGGACGGCCAGGTCCGCCATGCCTCCTTCAAGGGCTTGCGCACCGACCGGCCCGCCAGGTCGATCCGGCGCGAAGCGGTCCAGACCGCCGTGACGCCGCATGGCATGGCCGCCATCAAGGTCACCAACCCCGAACGCGTCATCGACAGCTCCAGGGGCATCACCAAGGTCGAACTGGTGCGCTACTACGAGAGCGTCGCCAGCATGATGCTGCCGCACCTCGCCGACCGCCCGCTGTCGCTGGTACGCGCGCCGGAAGGCATCGACGCGCCAACGTTTTTCCAGAAGCACGCGGAAACGGCAATGCCCGGGCTGACCGAGCGCCCGGCCTCGCTCTGGCCCGGCCACGGCGCGCTGCTGACGGCCGACTCGGCCGAAGCCATCGTCGCGGCGGCCCAGATGAATGTGGTCGAGTTCCATACCTGGAACTCCACCGCACGCCAGATCGACCGCCCCGACCGGGTCATCTTCGATCTCGATCCCGGCGAAGGCGTGCCGTGGGAATCGATGCTCGAAGCGGCCATGCTTGTGCATACGCTGCTCGATGAACTTGGCCTGCAGTCCTGGCTGAAGACCAGCGGCGGCAAGGGCCTGCACGTGGTGGTGCCGCTGGCGCCGCGCCGCTCGTACGATGAAGTCAAGGCGTTCTCCCGGGCGGCCGTGCAGCACCTGGCCGCCACCCTGCCCCGGCGCTTCACCGCCCGCCCGGGCGCGGCCAACCGCAAGGGGCGGATTTTTGTCGACTACCTGCGTAACGGCTTTTCCCAGACCACGGCGGCCGCCTTCTCGGCGCGGGCCAGGCCGGGGCTCGGGGTCTCGATGCCGGTGTCGTGGGAGCAACTTGGCAAGCTGAAAAGTGGCGCACAGTGGACCATCCGCGATGCGCGCGAGTACCTCAGCTTCCAGGTCGCGGACCCGTGGCAGTCCTATTGGGACACGCGCCAGACTTTGACCGCCGCCATCGAGCGCTTAAGCTGATTCCAGCCGTACTGCATTGCGGAGACTTCCATGCCTGCCCGTTCCCTCGCCTCGCTGTCCCTCTCCTTCGGCCTGGTATCGATCCCCGTCAAGCTCTACACGGCCACCGAAACCAGCTCGGCGGTGCGCTTCAACCTGCTGAGCAAGGAAGGCTCGCGCCTGAAGCAGCAGTACATCTCCGAGCAGACGCAACAGGTTGTCGAGCGGGCCGAGATGGTGAAGGGCTATGAATTCGAAAAGGGCCGCTTCGTGACCTTCTCGCCCGACGAACTCAAGGCGCTGGAAGAAAGCGCCAGCCACATGGTCGATATCGTCGCGTTCATTCCCGAGCAGAGCGTCGATCCGCTGTACTACGACAAGGCCTATTTCATCGCGCCGGACAAGCGCGGCGGCAAGCCTTACAGCCTGCTGCGCGAAGCCATGGCCAGGACGGGACGCTGCGCGATTGCCAAGTGGGCCGCCAAAGGCAAATCGCATATCGTGCAGATCCGGCCGGTCGAAGGCGGACTGGTGTTCCAGCAGTTGCTGTTCGCCGACGAAGTGCGCAATATCGCGGAATTGCATATCGAGGAGGTAGCGGTCTCGGATGCCGAACTGAAACTCGCGGTCCAGCTGATCGAGCAGGCATCGGAAGAGCAATACGACCCGACGCAGTACCAGGACGAAGAAAAGGCGAGGGTTCTCGCCGCCATCGATGCCAAGATCGCCGGCAAGCAGATCGTGTCGCCGGAGCCGGCCGAGGTTGCCGCCGGCGGCGAGGTCATCGACCTGATGGATGCGCTGCGCGCCAGCCTGTCGAAGAAGGCAGCGCCGGCGGCCAAAGGCAAGGCCGCCGCCGACACTGCGTCCGCCCGCCGTCCCGGCAAGCGCGCCGCAACCCCGGCAGCGCCCACGCCGATCCGGCGCACCGCGAAGAAATCGGCGTGAACCGCGGCGAAGGCCTGACCACGCGGGCGCTGGAGGCGCGCCTGGGCGTGTCGCGCCGGCTGATCGGCAGCCTGGTCAGCGCCGGGCTGGTCACGCCCGCGCGCGGCCCGCGCGGCGAGCATGTGTTCTCGTTCCAGGACGTGGTGCTGATCCGCACGGCTGCCTCGCTACACCAGGCACGCGTCGCGCCGGCGCAGATCCTGCGGGCGCTGCAGCGGCTGGAACGGCTCGCGCCGGACCGGCACCTGTCGGGCGTGCGCATGTCCGCCAGCAGCGGCAAGGTCTCGGTGCGCGACCGGCACGGCGCGTGGCTGGTGGAGAGCGGGCAGCGGCTGATGGAATTCGAGCCGGCGCCGGATGAAATGCGCGTGGTGGAACTGGCGCGTGCCGCCGCCAGCGAAACAGCGGCCGACGACGCCTTTGCGCGCGCACAGGCGATCGAGCCCGTCGATGCCGTGGCCGCGGAAGCCGGCTACCGGCGCGCGCTGTCGCTGTCGCCCGGCATGCTGGACGCCTACCTGAACCTGGGCTGCCTGCTGTCCGACCAGCAGCGCTTCGACGACGCGATCGCGCTCTATGAAGGCGCGCTGGGCTGGCTGCCGGAGGCACCGCAGCTGCATTTCAACCTGGGCGTCGCGCTGGAAGATATCGGTGCGCCCCAGTCGGCGCTGGCGGCGTACGATCGTTGCATCGAGCTTGCGCCCGGCGATGCGGATGCGCATTACAACGCCGCGCGGCTGCATCATGAGCTGGGACACTTCCAGAAGGCGGTGCGGCACTTCAACCAGTATCGCAAGCTCAACCGGGCGGACTAGCAGGACGGGCGCACGGCCCCGGGACGAACGAGGCCTATTAGCCTCCGCGAAGCAGCGGCCGCTTCAGCTGAAGCGCTCGCGCATCACCAGCGCGCTGACCTTGTGACCATGCCAGAACATCTGGTGGATGCGGCCCTTGAGCTTGTCCAGGGTCTCGTCGTCAAGCGTGTCGAAGGTCAGCCTGACCGCAGGCCGGCTGCCGTCGCCATCCATGTGCTCGATGGTGTTGTATTCCGGGAAGCCGTATTTCACCAGAAAGGCGCCGATCTCTTCGTCGGTGACGGCGGCATCGAGGTTGCTAAGCATGAGAACGGACATGGATCACCTCCGCAGTCAGTACAAGGGCGACGGACATTCCCTCGCCCGGGGGCGTCATGGCTTGACCTCGGTCCACCCCGGGCCGGGATCGAACGAGCGGATCGCCCGGGCCCTTGCCGCACTGTCCGGACCGAGGTCGCGCTCGTAGACGCGGCCGTCATGGCTCACGATGAAGCTCTTGATGCCGGTATCTCCATACCGGAGCGGCCACGCGATCACGGCAAACCCGCCAAAGAGCTTGCCATCGACGACATAGTCATACTTCCCGCCCGGCGCGTGCGAACCCTGCGACGTCAGCAGCCGGTAGTGATAGCCATGGTAGCCCCCGCCCGGCGCGCTGCGATGCTCGGCGCTGAGGAAGGCGGGGCCAAGCGGGCTTTCCGGTTCGCCGGGTCGCGTTGGCCAGTACAGGCCATCGTGCTTGCCGGGCGAGCTGACCAGCTTCGATGCGTACACCGTCACGCCGCGGTCCTGGCGCATCAGCTGCGCATATTCGGCCTGCGCGTCGCGCACGGCGAGCAAGGTCTGCATCACCGCCAGTTCGTTGCGGCCGATGCGGCGCAGGCGCATCTCCTCGACACCGGCGCGCGTGTCGAAATGCCAGCCCTTTGCAGTCTTCACCAGCGGAACCGGCATGGTCCAGCCGTCATTGCCCGCGGCAATGCGGGCGCGGTCGGGCCCGTCGGGGCGAATCGCGTGCGACTGGTGCCAGGCTTCCAGGAACTTGTAGCGGATCTCGGCGCCGACCGGCGGGATCAGGTCGGTATAGCGGGCGCCGAGCAGCGACTTCATCGCCGCGTCGTCGCTGGTGGCAACCGCTTCGCCGAATGCGTTCATTGCCGCCTCGGGCGTAGCGAAACTCTTTTGTGCCTGGGCCGGCGTCGTTGCCAGGGCAAGCAGCAGCCCCCCGAGGGACAACGCCCTGCGGCAGGGCCAGGCCAGGCCCGATCGTTGCGTGCGCTGCATGTCGCTATCCCCCGCTCAACGCCGTCCGCCACGGCCGCCACCGCCACCGCGGCCACCGCCGCCGCCGAAGCCACCGCCACCGCGGCCACCGCCACCACTGAAGCCGCCGCCACCGCCGCCGCGCTGCCCGCCACCGTCGCGGAACGAGGCCTGCTGCGTGCTGGCGCGGCCCCGATCCAAGTCACGCTGCGCGGTCGCACCTCCGCCGCCTACGCCCTGGAACGCGTTGTCGCGACCACCGCCAGCGGCCCGGTCCGAAGCGCGAGCCCGGTCAGACGCCCCGGCGCGATCGGACACGCCGGCGCGATCGCCCGCTCCCCCACGATTGCCAGCCCTGTCCGCGCCGCCGCGATCGCCAACACCGCCGCGATCCCCAACGCCACCACGGTCGCCAACGCCGCCACGGTCACCGCGATCGCCGCCGAGGTCACCGCGCCCGCCGCGATCCCCGCCGGCCATGCGGTCCGACACGCCGCCCGCGCCTTCACGGCCGCGGAATTCGTTGCGGCGGTTGGCGGCAGCCGCATCGCGCCCGCCAAACCTCTCGCTCGTCGCGTTATCCCGGTACGCCACCCCTTTGCGGTGCGAGGCGTCGTGCTGCCATTTCCCTCCGCCCTGCACCTTGGTGCGGTCGAAATTGCGGTCGATATTCGCGGCCTTGTTGACGTTGATGTTGACGTCGCCTCCGCCCCAGTTGCAGTTGCCGAAAATGGCGCCCGCAGCGGCCAGGCCGACGCCCCAGGCAAAGCCGGTCATCAGCGCGGCACCAGGATAGTATGCGGGGTAAGGCGGCCAGTAATACGGCGGGTAGGCCGGATAGCTCCAGGCACCGTACACCACCGTCGGGTTGTAGGCCGGTACGTAGATGACTTCCGGGTTCGCCGGCTCGATCCTCACGATGGTTTGCGCCGGCGGTGCCGCCTGCGCTGACTGCGACGGCGGCGGCGCTGGCGCAGGTTCGACAATGACCTTCTGCTGCTCGTTCGACTTGAGATTGCCCGATTGCTGCGCGCGCGCCCGCAACCGCTGCACGGCGTCGAGCACTTCCTTCTCCTGGCCAATGAACGCGTCGCCCAGCTTCTGCGTCCAGTCGAGCTTGTCGCTCATCGGCTCCAGCACCTGCGGGAAAGCCACCAGCGACTTGACGCTGACATCCCAGGACTGGCTCTCGACCGCCTTCAGCGCTGCATCGCCCTTCACCTTGGGATTGGCCTTGACCCAGCGGGCCGCCTGCACGATCTCGAGCGGATAGGTGGAGGCCATCAGCACCTGCGACAGCACTGAATCGGGATAGAGCGCGATGGGGGCGACCAGCGCCTCCAGTTCTTCCGGCTTGAACGGTGCCGGCTGGGCTGGCGCATTCTGCGCATGGGCATTCAGTGCCAGCCATGCCAGGCCGGCGCACAGGCAGGCGCCGACACGGCGCCAAAGACGCATTCCCCGCCCCTCCATGGCCGTCTCCCTTGCCCCGTCGCCGGGCGCCGTGCGGGGCTCAACATTCTGGCCTGCCGTCCGCGCGCTGTCCGCGCCAGGCCAGAAAAAGGTAATCAGCGATCACGACGTATTGCCCTGTCAAACTATAGGTGCCGGTGTCGCCTCCAGAGTTGAAAAATTTGGGAAAGTGAAATAGGAAAAACTTTTGTCGCCCGCGGCCTGGAGAACGGGTCCAATACGCGTGGTTATTGCTATTGTGAGGATTGTTGGCGCGTACGCCAGCACCAGGTGCCGCATGACACAGGCCGGGCCGCCGTACGCCTTGCCGCCTCTCCCGATGCTCGAACCCAATGGAGGAGAACCATGGCCAAGCATAAAGACAAGCGCCACGACAAGGGCAGGGAGCAGTCCGAGGCGGATACCGAGCCGCCCCGCCCGCGCGATGACGCCGAGGACCGGCAGGACGAAGCGCGCGAGGCGCCGCGCGAACGCATGTCCGAGAAGGCCTACCAGAAGGAGCTTCGGCCCCTGCATGGCGAGCTGGTCAAGCTGCAGCAATGGGTGCAGGCCAGCGGCACCAAGGTCTGCGTGGTGTTTGAAGGCCGCGACGGCGCCGGCAAGGGTGGCGCCATCAAGGCCATCACTGAACGCGTGAGCCCGCGCGTGTTCCGCGTGGTCGCGCTCCCGGCCCCGACCGAGCGCGAAAAGAGCCAGATGTACGTGCAGCGATATCTGCCGCACCTGCCAGCGGCTGGCGAGATCGTCATCTTCGACCGCAGCTGGTACAACCGTGCCGGCGTCGAGCGCGTGATGGGGTTCTGCAGCGAGACCCAGGCCGAAGAGTTCCTGCGGGCCGTCCCGCTGGTGGAGCGGGCCATCGTCCATTCCGGCATCATCCTGATCAAGTACTGGCTGGAGGTCAGCCCGGAAGAGCAGACCCGCCGCCTGAAGGGACGCATCCACGACGACCGCAAGACCTGGAAGCTCACCGACATGGATCTGCGCTCGTACAGCCGCTGGTACGACTATTCCCGCGCGCGCGACGCCATGTTCGCTGCGTCCGACAGCGACTTCGCGCCGTGGTTTGTGGCCGATTCCAACGACAAGCGGCGGGCGCGGCTGAATATCATCCGGCACATGCTGGACCAGATCCCGTACCAGCAGGTCGAGCGCAAGCCGGTCAAGCTGCCCGCCCGGCAAAAGGCGCACGGATACCAGGAGCCCGACTACCCCTACCGGTATGTGGAATCGCGCTACTAGGCCAGGGTAGCCAGCGCTGGCCTAGTCCCGCAGCCTGCGCGACTTCCAGTCGCCGCTCTTTTCCTTGCAGTACCAGCCGGTCCAGCTCTCGGACACGCCGGCACGGCGAAACTCGCTGTAAAGCTGCCGGCACCGGTCGCCATGGTCCTGCCGGGAACGCAGCGGCGTGAACGCACCTTCGACCTTGCGCTCGCGCGCGTCAGGCGGCAGCGTGAACGCAACGCGCGCGCCGTCGGCGCCCTGCTCCAGCGTCCGGCGGAAGACGTCGTTCAGCACGTCGAACTGCTTCTGCGTCAGCGTGCCGACAACGGTGCCGGCTAGGTAGTGATCAAAGTAGGCAATGGCCGTCCCTGCCGGCGCAAGCCCGGCAAGGCATGCGCCGGCGCATGCCAGCGCGTGCAAGACCCGGAATCGGCGCTTCATGTCGGCTCCTTCGACGTGGTGCCGTGGCGAACGTGGCGTGCGACCCGCAAGCGCTGGCGCCGGCCGGGAACGGCATCAGTCTTCCTTGCCAAGGTAATCATCGACCGCGCTACCCACGGTGGGGTGGAACTTGTCGCCGAACGCTTCCATCAGCTCGAAGCGCTTGAGCTTGTCCCGCACCGGATCCTTCATCTCGGCGAAATGCAGGTCGATGCCGCGCTCGCGCAGACAGCCGCTCAGCTCGCGCAGCATGTCGGCCGACGTGACGTCGACACTGGTCACCGGCTCGGCGGCAACCACGACGCGGCGCACGGGCGTCGGCGAGGCGTCGATCGCTTCCATCAGCCGTTCCTGGAACAACTCGGCGTTGGCAAAGAACAGCGGCGCGTCCCAGCGGAACAGCACCAGTCCGTCGATGCGCCTGGCCTCCGGATAGCGCCCGGTATCGTGGTACCCGCGCAGCCCCTCCACTTTCCCCAGCACGGCATAGTGCGGCCGCCAGCCATCCCAGAGGAATTCGATCACGGCGATGACCACGGCCAGGAAGATTCCCTGAATGGTGCCGAACACGGCCACCGCGGCGAAGCACACCATCGACAGCCAGAACTCCCACTGCTGGATGCGGTAGATGCGCTTCAGGTCGGAGAACTCGAACAGGCCGATGGCCGCGGCGATCACCACTGCGGCCAGTGCGCTGCTCGGCAGGTATTGCAGCAGGTTGGGCGCGAACATCAGCAGCATGGCCACGGCCAGCGCACCGACCACGCCGGTGACCTGGGTCTTGGAGCCGGCGGCTTCGGCCACCGGCGTGCGCGAGGCGCTGCTGCTGACCGGAAAGCCCTGGAACAGTCCCGCGGCCAGGTTGGCGGCACCCAGCCCCACCATCTCCTGATTCGGGTCCACGCGGGTATTGGTTCGTGCGGCATAGGTGCGCGACAGCACGCTGGTGTCCGCGAAGGCGATCAGCGCAACCGCACATCCCCCCAGCACGATCTTCATCACGTCGGCGCCGTCCAGCCACGGCAGGACAAAGGCAGGAAGCCCCTGCGGTGTCTTGCCCAGCACCTTCACGCCATGCTGGTCCAGGCCGAACATGCTGACCGCGAGCGTGGCGAGGATCACCGCGATCAGGATGCCCGGCACGCGCTCGAAGCGCTTCAGCGCCAGGATCAGCGCCAGGCTGCCGGCACCGACGGCAAAGCTGTACCAGTTGGTCTGCCCGTCCAGGATGGCGCTGCCCAGCGCAACCATTTCCCGCAGCGGCCCGGCATCCTCGACCGGAATGGCGAACAGCTTGGGCAACTGGCTCACCAGCACGGTCAGGGCGATGCCGTTCATATAGCCGTAGCGGATCGGCTTGGACAATAGCTCGGCGACGAAGCCGAGGCGAAGCAGCCCCATCACGATACAGAACACGCCGGAGACGACGGCCATCATGCTGGCCACCAGCACAGCGCGCGCCGGATCGCCGCCGGCAACCTGCAGGACCACGGCCAGGATCGGCGCGGCCAATGCCGAGTCCGGACCCAGCACCAGGATCCGGCTCGGCCCGAACAAGGCGTAGACCAGCAGCGGGACCATGGTGGCGTAGAGCCCGTAGACACCGGGCACGCCGGAGGCCTCGGCGTAGGCGATGCCGACCGGCATCAGCATGGTGGTCAGCACCAGCCCCGCCGCCAGGTCGCGCGACAACCAGTCCGGCCGATAGGACTTCAGCATCTGGACGCCTGGAAGCCAGCGCAGCCACCCGGCGGCCTTGCCGGCGTCGCGTCCTGCCAGGGGCGTCAGTTTCCGGGATTCCATGGGCAGCCTTCTCATGCGTCACACCTCGACTATAGGCGTTGGCGGCACGGTCTTGCCATGCAGCGGGCGTGGTGACATGCCGGCGGCGCCAGGGCGCGAGCAGCTGCCACGGCCAGCGCCCCCTCGTTTTCCCGCACTGTCCCTGAATGCAAAAGCGTTGTCCCGGAAAGCCAAACCAGAGACCGCCAATCTTGGATACTTCGCGGGTCGCAACCAATCTGCGCCCACCGCCCGCATGAGCACTGTCTTCCCCTGCTGGCGTTGCCGTGCACTACTGGAAGAGCTTTCATGATCGGGCAACCCACTACCCATCGCGTAATTGCAACGCCCTCGGGCAAGGCATCGCCATCCGGCCTGTACGGCTGGATTGTCTTTGCCCTGAGCTTTGGCCTGCTGCTGTCGGACTACATGTCCCGCCAGGTACTGAACGCGGTATTCCCGCTGCTGAAGGCCGAGTGGTCGCTGAGTGACACCGAACTTGGTGCACTGGGCGGCATCGTGGCCCTGATGGTCGGCTTGCTGACGTTCCCGCTGTCTATCCTGGCGGACCGCTGGGGCCGGGTCAGGAGCCTGGTGCTGATGGCGGCGCTATGGAGCCTGGCCACGCTGGGCTGCGCACTGGCGAATGGCTTCGGGCAGATGTTCATCGCACGCCTGTGCGTGGGTATCGGCGAGGCGGCCTACGGCAGCGTCGGCATCGCCGTGGTGCTGTCGGTATTCCCGCGCCACCTGCGGGCGAGCCTGAGTTCGGCCTTTATCGCCGGCGGCGCGTTCGGCTCGGTGCTGGGCATGGCGCTGGGCGGTGCGTTGTCGGCCCATTTCGGCTGGCGCTGGGCCTTTGCCGGCATGGCGCTGTTCGGGCTGGTGCTGGTGGCGGTGTTCCGCCTGATCGTGACCGAACCGCGGCTGCAGGCCCGGCGCAAGGCGCTGGGCGAGGACACCGAGACCGCATCGCGCGAGCCCGCCATGGCCCTGCGTGCGCTGCTCGCCGCCCTGTTCTCGGCGCGCTCGATCCTCTGCGCCTATGTCGGCAGCGCCATGCAACTGCTGGTGATGGGCGCCCTGATCACCTGGATGCCGAGCTACCTGGCGCGCTACTACGGCATGGCGACGGATCGCGCCGGCGCGGTCGCGGCGGGCTTCGTGCTGGCAGGCGGCATCGGCATGGTGCTGTGCGGGGCGATGACCGACTGGATCGCCCGCCACGCGCCGCGCCGCAAGTGGGTGGTCGCGGTGGCCTACAGCCTGACCTGCTGCATCCTGCTGTCGGCGGCGTTCCGGCTGCCCGCGGGCGGCCTGCAACTGGCGCTGATCGGTGCGGGCATGCTGTTTGTCGGCGGCGCCGCCGGCCCCGCCAGCGCCGCCGTCGCCAACCTGACGCGCCCGGCCATCCACGCCACCGCCTTTGCCACGCTGACGCTGGCCAACAACCTGCTGGGCCTGGCGCCCGGGCCCTTCGTCACCGGCCTGCTCGCCGACCACATCGGCCTGCGCGGCGCATTGCAGTGGGTGCCGCTGGCATCGCTGGTTGCCGCCGCCGCCTTCCTTGCCGGCCGCCGCTATTACGCAGGCGACCTGCGCCGCCTGGAGTGCCGGCACGATGCTGCCGCTCCCGCTACTTCTCACTGACCTGAAACCATGAGCCTTTCCCCTGACACCACCGTGCTGCTGGTACCCGGCCTGCGCGACCACGTTGCCGAGCACTGGCAGACCCTGCTCCAGGCGCAGTTGCCCAACGCACGCTCGGTGCCGCCGCTGGAGCACGACAAGCTCAGCCGCGATGCCCGCGTCGCCGCGCTGGACGCCGCCCTGGCCGGGATCGACGGCCCGGTCGTGCTGGTCGCGCATAGCGCCGGCGTCATGATCACCGCGCACTGGGCCGCACAACACCGCCGCGAGATCCGCGGCGCACTGCTGGCCACGCCCGCCGACCTCGAATCCCCCATGCCGGCGGGCTACCCGGACATCGCCACGCTGGCGCAGCACGGCTGGCTGCCGATTCCCAGGAGTCCCCTGCCCTTCCCGACCATCCTCGCCGCCAGCCGCAACGATCCGCTGGCGACCTACCAGCGCGCCGCGGAAATGGCCGGCGACTGGGGCAGCAGGCTGGTCGACCTGGGCGAAGTCGGCCACCTCAATCCCGCCGCGGGCTACGGCCCATGGCCGCGCGCGACCGCGTTGATTGACGAGTTGCTGCGCGCCGGCTGACCCAGCGCATTGATTTGCAGTACCCGGCAATACCAAAGCAGACGGAAATATCCGCATCTCAACAACCAAAGGAAACAAGTGGAGAAGAATCCATGAAGATCAGGACCCTGGCTGCGGCCGCGGCGCTAGCCTGCTCGGGCAGCGCCCTCGCGCAGTCATCGACCGTCACGCTGTATGGCGTGGTGGACATCAACGTCGAATACGCCAACCATGTTGGCGCGGTGCCAGTGGCGGGCAACCAGTTCAACCGCGGCCCCGCAAACGACGTCTACCGCATGAACTCGGGCGGCATCTCCGGCTCGCGCTGGGGCATGCGCGGCACCGAGGATCTCGGCGGTGGCCTGAAAGGGCTGTTCGTGCTGGAAAGCGGCTTTAACCTCGATACCGGCACGATGCAGCAAAGCAACCGCCTGTTCGGCCGCCAGGCCTTTGTCGGCCTGCAGAAGGCAGGCATCGGCCAGATCAGCCTGGGCCGCCAGTACACCTCGATGTTCGAGGCGCTGGCGAACTTCTCGCCGGCCGCCTATGCCACCCAGTACGAGCCGGTGGTGCTGCAGTCCGGCCCGAACTTCCGCGCCGACAACACCGTCAAGTACACCGGCCAGTTCGGCCCGGTCACGGCGCTGGCGCACTGGTCCTTCGGCACCGGCCTGGCCCTGCCTGCGACCGTGGGTATCGCCACGCCGATCGGCGGCAACGGCGAAGTGCCCGGGCAGTTCCGGCGCGACACCGCCTGGGGCGCCGCGGTGGCCTACCAGGGCGGTCCGTTTGGCGTGACCTTCGGCTACGACCAGTGGAACCCGACCATCGGCACGAGCAACGGCGAGGTCAAGAAGGCCGTGGTCGGCGCGAGCTATTCGTATGGCCCGGCAAAGATCATGGGCGGCTATCGCTGGGGCCAGAACAAGAACGCGGCGGACGTGGTGATCCAGCGCGACGATTTCTACTGGATCGGCGGCACCTACCAGGTCACCCCGGCCATCGGCCTGACGCTCGAATACGCCTACGACAACGTCAAGACCCTGTACGGCGATACCCATGTCCCCAACCCGTGGCAGGTCGCCTTCATCGCCAACTACGCCTTCTCCAAGCGTACCGACGTGTACCTGACCACGGCCTACGCCAAGAACGCCGGCCTGATGCTGGAATCGCTGGCCACGGCCTACGCCAACAGCCTGTCGCTGGGCAACAGCTACGCGCTGGCCAACGGACAAAGCAACATGTTCGGCGCGGCAGTGGGCATCCGCCACAAGTTCTGACAACGCGTCTCGCGGCATCGATCCTGCAACCGATGCTCTTTGCGGCCGCCCGGGTTCCGGGACGGCCGCTTTTTTTTTGACGGTGGAACTTGACGATGGAAATGCAGCGCGCGCCTTGCGCGCGCCGCCTATCGGCGCAGGAAGCCGTGGACGATGCCGGCCGCGTGCTCCGGCCCGGTCACCAGGAAGAGGTGGCCATCATCGACCATGCGCAGCGTCGAGTCAGGAATGCGGGCGGCCAGGATCCTGGCATTGACCGCGGGAACGATCGGATCGTCTGTGCCGTGCATGACCAGCGTAGGCTGGCGCAGCGCGCCCAGCCACGGCAGGCTGCTCCAGCCCCATGCCGCGAGCAGCTGGTAGAGATAGCCGCGGCCGGGCGGCGGCTGCATGTGCCGGCCGTGTTCGTCGAGCAGGGAAGGATCGTGGCGGAAAGCGCCGCCGTAGAGGTCGGCGCCGACGCGGCGGAGGTATTGCGGATCGGTATAGCGGCGCACGCCGATCATCCTGGCGAGTACCGACAGGCGACCCGGCACCATGATCACGCCGGGCGACGTGGCCGCCAGCACCAGGCGCCGGCACCGCGACGCATAAAGACGGGCGAACTCCTGCGCCAGCGCCCCACCCCACGACACGCCCAGCGCATCGACCTGGCCCGTATAGCCAAGGTGCGACAGCAGGCGGTCGGCCAGCACGCATAGACTGGAAAAGCGGTACGGCACCATCGGCGCGGGCGAGCCGCCGGCGCCGGGAACGTCGAAAAGAATGACTTCGATGCCCGGGAGGGCATCGACAAAGGGGGCGAGCAGTTCGAGATTGGCGCCGATGCCGTTGAAGATCAGCAGCGGCGGCCCGGTATCGCTGCCGGGCCGGATGCCGGCCCGCACGACCTGGCCGTCCAGGTCGACGGTCAGCACCTGCAGCGTTTGGCCGGCATGCGTGCCGGCGTCTGTTGTTGTCATCAGCTTGTCCTGGAGAGTGCACACGGGCATGGCCGGCGCGCGGCCATGCCCGTCGCAATTTATTGCTTCGGGCGCAGAATCCCCTTCACCTCCTCCACATTCTCGGCGAGGCGGCGTCCGACCACGGTAATGCTGTCTGCCTGCGCCTTGTACAGCGTGTCGGTCAGGCCGCGCACGCCGGCAACCGCCTTCTGCAGCGAGCGCGGCAGCGCTTCCGCCAGCTTCGCGGGGGCCTTGCCATCGGCAGCCTGGCCGCCGCGCGACAACGCCTGCAGGTCGGCGGCGGCGTCGCACAGGAACTCGGCCTGCTGGCGTACCAGCGATTGCAGGCCTCCCAGCAGCATGACGTTGACGCTGGCAAGCGCCTCGATGTCCTTGCGGCGCGATTCCAGGACCGCGGCCGGGTCCAGGCGGTTGTTGCGCACGAAGTCGAACAGCTTCTTGTGCGGGGCCTGCGCGGCCGATGCGCCTGCGGTATTGGTCGATTCCATATTGCTTTCTCCTGACAGTTGGTTGGGAATTCAGATTGCGTTGTTGCGGTGTTGCGATGTTGAGGCGTCACGCCAGGCGCTACGCCTCGGTCACATAGCGGCCCGGCGCTTCGCCGCAGGGGGCGAAACGCAGGCTGCCAGGCGCAGCGGGCGCATTGCGCTTCGGGCCGGAGCGCTTCTTCAGCCACTGGGTCCAGTGCGCCCACCACGAGCCCTGCTCGGCGGTCGCGCCATCCAGCCAGGTCTCGGGCTCCGCATCGGGCGTGCCGTTGCAGAAATACTTCGCCTTGGGATTGCCCGGCGGATTGACCAGGCTTTGCACGTGGCCGCTGGAACTCAGCACGAACTCGGTGCGCCCGCCGAACGCTTGCGCCGAGCGGTACACCGCCTTCCACGGCGTGATGTGGTCGGTCATGCCAGCCAGCACGTACTTGTCGCAGTCCACGTCGGACAGCGAAATGGCGTGGCCGAGCACCTGCAGCGCGCCCGGCGTGGCCAGCTGGTTCAACGTCAGCATGTCCAGGAACTGGCCATGCAGGCCGGCCGGCAGGCGCGTGGTGTCGTTGTTCCAGTAGAGGACGTCGAACGCGGGCGGCGCATTGCCAAGCAGGTAGTTGTTGACCCAGTAATTCCACACCAGGTCGTTGGGGCGCAGCCACGCAAAGACCCGGCCCAGCGTCTCGCCGTCGAGCACGCCGCGCGACGCGCTGCCGTGCCGCGCCGCCGTGACCGCCTCGGGCGTGCTGAACAGCCCGAGTTGCGACTCGGCATCGAGGCCGAACACCGCCACCATCAGCGTGACGGCATGCACCAGCTTCTCGCCGCTGGCTGCGCAATAGCCCAGCAGCGCCGCCATCGTCATCGCACCGGAGCAGGCACCATGCAGGTTGACATCGGCACTGCCGGTGATATCGCGTATCACATGGATCGCTTCGACCAGCGCGCCGACATAGGTATCGAGATTCCAGTCGCGCTGCGCCGCCGTGGGATTGCGCCAGCTGACCACGAAGACCTGGAGCCCCTGGCTCAGCATGTACTCAACCATGCTCTTGCCCCGCGCAAGGTCGAATACGTAGAACTTGTTGACCTGCGGCGGCACGATCAGCTGGGGCCGGGCATGCACTTTCGCGGTGGTCGGGGCGTACTGGATCAGCTCCAGCACTTCATTGCGGAACACCACCGCGCCAGGCGTGGTGGCCAGGTTCGTGCCGACGCTGAATGCGTCCTTGTCGACCTGCGCGGGCATGCCGCCGTTGGTCAGGACATCGCTGGCCAGGTTGAACATGCCGCTGACCAGGTTCATGCCGCACGACTCGAAGGTCTTGCGCAGCGCCGCCGGGTTGCCCGCCAGGGTGTTGGTCGGCGCCAGTGCGTCGGCCAGCAGCGACATGAAGTATTGCGCGCGATGCTTGCTGCGCGGATCCATCACCGAACGCCGCACCGTGCCCTCGAGCGCGTCGCGCCAGGCCTGGTAGCCCTGCAGCGACATCCGGAACAGCGGAAGGTCGCGCCAGGCGTCGTCGCTGAATCTGCGGTCGCGTGCCGACGGCATCGGTGCCGAGCCGTCCAGCACGCTGACCAGGTCATGGGTGAGCTGCGCCTGCTGCTCGAGCACCAGCACCGGCTCCTGCACGCACTGTGCGCCGATCTGCCGGGCGGCCGTGATGAAATCCTCGGGACGGATCCCGACAAAGGGATTGGGTCCTGCCAGAAAATCGGTTGGCGCCTCCATGTTGGCTGTACTTGTCATTCTGCTTCTCCTGTCTCTTGCTTTCCTGCTTCTGCTATTGCTGCTTCTTCACGCCATGACAAGCGCCAGGGCTTCGGCCACCATGGCCGGCTTGGCTTCGCCCTCGATTTCCATCGTGTTTTCCGTGCGCAACAGCACGCGGCCGTCGCCCTTGCTGTCGGCTGACATCAGCCGGACGCGATTGCGCACGCGTGCCCCGGCCTTGACCGGCGCCAGGAAGCGCGTCTTCTCCACGCCATAGTTGACCGCGGCGCGCGCATCCGCAGGCACCACGCCCATGTCGACCAGCTTTCCTGCCAGCAGCGACAGCGTCAGATAGCCGTGCGCGATGGTGCCGCCGAACGGGCTCTCCCGGCGCGCGCGCTCCACGTCCACGTGGATCCACTGCTGGTCCCCGGTGCATTGCGCGAATGCATCGATACGCGCCTGGTCCACTTCCATCCACGCCGACACGCCGAGTTCCTTGCCGACGAATGCGCCGAGCGTGCTCATGCTGTAGCCTTCAATTGCCATATGTTTCCTTGCTTACCGTGGTTATCCGTGCATACCGACCGTTTCGGACGCACGCTTGTCTGTCTGTCGCATCGTAGGGGCGCGGCGCGCAAAGACAGCTACCAAAACCGGCCCAATTGCTGACAATGCTTGCCTGCTTTGCAGGGCCGTGGCATGGCGCGCGTGCAATGCGCAGCCGCGGGCGCACGGAATGGCAGGATTTGTCAGTCAGGCGGCCGGCATTGCCAGCCCGGTGCGGCGCCGCAGGAAGCGGAATTTGCTGGATTGGGGGTGCGGCGGAGGGACTCGGTGCGGCCAGTCAGAAGAAGTGCTGTCGGCCAGCATCGCCTTCTTGGCGCGACGAAGCGAAGGGGCCGTGCTCAGTAAACTTTCTGCCAATCGTCCAGGTGGCGTTTGATGGCACCTTTCAGATCTCGATGGCTTGAAGTCACTTCGACGAGATGAACTTGAGGAAAGCGCTACAGACGATCTCGCACGCCAAGCTGTTCGAGCAGCCACTGGACGAATGCGCTGACCTTGTGCAAATGCGCTTCGTTCTGCCGGAAAGAAAGGAAATGGGTCTCACGCGCAACGTGCTCGAACTCTTCCTCGCCCAGTGCAATCAGGTCGCCCTTTGACAGCTCCCGCTCTGCCAGCCGGATGCTCTCCAAAGCGATGCCCATGCCATCGACCGCTGCAGAGATGGCAAGCGCCCCCCGGTCGAATGACGCCCGCGGTCGCGTCGGGCAGACCATGCCGTTAGCACCAAACCAATCTGCCCAGGTCACCCGGCTCAGTTGCGAATCAATCAGCGGAAGCTTTTCCATCTGAGTGCGCAAGGACTCCTTTGCATCGAGCAGCGAAGGCGAACATAGCGGGAGGATGCGCTCCATTCCCAAGGGACGAACGATAAGGCCCGCGCGGGAATGCGCCGAACCGTACGTAATGGCAACGTCCACTTCGCGGGCGCGCGTCAGGTCGATCGCTTCGGCCCCCGACGACAGCCGGATCGTGATGTCGCCATGCGTCTGCATGAACTGCGGCAACCGAGGACCGAGCCATTTCACGGCAAAACTGGGCGCGCAGTAGACCGCAAGCACTTGCGATTGAGGCGCGAGCGCGACCTCATTGCAAGCGGCCTCGATCACATCGAAAACACGCGACAGGCTTTCCTGCAGGCGCTTGCCTTCCGGTGTCAGCTCAACGCGGCGCGTGCGCCGGTCAAAAAGCCTTCGTCCGAAGTACTCCTCCAATTCCTTGACCTGGTGGCTGATCGCCGATTGCGTCAGGCAAAGCTCCTTGGCGGCGAGCGTGAAGCTCTCCAGTCGTGCTGCAGCCTCGAAGGCGCGAAGCAGCACAAAGTTTGGAACACGTCTCATCGCAGAGCTTTATACATGAGTGTGGTTCATGCTTTCATGAACACCCATCGTTTGTCAATCAACTTCCTCGCGACGACTATGAAGGCGTACCGCAGGCGTCCCGCCATGAAACGCGCGTCTTGCGAACACCAACCAGTCCTTACACATTTCTACCGAGGAGTCGACATGGCAGCAGTACTTGAGCGCGCCCCGCAGGTCTTCAACGACACGGAGCGCACCTCCATCTACCAGCCGGAACAGATGGGGCTGATCTATCCCTGCGTTCCGACATTTGCCACGCCCGCCGAAGCGCGGCAGCATCGCAAGGAGCGCCTGGTCGCGGCCTGCCGCGCCTTTGCGCTGGAAGGTTTCGACTACGGCTTCGCCGGCCACCTGACGGTGCGCGACCCCGAGCATCCGGAGTTGTACTGGACCAACCCGATGGCGGTTCACTTTGCACAGGTGAATATCTCGAACCTCATCTGCGCCGACCACGAGGGCCGTGTGGTCGAAGGCGACTATGCCATCAATCGCGCCGGCTTCGTGCTGCACGCCGCGGTGCACGAGATGCACCAGGACATCGTTGCCATGTGCCACGCGCACACCGAGTACGGCACGGCGTTTGCCTCGCTGGGCAAGGGACTGGACCCGATCACGCAGGACGCAGCGGCCTTCTACGAGGATCACGTGGTGATCGGCGACGAGGCCGGCAAGGTTGCCGTCGAAGTCAAAGGCGGCCACAAGGTGGCCAACGCCTTCAAGGGCGTCAAGGCGGCGATTCACCAGAATCACGGCCTGCTCACGGCGAGCCGCCACAGCATTGAAGCGGCGGCCTTCTGGTTCATCGCCCTGGAACGTTGCTGCAAGCAGCAACTGATGATCGAGGCGACGGGCATCACGCCCCGCCTGGTAACGCCCGAGCGCGCCCGCTACAGCCGCGAGCACGTCGGCAGCGACTACATCGGCTGGCTGCATTTCCAGCCGATCTGGGACCACCTGCGCGTGACCCAGCCAGACATGTTCGATTAAGCACCGGCATCGCACGCCGGGTCCGCGTCCGCGCGGACTCGGCAACCGGCCCCAACCCACCGTGGCGCAATGCCAGGGCCGGCTTCCCTCCAGATCGATAAATACAGCCCCAAGGAGACACCCCATGCAAACCACAACCACCGTGGTGACGCCTTACGTCGCCACCGAATCGGCTACCTATGCAAAGGTCATGTGGCGGTTATTGCCGTTCCTGTTCCTCTGCTATATGTGCGCGTACCTTGACCGCATCAATGTCGGCTACGCCAAGCTGCAGATGATGCAGGACCTTGGCCTAAGCGACGCGATCTATGGGCTTGGGGCGGGCATCTTCTTTGTCGGCTACCTTCTGTTCGAAGTGCCCAGCAACCTGATCCTGCTGCGCGTGGGCGCGCGACGCTGGATCGCACGCATCATGGTGACCTGGGGCCTGATCTCCGCGGCCATGATGTTCGTGAAGAGCCCGACAAGCTTCTACATCATGCGCTTCCTGCTAGGCGTGGCGGAAGCGGGCTTCATCCCGGCAATTCTGCTTTACCTGACCTACTGGTTTCCGGCATCGCGCCGAAGCAAGGTCACCGCGCTGTTTCTGACCGGCATTCCGATGTCCGGCGTCATCGGCGGCCCGCTGTCTGGCTGGATCATGAGCGCCATGCACGGCTCGCACGGCATGGCTGGATGGCAATGGCTCTTCTTGCTCGAGGGTATTCCCACGGTGCTCGTCGGCGTCATGGCCTACTTCTACCTGGATGACAAGGTCGCGGATGCCAGATGGCTCAGTGCCGAGCAGCGCACGATGATCGAGAAGAACCTTGCAGCGGAAAGCAAAGGGCATGCGCTGCATTCCATACGGGACGGCCTGACCAACCCCCGCATCCTGCTGCTCAGCCTGATCTATTTCTTCTTCACCATGGGGCTATATGGGGTGAGCTTCTGGCTGCCGACCATCGTCAAGGCCAGTGGCGTCTCGGATCCCCTCGACATTGGCTTGCTATCCGCAATTCCTTATGCCGCGGCGACCGCCGCGATGATTCTGGTCGGCCAAAGTTCGGATACCCGCGGTGAGCGTCGCTGGCATCTGGCCCTGCCCGGGGCAATCGGTGCGCTCGGCCTGTGCGTCAGTGTGGCATACGCAACCAATACGGCCGTGGCAATGCTGGCACTGACGATCGGCACGATGGGGATCATGACCACCATCTCGCAGTTCTGGACGCTGCCCCCGGCGATTCTCGGCGGCGCGGCCGCTGCAGCGGGTATCGCGCTGGCGAATTCCGTGGGCAGCATCTCCGGTGTCATCAGCCCCTACCTTATCGGCTGGGTGCAAACGAACACCGGCACGACGGGCAACGGCGTGCTGGTACTGGCTGGAAGCCTGGTGATCGGCGGCCTGCTGGTGTTCACGGTGCCCGCGCGCCTCGTAAATATCGGCAGGCGGGACAACCGGTAACGCTGGCGCCCCCCTGACTATGCCGTCTGGCGCGTGTCGCCCAGATACTCGTCCAGGCGGCTGGCCAGGTTTTCCCTGGCGCGGGTGGTGTGCAGATCAGTCAGTTCGGCGGCACGGGCGGGATCGCCCGCGGCAATGGCCTCCGCAATCGCTTCGTGTTCGTCCCAGATGGTTTTGCGTTGCTGCGCCGAGGATTGCAGAACGGCTCCCATGGCCCGCCGCAGATGCACCCAGTAGTTCTGGGCGCTCTGCTCCAGGAATGGATTGCCTGCCGCGCGGTAAATGGCGTGATGGAAGGCCATATCCGCATCGATCATGGCTTTCACATCCTTGCCCTGCGCCGCGCGACGGCCGTTCGCAATGATTTTTGGATCGACCTTGAAATGCCGCTGTGCCGCCAGCCGCGCAGCCAGCGCGTCCAGCGAACCGCGGATTTCATACAGATGCCCGATCGAGACCGCGTCGAGCGGCGTGACCAGTACCCCGCGGCCAGGCGCGTCCTGAACGAAACCATCCTTCTTGAGGATCCTCAGCGCCTGGATGACCGGGGAACGCGACACCTGCATCTGCTCGGCGATTTCCTCTTGCGTGAGGCGGGTTCCGGGTGCCAGCGTGCCATCGCTGATGGCATCAAGAAGCATCTTGTACACCTCATCCACAAAGTCGGGACGGGATTGAATCTTTGGAAAAGTGGTTGCCATGGCATTGCCCTTTGCACTCTGTATTCAGTGCATTCTGGTTGAACGGCGCTCTCCATGCAATGCCATCGTGCTGGCTTCCAACAACCTCCTTGACTTTGCGAAGCCTTGGCACCAACAATCTGAACTCTGAATACAGAGTTCAGATTTCAAAGTATAGTAATCGACAGGAACAGACCCATGAACGTTTTCTACGAGAAAGATGCTGATATGTCACTTCTGCGCGATCAACAGGTCGCCGTGATCGGATATGGCTCCCAGGGCCATGCCCATGCCCTGAACCTGAAGGACAGCGGCATCAACGTTGTGGTCGGGCTGCGCGAGGGGGGCGAGTCCTGGAGAAAAGCAGCCTCTGCAGGCCTGCAGGTCGCCACGATGGAGAAAGCGGCCGCCGCCGCTGACCTTGTCATTCTTCTCATCCCCGACGAGACCATTGGCAAGGTCTATCGGGAGGTCATCGAGCCGGCCATGCGCCCTGGCGCCACGCTGGCATTCGCGCACGGCTTCAACATCCACTATGGGCAGGTGATACCGCGCACGGACCTCGATGTCGTCATGATCGCGCCCAAGGCGCCGGGTCACACGGTACGCGCGACATACGCGGAAGGCGGCGGCGTCCCGGGCCTGATCGCCGTCGCGCAAGACCGCTCCGGCCGCGCGCGGGATATCGCTCTGGCCTATGCCGCGGCCATCGGCTGCGGGCGTTCTGGCGTAATCGAAACCAATTTCCGGGAGGAGACCGAGACCGATCTCTTCGGTGAACAGGCGGTGCTGTGCGGCGGTACGGTGGAGTTGATCAAGGCCGGATTCGATACGCTGGTAGAAGCGGGCTATGCCCCGGAGATGGCCTACTTCGAGTGCCTGCACGAACTCAAGCTGATCGTCGACCTGATCTACGAAGGCGGCATCGGCACGATGAACTACGGCATTTCCAACAACGCCGAGTTTGGTGAATACCTGACCGGCCCGCGCATCGTCACCGATGACACCCGTGCCGCCATGAAGGCCGTGCTCGCATCAATTCAATCGGGCGAGTACGCAAAATCATTCATCCTCGAGAGCCACGCCGGAGGCCCGACTCTGCAATCCCGCCGGCGGCTGACGGCAGCGCATCCGATCGAGGTCGTTGGCGAAAAGCTGCGCGAGATGATGCCGTGGATTCGCAAGTCTGCCATGGTCGACAAAGCCAGGAACTGATCACTCAATAAGGGCCCCGGTTCAACGTATACCCCAACTTACACGGCGAAACCACGCCACTAAACTCTGTATACAGAGTTCAGAACTCAGTAGTCAAAGATAGTCCGAAACCCACAGGAGACTTACCATGCCCACCACACCTTTCGACAAGCATGACGCCGGCAAGACCACGGGAGGCAATGCCGCCAACACCCCCGTCGTCAAGAAGCTGATCCCCTTCGGCGGCTACTACACCAACCGTGTGCCCGACCACGACCCGGAACTGACCGAAACCGGCCCCGGGACACCGATGGGCGAATACATGCGCCGCTTCTGGCATCCGGTCTGCATGTCGATGGAGCTGACCGACACGCCGCGCTTCCTGAAGATCCTCAACGAGGAACTGGTCGCATTCCGCGACGGCAGCGGCCGCGTGGGCTTGCTGCATGCGCATTGCTGCCATCGCGGCGCATCGCTCGAATATGGCGCGATCCAGGAACGCGGCATCAAGTGCTGCTACCACGGCATGGTGTTCGATGTCGACGGCGCCTGCCTGCATGTGCCCTTCCCCGAAGGCGAGGAGAAGGAAGCGGAGAAATACGCCTGCTCGATCCGCCAGGGCGCGTACAAGGCCATCGAGCGCAACGGCCTGGTGTTCGCTTACATGGGTCCGCCCGAAGAAGAGCCGCCGTTCCCGGAGTGGGAGCAGGACTTCACGGTGCTGCCGACGGATGAGCTGGTGGCCTACAGCAACTTCCAGCACTGCAACTGGCTCCAGGTGCAGGACAACGCCGCCGACAACTTCCACCCGACCGCGCTGCACGCCGCGAAGAACGTGGTGGGTGGCAAGTTCCAGAGCACGACCTTCGACGAGGTCGGCGCCGCATCGATGGAAGTCGCGCCCGACATGCAGTTCATTCCCGTCCACGGCGGCCGCGGCCTGGCCTGCGCCGGCGCGCGCCGCGTGGACAAGGACAAGATGTTCCTGCGCATCCAGCACCAGGTGCTGCCCAATCTCAGCCTGCACGCGTACACATCGGAGGACGGCTCGCAGAAGAAGCTGTTCAGCCGGTTCCACATCATCCGCTGGACGGTGCCCGTCGACGACGAGAACAGCAAGATGATCGGCTGGCGCGTGATGGGGCCTGGCATCGACACGCGCGGCGTGGGCGACAAACGCCTGGTCGGCTACGAGAGCATCGACTTTCTTGACGGCCAGGTCGCGATGCGCCGCCCTGAACGCTTCGGCAAGTACACGCTCGAGGACATGCCGCCGATTCCGTCGAACCACCGCGAACGCGAGAACTACAAGAATGCGCAGTATGCCCCGGGCGACTATGAAGCCATCATCAGCCAGCGTCCGATCGCGGTGCATTCCCTGGAAAATCCGACCAAGTTCGACGCTGGCCTGTTTGCCTTCCGCAAGATGCTGCGCGATGCCGTGCGCGGCAACAACGCCGCCGCCGCGGCCCAGGGCTTTGCGGAATGGCTGCGAGCGGTCAACGGCGCCCCGAACAGCTACTGCTCGGGCAACGTCTTCGAGCTGCCTCAGGCCGACACGATGGAGCAAGAGGTCGCCAACCGGCGCCTGCTGGCGCGCAAGGCGGTCGCCATCCTGACCGAGGCCGACAGTCTCAAAGGCGAGGCTCGCGCGGCGTTCGTCAAGGCGAAGTTCGATGAACTGGAGCAAAGCCTCAAGGCTTGAACGAGCCGTTGACTGAAATCGCCGGGCGGCACTGAACCGCCCGGCAGGTGTACCTGGAGACTTGAGGTTCCACATGAACGCCCCCACCAATGAGCGCGAAGCGCTGACCCACCTTGAACTGGTCCTCCGGCAGGTTCGCATGGAAGCCGCCGGGATCAATTCTTTCGAGTTCGTTGATCCCGACGGGAACGAGCTGCCCGCCTTCACACCCGGCGCTCACATCGATGTTCACATCGCCCCGGGTGTCATCCGGCAATACTCGCTGTGCAACAGTCCTGAAGAACGCCATCGCTATGTCGTGGCTGTCCTGCGCGATGAGTCTGGACGCGGCGGATCCCGCGGAATGCACGAAACCCTGCGTGTTCCCAACCGGGTCAGGGTGGGCGTGCCTCGCAACAATTTCCCGCTCGCCGAGGGCGCAAGGAAGGTCATCCTGATCGCCGGTGGCATCGGTGTCACCCCGCTTAAAGCCATGGTTCACCAGCTCGAGGCCGAGTGCAGGGATTATGCGTTGCACTATTGCGCCAAAGGCCCCGAGTACGCCGCCTTTGAAGCCGAGCTGCGGGGCATGGCGAGGACTGGCACGGTCCAATGCCACTTTGACGGTGGCAATCCAAAGAACGGTCTGGATATTGCGAAGCTGCTCGAACACCCAGAGCCCGATACCCATGTCTACTATTGTGGGCCCGGCGGCTTTATGGAGGCCTGCAAGCAGGCTGCGGCGCACTGGCCGCCGGCTTCCGTACATTGCGAACACTTCAAGGCCCCGGTGCAAAAGGCGCCCAGTGAAGGCAGTCCTCCCATGGAAGGCTATGCAGTCGAACTGGCTCGCTCGGGCCTGACGCTGACTGTCGCACCGGACCAGAACCTGGCCGAAGTTCTCCAGCAAGCCGGTGCGCCCGTAGAGACTTCGTGCCAATCCGGCCTGTGTGGCACTTGCAAGGTGCGGCATCTTTCAGGTGAAGTCGACCACCAGGACTTCATCCTGGATGATGGCGAGCGTGAAAGCTTTATGACGCCATGCGTGTCACGAGGTTGCGGCGGCACCCTTGTCCTGGATCTGTAGTCATGTTCGACGGAGCCCGGCCATGCGAAGCGACAGCAGCACATTCGCACTTGTTCTTCTTTTCTGTGGCCTGGCTTCCGCGGCCGCACCCGTGGTGGCCCCCGCACTTGCACGTGCCGCCAATTCGGCTTCCGCGTTAACCCTGATAAGAAATCCGTGACTTTGACAGTTTGCTGACAGCCTTCCCCTCCTAGAATCTGGGCCCTGATCAGCTGGATCAGGCGACGCCGGCCAGCGACTCTCACTCTACGACAGGAGATGCAAATGGAAGACGGTGCACGCGAACGGATCCCGGCCACGCTGATCCCCGGTGACGGGATCGGTCCCGAAGTAGTGGACGCCACCGTCAGGGTACTGGACGCGCTCGGTGCCCCGTTCGCCTGGGACATCCGGCGCGCAGGCATGGCCGGCGTCGAATACAGCGGCGAGCCCATGCCGGAAGACACGCTCGACAGCATCCGCCGCACCGGCCTTGCGCTGAAGGGGCCGCTGACCACCCCGGTGGGCGGTGGCTTCCGCTCAGTCAATGTGCGCCTGCGCGAAGCGTTCAACCTTTACGCCAATGTGCGCCCGGTGCGAACGATCGTCCCCGGCCGCTTCGACAACATCGACCTGGTGCTGGTGCGCGAGAACGTCGGCGGCTTCTACGTGGCGCACGACTACTACATCCCGGTCGGCGACGACCCGCATGCGGTGGCGGTGTCCACGGGCACCAACACGCGCGACGCCTGCCGCCGCATTGCCCGCTTTGCGTTCGAGTACGCCGTCACGAACGGCCGCAAGAAGATCACGGTAGTGCACAAGGCCAATATCCTGAAGGCGCTCACCGGCATCTTCCTGGAAGCGGCGCGGGAAGTCGCCAGCGACTACGCCGGCCGCGTCGAGATGGACGACATCATCGTAGACGCCTGCGCGATGCAGCTGGTGCTCAATCCGTGGCGCTTCGACATGCTGCTCTGTACCAACCTGTTCGGCGACATCCTGTCGGACCAGATCGCCGGCCTGGTAGGCGGGCTCGGCATGGCACCGGGCGCCAACATCGGCGACGACGTGGCGATCTTCGAAGCAGTCCACGGCTCGGCACCCGACATCGCGGGCAAGGGCATTGCCAACCCGATCTCGCTGATGCTGGCGGCGGGGCTGATGCTTGACCACGTCGGACGCCAGGACCTTGCCACGCGGCTGCGCTCGGCCATCGAGCTCACCGTCAGGGAAGACCAGGTGAAGACCGGCGACCTGCATGGCTCGGCATCTACGCTGCAGTTCGCGGACGCGGTAGTGAAACGCATCGCTTCCGCCGGCTGACTTCCCGCCCCGGCAGCACGCGGCATCCCCTGCGGAACGCGACAAGCCGCCAGCGCGGCGGCCCGCGTTCAGGACTGCCATCCTCCAGGGTCATTTCATGCTCCGGCACGCACTGCCGCGCCGGCGGGATGACCGCGCCCTGAACTTAGTGCGCCAGTCAGGCGCACGCACGTCCGTCCAGCCACCCACGCGGCCTGGCCGGCAAAGAGATATAGAAGACGATGTTGACCCTGCTCGCCTATTCGATGGTGGTCGTGTTCATGGCACTGATCATGACCAAGCGGCTCTCCGCCATGGTGGCGCTGATCCTCGTCCCGATTGCGTTCGGCGCGATCGGCGGCTTTGGCCCGGAGCTCGGCCCGATGATGCTGGATGGAGTCAAGAAGCTGGCGCCGACCGGCGTGATGCTGATGTTCGCCATCCTGTATTTCGGCGTGATGATCGATGCCGGCCTGTTCGATCCGGTGGTGCGCTGCATCCTCAAGATGGTAGGCGGCGATCCGGTCAAGATCATTATTGGCACCTTCATGCTGGCCGTGCTGGTGTCGCTCGACGGCGACGGCTCGACCACCTATATGATCACCTGCGCCGCCATGCTGCCGCTCTACAAGCGGCTGGGCATCAGCCGGCTGGTGCTGGCCTGCGTGATCATGATGGCAGGCGGGCTGATGAACATCCTGCCCTGGGGCGGCCCGACCGCGCGTGCCGCCAGCGCACTGGGCGTGGACGTGGGCGCGCTTTTCGTGCCGATGATCCTGCCGATGATTGTCACCGGCATGTGGGGTCTGTTCGTGGCCTTCCTGCTCGGCCGCCGCGAACGCGACCGGCTCGGCAGCATCGCGCTGATGAGCGCCGGGACCGCTCCGCCGGTTCATTCGGTGACTTCGGTTCATTCGGGCACTTCGGTTGATTCGGGTCCTGCGGGTCATGACATGCAGGAGCCTGGCGCCGGCGATCCGCAGATCGCCAGGCCGAACCTGCTGTGGTTCAACTTCCTGCTGACCATCGGCCTGATGGCGCTGCTGATCCTCGGCATCTTTCCCCTGCCTGCGCTGTTTATCGTGGCCAGCGCCATCGCGCTGATGTTCAACTACCCGACCCTGCACGAACAGAAGGAGCGAATCGCCGCGCATGCGGCCAACGTCGTGCCGGTGGTGTCGCTGATCTTCGCCGCCGGCATCTTCGTCGGCATCCTGTCGGGCACGAAGATGGTTGACGCGATCGCAAACAGCGTCATCGGCGCGGTGCCGGACTGGATGGGCCCGTACATGGCTGTCGTGACCGGCGTGCTGAGCATTCCGTTCACGTTCTTCATCTCGAACGACGCCTTTTACTTCGGCATCCTGCCGATCCTGGCCAAAGCCGCCGCCGTCTATGGCATCAGTGCCGCCGAGATCGGCCGCGCATCGCTGATCGGCCAGCAGGTCCACCTGTTGAGCCCGCTGGTCGCATCGACCTATCTGCTGGTCGGCCTGGCCGAGGTCGAGTTTGGCGATCACCAGCGCTACACCTTGCTATGGGCGCTGTCGGCTGCGGCAGTCATGATGTTGGCCACCGTTGCCTTCGGCGTGATCCCCGTTATTGGCCAGGCGGCCTGAGACAAAGCGCGCATGGACGAGGCCATCCGCACCATTCCCTGTGCCATTCCCTGTGCCGCTGGGCTTGACGAGAACGCGTTCGCTGCGCTGCTCGAAACCTGCTTCCGACGAAGCACGCAAAGGTTCCGTTATGCCGCAGACATTTCTACCTTCTCCCGCTACGTTTCTTAAATGAAACTTAGAACAGTGCTGTAATGAACTGTGAGGGAAGGCCGTGTACGATCGTGACTTGCTCTTTGCCGCACTTGGGGTGATTGTGTTCCTGGGCTACCTGTTTTTCGGTGGTGTGCCGCTCTATGAGAAGGTGACTGCCGGCATCAATGCCATCAGTGCCGTCGTCCAGTCAGCAAATCAAGCAGGCGAAGACCGCGCCGGACGCGTGCGCTAGTCCCGGATATTGGCGCAAGGGGCCTGGCTGTGCAAATGCATGCCAGGTCCTTGTTTTTTTGGAAAACCTGGTCTCGCGAATTCCGATCGCAGGCGCTACGGTGTGCGGCGGTAGGCGTTGGGCGTGCTGCCGGTCCAGTGCCGGAACGCCCGGTGGAAGGCTGTGGGATTGTCGAAGCCCACGTCGAAGGCAATAGCCGTGATCGCGTCATTGGAGCGCGTCAGGCGCTGGATGGCGATGTCGCGCCGCACGCTGTCCTTGATCGCCTGGAAGGTGGTGCCTTCCGCCGACAGCCGGCGGCACAGGGTGCGCACGGAGCAGTGCAGCGCCGCGGCCACGGCTTCGATGGTCGGCGCTACGGGCAGGCAATCCGCCACGTACTGCCTGACGCGATGGCAGGTCATGGGCTCGGCGAACGTGACGAAGATCCAGTCCTCGGGCGCGCGTGCGAGGAATTTCTCCAGGTCGGCCTTGCGTTGCCGCACCGGCATGTCGAGGAATGACGCGTCGAAGACAATGCCGCCGCGCTCGCCGCCGAAATGCACCGGGCCGGGAAACAGGTAGAGATGGTCACCGGCCCGCGCGGGCCGCCCCGACGGCAGTTGCACCGCCTCCAGCGGGATCTTGTGGCGGATCAGCCATGACGCCACGCCATGCACCAGCTTCAGCATCAGCTCGCGCGCCATCGGGCTCACGGCCGGCCCCGCCGCGGCCTCCACCAGTTCCACATGCGCGGCGTTTCCTTCGCGCCGCGACTCCACGCGGAATTCGTCCAGCAGCAGGCGGAAGAATTGGCCGAAGCGATGCAGCGCCACTTCGAGCCGTGGCGCATCCAGCAAGCTCAGGCACAGGTACTTGAGCGTGCCGTTGCGCAGCGGACGGCTGAAGATGCCGGGCATCTCGTCGTCGAGCTCGTGCGCCAGCAGCCGGTACAAGGTCGAGAACTGCTCCTGCGTCACGCGCGCCGCGGGCTCGTCCATCAGCTCCGCGGCAATGCCCGAGCGCGCCGCCAGCTGCGCGATCAAGGCGGGATCGGCACCGGGCAGGAAGCCGTGGACGAAGGAAACCGGGACGGTGGGAGACAGGAAATTCACTGGAAAACCGGCATCGGATGCCGCGGATGGGAACGAAAATACGGCGCTTCTGCGCCATCGCTCCGACACTGTGCAACGTTGCCCCGGCCGCGCACATCGTGTTTTCCCTGACTGTCCCGAAATGTCAAGCGATCGTCCCGGATCGTCAAATTGATTCATGCCGTTCGCCGATACTTCGGGACATCCGAATGACGATGAAAACAGGCTGACGGACCGCGAACCAGCAGGTTCTGGCTGGACCGCTTGCCGACTACACCCAGGAGCAATAGCATGCAATTCCTCGACGATTCCCTGCATCCCGAGAACATGGACAAGGTCGTTATCACCGTGGCCCCCTATGGCCCGGAGTGGATGCCCGAGGATTTCCCGGAAGATATTCCGGTCACCATGGAAGAGCAGGTGCAGAAGGCCGTGGACTGCTACAACGCCGGCGCCACCGTGCTGCACCTGCATGTGCGCGAACTGGACGGCAAGGGTTCCAAGCGCCTGTCGAAGTTCAACGAACTGATCGCCGGCGTGCGCGCCGCGGTGCCCGACATGATCATCCAGGTGGGCGGCTCGATCTCGTTCGCCCCGGAAAGCGATGGCGAAGCCGCCAAGTGGCTGTCGGACGACACCCGCCACATGCTGGCCGAACTGACACCGAAGCCCGACCAGGTGACCGTGGCGATCAACACCACGCAGATGAACATCATGGAGCTGCTGTACCCCGAATACCTGAAGGGTACGTCGCTCGAGAATCCGGCCTACCAGGCGGCCTACAGCGAGATGACCGTGCCGGCCGGCCCGCAATGGGTGGCCGAGCACCTGCGCCGCCTGTCGGCGGCCGGCATCCAGCCGCACTTCCAGCTCACCGGCATCCACGCGCTGGAAACGCTGGAGCGCCTGGTCCGCAACGGCACCTACATGGGCCCGCTGAACCTGACCTGGATCGGCATCGGCGGCGGCTTCGACGGCCCCAACCCGTTCAATTTCTTCAACTTCATCCATCGTGCGCCGGATGGCTGCACCCTGACCGCGGAATCGCTGCTGAAGAACGTGCTGCCGTTCAACATGATGGCGATGTCCATGGGCCTGCACCCGCGCTGCGGCATCGAGGACACCATCATCGACCAGCACGGCAACCGCATGACGTCGGTGCAGCAGATCGAGCAGTGCGTGCGCGTGGCCAGGGAACTCGGCCGCGAGATCGCCTCGGGCAAGGAAGCGCGGGAGATCTACCGCATCGGCACGTGGTACGACAGCGCCGAGGAAACCCTGGCGGCGCACGGCATGGCGCCCAACCGCAAGGCCGGGCAGAAGAACCTGCCGCAGCGCGCAGCCTGACGCGCATCGCCTGGCCGCGGGCGTCCCGCTCCGGCCGGGCGTTCGCCGCCCGCGCACCTAGCAAACCACGACACCGCTGAAGTCATGACTCCTGCCCCCGCCGCCAATCCGTGCCTCAACATCTGCCGCCTCGACGTGGCCGGCAAGTATTGCCAGGGCTGCGGCAGGACACCACTGGAAATCGGCACCTGGGACCGCATGACCGAGGCCTGGCGCGCCGAGGTGCTGGCCGAGCTGCCGGCCCGCCAGCCCTGGCGCCGCGCGCAAGCCGCGTCCGCGCCCTGATTCCCCCTCGCCCGCCGCAGGCACGCACGCGCCGGCGGGCGTCATCAAGCTGCTGCCATGAACAACCCCACGACGCTTACGGTCGATGCCTACTTCGACCTGATCTGCCCCTGGTGCATGATCGGCAAGAAGCACCTGGAAACCGCCATCGAATGGCTTGCCCGGGAGCACCCGAACGTTGCCGTCCGGGTGGCCTGGCACTCCTACCCGCTGATCCCGACCACGCCACCTGAAGGCCGGCCTTACCGCGAGTTCTACCTGGCACGGCTGGGAGGACCCGAGGCCCTGGCAGCGCGGCAGGCGCAAGTCTGCGCCGCGGCACGCGAAGCCGGCATCACGCTGGCGCTGGACCGCATCGAGACCTTTCCCAGCACGCTGCTGGCCCACCGGCTGGTACGCCACGCGGTGAATCAAGCCGGCCCCGATACCGCTTCGGCACTGCTGGACGAGCTGTTCACGCGCTACTTCGTCGGCGCCGAGAACATCGGCGACCCGCAGGTCCTGCGGCGCGCGGCGGCAGCGTGCGGCATCGCCTTGCCTGACGCAAGCGCCAATGACGGCCCGCCTGACCTTGACTGGCTGCCGCCGCTCCACGATCCGGAGCAGCGGGCGCTGCGCGCCGGCTTCGGCGTGCCGCATGTGGTTTTCAACGGCACGCACAGCGTGTCGGGCGCCCGGCCGCCGATGGTGCTGGTCGAAGCCATGCAGCGGGCCCTTGCGCGCGCGAAGCAGCGCGCCACCCTGGCTGCCGGCTGAACCTGCCCGCGCCGGTACACGAACCGGCGCGCGCCACCGATCTCTTCAACCTGATCCCATGACTATCCCGGCGAGAAGGCTGGCATGGGCCAGTTCCATCACATATCTTTAAACGGAGACAACCATGCCAACCCGCCCCACCCTGTTCCGTCCCCGCCACGCGGCGGTTGCCGCCATGCTCGCGCTGGCGATGCCGGCTGCGATGGCCTGGACCAGCAAGCCCGTGCGCATGCTGGTGCCGGCGCCTGCCGGCGGCACCATGGACGTGATCGCACGCCTGCTGGCCGACCAGCTTTCGGCCGATCTCGGCACGCCCGTGGTGGTCGACAACAAGCCAGGCGCCGGCGGCGGCATCGCGATCAGCGCGATGCTGGCCGCGCCGCCCGACGGCCAGACCATCATGGTGGCCGCGAGCAACGTGCTGACCGAAGTGCCGCACGTGCTGAAGACCCCCTACAACACCATGAAGGACATCCGGCCGCTGGCCGCGGTGGCGCGGTCGCGGCTGCTGCTGGTGGGCTCGCCCACACTGCCCGCCAAGGACTTCACCGGCCTGGTGAGCTACGCGCGTGCCAATCCCGGCAAGTTGAGCTTCGCTTCCTACAGCGCCGGCACGGCGTCGCACTACGCGGGCGTGATCGTGAACCAGAAGGCCGGCATGGACCTGCAGCACGTGCCGTTCGCCGGCTCGGCGCCGGCGCTGGCCCAGGTGATGGGCGGCCAGATCGCCGTGATGTACGACGGCATGGTGACATCGCTGCCGATGATCAAGGCCGGCAAGCTGCAGCCATACGCCGTGGCGTCGAAGAACCGCTCGCCGCTGCTGCCGCAGGTGCCGACCTTCGCGGAACTGGGCTATCCCGACGTGGAATTCAGCAACTGGGTCGGCGTGCTCGCCTCCGCGCGCGTGCCGGTCGAACTGGCGCAGAAGATCCAGACCGCCACCTACAAGGCCGCGGCGACGCCCAAGATGCAGGAACGGATGCAGGCGCTGAGCTACGAGCCGATGGCGGCGCAGTCGTTGCAGCAGCTCGGGCAGTCGCTGCACGACGAGTTCGAGCGCAATGGGGCGATTGTGAAGGCGTTCAATATCCAGCCTTGACCTTGCCTGGCAGCGCCTCGCGCCTCCTTCGGGAGGCGTTCTTCATTGCGTTTCGCAAGGTCTTCACAGTCCAATCGGTCGCCTGCGCCCTGGCCAGCCATGCACCAGGAACCGGGAGAAACGCTGTACCACCAGTCCCAGGGCGCTGCCAGTGAGGCTGCGCTAGGAAAACTTGCGGATCAGCTGTCGCAAGCGATCGCAGGCAGCCGGAACCTGTTGTTCAATCGCTGTGGCGACACCAAGAAGCAGGCCAGACCGCTGCGTGGCGGCAGAGCAATACCAGCCGGATAACGGTGCGGGCGCCAGCCCGTAGGCATAGGCTTCCCGAGCGATCCGCTTGTCGTCGGCGCCGTCCGGCAGCCTCGCCACGACGGCAAGGCCCGCCGGATAGGCGTGGAATCCCCGGACACCGAGCGCTGCCAGAAGCGCATCGCTCCGGGCTGCATAAATGCGTTTCATACGACGCAGATGCCGCATATAGTGCCCATCCCGCATGAACTCGGCCGTCGCCCTCTGCACCGCGGGGCCGGGCGCGGAAGCAAGGCAGGCGACGACTTCTTCGAAGCGCGACACCAGGCCGGTCGGCACGACGACGAAGCCGAGCCGCAGCGTCGGGCTGAGCGTCTTGCTGAAAGACCCTATGTGGATGACCCGTCCCGCCCGATCCTGTGATGCCAGTGCGGGAGCCGCCCGGCGCCTGAGCTGGAGTTCGCCGAGGTAGTCGTCTTCGATGATCCAGGCACCCGCGCGGTTTGCCCATTCGAGGAGTTGCACGCGACGACCGAGCGATAGCGTCGGACCCAGGGGCGCCTGTTGTCCTGTGGTGACCAGGGCCACCGCGGCATCCGGTGCATGCTCTTCGCCATAGCTGACGTCGATGCCATCTTCGTCGACCGGGACGGGAACCGTCGTGAGCTGGCACAGTGCCATGGCCCTGCGGCTGGGCAGGAATCCCGGGTTCTCGACCCAGGCTTTTCGGCCTTCCGCCTGAATCACCCGCAGCGCGACACCGAGCGCCCCCGAAAAGCCGGCGGTAATGAAGACCTGCGAGAGCTGGCATTCAATACCCCGTGACAAGGCCAGGTGCGCCGCGATTTCCCGCCGCAGTTCATGTTCGCCGCGCGGATCCGGGTAGGCCGCTGGCGCCTCCACCTCATCACGTGCCGCACGCGATCGCAGCCTTGCGAACAAGGTGGCCGGGAAGCAGTCCGATGCCGGCACGCCCATCTGAAAGACCGCGGGGCCGGGCAGGAAGTGCTGGTACAACTCCGAGCGCAGATCCGTCTCGACCGAGCGCGCCGGTACCGCGACGGGCCTTGCGACCGCGGTATGGTCGGAAACCCTGGTCCCGCCGGCACGCGACGAAACGACCAGTTGCGCATCGGTCAGCCGCTCGTACGCGGTCTTGACGGTGCCTCGCGACACGCCAAGCTGCGCGGCAAGGTCTATCCACGACGGCAATCGGGCACCCGGAACGAGTACGCCACTCTCGATAGCACCGGTAATACCAAGCCGTATCTGATCTGCCAGTGAAGTCTTGGACGCACGGTCCAGTTTCAGGCCCAGGATCTTCGTCATCGCCGCTGGTGCATTCAGAAATTGCGTTTTTGGTTCTTTTTTGTGAACCAGGTGGAGCGCATGATTCTAGCCTCCAAGGAGCCAATCATGAAACTGCAACGCATTCTTCTCTCCCTGCTGGCAGCGACGGGGATAGCCTTCACCGGGGTCGCCGCGGCTCACGGTACTGGCGACACGGTCAAGCCGAATTTTTCAAGGGAGATTCCGAATATCCCGGGCAAGTCGCTCATTGCCGTGGAGGTTCTCTATCCGCCTGGCGGCGCTTCGCTGCCGCATACCCATGCCAAGTCGTCGTTCATCTATGCATACGTTGTCTCGGGCAGCATCGCGAGCAAGGTGAATGACGAGCCGGAACGTGTGTACAAGGCGGGGGAGAGCTTCTTCGAGACGCCCGGCTCCCGCCATCCGGTGAGCCGCAATGCGAGCAAGACCAAGCCGGCAAAGCTGCTGGCCGTGTTCGTAGTCGACTCGGCCGACAAGGCACTGACGATCAACGACCACTAGGAGTTTGAAATGAGACTGGATTACACCAAGGCATCGCCGGGCGGTGTCAAGGCATTTGGCGCCGTGTACGGCTATGTCATGCAATCAGGCCTTGAAGACGTGCTCGTCGAACTGGTCTATCTGCGCGTGAGCCAGATCAACGGGTGCGCATATTGCCTCGACATGCATACGCGTGACCTTGCCAAGAAGGGCGTCACGCCTGCAAAGCTCGCGCTCGTGCAAGCCTGGCATGAAGCAGGTCCATTGTTCAGTGACCGCGAGAAAGCCGCGCTCGCATGGGCCGAGTCGGTCACCCTGGTGGCGGACACACATGTGCCCGAGGAGGACTTCAAAGCCGCGGCCGCGGTGTTCAGCGAGAAGGAACTCGCTGACCTGACCATGGCGATCAGCCTGATGAACGCTTATAACCGGCTTGCCATCAGCTTCCGCCGCGCACCGGATTCCGCGTTGGCTTCGAAGACCGAGGCCTGACGTCCTTCCGGCATTGAATAAAAAAAAGCGCCAGTCCCCGCCTGAGGACTGGCGCCAAGCTCCTTACCTTCCCTCTCAGGCTACGTCTTCCCGCAGCTGCTTCTTGTTGATCTTGCCGACGCTGGTCTTCGGGATCGCCTCGACGAACGTGATGCGGTCGGCTTCGGGCACTGCGTACTTGCTGATACGCTGCGATTCGACGTGTCCCAGCAGGTGCCCGCGGACCTGTTCCGCATCCACGTTGGCGCCCGGCTTGCGCACCACGAATGCCATCGGCCGTTCACCCCACCTGGCATCGGGGACACCGATCACCGCGCATTCGAGCACGCCGGGCACTTCAGTGATCAGGTTCTCCACCTCGATCGACGACACCCACTCGCCGCCGGTCTTGATCACGTCCTTGATGCGGTCGACGATCTGCACGAAGCCGTCCTGTCCCATCACCGCGACGTCCTGCGTGTGCAGGTAGCCGCCGGCCCACAGGTCTTCCGATGCCGCCGGCTTGCCGAAATACGCCTTGGTCAGGAACGGCGCGCGCAGCACGATCTCGCCGCGGCTCTTGCCGTCGCGCGGCAGGTCCTCCATGTCTTCGCTGACGATGCGGTAGTCCACCAGCGTCACCGGACGGCCGGTGGAGCAACGCATGCGGACTTCCTCGGCTCGGTCCTTCGGCACGCAGCCGGGCGGCAGCTGCGCCAGCGACACGATCGGGCCGGTCTCCGACATGCCGTAGCCGGCGAAGATGTCGATGCCGCGAGCCAGCGCCGCCTCGCACAGCGCGGGCGGCAGCGCCGAGCCACCGATGATGATCTTCCACCCGGACAGGTCCGGCTTGCCGTCGGCGCAGGCCTGCAGCAGCATCTGCAGGATCGTCGGCACGCAGTGCGAGAACGTGACCTTCTCGGTGTCGCGCAACTTCAGCAGCTGGTCGGGCACGTAGCGGCCCGGCAGCACCGTGCGCAGCCCCAGCATCACGGCAACATACGGAATGCCCCACGCCAGAACGTGGAACATCGGCGTGATCGGCATGTAGACATCCTCGCGATGCATGCGCTGCCCTTCGCGCGGCGAGCACAGGCTCGTCGCCGATGCCAGCGTGTGCAGCACGATCTCGCGGTGGCTGTAGCAGACGCCCTTCGGATCGCCGGTAGTGCCGGTGGTATAGAAGGTGGCCGCCTTGGTGTTCTCGTCGAAGTCCGCGAACTCGAAGTCTGCCGGCGCCTGCGCCAGCAGCGCTTCGTACTCGCCGGCGAACGGCACGCTGGACTTGGGCACGTCCTGGCCATCGGCCAGCAGCACGAAGCGCGGGTTGCCGGTGAGCTGCGGGCGGATCTGCTCGATCACCGGCAGGAAGTCCGGGTGCACCAGCACGATCGCGGCGCCGGCATCGTTGAGCGTGTACAGGATCTGCTGGGGCGACAGCCGCACATTGACGGTGAACAGCGTCGCTCCCATCATCGGCACGCCGAAATAGCATTCCAGGTAGCGGTGGCTGTCCCAGTCCATCACGGCCACGGTGCTGCCGTGGCGGATGTCCAGCGCAGCCAGCGCCGAGGCCAGCTTGCCGATGCGGTGGCGGAAATCGCGGAAGGTGTAGCGCATCTCGCCGCGGTAGCTGATCTCCTGGTCGCCGTAGAGGCTCAGGGCATTGGTCAGCAGCTGCTTGACCAGCAGCGGATAGGCGTAGGCCGACTTGGCCGGTGTGATCAGGTTGTCTTGCATGTTCATTTGCTCGAATCCAGGGTTCAGTACGGCCTGGTGCCGATGATGCCGGCCCGCTCCATCTTGCGGTGGCACGGCGGATAATCCATCACCGCGTAATGCTGCGTCGCGGTGTTGTCCCAGATCGCCATGCTGTCGGGCGCCCAGCGCCAGCGGACCTGATACTCGGGGATATAGGCCTGGCTCACCAGGTAGCGCAGCAGGTCGGCGGCGCCCGGATTGGCGTCCTGCCCGAAGCGCACGCGCGCGGCGGTGTGGTAGTTGGTGAAGTGCGTGGTAAAGGCGTTGACGTAAAGCACCTTCTCGCCGGTGTCCGGGTGCGTGCGCACGACCGGATGCTCGGCATCGGGATACTGCGCCTTCAGCGCCAGGCGCTTCTCGATCGGCATGGCCGCGCCGAAGCTGGCTTCGATGCTGTGGCGCGCGCGCAGGTCGGCGATCTCTGCCTTGACGTGGTCGGGCAGCCGTTCGTAGGCCAGCGCCATGTTCGCCCACATGGTGTCGCCGCCCACCGGCGGGCATTCCACGCAGCGCAGCACCGCGCCGAACTGCGGCGCCTCGCGCCACGTGGTGTCGGAGTGCCAGGCGTTCTCGTAGCGGTCGTTCGGCTGGTCGGGCGTCTTGTAGATGCGCACCAGGCCCGGGTGTTCCGGATCGCTGCCGGCCACCGGATGATCCTCCAGTTCGCCGAAGCGGCTGGCGAAGGCAACATGCTCGGCCCGGCTGAGCTTCTGGTCACGCAGGAACAGCACGCGGTGCTGCAGCAGCAATGCGCGGATCTCGGCGAACAAGGCGTCGTCGCGCACGGCATCGGCCAGGTTGACGCCGCTCAGTTCGGCGCCCAGCGCGCAAGTGAGTTGTTGGACTCGCATGGCATTGGCTCCTCAGATGACAAAGATCGACGAACCGGTGGTCTTGCGCGACTCCAGGTCGTGGTGCGCCTGCACCGCGTCTTCGAGCGCGTAGCGCTGGTTGATCTCGATCCGGATGCGGCCCGAGCCGACGTGATCGAACAGTTCCCCGGCCAGCTGTGCCTTCTCTGCCGGATCGAAGATGTAGTCGGCCAGTGCCGGCCGGGTCAGGAACAGCGAACCCTTCATGGCCAGCAGCACCGGGTCGAACGGCGGGATCGGGCCGGAGGCGGTGCCGACGCAGACCATGGTGCCGCGGCGCCGCAGCGAATCCAGCGATGCCGCGAAGGTGCTCTTGCCGACGCTGTCGAACACCACCGACACGCCGACGCCGTCGGTCAGTTCGCGCACGCGCTTGGCCACGTCTTCATGGCTGTAGTTGATGATGTGGTCGCAGCCATGGGCGCGCGCCACTTCGGCCTTGGCCTCGCTCGACACCGTGCCGATCACGGTAAGGCCCAGCAGCTTGGCCCATTGCGAGACGATCAGTCCGACGCCGCCGGCCGCGGCATGCAGCAGGATGGCGTCGCCGGCCTTGAACGCATGGATGCGGCGCATCAGGTACGCTGAGGTCAGGCCGCGCATGGTCATTGCCGCCGCGGTCTCGAAGCCGATGGTATCCGGCAGGCGGATCAGCGGTGCCGCCGGCACCAGGCGCTCGGTGCTGTAGGCGCCCAGCGTGTTGATGAAGCCCGTATACGTGACGCGATCCCCCACGGCGACGTTGGTCACGCCCGGACCGATGGCCTGGACCACGCCCGCGGCCTCGACGCCCATGCCGGACGGCAGCGGCACCGGGTAGGTGCCATTGCGGAAGTAGGTGTCCGCGTAGTTCAGGCCCACCGCCACGTGGCGGATGCGCACCTGCCCTGCGCCGGGCTCTCCCACCGACGCGTCTTCATAACGCAATACCTCGGGGCCGCCAGTCTCATACATGCGGACGATCTTTGCCATGCACTTGTCTCCTTGGATCACTGCGGCACCGGTGTGTGCCGCGCATGCATGCAATGTAGGTCGCAGCGGCCCCGTTGGCTTTGCAATAGGCTCCAGCGGCTTTGCATTTCATGCCAAGCCCGCCTATCATGCCGCTGCAAAGACAATGCGGCGGCCTTACCGAGGGCCAGCCGCCATAAGCGGGAGACAACCTTGGACACCCTGGTACGTGCGGCTGCACTGACCAACTTCTTTGAAGTGGCCGGCGCGCTCGGCCTCAATACGCAGCCCTTGCTGCGCACCGCCAGGCTCAGCCGGGCGCTGCTGGCGGAGCCGGACCAGCGCATCCCGGTGGGCGCCTGCGCCACGCTGCTGGAAGCCGCCGCCAAGGCCGCGGACTGCCCGACCTTTGGCCTGCGCATGGCGGAATCACGGCAGCTGTCGGACTTTGGCGTGATGAGCCTGCTGATCAGCCAGCAGCCCACGCTGCGCGCCGCGCTCGCCACGATCATCCGCTACCGGCACCTGGTCAACGAATCGGTGTCGATCCTGCTGGAAGAGGCTGGCGGCGCGGTCATCATCCGCCAGGAAATCGTGCTTGACCAGCCTTCGCGCCAGGGCACCGAACTGGCGCTGGGCGTGGTGTTCCGCCTGTGCCGGGCCTTGCTCGGCTCGCACTGGCGCCCGCTGAGCATCAACTTCACGCACGCGGCGCCAGATGACCTGCGGGTCCACCGGCGCATCTTCGGCTGCCCGCTTGAGTTCGACAGCGAATTCAACGGCATCGTGTGCCGGGCAGCCGACCTCGACGCGCCCAACCCGACTGGCGATCCGGCCATGGCGCGCTATGCCCAGCAGTTTGTCGACACGCTGCCGCGCTTCAACGCGCCGAGCATCGGCCGGGACGTACGCAATGCCGTCTACCTGATGCTGCCGATGGGCCGCGCCACCTCTGAAGGCGTGGCCCAGGGACTGGGACTCAGCCTGCGCACCATGCAGCGCCAGCTCGATGAAGCCGGTGAAACCTTCACCGACATCCTCAACGAGGTACGGCGCGAACTGGCGCTGCGCTATGTGGAGAACCCGCATTACGCGATGTTGCGGGTGGCGGAACTGCTGGGCTACAGCTCGGCCAGCACGTTCACGCGCTGGTTCTCGATCCAGTTCGGTGAACCGCCGCTGGCATGGCGCCGGCGGCACGCAAACGGCAACACAAGCGCTGCTGGCGCTGAAGCCGTGCAACGATGAGCGGCCAGCCCTTAGAAGGCCCTCGGCTTGCATTTCGCGACACTTGGATAACGTAACGCGATGTCTTACTACCTGCGCAGCGCCAGCCTTACCAACTATGTCGAAGTGGCTCGTGCCGTTGGCCTCGATCCACACCAGCAGATGCGCGCGGCCAAGATCAGCCGCGACGTGCTGCTCGATCCCGATATCCGCATTCCCGCCGCGCTGGTGGGACGCCTGCTGGATTCCTCCGCACGTGCCGCGCAGGTGGACGATTTCGGCCTGCGCATGGCGGAGCTGCGCCAGTTCTCGAACCTCGGGCCGCTGGCCTTCGTGGTGCGCGAGCAGCCCACACTGCGCCGCGCGCTGGAGTCCATGGTGCGATACATGGGCCTGCAGAACGAATCACTGGCCATGCGCCTGGAGGAATCCGAAGGACTGGTCATCATCCGGCTCCAGGTCCTGAGCGAGGAGTCCGGCGTGCTGCGCCAGGCCACCGACCTCGCCGTGGGCGTGATGTTCCGCATGCTGAGCCTGTTCCTGGGCACCTCGTGGCGCCCGCGCAGCATCTGCTTTACCCACGCGGCACCCGCGAGCGCGGCGACCTGCATGCGCGTGTTCGGCATCGACCCGCTGTTCAACCAGGACTTCGACGGCATCGTCTGCGTCGCCGCCGACCTCGAGGCCCCGCTGCCCTCCTACGACCCGGCGATGGCCGGCCAGGTCAAGCGCTACCTCGGCAGCCTGCTGGCCCAGGCCAATGCGACCGCGCCGGACAAGGTGCGCAAGCTGGTCTACGTGCTGCTGCCAACCGGCATGTGCTCGGTCGACCGGGTGGCCCAGCACCTGGGGGTGGACCGGCGCACCATCCACCGCCGCCTGGCGCGCGACCAGACCAGCTATTCCGAGATCCTGAACCAGGTACGTGCGGGGCTGGTGGTGGGCTATATCGAGAACCCCGACAGGCCGTTGTCGGAGGTGGCGACGCTGCTGGGATTTACTTCACTGAGCACGTTTTCGCGCTGGTTCAGCGGCGAGTTTGGCTGCAGCGTGTCGAAGTGGCGGTCGCAACAGGCCCAGCGGGCGTAGGCGCGGGACCGGCAACCGGATCATGCACCACGCCGGGCCGCCTCGATTTTTGCGATATCGATTTTCCGCATCGTCATCATGGCGTCGAACGCGCGCTTGGCGGCCGCGCGATCGGGATCGGTGTACGCCGCGGTGAGCGCGCGCGGGGTGATCTGCCACGACACTCCCCAGCGGTCCTTGCACCAGCCGCACTCGCTTTCCTGGCCGCCATTGCCGACGATCGCATTCCACAAGCGGTCGGTCTCGGCCTGGTCATCCGTCGCGATCTGAAATGAGAAGGCCTCGCTGTGCTTGAAATGGGGACCGCCGTTCAGGCCAATGCAGGGAATGCCGGCGACGGTGAACTCGACTGTCAGGACATCGCCCTCCTTGCCATCGGGATAATCGCCGGGGGCGCGATGCACGGCCGTGACAGCGCTGTCGGGAAAGGTCTCGGCATAGAAGTTCGCGGCGTCAAGGGCGTCGCGGTTGTACCACAAACAGATCGTATTCTTGCTCGGCATGTTGTGTCTCCTGGAAGGGTGAGCACGGGGCATCCGTGGTCATCGAACACTCAAGAGCGCCGGCCGGACACGGTATGCCGGTCGTCCGCCTCAGGCGTCGATATTAGACCTATCTCGCCGCATCCCCAACATGCCGTGAACGCCACAAGCAGGCCCTAGCGTCCCTGCACCGCCTCGCGCTTCACGCACTTCGGATTGATCTGCCTGGCATCGAGGCGGCGGAAAACCAGTCCCGACAGTACCGTAACCAGGCCCATGCCGAGGAAGGCGAGCCGGTAGGCCGGCGCCGCCGTGCCCAGCTTGGCCGAGAACACGCTGACGAGTCCGCCGCCGATCGTCACGCCCAGTCCGATCGCCAGCATCTGCACCATCGAGAACAGGCTGTTGCCGCTGCCGGCGTCCTCGCGCGACAGGCCCTTCAGCGTGACACTGTTCATCGCGGCGAACTGCATCGAATTGGCGCAGCCGAAGACCGACAGTTGCAGCATCGACAGCGCCAGCGGCCAGCCCGGCGACATGGCCGCGAACGATGCAATGGACACGCCGACGATCCACGTGTTGACCAGCAGGAACATGTCGTACCCGAACCGGTTCACCAGCGGCACGATCCAGCGCTTGGAAATCGTGCCCGCGATGGCGATCGGCAGCAGCATCAGGCCCGAATGAAATGGCGAATAGCCGAGCTGCAACTGGAACAGCAACGGCAGCAGGAACGGAACGGCGCCCGAGCCGATCCGGCACACCAGGTTGCCGATCAGGCCGACGCTGAAGTTCGGTTCGCGGAACAGCGCCAGCCGGAACAGCGGCTCGGCGTGCCGCCTGGCATGCGGAATATAGAGCAGTCCGCTGCCAATGCTGACAGCGGCCAGCAACGCGCTCCACGGGCTATGCGCGCCGTTCTCGAGCGCCAGCGAGAACGTGACCATGCACAGCGACAGCAGCCCGCAGCCGATCCAGTCGAATGGCGGCGCCGTGCCCGCCTCACCCCGCGGCAGATAGCGGCGCACCGCGAACAGGCCCACCATCCCCACCGGCACGTTGATCAGGAAGATCCAGTGCCACGAGGCGCCCTGCACCAGCCATCCACCCAGGACCGGCCCGAAGATCGGCCCGACCTGGCCGGCAATGGAGACGAAGGCCAGCGCCGCGATGTACTGCTCGCCCGGGACATTGCGCAACACGGCCAGGCGGCCGATCGGCAGCAGCATCGATCCGCCGATGCCCTGCAGCACGCGCGCGATCACCAATTGCGAGAGCGTCGAGGCGGCGGCACAGAACACCGAGCCGAGCACGAAGATCAGGATGGCGCTGAAATAGACGCGCCGCGTGCCAAACTTGTCCGCCAGCCAGCCCGAGGCCGGCGTCAGCATCGCCATGGTCAGGGTATAGGCCACTACCACCGGTTTCAGGTCGAGCGGACTCTCGCCGAGACTGTGCGCCATCGAGGGCAGCGCGGTATTGACGATCGTGGTGTCCAGCGTCTGCATGAAGAAACCGGCAAAGACGATCCATAGCATGGCCTTGCGGGAAAAATCCTGGCCGGCGGCGGGGGCTGAGACGGTATGCATGAGGGGGTCTTCGGTGAGGCGTGGCCGGAGAACTCCGGACAGCTGCCTGGATGCTACGCAGGGGCCGCCTCATCGGGAACCCGTCTGGTCTTATTGACTGTCATCGGAAAATCCGATGACAATGCCGCGATGCTCAATCCCGTATGGATCCAGACCTTCGCCACGGTTGCCACGGCGCGCAGCTTCACGGACGCCGGACGCCTGCTCGGCCTGTCGCAGTCATCGGTCAGCGATCACATCCGCCGGCTGGAACAGAGCGTGAACCGGCGGCTGTTCGTGCGCGACACGCACTCCCTGTCGCTGACGCCCGACGGCGAGGCGCTGCTGGTTCATGCGCGGCTGATCCTCGAATCGCTGGCGCGCGCCGAGGCGCAGTTCAGCGGTCCGCGGCTGCAGGGCCGGGTCCGGCTGGGTACCTCCGAAGACCTGGCGCAGGGGCCGCTTCCCAACCTGCTGGCGGCGTTCCGGGCCACGCACCCGGATGTCGAGCTCGAGATCACGATCGCCATGACCAGCAAGCTGTACGAGGGCATCGAGGCCGGCACGCTCGACCTGATCGTCGGCAAGCGCCGCGAAGGCGAGCGCCGGGGCGTGCCGCTGTTCCTGGGCCAGCTTGAATGGCTGGCGCGGCCCGGCACCGTGGTCGACGTGGGCCAGCCCCTGCCGCTGATCCTCGTCAACGAGCCCAGCGTGACCCGCTCGGTAGTGCTGGACACGCTGGCCAAGGCCGGCTGGCGCTGGCGGGTGGCCTGCACCAGCAGCAGTCATTCGGGCTGCATAGCGGCGGCGCGCGGCGGACTCGGGATTACGGTACGGGCGCAGAACCTGACCGGCGGCGGGCTGGTGCCCCCGGTCAACGTCGATGCCCTGCCGCCGCTGCCCGGCATCGAATTCATCACGCTGGCGGCGCGGCGGCTGACGCGCCCTGCCGAGACGCTGCAGCAGCTGATCCGCAAGAGCGACCTGCGCGCGGGGCGGGTGGACTGAACGCCATGGCGTTCAGTCCGAGCGACCATGCCGCAGCACCCTGCCGGCGTGCGCATCGACCGTCCCGCCGTTCCGGCAGGCAAGCCTGCCATTGACGAACACCGCAAGAATGCCGGTACTGACTGCAGTCGGGTTCTCGTAAGTCGCCGCTCCGCTGACGGTCTCTTCATCGAATACGACGACGTCGGCGTGCGCGTTCTCCGCGAGCACCCCCCGCCCTGCCAGGCCAAAACGCCCTGCACTCAATCCGGTCATCTTGTGGACCGCCAGTTCCAGCGCAAGGATGCGCCTTTCGCGCACATAGTGCCCCAGCACCCTCGGAAACGTGCCCCACAGACGCGGGTGCGGGCTCACGTCATGCGCCAGCCCATCGGACCCGACCATGGTCAGCGGATGCTGCAGGATGCGGCTGACGTCGTCCTCGCTCATCGCGAAGTAGATCGCGCCGGCCGGCTGCAGCGTCTGCGCCAGTTCTTCAGGCGTCACGCCGCGCTCGCGTGCGAGGGCAAACAACGAGCGTCCTGCGGCGGCTGGATCCGCCTTCGACCAGGTTACCCGCACATCGTCCGACTGCGCCACGCGGCCGGGCAGCAGCATGGTGGACGAGGCATTGTAGGGATAGCAGTCCAGGCACACCGGCTGGCTGCGCGACGCGTTTTCGATCAGCGCCAGCGTCTCCACCGAACGTCCATGGTTGGCCTTGCCGACCAGCTTGTGGTGCGACAGCACGGTGTCGATGCCAAGGGCGCGTCCGATCAGCAGCGCCTCGCGCAGGGCGCTGTCGATGGCATCGCCCTCGTCGCGGATATGCATGGTGATGATGCCCCGGGCGTTCGTCAGCGGCGCGCCCACCGCGATGACCTCGTCAGTGCTGGCGGCCTGTGCCGGCGGGTAATAGAGCCCGGTAGACATGCCAATGGCGCCGGCCTCCAGCGCCATGGACAGGTCCAGTGCCATCAGCCGCGCTTCATCCGCGCTCGCGGCGCGGTCCAGACGGTCCATGCGCCGCACGCGCAGCGTGGTGTGGCCCACCAGGCAGGCGGCATTCACCGCCGGGCCGGACTGCTCCAGCGCATCCAGGTAATCGCCGAAGCGGCCGTAGCGCCAGGCGTCGGCTCCCAGCAGATCAAGGGGCGCCGGCGGCGCGGCCACGGCATGCAGCGGAGCCAGGCTGATGCCGCAATTGCCTGTGATGACCGTCGTCACGCCTTGCGACAGCTTGGGATGCGGGCCTGCGGGGGCATCGAGCAGCAGCCGGTCGTCGTGCGTGTGGACATCGATGAAGCCGGGGGCAACGATGCGGCCCCGCGCATCGAAGCGCTCTTTGGCAGGCACACCCGAAAGATCTCCGAGCCCGGCGATGCGGCCCTGGACGATGCCGACATCCGCCTGCCGGCGCGGTGCGCCAGTCCCGTCGATCACCGTGCCGCCTTCGATGATGAGATCCAGCATGGTTTTCATTCAGTCGCCCCGCTCGTCATTGGCTTTCATTGCTGCGCGAAGAAGTCGGAGATCTGCCGGATATCCCTGGTCCTGGTCAACGCCAGCATCAGCAGGATCCGCGCCTTGGCCGCCGTCAGCGCGCCGGCCGCCATGCTCCCCGAGACCTTCGGCGTCACGATGCCGCTTACCACGCGCGAGCCGCGCACGATCGGGATGCCTTTGCCGCCGAACTCACGGATCAGCGCTTCGTGATCCGGGCTGGCATTGCCGTTGCCGGTGAAGCCGATGACCACGCCCTGCGCGCCCTCGTTCACCGCATCGCGCACCAGTTGCATTTCCTGCCCCTGGTAGCGGTACACCAGCTCGACACGCGGCAGCCTGGTGACGCCCGAGACGTCGAAGTACAGCTCGCCCTTGGCGCGCGCCGGCTCGTAGTAGTAGATCACCCGCTCCCCTGCCACGGCACCGAGGTAGCCTTGCTCGACGGAGCCCATGGCATCAACATTGAGCGTGTTCATCTTGGTGACGTACCGCGCCGCACTGATGCGGTCGTTCATCACCACCATGACGCCACGGTCGCGCGAATCCCGGTCGGCGGCCACCATGACGGCATCGAGAAGGTTCACCGGTCCGTCCGCGCTGAGCGACGTTGCGGGGCGCATCGAACCCGTCACGACGACGGGCTTGCTGGACCGCGTGGCCAGGCTCAGGAAATAGGCTGTTTCCTCCATCGTGTCCGTGCCGTGCGTGACCACGACACCGGCGACGTCCGGCTCCGCCAGCACCGCATTGACCCGCTTCGCGAGGTTGAGGATGTTCTCGCTGGTGATGACGTTGCTGCCGACATTGACGATCTGCTCGGCCCGCACGTTGGCGTAGTTGTGGATCTGGGGCACCGCCTTCAGCAGGCTGTCGACGCCAGCCAGCTGGCCGCTGTAGTTGGCCATGTCGGTCGGCGAGCGTGTCGAACTCACAATGGTGCCGCCGGTGGCAAGGATGACCACGCCTGGCCTGGGCGCGGCGCCGGCCGGCTGCTGCGATTCCTTTGCCGGCTGGGCGGCGGCGGGAAGAATGAACATGTTTGTCACGGCGAACCACGCCAGCAGTGCGCGAAATGAGGTCTTCATGATTTCCAGTCGGTTGGGAGGGTCGGTGCTCAGTCCACTTGCGCACCGGAGCGCTGCACTACGCTGGCCCAGAGCGGGGTTTCGCGCGCGACGCGTTCGGTCAGCCGCTCGGGCGCGCCGGTCAGTGTCTCGAAGCCGATGGCGGCATACCTTTCACGGACAGACGGCTTCGCCAGCACGGTGTTGATGACGCTGTTCAGCTGCGCGACGATGGCCCTTGGCGTCTGGGCGGGTGCGACAATGCCGCCCCAGGCCACGATGTCGTAGCCCGGCACGCCCGATTCGGCGATCGTCGGCGTCTCCGGAAACAGGCGGCTGCGTTGCGCGCCAGTCACGGCCAGCACCGTGAGCCGCCCAGCCTTGATATGCGGCGAGATTGAACTGAGGTTGTCGAACATCAGGTCCACCTGCCCGCCCATCAGGTCCTGGATGGCTTGCGGGCTGCCGCGATACGGCACATGCGTCATCGAGCTGCCGGTCATGGCCTTGAACAGTTCCCCGCTCAGGTGTCCGGTCGTGCCGTTACCGGCGGAGCCCATGGTGAGCATGCCAGGCTTCGACTTCGCCAGTGCGATGAGTCCCTTGACATTGCTCACGCCAAGATCCTTGCGCACCACCAGCGCGTTCTGGACATAGCCGAGCAGCGCGACCGGCACGAGCTGCCGGTCCGGGTCATAGGGCAGCTTCCTGAACAGGGCCTTGTTGATGGCCAGCGTGCCCACGTTGCCATAGCCGATGGTGTAGCCGTCCGGCGCGGCATTGACCAGGTCGACCATGCCCACGTTGCCCGCGCCGCCAGGTTTGTTGTCCACGATGAAAGACTGGCCCAGTGAAACGGACAGTTCTTCCGTCAGCAGACGACAGATGGCATCGGGCGATCCGCCCGCGGCCGACGGCACCACCAGCCTGACCGGGCGGCCGGGCCAGCCGGCGGCACGCGGCAGCCCGGAAATGCCAAGGGACGCCGCCGCGATGCCGAGCTTCAGCACCTCGCGGCGGGTTAGTTGTTTCATGGGCATCGACTCACTTCTCCTCGTTGGAATCACTGGGTGTGTTCAGCCGGATGGTAGAAGGGGTGTCGGGGTTGGACAAACCACATTTACTGCGGCTGGCATGAGGAATCCTCATGACCGGGCAGGTAATTCCCCTGTATCCTGAGCCTTCATCACGGGCTTGCCCCCGCTTTTCTCATGAACCTTCACGTACGCGCCCCATCGACGATGTCGTTGCTGTGCCTGGAAGCCAGTGCGCGCCTGCATTCCTTCACGGCAGCCGCGAAGGAGCTGCAGCTGACGCAGGGAGCCGTGAGCCGGCAGATCCAGACGCTGGAAGACCGGCTCGGCGTGAGGCTCTTTACGCGCACGCGCGAAGCGCTGGTCCTGACGGATGCCGGGCGCTACTACCTGGGAGAGATCGGGCCGCTGCTGCAGAAGCTCGAGCGTGCCACTGCCAGCGTGATGGCGCTCAAGGGCCGGGGGGGTGCGCTTTCGTTGTCGGTCGGGGCCTCGGTGGGCACGTATTGGCTGATTCCGCGTTTGCCCGCCTTTACACGCGCGCATGGCGAAATCACGCTCAACCTCGGCACGCGCGTGGGCCCTGTCGATTTCCGCACCACGGCTGTCGACGCATCCCTGGAATTCGGCGATGGCCAGCGCGCGGGCCTGCACAACGAGTTTGTATTGCCGCTGATGCTTTCGCCCTATGCCGCGCCGGCGTGGATCGCCAGCAACGGGAAGGCGGTCGACGCCGATACGCCCCGCGCGTCCCTGATCCACCATCAGACCTTGCCCGACGCATGGGACGAATGGTTCCGGCTGGATGGCATCGCCGGCGAAGCCGGCCGGGAAGGCCCCCGCTATGAAATCATGTCGATGGCGCTGAATGCTGCCGTAGCCGGCATGGGCGTGGCGCTGCTGCCGCCGTATATGGCGGACGACATGGTGGCACTGGGGCGGCTGAGGCGCCTGTCGCGCCGCAAATGGCGCTATGCCAAGGGCTATTACCTGGTCTATCCGGAAGAGTCCGCGGCGCTGCAAGCGCTGCAGGTGTTCAGGGAGTGGCTGCAGGAACAGGCATCGGAGAGCGCGTAGCTGCCCGTTCCGCGGCGTTGCCGCCTTTGAAATGCCCGGTCTATTCCCGCCACTGTGGCCGACGCTTTTCCACGAACGCCGCAATCCCCTCCTTTGCGTCGTCGGTCGCGGCCACCTGGCAGAACGTATCCACGGCGTACGAGACCCCGCGGCGGTAATCGCTGTCCGCGGCACGGTGGAACGCCGCGCGGCCGATCGTCATCGCCGAGCGTGACTTCGACGCGAGCGTCCTTGCCAGGCGGCGCGCCTCGGCCAGGACCTCGTCGTCGGGCACCAGGCGGTTGACCAGGTGCAGCGCCTGCGCCTCGGCGGCATCGAAAGTGCGCCCCGTGAACAGCAGGTCGAACGCAACATGCCGGCCGACAATGCGCGGCAGATGGGTGAAGTGAATGGCGGGCAGCATGCCGACATCGATCTCCGGATAGCCGAAGCTCGCGCTCCCTGCGGCAACGATCAGGTCGCAGGATATGGCCACGGTCATGCCGCCCCCCCGCGCCGCGCCGGCCACCGCCGCGATCGAGGGCTTGCCCAGCTGGTATTGCGCATCGCTCAGCCGCACATAGAGCTTGTCGAGCAACGCATGGATGTCGGCCGCGCAGGCGCCCTGCAGCGCGCTGATATCGAGCCCGGCGCAGAAGCGGCCCGGCGCCTTGCTGGCGATGATGACGGCACGCGCGGAATCGTCAGCGGCGGCGCGCTGCAATGCCTGGATCAAGGCATCGACCATCGGGATGGTCAGGGCATTGACGGGGGCGTTGTCCAGCAGGATTTCGGCGACGTGGTCGCTTACGGTGTAGGTGACGAGTGACATGGTGAAGTTGGTGAGAGTGAACAGCCGATTCAGGCGGCGCGGGCTTGCGCCACGCCGATGCCGATCGTGCCATCGTCGGCGAGGCGACGGACTTGTTCGGCCGAGAAGCCTGCTTCATGCAGGATTTCACCGCTATGTTCGCCCAGCAGCGGCGCGGGCCGGTGCGCCGCACGCGGCCCTTGCCGGAAGCGTACCGGCAGCCCGACGTTGCTGACCATCCCCAGCACCGGGTGGTCGGACTCGACGATCAGTTGCCGCGCCTGCACCTGCGGATGGGCCAACGCCTGGTCCAGCGTCTGGATCGGCGAGCATGGCACGCCGGCCTGGCGCAACCGGTCCAGCCAGAAGGCTGTCGTATCCCTGCCGATGCGGTCCTGCACCAGTGCCACCGTGCGCGTGAAGTGCCTGACCCGGCTGGCGTTGGTGGCAAAGTCCGGATGGTCCACCCACTGGTCGAGTCCTGCCACGGCACAAAAGCGCCGCCACTGCGCGTCGTTGCCGACGCCGAGCATCAGCGGGCCATCGGCGGCCTCGAAGGCCTGGTATGGCGACATCGACGGATGGGCCGTTCCCATTTTCTGCGGCACCTGCCCCGTGCGCCAGTAGTTTTGCGCCATATAGCCCATGAAGCCGAGCGCCGTTTCCATCAGCGCCACTTCAAGGTAGACGCCTTTGCCGGTCGACTGGCGCTCGATCAGCGCGGCCAGGATGCCGCTGAAAGCATGCATGCCGGTGCCCAGGTCGACCGGCGAGAAGCTCGCCCGTGCAAAGCTGCCGCCGGGCTCGCCCATGGTGCTGATCATGCCGCTGAAGGCCTGCAGCATGACGTCGTAGCCCGGCTCCTGCCCGAGCGGACCATCGCGGCCGTAGCCCGAGATCTCGCAGTAGATGAGCCGCGGGTTGAGCGCATGCAGCGTGTCGTAGTCCACGCCAAGCCTGGCCGCGGTGCCGCCGCCGAAGCCCTGCAGCACGACATCCGCCTGCGCCGCGAGGCGCTGCACGACCTGCTGCCCGGCACTGGTCTTCAGGTCGACCGCGATGCTGCGCTTGTTGTGGTTGACGGACAGGAACACCGCCGACTGGCCCGCCTCCTGCGGCAGCCAGGCGCGGGTGTCGTCGCCCTGGCCCGGGGGTTCTACCTTGATGACATCGGCACCCAGCTCGCCGAGATACTGGCCGCAAAGCGGCCCGGCCAGGACCTTGCTCAGGTCCAGCACGCGAATGCCTTTCAGTGGTTGCATTGTCAGGTCCTCCGGTGTCATTCAGGCCGGATGCCGAGGCCGCGGGCCACGGAGGTCCAGCGCTGCGCGTCATTGCGCACGAAGGCGACCAGCTCGGCGGGCCGGGTGGCCATCGGCTCGGCGCCGCGCGCGCGCAGGGCCGCGATGTAGCCGGGATCGTTGACTGCGCTGGCGGCCGCGGCGCGCAGCCGTTCGACCACTGCCTTGGGCGTCTGCGCCGGTGCCTGCAGCGAGAACCAGTATTTCAGGTCCACGTCGGGGTAGCCGGCCTCTTTCAGCGTCGGCACGTCGGGCAGCAGCGGCGAGCGCTGCGAGGCAGTGATTGCCAGCGGGCGCAGCTTGCCGCCCTGGATCTGGCCGATGCAGGTGGTAAATGAGTCGAAGACGAAATCCACCTGCCCCGCCATCACGTCGGTCAGCGCGGGTGAGCTGCCCTTGTACGGCACCGCCACCGCGCGGAAGCCGGCGGCCTTCTGCAGCAGCGCCCCGTAGATATGCGGCGAGGTGCCGGCGCCAAACGTGGCATAGGTGAGCCCGTTCGCGCTGTTCTTGCCAAGCCGGACCAGGTCGGCGAGCGACTTCACCGGCAGTCTGGCCGGATGCACCACCAGCACATTGGGCATCGCGGCCGTGGTCGCGATGGGGACGAAGTCGCGCGCAGGCTGGAAACGGGCCTGCGGGTACATCAGCGGATTGACCGCCTGCATGCCCACGGTGTTGTGCAGCAGCGTGTAGCCATCGGCCTCGCCATCCAGCACATTCTGCGCGCCAAGGTTGCCGCTGGCGCCGGGGCGGTTCTCGATCACCACGGGCTGGCCCAGCGCCTGGGACAGCGGCGTCGCCAGCAGCCGGGCGATGAAATCGGTGGGCCCGCCCGCGGCGAAGGGCACCACCAGCCGGATCGGCCGGCTGGGCCAGTCGCTGGCAAGGGCAGGCCGTGCCAGCGCGGCAGCGGCGGCGCCCAGCAGCAAAGTGCGTCGTCTTGGATTCATCCGGTGTCTCCTGAGCGGATATGAGCGAATTCGTGAGCCGATCATGGCAGCGCGCCAGCCATAAGTCCAAGACAGATACTGGATGCCTGATATAAGATTTCACGATACCCCGGGGACGCCCCCCGCTATTTCCGGAATCCAACCCATGGCAATGGACCTGCGCGCCCTGCGTGCCTTCATGGCTGTCGCTTCCGCCGGTTCCATCTCGCGGGCCGCCGAGCGCATCCACATCGCGCAGCCGGCGCTGAGCCTGCAGATTAAGAACCTGGAAGAAGAGCTGGGTACCGCGCTGTTCGAGCGCACGCCCCGCGGCGTCACGCCCACCGCCGCCGGCAACATGCTGCTGGCGCATGCGTCCGACATCCTGCGCCGTGTCGACGTGGCCTGCGAAGACATCCGCACCGCGGTGAAAGCGCCGCAGGGACGGGTGGCGGTCGGCCTGCCCCAGTCGCTGGCCAAGCTGGTGACGGTGCCGCTGGTGCGGCAGGTGGTCGCACGCTGGCCCGGGATCGACTTGCAGATCATCGAGCAGAGCACGGGCTATATCCCGCAGAACCTGCTCACCGGCCATATCGATATCGGCATGACCTTCGGCGCCGCGCCGGAGCCGGGGCTGCGCAGCGAGGTGCTGCTGGAGGAAGACTTGCTGCTGGTTGCCGCGCCGGGCCTGCTCTCGGGCTTCGGCGAAGGCCGCATCGCGCAGGCGATGGTGGTGACATTCGCCGAGCTGCCCGGCTTCCCGCTGGTCTTGCCCGCAGGCCTGCACGGCTTGCGCAGCCTGATCGACCACCACAGCGCCATGCACCGGACCGCGCTGAACGTGATCGCCGAGGTCAACGCGATCCCGGAACTGATCGCGCTGGCCGCGGCGGATGTCGGCTTCACCATCCTGTCACACGCGGCAGTGCAAGAGGAATGGCGCGCCGGGCAGGTGTCATGCGCACGCATCGTGCAGCCGGCCATGAGCCGGCAGGTCTGGATCTGCCGGTCGGCGACGATGCCGGTTTCGCTCGCCGCGAGCACGGTGTGGACGCAACTGGTGGACATCACCGCGGGGCTGGTCGACAACGGTGCCTGGCCAGCGCGTTCAGTCCACACGTCGGGCGCCTGAGCAAACCTGCCCCGTTCGGGCCATGATCTCGCCGCGCATTTCTCATCGTGAAAGCGTCGCTTGATCGCCATTGCGGGGAGCCATCACCGTCGCCTATCCTGTCCTAACCGACACGGCAAACTGTGCGGAACAAGACATAGCCGAACAAGACTGAACAATAACAAGGGGAAATTCCCCAAATGCGGGCTGATGCGACAAGCATGCGCTGTCCGCGCGATCGGCCTGACTGGAATCACGGGGTGAAACCATCGCACGCGGTGCCGTACCGGCCGTGAGCGGGATATTCCGTTGACAAAACATGGCCGATGCTTTCCTGTTCAGCAAGCCCTTCACGTTTCTCGCCTGTCCCGGCATGTCGGAAGTCAGGGCCGGCGTGGATGCACTTGAATCCCTGCCCGGACATATGTTCTGGCTCGAGAACGAGGACTTCATCCGGCACGTCCACGTGCCGGACTTCCTCGCGCAGAGCCGTGCCGCGCTCGAGGCTGTGATGCCCGGCGGCGCCGCGCTGGTCGACGCGAAGGCCGACGAGATCCGGCGCAGCACGCACCTCATCCCCGCCCTGCAGCGCCTTGGCCCGGAAGCGGCCGCTGCCGCCCACTCGTATTGCTACTGGCGCTATTCCGCTGACGTGCTCGGACGTTCGCAAGGCATTCCGCGCAGCGCGATCGAGCGCCAGTTCGACCGCGCGGTCGCGCCCCGCGACGGTGCGCACAAGCTGGAATGGATCTGTCCATGCTGCGATGGCCAGGCGCACTACCAGGTCGACGGACTGCTCGCGTCGCAACGCGCGGCACGGCAGGGTGGCTTCTCGGTGGAATGCCCCCATTGCGGGCATCGGGAGCGCCTGTATGCCGGCTTCCTGCACGCCGGCCGGCTGGAGTGTCACTGCAGCATCTGCACCGGCTTTATCCAGACCCTGGCAGGCCAGCTTGCCAGGCCCGCGCGCAAGCTGGCGGGCGGGCTGGAAGCGTTTGCCTGGAAGCATGCCGTCGATACCGTCGCGGAGATCCACGAACTGAAGGAAGCCGCCTTGCAGCGGCTGGCACGCGGCGACGCGCCCTCGGACAACGCGATGGCGTTCGCGCATGCCGTGCAGGCGGACGGCGAACGCCCCCTGCCTGACATCCTTTGCCAGATCGATCCCACGCTCGAAGGCCGGCTCGACAAGAACCCGCGGGTGTGGGCACTGCTGTGCGAGCTGCTGCAGGAAGGCGTGCTTGACTGCCAGTGCACGATCTACGACCAGGACAAGTGCCAGCAGGTCGCGCTGGAGCTTGCCTTGCTTGACGACGACCCGGCCTCGGCCAACCCGGCTGCCCACGACCAGCTCAATACGCTGCTGAAGGGCTACGCGCCATCGGAGCGCGACGCCTTCATTGGCTGGCTGCAGGCGATGAAGCGCTTGCGGCTGTGCGCGGCGCGTTTCAATGTCGCCGTCGACGTGGCATGGCGGCCCAGCGTGGAGCATTGCCGCATCGTGACCGCGCGGCAACCGGATGCCCCGGGCGCGGCGGTCTTTCATGCCAGCGCGCTGCCGCTATGGCAGCCCGTTCCGCGCATGCGTCGACCGGACCGGCCGGTTTACCTCGATGCCGAGCTGGAAGCGGTGCAGCTGCTGAAGGCGCTCGGGTATATCGTGTTCAGTCCGGAGGATATCCGCTCGCAACAGGACAACCTGGAAGACATCGCATAACGCAGTAACGCATTGACTTGCTGAAGCACGATATGGCCTCCGCTGAGCTGAAACTCGATCCTGCAACGGCGGCGCTCGTCCTGATCGACCTGCAATACGGCATCGTCGCCATGGACGTGCAGCCGCAGCCGGGCAGTGAGATCGTCGCCAGGGCGCGGCAACTCGCGGCGGCATTCCGCCGCGTGCAGGCACCCGTCGTGCTTGTCACCGTTGGCAATGCCCCCGACGGCAAGGATGCGCTTGCGCCTGCGCTCGACACACCCATTCCCGCGGGCCGCCGCGGCCCCGACTGGTCGACCCTGGTTGCCGAGCTGGACGCCCAGCCGACCGACCTGCGTGTCATGAAGCGCCAGTGGGGAGCCTTCTATGGCACCGACCTGGACCTGCAGTTGCGCCGCCGGGGCATCCGCAGCCTCGTGCTGGCCGGAATTTCCACCAACATTGGGGTGGAGTCGACCGCCCGCGACGCCTTCGAACGAGGCTATGACCAGGTATTCGTGACCGACGCGATGGGCTCGCCGTCCGCGGAAGCGCACGCCAATACGCTGAAATACACCTTCCCCCGGATCGGCCGCCTGCGGACCACCGACGAAGTCATCGCCGCGCTGCCGACCTGACCTGGCCGCCGGTTGCGGCCGACGGCAACGCCTCCTGGCGACGCCTCTTGCGATGGACGGCTTTGGGCACTAATCCTATGAAGGAAGCGTCCCCAAGGAGGCCCCATGGCGCAGTGCACAAAGTGCGGATGCGATAACCCCGCGGGCGCCAACTTTTGCCAGCAGTGCGGCAGCCCCCTCGCCCGCCAATGCCGCCGCTGCGGCCATGCCCTGGCGCCGGCGGCGCGCTTCTGCAGTGCATGCGGCGAACCTTGCGGCGACGTGGCGTCCGCTGCGCCCGGCGCGACCGGCATGCCCGGAATGCCGGGCTCTGCGGTCTCGCCCGTGTCTTATACGCCGCCCCACCTGGCAGAGCGCATCCGCAGCGAGCAGGCAGCGCTGGAAGCTCGCGGCGAGCCCGCCGGCGAGCGCAAGACCATCACCGTCCTGTTCGCTGACATGGCCGGGTCGACCGCCCTGATCCACGACCTTGACCCCGAGGACGCCCACCGGCTGATCACGCCGGTGATCGACCTGATGATGGAGGCGGTGCACTACTACGAGGGCTACGTTGCCAAGTCACTGGGCGACGGCATCCTGGCGCTGTTCGGCGCACCGATCGCCCACGAAGACCACCCACAGCGTGCGCTCTACGCCGCGCTGCGCATGCAGAAGGCAATGCAGCGGCACAGCGACCGGCTCAGGCTGGAGCAAGGCATCTCGCTGCAGATCCGGGTCGGCATCCACACCGGCGAAGTGGTGGTGCGCTCGATCCGCAAGGACGATCTGCACACCGACTACGATCCGGTCGGCCACACCATCCACATCGCGTCGCGGATGGAGACCATGGCGGCGCTCTCGTCGATCTTCGTCAGCGAATCGACACAACGGCTTGCCGAAGGCTATTTCGCCTTCAAGCCGCTGGGCGTTGCGCAGGTCAAGGGCATTCCCATGCCGCTGGCCGTCTACGAGCTGACCGGCATCGGGCCGCTGCGTACGCGCTTGCAGGTGGCGGCGCATCGGGGCCTGGCGTGCTTCGTCGGGCGCGACCGGGAACTGGAGACGCTGCAGCAGGCGCTGCAGCGGTCCGCGGCGGGACACGGGCAGATCGTTGCGGTGGTCGGCGAGGCCGGGGTCGGCAAGTCGCGGCTGTTCCATGAATTCAAGGCGCGTTCGCCCGGCAGCTGCCTGAAGCTGGAGACGTTCTCGGTGTCCCATGGCAAGGCCTTTGCCTACCTCCCGCTGATCGAGCTGGTGAAGAACTATTTCCAGATCGAAACCCACGATGACGAACGAAAGGCCCGCGAAAAGGTAGCGGGCCGCGTGGTGATGCTCGACCGGGGACTGGAAGACGTGCTGCCGTACCTGTTACACCTGCTCGGCATCAGCGAGCCCGGCTCGGCGTTGCCGAACATGGATCCGCTGATCCGGCGCCAGCGCACGTTCGAGGCAATCACCAGCCTGCTGGCGCGCGAGAGCCGCAACCAGCCGCTGGTGCTGTTGTTCGAGGACCTGCAATGGCTGGACAGCGAGACCGAAGCCTTCCTGGATGTTCTCGTCGACCGGCTTGCCGACGCCAGGATCCTGCTGTTGCTGAACTACCGGCCCGAATACCAGCATGGCTGGAGCCACATGGACTGCTACACGCCGCTGCGGCTCGACCCGCTGGGCCTTGCGGAAGCCGGGCAACTGCTCACCGCGCTGCTTGGCGACGATCCGGCGCTGGCGGACCTCAAGCGCCTGATCCTGGCGAAGACCGAGGGCAACCCCTTCTTCATGGAAGAAGTGGTGCAGACCTTGTGCGAGGAGAAGGCGCTGCTTGGCGAGCCCGGCCACTACCGCATCGAGAAGACACCCACGGCGCTGCATATCCCGACGACGGTACAGGGGGTGCTTGCCGCCCGCATCGACCGGCTGTCCCGTGCCGAGAAGGACTTGCTGCAAACCCTCGCCGTGATCGGCAAAGAGTTTTCGCTCAGCCTGATCCAGCGGGTGGTCGCGCAACCCGATGAGCAGTTGCGCCCGCTGCTAGCCCAGCTGGAGGCCGGGGAATTCATCTACGAACGGCCGGCGTTCCCCGACACCGAATACACCTTCAAGCACGCGCTGACCCAGGAAGTGGCCGGCAACAGCCTGCTCACGGAGCAGCGCACCGCGCTGCACCAGCGCACGGCCCAGGCGATCGAGGCGCTGTTCCAGAACCAGCTGAAGGACCACTACGGCGAACTGGCCCGGCACTACAGCCTCAGCGGCAATGACCCGAAAGCAGTGGAATACCTGCAGTACACCGGACAGCAGGCGGTCCAGCGCTCGGCCTACCACGAGGCGATCAGCCACCTGAATGCCGCGCTGGAATTGCTCGCCCGCCAGCCGGATACGCCGGAACGCGCACACCAGGAGCTCGCGCTGCGGCTGGCCATCGGGCCGGCGCTGACCGCCGCCCGGGGCTTTGCCGCAGCCGAGGTCGAGACCACCTACAGCCGCGCGCTTGCCCTGTGCGGCCAGGGCGGCGACACGCCGCAGCTGTTCCCGACGCTGGTCGGGCTGCGTACCTATTTTTCGCTGCGTGCGGAACATGCGAAGGCTTACCGGCTGGGCAAGCAGCTGCTGCGGCTGGCCGGGCACACGAACGATCCGGAGCTGTCGGGAGAAGCGCATGTCGCGCTCGGGATGACCGCGTATTACCTGGGAAGGTTCGGCATCGCGCGAACCCATCTGGGCGATGCCCTCGCACTCTATGGCGCAGGACCGCATCTCACCCATCTGAATGTCCATGGCGTGGATCCCGAAGTGCGCGCCCTGTCGATGTCAGCGCTTGTGCTCTGGGCGCTTGGCTACCCGGACCAGGGCATCCAGTGCGCGCAGGACGGCCTGGCGCTGGCGCGGCAGCTATCCCATCCCTTCAGCCTGGCGCATGCCCTGTGCCAGGCCGCGGAACTGCACCAGTTCCGCCGCGAGCCCGAACTCACGCAGGAATACGCCGACGCCACCATCACGCTGTCGACCGAGCAGGGTTTCCCGCTCTGGCGCGCATGGACGACCATCCTTCGCGGCTGGGCGCTGGCGGAACAGGGGCAGCAACAGGCAGGCATCGCGCTGATGCATGAAGGGCTGGACGCCTATCACGCGACGGGTGCAGTGCTGGGGAATTCGCATTTCCAGTGCCTGCTGGCACACGCCTACGGACGCCAGGGACAATGGCAGGCGGGGCTGGACGCGCTTGCAGTGGCGAAATCCGCGGTGGATCAGACCGGGGAGCACTATTGCGAGGCGGAATGGCACCGTCTCAACGGCGTATTGGCACGGCAACGTTCCGCTGCCGGGGAGCGGCCTGAAGGCGAGGCGGAAGCGGAAGCGTGCTTCCACAAGGCGATCGAAGTGGCTCGCCACCAGCATGCCAGGTCGCTGGAATTGCGCGCCGCCCTGGATCTGGCGCAGCTATGGCGACAGCAAGGGAAGGAGCAAGCCGCCATCCAGTTGCTGGCGGGCATCCGGAACGGCTTGACGGAAGGCTTCGACAGCACGGACTTGCAGGCCATGTCTGCGTATCGTTGATGCCATGCAAACGTCCCGATTGCGGGAGCAGGCAGGCGCCGCGACCTTCACGATCCTGTTGGGCGCCTTCGACCGCCACAACTTCGGCGACCTGCTGCTCGCGCATGTGGTGCGGCGCATGGTCGGCCAGCGCGGCCCCGGTGACAGGCTCTGTTACGCAGGCCTTGCCGAGCGCGACCTGAGGCGCCTTGGCGGCCATCGGGTCCACGCGCTGGCGCGACTGACCGCCACCGTGGGCGACGCCGCCGTCGACGTCATCCACGTGGGCGGCGAGATCCTGACGTGCTCGCCGTGGGAAGCCGCCGTGATGCTGCTGCCTCCCGCGCAGGCCGGTGCAGTGGTAGCGCGGCTCGATAGCCGGCCGCGCGAGCGCACGGCATGGGCGCGGCAGCAACTGGGCGTGCCGGACCTTGTTCCCTACCTGTTGCCCGCCAGCCTGTTTGCCAACCTCAGGCGCGTGATTGTCCACGCAGCCGGCGGCATTGATCTTGGATCGGTCGAGCCCGGCATGCGGGCCGAGGTGGTGGCCAAGCTCGGCGCCGCTACCAGCGTCGGCGTAAGAGACCGGCAAACCCGATCCGTGCTCGCCGCAAACGGCATCGATTGCCGCCTGGAGCCGGATCCGGCGGTGCTGGTGGCCGAGCTGTTCGGCGATCGCATCCGCCGGCGCGCCGGCCACGGCGAATGCGCGCGCATCGGGCCGGCTTTCCCGGGCGGATACCTGGCGGTGCAGTGCAGCGCCGATTTTGGCGACGACGCAACGCTGTCGCAACTGGCCTCCCAACTCGAATGCGTCGCCCGCGACAGGCACCTGGGCGTGGTGCTGTTCCGCGCCGGTGCCGCGCCATGGCATGACGACCTGGCTTGCTACCAACGCCTTGCCGCGCGCTTGCGCGGCGCGCCCGTCGCGATCTTTGGCTCGCTCGACCTGTGGGACATCTGCGCGTTGATCGCGCACAGCCAGGGCTTCATCGGCAGCAGCCTGCACGGCGCCATTGTCGCGGGCGCCTTTGCCCTGCCGAGGCTGGGCCTGCTGCGGCCCGCGCAATTGCCGGGAGCCAGCAAGCAGGTTGCGTTCGCCGCGGCCTGGGGCGCGGCCGGCGCGCCAGCGGCCGTCCCCGTAGAGACGCTTGCCGCGGGCATGGACACGGTGTTGGCAATCCCGTCCGCACAGCGCAGGGACCTGGCACGCGAATGGGCCGCCGCATGCCGGGCGGCATTCAGGCTGGTTCAGGGGTGCTGACAGGGCCGGCCCAACGCAAAACGGCGCGACAGGGCAGTTGCCCCATCGCGCCGTCGACCCTTGCGGGCAGCAGGCTCAGTGCCCGGCGCTCTGGCCGCCGTCGACATGCAGGATCTCTCCCGTCACGAACGGCGCACCGTCAAGATACAGCACGGCATCGGCGATATCGCGCATTTCCCCCATATGCCCCACCGGATGCAGCGCGCCCAGCGCCTCATGCGTTTCCGGCGCATGCATCGGCGACTTGATGATGCCGGGCGACACCGCGTTGGCGCGGATGCCGGACTTCGCATACTCGATCGCCAGCGATTTCGTCGCCGCGTTCAGCCCGCCCTTGGTCAGCGAGGCCAGCACCGACGGCACGCCGCTGATCGCATGGTCAACCAGGCTGGTCGTGATGCTGACCACATGGCCGCTGCGCTGCTTCTCCATTTCGGCAATGGCCAGCTGCGTGATATGGAAGAAGCCCGTCAGGTTGATACCTGTGACGTCGGCATAGTCCTCGTCGGTATAGCTGGTGAACGGCTTGGCAACGAAGATTCCGGCGTTGTTGACCAGCGTATCCACGCGGCCGAACTTAGCCACGGCCTCCGCGATGACGCGGCGCGCGGTGGACGGATCGGCGATATCGCCGGCGACCGTCAGGATATCCTGGTCGTCGGACGGCTTGATGCTGCGGGCCGTGGCGACCACGCGGTGGCCGCGTTCGCGGAATGCCTTGACCAGTTCCGCGCCGATGCCTTGCGATGCGCCGGTGATGACGACAACCTTCTGTGCTGCACTCATTTTGTAACCTCGATGTCTGTTGACTCGGCTTTCGGGCCGATCGGGCCGACGGCTCCGATGGGCTCAAATCTAGGAGAACCGTCCCGCGATTCGAAGACCTCCACGGAACAAACAGTTATGCACGCGCGGAACAAATGGCGCCGGGAACACCGTGCCGAATCGGCGAGACGTCGACTCCCGGCCGCTTTTCCGCCCGGTAGATTGCCGCCATCGACTTCTGGCAAAGGCCCACATATGATGGCGACACCGCTTCCCGCCCCCCCATGCACCGCCTGATCCGATCCGATGAAAAGGCAATTCGATGACCTCCAGCTCGGCAGCATCGAGCTGTTCTGCCTGGCTGCCGAGCTGGGCAGCTTTACCGCCGCCGCGGTCGCGGCCGGCGTGACGCCGCCAGCGGTCAGCCGTACCGTGCAGCGGCTGGAGGAACGGCTGGGGGTACGCCTGTTCGTGCGCACCACGCGGCAGATCCGCCTGACCGACGAAGGACGGCTGTATTTCGAGCAAAGCCGGGGCGCACTGGCGCAGCTGCTGGACGCGGAGCGGCAAATCAGCGGCCAGCGCGCGGCGCCCGCGGGCCGGCTGCGGATCAGCTTGCCGACGCCTTATGCCCACTACCGCGTGCTGCCGATCCTGCCGGCGTTCCGGGCGCAATACCCGGAAGTCGAGGTCGACGTGCATATCAGTAACCGCAACGTCGATTTCGCGGACGACACCTATGACCTGTCGGTGCGCGGCCGCGCACCGGACGACTCGAACCTGATCGCGCGCAAGCTGGAAGATGCCGAGCTGGTGGTCGTGGCCACGCCCGCCTACCTGCAGCGCGCCGGCACGCCCAGGTCACTGGAAGACCTGCTCAGGCATGAATGCATCCAGTTCGAACGCCCCAGCAGCGGCCGGCGCATTCCCTGGACCTTTCGCATCAATGGCGAAGACACCGATATCGCCACCACCGGCGGCTATGCGGCGACCGAAGACATCCTTGGCGGGGCCACGCTGGTGCGCGCCGGGGCGGGCCTGTTCCAGACCTACCGCTTCGTCGTGGAACAGGACCTGCGCGACGGCACGCTGGTGGAAGTGTTGCAGGAATTCAGCGGCAGCACGCGTCCCTTCGTGCTGCTTTACCCATCGGCCCGGCACGTGACGCGCCGCGTGCGGGTCTTCGTCGATTTCCTGGTCGAGAAATTTTCCGCATAGACGGGCGCGCCGCGCTCATGCAGGCTTGACCTGCGCGATGACCACGAGGATCACCGCTGCATTGGCGGGCTGCTGGAAGTGCGAGGCAATGGTCCGTGCATGGCCGGCCTTGTCTCCCAGCACGTCGCGGAACAGGTCGGAAGCGCCGTCGAGGACCGCCGGCTGGTCGAACCAGCCCGGCGCACCGGCAATATGGCCGTCGACGCGAACGATATGGTCCAGGCGCTCGAAGCCACCCAGGTAGGCATCGATCTGCGCCAGCACGTTGAGCGCCGCGAGTTCGGCGGCAAGCTTGCCCTGCTCGACCGTCAAGTCCTTGCCGATCTGGCCTTGCCAGGCTACCTTGCCGTCCTGCAACGGCAACTGGCCGGAGATGAAGAGCAGGTCCCCCGCCTGGCTGACGGCGGTATAGCTTCCCAGCGGTTGCGGGGGGCGCGGCAGCACGAGGCCGCGCGCCGCAAGTCGTTCATGTACGGACATCATGTATTCCAGTCAGGTCGGGGGTGCTGTCAACGGGCAGGGGTGCCGCACGGCTGGCCTCGGTGGCGGCAGCAGTCTTCGGCCTCCTCCTTTCAGGCTCACTTTAGGTGCGCGTTGGCTGGAAATACAGGCACTGGCGGGAACAGGAATAGAAACGTCACGGAACAAGTCCGCCGGCCCTGCCCGGGCACGTCAGGTTTCATGGACTTGTTCGAGCGCAGCCGGGCCCGTTCGGCCGCTTCGCTAACGAAGGGGCCGAACGGGTCCGGTGGCCTGCAACTGCCAATGTCTCGGCCGCATCGAAACTTCGGCCATGCCCGCGGTTCTAATTTTTGTATGCTAAGCAAATTGTCTGCCAATCGGCGCACCCTCTGGTTCTGGGCTGCAGTCGGCACCGTGGCGGTGCTGGTCGCATTGGTCGTCCTGTCGCCGCCCTTCAAGGACTTCGCCGACCAGGCCATCGACTGGGCCCAGGCGACGATAGAACAGCACCCCGGGGCGGGCGCCCTGGTCTTCTTCCTGTTCTCGGCCGTATCCGCCATGCTCGCCTTCGCCTCGAGCGTGGTCCTGGTGCCGCCGGCCAGCGCAGTATGGGGCAAGCCCCTCACAGTCCTTCTGCTCTGGGGTGGCTGGGTGCTGGGCGCTGTTGCTGCCTATGGCATCGGCCGGCTCGCCTACCCATTTCTTGCCCGCAGCGGTTACGCGGACAAGCTGGCGAAGTACCAGGACTACGTGTCGCAGCGCATGAAATTCTGGGCAGTGCTGTTGTTCTGCATCGCGGTGCCGTCGGAAATTCCCGGCTATCTCTTCGGCACGATGCGCTACCCCTTTCCGAAGTTCCTGGGGGCTATCGGCATCGCCGAAGCGGGCTATGCGATCGGCATCGTCGTCGCGGGCGAGAGCCTGGCAGTCGACCGGCCCCTGCCCTTCCTCATCGCCGTCGGCATCCTGGCGATCGTCGCGGTGCTCGCGGGCCTGGCGCTGCGTACGGCCAGGAAGCACAAGTCTGGTGGCCTGCGCAGGCGCTGAGGCCGCCTGTTGCGCGGTCTGAAGGGGCGTTCCCGTTGGGTTGGGTCGGGTCAGGTCTACGGGTCGTTGCGGACAGTCCCCGGGTGACGATAGGATTACCGGCACAAAAGACGTACGCTGACGAGCCGATTCCCTGACCCACACACGGAGACACGCCTTGACCACGAAATATCGATTCGCCTTGGGCCTGCTGGCCACGGCAAGCCTGATCGCCGCTACGCCGGCCTGTGCACAAGGGCAATGGCCGAACAAACCCATCCGCTTTGTCGTGCCTTTCGCAGCGGGCGGCGCCAATGACCTGATGGCGCGCGCCGCGGCCGAGGGCGCTTCCAAGGAACTGGGCCAGACCGTACTGGTTGAGAACCGGCCGGGCGCCGGTGGCACCGTCGGCGCGGACATGGTGGCCAAGAGCAAGCCCGATGGCTACACCTTCCTGATCAGCGCCGCCGGTGTCATTTCCAACAGCATGATCAAGAAGTCGATCCCGTTCAAGGACGACGACCTGGTGCCCGTCGCCATGATAGGCCTCGCGCCATCAGTGATCGTCGTGCCGAAGAACGCGCCCTACAAGGACCTGCGCGACTTTGTCGAGGCCTCGAAGAAAGGGAACGGCTTCAACTTCGCCACCGCGGGGACTGGCAGCACGCCCCACTTCGTCGCCGAGATCCTCAACGTAAAGTACGGCGCGAAGCTGCAGCCGGTGCCGTACAAGAGCGGGTCGGAGAGCACCACGGCAGTGCTGGGCGGACAGGTGGAAGGCACGTCCGAGGCCAGTATCATCGCGCTCCCGCATATCCTGCACGAAGGCAAGTTCAAGGCACTGGCGACCACGTGGACGCAACGCATATCGGCCTACCCCCAGCTCTCAACCGCCGTCGAGCAAGGCTTTCCGGACTTGCAGATCGCCCACTGGGCCGGTATCCACGCGCCGAAGGGAACGCCCAACGCCATCCTCGACAAGGTCGCCGCGGCCGTCGACAAGGCCATGAAAGATCCGGATGCCTCGGCAAAGCTCAAGGCCGTGGGCATCGAACCCATCGGCGGCACCCGCGCGGACTTTGTGAAGTTCGTCAGCGCGGAACGGAAGCGACTGGGCGAGATCGTCAAGGCGGCCAGGATGCAGGAGAAGTGATGGCTGCGCAGGCCATCGCCATGGCCTGCACCATCAGGCATCGGCGGACGAAGAACGCTTCGCGCGTGGGGCGCTAATAGGCCAGCTTCGGCATGAACTGCTCACGCCCCTCGGGCGTCATGTCGAGCAGGCCCCAGAGCGCACTGACAGCATCGCCGGAGCGGTGGTCGATGCCAGGTTCCGATGGCGCCCAGGTAAGATCGCTGCCCCAGAAATGGCGGACCTTGCCATTGTCGAGACGAAATACGTTGAACGCGGTATCGTCCCATTCCTCGCCGGGCTTGCCGCCGCGCAACGCCCGAATCTCCGCCGGCAGTTTCGTCGAGTCTCCGAAATAGTCGGCGTCGAAGCTGTTGCCTGCGGTCGAGAGGAACTGAAGATGCGCCCATCCCCGTTCGCGCGCCCACGCGACCAGCCGCGCGATCGGCGACTTGGCGACGATATAGAGCGCGGCGCGCTGGCCGACATGCCTGGCCGCGCCGTTGACGGAGTCGAGCAACAACGTGCACATCGGGCACGGCGTGTCGCGGTCCGGGCCGTACATGAAGCTGTACAGGATCAGGGTGCGATGCGGGCCGAACAGGCCGGACATTGCGACCTGTTCGGGCATGCCGTTCGGGCCGATCCGCTCGAACACGTAGTCCTGCGGCACTTCGCCGCCCGGCGGCAGCGCGCGGCGCTGCGCTGCGACAGCCTCGATATGCCTGCGCAACGCAATTTCCTCGTCAACCAGCGCGTTGCGGGCCTTGCGGTATTCGGCGCTTTCGTTGGGATAAGTGATGTGCGACATGCCCGTCTCCTGCGGTTTGCTGCCAGTTAGTCAGCAAACGCCCGGATCGGTTCGCGCTTTGCCCGTTCGGGAGAACTCACCACCAGTGCGCCGCCGGTGCCGCGGGATTCACGTGGCCATCGCCGCAATGATCGTGCCCAGGATGCGCATGCCTTGCAGGATCTGCGCGGTCGTCAGGCTCGCATAACCCAGCACCAGTCCCGGCGGTCGCGTGCGGACCTGCGACCGCGGCATGGCAAACAGCGGCGATAACGGATAAATGCCCACCTCCTTCTTCCGCGCGGCAGCCGCCAGCGCCGCTTCGTCCCGCGGGCGCAACGACGGCAGCCACAGCACCACATGGAGGCCGGCCGCCGTGCCGCTGACCTGCGCATCCGCCGGAAGGAAGCGGGCAATGCCATCCAGCAACGCCGCACGGCGGCGCTCGTTCTCCCGGCGCATGCGCCGCACATGGCGTTCGTAGGCGCCGCTCTCGATCAGCGCGGCCAGCACGCGCTGCTCCAGCACCGGCGCATGGCGGTCGGCCAGCCGCTTGGCCTGCCGGAACACCGGCACCAGTTCGGCAGGAAGCACCATGTAACCGAGCCGCAGCTGTGGCGACAGGGCCTTGGAGAGGGTGCCAACGTAGATCACGCGGGCGTCGGTGTCGATCGACTGCAGCGTGTCGATCGGGCGCTGGCCATAACGGAACTCGCCGTCGTAGTCGTCTTCGACGATCCAGGCATCGTGGCGCCGTGCCCATTGCAGCAATTCCATGCGCCGGCCGACGGGCAGCACCCCGCCCAGCGGGAACTGGTGCGATGGCGTCACGTATGCCAGGCGGACACGCTCGTCCTGCGGCAGGCTGGCGGTATCCAGGCCGTGTTCGTCCACGGGCGTGGGCAGGCACGTGGCGCCGGTCGCCGCGAAGCAGCACCGGGCCATCAGGTAGCCGGGATCTTCAAAGGCGAAGGCATCGCCGGCATCGAGCAGCAGCCGCGCGCACAGGTCGATGGCCTGTTGCGAGCCATTCACCACCACGATCTGCCCAGGCTCGCAGGCAAGCCCGCGAGCCCGTCGCAGATAGCCCTGGAGAGCGCGGCGCAGCGCAGGATCGCCTTCCGGCGCCGCATAGTAGAGGCCGTCCTGCTGGCGCAGCAGTTCGGCCTGGTAGGCGCGCCGCCATGCCAGCGTGGGGAAATCCCGGGACGCCACCGCGCCATAGCGGAAATCGAAACGCAGCGGTTCCGCGTCGGGGAGCGCCGGCATGCCGATGTCTGCCAGCCGGCGTCCAAACCGGGACAGCGGCAAATGGGAAGCAAGGCGCGGCGTCCCGGCCGAAGCGGGAAGCGCCGGCGCCGCCAGCGCGCTGGCAACCCGCGCCGCGCGCCCCGCCGACGTGACGAGAAAGCCTTCGGCCGCCAGCTGCTCGTAGGCGGCGGTGACCGTGGTGCGGGAAACGGCCAGCTCCGCCGCCAGCGCCCGCGTGGACGGTGCCGGCGCGCCAGGCGGCAGAGAGCCGTCCGCGATCTGAGCACGCAGCAGGTCGTAGATGCGGCGCCCCGCGCCGGTCGCGCCCGGTCGCGTGCCGCCCGGCGGCCGAAACTGGCCCATAAAGAATCCTGGAAACTGGACCTTCCGATTGTGCCAGTTACAGGCGACAGTATCTACGACGCCAAGCCCCCTTTCGCCCCATTCCCATGTACATCCCCGCTCACTTCGCCGAAACCCGCTCCGAAGAACTTGCGCGCATCATCCGCGCGCACCCGCTCGGCATGCTGGTCAGCCAGGCAAACGGCACGCTGGACGCCGACCACATTCCGTTCGAGTTCGACGCCGACGCGGGACCACACGGCGTGCTCTGCGCCCACGTGGCGCGCGCCAACCCGGTCTGGCAGCGTTGCCCGGCCGGCACGCCGGTCATGGTCGTCTTTCGCGGCGCCGAGGCCTACATCTCGCCAAACTGGTACCCGAGCAAGCATGAGACGCACCGCCAGGTGCCGACCTGGAACTACGAGGTGGTACATGCGCACGGCACGCTGACCGTGCATGATGACGAACGCTTCGTCCGGCGCATCGTCGCACGCCTGACGCGCCGGCACGAAGCGGACGAATCCCGGCCGTGGAAGATGGGCGATTCCGCGCCCGAATTCATCGACAGCATGCTGCGCAATATCGTCGGCATCGAGATCGCCGTCACTTCGCTGCAGGGCAAGGTCAAGCTGAGCCAGAACCGGGAAGCGCGCGACCGGCTGGGTGCCGCGGAATCGCTCGAAGCGCGGGGACACGGAAAACTCGCGCAATCCATGCGTCGGGCCGGGTAAGGCAAGCATAAAAAGGCGAGCCGTGCGGGCTCGCCCCTTTCTCTTACACCTGCCTTCGCATTACTGCGTCGCGCAGGTAAAGCTCGATGCCAGGTTCACATCGCCGGCGCCGTTGTACTTCGGCCAGCTCGGGTATTCGCACAGCGGCCGCGTGCGGCCCGGCACGCCGACCGTGTCGGTCACCGTCAGCGAAGCCGGCGCGGTGCCCTGCTCGACCCACTTCTCCAGCGCCGTCAGCGAGTCCCACGAAGCGTTGAACACGGAGCTCACCGAGTGGCCGTAGCCCGGGATTTCGTAGTAGCGCATGAAGTTGCTGACATTGCCCGCGCCCATCGCGCCCTGTACCCGCGTGAAGTAGTCCTGCGTCGCCCGCGTGCTGACCAGCACGTCGGACTTGCCGTGCGCCATCAGGATCTTGCCGCCCTTGTTCATGAACGCGGACAGGTCGGTCTTGTTGATGTCCTGCAGCCCGGCAAGCTGGCTGATGCGGTCCTGCCACGGCCCAGGGTTCTGCGGGTCGAGCGTCAGCGAGTTGAAGGTCGGATCGCGCGTGACAAAGTAGCGCACCCACTGGTCCCAGAACACGCTCAGGTACGGTGCGGTAGCCGGCATCGGATTGACCGGGGCATCGAGGTTGAGCGCCAGCGCAATGACTGTCGGCTGGACGGACGCGTTGCCAGTCATGCCGAGGTCGGCGCCCCAGACGTTGAAGCCCGGATACTGTGTCTCGCCGCTGCCCAGCGCATAGCCGAACACGATCTGCGAGTTGTACACGTTCAGCGCGCTGATCTGCGCGTCGGACAGGCAGGTGTCGCCGGTGTCGGCACCGTTGGCGCAGCGGACCGGCTGGCCGTTGAGCATGGCAGTGGACGGGTCGAAGCCGGCATTGCAGGCAGCCACGTTGCTGATCAGGCCGTCCTTGACACCATCCAGGTCGTCGCACGCGGCAATGGCGGCGTCGTACAGCACCTTGCGCTTGGGCTGGTTCGGGTAGGCCCCCGGCGCGGCCAGCGCGCGGGTGATGCGGCCGAACTGCAGGTCAAGGCTGGCGGCATTCCAGGCGGGATAGAGCACGATCGCGCCGTCCCAGTCCTGCGGCCAGCGCTGCACCACTGCCAGCGCCTCGCGCCCACCGGTCGATCCGCCGGCAAAGTAGGCCTTCTTCGGGCCATCGGCCTGGTAGTGCATCTGGATCAGCGCGATCGCGACGTCGCGCGTCTTCTTCAGCGCGTCGCTGGCGTAGTTGCGCAGCGCCTCGTCATTGGTGCCGAACGAGCCGTCGCGGCTGCCGAGCGAGCCCGCCTGGTGGCCGGAATCGCTGGCGAAGGTGGCATAGCCGCGCGCCAGCGGCGAGGGCTGGTCGGTCGGGCCGGCCGGCACGTTGCCTGCCGTGTTGGGGATGGTGCCGTCATAGCCGCCGCCGCCGAACATCACCACCTTCTGGTTCCAGCTGGCCGGCATGTCAACCTCGAAACGGATGGATGGCGCCGTCGGATCGACGGGCGCGATCGTCCCGGTCACCTTGCAATATGCGCCAGTGCCAAGCTGGCCGCCGCCGGTAGCCGGCACCATCTCTGCATCGGCAACGGTTGCGCCCTTGGTCGGCAGGCCGATGCTGCTCGCGGCGACAGTCTTGCCCGGCAAGTTCTGGCACGATACCGGCGTCTTTACCGGCGGGTGATTGTCGTCGTCATCTCCGCCGCCGCATGCACTCAGCACAAGGCCGGCCGCGGCCGCAACAAGGACGGGTGCCAGTTTGAAGGTCACTGGCAAAACTCTGCTTTGCATGTCGGTTGACATTTGTCTTCTCCACGGTGTCTCTTGGGACGGGATAGCGCCGCCGGGACCGGCCCGGCGGGCTATCCTCGGTGCCTGCGTCTGCATTCGGCATGCCAGCAAGCAGGTGACGAGACGGAGGTGGAGCGCAAAATAGGTTCCGCATCGCCGATACGGAGAGCCGGGTGGTTCTTGAGTGCGAGCGTCACACGCGCACCCGGCCGGCGACGGGAAGTTCTTTCAATCGAATCGGGAAGGACCTGCAAACGGCCCCCAAAGGCCGCAGGCGATTCGGCGACTGAAGAACGAACTGCCCGCGCCACGCGCAGAGATCAGGCCGTGGCGTTCTCCATCGCCGCTTCGTATTGCCCCAGGCACGCCATGGCGTTGAGCCGCGAGCGCTGCAGCAGCGCCCGTTGCGCCAGCGCGGCATTGGCTGGCTCGCCGCGCCACGCCAGCAATGGCGGCTCCTGCAAGGCGCGTCCGTAGGAAAAACTGAGCCGCCACGGCAACGGGCCCAGCCGGTTCATCGCGTCGAGATTGGCGGTGGCCTCGGCAGGCGTCTGGCCGCCGGACAGGAAAAAAATACCTGGCACCGCCGCGGGCACGGTGCGCCTGAGCACCTGTACGGTCTGCATGGCAACCTCTGCGGGGGCCGCCTGCCCTGCATCCTTGCCGGGAAGCACCATGCTGGGTTTCAGCAGCATGTGCTCGAACACCACCGCATGCCGCTGCAAGGCGTCGAACACCTCATGCATAACGGCTTCGGTGACCTCCGCGCAGCGCGCCATGGTGTGCGCGCCGTCCATCAGCACCTCGGGTTCGACGATGGGCACGATCGCTGCCTCCTGGCAGATCGCGGCATAGCGCGCCAGCGCTTCGGCATTGGCGTGAATGGCAAGCCGGCCCGGCAGCTTGTCAGTCACGTTGTAGACGGCGCGCCATTTGGCAAAGCGCGCGCCCTGCTGGCGATAGCCGGCAAGCCGTTTTGCCAGCCCGTCGAGGCCCTCTGTGATTTCATCCCCGGGAGCGTGCGCCAGCGCGAGCTTGCCCTTGTCCACCTTGATGCCGGGCACGATGCCCTGGCGTGCGGCCAGCTCCGGCAGCGGCGTGCCATCGTCGGCCCGCTGGCCCAGTGTTTCCTCGTACAGGATCACGCCGCTGATGAACTCGCCAAGGCCCGGCGCGGACAGGAGCAGGCTGCGCCACGCCCGGCGGCTCTCCTCGCTGGAGGCCACGCCGATGCGGTCGAACCGCTTGGCGATGGTCGGCCCGCTTTCGTCGGCGGCCAGCAGGCCTTTGGCGCCCTGCACCATGGCGTCGACAGTGGCTTGCAGTTCGCTTCGTGTGTCCATGACGTTGCTCCGCGAGGTGGCTATAGCAACAAGCATTAGCCCCCAGGCGCCAATGTGCAAGCGCCGGGCGCTGGCGCATCGAATCAGGCAGAGGGCGGCGACGCGCCTTGCACGGGACGAGCGCTTGCCGAGGAATCCGGACCCACACGCATTTCAGGTTACTTAATACCACTCTGCAGAGGTGTTGTGGATTTCCGCCGTCTTGGTGCACTCTCCGCCAACTTCGCCCCTCACAGGTGTTGGCAGCTTGGCCCCTCCCTGGATCTCCGGTCTAGAATTGCTGATGAGACATCATCACACGCCTGTCCGATCGGCCATGCATGATGGGTCGTCACGTAGCATCCAGGGGGAGCGATGCGGTCGGCAGGGACATCCGGCATGCGCCTTGGACGCTATGCAATTGCGGCTGCAGTAGTCGTCGTCGGCCTGATCATCTTCGGGCTCCTGGCAGACATTGTGGTCGAATGGCTGTGGTTTTCCTCGATCGGCTACGCCAGCGTTTTTCGGATCGTCCTTTCCGCTCAGGTGCTGGTGTTTATCGCCGTGTTTGCGATCTCGGCGGGCACCATATGGTTGGCAGGGTTGCTGGCGCATCAGTATGCGGGCAGCCCTCGCGTCCTGGCATCGCACGGCTTTCCTTCCGGAAGGCCGCAATTCATTGGCGAGCCCGGCGACCTCATGGCGCGCATTCCCTGGGGCGCCAGCATTGCCGGCGCCGCTGTGCTCCTCGGACTGGTCATCGCCGGGAGCAAAGTCCCGCAGTGGGACATGGCGCTTCGGTTCCTGCATCAAGTACCCTTTGGCGAGCGGGACCCGATCTTCGGCAAGGACATCGGCTTCTATCTCTTCTCGTTGCCCGTCTATATTGCGCTGAAGAACTGGCTGCAACTACTGCTGCTCTGCAGCGCGGCCATTTCAGGCGTGATCTATGGGGTGCGCGGCGATATCGCGCTCGCGCCGCCGACCCCGCGGCTCTCTCCCGCCGCTGCGGTTCATGGATCTGTACTCCTTGGCCTGTTCTTCGTGCTGAAGGCGTGGTCCTACTGGCTCGATCGCTATCTGCTGCTTTACGGCGATAACGGCGTCGTGATTGGCGCCAGCTATACCGACATACACGTCGAGCTGCCGGTCCTGTGGCTGCTTATGGGCCTTGCCATTGCCGCAGCCTTCGGATCGTTGGCCAATGTACGCCTGCGCGACTATCGAATCCCCGCCGTCGCGGCCCTCCTGGTGTTTGGCGGCTCATTTCTGCTTGTCCTGATCTACCCGGCGCTTTTCCAGCGCTTCTATGTCAAGCCAAGCGAGTTGGAACTGGAAGCCCCGTATATCGCCCACAATATCGCACTGACCCGGAAGGCCTACGGCCTTGAACAAATCACGGTCAAGTCGTTCCCGGTCGAACAGGGGCTGAATCTCGCCTCGATCCGGTCCAATCGCGCGACCATCGATAATGTCCGCCTGTGGGATGTGGGGCCGCTGCTGGATACCTATGCACAGTTGCAGGAGATCAGGACCTACTACAAATTCCTCTCGCTGGACATCGACCGCTACCGGCTTGATAACGGCTACCGACAGGTGATGCTGTCCGCCCGTGAGCTGGAGCAAGCGAAGCTTCCGGCGAATGCCAGGACCTGGGTGAACCTGCACCTGCTGTTCACCCACGGCAGCGGCATCGTGATGTCGCCGGTCAACGAGAAATCGACGGAAGGCCTGCCTTCCCTCTATCTGCGCGATATTCCACCGATCGCCAGTGGCGGCCCGGTCATCCAGGAGCCGCGCATCTACTTCGGTGAAGGCCGTCACGACTATGTCGTCGTGAATGGCAGTGTGCCGGAATTCGACTACCCGACCGGAAAAAACAATACCTACACGGTCTACAACGGGCGCGACGGCATTGCCATCGGCGGCATTGCGCAGCGCACCCTCTTCGCCTGGCAGTTCGGCGATCCGAACATCCTGCTTACCGGATACGTCACGGACAAAAGCCGGATCCTGATCCACCGTAACATCCAGGACCGGGTGCACACAGTCGCGCCATTTCTGAGCCTGGACCAGGATCCATATATCGTCGCGAGCGGCGGGCGACTTTACTGGATGCAGGATGCCTATACCACCAGCCGCTGGTTCCCCTACGCCCAGCCAGGTTTCGGCGCCGATTCCAACTACATCCGCAATGCGGTCAAGGTGGTGATCGGTGCGTATGACGGCACCGTCGATCTCTATGCCAGTGATCCAGCCGACCCGATCCTGCGCACATACCAGCGCATCTTCCCGGGCTTGTTCAAGCCTCTGGCGGCCATGCCGCCGGACCTGCAGCAGCATATCCGCTATCCCGAGGACCTGTTCCGGATCCAGGCGAAGCTCTACGGCGCCTACCATATGGATGCGCCCGAAGTGTTCTACAACCGCGAGGATCTTTGGCAGTTCCCGCGGGCGTTGGCCGGCATCGACAGCGGAAACGCCCCCGGCGCGCCAATGTCGCTCATGGCGCCTTACTACATGATCATGCGGCTCCCCGGTGAACCTCACGCCGAGTTCGTGCTGATGCTGCCAATGGTGCCCAGTCAACGCGACAATATGATCGCCTGGCTGGCGGCACGTTGTGATCCGCCTGCGTATGGCAAGCTTGTCGTCTACGCTTTCCCCAAGGAAAAACTGGTCTACGGTCCCTTCCAGATCGAGGCGCGCATCCAGCAGAACACCGAGATCTCGCAACAGATCTCGCTGTGGAACCAAATGGGTTCCCGCGTCATCCGCGGCCACCTTCTGGTGGTGCCGATCGGGAACTCAATCCTGTATTTGTCTCCACTCTACCTGCGCGCGGCTTCCGGCCAGTTGCCCGAACTGAAACGGGTAATCGGTGCCTATGGTGACCGTGTGGTGATGGAGAATACGCTGGACGAAACCATCGCGGCGCTCTTCAAGGAGGCCGGCCCCATGGCGTCACCTGCCGGTGGTTCGGCGGACGCGCGCGCCCGAGACGCTCTCGCACACTATGGCCGCGCCATCGAGCGCCTGAAGGCAGGTGACTGGAGCGGCTTCGGCTCGGAACTCGATGCGCTCAGACCGCTGCTCGAGGAGCTTGGCACAAACAGCACCGACCTCAACCGAAGGACCGAACGATGACGAAATACCTTATCTCCTTTCCTGGAAGGGCGATGGAAGTCCCCGCCGAGGACTTTGCCGCCGTGGGCGAAGCTGCGCACGAGGTCATACGCGAGGCGAAGGCGGCAGGCGTGTACGTGTTCGGTGGTGGTATCAACGAGGATGTCGCACCACTCATGGTCGCCTCAGACGGCACGGTCACAAACGAAACCTATCCCCAGACGAAGGAGTTCGACGGCGGCTTCTGTGTCCTGCAGCTCCCGTCGCGCGAAGCCGCCATCCTGTGGGCTGCAAAGATCGCCAAAGCTTGCCGCTGCTCGCAGGAACTCCGCGAGTTTGGGTATGACCCCGAGAGCTGACGGGCAGAGCCGTACCCAGCCATTGCAGGACGATGCGCCGGTGGGGTGCCGGCGGCCGTTCCATGCCATGGCATGAAACTACTGGCCGGCAGGCAACGAGCGTCCGTGCCGGCCGCCGTGCCTACCCCGCGCAGGCGACGTGCGCGGCGGGCTCCGCCTGGAACAATGCTTCGACCAGCCCGGCGCGGCGCGCACGCGTAGCGGCCTGGTTGACGTAGGCCTTGTCCGCGATCTCGTTGGCGTCGATCGAAGGGGGCTCGGCCATCAGCAGCACGCGCTTTACGCTGAGGCTGGCGCCTGTGCCAGTGCCGGCGCCCAGCCGCTCGCGGATGGCATCGACGACACGGGGATCGCGCACCAGCGCCTCTGCTTCCAGCCCGGCCAGCTCGGGATGCAGCGCCCGGCAGGCGGCGACGTTGGGCCACGCCAGCGCGGCCACGTAGTGCTGGTCATGGCCGCAGATCACGGCATCGGTCAGCAGCGGCGCGCATTGCTCGACCAGTCCCAGCCTGACCGCGCCGACCCGCACCCAGGTGCCGTTGACCAGCTTGAAGTCCTCCACCACGCGTCCGGCATAGCGCACGCCTTTGCCCGGATCGGCGGGATCGGCGAGCCGCACGGCATCGCCGAGGCAGAAGTAGCCTTCGTCGTCGAATGCGGCGGCGGTCAGGTCGGACCGCTTGACATAGCCGCTGAACAAAAACGGGCCGCGCATGCGGATTTCATAGCGGCGGCCCGCGCCGTCCTCGCCTTCCAGCGGCACCAGCTTGACTTCGGCGCCCGGCATCGGCACCCCGACATTGCCGGTATCCTCGGTCGGCCAGCTGCAGTAGATGCCCATGCCGCTGGTTTCGGTGCAGGCCAGTCCCGAGCAGAACACGATACGCTCGCCAATGGTGGCTTCGGCGGCGCGGTGGATGCGGTCCCAGACGTCGCGCGGCAGGCTGGCTCCGCCATAGGAAAAATTGACGGCGTTGGCGAACAGGCTGCGCGCCAGCTCGGGATCGCGTTCGAGTTCGGTTGCCAGCATGGCCCACGCCGAAGGCACGCTGCTAAAGACCGTGGGCGACACCTCGCGCAGGTTCCTTACCGTGCGCGCGAACTGTCCCGGCAACGGGCGGCCGTCGTCGATATAGTGGGTCGCGCCGAGCACCACGGCGCGGCTCAGGTTGAGGACGCCGCCGAGGCCGTGATGCCAGGGCAACCAGTCAAGAAATACCGGCTGGCGCTCGATCAGCGACTGGTAGAGGCGGTAGAAATAGGCGCCCACGGCCCGCAGGTTGCCGTGTGACAGCGGCACGCCCTTTGGAACGCCGGTCGAGCCCGAAGTGAACAGGATCCGCCCCGTCTCTTCGTCATGGATTGCGGCATGGGCGGCGCGTACCGCCGCGCTGCGCTGCGCCGTGACTTCGGCGCCCGCCAGCGCGGCCCAGGGCAATTGCCCGGGGGCGGCCTTGTCGACGGCGATGACCGGCACTTGCGGCATGGCCAGCGCATCCACTGCCCGCGCGTACGCCGCGCCGTCCTGCACGAACAGCGCCGCCGGCGGCACCAGTTCGGCCACGCCTTTCAGGCGCGCGAAATCCTTGCTGAGCAGCGAGTACGCCGGCGACACCGGCGCGGTCGGCACACCCACATACTCCGCCGCCAGCAACACCACCGCCTGTTCGATCGAGTTGCCGGACAGCAGCATCAGCGGGCGCTTCGGACCCAGGCCAAGTTCCAGCAGGCGCGCGCCGACGGACTGCATTTGCTGCCACAGCTCGCCCCAGTTGATGGAGCGCCAGGCGCCCTCGCCGTCGCGCTCGCAGAACGCGCGTGCGTCCGGCCGCCGTTCGGCCCAGCAGCAGACGTAATCGCCCAGCCCACGCCGGGCGGGGTCAGGCGCGGGAATCGCGCTGCGCAGCAGGATGGTGCCGTCCGGACGGTGCTCAACCAGCGTGGGACGCTCGACAAACACGGTCGCCCTGTACCTGGCTTGTGGCCTGGAATCTGGATTCGCTTCGGGCTTGCGAACGGCAGCGGAAATGGTCATCGCGGGTGTCTCCTTTATGGCCTCGGCTGATGCGCCGGGGTTCTGTCCGGCGCCGGTCGGGCGGGATGCGGACCGGCTTTGCTGCCAGCGTAGGCGACATCGCGCCCGGGCCATACCACCCGCCTCAGGTGGCAGTGCGGCCCGCCGGCGAATTGCGTACCGGCCCCGATCTTGTATATGCTGCGCCCTGCACCTCCGTTTCCCGGAAATTCCTGGACCGCTTACAACAGCACAAGGCATCGGGCAGAGCTGCATGTTCCAGGTCATCCGTCGAATCCGCCAGCGGCTGCGCTACCTGGACCTGACCCTGAACGCCAGCCGCAGCGTGCGCATCCGCGTCGTCGAGCGGCCCGGGCTGTGGATGGACAGCGCCCGGCTCGACGCGATGCTGGCCGAAATGCGTGGCGTGGTGCAGCGGGGCATCGGCAAGGAGCTCGAATATGGCGTGCTGTCCGGCGATCCCGAGCGGCTGCGCCGCGCCGTGGTCACGCTGCTCTACGACCGGGACAGCGGCCATCCCATCGCCTTCAATGCGCTGTCGATCATGCCGATCGAGGTCAGGGGGCGGCCGGTCGAGGCCATCCACCTCGGCCTGGTGATGGTCGACCCGGGCTATCGCACGCAGGGGCTTTCATGGGTGCTGTACGGGCTGACCTGCATCCTGCTGTTCTTCCGCCGCGGCTTGCGCCCGATCTGGATCAGCAACGTGACCCAGGTGCCGGCGATCATCGGCAAGGTGGCCGAAGTCTTCGTCACGGCGTATCCCAATCCGTTCGCGCCGTCGCGGCGCAGCTTCGAGCACCTGAGCGTGGCGCGCGAGATCATGAAATCGCACCGCCACGTCTTCGGCGTCGACGAGGGTGCCGGCTTCGACGAGGCCCGCTTTGTCATCACCGATGCCTACCGCGGCGGCTCGGACAACCTCAAGAAGACCTTCGACGCAGCGCCCAAGCACCGTGACGAGCGCGTCAATGCGCTGTGCCAGCGCGAACTCGACTACCAGCGCGGCGACGACTTCCTGCAGGTCGCGCGGCTGGACCTGGCCAGCGCGCGCAAGTACCTGCTGCGCGAAGTCCCGCGCGACTCGCTGCCGGCGATCCTGGCGCAGGTGGCGTTCCTCGCGCTCGGCCGGATCGTGCTGCCGCTGGTGCACTGGCTGAATCCGCGCGAGCCGATGGGAGACCTGCGCGAGCCGATGGGAGACCTGCGCGCAAGGAACCACGCATGACCGCATCCCCTGCCTTTTCCTACGAAGAATTCACCACCCGCAATATCGGCTTCGTGACCGAGGCCGAGCAGCAGCGGCTGCGCGACGCGCGCATCCTGGTCTGCGGCGTCGGCGGCATGGGCGGCGCCTGCCTGCAGGCGCTGGCGCGCATGGGCGTCGGCGGCTTCGCGCTGGCCGACTTCGACGTGTTCGAAGTGTCCAACATGAACCGGCAGGTGTTTGCCAGCCTGGCCACCGTCGGCGTAGGCAAGGTCGAGGCCACCGTCGCGCAGCTGCGCCAGGTCAACCCGGCGCTGCAGCTCGAGACGCTGGGCCAGGACTGGCCGGGGCGGCTCGACGACCTGCTGGCGCGCTACCCCATCGTGGTCAACGGCATGGACGACATGGCCGCGGGCATCGCGCTCTACCGCAAGGCGCGCGAGCATGGCGCCACCGTCATCGATGCCTATACCGCGCCGCTGCCCTCGGTCACCGTGGTGCGGCCGCACGACCCGCGGCCCGAGTCGCGCCTGGGCTACCCCACCGCCGGCATGGACTGGCAGGCGCTGACGCCGGAGATCCGGCAGGCCTGCCTGGGCAAGGAGCTGGAGTACGTCATGGTCCATTCCAGCTCGGTCCGTCACGTCGATCTTTCGGTCGCGAAGGATCTGCTTTCGGGCAAGCGCAAGCGCATGTCGTTCGCGCCGATGGTGATCACCACCGGCAACCTGATGGCCTTCGAGGCAGCCAAGCTGTTGCTGGACCGGCCGCGGCTGGCGGACGCGCGCGGCTATTTCTTCAATCCGTGGAGCATGCGCGTCGAAACGCCGCGCAACGCGCTGGCGGCGTGGCTGATGCGCGCCGCGGTGCGGCGCTTCATCGCGAGGCTGCTCCGTGATTAACGCGCTGGCCAGCGATGTCACCGTAACCTGGCTGGGCGCGCTGGGCTGCGGCCTCTACCTGCATTTCCTGTGGACGCGCCGCGAAGCTGGCACCGGGACCGGGCTGTTCCTGTTCGGCGCGCTGACGGCATTGCTGGCGGTGCGGGGCTTTGCCTGGCTGCTCGGCGGACCGCTGCTCGGCCGGCTGGTGTTCGCCGCGGCCACTATCCTGCCGATCGCAACCACGCTGTTCGCCGAACAGCTGCTGCGGCGCCATCTTCCGCTGTGGCTGAAACTGCTGGCGCTCGGTGTGTCGATGCTGTTCTTCGCCATCAACCTCGTTGCCGACCTGTCCGCTAACGTGCCGCTGCTGCTGGCCTTCCTGGCCTGCTATGCGATGGTGACGGCGAGCAACGGCTGGTTCCTGCTCTGGCTGCGCGATGCCGACCTGTCCAGCAACGAAGAGCGGCTGGCGCGCGCGGTGGTCGTCGTGGTAGCGCTGGCCGTGCCGCTGGCGGCGACGGATTTCCGCGAGGAACTCGGGCATGTGCCGGTCCGGCTGGGCGCGCTCGGGGCGCTGGCCTTTGTCTACGTGCTGCTGAGCCTGTCGGACTCGCAGCGCGTCGTGCGCGGATTGCTGGCGCATATTGCCGCGGCACTGGTCTTTGCGGTGGTCCTTGCCGCGGCCATGGCGCTGGCTTCGCACGGCCCGGGCCAGGGGTTCATGCAAGCCTGCCTGCGCGGCATGCCGGTGGCGCTGGCGTGGGTGTTGCTGACCGCCATCTTTGTCCGCATCCGCGCCGTGTCCCTGGCGGGCGACGGTAACGCCTTCCTGCGCTGGCTGCTCCATGCCCGCCTGGATACGCCGGACGGCTTCCTCCACTCGCTGCGGCGCCTGCCGCAGACGGCCGACCACGTGGTGCTGGGCGACGCCGAACTGGCGGGCTATGCGCTGGGCGAGCTGTTCGCGCTGGCCGGCAAGCGGCGCGAGCCGGTGTCGATCGGCGATGCCAGGGCGTGGGCCCGGCAGCCGCAGGGGATCGGCAAAGGCAGCGGCAGCGGCAGCGGCAGCGGCAGCGACAATGGCAGCGGCAACGGCATCGAAGCCGCGGAGCAACTGGTCGACCTGATGGAGCGCCACGAAATGACCCACGCCCTGCTGATCGCACGGCAGCCCGCCATGGTGGTGCTGCTGAACCTGCCGCAGGGCGCCAATGCCGCCATCGGCGAGCTGCGCGCCGCCGTCATCCTGCGGCTGGCGCGGCACCTGCGCCGGCAGGAGCCCGCATGACTGTGGGCATGAGCGTGGACATGACCCTGGAATTGCGCGAAGGCGATTTCGATGCCTTTTTCGCCGCGCCGTTCGCCTGCTATGGCGACGCTACCCATTTTGTCTCGCCGATGAAGGGCGATCTCGCGCGCGCACTGGACGCGTCGAAGAATCCCTTGTTCAGGCAGTTTGCGCGCCGCACCTGGTACACCGCGCACCGCGACGGGCAAATCGTGGGACGCATCCTGGCCCATGTGCACGATGCCTCGAACCGGCTGTATGGGCAGAAGCGCGGGTATTTCGGCCTGTTCGACTGCGTCGACGACGTCGCCGTCGCCCGCGCGCTGCTCGATGCCGCTGCCGCTTGGGCCAGCCGGCAAGGCTGCGACGAGCTGGCAGGCAGCTTTAACCTGACCATCACGCAGATGATCGGCATCGTCACCGATGGCTTCGGGCACGCGCCGTACACCTACCAGGAATACACGCCGCCGCACATTGCCCGGCTGCTCGAAGCCTGCGGCTTCGAGCGCTGCTTCCCGATGCGCACCTTCGAGATGGACGTGCGCGGCTACGATCCCGACCAGCTCCTCGGCGACCGGCAGCGCGCGCTGGCCAGCGATCCGGACTGGCAATTCAGGCCAATCCGCCGCCGCGGCTTTGAAGGACGCCTGCGCGAGGCGTGCGCCGTGCTGAACGATGGCTTTGCCGCCAACCCGATGTTCGTGCCGCTGACGGAAGCGGAATTCCTCTACCCCTGCGCCGGCATGATGTGGATCATCGACGAGCGCCTGTCGTACACCGCGTATTACCGCGGCGAGCCGGCCGGCGTGCTGCTGTGCGTGCCGGACCTCAACCCCTTCCTGCGCGCCACCGGCTTCCGGCTGAAATGGTCGACGCTGTGGCACTTGCTGCGGTTCCGCGCCAGCCGCAAGCGCGCGGCGGTCATCTTTTTCTCGGTACGCCAGGCGTTCCACGGCCAGGGCGTCAACGGCGTGCTGCTGCATCGCCTGCTGACGGCGATGCGCGCTGCCGGCTATTCGCACCTGGGCATCAGCTGGGTGTCCGATACGAATGGCGCAAGCCTGCGGCAGATGGAAAAGCTCGGCGCCACCGAACTGCACCGTCTGCACCTGTTCCGCAGGGCGCTTGCGCCGGAAAGCGGCAACTGACGATGCTGACACCGGAACAGCAACTGGCCATGGTCGCGCAGGCCGCGCGCGCCCCGAGTGCCCACAATATCCAGCCTGCCCGCTGGCACTTTGCCGGCGAGCGCATCCTGCTGCTGGAGGATCCCGCGCGCTGGCTGTCCGTGGGCGACCCGACCGGCCGGGATAACCGGATCGCGCTGGGCATGGCGTGGGAGGGCATGGCGCTGGCCTTGTCGACCCTCGGTTTTTCGCTTTCGCCGCCGGAAGTCGAGGTACTGCCCTACCCGCCCGCGGCCGCCGGCTCGCGGGTTGCGGCCACAGGCCAGCTCCGGCCAGGTGCCAGCGTTGCCAGCGTGGATCCTCTGGCTGCCGCCTGCGAGCAACGCCGCGCCTGGCGCGGCCTCTTTGCACCTGCCGACGCCGCGCAGCTCGCGGCCATGGAGCAGTGCATCGCCGCGCATGCTCCCGTTGCCGTGGCGACGGAGCCCGCCAGCACGGCGCAGATCGCCAGCTGGCATGACGATGCGGCCGCAGCCGCCTTCCACGATCCGGCCTTCGCGCGCGAGCTTTACCACTGGATGCGCCTGTCCCCGCGCGCCACTGGCTGGACCCGCGACGGATTGTCGGCCGAGTGCATGGCGCTGTCGCGCTGGGAAGCGATGGCAGCGTCGGTCGCCCTGCGTCCGACGGTGGTGCGCATGCTGGCATCGCTGTCGCTGACCGGCCTGCTGGCCGCGGAAGCCGCCAAGGTCAACAGCGCCGCCCGGATCGTGCTGATCCACGCCGCGCACGACGTGACCGACTTCGAGGCCGGGCGCCGCTGGTACCGGTTCTGGCTGGACATGGCCGCCCGCGGCTTCGCCGGCGTGCCGATGTCGGCCCTGTCCGACTCGCCCCGCCACGCCGCATTGCTGACGGGCCGCCAGCCGCTTCCAGCGGGCCACCGGCTGCTCAACGTGATGCGTTTCGGCCCGGTGCCGGGCGCAGCGATTCCCCGCAGCGCGAGGCTGCCGGCGGCGGAGCTGCTGCAGGCGGACGCCCGGCGCTAGAGCCGCTTCAGGAATTCCAGCAGCGCATCCCTGTCGCCTTCCGTCAAGGCGGTGAACTCCCGCTCATGGCCCCGGTTGTCCCGCCCCGGGGTCGCGGTGTCATAGAGCACCGGGCTCGACCACGGCCGGTAGTCCGGCGCGTAGGCCCACGCGCCTTGCGCATCCGGCCGCCCGGCGATCCCCACCCTGGCGTAGTCCAGTGCATGGCCGCCCACCCAGAACCGGCGCGGCCGCGCCTCCGGATGCATCAGGTGCCACAGCGTGGGCACAGAGCCGTTGTGCAGGTAAGGCGCCGTCGCCCATAGGCCAGACAGGACGGGCGCAACGTAGCCGCCGGTGTTGGCCGCATCGATATGCTTGCCCAGCGCAGAACGCCCGATGGCCTGCAGCAGGCTCGCATCGATCGCCTGCCAGCGCGTGGCATCGGTGCCGAGTTCCCCCTGCGCCACCAGCCGGTTGGGATAGCTGACCAGCCGGGGCCGGGCGGTGTCCTGGCTGTAGTTGCCATGGCATTGCGCGCACTGCGCCGCGTAGACGCCGGCGCCGCGTGCCGCGCGGACCCGGTCGACCGGACCGGGAAACGGCGGCGGCGTGTAGCCCGCCATGAACCGCATCACGTCCTCCACCTGCGGGATGGCTCGGCTGGCGCGATCCGGCGGCATGCCCATGGTGGGCACGGTAAAGAAGGCCACGATATGCGCGAGACGCCCGGGATCATTGACGGCATCCGAGGCATGCGGTGCAAAGCGCGCCGCCCCCTTGCTGGTATAGACCCCGTCATAGAGCAGCGACGAACGCAGGCGCCGGTCGCCCAGTTCCGGGATCGAGGTCGAGCCGCTCGCGCCCGCATCCGCAGAGAGCAGATGGAACTGGAACTTCAGCGCCGCCACGCCATTGGTGCTGCCGGCGGCGCCATTGCTGAACGGCAGCGGCGCATCGCCGCTGGCCGCGAGTTCGTCGATCCGCCTGACCAGCCGTGGCCAGACGAACTTGCGGATGGTCGCCAGTTCGTCCGACGAGGTATCGGGATACAGCCGCGGAATGGCGGCCAGCAGCTTGTCGGGGTCGGACTTGACCCGCTTGACTGCGTGGTACACCGCGTTGACGAAACCATCGAGATTGAGCGAGGTATTCGGCAGACCCAGCCACACCTTGCCGCTGGGCTGGCCGTCCTTGCCATAGGTCATCCCAGCATGGCACGCCGCGCACCCCAGGTTCGAGACTTCCAGCCGGATCCTGGGCAGGTCGCGGCCGACGGTGCCGCTGACGATGCCGAGCGGCTTGTCGAAGCGCGGCTGCTGCGCAAGCGGCCAGTTCAGGATGCCGTCGGGATAGATAAACCCGAACTCCAGCAGCGCGCGGCGCAATGTCTCCGGCGCGGGGGCCGCATCCGGCGCGTTGGCCAGCACCAGCGCGGTCGTGGCCAGCTTCCATGGCAGCGCGTTGGTTTCCAGCGTATCGGTGCTCAGGCCGCCGAAGTCGTCGAACACAAAGCGGGCCGCGCCGAGCTGCGCCGGCGTGCCACTGCCGGCAAACTCCCGCATGGCCGCGGATTCGCCATCGGCATAGCCGCGCAGGAAATCGCAGCCAGCGAGCGTCGACAGCAGCAGCCCTATGGTGAATGCGCGTGCGAGAGGCATGGTTGTTGCCCGAGGATCGAGCTTCGCATTCTAGTCCGTCGGAATAAAAAAAAGCGGACCTCCGAAGAAGCCCGCCCAGCTTGCTACCAGTGGATCGATCTATCTGATTCGCTGCACGGATTAGGCTGCCACCTGCGCGCCGGCTGCGGCAGATTCCTTCGCGAACTGCTGCCTCGAGGTCGCAACGTGCGAGGCCAGCACCGGCCGCAGCACCGCGATTGCCAGGCACGCCGCGGTCAGGTCCATCACCGCCACCGTGTAGAGCACCGTCGACCACGTGCCGGTCGCTTCCATCAGCAGGTTGCCGATCGGCACGAACAGTGCGCCGATGCCCTTGGCGGTGTACAGCACGCCGTAGATCTTGCCGATGTGCTTGGTGCCGAAGGCATCGCCCGCCAGTGCCGAGAACAGCGAGTAGACTTCGCCCCAGGCCAGGAACACCACGCCGGACAGGATCAGGAAGGCATAGGGGTTGCTGCCGAAGTAACCCAGCGCGATGATGCCCAGCCCTTCCAGGGTGAAGGCGATCACCATCGTCTTCTCGCGGCCGATGTTGTCCGAGATCCAGCCGAACAGCGGACGCGAGATACCGTTCATGATGCGGTCAAGCATCAGGGCGAGCGGCAATGCAGCCATCACGAAGAAGTGCAGGTCGACCTTGAATTCCTTCACGCCAAGGTCCTTGGCGATGACGCCGAGCTGGGCCACGGCCATCATGCCGCCGGTAACCACCAGCACGAACATCACCAGCATCAGCCAGAACAGCTTGGTGCACAGCGCTTCCTTGAGGGTGTAGTCGCGCGTGGCCTGGGCCAGCTTCTTCGAGCCACGCACCTCGCCGGTCTTGGGCGAGCGCAGGAACCACGCCGCGACAAAGGCCAGCGACCCTTGCAGCAGGCCGAAGAACAGGAAGGTGTGCTGGAAGCCCTGCGACTCGATCATCGCCGCGATCGGCAGGATGGTCGCCGCCGAGCCCGCGCCATAGCCGCCGGCGGTCAGGCCGACCGCGAGGCCGCGGCGGTCCGGGAACCACTTGAGCGCGTTGTTGATGCAGGTCGCGTAGATGGAGCCCACGCCCAGGCCGCCGACCGCGGCGCCGACATAGAAGCCCATCAGCGTGGTCGCTTGCGAGTTGATGACCCACGCCGTGCCGATAAATAGCGCGCCGAGGGCCACCATCATGCGCGGCCCGAACTTGTCGATGAAGTAGCCTTCGATCGGCGCCAGCCAGGTCTGCACCAGCACGAACACGGTAAAGGCGATCTGGATGCTGGCGCGTGACCAGCCGTAGGTCTCCTGGATCTCAGGCACGAACAGCGTCCAGGCGTACTGGATGTTCGCAGTGGCGATCATGCAGACCACGCCGACCATCAACTGGATCCAGCGCGTGGACTCCGAAGACTGATTGGGGTGCAGGGCCCCTGCCGTTGCGTTACTCATAGCGCGCTCCTTGAACCGTGTGTTTCGGGAAATCCGTGGGGATGGACGAAGGTGGGGACGCCATGCGCGTCAACTTGCAGGTGGCTCCTGGCATTTTCAGTCTCCTGTGTCGTGGGCATTAACTGCCTTTTATCGCGACGCCATATCGACGTCTCCCGCACTCACCTGTTTTCAAACTACGAGATGCGATGGGATACACAGTATGTGATATATCAAGGAAGTACAAGACGACCAGCAACAGGGTTTTCACTAGCCCGCGGATTAATGAGAGATATGGCTGCAAAGCCGGATTCAGGCTATTTACGCATCAGTGAGAAAGCCGCATGAATAAGTGCGCTGAACTCCCGAAAAGCCAATGCTGGAGCGGCTTTGAGGGAAGTGTTGACGACTTGGCCAAATGCATGTCAAATGCTGACCAAGCGCGAAACATTGCGATTTTGTAATGTTTCGGGAAAAATCAGGGTTTTCACCAGACCGAATCAGAAAGCGGGAAAATAAGATTCCCGATTAATATCGACCGCGAATAATTGAGAATAAAAAAAGCCCGCAGGCGTCCCGGCGGGCGGAGTCATGATGCGGGACATCAGCCGCAACATGTCCCGTATTTATAAGCGATTATCCGGAGCAAATAAACAAGGCCGCGCCTAGTGGATTACCCGTTGTCTGTGCCCGATGGCACGAAGGCCTCCCCGCTGCCGCGAAGCCAGGGTCGCGCGCCGGGCGCGGCGTGCCACTGGCAAGCGGCGCCGCCAGGGCCCCGAAGCAGCCTGTCAGCCGAGATGTGCTGGGGTTCGGTGGCCTGGCAAGCGCTGCCAGCTATCCGATCACGCCGGACAAGCTTCTGCCGAAGCGGCCACTGCAGGCTTGACCGGCCGGAGCTGCCATTCGTAGCCCAGCCGCACGCCGGCGATGCCACCGTCGTGTTCGTGATCAATCACCGCCACCTTGGCCTGCTGCAGTACCGAGACCGCCTGGTAGCCGTTCTCGCGCAGCCACGCCAGCTGGCCGATCAGGTGGTCGGTATGCACGTTCAGGTAAGCCTGATCGGGGTCCTTGTCTTCGACGTCGTGGTAGGCCAGCACCACCAGGTGGTTGTTGTCCGGCCAGGGCTGTCCGGCCGCGGCGAGCGGGCGCTGCGCCGGCGGCGTGAACACCGGGATGTCCTTGGCGCAGCCGGCCAGCAGGCATGCGGCCAGAAGGCATGCGACCAGCAGTGGCCAGGGCAGGCGTCGCCGGGCGTGTTGCGGGTATCGCGTCATGGCGGGTTCAGGGTCAGAATCGGTCAGAATCGACAGGTCAGGTCGAACACGACGCGCAGCTCGCGCTCGCGTTGGCCGTCATAGGGAGGGCCGGCTGGTGGCGGTGACGGTGGCGCCCACGTCGAACACGTCGCTGGTGCGGTAGCGCTGGCCGTAGCCGAGCAGCAGGATCGCGCCGGTGCCGAAGCCTTGCTGGCTGTATGTACCGGCACCGGCCAGGAACTGCTGCTCCCAGGCGGTCTCGTAGCGGCGGTACAGCGTGTGCGTGAGCCGGGCCGACGGCAGCACCGTCAGGTCGGCGCTCGGGCTGTAGTACGACACGTCGGTGCGGCTGTTCGCGAACTCCACAGGTCCACCAGCAGGTCGGCCTTCAGGTGCGGCGCGGTGTAGACGCGCTGCACGCCGGAGATGCCGCCTTCGAGCCGGTCATTGCCATCGCTGAAGTGCGATGGCGCCACCGTCAGCATCCACTCGCCGGCCTCGCTGGCGCGCCAGCGTCCGTAGACCCGCACGTTGTTGGCATAGACGCCGTTGAGCAGTGCCTGCAGCGGCGTGGCGGTCGAGCGCATCGCGGCCGAGGCGCCGATGCGCCAGCGGGTCATCCAGGTCATAGTCCAGCGCCACCCGGCCGCCCTGGCGCGCGCCATAGCCATACCCGTGCATGGACAGTTCGGCTTCGAGGGTCAGGTCGCGCACGCGCCGCTGCACGCCGGCGCGGGCCCAGCGGTAGTCGACACGCCCTTCGTCGAAACGCCCGGTGGCATAGCCCACGCCGCCGAAGGCGGCGCCAGTCGTAGTGGATCGGCGGCGTGTAGAGCACCGACTCGATGCCGAAATTGGCGTCGCCCACCACCGGGCTGTCGTTGGCCAGGCCGCGATAGCCTTCGATGCGCAGCTCGGCCTTGTTGTGCCGGCGGTAAACCACTGGCTCGTACTGAACACGTAGCGTCGGCGCCCATTCCCAGGCCCCGGAACGCAGTCAGATTCTGCTGCGGCCAACCCGCCACTTTGTATCGCACTGTATCTGGCGCGGCACCCGACATGAAATATTGCATTCCGGCCGCTGCATGGAAACAAGCGGGATACGCACGGGCGCTCCAATGCAGTCATCGATCCAACCGGAGCCCGACGATGCCCGCCTGCCTTGCCCTGCCTGCCCTTGCCCCGCTGTGCGCCGCGCCGCGCGCCCGCCGGAGCCACCCATGATCGACGCACTGCTTGCCTTCCTCGCCGGCGTGCTGACGATCGCCTCGCCGTGCGTACTGCCGGTGCTGCCGATGCTGCTCGGCGCTTCCCTGGGCAAGTCGGACCGCCTGCGCCCCCTGGCTATCGCGCTGGGGTTCGTCACCGCGTTCTCGGCTTTTGGCATCGCCTTCGGCGCGCTGTCCAGCGCCTTTGCCGATGCCCACGGGTGGGTGCGCAACGCCGCCATCCTGTTCCTGCTGGTGACCGGACTGGCACGGCTGTGGCCCGCCGGGTTCGCGCGGCTGGCGGGTCCGTTCGGCGGCATCGCCGAGCGTCTCGCGGACCGGCTCGGCAGCGTGGGCGGCAGCGGCATGGCCGGCGGCTTTGTGCTGGGCATGTCGCTGGGGGTAGTCTGGACCCCATGCGCCGGGCCGGTGCTGGCCTCGATCCTGGCGCTGGTTGCCAAAGCCCAGGACCTGCAACGCGCCGCCGCACTGCTGGGCATGTATGCGGCCGGCGCGGCCATCCCGATGCTCCTGATCGCCTACGGCGGCCAGTTCGCCACTACCCATGTGCGCCGGCTGGCGCGCCATACCGAGCGGCTGCAGCAAGGCTTCGGTGCGCTGGTTGTGGTCACGGCCGTCGCCATGTACTTCCAGTACGACACCCTCGCCATCGCGTGGCTGACGTCGCTGGTTCCGCTGACCTGATCCACTGGCCGAATCCTTCCGCTGAATCTTTCCCTGACTGTCTGACACGGAGACTGCACCATGCACCGCATCCTGCGCACCCTGCTTGCCGCCACCACCATCTTCGCCGCCACCCACGGCGCTCCCGCTGCCGCCGCGGCGGCGGATTTCGGCAAGGCGCCGGAATTCACCGGCATCGAGAAATGGCTCAACTCCGAGCCGCTGACCCTTGCCGGATTGCGCGGCAAGGTCGTGCTGGTCGATTTCTGGACCTTCGACTGCATCAACTGCATCCGCACCCTGCCCCATGTGCGCCAGTGGTACGACAAATACCGCGACAAGGGGCTGGTGGTGGTCGGCGTGCATACGCCCGAGTTCGGCTACGAAAAGTCCACTGCCAATGTCCAGGCCGCGATCAAGCGCTTCGATATCCGCTACCCGGTGGCGCAGGACAACATGTACGCCACCTGGAATGCCTGGCGCAACCAGTACTGGCCGGCGCTGTATCTCGTCGATGCCAACGGCAATGTCATCTACAAGCACTTCGGCGAAGGCAACTATGCCCAGACCGAAGCGGCCATCCAGAAGGCCTTGGCCGACGCCAGGCCCTGACCCCGGCGGCGCGCGCTCGCGCGCCTGTTGAGAATCGCCCCTCGGGGCGCTCATTGCCGGCTGCCGCTGCGCGCGGCACCGTGCCCGGCTAGCGCCGCTGCGCGCCCGCCGTCGGGGGCAACTTCAGCAGCGGATACGGGTTGATCGCACCCCCGGCGGCATAGATGCCGTAGTGCAGGTGCGGGGGCGTGCCGCGGGCGTTGCCGGTGGTGCCGACGTAGCCAAGCACCGTGCCCGGCGCCACGATATCGCCCGCGCGTATCGCCGCGTAGCCGTCAAGGTGCGCGTAGTAATGCATCTGCCGACCCGGTCCCATCACCCAGACCACCTTGCCGCCGAGCGAATTGGTGCCGACGCGCGAGACGATGCCTTCGGTGGCCGACAGCACCGGCCGGCCGCGCGGCGCGAAGACGTCGATGCCCTCGTGCTTGCGCCCGCCGGAGCGCGCGCCATGCCACGTGTCGCGCAACGCGCGCGCGGCGACGCCTTGCACCGGGACCGGCAGCGCGGTTGGCGCCGGACGGGCCGCCAGCCGCGCAGCGTAGATGGCTCGTTCCAGCTTGGGCTGCAGCCATGGCCAGGCGGCCCACAGGATTGCCGCCGCCACCGCCGGCCCGACCAGGCGACCGAACACACCAGCGAACAGCGGGCGGCGGCGCGGCGCATCGCCGTACCGCTCCGATGCGGGCGATGCGGGCGATGTGGACGGGTCCGGAGCCGCTCCGCGATGGGGATCGAATTGAGGCATATCCGCTTCGACGGCGGCGCGGCTGACAAATTCCGCATGCCGCCATGTGGCGCGCGCGTCGCTGTGCAGTTTGGCTGATGCACACTGGCGAACCATTGCAGGGCGGGCCGGTCATACCTCACCTTATCGACAGCAACGAGGAGAAGGCATGGATTGTCCGGTCTGCCCGCAAACGCAACTGGTGATGTCCGAAAGACAAGGCATCGAAATCGACTATTGCCCGAAATGCCGCGGCGTCTGGCTGGATCGCGGCGAACTCGACAAGATCCTGGAGCGTTCCATCGCCGCGGCGCCCGCGGCACCCTCACCTCAGCCCGTGGCCCCGGCAGCGCAGCCCCAGCAGGGCTACGGCGACCGGGACCGTGGCCATGAATGGGGCCGCCCTCGAGACCATGACCGGGACCGCTACTACGACGAACGCCAGCAGAAGCACTATCGCAAGAAGAGCATCTGGCACGAGCTGTTCGACTGAACGGCGGCTGCGCGCAATGCCGCGCATCACCACGATCGCCGCGCATTGCCCCGAATACACCGGCGATCCCGCTATCCCTTGCGCCGCCGGCGCGCAATCTCCGCCGCCGCGTCGCGCAGTTCCGGCGGCAGCGCGCGGATCTCCGCCGCAAAGAACGCCCGCTCGGCCGCGCGCAGCGCGGGTAACTGCGCTGCCAGCCGCTCCACCGCCGCGCAGGCTTTTGCCGTTGCGCCTTGCTCGTGTGTCAGGTACCAGGCCGACTCCAGCAACAGGTTGGCCAGCTGCAACGGCCCCAGGCTGACATGCCCTGCGTCGTGGTCCTCAAGCGCAAAGGCGGCCACCACAGACCAGCGCACGAAACCCTTGGCCGGAGCAAACGGCGCGTGGAAGGGACGTAGCGCATCAATGGCATCGGCTACGGACATCGGGCGCTGGCGGCGAAAGGCCGCCACGCTTTCCCCTCCCCTGCCCTCGCCGGCATCGCCAGGCGCATCCGGCCCGCAACTGCCGCGCGCGATGCGCAACAGGAAGATCGCGTTCCACGCGGTGCCCCCGCCCACCCCGAAGCGGTCGCAGATCCATTCCGACAACCCCAGCCAGCGCATCGCCTGCCGCTGCACCGCGCCGGCCTCGCGCGCGCGGCCGGGATCGACCAGCCCATGGCGCCAGAACAGCCACAGGCACAGGCCGATATTGGCCGCGGCATGCTGCACGGCGTCGACGGAATCGGCTTCGTAACCGGCTTGCAACGCTGCCGCGAAGGCATCGAGGGCACGCTGCGCCGACAGCGCCGGCGCCACGCTGCCGGCGCTGTCCTTGCCCATCGCACCGGCCTTGTACAGCAGCCCCTCCAGGTTCAGCACCTCGAAGCGCAGGCGGGGGTTGTAGCGCACCGCCAGGGATAGCTCCGGGTCCGCACGCAGCACGGCCAGCCCGGCGCCGGCGCCATCGTGGTCGCCGCGCGTATAGCGGGCCCAGGCGCGCACCACGTGCGCCATCGCCGCGAAGGTCGGCATGGCGGCACCGGGGCTGCCTGCCCGGGACAGCCGGTCAAAGCGGGCCAACGCGGCGCGGCTCTGCTCGAGGCTGCCGCAGCGGCGCCAGGCCAGGCTTTCCTTCAGCAGTGACAACGCCTGCTGGAACGGATCGCCGGCGCTGCGCTGCGCCGCGCGGAACGCTTCGGCCACGGCGGTGCCGTGCGCGCCGGCATAGCCGTCCTGCGCGCTGCGCATGGCCTGCGTCAGTTCGCTCCAGAAGGCCATGTCGCGCATCACGTAGGCCGCGCCGTCCGGCATGCCGGACACTGGCGCCGCCGCGTCGCCAAAGCCCAGCTGCCGCGCCAGCGCCGCCGGCCCCAGCGTGCGGCCGTGCGCGACGAAGCGCAGCCGCCGACCCTGCGCCGCCGTCATCCAGAACGGTCCGCGGCTGCGCTGCGCGGGGTTGGCCGTCGCCGGATCGCGTTGCCGGTCCACGCCCCAGCCCAGCGTCACGCCCCACCGGGCGAAGTCCGCGAAGGCGCGCGATACCAGCATGCGCAGGTTGGCGGCGGCCGGGAAGGCGCTGCGCACGGCCGCCGCTGTCACATCACCGCCGCTGCGCTGCGCATGCCAGGCGCGCGCCAGCAGCCAGACCGACTGGAAGCGGGCGGGCTCGCCATTGACGCGATAGGGGGCGCAGACGTCGACGCAAAGCAAGGCAGCGGACATGGGTTGAAGCAGTAGCGGGCCGGGGGCAGGAGGTGTGTGCAGCGCCGTCATGTTACGCAAGTTACAGCTTGCGCGGTTGGCGTGTTTGGGGCGCTCTCCTATGCTGCGCACCACGGTCCGGGCCCGGATTGCCACCAGAAGATCTCTGTCCAACCCAACACGCTATTGCCATGCCTATCCGAATCTCACGCTTGCTGTCCCCGATGGCCGTCGGACTTGCCCTGCTCGCTTCCGTCCTGCCCGCCACCGCCGCACCACAAGCGGCACCGCTCGATGCGGACGCGCTGTTCCGCCAGGCCGGCACCACTGGCACCATCGTCATCCACGACCTGCGCCGCGATCGCGTGCTGACCTACAACGCTGCGCGCGCGGCCACGCCGTACTCGCCCGCGTCGACCTTCAAGATCATGAACTCGCTGATCGGCCTGGACAGCGGCGCCGTGGCCGACATCGAGCACGACAAGCTGCCGTGGGACGGCAAGGTCTGGCTGGTCGGCGGCAAGGCTGTCCTGCCCGAAGCCTGCAATGCCGACGTGCCGCTGCGCGTGGCCTTCCCCAACTCATGCGTGCCCGCCTACCAGGCGCTGGCGCGACGGGTCGGCAGCTCGGCCTACCAGCGCTACCTGACCGCCTCGCATTACGGCAATGCCGACAGCTCGGGACCGGTCGACCGCTTCTGGCTCAATGGCAACCTGCAGATCTCCGCCTACCAGCAGGTCGATTTCCTCAAGGGGCTGGTGCAGCGCACGCTGCCGTTCTCGCCGGCCGCCTTCGATGGCGTGGACCGGCTGACGGTAATGGAACGCACCGCAGGCTATACGCTGCACGGCAAGACCGGCTGGGCCGATTCCGCGCAGCCAGCGGTGGGATGGCTGGTGGGATGGGTCGAGCGCGGCGGCGACAACTACCTGTTTGCGCTCAATCTCGACCTGCTCAGACCCGAGCACGCCAGGGCGCGGATGGAGATCGCGCGCGCGGCGCTGCGGCAGGCGGGAGCGCTGCCGGATTGATGGGCACCTGACGCGCTACGGCACCGTCCCGCCGAGCTGCCGCAATAGCTTTTTCACGATTTCATCGTGTAGCGCCAGCGCGGCAGCAAGCGTCGGCGCGCCGTAGCTTTCGTTGTCCTCCTCGCCCATGCCAGTCACGCGGGTCACGAACAGCGGCGCGTCGCCTGATGCCTGTGCCAGTCCGCGAAAGCGCGTGGTCACCACGCCGCCGCTGTCCTGCAGCAGCGTGCGGCGGAACACCGGATCGTTTTCGGCCATCCAGCGTTCCCATTCCTCACGTGCCGCCTCCACCGGCCGGTTCTTCAGGTCCAGCACAAAGTAGCGGCTCCAGTGGCCAGTTTCAGTGCGGGCCTTCATCTTTCCCCCCACATTCGGTGGTCCCGTCTCTACGCTAGCCAGCCATGCGCGAGCGCGCAAGCGAAGTGCTCCTTGAGCAGCCTCACTGCTGCGACAACGTTTCGTCCTGCGGGTTTTCCCGCAGTTGAGTTCTGACGCCGAGTATTCTTTAATTCAACATGAATTAATTAATACGCCGACGCCCACCGCGCGTCGGCCAGAGGACGGAGACAACATGACCGCATCCAAGGCAGGCCGTGGCGTGAATTCCGCCAGCTTGCGCCTGTACAACGAACGTGCGCTGCTGTTGGCATTGCGCCGCGCCGGCGAGGCGTCCAAGGCCGATCTGGCGCGGATGGCGCAGCTGACCAACACCGCGGTGGGCAGCATCGTGCAGACCCTGGCCGACGAAGGCCTGGTCGAGCAGGCCGGGCGCCGCACGGAGGGCCAGCGCGGGCAGCCCGCCAGCCTGATCCGGCTCAAGGCCAAAGGCGCCTTCGGCATTGGCGTGAGGCTCGACCGCGGCAGCATCGAGACCGTGATGGTGGACTTTGCCGGCGAACTGCTCGCCAGCCATGCGCATCAGCTGGTCCTGCCCCATCCCGAGCAGGCGCTGGACCTGGTGCGACGCGATATCGAAGCGATGCGCGCCCGGCTCAGCCCTGGCGAGCAGAAGCGGCTGCTGGGAATCGGCGTGGCGCAGCCGTATAACCTCGGCGCCTGGCTGCGCGAGCTCGACGTGCAGGGCGAGGATTTCCAGGCGATTTTCCGCGCCTGGGACGAAGCCGACTTCGCCGCGATGCTCAACGCCGTCACCGGCCTGCCGGTGTTCGGCGAGAACGACGGCACCGCGGCCGCGGTAGCCGAGCTGTTCTACGGGCGCCACCACGCGCAGCATTTCCTCTATGTGTTCCTCGGCCCGGCCATCGGCGGCGGCGTGGTGCTCAACGGCGACTGCGTGCGCGGCGTTTCCGGCAATGCCGGCGATATCGCCATGATGCCGGTGCCGCCCAGCACCCTGCCGTCGGCGCCCGCACCCGCCGGCAGGCGGCGCGACCTGCTGTTGTCGCGCGCCTCGCTCAATGCGCTGACGCGCCACCTGCGCTATCACGGCGTGGCGGTCGACGGCCATGCCGACCTGCAGCGCCAGGCCGAGCTGGGCCACCCGGCGGTGGCGCAATGGATCGACGACTGCGTCGACGCGCTGGCGCCGGCGCTGCAATCGGCGCTGGCGGTGCTGGACGTGCCGCTGGTGATCTTCGACGCAGACATCGACGGCGGGCTGGTGCCGGCCCTGATCGAGCGGCTGCAGCAGGCCCTGAACGACAGCGCCCCTGAAGCGCGCATCCCCGCCAACGTGGTGCGTGGCTGCTTTGGCGCCAACGCCGGTGCGGTCGGCGCTGCGTCGCTGCCGATGTTCATGAACTTCTCGCCGCGTGCCGAACTGCTCAAGGGCGCTTCGGCCATCGTCCCGGAGGCCAGCCATGCCATGGTCTGAACCATCGCGCACCCAGTCCACGCCGCAGCACCCCCATGCCGCCGCCGCTGCCGCGCCGCTGCTGGCGCTGCGCAATATCTCCAAGACGTTTCCCGGCGTGAAGGCGCTCAGCAATGTGCAGCTGACCGTCTACGCGGGCGAAGTCCATGCGCTGATGGGCGAGAACGGCGCCGGCAAGTCGACATTGATGAAGATCCTGTCCGGCGCCTACACCGCCGATCCCGGCGCCGAGTGCCGCATCGCCGGCGAGCCGGTCGCTTTCGGCGGCCCGGCCGCCGCACGCGAGCATGGCATCGCGGTGATCTACCAGGAGCTGAGCCTGGCGCCGAACCTGAGCGTGGCCGAGAACATCTACCTCGGCCGGCATCTGCACCGCCATGGCATGGTCGACCGCGCCGCGATGGCCAGCGCGTGCGAAGCCACGCTGGCACGGCTCGGCGCCGACTTCACGGCGGTCACGCCGGTGCACACGCTGTCGATCGCGCAGCGCCAGCTGGTCGAGATTGCGCGCGCGGTGCATTTCGAGACGCGCATCCTGGTGATGGACGAGCCCACCACGCCGCTGTCCACGCGCGAGACCGACCGGCTGTTCGCGCTGATCCGCCAGTTGCGTGCCGAAGGCATGGCGATCATCTATATCAGCCATCGCATGGCCGAGATCGACGAGCTGGCCGATCGCGTCACGGTGCTGCGCGACGGCTGCTTCGTCGGCACGCTGGAGCGCGACAACCTGACCCAGGCCGCGCTGGTCAAAATGATGGTGGGCCGCGACCTGTCCGGTTTCTACACCAAGACCCATGGCGAGGCTCGCCAGGGCGAGATCATGCTGTCGGTGCGCAATATGTCAGATGGCCGGCGCGTGCTGCCGTGCAGCTTCGACCTGCGCGCCGGCGAAGTACTGGGGCTGGCCGGCCTGGTCGGCGCCGGCCGTACCGAGCTGGCGCGGCTGATCTTCGGCGCCGATGCGCGCAGCGGCGGTGCGGTGTTCGTCGCCGGCACGCCGCTGGCAATTTCGAGCCCGCGCCAGGCCATCGACGCCGGCATCGCCTACCTGACCGAGGACCGCAAGCTGCAGGGACTGTTCCTGGACCAGAGCGTGCACGAGAACATCAATCTGATCGTGGCGGCCCGCGACGCGCTGCGCGGCGGCCGGCTCAACCGCGCCAGCGCCCGCCAGCGCACCACGCAGGCGATCCGCTCGCTCGCAATCCGCGTGGCACACCCGCAGGTCAACGTGGGCGCGCTATCGGGGGGCAACCAGCAGAAGGTGATGCTGTCGCGGCTGCTGGAAACGCGGCCGCGCGTGCTGATCCTGGATGAGCCGACGCGCGGCGTAGATATCGGCGCCAAGGCGGAAATCTACCGGCTGGTGGACGAGCTGGCCCGTTCTGGCGTCGCGGTGCTGCTGATTTCCAGCGAGTTGCCGGAGGTGGTCGGCCTGTGCGACCGAGTGCTGGTGATGCGAGAAGGCGAGCTGGTCGGCGAAGTGGCCGGCTGTGCCGATGCGGCAGGAATGCAGGAGCGGATCATCGCGCTGGCGACGGGCGCGGGTGGGGACATTCAACACACCACACTGCATTGATGATGCATGCGGCTTGCGCCCCGCTCCCGCAAGCGGGAGAGGGGCGCAAGCAATCAGCTTGACATCGCCACCGCCACCGCCACCGCCAGCAAATAAAACGCAGTACGCAAGTCGGCCCACGCAGGCACGACATTCCGAAAAGGAGACACCATGCGCAACCCCTTCCACCCCACCGCCCACGCCACTGCCGCGGCCGCCCCATCCACCGGCCCCGCCCTGCCCGGCGCGGCCGGCCGCGCGACCACGCAGGAACGCCTGCGCGCGCTCGGCATGCTGCCGGTGCTGGTGCTGCTCTGCTTCGGCTTCACGCTGCTGACCGACAACTTCGCCAGCCTGCAGAACCTGTCGATCATCGCGCAGCAGGCGTCGATCAACCTGGTGCTGGCGGCGGGCATGACCTTTGTGATCCTGACCGGCGGCATCGACCTGTCGGTGGGCTCGATCCTGTCGGTGTCCGCGGTGGTGGCGATGCTGGTATCGCTGATACCGCAGCTGGCGGCGCTGAGCGTGCCGGCGGCGCTGCTGTGCGGGCTGCTGTTCGGCCTGGTCAACGGCGCGCTGATCGCATTCATGAAGCTGCCCCCGTTCATCGTCACGCTGGGCAGCCTGACCGCGGTGCGCGGCCTGGCCCGGCTGGTGGGCAATGACAGCACCGTCTACAACCCCGACATCTCCTTTGCCTTCATCGGCAACGGCGACCTGCTGGGCGTGCCCTGGCTGGTGGTGATCGCGGCGGCGGTGGTGGCGGTGTCGTGGCTGGTGCTGCGCCGCACGGTGCTGGGCCTGCAGATCTACGCAGTCGGCGGCAATGCCGAGGCGGCGCGGCTGTCAGGAATCAAGGTCTGGGTGGTGCTGCTGTTCGTCTATGCCGTGTCCGGGCTGCTGTCGGGACTGGGCGGCGTCATGTCGGCGTCGCGGCTGTACGCGGCCAACGGCCTGCAGCTGGGCCAGTCCTATGAGCTCGATGCCATCGCCGCGGTGATCCTGGGCGGCACCAGCTTCGTCGGCGGGGTCGGTTCGATCGCCGGCACGCTGGTGGGCGCGCTGATTATCGCGGTGCTGTCCAACGGGCTGATCCTGCTGGGTGTGTCGGATATCTGGCAATACATCATCAAGGGGCTGGTCATCATCGGCGCGGTGGCGCTGGACCGCTACCGGCAGAAGGGCTCGGCGCGGACCTGAGCCACGCACTGACAGGAGACAGATCGATGATCAAGCCCTTTCCCTTGCTCCGTGCGCTGGCGGCGATCGCATTGGCCGCGCTCTGCACACTGCCGGCCGCCGCGCAGGCACCCTCGCAGCCCGGCGCACCAGCCCCGCAGCGCCAGCTCAAAAAGGTCGGCGTAACGCTGGGCTCGCTCGGCAACCCGTACTTTGTCGCGCTGGCGCGCGGCGCCGAAGCCGCGGCCCGTCAGGTCAACCCCGAGGTCAAGGTCACCGTGCTGTCGGCGGACTATGACCTGAACAAGCAGTTCACCCATATCGACAGCTTTATCGTCGCCAAGGTCGACCTGATCCTGATCAACGCGGCGGACGCGCGCGCCATCGAGCCAGCGGTGCGCAAGGCGCGCAAGGCCGGCATCGTGGTGGTCGCCGTCGACGTGGCCGCCGCCGGCGCCGATGCCACGGTGCAGACCGACAACACCCAGGCGGGCGAGCTGGCGTGCGGCTTTATCGCCGAGCGGCTCAAGGGGCGCGGCAACGTGATCATCCAGAACGGGCCGCCGGTGTCGGCCGTGCTCGATCGCGTCAAGGGCTGCAAGGCCGTGCTGGCGCGGCACCCTGACATCCGCATCCTGTCCGACGACCAGGACGCCAAGGGCTCGCGCGAAGGCGGGCTGAACGTGATGCAGCTGTACCTGACGCGCTTTCCCAAGGTCGACGCGGTCTTCACCATCAACGACCCGCAGGCCGTGGGCGCAGACCTGGCCGCGCGCCAGCTCAACCGCCGGGGCATCCTGATCGCTTCGGTCGACGGCGCGCCCGATATCGAAGCCGCGCTGAAGGCCGATACGCTGGTGCAGGCTTCGGCCAGCCAGGACCCGTGGGCAATCGCCCGTACCGCGGTGCAGTTGGGCGTCGGCATGATGAATGGCCAGCGTCCCGCCCCCCCGACCGTGCTGCTGCCGTCGACGCTGGTGACGCGCGCCAACGTCGGCCAGTACAAGGGCTGGGCCACGCCGCGATAAGCGGCAGGCCCGCCACCTTTCCAACCCCTTAGCCGAACGTACCGTTACTTCACGACATGATGGACAGCCTTTCCGCCGCGGCTCCGGCCGCTGCCCACGCGCCCGAATTCGACTTCGTCCTGTTCGGCGCCACCGGCGACCTGGCGCGGCGCAAGCTGCTGCCGGCGCTGTTCGACGCGCACGCCGCCGGCGCGCTGCACCCGCGCGGGCGCATCCTGGCGCTGGGCAGCCAGCCGCTGTCGCACGACGCCTACGTGGCCATGCTGAACGACGAGGTGCTGCCGGCGCTGGCCGGCAATGCGTCAGCGTGGCAAGGCTTCCTGGAGCGCATCGTCTATCTGCAGGTCGATGCCAACGCCGATGCCGGCTTCGACGCGCTGGCCGAACTGATCAACGCCCGCGCCGCACCGGTGGTGGTGTGCTACCTGGCGACCGCGCCGCATCTGTTCGCCACCATCTGCGCGCAACTGGCGCGCGTGGGGCTGGCCGGCGAGCGCAGCCGGGTGGTACTGGAAAAGCCGCTCGGCCATGACCTGGCCTCGTCCGAAGCCATCAATGCCGAAGTGGCGCGGCATTTCGCCGAAGACCGGATCTACCGCATCGACCACTACCTCGGCAAGGAGTCGGTGCAGAACCTGATGGCGATGCGCTTCGGCAACGTGCTGTTCGAGCCGCTGTGGCGGCGCGAATGGGTGCGGCAGGTACAGATCACCATTGCCGAGGAGCTGGGCGTGGAGCGCCGCGGCGGCTTCTACGACGGCATCGGCGCGCTGCGCGACATGGTGCAGAACCACCTGCTGCAGCTGCTGTGCATGGTGGCGATGGAGCCGCCCACCAGCCTGTCGGAAGACGCCATCCGCGACGAGAAGCTCAAGATCCTGAAGGCGCTGCGTCCGATCCGCACCGAGGACGTGGCCGAGAAAGTGGTGCGCGGCCAGTATTGCCGTGGCGCCGCGGGCGGCAACCCGGTGCCCGGCTACGCCAGCGAGCCCGGCATCGCCCCCGACAGCCGCACCGAAACTTTCGTCGCCATCCGCGCCGAGATCGCCAACTGGCGCTGGGCCGGCGTGCCGTTCTACCTGCGCACCGGCAAGCGCATGCAGTCGCGCGTGGCGGAGATCGTGATCCATTTCCACGACGTGCCATACCCGCTGTTCCCGCATCCGCTGGGCACGATGGCGGGCAACCGGCTGGTGATCACCCTGCAGCCGGAAGAAAGCATCCGCCTCTACTTCCTGACCAAGCAGCCGGGCGACACGCAGGCGCTGCTGCCCGCCTCGCTCGACCTGCAGCTGACCAGCGCGGCGCCGCGCGTGCGGCGCGTGGGGGCCTATGAGCGGCTGCTGCTCGACGTGATCCGCGGCCGGCTGGGCCTGTTTGTGCGCCGCGATGAGCAGGTGCAGGCCTGGCGCTGGGTCGCGACGATCCTGAAGGCGTGGGAGAACACCACCGCGCCGCCCAAGCCATACACCGCCGGCACCTGGGGACCGGCGGCCTCCAGCGCCCTGCTGTCGCGCGACGGCCAGGCCTGGCACGAAGAAATGTAGGAGCCATCGACATGACCACCACCCTTCCCGCCTGGCAAGCGCTGCGCGCCCATGCCGAAACGATGCACCACGCCCATATGCGCGACTGGTTCGACGGCCCGCATGGCCTGGCGCGTGCCGACCGCTTCATCGCCGAGGCCTGCGGCCTGACGCTCGACTACGCCAAGAACCGGATCACCGGCGAGACGCTGCAACTGCTGCTCGACCTGGCGGCACAGGCACGCGTGTGCGAGCGGCGCGATGCCATGTTTGCCGGCGAGCCGGTCAATACCACCGAGCGCCGCGCCGCGCTGCATGTCGCGCTGCGCGCTTACCCGGAGGACGGCTACCGCGCGCTTGGCGTGCCGGTTGGCGGTGACGTCGCCGCGGTGCTGGGCCAGATGGAACGATTTGCCGATGCCGTGCGCAGCGGTGCGTGGACCGGCTTTGACGGCCGCGCGATCACCGACGTGGTCAACATCGGCATCGGCGGCTCTGACCTGGGGCCGCGCATGGTGTGCCGTGCGCTGGCGGGTGCCGACAGTGCCGACAACGCCGGGCCGCGCATGCATTTCGTCGCCAATGTCGACGGCAGCGACCTGGCGCGCACGCTGGCGCCGCTGGACGCCGCCACCACGCTGGTGATCGTCTGCTCCAAGACCTTCACCACGCTGGAAACCATGGCCAACGCCGGCACCGCGCGCGACTGGTTCGTGCAGCAGGGTGCGTCGCGCGCGGACCTGGCGCGCCATTTCGTGGCGGTCTCGACCAACCGCGACGCGGTGGCCGCGTTCGGCATCGATCCCGCCAATATGTTCCCGTTCTGGGACTGGGTGGGGGGTCGCTTTTCGCTGTGGTCGGCGGTGGGCCTGTCGATCGCGGTGGCAGTGGGCTTCGCGCGCTTCCGCGAACTGCTCGACGGCGCGCGCGCGATGGACCTGCATTTCGCCAGCGCACCGGCAGCGCAGAACCTGCCGATGCTGCTGGGGCTGCTCGATGTCTGGTATCGCAGCTTCCTCGGCGCCGGCAGCCGCTGCGTGGCCCCCTACTGCGAACCGCTGGAACTGTTGCCCGCTTTCCTGCAGCAGCTGGAGATGGAAAGCAATGGCAAGTCGGTGCGGCTCGACGGCGGCAGCATCCAGGCAGGCTCGGCCCCGGTGGTGTGGGGCACGACCGGCACCAACGGCCAGCACGCCTATTTCCAGATGATGCACCAGGGCTCGCAGCTGGTTCCGGTGGACTTCATTGCCACGCTGGAGCCGGTCAGCGACCTGCCCGGGCACCATACCAAGCTGCTGGCCAACTGCTTCGCCCAGGGCGAGGCGCTGCTGCGCGGCCGCACCGCGGAAGAAGTGCGGTCAGAAGGCGTCAGCGATGAAGCGCTGGTGCCGCACCTGGTATTCGAAGGCAACCGGCCCAGCAATACGTTGCTGCTGCGGCGGCTGGATCCGTGGCACCTTGGTGCGCTGCTCGCCTTGGCCGAGCACCGGACCTTCGTGCAGGGTGCGCTGTGGCAGATCAATTCATTCGACCAGTGGGGCGTGGAACTGGGCAAGAAGCTGGCCGCACCGATCCAGCGCGAGCTCGAAGGCACGGCGGCGGCGGCCCCGCACGATGCCTCCACCGCCGCACTGATCCGCCGCGCGCAGGCCGCCCAGGCCCCGCAAGGCACCGCGGCCTGAGCTTTTCGCCGGAGATACCCGATGTCCACGCCTACCTCCCTGCCCCGCTATGTGGTCTTTGGCGAAGCGCTGACCGACATGGTGCGCCAGCCCGACGGCAGCTGGCTGGGCCTGCCTGGCGGCTCATGCTGGAACGTAGCGCGCACCGGCGCGCGGCTGGGCATTGCCACCGCGTTCGCCGGCGCCGTCAGCCAGGACCTGTTCGGCGACGACCTCGCGCGCGCCAGCGCCACGGCCGGGCTCGATGCGCGTTTCCTGCAGCGCGTGCCGCGCTCGCCCTTCCTTGCCTTCGTCGCCTCGCGCCATCCGCCGCAGTATTTCTTTGTCGGCGACGACAGCGCCGACCTGCACTTCGATCCCGCCGCGCTGCCTGCCGGCTGGCGCCAGGCTGCGGAAGTGGTGCATTTCGGCTCGATCAGCCTGGTGCGCCAGCCGCTGGCCACACGGCTGTGCGAAGAGGCCACCCAGGCCGCTCAGGCCGGCAAGCGCATCGCCTTCGACCCCAATTTCCGCGAGCTGATGCGCACGCAAGGGTACGCCGCGGTGCTGGCGCATATGCTGCGCCTGGCCAGCTACGTCAAGATTTCCGACGAAGACCTGGCAGGACTGTTTCCAAGCCTCGACACCTCCACTGCACTCGCGCAGGTACGCGCCATGGCGCCCGACGCTACCGTGATGCTGACGCGCGGTGCCCAGGGCATGACGCTGTTCAAGGGCAGCGCCAGCATCGAACAGCCCGCGCTGCGTGTGGAGGTCGCCGACACGGTCGGCTGCGGCGATGCCGCGATGGGTGGGTGGATGGCCGGTGTGTTGTCGGGCGCCGCGCACGATCTGGCGGCGCAGGCGCGGCTTGCTGCGGCTGCCGCGGCGGTCGCCGCGACGCGGGCCGGGGCGTATCCGCCGTCGCGCGAGGAAGTCGAGGCGTTGCAGAGCGCTACGGCAGGAACGCCGGCGACAACAACCGCAGCCCGATCGTAAAAAACCGCTCGCCGGTCCCGCCGCCGAACACATTGCCATAGGTGGTGTCGACCTGAACCCGGTCCCGCACGACCCAGAAGCGCAGACCCGCCTGGAACGATGGCTTGCCGCGATTTTCGCCGAAGGTCTCGGCCACGATGGCCACGCGTGGATGTACCTGGGTCTCGGTGCCGACACCCCATGTCATGCGCGTCTGTCCCGCTTCGGTATCGCGATTGGCGCCGAGGTTGAGGTGCGCGAGGAAGCGGTCTTCGGCAAACGAGAACGACACCGGCAGGTTGACATAGACGTTGCCAAACAGCTTGCGCTGTTCCGCGCTCGGATGATGGATCACGCCAGCGGTAAAGGCGACGCCGTAGCCGCCGGTTTCCAGCGGCCGCAGCAGCGTCTTGCCCTGGAACTGCACGTTGGTGAAATCCGTGCCGCCGTCCACGCGCTGCAGCGACCCGCCCAGTGTCAGTTCGAGATTTCCCGTCGGGTTGCAGCCCGGCAACGCCCAGAACTCATTGCCGCCGGACTGGACCTGCATCCACGATTCGAGCTGGCACGACTTGGGATCGACGATGCGGGCATCATCGGTAATCAGCGGCCGCGCGGCGAGCGCAGGGCGGCAGGCGGCGGCCAGCAAGGCCACCGCGGCGAGACGGACAAAGACTTGGGGCCATGCCATGGCAACCCTCCTGGACACGCAGGGACACGGCCGACGACGATACACGACGGGCCGTGACACGATTTCGATGAACAGGAAAGGGACGCCGCCGGCTCGGCGACGGCGCGCGCGGGCTGCACGCGCTCACCGCGATTGACGCCAATGGAAACCACTGCAGGCGGCGTTGCCGCGCCTGCAGCCACAAGACTGCAGTTGCTCAGCGCCCCATGGCGGCCCGGGGCGATCCCCTTCCGCGAGAATGACTGGAACAACTGTCCACGGATAACTCCGTTTATCAGAAGGGGGCGCAGTGTAATGCCTGCGTTGGAAGCGGGTCAACCCATCTGCGCCATGGATTGCATGGCCGCTCAGGAACCCGCCTTGTAGTTGGTTTCCTTGACGATGCGGGCCCAGCGGGCCGTATCTTCGGCGATGGTGGTGGCGAACTGCTCCGGCGTGCTGCCGACCGCCTCGTAGTCGATCGCCGCCAGTTTCTCCTTGATCTCCGGCAGCGCGACGATGCGCGTCACCTCCTGGTTCAGCCGGTTGACGATCTCCTTGGGCGTCCCCGCCGGCGCCAGCAGGCCGGCCCACGAGTTGAACGCCATGCCGTCGAAGCCCGCCTCCTGCATGGTCGGCACCTGCGGCAGTGCCGGCGATCGTCTGGAGGCGAACACCGCCAGCGGACGCAGCTTGCCCGCCTTGATCATCGCCATCGAGTTGAACGGATCGATCGTCATGTCCACCTCGCCCGACACCACCGCCTGCATCTGCGGCCCGGTGCCCTTGTACGAGACGCTGACGACATCGGGGATGCCCGCGTTCGCCTTGAAGCTCGCGCCGATCAACTCGATCATGCTGCTGCCTGCCGACAGGCTCAGCGGCCGGGTCTTGGACTTGGCCAGCGCCACGAACTCCTGCACCGTCCTGGCCGGCACCGACGGGTGCACCACCATCACGAAGCCGATATTGCTGATCAGCGAGATCGGCGCAAAGCTCTTCAGCGGCTCGTATCCGGCCTTGTACAACAGCGGGCTGAGCGTCTGCGCGCCGGCCGTGTTGAGCAGCAGCGTGTAGCCGTCCGGCGCCGCGCGCGCAACGATATCCGTGCCGATGATGCCGTTGGCGCCGGGCCGGTTCTCCACCACCACCGACTGCTTCAGCGCCTCGCCCAGCTTCTGCGAAATCAGCCGCGCCACCACATCCGTGGCGCCACCGGGCGAAAACGGTACCACCATGCGGATCGGCTTGCTGGGATAGGTGTCGCTCCAGGCCAGCGTGGGCAGGGTGCCCAGCACGGCGGCGCACAGCAGCACGCGGCGGCGCAGCTTGACGGTCATGAGGTTGTCTCCGGTTTGCGGGCTGTGCCGGCAAATCGCACGCCCTGCTGTTATTCACAATAGTAAATCAGATTTTATTCCCATGAATTTCATCGTCAACTGAGGGTATGTACGGACGACGTTGACGGCCCCACAGCGGAAGCAAGCCACAGACAAAGCAAAAACCCGGCCATGCGTGCCTGATTCAAGCTGGGTGTCTCTTACCACTCCCAGTTTGAATCCGATCGAGCTGGCCATCGCAACGATCTCGCAGCGCCAGGCAACTCCCCGTCTAGCCTTTTGCGACAACGCTTTCCAGCGCAGGACCGTGCCGCGCCAGCGAACTGGCGAGCGCCATGACTGGCGATCAGGGCTATGTGCGGTACCGCACATAGCGCAATCCACGGGACACCCTGCGGCCCCTAGAAATTAATGGCGATGGATCCCGGCGGCCCCTTGTGAGGCTGCATGCCAATGGGGACCGACAGCAATGCTGGCGAGAGGCGGCCAGTTGACGAAGGGAACCATGACAACGCCGCTCGAATTCATGGGGTGCAATTGCCTACGGTGAGGAGAGAGATATGTTCAACAACGAAAACAGCAATGGCCCAGCCAGGCCAATGCTAATGGCTGCCATCCTGGCTGCCGCACTGAGCCTGACGTCGCGGACACCGCACGCCCAGGTGGTAGATCCATTGGCGGGTCTGCGTTCGCTCAAGACCGTTACGGTTCCGGGTCCCCCTGCCGAAGTCCTGGACGAGTTCGTCAAGGACAAGGCGGCCGCCATTCAGCTCGGCAAGGCGCTGTTCTGGGACATGAAGGTGGGCAGCGACAACAAGACCTCTTGCGCCAGCTGCCACTTCCATGCCGGTGTCGATAACCGCATCACGAACCAGCTCTCTCCAGGCCTGCTGGGCGGCGATAAAACCTTCCAGCTGGGCGGGCCAAACTACACTTTCAAGCCGGAAGACTTCGGGTTCACCAAGCATGTGGAGGTGAACCAGTCGCAGCCGCAACTCTCGAACGTCAATGAGGTTTCCGGCTCGCAGGGGGTATTCACGGCGAACTTCGTTGAATTCGGCACAGGCAGCACGGGCGATGTCTGCGCCAATGTTTCCGACGACATCTTCCACGGCGGTACGGGCTTCAACATCAACGGCATCAACACGCGCCAGGTGACCGGGCGCAATACCCCTTCCGTCATCAATGCGGTATTCAATTTCCGCAACTTCTGGGACGGGCGCGCCAACAACATGTACAACGGCGGCGACCCGTTTGGCATGCGCAATCCGGAAGCCCTGGTGTGGAAGAATGAGGGCGGCGTGGTGAAGCAAGCCAAGCTGGCCATTCCAGGCGCCTCCCTGGCGTCGCAAAGTGACGGCCCTCCCCTGAGTTCGGTCGAAATGAGTTGCAATGGACGGTCATTCATGAAGCTCGGCAAGAAGCTGCTTGGCCAGCGGCCGTTGTCCGGCCAGGTCATCGCGGCTGACGACAGCGTACTTGGCCCGCTGGTGTTACTGCGCAGCAAGGATCAGGTACCGACCTACTCCGAGATGATCAAGAAGGCGTTCCGCTCCCAGTACTGGAACTCGCCGACGCTGTTGAAGATGTCGGCTGCGGATGAGGCGAAGTTCGCCTCGATGGATCTGTTGCCTCCGCGCCAGTTCAAGCGCAGTACCGGGAAATTCGAGGTAAGCCAGATGGAAGCCAACTTCGCGCTCTTCTTCGGCCTCGCCGTTCATCTTTACGAATCCACCCTGATTGCCAACGACACGCCGGTGGACCGCTACCTCGAGGGCCAGACCACAGCCCTGAATGAGCAGCAGTTGCGCGGCGCCAGAGTCTTCACCGGGGCCGGGCGTTGCGGCTTCTGTCACTCGGGTCCTGAATTCACTGCCGCCTCATTCTCCAGCGTGACCAGGCAGCGGCTCAGGCGGATGCCGATGGGGGATGGGCTGGAAGCTGTCTATGACAACGGCTTCTACAACATTGGCGTGCAACCGACCACAGAAGATCTCGGTGTAGGCGGCACAGATCCGTTCGGCAATCCGCTCTCTGAAACGCGGATGGCGCAGCAGGGCAAGACCCATTTGCTGGGCAACGGCTTCGATACCGCTAAGGAGACGGCAGTCGACCCAACCCAGCGTGTGGCTGTTGACGGTGCCTTCAAGGCACCAGGTCTGCGCAATCTGGAGTTTACCGGCCCATATTTCCATAATGGCGGCAAATCTACCCTGTTGCAGGTGGTCGACTTCTACAACCGCGGCGGGGATTTCGCGGACGTGAACAGGGCTAATCTGGATCGTGGCATCGCACCGCTCGGCCTGACGGAGCAGCAAAAGTTAGACCTGGTGGCTTTCCTGCTTGCCCTGGGTGATGACCGCGTGCGCTATCGCAAAGCGCCGTTCGACCACCCCTCGCTGTGCTTCCCCCAAGGGCATAAGGTCAACGGTACCGGAGGCTTGGAGCAAGACGGAACCACCGGGAACGGCGTGGACAAAACGGAATGTATAGGCGCGGTCGGTGCGGGCGGCGCGAGTAGCGGCCTCAAGCCGTTCCTCAATCTCGATCCGTTCCAACGCTAGCGGCGAGCGCTGATGGCGGGGTCCATCCCGTGGGGTCGGGGCGGGACGGACTGCTGTCAGACGGACGCCGACGCGGCTATCAGTGCCGCCTGAGCGCGACAACAGCGGCAAGCAAGCCTTGACAATCCGGGCCGGACCATTGTCGACGCAGATTGTCGGGGCGGGATCTGCAATGCCGTGAAGCGGGCAACGCGGCGCCGACATTGTCACTGGAGATATATGTCGCCCCCGATTATCTGCCACGATTATTCATTCTACAGGGAAGACTGCCGGAATCGCCCGCCGCGTTCACTTGCGATTACCGTCTCCTATCAACAAGAGCCCGCTCCCGATATTATCGGCCGACAAAATATTTCCGGACGATGCCTATATACACCATTTCGCAATCCAATAGCATCACAGCGCCGGAATAATCAAACGGATTGATTTTTCATTTACTTTCCGGATAGCATGCCGGGCGCGCCGCGGCAGCCGCTTCGATGCTACCGCGCTCACGCATTGCCCCTCCCGGCGGCAAATGCCGGCCGGCCCGGAAGAAAGACAAAGGTGGAAACATCCACCCGCACAAACAGGAGACGTTAATGGCACCCTTGCTGTTCAAGGTGGAAGACCGTCCGCCGCGCATCACTACCGTGCTGCTGGCGCTTCAGCATTTGCTTGCCGCCCTCGGCGGCATTATTGCGGTGCCGCTGGTGATCGGCGGGGCATTAAAGCTGCCGACCGCTGAAATCATTGCGCTGGTGAATGCCGCGCTGATCGGCTCGGGGGTGGTGACCATTATTCAATGCAAGGGCGTCGGGCCGGTCGGCATTCGCCTGCCGTGCGTGATGGGCACCAGCTTTTCCTTCGTCGGCGCTGCCATCAGCGTTGGCGCCGAGCACGGCGTCGCCGGCATCCTGGGCTCGGCGCTGGTTGGCTCGCTGCTGATGATCGTCGGCAGCCATTTCATGCCGACCATCCGCAAGCTCTTCCCCCATACCGTCACCAGCGTGGTCGTCACCATGATCGGCCTGTCGCTGATACCGGTCGCGGTGGACTGGGCCGCCGGTGGCCGCGGCAGCCCGCAGTATGGCGCGGTCGGCAACCTGGCGATCGCGGCTTTCGTGCTGGCGCTGGTGGTCGCGTTGGTGCAGTGGGGCAAGGGCATGATCTCGGCCTCGGCGATCGTGATCGGCATCCTCGGTGGCTACCTGCTTTGCCTGGCGCTGGGGCTCGTCGATTTCACGCAGATGCGCAATGCGCCGGTGCTGGCGCTGCCGCAGCCGCTGCATTTCGGCTTGTCGTTCCCGGTGTCGGGCATCGTTGCAATGGCGATTGCCTACCTCGTGACGACGGTGGAATCCACCGGCACCTTCATGGCGCTCGGTTCGGCCACGCAGACGCCCATCACCGGCAACAAGCTGTCGCGCGGCATCCTGTGCGACGGCTTCGGCTCGGCCTTTGCAGCGCTGGTATCGAGCCCGCCGCTGTCGACCTTCGCGCAGAACGTCGGCGTGGTGTCGCTGACCGGCGTGGCCAGCCGCCACGTGGTGGCGCTGACCGGCGTGATGCTGCTGCTCGCGGGACTGTTCCCGGTGCTGGGCGCGCTGGTGGTGACGATTCCCCAGCCGGTGCTCGGCGGCGCCGGCCTGATGATGTTCGCGATGATCGTCTCGGGCGGCATCAACATGCTGAGCCGGATCGAATTCACGCAGCGCAATACGCTGATCGTGGCGGTGTCGATCGGCTGCGGGCTGGCAGTGACCTTCCGCCCGGAACTGCTGTCCAAGCTGCCGCTGTTCGTGCAGGAGGTGTTCGGCTCGGGTATCTCGGTGGGGTCGCTGGTGGCAGTCGCGCTGAACCTGGTGCTGCCGGGCGCCGAGGCCGAGCATGCCGAAGACGAGCAGAACAACGAGGTGGCGCAGGCCTCTGGCGAACTGGCCTGACTTGCAAGCTTGACGAGCGGACGCTGCCGGCCTGGCCCGCGAGCGTCCGTTTTTTGGCCATTGCGCCTCGCCGCGGCTTCAGTCCAGCGTGATGTTCGCCTTCCTGATCACCTCGCCCCAGCGCTGGGTCTCGACGCGCACCAGGGCGGCATATTCGGCGCTGGTGCCGGGCATCGGGATGGCGCCCTGCGCCGCAAGGCTCTCCGCAGTCTTCTTCTCTTTCGCGATCTTGTTGATCTCGAGCGAGAGCCGGTCGACGATCGCCTTGGGCGTTCCCGCCGGGACCAGCACGCCTGACCACGAATCGACCGCGAAGTCGGCAATGCCGGCCTCGACCATGGTCGGCACCTCGGGCAGCGAGGCTACCCGCTTCGCGCTCGCAACCGCAAGCGCGCGCATCTTCCCGCCCTGGATGTGTGGCAAGACGTTCGGCAGGTTGACGAACATCAGGTCGATCTGCCCCGACATGAGGTCAACCGCCGCCGGGCCCGCACCCTTGAACGGCACGTGTTCGAAGCTGGTGCCAGTCTTGTGCTGGAACAGCTCGCCGACCATCTGGTTGACGCTGCCGTTGCCTGCGGAGCCCATGAACAGCGGCTTGCCCCCCGATTTTGCATAGGCCACGAGTTCCTTGACCGTCTTCGCCGGCACCTTGTTCGAGACCACCAGCACGTTCGGCACAGCGGCGAACAGCGCCACCTGGACAAAGTCCTTGTTTGCGTCGTAGGGCAGCTTCTTGTAGATCAGCGGGTGGATGGACTGGTGCCCCGACGAAGCAAGCAGCAGCGTATAGCCGTCAGGCGGGGACTTGGCGACCAGGTCCGCCCCCAGCGTGCCGCCCGCGCCGGGCTTGTTCTCCACGATGACCTGCTGCCCTAGCGTCTCAGACAGGCGCTGCGCCAGCACGCGGCCAATAAGGTTGACGGTGCCGCCGGCGGGGAACGGAACGACGAGGCGGATCGGCTTGTCCGGATACGCGGCGGAGGCCGCGGAAGCGGGAGTGGCAACGCAGGCAGCGCTAACAGCCGCAATCAGTAACCTGGCGATGAGCTTCATGGTGCTTGGGCAGTAGGAAGGATGGATGGGTCAGGCCGCTGCCAGGGCGGCGATGTCGTGCTTCATCTGGTCGCGCGCCGCATCGAGGCGCTGCCGTATCGACATCACGGAGGCCAGCACAGTCTCAAGATGAGCCTGTTGACGCTCGATGGCAAGTGCCACCTCGGACGGCGCAGGGCCGCCGTTGCGGCGTGCGTTGACGCTCTCGACAGGGTCCAGGTACTGGCGCAGCTTGTGGTCGGGCCATTCGATGGCGCGGCCGATCACGTCCACTGCGGCGCGGTCGAGCATGGTGCTGGTCACTTCGGCTGCGGACTGGCCGGCATCGAGGGCAAGGCGCACCAGGCCGCCCACGACATGGTGAGCGTCGCGGAACGACAGTCCCGCGTCGGCGACGAGCCCGTCGGCCAGGTCCGTTGCCACTGAGAAGTCGAACCTGACCCGCTGCAGCATGGATTGCCGCTTCGGCTCCACGCTGCCGACCACCAGCCTGAACAGCGACAGGCAGCGCGAAGTTTCCTCGCAGCACTCCCAGAAGCTGCGGATGCTCTCGCGGCTGCTGTCGCCGGTGTGCGTGAAGTGCGTTCCCTTGACCGTCATCAGCGCGGTAGTCAGCAGGCCGACCACGTGGGCACTCTTGCCGCGCAGGTACTCGAGCACGGCGGGGTTCTTCTTCTGCGGCATGATGCTCGAGGTACTCGCTACGCGGTCGGGGAAGGACAGCAGGCCGAATTCCGGCGTGGACCACACGTAGAAGTCCTGCGCCACCCTGCCCCATGTCAGCGCGACGATGGCCATGGCGGACATTGCCTCCCACGCAAAGTCGCGCGATGCCACTGCATCCAGCGTGTTGTGCACCAGCGAACCGAAGCCGAGCCCGGCCGCCGAGACGCACCTGTCGATCGGAAAACGCGTGCCGGCCAGCGCGCCTGCGCCCAGCGGCATGGCGTCGATCCGCGCCAGCGTCGCATGCAGGCGGTCCATGTCCCGCCCCAGCGCCTCGGCCACGGCGCTCAGGTAAAAGCCGAAGGTGATCGGCTGCGCGGGCTGCAGGTGCGTGTAGCCTGGCATGACCGCATCGGCAAATTCACCGGCCCGCTGCAGCGCCACCCTGCGGACACTGCCCAGCGCCTCGATGGTGTCGAGCACGATGCCGCGGGCGCGCATCCGGTCGATCGTGGCCGCGATGTCGTTGCGGCTGCGCGCCATGTGCAGGCGTCCGCCGATGTCGCGGCCGCTCACTTCCATCAGCCGCGCTTCATAGTTGAAGTAGGGATCCTCGCGGGCGGGATCCAGCATCACTGCGTCAGGACCTTCGGTTTCCATCTGCCGCAGGCCGCCGGCCAGCCTGCGCGCGACCTCGGGCGACACCAGGCCGGTCTTGTGCAGCATCAGCAGGTGCGCCTGGTTCACCTCGGTGAGGTACGGGAATTGCCTGGTGAAGTCACGCGCAAGGCGCGGACCGTAAATGTGCTCGCAGATTTCTCGGGCAAGCGGCTCGTTGAGCCGGCGGCTGACTTTGGATTCCATGGTTCGTGGTGCGTTGTGTGATGAACCCAGTATCGAAGCCAGCCGCATACCGGTCAAATGACAGTTTCAAGGGGGTGCATGCATTTTTGATATGGGCATCCGGCAATGCCTGTACCATGCCGGCATGAACTTCAAGCAGATTGAAACCTTCCGCACCGTCATGCTGACCGGCTCCATGACCGTCGCGGCGAAGCAGTTGCATACCTCGCAACCGAACGTGAGCCGCGTTATCGGCAAGCTCGAGGCGGAGCTGGGCTTCGAGCTGTTCGACCGGCTGCCGGGGCGCGTGGTGGCGACCAAAGGCGCCGAAGCGCTGTTCAGGGAGGTCGAACGCGCCTTCGTCGGACTGGACAGCCTGAGCGACTCGGCGCGCGCGATCCGCAACGCCGGCGTCGGGACGCTGCGCGTGGCGGCCGCAGCATCGATATCGCTGAGCGTGCTGCCGCTGGCGGTGCGGCGGTTCAGCGAAAAGTACCCGCAGGTGCGCATCGTCTGCGACACCAGCGAGTCCTACGTGATCGCCAACTGGATCGCCACGCAGCACTGCGACATCGGCTTTGTGTCGAACATCTCCGACAAGCCGGGGGTGGTGGCATCCGTCATCCATACCGAAAGCGCGGTGTGCGTGGTGCCGGCGCGTCACCGGCTGGCGAAGAAGAGGCGGCTCGTCCCGGAAGACCTCGCCGGCGAACGCTTTATTTCCTTGCCCGCGGGCAGTTCGTCACGGCATGCAATCGACGCCGTGTTCGGCGACGGCGACCGCATCATGGCGCTCGAAACGCCCTTCGCCGCGACGATCTGCAGGATGGTCGGCGAAGGGCTCGGCGTGAGCCTGGTGAACCCCATCGTGAGCCGGACCATGAAGTTCCCGGGCGTGGCAGCGATCCCGTTCAAGCCCGATATCCCGTCCGGAGCTATATGCTGCGCGCGCAGCTGGCGCCACGCGACACGCACGTCAACCATTTCGTTGCCTGCATGCGAGCCGCCTTCGACGCCGTGTGACCGACGGCGGCTTACTGCCCGCCGACGGTCGCATCGATGCGATACACCGCACCACTGGCCGCCGATGTCCCGCCGTCCGCCAGTACATAAAGCGCCTGCGCGGCATCCACCCCGAACGAATACACGTTGCCGGGGATCGTGACGTTCCAGTCGACCTGCTCGGCCGCGCCACCGTCGCGGAACACGAAGCTCGACAGCCTGCCGGTGCACAAGTCCGAATAGAAATAGCGGCCTTGCAGCGCAACCAGCGCATTGCCCCGGTACACATAGCCGCCGACGATGGCGCAGCGGCCGGCATCGTGGCCGTACTCGAATACCGGCAGCGTCAGCCCGGCCGTATCGCAGGTGGCGGCGCCCACGCATGCGGTGCCTTCCATGCGGTCCCATCCGTAGTTCAGCCCGGCGGCGGTGGCCTCGGCGACGTCGACCTCCTCGCGCTGGTCCTGGCCAACGTCCGCGATATACAGCCGTCCGGCATCAAATGAAAACCGCCACGGATTGCGCAGTCCGAATGCCCAGATCTCGCCCCGCCTGCCGCTCTGGCCGGCAAACGGATTGCCGGAGGGAACGCCATAAGGCTGCCCCGATGCGCCGCTGACGTCGATGCGCAGCACTTTGCCGAGCAGCACGCCGAGGTTCTGCGCATTGCCGGACGGATCGCCACCACCACCGCCATCGCCGGTGCCGACGTAGAGCATGCCGTCCGTGCCGAACGCCAGCTGGCCGCCGTTATGGTTCTGGAAGTTGCTGTGCGGGATCGACAGCAACACCGTGCCCGTGGCGTCGGCAACGTCGGGATTACCCGCCGACACCTGGTAGCGCGCGATGGTGATGGCGCCGTTGTTATCGGTGTAGTAGACATAGAAGCGGCCGTTGCTGGCATAGCCGGGATCGAATGCCATCGACAGCAGGCCGCGCTCGCCGTCGGTGGTAGTCAGCGCATCGATATCGAGGAAGGGCGTGCCCAGCAGCGCGCCGTTGCGCACGACGCGGATGCGCCCGGCGCGCTCCACGATGAACAAGCGCGCGTCGCCCGCGGGCGCGGTGAGATAGATCGGTTCGGCCAGTCCACCAGCCACCTGCTTCAGCGCCAGCCGCACCGGCTGTGGCGAGCCATAGACGACGTTAGCCGTGGCGCCCGCGCCAGCGCCAACAGTCACCGACTGGGCCGGTGGCTGCGGCTGGTATTGGCTGGTGCCGGCGAGCACGTCGGCCGCGCTGACCGTGTAGGTGCCGGTGGCAAGGTTGGACAGGGTTGTCGACTGGGCGACGGCCTGGCGGTATTGCCCCGGGCCAGTCACCGTGACCGCCGCCGGAGTGCCGGACGGCAGGCCGGTGACTGTCAACGACAAGGTTCCCGGGCCGCCGCCGCTATCGCCGCTACCGCCGGTATTGCCGGAACCGCCCCCATCGCCGCCACCGCCACCGCCGCACGCCGCCAGGCCCAGGCAGCAGGCAACAAACCATTGGCACAGCGAAGATCGTAGTGAGACTGACATGATGCACTCCTGCCACCCCGGCGCCTGCTGCCACGCAAGAACCGCTCCATGCCGTGGCAAGGGTTGTCTGTCTTACCCCTTGCCACCCCGCCAGACCTGCAGCGGATCCCACGGCGGCGCGGCGCCTTCCGGCTGCGGCAGAGCCTGCGCTTCTGCCATCATGGCCTCGGCCCGCGCCTGCAGCTTGTCCAGGCAGCGCGACAGCACGCGCGCTTCTTCGGCGCTCAGGCATGCCGCCAGCTCGCGGTTGAAGGCGCGCGCCTGCGCAAAGGCGCGGTGGTAGACCGCTTCGCCCTCTTCCGTCAGCGTGAACGCGGCGGCGCGCCGGTCCTGCGCACGCGCCTCGCGTCGCACCAGGCCGCGCTCGACCAGCGCATGCACGGCGCGGCTGGCAAGCACCTTGTCAAGGCCAGCACTTTGCGCCAGCTCGGTCAGCCGGGTACCCGGCTGCTCGCCCAGGAAGGCAATCATGCGCCATTCGCGCCTCGTCACGCCAGCGGTGGCGCGCAGATGAAGCCCCGCGGCCCCCAGCGCCACGCGGTTCAGGTGGTAGACCCGGTAGTTGATGAAATCGCCCAGCCGCCTGGGCCGCTGCAGCCGGCTGCCGCCGTCGTCGTATGCCATGCCCTACCCGCTAATTAGTTGACTTTGTCAATTATATCGACGGGTGTTAGCGTGCCACCCATACCAAACGACAACCCGGAACCGAGGAGACACCGTGAGCCCCCGCAACTGCCTTCCCCGCCTTGCCGCCTGCCTGGCGGCCACTGCTACCGCTTTCACCGCCTGGGCGCTGCCCGCCGGCGCGCAGTCGGAGCGCCCGCTGCGCATCCTGGTCGGCTACCCCGCCGGCGGCACCGCCGACCTTGCCGCGCGCCTGGTCGGAGACAAGCTGCGCGAGACGCTGAACCAGAACGTGGTGGTGGAGAACAAGCCCGGTGCCGGCGGCCGGCTGGTGATGGACTATGCCCGCATGCAGCCCGCCGACGGCCATACGCTGGTGGTGGCCAACTCGGCCGTGATGACGATCGCGCCGCTGGTCTACCGCAAGCTCAACTACGACATCCAGCGCGACTTTGTCCCGGTGGCGCAGGCAGCCAATTTCCAGTTGGCACTGGCCACCGGCCCGGGCAGCCCGGCGCGCTCGCTCAAGGATTACGTGGCGTGGCTCAAGGCGGGTCCGCAGAACAACTCCTACGCCTCGCCGGCGCTGGGCAGCATCCCGCATTTCTTCGGGCTGATGATCGGCAAGCAGGTCGGCGTGGAGATGCTGCATGTGCCGTTCAATGGCTCGGCGCCGCTGATGAGCGCGCTGGTGGGCGGGCAGGTGCCGGCCTCGGTCGATACGCTGGCCGACCTGACCGAGATGCATCGCGCCGGCAAGGTGCGTGTGCTGGCCACGTCCGGCACGCAGCGCTCGGTGGCACTGCCCGATGTGCCGACCTTCACCGAACTGGGCTACAAAGGCATCGAAGGCGAAGGCCGCTACGGCGTGCTGGCGCCCGCCGGCACGCCGCGGCCGGTGCTGGACAAGCTCAACGCCGCCATCGTCAAGGCCGTGCAGTCACCCGACGTGCGCGACAAATTCCTGAAGCTGGGGCTGGAACCGGCCACCGGCACGGCCGACGCGTTTGCCGGCCTGCTGAAGGCGGACACCGCCAGGTGGGCGCCGGTAGTGAAAGCCTCCGGCTATACCGGCGACTGACAAGCCGCAGCGAGCCACCATGCCGATCCGCAATACCCTGTTCATCATGTGCGACCAGCTGCGCCGCGACCACCTGGGCTGCTACGGGCACCCCACGCTGCGCACGCGCAATATCGACGCGCTGGCCGCGCGCGGTGTGCGCTTCGACCGCGCCTTCGTCACCTCCGGCGTCTGCGGCCCCAGCCGCATGAGCTTCTACACCGGCCGCTACGTCAGCAGCCACGGCGCCACCTGGAACCGCGTACCGCTGTCGGTCGGCGAAGTCACGCTGGGCGAGTACCTGAAGGACAGCGGCCGCGAGCTGGCGCTGGCGGGCAAGACCCACGTGATGCCCGACAACGCCAACCTCAGGCGCCTGCACCTCGACGGCGGCACCGAGCTGGAGACGTTGCTGCGCAGCGGCCATTTCACCGAGGTCGACCGCCACGATGGCCATCACGCCGAGCCGCGGGGTGCCTATGCGGATTGGCTGCGCCGGCAAGGCTACGACAGCGCCGACCCATGGACCGACTACGTCATCAGCGCGGAGAACGCACAAGGCGAAATCGTCTCCGGCTGGCACATGCGCAATGCCGGCCTGCCCGCGCGCGTGGCCGAGCCCCATTCCGAGACGGCGTACACCGTCGACCAGGCCATGCAGTACATCGGCGCGCGCGGCGACGAGCCGTGGGTGCTGCACCTGTCGCTGGTCAAGCCGCACTGGCCCTACCTCGCGCCCGCGCCCTATCACGCCGCCTACAAGCTCGACGACTGCCTGCCGCTGCGCCGCCACGCCGCCGAACTGGAAGGCCCGCATCCGGTGCTCTCGGCGTACCGCACCCAGGAAGAATGCGCCAGCTTCATGCGCCAGGAAGTGTCGGATACGGTGCGCCCCGCCTACCAGGGGCTTATCCAGCAGATCGACGACCGCCTGGGCCTGCTGTGGGACCAGCTGGAACGCCTTGGCCGCTGGCAGGACACGCTCATTGTCTTTACCGCCGACCATGGCGACTTCCTCGGCGACCACTGGCTGGGCGAGAAGGAGCAGTTCTACGACACGGTGCAGAACGTGCCGCTGATCGTCTACGACCCCTCGCTCGAGGCCGATGCCACTCGCGGCAGCGCGCAGCAGAACATGGTGTCGGCGGTCGACGTGGTGCCGACGGTGCTCGATGCGCTGGGCCTGCCGCCGGCCGGCCATCGCATCGAAGGCCGCTCGCTGCTGGACCTGACCCGCTCGCGCGATGCCGCGCAGTGGCGCGATTTTGTCGTTTCCGAACTCGACTACGCCTACCGCGGCGCCCGGATCGCGCTCGGCCGCCACCCGGGCGAATGCCGGGCCTGGATGGTGCGTGACGCACGCTGGAAATACGTCCACTGGCAGGGCTTCCGGCCACAGCTGTTCGACCTGGAAAACGATCCGGACGAGTACTTCGACCTGGGCGACGACCCGGGCCATGAAACCGTGCGCAACGCCATGCGGCTGCGGCTGCTGGACTGGTTCTGCACGCTCAAGCCGCGTGTGACCGTGACCAACGAGGAGGTCGCGGCCAAGACCAACGTGTACAAGCAGGCTGGCGTGTTCTTCGGCGTGTGGTGAACGCGCCGGGTACGGAACCTGCAAACGCATGGCGTCCACACACTCACCGCACCTCGCCATGAAACCTGTCACGCTGATTGGTGCCCCAACCGACGTCGGGGCCGGCACGCGCGGTTCCTCGATGGGCCCCGAGGCACTGCGCGTCGCCGGCCTGGCGCAGGCGCTGGCGCGCAACAACCTGGCGGTCGAAGACGCCGGCAACCTGGCCGGCCCCGCCAATCCGTGGCAACCGCCGCGGGACGGCATGCGCCACCTCGACGAAGTCGTGGCGTGGAACCGCGCCGTCTATGATGCGTGCCTCGGCACGCTGCAGGCGGGCCGGCTGCCAATGCTGATGGGCGGCGACCATTGCCTGGCGATCGGCTCGATCAGCGCCGCGGCGCGCCATTGCCGCGATACCGGCAAGACCCTGATGGTGCTATGGCTCGATGCGCACGCCGACGCCAATATCGGCACCACCACGCCCACCGGCAACATGCATGGCATGCCGGTGGCCTGCCTGTGCGGGCACGGCCCCGCGCCGCTGACCACGCTGGCGGGCCCGGCGCCGGCGGTGGAGCGCAGCGCGATCCGGCAGATCGGCATCCGCAGCGTCGATGCCGAGGAAAAGCGCCGCCTGCATGAACTGCAGCTGGCGGTATACGACATGCGCTACATCGACGAGAACGGCATGCGCTACACCATGCAACAGGCGCTGGCCGGCATCGACGCGCACACGCACCTGCACGTCAGTTTCGACGTGGATTTTCTCGACTGCGCGATTGCGCCGGGCGTGGGCACCACCGTGCCGGGCGGGCCGACCTACCGCGAGACCCAGCTCTGCATGGAAATGATCGCCGATACCGGCCGGCTGGCATCGCTCGACGTGATGGAGCTGAATCCGGCCTGCGACGTGCGCAACCAGACCGGGCAGCTGGCCGTGGACCTGGTGGAAAGCCTGTTCGGAAAATCGACGCTGTGGCGTCCGCCGCCAGCCTGAAAAAGTTGCACGGCGTGCCTGTCGATACTGCAACGCCATGCCGCATGCGGCACCCGGAGACCCGCCAGGCGCGCGAACCTGCGCTGCCGCGGGCCGGCGGCCGGTGGCGTACCCCTTGCAACACCGGTAGTCAGGCCCACCGTTCGGGCCGGCAACCGGAGCGATCATGAAGAACATCTGGATCCTGGTGGCGGACGAATCCGTCGCCCGCGTCTTTGCCTCGCATGCAGACGCCGCCCCGCTGGCGGTAGTCGAAGAAATTACCGATGCCGCAGCGCACGCCGACCGCGCCGACCTGCGCCGCGACGCCTATGGCCGCCGTGGCCACGCCGCCTCGCAGGGCGATGCCGGTCATCCCGGCGCGCACCAGGTCGGCCCGTCCACGGTTACATCGTCCGCGGGCGAGGACGAACTGCACCAGGAAGCGGAGCTGTTCGCGCACCGCGTGGCGGATTTCCGGCGGACGCCCGCAACAAGCAGCGCTATGAAGAACTCGTGCTGATCGCGGCGCCGCGCTTCCTGGGGCTGCTGCGCAAGACCTTGCCTGCTTCCGTCACCGACGTGGTGTCGCGCGAGATCGACAAGGACTTTATCCACGTGCCCAACAACGACCTGCAGCAACGGCTGGCGGACGAGGGCGTGGTGCCTGCGCGCCGTGACGAGCGAGTGAATACGGGAAGGGACCGCTAGATGGGGCGCTCAGGACTGCAAGCGCGCCACGGAAGCGGCCGCCGCACGCGCGTGCGGGCGGCCGCGCGAGCGTACGCGCGTTCAGCGCGCGGTGCCCGAACCGCTGGTCGAGCCGCTGGAGCCGCTGGACGTGCCGCCAGGGCTGGTGGTGCTGGTCGCACCGGACGTGCCGGTCGAAGTGCTGGAGCTCGGTGAGCCATAGCCGCTGCGGCTGCGTTGCTGTTCAGACACCGAGCCGGAACCCGACAGCGATCCCGATCCGCTGGTGCTGCCGGTGGCTGAGCAGCCAGCCAGGATGCCGAGCGAGGCGAGCAATGCAGTGCTGATGCGTAGCGTCGTTTTCATCTGATCCTCCGTCTTGCAGGTTGCGACCGGGCCTTGCAGCGATGCAGGACCGGCCGGCGAGCGCGCTGGAATCGTCGCTCCGCCCTGTTATCACGCAACTGACGTACCAGTAGCCGGCCGGCAAAGCCAACAAGGGGCTACTGCTGCCAAAACGGTGCCGGGAAAGGACCTGCCTGCGGGCTTGCTGCAGTAAGAAGTGCGCGGCGCGCGTAAAACTTACCGCGCGGCTCCCGCGTGTTGTGTAGTGCGGCGCTTACAGAAAACGACGCTAGCGCCTGAGCGTCCATTTGTAGGCGTAGCGGTCCGGGCGGAACAGCAGCTCGGCGCAGAGCAGCGGCGTGCCGTCGATGTCGTACGGGGTGGAACGCAGCCGCAGCAGCGGCTCGCCCTCGGCAACGCCCAGGCGCCTGGCCACATCGGCCGGCGCGGCCACGGCGCTTGCCTCCATCGTCGATTCCTTGAAGCGGTAGCCGAGCCGGCTCTCCAGCACCGACATTGCGTCATTGGTCTCCAGGTCTTCCTGCACCAGCCGGCGCATCAGCGGCTCGCGCCCAAGCAGCGTGAAATGCGCCACCGGCGCATCGTCCCAGAAGCGCACCGTCGACACGCTCAGCACCTTCTCCGCGGGCTCCAGGTCGAGCACCTTCGTCACGAACGCCGGCGCGCGGACCAGCTTGACCGAGGCGAGCTTGCCGTACGCCAACTGGCCGCGCGCACGGGCGGTCTCGTAGAAACCGGTCAGCGCACCAAGGCTCGGCGTGTCGGTCGGGCGCGTGACGAAGCTGCCCTTGCCGTTGACCTTCTCGATCAGCCCGGCATTGTGCAGGCCTGACAACGCCTGGCGCACGGTGATCCGGCTCACGGCGAATTCGGTCATCAGCTCGGCCTCCGACGGCAGCTTCGCGCCCGGACCCAGCTGGTTGCGGACGATCCGCTCCCGGATCTCGTTCTCGATTTCCTTGAATCTTGGCAGCGCCACGTTGTGTTCCGCCTGGCGGCGGCTCCGATGCGGGGGATCAGGGATTATACCTATCATGACAGGTCAGGTCGCAAACACTGTTGACCTGTTATAACAGGTAATGGCAGTATCGCATCGCCAGCGCATGACAGCTCCTCCGACTTTCCCTGACCGAGTTGCATCCGCAATAGCCACCACAAAGGAGACAACGTATGCAAGCCACCGCCCTGACCCTCAGCCCGGAAGCGTTCCGCGCGCAAGACCCGGCCTCCTGGCCGTTCACCGTGCGGCGCTCCACGCCTGTCATTGGCGCCGAAGTCGAGGGCATCGATTTCCGTGAAGCCCTGGATGACGCCACCTGCCTCGCGCTGCGCGCCGCGCTGCTGGCGCACAAGGTACTGTTCTTCCGCAAGCAGGCGATCACGCCGGCGCAGCACGTGGCCATCGCGCGCCGCTTCGGTGAACTCGAAGTACATCCGATGTTCACGAACCACCCCGAGCATCCGGAACTGGTGGTGTTCGGCCGCGACGGCGAAAAACGCGGGCGCGAGAACCTGTACCACTCCGATGTGTCCTGGCGCGAGATTCCCTCGATGGGCTCGATGCTGCGCTGTATTACCTGCCCTGAAGTGGGCGGCGACACCATCTGGATCAACATGGCCGCGGCATATGAAAAGCTGCCCGAGGACGTGAAGGCGCGCATTGCCAACCTGAAGGCGGTCCATGACGCGATGCCCACCTTTGGCGCCGCGCTGTCCGAGGAGAAGTATGAAGACATGCGCGCCAAGTACCCGCCGATGGTGCACCCGGTGGTGCGCACCCATCCGGAGACCGGCGAGAAAATTCTCTTCGTCAACGAGGCCTTCACCACGCACTTCGCCAACTTCGTCAAGGAACAGGCCTACCGCATCGGCTCGGACTATCGCCCGGCCGAACTGGATCTGCTGCAATACCTGTACCGCCAGGCGGCGGCGCCCGAATACCAGGTGCGTCTGCGCTGGGAGCCCGACACCATCGCCCTTTGGGACAACCGCTCGACGCAGCACTACGCGGTGCAGGACTACTTCCCCGCGGTGCGCCACATGAACCGCGCCACCATCATCGGCGACCGTCCGGTATGAGCGGCCCTTCCCCATCGATTTTTCGATCGCCTCCGAGGCAAACCCGATGAAACTCGTCGACAAGTTCTATATCAACGGCCAGTGGGTACAACCCGCGCCGGGCGCGACCCAGGCCGACCTCATCGATCCCGCCACCGAGTCGGTGGCGGGCAGGATCGCCATGGGCACGGCTGCCGACGTTGACCATGCGGTAGCCGCCGCGCGCGCCGCCTTCCCGGCGTGGTCGGCGTCCACCCGCGAGGACCGCATCGCCCTGCTCGAGCGCATCATGGCCGCGTACCAGGCGCGCCTGGGCGACCTGGCGCAGGCGGTGCGGCAGGAGATCGGCGCGCCGATCACCGTCGCCACCAACCTGCAGGCCGCGATCGGCCTGGCGCAACTGCAGGCAACGGTGCAGGCGCTGCGCGAGTTCGAATTCGAAAGCCAGCGCGGCAAGAGCTATCTGCTGCGCGAAGCCATCGGCGTGGCGGCGCTGATCACGCCCTGGAACTGGCCGCTGAACCAGATCGCCGCCAAGGTCGCTCCGGCACTGGCGGCGGGCTGTACCGTGGTGCTCAAGCCATCGGAAATCGCGCCGCTCGATGCGCAGATCTTTGCCGAGATCATGGATGCCGCCGGCACGCCGCCGGGTGTATTCAACATGGTCTTCGGCGAAGGCCGCGTGGTGGGCACGGCGCTGTCGTCGCACCGCGATGTCGACATGGTGTCGATCACCGGCTCGACCCGCGCCGGCGTCGAGGTGGCGGTCAGCGCCGCGCCGACGGTCAAGCGCGTGACGCAGGAACTGGGCGGCAAGTCGCCGCTGGTGATCCTGGATGACGCCGACCTGCAGGCCGCCGTGACCAGCGGCGTCGCCCAGGTGATGCTGAATTCCGGACAGACCTGCATCGCCCCGACACGCATGCTGGTGCCGCGCGCGCAGTATGAACAGGCGGTGCAGATTGCCGCCGCGGTGGCCAACGCGGTCACGGTCGGCGACCCCACCGATGCGCGGACCAAAATGGGGCCGATCTCGAACCGCGCGCAGTACGAGAAAGTGCAGCGGCTGATCGGTATCGGTATCGAGGAAGGCGCGCGCGTTGCCGCCGGCGGTCCGGGCCGTCCCGACGGGCTGGCGCAAGGCTTCTATGCCCGCCCGACCGTCTTCGCCGACGTGCGCAACGACATGACCATTGCACGCGAGGAGATTTTCGGGCCGGTTGTGTGCATCCTGCCTTACGACACCGAGGCCGATGCCGTGGCCATCGCCAACGATACGGAGTTCGGCCTGGCGGCGTACATCGCGTCGTCCAATCCCGAGCGCACCCGCAGGGTGGCCGCGCGCCTGCGGGCCGGCAGCGTGCGCGTCAATGGCGCGTCGATGGACATCTCGGTGCCGTTCGGCGGCTACAAGGCCTCGGGCAACGGTCGCGAGTTCGGCCCGGAAGGCATTGCCGAGTATCTCGAAACCAAGACCATTACCGGCTGACCGCGGCAATCGCCTGCGCGCGAGAGCCTGTCACAAGAGCCCGGCCCGACTGCGGGTGAGCAGCGGACGGGCTCGTCACTTTTTGCCTGGGAGTCAAGGACGCCAGGTCCTGTCCGCGCCGCTTCACCAGGCCTTCCCTCACCAGCACGGACAGCGCCCGCCGGATGCGGTGCCCGCCCCACCTGTCCAGGCTGGCCGCAAATACCGCGCATTCCACGCCCCGGCCTGCCGCCCTTGTCTGACACCAGCAGTCGGCGGCGTCCGACAGCCGCGCGCCACCAGGCAGCTATCTTTCAAAGACAGTCCCTTTTTGCCGAAGCGCCCGGCTATGTCGCCTGTACCCGACCCCACGCCTTCTCCGACGCCGCATGCCGATCCGCCTGTCCCCGCCGAAGTAGCCGGTCCGGCAGCGCCGGCCGACGCCCCGATGGTGGCGGTCGCGCCTGCCACGGTCTCCGCTGCGCTGCAGCGTGCCAGCACGGCACTGGTCGTGCTCGCCGTGCTGTTCTCGCTCTACGCCGTGCATCTCGCCCGCGATTTCCTCGTGCCGGTGGTGATCGCCATCGTGCTCGCCTACCTGCTCGACCCGCCGGTATCCGCGCTGCAGCGGCTGGGCATGCCGCGCGTGGCGGCCGGCACGGTGGTGCTGCTGGCATTGCTGTGCGCGCTGCTCAGCGGCGCCTACCTGCTGCAAGGCCAGGTGGAGTCCATCGTCAACAGCCTGCCCGAAGTTGCCAGCAAGCTGTCGCGCTCGGTCGGCGCGCTGCTGAGCGGCGACGATTCGATGTGGCAGAAGGTCCGGCGCGCCGCGACCGTGCTCAGCGGGGCCGGGCAGCCGCCGCCGCCGCGCGTGCCGCATGTGGTGGTGGACCACTCGGGGGATCAGATCAACACCATGCTGCTGGCCGGTTCGGTGAGCATCTTCACCATGGTCGGCCAGGCGGTGGTGGTGGTGTTCCTGTTGTATTTCCTGCTGCTGGCGGGCGACACCTTCAAGCGCAAGTTCATCAAGATGGTCGGCAATACCATCTCCGAAAAGAAAATCAGCGTGCACATGCTGGACGAGGTCAACCGCTCGATCCAGCGTTACATGGCCATGCTGCTGGTGACCAATGCGGCGCTGGGCATCTGCACCTGGATGTTGCTGAAATGGCTGGGCGTCAATAACGCCGGCAGCTGGTCGATTGCCGCGGGGGCGCTGCACCTGGTGCCCTACTTTGGCGCCATGGCGATCGCGGTGTGCCTGGGCATGGTGACGTTCATGCAGTTCGGCACGCTGGGCATGGCCGCGGCAGCCGCGGGCGGCTCGCTGTTGATCGCCACGCTGATCGGCTCGCTCGTCACCACCTGGATGACCGGGCGCATGGCCAGGATGAACGCCGTCGCGGTGTTCGTGGCGCTGCTGCTGTTCACGTGGCTGTGGGGCGTGTGGGGAATGTTGCTCGCGATCCCGCTGATCACCATTGCCAAGGTCGTGGCCGACCACATCGAAGGACTGGAAGTGGTGGCGGAGTTCCTTGGCGAATAGTCAGTTCGCTTTCCCACGCTCCGGCGCGGCACCCTGCATCACTCGTGCATCTATACTCAACCTGCGAATGCTGCGCCACAGCATTTTCCTGCTGCCGAATTCGTGCTGGAGGAACCAACATGCCTTTGTGCGATCCTTGCCTGTCGCAACTGGACCGGCCGGGCCATTTCCCGCCCCATGCCAGCCTGCTGAAGTCGGCGACGCTGCGCACCACCAGCGGCCAGAACGCTTTCGTGTATCGCTGCGGCGATTGCGGCGAAAACCTGCTGCTGGCCTCGGCCGACTGCGAGGCGCCGGACCAGTGGACAAGACTGGATGCCGATGGCTGGCGCTGAAGAAAGCAGAGGTGGCCCAACCGGCAAGTCAGCCGTTGTCCTTCGGGCTGCCTTGATTTGGGGCAAATCTACTTTGGATCGGTGCCGGGATAATCCTGTTCAAGCGGGCCCTTTCCGCCCGCCCACCACGCCATGGCCAAGAAATTTCCCTTGCATCCCAGCCATCCCGAGCGCGTCTGCTGGGGTTGCGACAAGTACTGCCCGACCGACGCCATGGGATGCGGCAACGGCTCCAGCCGGACGCAGCATCCCATCGAACTGCTCGGCGACGACTGGCTCGACCACGGCGACTGGGGCATCGAGGCCCCGGACACTGCTGCGCGCGGACGCGCCCCGGCCTAGCCGACGCACATCACCACCGTCACGCACCCATCCTGCTTCTCACGGAACGTCTGGTACATCCCCGGGCCTTCCTCCAGCGTGACGCGGTGGCTGATCACGAATGAGGGATCAAATTCGCCTTGATGGATGCGGCGCAGCAAATCGTCTGTCCATCGGTTGACGTGCGTCTACCCGGTGCGGACGGTCAGACCCTTGTTCATCAGCGCGCCCATCGGGATCTTGTGCAGGTCCGAGCCGCAGATCGCACAGCTCGACACCTTGACGATGGCGTCGCGCGGATGCTCGATCACGGGATCGGGCACCGTATCGCAGCGGATGTCATGCTTGCCAGCCAGCAGAGTGCTTTCATCGGGAAATCCTTGCGTAGATCCGGGCTCGCAGCCGACGGACGCGCCAATGGCGCGGGCCGATGCGAGCTCTGTTCCAACGCCTGGCGGCAATTGCCGCCGCGGTCACTGCGGGCACGCGCGGCAGGCGCCGGACGTTTTACACGCGGCGGCGGCAAGAACTACAACATGGGCGGGATTACAATCGCCTTCAAGGCTATCCGGCCTTGCCCCTACAGTTTCTACAGCCCTACAGCCACCCCACGGAACCATCATGCTGAACCTTCAGGATTCTTCGCTGCTGCGGCAGCAGTGCTATGTCGACGGCCGCTGGATCGATGGCGAGCGCCGCATCGACGTGACCAATCCCGCCACCGGCGAGCGCGTCGGCCAGGTGCCGCAGCTGGGCGCCGATGAAACGCGCCTGGCCATTGAAGCCGCCAACCGGGCCCTGCCCGCCTGGCGCACGCGCACAGCCAAGGAACGTTCAGCGCTGCTGCGCAAATGGTTCGAGCTGATCCTGGCCAACCAGGAAGACCTGGCGCGGATCATGACCGCGGAACAGGGCAAGCCGATCGCCGAGGCACGCGGCGAGATCGCCTATGCGGCCTCGTTCATCGAATGGTTCGCCGAAGAAGGCAAGCGGGTCTATGGCGACACCATCCCCGCACCGGCCACCAACCAGCGCATCGTCGTCACCAAGGAGCCTGTCGGCGTGTGCGCGGCGATTACACCGTGGAACTTCCCGGCGGCGATGATCACGCGCAAGGCCGGCCCTGCGCTGGCGGTCGGCTGCACCATGGTGCTCAAGCCCGCGTCGCAGACGCCGCTGACCGCGCTGGCGCTGGCGGCGCTGGCCGAGCGTGCCGGCATTCCGGCCGGCGTGCTGTCGGTGGTGACGGGCTCGGCGAGTGCGATCGGCGGCGAAATGAGCAGCAACCCACTGGTGCGCAAGCTGACCTTCACCGGCTCGACCGAGGTGGGCCGCGTGCTGATGGCGCAGACCGCGTCGACCATCAAGAAGGTGTCGATGGAGCTCGGCGGCAACGCCCCCTTCATCGTGTTCGACGATGCCGACCTCGATGCCGCGGTGGAAGGCGCAATCGTGTCGAAGTACCGCAACGCCGGCCAGACCTGCGTTTGCGCCAACCGCATCTATGTGCAGGCGGGCGTGTACGAAGCCTTCGCGCAGAAGCTGGTGGCGGCGGTCGCCGCGCTCAAGGTCGGCAACGGCATGGATGACGGCGTGCGCATCGGGCCGCTGATCGACGACAAGGCCGTGGCCAAGGTAGAGGAACATATCGCCGACGCCGTCGGCAAGGGTGCGCGCGTGCTGCATGGCGGCCAGCGCCATGCGCTCGGCCATTCGTTCTTCCAGCCAACGGTGCTGGCCGACGTCGCGACCGGCATGCTGGTCGCGCGCGAGGAAACCTTCGGGCCGCTGGCGCCGCTGTTCCGCTTCGAAACCGAGGACGAGGTCGTGGCAATGGCCAACGATACCGAGTTCGGCCTGGCCAGCTACTTCTACGCGCGCGACCTGGGCCGCGTCTGGCGCGTGTCGGAACGGCTGGAGTACGGCATGGTGGGCGTCAATACCGGGCTGATCTCGAACGAGGTGGCACCATTCGGCGGCGTCAAGCAGTCGGGCGTCGGCCGCGAGGGTTCGCACTACGGCATCGAGGATTACCTGGTCATCAAGTACACCTGCATGGCCGGGATCTGAACCCGTGGCGGCCCCTGGCGCGACTAGCGCACCCTGAACGCGCTCAACGCGCTGGTCGCGCTGGTTAGCTAGTCGCGCTTGCCCCCCCGGCGCCCCAGCCGTGCTGCTCGCGCAGCCGGGGCCCCAGGGCTATTCCGGCGAGCACGCCAGGCGGAAGCGCTCGATCTGCTCGCGGAAGCGCTGCATCTGCTCCAGCTGGTAGCGCGCATGGTCGGCGCCGTACGGCTTGCCTAGCTCATGCAGCGCACAGTCGGCGGCCCGCGACAGCGCTTCGAGCGCCTGTGCCAGCGCCCGCCCTTCCACGCTGCGATGCCGCCGCAGGCGCCACGACAGCGCTTCCTGGCCCTGGCCGAACAGGCTCTGGTCAAGATGGCCAAGCCGGTCGGCGGTGGCTTGCGCATCATGAAGCGCCGCCAGGTAGGCACATACGGCCGATAGCCGCTGGTTCATCTCGCCGCCGCGGTACAGCAGCTCGCCGGCGCATTTGCGCAATCGCTCCGCCGCGCCGTGCCCGCCCGCCGCTGGGCCGTCGGCCACATACGTGCCGAGCGGCCGCACCGACAACGCCAGCCCCGGTGGCAGCACGCTGGTGCACAGGCTGGCCAGCTGGCGCTGCAGCGCCCCATCGAGCTCGCAGCAGGCCACCACGTCGGCCTCGATGTAGAAGTCCAGCGACGCCTGCCGGCCCTGTCCGCTGTACACCACCGTGCGCACCGGCCGGTGTCCAGCCTGAACCAGCATGCGAAGCGCGGCTTCGATGCAGCGCTGCGCGATGCCGTCGCCCGGCAACGCGCGGCACAGCGCGTGCACGTGAGGCATGCCGGTGATTTCCGTGCGGGTCGGCAGGAATGCGCCCGGCTGGCCCGGGTTGCCGGACAGTTGCAGGCAGGTCTCGACGTAGCTCGGGGCAGTACCCGTCATCAATAACTCCATGGTTGGTTGCTATGCCCGTGCGGGCGGTGGCAAGGCGTGGACGTGCCAGGCTGGTATCAGCGCGTCCCGCCGGCAGGCTCCGAGGCCAGCACGATCGCCGCATGCATGCCCCGCAGCGGATGCCGCGCCTCGGCCGCCGTCAGCGATGCCAGCACCTTGCAGTCATCCAGCCGGAAGCGGCACAGCAGCTGGTTCGAGCGCGCCAGGGCCACCATCTGCGCCGGGGCCAGCTCGGCCAGCGCGCGCCCCAGCTCCTGCCCCATGCCAAGCCGGAACAGCCCCTCGGCTTCGTGCTCGCGCAGCAGGCGCTGCGCGAGCATCAGGTATGACAGGTTCAGCTGCTGTATCTCGCGCAGGATGTCAGCTCCGGCAACGCCGCGGTCTGCCGCGCCGGGCGCCGTGCCTGCGCTCGCGTCCGCGGCGTCGGCGTGCTCTGGTTTGCGCTTCATTGGATGGGTACCGTCCCAATGGCGGTCCCGTCGGAGCCGGCGACGCTGTCCGGAGCGGTGCGCGCCGAGATCGCCGGGCGCTGTGCGATGGCGCGCAACGCGGGCTTGTCCAGCAACTCGACGCAACGGCGCCGTACACGGATCAGCCCGATCCCGGCCAGCCGCGAGAACTGGCGGCTGACCGTCTCCAGCGTCAGGCCGACATAGCTGCCGATTTCTTCGCGGCTCATGCGCAGGATGAAGGCCGACGATGAAAAGCCACGCGCCGCGAAACCGTCGGCCATCCACAGCAGGAACGTCACCAGCCGCTCCTCGGCGGTCATCAGCGCCAGCATGGTCTGCATGGCCCGCGCGCGCTGGGACAGGCAGTCGAGCGACAGGAACAGCCGGATGGCCAGCGCGGGCGCTGCGGCCGTGGTGGCACTGTCCAGATCGACCGCGATCATGCACAGCTTGGTATCTTCCAGCGCCGTGGCATACGACGCGTAGCGAGCGCGCACGAGGCTGTCGAGCCCGACCAGTTCACCCGGAAAATGGAAGCCAACCACCTGTGTGCGGCCGTCTGCGGTGGTGACATGGGTCTTGACCGTGCCGACGCGGATCGCATAGAGCGCGGTAACCGGATCGCCGATCAGGTACAGCGGCTGCCCCTTGCGCAGCCGGATGCTGCGCTGCGGCTGCGGACCGGCCGCGGGATGCGCATGCCGTACCAGGCCGGCCCCGTGGCAGCCATGCGCGTGGGGGCAACTGTCGCAGCAAGGCAGCGTGTCGGGCGGCGCGGACCAGCCTCTGGTCGGTGGCAACTGCATCGTTTCGTGACAAAGATTGACGGCGTATAAATCCTGTGACCGATTTTATGGATCGTGCACCGCGTAACAATCTGTATCTTCCGAATCAACGTCGCGAAGCTTCGGACCACTCGGGCACCGCGGCCGCCTGTTCAGGCGCGGGGCGCGGTATCCTTATGTCATGCGCAGCGCCGCGCGGCGGCGCTCGCTTCCGGACATCGCCGGCAAGCCGGCAGCAGCGAACCCAGACTTCGCCATGAAGAAAGCCCCCGCCGGCGCCGACGTGCCGGCCGCACACGCGTCACTTCGCAAATCGCAAGGCGACCCGCCCAGCGACGCGGCTCCCGACGCACCCTACCGGACGCTGGTCGAGTCCGTGCAGGACTACGCCATCTTCACGCTCGACGTGAACGGGCATGTGTCGAGCTGGAACAAGGGCGCGGCGCGCATCAAGGGCTATACCCGCGAAGAAATCCTGGGCAAGCACTTCTCGACCTTCTACACGCCCGACGCCGTGGCACGGCGCTGGCCGGATGCCGAGCTCAAGGCCGCCGCCGAGTTCGGGCGCTTCGAGGACGAAGGCTGGCGCGTGCGCAAGGATGGCAGCCGCTTCTGGGCCAATGTGGTGATCACGGCTCTCAAGGATCCGGACGGCAACCTGATCGGCTTCGGCAAGGTGACGCGCGACATGACCGCGCAGCGCCGCACCGCCGAAGCGCTGCGCCAGAGCGAGGAAACGCTGCGGCTGCTGGTAGAGGGCGTGAAGGACTACGCGGTCTTCATGCTCGATCCCGCAGGCAATATTGTCAGCTGGAATTCCGGCGCCTCGTACATCAAGGGCTACCGCCGCGACGAGATCCTGGGCCGGCATTTCTCGGTGTTCTATCCGCCCGAGGAGATTGCCGCCGGCAAGCCCGCGCGGCTGCTGGACAAGGCCCGGCGCGCCGGCCGCGTCGAGGATGAAGGCTGGCGCGTGCGCAAGGACGGTTCCCTGTTCTGGGCCAATGTCACGCTGACCGCCGTCTACGACGAATCGCGCGCGCTGCGAGGCTTTGCCAAGGTCACCCGCGACATGAGCGAGCGCCGCCGTCACCAGGAGCTGGAGCGCTCCAGCCAGCGCATGAGCGAATTCCTGGCGACGCTGTCGCACGAGCTGCGCAATCCGCTGGCGCCGGTGCACAGCGCGCTGGCGGCGATGCGGCTGGCACCCGGCGACCCGGCGCTCGCCAACAGGAGCCTGAGCCTGATCGAACGCCAGGTCACGCACCTGAGCCGGCTGGTCGACGACCTGCTCGACATCGGCCGCATCAACTCCGGGCGCATCGAGCTGCGCACCGCGCCGCTTGAGTTCAACGAAGTGATTGCGCTCGCCACCGAGGCAGCACGGCCATCGCTCGAGGCCAAGTCGCAGCACGTCGCGGTGCAGACCCACGCCGCGTCGATCGCGATGCACGCCGACAAGATCCGGCTGGTGCAGGTGATGCAGAACCTGATCCTGAATGCGTCGAAGTTCTCGCCGGCGCAGACCACCATCAGCATCGTCACCGCCGTACAAAAACGTACCCTTCTGGTACAGGTGATCGACCAGGGCCGCGGCATCGCGCCGCAATCGCTGGAAGACATCTTCAACATGTTCGTGCAGGAAAGCCGCCCCGGCACCGATGCACATGGCGGCCTGGGCATCGGCCTGTCGCTGTGCCGCGCGCTGGTGGAACTCCATGGCGGCGCCATTGCCGCGGCCAGCGCCGGACCGGGCATGGGCAGCACCTTCACTTTGCGCCTGCCGCTGCCGGTGGCGCAGGAGACCGCCACGATGCAGCCCCGGGGGCACGCCGCAGCCGGCGGCCATGCCAACATCGTGCAACAGGCACGGCGCATCCTGCTGGTCGACGACAACCGCGATGCCGCCGACAGCCTGGCAATGCTTCTGGAAATGTGCGGCCACGACGTGACCATTGCCTACGACGGCGCCGAAGCGCTGCACGTGGCGCCGCGCTGCCGCCCGCATATCGCGCTGATCGACCTTGCCATGCCGGGCATGGACGGCTTCGAGGTGGTGCGCGCCATGCGCGGCGTGGCCGGCACCGATCAGACCCGCTATGTCGCACTGACCGGTTTCGGCCAGCCTGCCGACCGGCAGCAAAGCGAGCGCGCGGGGTTCGATGCGCACCTGGTCAAGCCGGTGGAGCTTGAGACGCTGTTCGGCACCATCGCGCGCCTGCAGCGGACCGAATAAGCTTCCCGCGAACGCCCACTGCATTCCGTGCAAGCGGCGGAAGGCCACCTTCGCCAAAGCCAAACCCGCGCCGCCGCGCACTGCGACACACTGAGGCCCTTTCCATCGCAAAAAAACACATGGAGGAGACAGCGATGCAGGGTTGGATCAGGCGTGCAGCCAGCGGGCTGCTGTTCGCATTGGCCGCCACGGCGGCAGGCACGGCACTGGCGGACTACCCGGAAAAGCCAGTCCGGCTGGTGGTGCCCTTCCCGCCCGGCGGCGCGACCGACCTGCTGGCGCGCGAAATCGGCAATGCCCTGTCGGCGCGGCTGCAACAGCCGGTGGTGATCGACAACCGGCCCGGCGCCGGCGGCAACCTGGCTGCCATCGCCGTGGCGCGCGCGCCGGCCGACGGCTACACGCTGCTGTTCGGCACCTTCGGCTCGCTGGCGGTCAACAAGAGCCTCTATGCCAGGCCCGGCTACGACCCGCTCAAGGATTTCGCCCCGGTCGCATCCGTGGCCTACCTGCCCAACGTGCTGGTGGTGCATCCCTCGGTGCCGGCTCGCAACGTGCAGGAACTGCTGGCGCTGGCGCGCAAGGAGCCGGGCAAGCTGACCTATGGTTCGTTCGGCAACGGCTCGTCGTCGCACCTGGCGGGTGAGCTGTTCACCCATCTTGCCGGTGTCGATATCGCGCACATTCCGTACAAGGGCAGCGCCGCGTCGATGACCGACCTGATCGGCGGGCGCATCACGATGATGTTCGACAGCGTTTCCACCGCGCTGCCGTATATCCGCGACCACCGCGTGCGCGCGCTGGCGGTGACCACGCAGAAGCCCTCGGAACAGCTGCCGGGCGTGCCCACACTGGCCGCAGCGGGCGTGCCCAACTATGAACTGACGGCATGGTTCGGCGTCGCGGCGCCGGCCGGCACGCCCAAGGCAGTCATCGACCGGCTCAACGGCGAGATTGTTGCCGCGCTGAAGCAGCCGGAGTTATCGGCCAGGCTCGCGAGCCAGGGCACGGTGCCGTTCCCGGCCACGCCCGCGCAGTTCGGCAGCTATATCCGCGCCCAGTACGACAAGTGGGACGGCCTGATCAAGTCCGCCAATATCCGGCTGGACCAGTAAGCGCCCGGGTCAGCCGGCCGCGCCGCGCAACGCGCCGAAGCGCCACGACAAGCGCCGTGCCGCCTGCCGCACCAGCGCGGCGGGCGCGCCTTCAGTGCCGCTGTCGAAGCTGCCGCTCGATCCCATCACCGCGATCACCAGCGCCAGGCTGCCGGTGTGGTCAAACACCGGCGCCGCCAGTGTATCGATGCCCGGCACCGGGTGGCTCAGCGCATTGTCGATCTGCGCCGCGCGCACCTTAGCCAGGCGGGCGGCGTAGTCGGGCGCAGGCTGTCCGTCTTCCCCCAGCACCTGTCCGACGGCAGCACCGGCCATGCGCAGGTAGTCGGTTTGCAGCAGCCCGGCGAGCACGTTGCCCGGCAGGTGCGCGGCCACAGTGCGGCCGATCGCGGTGTGGACCAGCGACAGCACCGTGCCCACGCGCAGGCTGACATGCTGCGGCCGCGCCGATTCCTCAAGCCTGACCACGGTCGGACCCATCGGGCCCAGCACGGCCATGGCCACGCTCAGGCCGGTGCTGCCGGCAAGTTCGATCACTTCGGGCTCGGCCTCGCGCGTCGGCGACAGCCGCTGCAGCGCGACCAGCCCGAGTTCCAGCCCCAGCGGGCCACACAGGTAGTTGCCGGCGGCGTCGCGCGCGAGCAGCCCGGTCTTCTGCAGGCTGACCAGGTGCGGAAATGCCTTGGCGGCGGGCATGCCGGCAGCCAGCGCGAGGTCGCGCAAGGCCAGCGGACGGCCAGCAGCGACCAGCGCGCCCAGCAGCCGGCCGGTGCTGTCGAGGGACTGGATGCCGCGCTGCGGCTTGCCGCCTTCGGCGTCCGCATCCGGGCTGGTGATGCCGGCCGGATCGGGTATGCGGTTCGGGGTCATGCCGGCTTTTCCTCTTCCATGCCTTCAGGGCCTTCCGCACGCAGGGCCGCTGCGATATCGCCCGCTGCTGCCATCAGCGCTCTTGCGGCGGTGCCGTTCCAGTCGACGTCGATGGCGCCGGTCGAGCCAACCAGCGTCAGCACCAGCCGCAGTGCCCCGACAGCGTCCAGTACCGGCACACTGAGGCTGCTGACCGCGGGGCTGGGCGTGTCAATGCTGCGCTCGATGCCGCGCTCGCGGATAGCCTGCAGGGCGGAGCCGAAGTCAGCCAGCTGCGCATCCGTGGCATCTGGCTGCTGCGCGCGCCACAGCGGCTGCCACAACGCCGGCGGCCGGAATGCGCAGTAGACGCGGCCGGTGGCGGTAGCCGCCAGCGCCATCACCGTGCCCACGTGCAGGTTCACGTGCAGCGGCGCGCTGGCGGGCACGTAGCGCACGATGGTCGGCCCCTGCGGCCCGGCGACGCTGATCGCCACGCTGAAGCCCGACGACTGTGCCAGCGCGTCGACGCGCGGCAGCGCGGCGCGGTAGGCCGGATCCTGCTCCAGATGCAGCATGCCCAGCTGCAGCGATAGCGGGCCAGGCTCGTAGCGCCCGGAGACATGGTCGCGCTTGAGCAGGCCCAGGCGCGTCAGGCTGACCAGGTAGGCGTGCGCCTGCGCCGGCGCCAGCTGCGCGGCCTCGGCCAGCGCGGCCAGCGGCATCGGTACGCGTGCCGCCGCCAGCGCGGCCAGCAGCCGGCCGCCCACTTCCACGCTCTGGATGCCGCGCTGGGCCTTGTCAGCCTTCTCCGGCTTGCCTTCCCTTTCAGCCTTGCCGGCCGCGCCGGTTGCCTTGCCCCTGGCCATCGCCACCTTGTGTGATCGGAAACCCCGGATATTAATCGAACGCCATCCACGCGCCGTCGAATCCGGGTAAACCCGCAACTGCTCAGGAACCTCGCTCACCTTGGTCTCAGGGACACGACAATTTGTTTTAGACGAACGAATTAGCTATTGATTAATTCAACGGTCTTTCCTAAGATTGCACTACCCCGTCGCAACACGCAGGCACCGCCGCGTGAAAGACCATAGAAACGGGGGCGAGACAGCCTGTGCCACCAGACCTGCGCTGCGGCCTAACCCGCCATGCGCACGTGCCGTCTTGCCTCCCCACACACAAAGGAAGACGCCATGTCCAAGGCATTTGCATCCCAGGCCGACCTCGAAGCCAAGCAAGTCACCTTTACCCAGCTGTCCGAGAACGCCTGGGCCTACACCGCCGAGGGCGACCCCAATTCCGGCGTCGTGATCGGCGACGACGGCGTGCTGATCGTCGACACCACCGCCACGCCGGCGATGGCGCAAGACCTGATCGCGCGCATCCGCACCATCACCGACAAGCCCATCAAGTACGTGGTGCTGTCGCACTATCACGCGGTGCGCGTGCTGGGCGCATCGGCCTATTTCGCCGAAGGCGCGCAGCAGATCATCGCCAGCCGCGGTACCTGGGAAATGATCGTCGAGCGCGGCGAGGCGGACATGAAGTCCGAGATCGAGCGCTTCCCGCGCCTGTTCGCCGGCGTCGAGACCGTGCCGGGGCTGACCTGGCCGACGCTGGTGTTCGAGAAGGAAATCACGCTGTTCCTCGGCAAGCTGGAAGTCCGCATCGCCCACCTGGGCTCGGGCCACACCAAGGGCGACACCGTGGTCTGGCTGCCACAGCAGAAGGTGCTGTTCTCCGGCGACCTGGTCGAGTACGACGCCGCCTGCTATTGCGGCGATGCCCAGCTGGAAGAATGGCCTGCCACGCTCGACGCGCTGCAGGCACTCAACCCCGAGAAGCTGGTTCCCGGCCGCGGCCCCGCGCTGACCACGCCGGAAGAGGTGAAGAAGGGCCTCGCCTATACCAAGGACTTCGTCACCACGCTGTTCCAGTCGGGCAAGGAAGCGGTGGCCGAAAAGCTCGACCTGAAGGCCGCGATGGCGCATACGCGCCAGGCCATGGATCCCAAGTTCGGCCATGTCTTCATCTACGAGCACTGCCTGCCGTTCGACGTGTCGCGCGCCTATGACGAGGCCAGCGGCATCCGCCACCCGCGCATCTGGACCGCGCAGCGCGACAAGGAAATGTGGGCCGCGCTGCAGGACTGAGCGACTGACGACCCATAGGCCGAAGACCCATAACAAGTCGGGCAACGAAGCAACAAAGAGTTGGATGGAGAGACAGGCATGAGCAGCATCGACTACCAGCGGATGTCGTTTGAGTACCAGCCCTGCGCGGAACAGCGTGGCGCGCAGGCGGATGGCCCGGTCCATCCTGTGGTGGTGGTGGGCGCCGGCCCGATCGGGCTGGCCACCGCCATCGATCTGGCGCAGCGCGGCGTGCGCGTGGTGCTGGTCGACGACGACTGCACGCTGTCCACCGGTTCGCGCGCCATCTGCTTCGCCAAGCGCACGCTGGACATCTTCGACCGGCTGGGCTGCGGCGAGCGCATGGTGGGCAAGGGCGTGAGCTGGAACGTCGGCAAGGTGTTCCTGCGCGACCAGCAGGTCTACAGCTTCGACCTGCTGCCTGAGAGCGGCCATCGCCGGCCGGCGTTTATCAACCTGCAGCAGTACTACGTCGAAGGCTTCCTGCTGGAACGCGCGCAGGCGCTGCCCGATATCGAGATCCGCTGGCACAACAAGGTGGTCGGACTGGAGCAGCGCGCGGATGGCGCGGTGCTGACCATCGAGACGCCCGAAGGCTGCTACCCGCTGGCAGCGCGCTACGTGGTGGCCGCCGATGGCTCGCGCAGCCCGATGCGCAAGCTGCTCGGCCTGGACAGCAAGGGCCGCACCTTCCGCGACCGCTTCCTGATCGCCGACGTAAAGATGGAGGCCGACTTTCCCAGCGAGCGCTGGTTCTGGTTCGACCCGCCCTTCCACCCCAACCAGTCGGTGCTGCTGCACCGCCAGCCCGACAATGTCTGGCGCATCGACTTCCAGCTCGGCTGGGACGCCGACCCGGTGCTGGAGAAATCCCCCGAACGCGTGATCCCGCGCGTGCAGGCACTGCTCGGCAAGGACGTCAAGTTCGAGCTGGAATGGGTCAGCGTGTACACCTTCTCGTGCCTGCGCATGGACAGCTTCCGCCACGGCAATATCCTGTTCGCCGGAGACTCGGCGCACGGCGTATCGCCGTTCGGGGCGCGCGGTGCCAACAGCGGCGTGCAGGATGCCGAGAACCTGGCGTGGAAGCTGGCCTACGTGCTGCACGGCCACGCTGCCGACAGCCTGCTCGACACCTACGCCAGCGAACGCGAATACGCCGCGGAGGAGAACCTCCTGAACTCGACCCGCGCCACTGACTTCATCACGCCCAAGAGCGCCGTCAGCCGGCTCTTCCGCGACGCGGTGCTGACGCTGTCGAAGCGGCATGCCTTTGCCCGCGGCCTGGTCAACAGCGGCCGCCTGTCGGTGCCGGCCGTGCTGCACGGCTCGCCGCTGAACACCGGCGACGCCGATGAGGACTATGCCGGCAACATGGTACCGGGCGCGGTCTGCGCCGACGCGCCGGTGTCCGGGCCGCAGGGTGCCGGCTGGCTGCTGTCGCACCTGGGGCAGGATTTCACCGTGCTGCTGTTCGGCAATCCCGATGCCATCGACGCCGCCACGCTGGCCGACCTGTCCGCGCTCAGCCTGGGCAATGTACCGCTGCGGCTGGTCTACGTCACGGACGCGGCGCTGCCGGCGATGACCTGCTCCAACGCCACCGTACTGCGCGACGACCAGGGCCTCGCCGCCGCGCGCTATGGCGCCACGCCCGGCACCTGCTACCTGGTGCGGCCCGACCAGCATGTGTGCGCGCGCTGGCGCCGTGCCGACCCCGCCGCAATCCGCGCCGCGCTGGCGCGTGCCACCGGTGCCGGCCTGGCCGCGCCGGCCCCTGGCCGGATCGCCGCCTGAAGCAAGCCGGACAGCATGCCGCAACGCCCACGAACAGGAGCCGACAACATGCCCGCCACCCTCAATACGCAACCCAACCTCACCCGGCCCGACGATTTCTACGAAGCGCTGATCGAGATGCACCGCGATCTCGACGACGCCCAGAGCCAGGCCGCCAACGCGCAGCTGATCCTGCTGCTGGCCAACCATATCGGCGACCACGACGTGCTGCTGGCCGCGCTGCAGGCCGCGCGCGAAGGCGTGGCCGACATGCCGGGCGCGGCAGCGCCGGCAGCCTGACACGGCACGGGCGCGGCCAGGCCGCGCCCCACTCCGCTCTTTCCCTGGCCTGACCCAGCACCGCCAGGCAGCGCGCATCAGACGCGCCCGGCGGCGCCATCCCCGGCTGCAACCACCCCGGCGCAACCCACGCAGCCACCACCGCAGCTACCAACAATACGGAGACAAACAGCATGAGCCATCCGGTCTCAGGGGATCTCGCGTCCCTGCATCTGACGCCCGCCAACACCACTGCCCTGCCAGCGCTAGCGGCGCGCGAGGAAGACGCGCTCTACCGCAAGGTGTGGCTGCGCATCATCCCGTTCCTGTTCATCTGCTACGTGGTCTCGTTCCTGGACCGCATCAACATCGGCTTCGCCCAGTTGCAGATGAAGCAGGACCTTGGCTTCAGCGACGCCATGTACGGGCTGGGCGCCGCGATCTTCTACGTCGGCTACGTGCTGTGCGAGGTGCCGAGCAACATGCTGCTGGCGCGCTTCGGCGCGCGCCGCACCTTCACGCGCATCATGGTGCTGTGGGGCCTGGCTTCGGTGGGCATGATGGCCGTGTCGACGCCGGCGCAGTTCTACACGCTGCGCTTCCTGCTGGGCGTGTTCGAGGCGGGCTTCTTCCCCGGCATCGTGCTCTACCTGACCTACTGGTTCCCGGCGCGGCGTCGCGCCGCGGTGATGGCGATCTTCTTTGCCGGCGTGGCAGTGGCGGGCGTGCTCGGCGGCCTGGTCTCAGGCTGGATCATGCGCGACATGGCCGGCGTACTCGGCCTGCAAGGCTGGAAGTGGATGTTCGCCATCGAAGGTGCGCCTGCGGTCTTCCTCGGGGTGATTGCCGCCCGCTGCCTGGTGGACGGTCCGGAACAGGCCCGCTGGCTCGGCGCCGGCGAACGCGCTTACGTGATCCGCGCCGCGGCAGGCGAGACGGCCAGCGCCGCCGATGCCGGGAAGAACGGCCATTCGCTGCAGGCGCTGCGACGGGTGCTGCGCAGCCCGCGCGTGTACCTGTTCGCCTTTATCTATTTTTCGCTGACTTGCGGTTCGCTCGCGCTGAGCTTCTGGATGCCGCTGATCATCCGCGACTTCGGCATCACCGATGTGATGTCGGTCAGCCTGTATTCGGTGGTGCCCAATGCGGTCGGCGCGGTCGGGCTGATCCTGATCGCGCGCCATTCCGACCGCACCGGCGAGCGCCACCGGCACTTCCTGCTGTGCACCGCCGGCGGCGCGCTGGCGCTGGCCGCGCTCACGCTGCACCCGTCCAGCCTGGCCGTGATGCTGGCGATCCTCTCGGTTGCCGCCGTGCTGATCTTCGCCGCGCTGCCGGTGTTCTGGTCGCTGCCGCCCAGCTACCTGCCCGGTGCGGGGGCCGCGGCCGGCATTGCGATGATCAGCAGCGTCGGCATCACCAGCGGCATCGTCAGCCCGTGGGTGATCGGGCAGATCAAGACCCGGACCGGCAGCCTCGACCATGCGCTGTTGCTGCTGGCCGCGCTGCTGCTCGCCAGCGGGCTCGCGATGTGGCTGGGCGTGCCGCGCCAGCCCGCGCAAGGATCCCGCCAGGCCCGGCAGGATTAACCTGCGGGAAGGGCCTGCAGCGGGGTTCGTCAAACCGGAAGGTCCGCACCCGCGCGGGTGCGGCATTCAGTGGGACCGGCCGCAGGGAATGACCTGCGCGATCTCCTCGCGCAGCACCTCGACCACATCGTCGATCTCCAGCCCTTCGGCCGTGACCAGCACGTCCTGTCCGCGGCCGATCGCGTAGACCACGCCGCTCCAGCGGCCGGGCTCGACGGCCTCGCACAGGCGGATATTGAATTCGGTGTCCTGGTCCTGGCTGTAGACCGTTACCAGGTCGCCAATCTGGGGGGCCTGCACCGCTTCTCCGTCGAACGCCCGGGCCACTACGGTCACCGGCGACTGCGTCAGTCCCCTGGCAAATCTTGCACGCATGGTCCGCTCCTCTAATGCGATCCAAGTCCAGCTTACAAGAGGGGCGCCAAATAACCAGAAATTTCCATGCAAAAGTCGGGCTTGCTGCCCTCCGCGTGCGGTCCGGGCTGTCAGACGCTGCCGGATAGACAGCCGCCGTACATCGCCGACAATTAAGAGCATAGACAGCCAAGGAGACAGCAAAATGGGCACCAGCATACACGTCGTGCCGCATCGGGATGGCTGGGATGTCATCCATGAAGGCGCCCGCTACGCGGAATCCCACCATGCCACCCAGGAAGAAGCCATCGCTGCCGCGACGACGCAGGCGCAGCGCGAACATGTGGAACTGCTGGTCCATGGCCGCGATGGCCAGATCCGCTCGCGCAACAGCTTCGGCCACGATCCGCGCACCATACCGGGCTAAACCCGGCCTCACCGGATAACGCTTCCGGCGCCAGATCCTGCGCAGGTGCATCCATGCCACCGCACCGGGACGAACTGCAGGCAGCTGCCGCGATCGCCGCCGCCGCGGTGCCGCTGCCGCAGGTGGACGACCCCGCGCAGAGCCCCTTCTCCGGACCCTTCCCCAATGCACTGGCGATGCAGGCCGAAGCGCTGGCCGCGCATCGGGTGGTGCTGCTCGGCGAAAGCACGCACGGGACCGCCGAGTTCTACCATGCGCGCGCCGCGCTGACCGCGCAACTGGTGGCGCGCCACGGTTTCCGCATTGTCGCGGTGGAAGCGGACTGGCCCGATGCCGCTGCGGTCGACCGCCATGTCCGCGGCCGGCCCGCTCAGCCCGCGGAAACGCCGGGCGAAGCGTTCACGCGTTTCCCGGTATGGATGTGGCGCAATCTTGAAGTGGCACGCTTTATCCGCTGGCTGCACGCGCACAACGCGGCCCTGGCCCCGGCGCAGCGCGCCGGCTTCTTCGGGCTCGACATCTACAGCCTGCGCGCCTCCATTGCGGCGGTGCTGGCTTACCTGGACAGCATCGACCCTGAGGCCGCGCGTACGGCGCGCGAGCGCTACGCCTGCCTGGAACCCTGGGGACGGGACCCGGCGCGCTATGGCCGCGCAGTACTGCAAGGCACCCATGAAGACTGCGAAGACGCCGTCATCGGGCAATTGCAGGAGCTGCTCGACAAGCGCCTCGCCTATGCCCGTGCCGGCCATGAAGACTACCTGGATGCCGCGCAGAACGCGCGGCTGGTGGCATCGGCGGAACGTTATTACCGCGTGATGTACCACGGCAGCGACGACAGCTGGAACCTGCGCGACACGCACATGTTCGAGACGCTGGTGCAACTGCTGCACGCCCACGGACCCGATTCGCGCGCCGTGGTATGGGCGCACAACTCACACATCGGCGATGCCTCGCACACTGAAATGGGAACCGTGCACGGCCAGCTCAATATCGGACAACTGTGCCGCGAGAGCTTCGGCGATGACGCGGCGCTGGTCGGCTTCAGCACCTATGCGGGAACGGTGGCGGCGGCGAGCTGGTGGGATGGCCAGATGGAAATCAAGACCGTACGCCCGGGACGGCCCGACAGCTACGAGCACCTGTTCCACCAGGCCGGCCACGCGCAATGCTGGCTGGACCTGCGGGGCGCGCGCGGCGGCGCGCTCGACGATGTCCGCACCGCCTTGCTGCCGCCGCGGCAGGAGCGTTTCATCGGGGTCATCTACCGGCCCGAAACGGAATTGCAGAGCCACTATGCGCGTGCGGAATTGCCGCGGCAGTTCGATGCAATGCTGTGGTTCGACCACACGCGTGCGGTCCCGGCCTTGCCGGCCAGTCCGGCGCCGGGCGCGCCGGAGACCTGGCCGTCCGGACTATAGCGGCTGCTTGCGGGATTTCGGCGCCTTCGGCTCCGACGCAGGATAGTCATAGCGCTGCGCCGATTGCGGTCCCTCGTTCACCGCTGGCGATGCCGGCGTGGCCGGCGTGGCTGGTGTCGCGCGGCCGCCGCTGGTGGAAGGCGAGGCAGGCGTGGCCGGCGTAGCGGGCGTGGCGCGGCGCGTATCGCCCTGCCCGGGCATGACGTCGGAGGCGGACGTCCCCGGCGCACGGGTGTCGGCGCCTGGCCGCGTAGTGGTGGTCTGGGCCCAGGCCGGAACGCTCAGCAGCGCGGCCAGTGCAAAACTTGCAAGAGGCTTCATGGGATCTCCTTGTCTGCGCCTTGTCTGCGCGGATAGCCGGCCAGCACGTTCGCATCGGCCGCGAGTCCGTGGCCGATGCGAAAGTCGTGCCATGCAGCGCTCCCCTGCGCCTCACCCGCCGGTACGGTCCGGCGCCACGCTGGCGTGGTTGATGACCTCTCGCACGCCGGCCGCGCGAATGTTCGCCTCGATCGCCGCGCGATCCGCTTGCGTGCCGACCGCGCCTTCGATGGTGACGCGCCCGTCTGTGACATTCAGCGCGATCTCGCTGACATCGAGGCCGCTGTCCCACAGCCGCGCGCACAACGCTGCCTGCAGTTCGACGTCAGCAGCGGTGACAGCAGTGCCGCGCGGATTGGCTGGCGGCGTATTGGAAGAATCCTGCATGCGTGGCCCCCGGCGTCAGTACATGCGCATGCCATGGCCCGGATGCGCAGCCGTAGCCTCGCCCCGCGCCACGCGCAGGTGGTTCACCACCTCCGTGACGCCATAGATCTCGTCCGCGATATCTTCGATCCGGTACTTCTGCTGGCGATGGGGCACGCAGCCCTCCAGCGTGACCACGCCTTGCTCCACCCGCACCTCGACATCCTCCACCTCCAGCCGGGCGCTGCGTGCGAGCTGCTCGCACAGGTCCTCCAGGATGCGCGCATCGCTGCGCTGGTAATTGCGCGGGCCGACCGGACGTACCGGGCGCGCCTGGTACGGCCCGCCGCGATACAGGTCCATGCGCTCGTTGTAGCCGGTAAATTGCCGGTAAGGGTCGCGACCCCTCGGCGCTTGCCGGGCGCGTGCGTCCGAGGCGTTGCCGGATTGCCAACCGCGCGAGCCGCCGAACTCGCCGGGGTCCACCGGCTGGTCATAGTCGTAGACGCCATAGGCGCCAACGTAATGGCTGCGCATGTCGGTTTCGGGCACGGCGCTTTCGTGCCAGGGTGGTCCGCGCCGGTTGTCTCTACGGTCCATTGTCGTCTCCGCTTTCCGTGCCGGTCATTGCAGCAGCGCCGCCATCTGCAGCGCCGCTACTTCTGCCGCGGCGGCACCAGGCCGCGGTCGGGCTCGCTGAGCTTGCCGGCGCGCAACTGCCGCACCGCGCAAGCCAATGCGCGCGCCACGTTGTCTACCTCGCCGAGGACGCCGTCATCCTGGTCGAGTTCCACATGGCTGGTGGCATAGGGCTTGTAGTAGCCGATGAACCGGTCCAGCCGCGCCTGCGCGCCGGCATCGATCAGGCCCATCCAGTCGAGCCAGTCGGACAGTGCGCGGCGCACGCCTTCAATGCCGGCCACGTCGCCGTGGACCACCAGCCCGTAGGTGCGGCCTGCCAGGTGTTTGGGGTAGTCCCACCCCGCCAGTTCGATGGACTTGGCACGCACCACGTCCTTGCCCTGCGTGCTGGTCGGATCCGGGTTGCCGCCGTCGGCGCAGACCAGCCGGTCCATCATCAGCTTCAGCGGGCTGCTGGCCTGGTACCAGTAGACCGGCGTGACGATCAGCACGCCATGGCAACCGGCCCAGCGCGGATAGATGTCGTTCATCCAGTCGTTGACCTGGCCGAGCGCGTGGTTTGGGTAGCAGCTGCAGGGCCAGTGGCATAGCGGCATCGACGTCGAGACGCAGCCCTTGCACGGATGGATGCGCAGGTCGGCATCGGAGGTAAGGAGGCTCAGGTCGAGCACATCGACCTCAATGCCCTCCGCTTCCAGCGTTGCCCGCGCGCGCTGCGCCAGCCGCCAGGACTTGGACATCTCGCCTGGACAGGTGTAGTCGTTGCGCGCGGCGGCACAGACCAGCAGCACGCGCGACGGCGTGGCGGGGTTGGCCTGGCGTTGCTGCGCCACGCGAACCGCCTCGCTGGCCGCGCGCCATTCGTCGGACAGCTCATAGTCCGGATCGGCGTAGCCGGGCCCGGCCTTGTGCTTCAGCGGCGCCTTGCGGCCCTCGTGATAAGCCGCCCACGCAATGCGCTCAAGCCGCGCCAGGGCTTCGTCCTCATCCCGGTAGGCGGGGTCGGTGAAGCGCGCCATGAAGCGCTGCCGGAAGGTTTCGCGCGGCAGCGGCTCGCTCACCTGGCCCTTGCGGACATCGCCGGGATCACCGGGATAGCGCTGCTTGCGGGGTGCATCCGGCCCCGGCTGGTTCGGCTTGTGCGTCGGGTCTGGCATAGGTGTCTCCGTGGTCGCCGCGAACGCTGCGATGTGTGTGCTGGAGCAGGACATGCAAGATAGGCGCCATCGTTCACCGCCGTGTGCGGCGCCCGCGGCCACGCAGCTTTTACAAGGCCGCCGCCGGCGCTGCATGTACATTTTTCCTCGCTTGAAAGGCTGGCGCGACGCTGTGACGACCGCTGCGCGGCGCGTCGCGGGTGCCGCGGCGCTGGCACGGAAACTGCCGCCGCTGCCATCAATTCCATTCCGGATGCCGTCATGGACGTCATGGAAATTCTGGTCGATGTGATGCGCCGCGCCGTGGGCGAAGGCGATGACCTGCAGTGGTGGCAAGGCGCGGTGCGCGCCGCCGTGATCTTCGTCGGCACGTGGGCCATGCTCCGGCTGGCGGGACGCCGTGCCTTCGCGCAGAAGAGCGCGTTCGACCTGTGCATCGTGCTGCTGCTGGGCGCAGTGCTGTCGCGCGCGGTAGTGGGTGCTACCTCGCTCACGGTGGCATTCACAGCTGCGCTCGTGCTGGTGTTGCTGCACCGCGCAGTGGGCTGGCTCTCGGGCCGCTTCCCGCCGTTCGACTGCGCCATTGGCGGGCATGCGCTGGACCTGCTGAGCCGGGGCGAGCTGGATCGCGAGCGGATCAGCCGTGCCATGCTTACCGAGGAAGACCTGAAGGCCAGCCTGCGCGCCTCCCTGCAGAGCGACAGCTTTTCCGGCCTGGCGCGCGTCGTGCTGGAGCGCGACGGCAAGGTCACGTTCGTGCGCCGGTCCAGCGAAGACGTGCCGGCGAAGAACAATCCTGCCACACCGTCCGCGCCGGCGGCGCCGGCCGTATCGCGGAGCAACGGCGTGCCGGTCCGGTCGCGGAGTTCGCGCCAATGACCCAACGCGACGCAAGCGCAGCCTCGGGCCATAACCGCAGCATCGCCCGTTACCTCAGACGCCACGGCATCCACGTGGTGACCGCGGAATCCTGTACCGCGGGCCTCATTGCCTCGCGCATCGCGGAAGTGCCAGGCTGCGGCGATGTCCTGTATTGCTCCATCGTCGCGTATTCACCGTCGGCGAAGGAGCAGTTGCTGCGCGTGCCGCCGGAAACCATCCGCCGCTACGGGCTGACCAGCGAAGAAGTGTCGCTCGCAATGGCGCTGGGCGCGATGCAGCTCACCGGCGTCGACCTGGCGCTGGCGAACACCGGCGTGGCCGACGACGGCGGCGACGGTGACATCCCGGCCGGCACGCAATGCTTTGCCTGGGTCTTCCGCCGCCCCGGCCATGCCGGCCGCTCCCCTCTGGCCGCGCCGGCGGGCGTGGCGCTGTTCACGGAAACCCGGCGCTTCCCCGGTGAACGCAATGCCGTACGGGAGGCCGCGGCGGACTGGGCGCTGGCCCGGATCTGCCATTACCACGAACTGGCGCGCCGCGGCGAAGGCAACCGCAACGCGGCGCACGACTGAATTGCCGGACACGCCCTCGGGCGCAACGGCATAACCGAGGGCTCTGGGCCCGACCGACGTAGTCTTGCAATGGAGACCATCATGAAACGCACCCTCGCTACCACGGCACTGGTCGTCGGCACCGCGCTCTGCCTGCCGGCCTTCGCCCAACAGGCTCCGGCCTCGCCTACCGCGCCGAACCCGAGCGCGCCGCCGATTGAAGGCGCCGGTGCCTCGCGCAACCAGCCGGCCGCCACCGACATGACCACGGCGCCGACCAATACCACCAAAGACACCGCCAAGAAGCCAAAGTCGACATCCGGCAAGCAGGCCAACACCGCCCGCAGCAAGAAGCCGCGCGAGCAAGGCGCGCCGCCGGCACCGACTGCCGATGCTCCGAGCGGCCCCAAGGGCGACACGCCGGACCCGGCGGCCAAGCAGTAGGCGCATGCCGTTGCGCTTGCGCGCACAATGATCGCGATCGTGGCGGGACTTCAGCGGACGGGCTCCCGCCCGCCCGGCGCTGCTCAGGTATCCCCGCGCAGCGCCCGGGTCGCCTGCGCCAGCGCCGCGTCACGCTCGCGCTTGCGCCAGCGCTGGCAGCGCCACAGCTCCTCCAGGTAGGGCAGGCCGGCGAGCAAGGCGACCGCGATGAGCAGTCCGCCCAGATAGCCCGGCGGCAGCGCGACGGGCTTCCACGCCAGCGCCAGGCGCGCCGGTTCGCTGCCCGCGCCGAACAGCGCCAGGAACTGGCCCCAGTGCATCACCACCACGTATGAGGCGGCTGCCATCGGCAGGACTTCGAGCAGGCTGTGCATATGCTGCTCGACCGGCGCGATATGGCGGCGCTTGCTGGCGTACTGCACGTCCCACCACGCCGTGGCCTCGTGGATCACGAGCGCCACCAGTACGACGGCAATCACCAGCGCATTGACCTCCAGGAACAGCACCATCAGCAGCGGCAGGCCGACCTCGGCCAGCATCAGCATGTGCAGCAAGGATTCGCGCACGCCCGCGTTGCGCTCGATGTGCGTGAGGCGGTGGCACAGCCAGTCGCCAGCGCCGGCCAGCAGCCACAGCGGCACCAGGCCGTACATCAGCACCAGGCGCGCGGCATGCTCGAAGAATTGCAGGTCGGCAGAGGCGGCGGTGGGCATGGTGGGCAGAGGTGTCCCGGCGATGTTCCGATAGCGACCGGTTACGCGCGCGCCGCCTGCGCACGGTATTGCTCGCGCAGCACGCGGAACAGCTCATGGCTGACCTGTACGCCGCGATACTGGCGCCGCACTACCGCCCGCAGGCGCGAGCCCAGCACATGCGCACGCAATGCGCGCGCATAGCGCCGTTGCACCGCCTGCTCGCCCTTGCTGACGGCGTGCAGGATGGCGCGGTCCGAGCGCTGCTTGCCGACCCCGACGCGACATGCCGCCACCGGCATGGCCTCGGGCACCTGCCCGAGTTCCAGCAGGCACGCCTGCAGTTCCTGCGCCGCCAGCGCGAAGGCATTGGCGCGGCTGGTCAGCAGCGACTTGAGATGCGGATTGGCGGCGGCGTGTGCCGCGCGCCGGCAATCGTGCTCGCCCTCGCGCGAGATCGCGATCAGCGCGTTAAGCACCAGGATTTTTTTCTTTGGCATCGCACACCTGCCTGGTCCGCGGCCGGACCCGTAAAGTCAACGATCGGGGCCGGCCGAGGCCGGCGGTTGCTGGCGGGTGCCCCGGACATGGCGCATGTCGGTGCGGGACAAGGATAGTGGCTCCGCGCCTGCGCTGCCAGTGCTGTCGCGCGCCGTACCGGAGGCCCGGCGCGATGACGCTTGCCAGGCCTTGCGTGCTTCGCGCATGCCGCGCAGGTTCATGACGACCAGCGCCAGCTGCAGCACGATCAGCGCATACGCATCGCCGTGCCATCCCCACGCAATCCACAGCACGTTGCTGGCCAGGAACACCCAGAAGCCCGCGCGGCGCCGTCCACTGGAGCGCGACCCCACCAGCCAGGTGGCCAGCACCGTCACCACCATCGCCGGCCATTGCGCGGCCTCCAGCCACCAGTCCATGCACGTTTCCCCGGTTGTCCATCGAGATTTGGGGCAAGAAGCGTACCGGGCCACGCGCCTGCGCGCCGCATGGCCGGCGAAGGGCCGCTTCTTGCCAGGGGCCATGGCGTACCCGGTACTTTTTACAACCGGTAGCGTCAGGGGCACATTGTCTTTCGCCGGAAATCCTCTGGCAGGGCGCGGCTCCGCCGCATATCTTCTATCGAACGGGCGCGCTGGCACGCACTTCGCATGGGTGTGCCATTCCCGCCGGCTGGCCTTCGGGCGCCGGGCGGGTCATTGTTGCTCCGCCGGAGCTGAAACCGGGAGGATTTTGTGCGGATCTGCCAGATCGACCTGACCGGGACCCCGGACGCCGACGAACACGCCTTGCAACGCGTGGCGGCGCTGGGCTTCGACCACGTACTGATCGGCGGCTGGCCGCACCTGTCCGGGACTGACACGCTGGCGGCGTGCGCCCGGCATGGGCTCGCGCCGCTGCTCGACATCTCACTGGACCGCTACAGCGCCGATGGGGAAGGCGCTCCCGATCCCGACTGGATCGACGCCGCGGCCCCCGCCTTCGCCCCCCACGAAACCGACAACCATCTGCCCGGCGCACGCCTGCGCTGGCATGACCCGCAAGTCGCCAGGGCACTGGTGCAATGGTGGGCCGCGCGGCTGCGGCTGGCATGGGCGTCGGGCGCAGCCGGCTTCTGTTGCCGCGCGCCGGCACGCGTGCCGGGCAGGCATTGGGCAACGCTGGCCGACACCCTGCGCAACGACGCCGCACCGCGCGAAGCTCGCGGCACGCCGCTGCTGCTGGCATGGACGCCCGGCCTGACCCCCGCACAACTGGACGACCTTGCCCCAGCCGGCTTTGATGGCGCCTTCTGCTCGCTGCCGTGGTGGGACTTCCGCAGCGCCTGGCTGACCGAGGAAATCGCGCGGCTGCGCCGCTTCGGCCGCGTGCTGGCAGCGCCGGCGCTGACTCCCGCCAGCCAGGATGCGCTGAGCGCACGCCGCGCGCTGTGGACCGCCGCCGCCATCGGCGACGGCATCCTGGTGCCCGCCGGCTTCGAAACCGGCGGGACGCTGGCGCGCGACCCGCTCGCTCCGGATGGCAATGGCCAGGACGGGGCACCTTACGACATCACGCATGAACTGCTCGAAGCGACCACCTGGCTCGCCTCGCGCGATCCCGCGCCGGCGCTGGCGGTGCGGCTGCTGAGCGGGCCCGAGGCACCGTTGACAGTGCTGGCGCGGTTGCCCGCTCCGAACGGCCTGTGCGCGGAACCCGCCACAGGCAACGGCTTTGCCGCGCCCGATGATGCGGCGGCGTTGATGGTGGTGGTCAATCCCGACCCGTCAGAGCCCGGTACGCTTGGCGCCGATCGCATGCTGAGCGCACTGCCGCATGCCAGCGCCCACCTCGAAGCCACGCCCGGCGGACCCGGCGGCACGCTCGACGCCAGCCACCGGCTCGATGCGTTGGGATCGATCACGCTTGCCCCCGCCGACATCCGCCTGTTTGAAGCGCCGCCAGTGCCGCTGACCCGGCCCAGCATGCCGCGCGCCGACGCGCGCGCACCGCACGGGCACGAGACCCTGGCCGCCACCGGGCTGGGCAGCGTGGTCGCCGCCATGGAAGCGCCGCGCGTCGCCATCGAGCGTGTCGAACCCGCGTGCGACGACGGCCGCTTCGCCGTGCGGCGCATAGTGGGCGAGCGGGTGGAAGTCAGCGCCGATATCTGGATGGACGGTCACGACAAGCTCGCGGCCGCGGTGCTGTGGCGTGCGCCTGGCGAGACGGACTGGCACGAAGCGCCCATGCGGCATGTGATCAACGACCGCTGGCAGGGCAGCTTCCCGCTGGTGGCACTGGGCCGGCATGAATTCACGGTCGAAGCCTGGCGTGATCCCTATGCCAGCTGGCTCGATGAAATCGGCAAGAAGCGCACGGCAGGCCTCAATGTCAGCCTGGAGACCGAGGAAGGGGCCCGGCTTATCGCCGACGCGCTGCTGCCGCCTGCAGGCAAGAACGGCAAGAAAGGAAGCAAAGGCAATGGCCGGAAAAATGGCCAGGCCTCGCCCCCGGACAGCGAACTGTCCGCCATCGTCGATGAGCTGACCGCCGCCGCGGGCGACGACGAACGGCGCCTGGAACTCCTGCTGTCCCCACGCACCGCGGCCGCCATGCAGGCCCACATGGCCACGCCGGCCGGCAGGCAGTTCGCCTCGCGCCACCCGGTGGCGCTGCCGGTGGAAGCCGACCGCCTCGCCGCCCGCTATGCCAGCTGGTACGAGTTGTTCCCGCGCTCGCAAAGCAACGACGAACTGCGCCACGGCACCTTCGACGATGTCATCGCGCGGCTGCCCGCCATCCGCGCGATGGGCTTCGACGTGCTCTACTTCACGCCCATCCACCCCATCGGCCGCACGCACCGCAAGGGCCGCAACAACAGCCTGCGCGCCCAGCCCGGCGAGCCGGGCAGCCCCTATGCCATCGGCGGCGAGGAAGGCGGGCACGATGCGTTGCATCCCGAGCTGGGCACGTTCGACGACTTCCGCCGGCTGTGCAGCGCCGCCGCCGCGAACGGACTCGAGATCGCGCTCGACTTCGCGATCCAGTGCTCGCCCGACCACCCGTGGCTGAAAGACCATCCCGAATGGTTCGCGCACCGCCCCGACGGCTCGCTGCGCTACGCCGAGAACCCGCCCAAGAAATACGAGGACATCGTCAACGTCGACTTCTACGCAGCGCCGCCCGCCGGCGCCGCCCTGTGGCAGGCGCTGCGCGACGTGGTGATGTTCTGGGCCGACCACGGCGTGCGCATCTTCCGCGTCGACAATCCCCACACCAAGCCGCTGCCGTTCTGGGAATGGATGATCGCCGACGTGCGCGCGCACCACCCCGACACCATTTTCCTGGCCGAGGCCTTCACGCGGCCGAAGATGATGGCGAGGCTCGCCAAGCTGGGCTTCAGCCAGTCGTACACCTACTTCACCTGGCGCAATACCAAGTGGGAACTGACCGAGTACCTGACCGAACTGACGCAGACCCCGCTGCGCGAATTCTTCCGGCCGCATTTCTTCGTCAATACGCCAGACATCAATCCCTATTTCCTGCACCACGGCGGCCGGCCCGCGTTCCTGATCCGCGCCGCGCTTGCCACGTTGCTGTCCGGGCTATGGGGCATGTACAACGGCTTCGAGCTGTGCGAGAGCGCGCCCTTCGTGCTCGACGGCAAGGTGCGCGAGGAATACCTGGATTCCGAGAAATACCAGCTGCGCGCCCGCGACTGGCATCAGCGCGGCAACATCGTCGCGGAGATCTCGCGTCTTAACGAGATCCGCGCCGGTCATCCGGCACTGCAAAGCCACCTGGGATTGCGCTTCTACCATGCCGGCAGCGATGCCGTGCTGTGGTTCGCGCGCTTCGTTCCCGGTACCGACTACCTGTTCGGCGACGACGTGCTGCTGGCCGCGATCAACCTGGACCCGCGCAACGCGCACGAAGCCGATATCGAAATGCCGCTGTGGGAATGGGGCCTGCCCGACCATGCGCGCGTGGCCGTGCATGAACTGATGCGCGGCCAGCGCTTCGAGCTGCAGGGCAAGTACCAGCGCATCCGCCTGGACCCGGCGCAGCTGCCCTTCGCGGTGTGGCACGTGCGCCCGCTGGACCGGCCGGCGCCGCGCCCCGCCGCCGCGCCGGCATCGACCGACCCGCATGGCGCCTGACCGGCATACGTGGAGACACGATGAAACGCCTCACCGAAACCGCCAGCGCCGCGCTGCTCAATGCCGATCCGCTCTGGTACAAGGACGCGGTCATCTACCAGCTGCACATCAAGTCGTTCTTCGATGCCAACGGCGACGGCGTGGGCGATTTCGCCGGGTTGCTGGCCAAGCTCGACTACCTGGTCAACCTGGGCGTCGACACCATCTGGCTGCTGCCGTTCTACCCGTCGCCGCGCCGCGACGATGGCTACGACATCGCCGACTACCGCAACGTCCATCCCGACTACGGCACGCTGGCCGAGGCGCGCCGCTTTGTCACCGCGGCCCATGCGCGCGGGCTGCGCGTGATCACGGAGCTGGTCATCAACCACACTTCCGACCAGCATCCGTGGTTCCAGCGCGCACGCAAGGCCAAGCCCGGCTCGGCCGCGCGCAAGTACTACGTCTGGTCCGACCATGACCAGTCCTACGCCGGCACGCGCATCATCTTCTGCGACACCGAGAAATCCAACTGGAGCTGGGACCCCGTCGCCGGCGCGTACTTCTGGCACCGCTTTTATTCGCACCAGCCGGACCTGAACTTCGACAACCCGCAGGTACTCAACGAAGTGCTGTCGGTGATGCGCTTCTGGCTCGACATGGGCATCGACGGGCTGCGGCTGGACGCGGTGCCGTACCTGGTCGAGCGCGAAGGCACCAGCAACGAGAACCTGCCCGAGACGCATGCCGTCATCCGCAACATCCGCGCGCACCTGGACCAGCATTTTCGCGGCCGGATGCTGCTGGCCGAGGCCAATATGTGGCCGGAGGATGCGCAGCAGTACTTCGGCCTGACCGGCCCCGAAGCGGAAGGCGACGAATGCCACATGTGCTTCCACTTTCCGCTGATGCCGCGCATGTACATGGCCATCGCGCGCGAAGACCGCTTCCCGATCACCGACATCATGCGGCAGACGCCGGAGGTGCCGCCCAACTGCCAGTGGGCCATCTTCCTGCGCAACCACGACGAGCTGACGCTCGAGATGGTGACCAGCAGCGAGCGCGACTACCTGTGGGAGGTCTACGCCACTGACCGGCGCGCGCGCATCAACCTGGGCATCCGCCGCCGCCTGGCGCCGCTGATGGAGCGCGACCGCCGCCGCATCGAGTTGATGAACAGCCTGCTGTTCTCGATGCCCGGCACTCCCGTGATCTATTACGGCGACGAAATCGGGATGGGCGACAACATCCACCTCGGCGACCGTGACGGCGTGCGCACGCCGATGCAGTGGTCGCCCGACCGCAATGGCGGTTTCTCGCACGCCGACCCCGAGCGGCTGGTGCTGCCGCCGCTGCAGGGGCCCCTGTACGGCTACGAGGCCGTCAACGTGGAGGCGCAGGCGCGCGACCCCCACTCGCTGCTCAACTGGATGCGCCGCATGCTGGCGTTGCGGCGCAAGCATCGCGCCTTCGGGCGCGGCACGCTGCGCTTCCTGTTTCCCGGCAACCGCAAGATCCTCGCGTACCTGCGCGAGTTCGAGGGCGAACACATCCTGTGCGTCGCCAACCTGTCGCGCGCGCCGCAGGCGGTGGAGCTCGACCTGTCTGCCTTCAACGGGCGCGTGCCGGTCGAGATGATGGGCGCCACGCCCTTCCCCGCAATCGGCACGCTGACCTACCTGCTGACGCTGCCGCCGTATGGCTTCTACTGGTTCGTACTGAGCGAGGAGGCACAGCCGCCGTCATGGCATGTGGAGGCGCCTGAGCAGATGCCAGACCAGATCACCCTTGTGATGCAGAACATCGGCCGCCCCGAGCTGACCGATGCGTCGCGCCGCGCCCTGGCCACCGAGGTACTGCCCCACTACATCAGCCGGCGCCGCTGGTTCGGCGGCAAGCACGAGCGCATCGAGCGCGTCGGCATGGCGTACCTGCTGCCCTTCACGCGTGGCACCAATGGCGAGGACGTCTACCTCGGCGAAGTCGAGGTGGCGCTGTCCGGGCGCACCGAGCGCTACCAGTTGCCGGTGGGCATCCTGTGGGACCGCGAGAGCGCCGATGGCGTGTCGCAGCTGGCGCACGGGCTGTCGATGGCGCGCGTGCGCCAGGGCAGCCGCGTAGGGCTGGCCACCGACGGCTTCGTGGTCGAACCGTTCGCGCGCGAGGTGGTGCAGGCGCTGCGCAAAGGCGTGGAGCTGCAGGCCGGCCAGGACCGGATCCGCTTTCGCGCCGAACCGGGACTGGCCGAGCTGGAACTGGAACGCGACCCGATCGAGTGGATGTCGGCCGAGCAGTCGAACAGTTCGCTGTCGTACAACAATACCGCGGTGCTCAAGCTGGTGCGGCGCCTCTCCGGCGGCATCCATCCCGAGGCCGAAATGACGCGATACCTGACCGCGCAGGGCTATGCGCACGCGGCGCCGCTGCTCGGCGAGGTCGTGCGCACCGGCGCCGACGGCGTCCCGCATACGCTGATGCTGCTGCAGGGCTACATCCTGAACCAGGGCAACGGCTGGGACTGGACGCTGGACTACCTGGGCCGCGCCATCGACGATGCGCTGCCGGCCAAGGAAAGCGAGGACGAGTTCGCCGAGGCCATGAACGGCTACGCCGCGCTGGCGGGCACGCTGGGGCGGCGCCTGGCCGAGCTGCATGCGGTGCTGGCGCGCCCGACCGACGACCAGGCTTTCGCGCCGGTGCCTGCCACCGAGGCCGACGCGCGCGACTGGGCCGCGCAGGCGCTGCAGGCGCTGGAACGCGCGCTGGCGCTGGTCGACAAGCGTGCCGACAGCGTCCAGGGCGCGGTACGGCAGGCGTTCGAAGCCGACGTGCAGACCTTGACGGCCGCGCGCGGCGCGCTGCCCGCGCTGGTCGAGCAACTGGCCGCGGCGGCGCCCGGCAGCCTGCAGACGCGCTTCCACGGCGACTTCCACCTGGGCCAGGTGCTGATCGCGCAGAGCGACACCTACCTGGTCGATTTCGAAGGCGAACCGGGCATGCCGCTGGACTGGCGCCGGCGCAAGACCTCGCCGCTGCGCGACGTGGCCGGCCTGTTGCGTTCGCTCGACTATGCCGCCGCCACGGTCGGCACCGACCGCCAGGAACGCACCCATACCGAGCTGCCGCCGCAACTGGCCGAACGCCGCGCGCTGCTGCTGGAGGGCTTCCGCACCACCGCCGACGAGGCCTTCCTGCATTGCTACCGCCAGCATATGGAAGCTTCGCCCGCCCCCTGGGCCGACCCGGGCCAGCTGCAGCCGCTGCTTGATCTGTTCCTGCTCGAACGCGCCGCCTACGAGGTCGACTACGAAGCCGCCAACCGCGTGGCGTGGATCGATTTGCCGGTCAGCGGGCTGGCGCGCCTGCTGCGCAAGCTGCTGGGGCAGCCGGGAGGCCAGCCATGAGCGCCCCAACCACCGCAACCCGCGGCGCGCCGCGCACCGGCATGCTGCCGGGACATGAGCTCGATGCACTGCTGGGCGCGCGCCACCACGACCCGTTCGCGGTGCTGGGCCCGCACCGTGACGACGAGGGACTGCTGCTGGTGCGTGCCTGCCTGCCCGGCGCCGTGGCGGCGCAGCTGGCCGGCGCCGACGGCGTCACGCTGGCCGAGATGGAACGGCTGCATCCCGGCGGCATTTTTGCCGCGCGCCTGCCCGGCAACGCGCACCGCGCCACGGCAACGGACTACCGCATCCGCGTGACCTGGCCGGACGGCACCGAGCAGTGCAGCGCCGATCCCTACGCCTTCGACCTGTTGCTGGGCGAACTGGACCTGCACCTGATCGCCGAGGGCCGCCACTTCGAGCTGGGCGAGTGCCTGGGCGCGCAATGGCAGCGCGTGGACGGCATTGACGGCGTGCGTTTCGCGGTGTGGGCGCCGAACGCGCGGCGCGTGTCCGTGATCGGCGAATTCAACGGCTGGCACCAGGCGCGCCATCCGATGCGGCTGCGCCATCCCAGCGGCATCTGGGAGCTGTTCGTGCCGGCCGCGCTGGGCGCCGAGCCCGGCCGCCGCTACAAATACGACCTGCTCGACCCGGACGGCACCGAGCTGCCCGACAAGGCCGACCCGCTCGCGCTCGCCACCGAAGCGCCGCCGGAGACCGCCTCGGTCGTCACCGCGCCGGGCAAGGGCGCGCCGCCATTCGAATGGCACGACGACGACTGGATGGCGCGCCGCAAGGCCGCCGATCCCTACGCCCTGCCGATGTCGGTCTATGAAGTCCATGTCGGCTCCTGGCTGCGCGCGGCCAACGACAGCCGCCACGGCTGGGACATCCTGGCCGAGCGCCTGGTGCCGTACGTGCAGGAGCTCGGCTTCACGCATATCGAACTGCTGCCCATTACCGAACACCCCTTTGGCGGCTCGTGGGGCTACCAGCCGCTGTCGCTGTATGCGCCAACCGCGCGGCTGGGGCCGCCGCAGGCCTTCGCCGCCTTTGTCGACCGCTGCCACCAGGCCGGCATCGGCGTGATCCTGGACTGGGTGCCGGCGCACTTCCCGACCGACCCGCACGGGCTCGCACGCTTCGACGGGACATCGCTCTACGAGCACATGGATCCGCGCGAAGGCTTCCACCAGGACTGGAACACGCTGATCTACAACCTGGGCCGCAACGAGGTGCGCGGCTTCCTGCTGGCCGGCGCGCTGCACTGGCTGGAACACTTCCATGCCGACGGGCTGCGCGTCGACGCAGTCGCTTCCATGCTCTACCGCGACTACAGCCGCGAGCCGGGGCAATGGGTGCCGAACCGCTACGGCGGCCGCGAAAACCTGGAGGCGGTCGCGTTCCTGCGCGAACTCAACAGCGTGGTCCATGACCGCTGTCCCGGTGCGCTCACCATCGCCGAGGAATCCACCGCCTGGCCCGGCGTCACCGCCAGCGTGGCCAGCGGCGGGCTGGGCTTCGACTTCAAATGGAACATGGGCTGGATGCACGACACGCTGCGCTACCTCGGGCATGAGCCGGTGCACCGCGCCTGGCACCACCAGGACATGACCTTCGGGCTGGTCTATGCATGGTCCGAGGCCTTCGTGCTGCCGCTGTCGCACGACGAGGTCGTGCACGGCAAGGGCTCGATGCTCGGCAAGGTGCCCGGCGACCACTGGCAGCGCTTCGCCGGCCTGCGCGCCTACTACGGCTTCATGTGGACCCATCCGGGCAAGAAGCTGCTGTTCATGGGCGGCGAGCTGGCGCAGTGGCAGGAATGGAACCACGACGCCGAGCTCGACTGGGCGCTGCTGGACCACCCCATGCACCGCGGCATGCATGCGCTGGTGCGCGACCTGAACCGGCTCTACCGCGAGCTGCCGGCGCTGCACGCGCTCGACCACAGCCCCGAGGGCTTCCAGTGGGTGGTCGGCGACGACAACCACAACAGCGTATTCGCGTGGCTGCGGCGCGCCGCGCCGGGCAGCCGCGAAGTCGTGCTGGTCGTGGTCAACATGACGCCGGTGCCGCGCCAGGGCTACCGGGTCGGCGTCCCCTTTGCCGGCACCTGGCGGGAATGCCTGAACACCGATGCCGAGTGCTATGGGGGCACCAATGTCGGCAACGGCGGCACGGTGACGGCGGTGGACGTGCCCTCACACGGGCAGCCGGCCTCGCTGGCGCTGACACTGCCGCCGCTGGCCACGCTCGTGCTGCGGCTCGACCAAGCCGAGGGTGAATAAGGCGCAACGACATGACCCGACCCTTTGCGGACCGGCTGCTGCCGGGCAAGCCGTACCCCCTGGGCGCCCACTGGGACGGGCTGGGGGTCAACTTCGCGGTGTTCTCTGCGCATGCTTCGCGCATCGACCTGTGCCTGTTCTCCGAGAACGGCCGCAAGGAACTGACACGCCTGCCGCTGCCGGAATGCACCGACGAGATCTGGCACGGCTACCTGCCCAACGCCGCGCTCGGCACGCTGTACGGCTACCGCGCGCACGGCCCCTACGATCCCTCGCACGGGCACCGCTTCAATCCGCACAAGCTGCTGCTGGATCCGTACGCGCGCCAGTTGAGCGGCCCGGTGCGCTGGGCCGACGTGCTGTTCGGCTACCGCCTGCAGAGCGCGCGCGGAGACCTGACACCGGACCGCCGCGATAGTGCCCAGAGCATGCCCAAGGCGGTGGTGATCGACGAAAGCTTCCACTGGGGCGACGACCGTCCGCCCGGGGTGCCGTGGCCTGCCACCGTCATCTATGAAGCGCATGTGCGTGGCCTGTCGATGCTGCGCGACGACCTGCTGCCCAACCTGCGCGGCTCTTTCGCCTCGCTGTGCGACCCGCGCTTTATCGACCACCTGGTGCAGATGGGCATCACCACGGTCGAGCTGCTGCCGGTGCATGCCATCCTGCAGGACCGCTTCCTGCTGGAGCGCGGCCTGCGCAATTACTGGGGCTACAACACCATGGCGTACTTCGCCCCGGAACCGGCCTACCTGGGCACCGGGCAGCTGCAGGAATGCAAGGTGGCAATACGGCGCCTGCATGCGGCCGGCATCGAAGTGATCCTTGACGTGGTCTACAACCACACCTGCGAGGGCAACGAGCTGGGGCCGACGGTATCCTGGCGGGGACTGGACAACGCCAGCTACTACCGCCTGATGCCGCACGACGGGCGCCACTACATCAACGACACTGGCTGCGGCAACACGCTCAACCTGTCGCACCCGCGCGTGCTGCAGATGGTGATGGACTCGCTGCGCTACTGGGTGGAGTGCTACCACGTCGATGGCTTCCGTTTCGACCTGGGCAGCACGCTGGGGCGCGAGGGCAACGGCTTCGACCAGGGCTCGGGCTTCTTCGATGCGCTGATGCAGGACCCGGCGCTGAGCCGCGTCAAGCTGATCTCCGAACCGTGGGACCTGGGCCCCGGCGGCTATCAGCTCGGCAACCACCCGCCCGGCTTTGCCGAGTGGAACGACAAGTTCCGCGACACGGTGCGCCGCTTCTGGCGCGGCGATGCCGGCAAGCGCGGCGAACTGGCCGCGCGGCTGGCCGCCTCGGCCGACCTGTTCGACAGGCGCCACAGGCGCCCGTGGGCCAGCGTCAACTTCATCACCGCGCACGACGGCTTTACGCTGGCCGACCTGGTCAGCTACGGCAGCAAGCATAACGAGGCCAACGGCGAAGACAACCGCGACGGCACGGACGACAACGCCAGCGCCAACTGGAGCCCGGATGGCAGCATTGAAGGCCCCACCGACGATCCGGAAATCCTGGAGCGCCGCAGCCGCGTGGCGCAGGCGCTGATGGCCACGCTGCTGCTCGCGCAAGGCACGCCGATGCTGACCGCCGGCGATGAATGGGGCCGCACCCAGCATGGCAACAACAACGCCTACTGCCAGGACAACGAGATCTCGTGGCCGGACTGGAAGCAGGCCCAGACGCCCGGTGCGCAGCCGCTGCAACATATGGTCCGGCGCCTGCTTGCGCTGCGCCGGCGGCTGCACGCGCTCACCGGCGACCGCTTCGCCCATGGGCGGCACGAGCCGGCGCGCGGCATCGCCGATATTGCCTGGTTCGATACCGACGGCAATCCGCCCACGCCCGAGGAATGGGCCGACCCCGAAATCCGCACGCTGGCGCTGCGCCGCGCTGCCCCGCCGCCGCAACCCGAGCGCCCGCAACTGGGCTCGCTGCCGGAAGAAGAGGTAGAGGGGGACGAGGCACGGGCCGTGCAAGTGACGCTGCTGCTGCTCAACGCCGGCGAGGCCGACGCGTCGTTCCTGCTGCCGGAGCCCAGGCTGGCCTGGACCCTGCTGTTCGACAGCAGCCGGCCGGAAGCCACCGAAGCCGAGCTTGCCGGCGATCCGGTGTCCGAAAGCCAGGTGGTGCCGGGCCATTCGCTGGTGCTGCTGGCTGCGCCCGCGCGCAGCCGCGAGAGCCCGCACCAGGAAAGCCCGCCGCTGGGGGCGCCGCAGGAGACACAGGAATGACCCGACGCATGCACCGCAGCGCCGCGCCGCCTCCAACGCCACTGCAGAAGCTGGCGCTGCGCGCGGACCTGCAGCCGCATTGGACGGATGCCTGGGACCAGCCCCGGACCGTGTCCGACGGCGCGCTGCGGCGCGTGCTGGACGGCCTTGGCCTGCCCTGCTCCACCCCCGCCCAGTGCGAGGCCTCGCGCGCCTGGCTCGCGGCCGATGATGCCGCCCACACGCTGCCGCCGCTGGTCACTGCCGAACGCGGCCAGCCGGTGGCGGTGCCGTGGCCGCACACGCTGCCGCAGCGCGCGTACCGGCTGACGCTGGAAGATGGCGCCATCGTGACCGGCACCGCCGTGCGCGCGCACGCGGACGGCAACCCGGCCGGCACCATGCTGCTGCCGCCGCTCGACGTCTGCGGCTACCACCGGCTCGAACTGGGCGATGCGCAAACGGTGCTGGCGGTGGCTCCTGCGCGTTGCTATGGCGTAGCGGACGCGCTACGCCACGCCGGCCGCGCTGCCGTTGGCGCAGGCGCGCGCCCTTGGGGGCTGGCGGTGCAGCTCTACAGCCTGCGCCGCGGCGCCGACTGCGGCATGGGCGACCTGACCGCGCTGGCCCGGTGCTGCACCAGCGCCGCCGCCCTGCACGCCGACGCAGTCGCGATCAACCCGCTGCATGCCGGCTTTGCCGCGCTGCCGCAGCGCTACAGCCCCTACGCGCCCTCCAGCCGGCTGTTCCTGAACCCGCTGTACGCCGATCCCGCCGCGGTGTTCGGCCAGCAAGCGCTGGGCGCGGCCATCGCCGCGCTCGGCATCGGCGAGCGGCTGGCGGCGCTCGAAGCGCTCACGGAGATCGACTGGATCGCGCTGGCGCCGCTGCGCTATGCAGTGCTGGACTGGCTCTGGCAGCGGCGCGAGACCCTGCTGCCGCGTGCCGCGCTGGAGGACTGCGCCGCTTTCCGCGCACGCGGCGGCACCGCGCTGCATGCGCACGCCTGCTACGAGGCGATCCAGGCCCAGCGGCTCGCCAGCGCCACCAACGGCATGAACCAGGCGTCGGCGCCGGACTGGCGCTGCTGGCCGGTCACGCTGCGTTCGCCCGCCGACGCCGCGGTGGCAGCATTTGCCCGCGACCACGCCGACGACGTGGCCTACCACGCCTTCCTGCAATGGCTCGCCGCCGATGGCATGGCGCGTGCGCAGCGCGCCGCGTGCGACGCCGGCATGGCGGTGGGCGTGGTCTGCGACCTGGCGGTCGGCGCCGACCCGGGCGGCAGCCAGGCGTGGACCCGCCAGCAGGAAATCCTGGCCGGCTTCCATGCCGGCGCGCCGCCGGACCTGTACAACCCGCTCGGGCAGGACTGGGGCGTGGCGGTGTTCTCCCCGCGCGGCCTGCGCCGGCAAGGCTATGCCGCCTTCCTGGAAATGCTGCGCGCCAACCTCTCGCATTGCGGCGGGCTGCGCATCGACCACGTGCTGGGCCTTGCGCGGATGTGGCTGGTGCCCGCGGGCGCATCCGCCAGCGACGGCGCCTACCTGCGCTACCCGCTCGGTGACCTGCTGCGGCTGGTGGCGCTGGAATCCTGGCGGCACCGCGCCATCATCATCGGCGAGAACCTCGGCACCGTCCCCCCCGAGCTGAACGCGGCGCTGGCCGCGCGCGGCGTGCTCGGCATCGACGTGCTGTGGTTCCAGCGCGAAGAAGCGAGCACGGTGAGCACGGCCGAAGCAGAGGCAGCGGCCGATCCGGACATCGAGGCCGATCCGGCGCCGTTCCAGCCACCCGCGCAGTGGCCCCCCGAAGCCATCGCCACCACTTCCACGCACGACCTGCCCACCGTCGCCGGCTGGTGGGCCGGACGCGACCTCGACTGGCGCGACCGGCTCAAGCTGCTCGCGCCCGGCGAAACCCTGGCGCGTGCCCAGGCAGGCCGCGCCCGCGAGCGCAGCGCGCTATGGCAGGCGCTGATTGACGCAGGGCTGTGCCACGGCCCGGAGCCCGGTCCGGCGCACGCGCCGCTGGATGCCGTGCTGGCCTGGCTGGGCAGCGCGCGCACGGCACTGCGCGTGGTGCCGCTGGAAGACTTGCTGGGCGAGGCCGAGCAGCCCAACCTGCCCGGCACCACCAGCGTCCATCCCAACTGGCAGCGCCGCCTCGACCCCGACGTACGCGCGCTGGCCGAAACGCCGGCGCTGCGCGCCCGCGCGCAAGCCGTTCGCAGTGGCCGCCCCGGCACCCTGCATCCGCCGCCGCGCGGCTAGCCGCCATCAAGGTGGCGCCTACCCCACCCGCGCCGCGATCCGGGCGCGCACTGTTCCCTCATCCGCTAAGCTTGACCCACCAGCATGCGCAGGAGGTTCCGCCATGAAGGAAGTGATCCGGCCCGAGCACGCCGACGACACCCGTACCGCCCTGTCCGGCGCCAGCCTGCGCCGGGCGTTCCTGGACCACGTGTTCCACACCCAGGGCAAGCTGCCCGGCCACGCCAGCCAGAACGACCTCTACCAGGCCGCTGCGCATACCGTGCGCGACCGCCTGGTGCAGCGCTGGATCAGCACCGCGGAAGCCTACCTGGGCCAGCCGTCGCGCACGGTGGCCTACCTGTCGGCAGAATTCCTGATGGGCCCGCACCTGGGCAACAACCTGATCAACCTGGGCATCTTCGACGAAGTGCACGAGGCCATGGCCGCGGCCGGACTCGACCTCGACCGCATCCTGGAGCAGGAAGTCGAGCCGGGACTCGGCAACGGCGGCCTGGGCCGGCTGGCGGCATGCTTCATGGATTCGCTGGCGACACTGGAGATCCCGGCGCTCGGCTACGGCATCCGCTACGAGTACGGCATCTTCCAGCAGACCATCATGGACGGCATGCAGGTGGAGAAGACCGATACCTGGCTGCGCAACGGCAACCCGTGGGAAATCCAGCGCTCCGAGTGGGCGGTGCAGGTGCGGCTGGGCGGCCACACCGAGCATTACACCGACGACCGCGGCCACTACCGCGTGCGCTGGGTGCCGGCCAAGACGGTGGCCGGCGTGCCGTTCGACTCGCCGATCCTGGGCTACCGCGTCAACACCGTGAACACGCTGCGGCTGTGGCGCGCCGACGCCACCGAGGCCTTCGACTTCCATACCTTCAACCGCGGCGACTACCTCGGCGCCGTGAGCAAGAAGGTGACGTCGGAGAACCTGACCAAGGTGCTCTACCCCAACGACGAGACCGCGCAGGGCAAGGAACTGCGGCTCGAGCAGCAGTACTTTTTCGTCGCCTGTTCGCTGCAGGACATGCTGCGGCTGCTGGCTGTCGATGGCATCCCGGTGACGCGCTTCCACGAGAAGTTCGCGGTGCAGCTGAATGACACGCACCCGGCCGTAGGCATCGCCGAACTGATGCGGCTGCTGGTCGACGAGAACGACCTGCCCTGGAACGAGGCCTGGAACATCACCCAGCGCGCCTTCGCCTACACCAACCACACGCTGCTGCCCGAGGCGCTGGAGCGCTGGCCGCTGCCGCTGTTCCGCCGCGTGCTGCCGCGTCACCTGGAAATCATCCTTGAGATCAACGCGCGCTTCCTGGACGAGGTGCGCATCCGCTTCTACGGCGACGAATCGAGGCTGTCGAGGCTGTCGCTGATCGACGAGCACGGCGAGCGCCATGTGCGCATGGCCAACCTGGCGTGCGTCGGCAGCCACGCCATCAACGGCGTGGCCGAGTTGCACTCGCGCCTGATGCGCGAGGACGTGCTCAAGGACTTCTACGCGATGTGGCCGGACAAATTCACCAGCATCACCAACGGCGTCACGCCGCGGCGCTGGCTGGCGCTGTCCAATCCGAGGCTGACGCGGCTGGTGACGAATGCGATCGGCGATGGCTGGATCTCCGACCTGGAGCGCATCTGCGTGCTCGAGCCCTATGCCGACGATGCCGGCTTCCGCCAGCAATGGCAGGCGATGCGGCGCGCCAACAAGGAAGACCTGGCGCAGCTGATCCGGGACACCACCGGCGTGGTGGTGGACCCGTCGTCGATGTTCGATGTGATGGTCAAGCGCATCCACGAATACAAGCGCCAGCACCTGGCCGTGCTGCACGTGATCGCGCTGTACCACCGCATCAAGTCCGACCCCGGCGCCGAGATCCAGCCGCGCACTTTCCTGTTCGGCGGCAAGGCCGCGCCGGGCTACGAATACGCCAAGCTGATGATCCGCTTCATCACCTCGGTCGCCGACGTGATCAACCGCGACCCGCAGGTGCGCGACCGGCTCAAGGTGGTGTTCCTGCCCAACTTCAACGTCACCTTCGGCCAGCGCATCTACCCGGCGGCGGACCTGTCCGAGCAGATCTCGCTGGCGGGCAAGGAAGCCTCCGGCACTGGCAACATGAAGTTCGCCATGAACGGCGTGCTCAACATCGGCACCATGGATGGCGCCAATATCGAATTGCGCGAGGCCGTCGGCAACGACAACTTCTTCCCGTTCGGCCTGACCGCGGCCGAGGTCTATGCGTTGCGCGCGAGCGGCTACGATCCGGCCGCCTACTATCACGGCAACCCGCAATTGCGCGCGGTGATCGACCTGGTGCAGCAGGGGTTCTTCTCGCGCGGCGATCCGGCGCTGTTCCGGCCGCTGTTCGATCCGCAGGCTGGGCACGATCCCTACCTGCTGCTGGCGGACTTCGCTTCCTATATCGAATGCCAGCAGATCGTCTCCGACGCCTATGCCGACCCGGATCGCTGGCAACGCATGTCGGTGCTGTCGTGCGCGCGTTCCGGCCGTTTTTCGTCGGACCGCGCGATCCGCGAATACTGCGAGCGCATCTGGAATGTCGAGGCGGTGCCGGTGCGTTTGCTGCACCGTGCCAGCGGCGCGCCATGGCAGGTCGACCCGGGCGCGCGAGGTCCGCGCGCGGCATAGCCATGCACGCGCAAGCACACTCAAAGTCCGGCGCGCAGTGTGCGGTATCGCATGCGCGGGGCCCCGCATGACGGACAGTACTTTCTACAATCGCCCATGTAACAAAGCTTTCGGCCCGGCCGCCCGCCTGCCCGCGCGCCGCGCCGCAAAAGCGCCGTTCTGCTGGCACGGAGTTCGCATTGCGCTAGGGCCGCCGTAAGGCAATTTCCAGTCAGCAGACTCAGACGCCAGCCGATGGCAGGAGCCGAATTTGAACGCGAACCCGTTTCTGCTCGCCCCGGGTGCCAGGTCCGCCCTGCCAAGCCTGAGCCCGCTCGATTGCTTTGCCGCGCCTTCATCGCGAGCCTTTTCCTCCAATGACGAACATGCGCAGGACTACCTGTTCGGGCCGGCCTGGCTGCCCGACGGGCGCGTGCGCTTCCGCCTGTGGGCACCCGATGCAGCCGCGCAAGGCCACGCCGTGCGGCTGGAGATCGCAGGCCTGGGGCCGGTCCATATGGCAGCGGGGCCGAATGGCTGGTTCGAGGCCATCGTGCCGTGCTGCGAAGGGGCACGCTACTGGTTCCGGCTCGACGACGGCACCACCGTGCCCGACCCGGCCTCGCGCTGGCAGGCCGACGACGTGCACGGCCCGAGCATGGTGCCGGCGCGCGACGCCGCTGCGTCGTTTGCGTGGACCTGCCCCGACTGGCGCGGCCGGCCGTGGCATGAAGCCATCATCTATGAAATGCACGCGGGCCTGTGCGGCGGCTTTGCGGGCGCCGCGCAGCAATTGCCGCGGCTGGCCGCGCTGGGCTTCACCGCCATCGAGCTGATGCCGGTGGCGGAGTTTCCCGGCGGACGCAACTGGGGCTATGACGGCGTGCTGCCGTTCGCGCCGGAGTCCAGCTATGGCACCCCGGACGAACTGCGTGCGCTGGTCGACCGGGCGCACGCGCTCGGGCTGATGGTGCTGCTGGACGTGGTCTACAACCACTTCGGGCCAGAGGGCAACTACCTGCACCGCTACGCCAGCGCCTTTTTCCGCTCGGACCGACAGACCCCGTGGGGCCCGGCCATCGATTTCCGGCGCCCGCAGGTGCGGCGCTTCTTTACCGAGAACGCGCGCTACTGGCTGGAACAGTTCCGCTTCGACGGACTGCGGCTCGACGCGGTCCACGCCATCGAGGACGAAGGCTGGCTCGCGGCGCTGCCTGCCGAATTGCGCACCATGCTGGCCGATGGCGCTGGCGCCGACCGCCACCTGCACCTGGTGCTGGAGAACGACGACAATGACGCCGCGCTGCTGGCGCAGGGCTTCGACGCGCAATGGAACGATGATGCCCACCATGCGCTGCATGTGCTGCTGACCGGCGAGGACGACGGCTACTACCGCGACTATGCCAGGCCGGCCGGCGCGGGCGCCGCGGTCGATGCGGGTGAGCGAGGCCGGCCCGCGCTGCGCCACCTCGCGCGCGTGCTGGCCGAAGGCTTCGCCTACCAGGGCGAGCCGTCGCTGCACCGTTCAGGCGGCGCCACCGCCGCCACCGCCGCCACCGCCGCCACCGTATGCCGCGGCCAGCCTAGCTCGCATTTGCCGCCTGTCGCCTTCGTCAGCTTTTTGCAGAACCACGACCAGACCGGCAACCGTGCCTTCGGCGAACGGCTGGCGGGCCTGGCCGACCCGCGTGCGCTGCGTGCCGCGGTGGCGCTGCAGCTGCTGTGCCCGCAGGTGCCGTTGGTGTTCATGGGCGAAGAGACCGGCGCGCGGGAACCCTTCCTCTACTTCACCAGCCATCCGCCGGAACTGGCCAGGGCTGTGCGCGACGGCCGCCGCCGCGAATTCGCCGCCAGTTTGGCCTTCGGCGACGATGCGCGTGCCGCCGCGATCCCCGACCCTAACGACCCGGCCACCTTCGAAGCGTCGCGGCCGTCGCTCGCGGACGACGCCGACTGGGCCCCTTACTACCGCGAGCTGCTGTCGATCCGGCGGCGCGAACTGCTGCACCGGCTGCCGGGATGCCAGTCTGCCGGCGTCGATATCCTCGGCCCCGCGGCGCTGTGCGCGCGCTGGCGCCTGGTGGACGGCATGGAACTGAGCCTGTGGCTGAACCTGGGCGACGAAGCGGCACCCGCCACCCACTCCTGCCGCGACCAGCGCACGGCGCTGCACGAGAGCGCTCCCGGCGCTGCCGCCGAACTGTCATCCGGCATGCTGCCGCCGCTGGCCTGCGTCGCCACACTGTGCGAGCCCGCCGCGGCGCGCCCCAGGTAATGCCGGCCACGGCAGCCACCGCGCCGGCAGCCGCGCGCGGCCTGCCGCACGCCACCGCCCGGCTGCAGCTGCATCCTGGCTTCACCTTCGCCGATGCCGCCGGCGTGGTCGACTACTACGCCGCGCTTGGGGTCAGCCATCTGTACCTGTCGCCGGTCTGCGAGGCCAGGCCGGGGTCCACGCACGGCTACGACGTCACCGACTTCACCCGCGTGCGCGCGGAACTGGGCGGCGAGGCGGGCCTGAAGGCGCTGGCTGCGCGCGCGCGCAGCGCCGGCCTCGGGCTGATCGTCGATATCGTGCCCAACCACATGGCGGCGGACTGCACCCACAACGGCTGGTGGCGCGACGTGCTGGCCCACGGACGCGCCAGCCTCCATGCCGGCTGCTTCGATATCGACTGGACGCCATGCGACCCGGCGCTGCAAGGCAAGGTCCTGCTGCCGATCCTTGGGCAATCGTACTGGGATGCGGTTGTCGCCGGCGAGCTGCGGTGGGTGCCGGCCAGCGGCGACCAGCCGGCCCACGTAAGCTACTTCGACCATGTGCTGCCGCTGGCGCCGGACAGCTCCGACGCAGAGGCAGAGGCGACCGCCAACGCCGGCTGGTATGACACCACCCAGCCCGCCGGACGCACCCGGCTGCACGCGCTGCTGGAACGCCAGCACTACCGGCTGGCCTGGTGGCGCACCGCGGCCGCCTCGCTGAACTGGCGCCGCTTTTTCGAGATCAGCGACCTGGTCGGCGTGCGCGAGGAAGACCCGCAGGTCTTCGACGCAGTCCATGCGCTGGTCTTCCGCCTTCTGCGCGAAGGCTGGATCGACGGCGTGCGCGTGGATCACGTCGACGGGCTGGCCGATCCCGCCGGCTACTGCCGACGCCTGCGTGCCGAGCTCGACCGTCACGCCGCCGCGCGGCCGCCGCTGCTGCCGCTGCAACGCCCGTGGCTCGTGGTCGAGAAAATCCTCGGCAGCGGCGAACGGCTGCCACCGGACTGGCAGGTCGACGGCACCACCGGCTACGACTTCATGGACGACGTGGCCGCGGTGCTGCACGACGAGGCTGGCGAAGCCGCGCTGACCGCGCTGTGGGCCATGACCAGCGGCGACGCGCGCCCGTACGCCGAGCATCTGCGCGCGGCCCGTTGCCTGGTGCTGCGGCGGCACCTCGTCACCGAATGCGACAGCGTGACCGCCCGCCTGCACGCCAGTGCACAGCAGGAGCCGGGCACGCGCGACCTCACGCCGGCGGCACTGCGGCATGCGCTGATGGCGCTGATGGCGGCCGTGCCGGTCTACCGCAGCTACTACGACGCGCAGCCGTCGGCGCGCGACGCCGCCGCCGCGCATGCCGATGACGCCATGGTCGATCAGGCGCTGCAGTCCGCGCGCGGCAGCCTGGCCCCGGACGAGGCCGTGGCACTGGCATTCATCGCCGGCTGCCTGCGCACGCAGGCAGTGCCGGACAGCGACACCGGCGTGCTGCGCCGCCGCCTGCAGCAGCTGATGCCGGCGCTGGCGGCCAAGGCCGGCGAGGACACCGCCTTCTACCGCTATGGCCGGCTGCTGTCGCGCAACGAGGTGGGCAGCGACCCGGCGCAAGTGGCCATGCCGCCGGCGCAGTTCCACGCCCGCATGGCGGCGCGCCGGCTGGCCGAACCGCATGCGATGCTTTCCACTGCCACGCATGACCACAAGCGCGGCGAGGATGCGCGCATGCGGCTGGCGGTGCTGAGCGAGCTGCCGGGCACTTTCGCCGACGCGGTCGCCGCATGGGAGCGCGACTGCGCCTCACTGGTGGCCACGCTGCCGCGCGCGCCCGACGCGGCCGACCGGCTGATGCTGTACCAGGCGCTGGTGGGGGCATGGCCGATGGAGCTGATGGACGCGATCGACCATTCCGGCGAAGCGGCGCCGCTACCTGAAGCCCTGCTGGCGCGGATTTCCGCGTGGCAGGTCAAGGCGATCCGCGAAGCCAAGCGCCATGGCAACTGGACCTGCCCCGATGCCGAATACGAAGCCGCATGCGAGGCCTTCCTGCGCGGCATCGCAGCGGCGTGGCCGCAAGGCGTGCTGGCGCAGATCGGCCGCTTCGCCCAGCGCATTGCCACCGCCGGTGCCGTCAACAGCCTGGCGCAGGTGCTGGTGCAGCTGACCGCTCCCGGCATTCCTGACCGTTACCAGGGCACCGAAGGCTGGGACCTGAGCCTGGTCGATCCGGACAACCGCCGCGCGCCGGACTACGCCCGGCTGCAGGCACGGCTGGCGTGCGGCGCGGGCTGGGCGCACTGGCTGGCGCACTGGCGCGACGGCCGGCTCAAGCAGCAACTGGTGCGCCATGTGCTCGCGGCGCGCGGCGCCGACCCGGCGCTGTTTGCCGACGGCCAGTACAGCATGCTGGCTGCACAGGGCGCGCTGGCGCAGCAGGTGCTGGCGTTTGCGCGCAGCACCGCCTCGCGCCAGGCCATCACCGTGGTCACGCGGCTGTCGGCGGCGCGGGTCGACCCGGCGGTGCCGCGCATTCCGCCGGCGTGCTGGGGCGACACCACGCTGAACCTTGGCGCGCCGCAGCCCGGCCGCTGGATCGACGCACTGACAGGCCACCGGCTCGAAGCGCCCGCCGGGCGCCTGCGGCTGCGCGATGTGCTGGGCGGTCTGCCGGTGGCACTGCTGCTGCGCGAGCCTTGAAGCGCGCGTTACAAGCGGGGCATGTGCGGAAGCGGGGCTCGCGAGGCGATCGGGGTCAGCGGCGGGCGCGGGGCGCCCGGCGCCGCATACGGCCCAGGCCGCCCATGCGGTCCATGCGGACCCTGCAGACCGTGCGGATCATGCGGGTCCGCCTGTCCATGATGGAATGGCTCGGCTCCGGCAGGCGGGTCGCGCTGCGCCTGGCTGGGCGAGGCGCTGCGGTCCTGCGGCAGGTAGGGCCGGATCACGACGGCGACGTAGTCGTCTTCCTTCGGCGTCACCACGATATAGGCCAGCCCGGACATGACCAGACCCACTTCGCCGAGTTCGGTGGCAATGCGCGCCACGATAAAGCGCTGCAGCAGCATTGGGTTGACGCTGTCGTCGATCGCAAGCGCAGCAGTGCAGATCGTCAGGAAGCAGCGCTCGACTTCGCGGCAGACCACCACCACTTCATCGAGCGCATAGCCGGAACGGCTCGCACGCACCAGCACCGAAACGCCGGAACTCGGCGCGGCGCGGTGCCAGCCAGGCTTGATCTTGAAACTGGGCAGCGTCAAACCCGAGCCCGTGTCCTGCGCGACTGTATTAAAGCGCTGGGCGAAGTCCAGTGGGGTGATCGCGAGCAGCTGGCGTTCGACCGGCGCCGAAGAAACCGACACTGACGAAGCCAGGATGACGGTGGACAGGATGCTGGCGAAATTCATTTCTACCCTCGCAACAGGATGTGCCGCTCCCCCCGGCCGGCTGCGCTGAGGGCCCGTCGGCACGCGGCAAACGGGGCCGCCGCGGCGTGGGGCCGGCGTGGCGGGTTGTGCTCGGCGGCACATGCCGTACGCCAGTTTTGGCCAGCATTGCTTTCACTATAGACAGGTCCGCACGCAAGCACACGACGGTACGCAAGCGGCGCGCCACTGGTCCGTGTGCCTGCGCGGCGGGCGGCCCCGGCGACACCATTCACGCTCGCCGCGAGACGCATGCACTTTCTGCAGCTACTGTAAAAAGTACGGCGCCCACCGTGGGCGAAGCGCCGCCGGAAGGTCCGCCACGCTGCGGCGCAAGGCGCACAACGGCTACAACGTGCACTTGGGGACGGCGGGAACGGAGCTTGCAGGTCTGGGAGCGGGTGCGGGCAACGTTGCGCAGCCCGTCGCTCATGCAGTACGGTGCGCCCTACAGTAGGACAGGAGGATCGCCATGAATTTACGTACTCGCTCCCGCATTCGCCGCCTGGCGCTGCCGCTGGCGGTACTGGCCATGGTAGTTGCGCCGGGAGTGTCCGCCGGTCCCGCCGATGCCCCGGCGGCCCCATCCTCGACGGGCCGCACCGCCGCGCCGCGCGACACCGAGATCGCCAACGACCGCGCCATTACCTCGGAAGTCCGTGCACGCCTGGCGAACGCCCGCACGCTCGACCCGGCGAAGATCCGCGTGTCGACCATGGACGGCGTCGTCAAGCTCGAAGGCTCGGTGCGAGACGACAAGCAGCGCGTCATGGCCATGGAGCTGGCGCGCTCGGTACGCGGCGTGACCGCGGTATCCGACGAACTGCGTGCCGGTACGGATTAACGCTGATACCGCCATGAATTGCCCTGGAGACACCATGAGTACCCATCGCCAACCCGACCATGACACCACCCGGCGCCGCAGCGAGCCGCGGCCTGACCCGCACAAGGGCGGACCCGACACCGAACACGAGCGCGGCAAGCCGGGACGCGACCGCCGCCACGACGTCGAGCGCGAGCACGACATTCCCGACGAGAACGGCGAGCCGCCTTCGGTCAGGCGCCGCGGCGGCAACCCGGAGGAAAGCGAACCCCCGGTGGAGAACACCTGAGCGCTGCCGCGAGGTCACACCGGATCGCGCGGGAAAGACCCAAGGAGAGAGCATGAGCAAGACCGTACGTACCGGCGCCCGCGACGGGGACCGTGTCGGCAGCACCAGCGGCACGCGGCGCGACGGCGCGCAAGCTTCCGCCGGCGGCGGCCGCCCGCGCGACAAGACCGCGACAGGCGCCGCGCGCTCGCAGGCCGGCAATATCCCCAGCACGCTGGATCCGGATCTCGAGCAAGAGACCAACGATATCGAGAGCGAGATCGAGCAGCGCGACGAAGACGCGCACATGCCGCCGGAAGACGAAATCCCGGAAGAAGAGATTGCCGACGAAGTGGTACGCGCGGCCGAAGGACTTCCGGCCGAGGTGCCGGTCGACAAGGCCGACCGCACCGACGATCGCGACGAGCACCCGCCGCACCCGTCCCGGCGCAACGAGGACTGAAGCGCAGGCCAACAAAAAGGGCGGCGGCGCAGGTTCGCTGCGTCGCCGCCCTTCCCCGCGGCCCTCGACCCTCTCCCGCGCTCTCGCGCGTTCTCCCGTCCTTATTCCGAAGCCAGCAACCCGTAGCGCTGCACGCGGATGTGGTTGATCACGTCCTGCACGCCAAACACGCGCTCCGCAATTTCCTCGATATCGTACTTGGTGTGGCGATCGTTGACCTTGCCCTCCAGCGTCACCACGCCTTCCTGCACGCGGACTTCAACGTCGCTGACATCGAGCTCGTCATCGCGCGCCAGCCGGTTGCAGACCTCATCGTGGATGCGGTCGTCATCGCGCCGGTAGTTGCGTGGGCCGGCGCGACGGCGTTGCAAGCTGGCGTCCCACTCGTCGCCGATGTCGCCGTAGTCGCCATACCCGCGTGCCTCGCGCTCATAGCGCTCGTCCTGCCAGCGGTAGCCATAGCGTTCCGGCTCGTCATAGCCGCCACCATAGCCGCGATAGCCTCCACCGCGGTCATCGCGCGCGTAGCGGCCGCGGCCCGCGCCCGCTGGGCTGCGCCGCGACCATTCGTCCTCGTAGCGGCCGTCGTCACCCCCGCTGCCGGCATAAGTGCGCTCGGCCGGCCAGCGCCATTCTTCGACGTACAGCCCATACCACTCTTCGTCCCCTGGCGTCACGTCCTGGGTCTGGTCGCGCGGCAGCCGCTCTGCGGCATTGCCGTAGCGACCACCGCTGAGTTCCCGCTGGCGCCGGTTGCGCGACTGAGCCGGAATGCCGCTGTAGCCCTGCTCGTTGCCCCCATACTGCTTGTCGGGGCGCCTGCGCAAGTAGTTGTCGTCGCTCTGTCTCATCATCGTGCTCCTATGTTTTCCCTGTGTTTGCCGATGCTTCGGTACGGATTTCCGGGTCCGCGGCGGCGGATGAGGCTTCTGCCAGCGGCACCTCGAAGCAGGCCAGCAACGGCAGGTGGTCCGAGGCAACGCGCGCCAGCGGCGAGCGGTGGCTGGCCACCGACACCAGTTGCGCGCGCGGCGAAACCCAGATCCGGTCCAGCGCGAATATCGGCATGCGCGAGGGAAACGTCGCCGTGTGCGGGGTGTGTTCGAAATATGCGTGCAGCCAGCGCAGCGGACGTCCCCACAAGAACCACTCGTTGACGTCGCCCAGCAGGATGGTGGGCAATGGCGGCGCCGCGGCCACGTAGTTCAGCAGTTGCTGCACCTGATGGCGCCGTTCGCCGGGGCGCAGGCCCAGGTGCGTGGCAATGACGCGCAGCGCGCTGGCGTGCCCCGATGCGGTACAGGCAAGCGTAACGTCGATCGCGCCACGCGCCTCGCAGCCCTTCACCGTGAGGTCGAGCTGGTTGACCGCCTGCGGCGCGAAACGCGTCAGCAACGCATTGCCAAAATCCGCATTGCCGCGCACGCGGGTAAAGCCCGACACCACGTGCATGCCGGTGTGCCCCGCCAGGTATTCGAGCGTGTGGTCGTTGCTGCTGCCCGACTCGACTTCCTGCAGCGCGACGATATCGGCGCCGAGTTCTTCCAGCACGGCGGCGATCCGGTCGGGCCGGTAGCGGCGATCGGTGCCGACGGCACGATGGATGTTGTAGCTGACCACCGTCATGCGCGCGAGGCCGGCAGAGTGCACGGGGCCGCAGTGCAGGGCCTGACTGGCATCCGGCACGCTCAGCTGGTCGTTGGCCGCTTGCGCGCTGTGAAGTCCGCGCGCTTGCGCAGGAATTACAAGAGGCGGTAAGTCCGGTTGCATTCGCATTTTGCCGCGGCCTCCCGACTGGAAAGGCTGGAAAGGCTGGAAAGGCCGTTGCCCGTGCGCCGGCATGATGCCGCGCACGTGGCAAGCGGCCGTTGCGAAAATTGCCTTGTCAGGCGCTCGACATCAGGCACCGTCCAGGAACTGGCTGCGCGGGCCAAGACGGCGGCCCAGTTCCGGGCTGACCCAGCGCGTCCCTTCCATGTATGGATCAGGCGTGCGCTGCATGGGCTGGCTGACCATGCCAGGCTGCGCCGGCACGGTAGAGGGCTGGGCCTCGGGCGCGGGCGCGAGGTCCTGGCGCGTAGGAGCGTTGGCGCCCTGCGTGTAGGGATCGAACTTGTCTGTGCTGCGCGCGCCCTGCGAATAAGGGTCATAGCTGCCGCGCGGCGTGCCGGGCGTCATCTGCGCCATGGCGGGAATCGCGGCGGCGGCGAGCGCGACGGCGGCGAGGAGTCGGCTGGGTCGGATATGCTTCATGGTTACCTCCGTTCAGGGCGCGATGTGCGCGCCAGTAACCATGAGCAAGCGAAAGCCGTGCCCGTGCCGTGTGGCCCGCGCTACGCCCTTCGCTTGCGGCAAGCGGCTCAGGCCATGCTGAGCTTGCCCCGCGCGCCGGCCTGCTGCGTGCCGGCCTTGCCACGCGCCAGCACCGGCACCAGGGCCGCGCCGGTATGGCTGGCCTGGATCCGCGCCAGCGACTCCGGATCGGCTGCGCCGACGATGGTGCCGCCGCCCGCGCCGCCTTCCGGTCCCAGGTCGATGATCCAGTCGGCCTCGGCGATCACGTCGAGGTCATGCTCGATCACCACCACGCTGTGGCCGCCGTCGGTCAGGCGGTGCAGCACGCGGATCAGGCGCGCCACATCGGCCATGTGCAGGCCGACAGTCGGCTCGTCCAGCACGTACAGCGTATGCGGGGCCTTCTGGCCGCGGCGCGTGATGTCGTCGCGCACCTTGCTCAGCTCGGTGACCAGCTTGATGCGCTGCGCCTCGCCGCCGGACAGCGTCGGCGACGGCTGGCCCAGCGTCAGGTAGCCCAGCCCCACGTCCTTCATCAGCTGCAGCGGGTGCGCAATATTGGACATCGACGCAAAAAATTCCACCGCTTCGTCGATCTCCATGGTCAGCACGTCGCCGATGTTCTTGCCGCGCCAGGTGACAGCAAGCGTCTCGGGATTGAAGCGCTGACCGTGGCAGACGTCGCATGGCACTTTCACGTCCGGCAAGAAGCTCATGCCGATGGTGCGCACGCCCTGCCCTTCGCACGCGGGGCAGCGGCCATCGCCGGTGTTGAACGAGAAGCGCGACGCGGTATAGCCGCGCGCACGCGCCTCCAGCGTATCGGCGAACAACCGGCGGATCGTGTCCCATACGCCGATATACGTGGCCGGGCACGAACGCGGGGTCTTGCCGATGGGGGTCTGGTCGACTTCGAGCACGCGGTCGATCGGTTCCCAGCCGGTGATGGCGTCGCAGCCATACCAGTCGTGATCGACCTTGAGCGGCTTCCTTGCCACCGACTTGCCCGCCTTAGCCTCCTTGGCCTCTTCCTTCGCCGCATTGCGCGCGCGGCGCGTGGCCGGCGACGACAGCACCGAACGGCCCACCGCGTCGAGCAGGTTGGTCATCAGCACGTCGCGCGCCAGCGTCGACTTGCCCGAGCCCGACACGCCGGTGATCGCCACCAGCCGCGACAGCGGGATGCGCGCGGTGACGTTGCGCAGGTTATGCAGCGAAGCGCCGTGCACGGACAGCCATTCAGCCGGATCAGCCGGCTTGCCGGCCGCGCCCGGCTGCACCGGGCGGCGCGCCTGCAGCGGGTGGATGATCGGCTGCGCCAGGAACTGGCCGGTGGTGGAAGCCGGCGCCGCGGCAAGCTCGGCCACGCCGCCCTGGGCCACCAGCGTGCCGCCGCGCTTGCCCGCGCCGGGCCCGATGTCGATGATGTGGTCGGCGCGGCGGATGGTGTCTTCGTCATGCTCGACCACCACCAGCGTGTTGCCCTTGTCGCCCAGCTTGCGCAGCGCGTCGAGCAGGATCTGGTTGTCGCGCGGGTGCAGGCCGATGGTGGGCTCGTCCAGCACGTAGCACACGCCCTGCAGATTGCTGCCGAGCTGCGCCGCGAGGCGGATGCGCTGGGCTTCGCCGCCGGACAGGCTCGGCGCGGCGCGGTCCAGGCTCAGGTAACCCAGGCCCACTTCTTCCAGGAACTGCAGCCGGCTGCCGATCTCGCTGACCACGTCGCGCGCGATCTCGGCGTCGCGGCCGGCCAGGCGCAGGCCGTCGACCCAGCGGCGGGTATCGGACACGGTCCATTGCGCCACGTCGACGATAGCCTGCGTGTCGAACGTGACCGCGCGCGCCACCGGGTTCAGACGCGTGCCGTGGCAGTCGGGGCATGGCGCTTCGCCCACGCCTTCCGGTTCCAGCTCCTCCGACGGCAGGCTCTGCTCGCGGCCGCGGTTGTCGTCGGCCAGCACGGTATCGTCGAACGCCGCGCGCTGCTCGCGCGTCAGCGCCAGGCCGGTGCCGACGCAGCTGCCGCACCAGCCGTGCTTGCTGTTGTACGAGAACATGCGCGGATCGAGTTCCGGATAGCTGGTGCCGCACTCAGGGCAGGCGCGCTTGGTCGAGAACACCTTGACCTCGCCCACGTGCGCGGTGCCGCCGTTGGTCATGGCATGGTCCAGCCCATCGAGCGGCGCCAGCAGGTGCATCACGCCCTTGCCCGCTTCCAGGGCCTGCGCCAGCAGTGCGCGCAGCGGCTGCTCGTTCTCGGGCGTGATGACCAGGTCGCCGACCGGCAGTTCGATGGTGTGCTCGCGGAACCGGTCCAGGCGCGGCCACGGATCGACCGGCAGGAACTCGCCATCGACACGCAGGTGCGTATTGCCGCGCGCCTTGGCCCATTTGGCCAGGTCGGTATAGACGCCCTTGCGGTTGACCACCAGCGGCGCCAGGAAACCGACGTGCTGGCCGCGATGGTCGCGCAGCAGCTGCGCGGCGATCGATTCCGGGCTCTGCGACGTCACCGGCGCGCCGTCATGCACGCAGTGCTGGATGCCCAGCTTGACGTATAGCAGGCGCAGGAAGTGCCAGACTTCCGAGGTGGTCGCCACCGTGCTCTTGCGGCCGCCGCGCGACAGGCGCTGCTCGATCGCGACGGTGGGCGGGATGCCGTAGACCGCATCGACCTCGGGTCGGCCCGCCGGCTGCACGATCGAGCGCGCATAGGCGTTGAGCGATTCCAGGTAGCGCCGCTGGCCTTCGTGGAACAGGATGTCGAACGCCAGCGTCGACTTGCCCGAGCCGGACACCCCGGTGACCACGTTGAACTTGCCGTGCGGGATATCGACGTTGAGCGACTTCAGGTTGTGCTCGTGCGCGTTGACGATGCGCACCACGTCCTCGCCCTCGACCTCGCGGCGCGCGCGGCGCGCCTGCAAAACCGCCTGCAGCGGCACGCCCTCGGACTCGGCGCCGGCGGCACGTTCCGCGGCAAGCGCGCCGGCTTCGCCAAGCGCGGCGTCATAGTGTTTCAGCGCCTGGCCGGTATGCGAGCCGGCGCAGCCCTTCACGTCTTCGGGCGTGCCGGTGCAGACCACACGGCCGCCGGCATCGCCGCCTTCGGGGCCCAGGTCGATCAGCCAGTCGGCGGCGCGGATCACGTCGAGGTTGTGCTCGATCACGATCAGCGAATGGCCGCTGTCGAGCAGCTTGCCGAAGGCCAGCATCAGCTTGGCGATATCGTCGAAGTGCAAACCCGTGGTCGGCTCGTCGAACATGAACAGGCGGCGCGGCAGCGTGCTGGCGCGCGTGCGCGACGGCGTGGCCTGCGCGGCTTCGGCAAGGAAACCCGCCAGCTTCAGGCGCTGCGCCTCGCCGCCCGACAGCGTCGGCACGGGCTGGCCCAGCTTCATGTATTCGAGGCCGACATCGACAATGGGCTGGAGCACGCGCAGCACCGCGGCATCGCCGGCGAAATACGACGCCGCTTCGCTGACGGTCAGTTCCAGCACGTCGGCAATGCTGAGCGCGCGCGGCGGCTGCCCGGCGATGGCGCGCTCGATCTTCACCTCCAGCACTTCGGGGCGATAGCGGGTGCCGTCGCAATCCGGGCAGCGCAGGTAGACGTCGCTGAGGAACTGCATTTCGACGTGCTCGAAGCCCGAGCCGCCGCAGGTCGGGCAGCGCCCGTCGCCGGAATTGAAGCTGAACGTGCCCGCGGTATAGCTGCGCTGCAGCGCCATCGGCGCCTTGGCAAAGATCTTGCGGATCTCGTCGAATGCGCCCACATAGCTGGCCGGGTTGGAGCGCGCGGTCTTGCCGATCGGCGACTGGTCGACGAATACCACGTCATCGACCCGTTCCGCGCCGGCCAGCTTGCGGTACGCCCCCGGCGATTCCGTCGCCTTGCCGAAATGCCGCGCCATCGCCGGATACAGCACGTCCTGCAGCAGCGTGGACTTGCCCGAGCCGGACACGCCGGTCACGCACACCAGCCGCTGCAGCGGGATCTCGACGGTGACGTCCTGCAGGTTGTGTTCGGTCGCGCCTTCCAGCACGATGCGCGGCAGCGCGTCGTCGACGGGGCGGCGTTGCCAGTGCGAGGCATCGGCCACGCGGCGGCGCCCGCCGAGGTAAGCGCCGGTCAGCGTGTCGGCATTGCGGATATCGGATGGCGTGCCGTCGAACATGATATTGCCGCCGCGCTCGCCGGGGCCGGGGCCCATGTCGATCAGGCGGTCCGCGGCAAGCATCACCGAAGGGTCGTGCTCGACCACCACCAGCGTGTTGCCCGCGTCGCGCAGCCGGTGCATGGCCTCGACGATGCGGTTGAGGTCGCGCGGGTGCAGGCCGATGCTGGGCTCGTCCAGCACGAACAGCGTGTTGACCAGCGAGGTGCCTAACGCAGTGGTCAGGTTGATCCGCTGCACTTCGCCGCCGGAGAGCGTGCGGCTCTGGCGGTCCAGCGTCAGGTAGCCAAGACCGACGTCGCACAGGTACTTGAGCCGCGTGCGCACTTCGGCCAGCAGCAGCTTGAGGGCGTCGTCCAGCATCGCGCTGGGCAACGTCAGCGCATCGAAGAAGCGGCGGATGCGATCGATCGGCAAAAGCATCAGGTCGTGTAAGGTCAGGCCCGGCAACGCTTCGAGCTGGGTGCGGTTCCAGTCCACCCCGCGCGGCAGGAAACGGCGTCCGGCTGCCAGCACGACGTCGGCATTGTCCTTCGAGCCCAGGCGCCACAGCAGCGATTCGGTCTTCAGGCGCGCGCCGCCGCAGGTTTCGCACGGGGTGTAGCTGCGGTACTTGGACAGCAGCACCCGGATGTGCATCTTGTACGCCTTCGACTCCAGGTAGCTGAAGAACCGCATCACGCCGTACCACTGCTTGTTCCACTGGCCGTTCCAGTCGGGCGAGCCATGGACGACCCAGTGGCGCTCGGCCTCGGTCATGTCGGCCCAGGGCGTGTCGCGCGGGATGCCGGCCTTGCCGGCGTAGCGCATCAGGTCGTCCTGGCACTCTTTCCAGGCCGGGGTCTGCATCGGCTTGATCGCGCCTTCGCGCAGCGACTTGCGCGCGTCGGGAATGACCAGCCCGAGGTCGACCCCGATCACGCGGCCAAAGCCCCGGCAGGTTTCGCAGGCGCCGTAGGCGGAGTTGAACGAGAACAGCGCGGGTTGGGGATCGGCATAGCGCAGGTCGCTCTCCGGGCTATGCAGGCCGGTGGAGAAGCGCCACACGGGGCCTTCGTCGCCATCGGCCAGCACGTAGATGTTGACGCGTCCGCCGCCGCGCTTGAGCGAGGCTTCGATCGCCTCCACCACGCGCACCTTTTCGGCATTGCCGATGCGGAAACGGTCGGCCACCACGTCCAGCAGCTTGCGCGCCCCGCTGGGCGACTGCATCACGCGCTGCGCCTGCACGCGCGTGTAGCCGCTGACGGAGAGCCACTGCTGTACCTCTTCCTCGGTCGTCGATTCCGGCAGTTCCACCGGGAACGTCACCACCAGCCGCGCATCGTGGTGCGGCTGCCCTTGCGCCGTGCGCGCCAGCAGTTCGCCGTAGATCGTCTCCGGCGAATCATGGCGCACCGGCAGCGCGGTCTGCTTGTCGAACAGCTCCGCCGCGCGCGCATACAGCAGCTTCAGGTGGTCGTTCAGCTCGGTCATCGTGCCAACCGTCGAGCGCGAACTGCGCACCGGGTTGGTCTGGTCGATGGCGATCGCTGGCGGCACGCCGTCGACGCGCTCGACCTGCGGGCGATCCATCCGGTCCAGGAACTGGCGCGCGTAGGCGCTGAAGGTCTCGACGTAGCGGCGCTGGCCCTCGGCATAGAGCGTGTCGAACACCAGGCTCGACTTGCCCGAGCCGGACGGCCCGGTCACCACGGTCATCTCGCCGGGGCGCAGGTCGAGGTCGACATCCTTGAGGTTGTGCTGGCGGGCGCCGCGAATGCGAATCAGCTGCTTGCTCGACACGATTTTTTCTTTCGGATCAATGCGTTAAGGGAGGGACAGGCGTGGACGGCGGGTGGCGATGGGTCAGGCGGGCCTGGAGCAAACCACCATAGCACAGCGCCTGCGCAGGTCCGCGAAGGCCTGGCCCATACACTGTACATCCATACAGTGTAACAGTTTCGAAAAGGATTCGTATCGGTCTGGATGACGCCGTTGTGTAGGAAACCGGAATTAACCGGACTACGTGCGCTTTTGTTGGATCAGAAATCCGGAATTGGCTGGATTGCCGCGCAGCCCGATGTGGGCGAGGCTCTCCAAGGTGAGGGTCATTTTCGACCCCGTCTGTGTTTCGGATGAATGTGAATTTGTTGCGGTTTGCGCGGAGCGAGGGCTGAAGTCGACGTGCTTAGCAGCCGCGTCCCCGGTCAGGCCTCACTCTTAATCTACGAGGCAGGCGAAGCTTCATCATGAAGCCGGGCTACGTCGGCACCTGGCGCAACCTTGAGACCGTGCGCAAGGTGTGGGTCACAGCCTGACGGACGTTGAGTTTCAGCACGGACTCCATAGTGACGCACGGCGCCAAATTTCATGCGCCAGTGCGTCACCTCATCACTCCCAATCTGGCTTTCCGGTTGCGATAATACTCACTGGATATCCGCGTTGGTCAAGTGGCTTGCGCAATACGATCCGGCTGGAAAAGTTCTCGATCCCGATATCATCTTTCAACAGCCGCTCCATGAGCGCCTGAAAATAGGCGATATTAGGCGCCACGACTTTCAGAAGGTAATCGTAACCGCCACTGACGTTGTAGCATTCGACGATTTCTTGGTACTTGCCAGCCCCTGCTTCGAATTTACGGAAATCGTGAGGCCGATGGCTGCTGATAGTCACCTCGGAAAACACGATTACGTGGCTGCCCAGCTTCTCCAGTGCGACCTCCGCGCGGTAGCCACGGATCACGCCGATTTCCTGAAGCCGTTTCGTACGGAGGAGACATGGGCTCTCACTGAGGCCAATGGCACCGGCCAGATCGACATTCGAACAGCGTCCCTCGCGCTGAAGATGCACAAGAATCTTGATGTCAAACTGGTCGAGGGAAGCTGAAGATCGCATGAGTCGATACTACCATCAGTGTCGGTCCCGGTTACCTCGGTTTTGCCGATTGCACTGCGGTTAGCGCTTCGTCGAGCGTTTCGATCACGATGCCGGCTTGTTCCGCTGACAGCACCAGTGGCGGTCGAATCTTGAGCACGTTGTGCCCCATCGCACAGGCGCTGAGCAAGACGCCCTTGTCACGCATTCGATTGACTACCCGGGTGGTGAGCTCGCGATCGGGCGTTCGCGATGCGCGGTCCGAGACAAGTTCCACGCCGACGAACAGGCCCACGCCACGCACGTCACCAATGGCCTCGTGCCGGGTGGCAAGATCGGCGATGCCGTTGCGCAGGATATTCCCGACCCTGGCGGCATGCTGCACCAGGCCTTCTTTCTCGATCGTATCCAATACCGCCAGCGCAGCCGCGCACGATACGGTATTGCCGGCGAACGTGTTGAAGTATCTTGAGTTTTTGCCGAATTCTGCCAGCGCGTCAGCGGTGGCCAGCAGTCCCGCGACAGGTTGTCCATTGCCCATCGGCTTGCCGAGGGTGACGATGTCGGGGATGACACCGTGACGCTGAAAACCCCACATATGCTCGCCCGTCCGGCCGAAGCCGGGCTGGACCTCGTCGGCGATGAAAAGGCCGCCAGCCCGCTTGATCGCGTCGACCGCGCCTTTCAAAAAGCCCGCTGGTCCAGGAAGGATGCCGTCGCTGGTGAACAGGGAATCGACAAGCAGTGCCGCAGGCTTGATGCCGTGACGCCGAAGATCGGCGATCGCCGCCTCGACATCGCGCGTGAAGCGCTCGGAGAGGTCAGCACCCTCAGCATGATAGAGACGCGGTGCCGGGACCAGGCGAACGTGGGCGCCGAGATCGACTGTCACGCCGAGTGATGGCGAGAATTGCGACACTGCGTCGGTGAAGCCATGATAGGCAGTTTCGGTCACGATCACGCCCCTGCCACCGGTGCGGACCTTGGCGATGCGATAGGCAAGGTCGTTTGCCTCGCTGCCCGTGCAGGTCAACATGAGATGTGCAAGGTTGGTCTCAGGCACGCTCGCGAGCAGGCGTTCGGCCAGTTCAAGAATCGTGTCGTGCAGATAGCGGGTGTTGGTCGCGAGGGTCTGCACTTGCCTGCATATCGCCTCGGTCACCGCCGGGTGACAATGCCCAAGTGACGCGACGTTGCTGTAAACGTCGAGGTAACGGCGACCTTCCGGATCGATCAGCCACACGCCTTCGCCGCGCACGATGTGAAGCGGATGTTCGTACATCAGCCGATATGCCGGGCCGAGCAATGCATCGCGCCGATCGATCATCGCCGCAGTGACAGGTCCCACGTTGGCACGTCCGGGGATATAGGCGTTGACCATGTTGAGGTCAGTGGTACTTTTCATTCACTTATCCTTTTCGTACTTCGGTTAGTAGTCGGTCGCGGGCCTCATTGCGGGAGAGATCGGCCATCTGAGACAGCGCTTCCCATGCTGCGGGATTGTGGCGCATGATGTAGGCCCGGTTCTCGGGGTAGCGGGCAGCGCGCCATTCCGAAATCAGCGCTGTGATCAGGTGGCGCGTCGCCATGAGATCGGTGACGATGTCCTGCTCGATTTCGCTAAGCGGCAGCGTCGCGTGATAGGCTCCGACGAACTGCGCTGGCCCGTCGAACGGATCGGCGTTGCCAGTCATATGAAAGGCCGCCGCTGTAGCCACCTCGCCGACCAGCGGCGCATACAGCATGTCGCCGAAGTCGATAATCCCCAGAATGCGTTCATGATCGTCGGGTGCGACCAGAACGTTGTAGAAGTGGTAGTCGTTGTGGATTACCTGCGCCCTCACCGCGGCGAGACGCGGCAGGACATGGTCGGTGAAGCGCGTCATGAACGACTCAGCGAGCGCGCGACGCGGGGCGTCCACGATGCCATCTAGCTTGGCTGTCAGCCGGTGCGCTGCGGAAACATTCCAGAGCAGATTGTGCATCGCGGAAGGATGCGTGAAATCGCGCAACGCGAGGTTTAAATTGGCGAGCACTGTCCCCATTGCCCGACGCTGCGCGGCGGTCCGGGGGGTCTCCCGGATCTGGACGCCGTCGAGATAGGTAAGCATCCGCACGGTGGTTTGAAGCCCGCCGGCTAATGCCACAGTGTCGCGCGTACGTCCGCTAAGCGTCCGCACGACTCGCGGCACTGGCTGGTCGGGCGAGACGCGGGCGATGTGGTTGAGCGCAGCGATCTGGAAGTCGACCACCGAAACTGGCTCCGATGGATTGCTGATCTTGACAACGTACCGAGCGCCGTCCGCCGTCTCTATGCAACAATTCTGGTCTCGTTCACCTGCCAGTGATTTGACGCTGCCATCGATACCGTAGAGACGGCTGACCAAGGCTCCCACTTCGTCTAGAACAAGGCTGGGCGCCGCTGTGCTCAACGCCGCTGCCGCAATCGGACGATTCTCCGGCATCATGCGTCTCATTTCATCGTCGCGGTCGGAAGCAGGCATTCAAGTCCAAGTAAACCGGGAAGTTGGCGAACATCGGTCAACCTGTTGACACCATAGCTGTCGGAGGTGGGCTCGTGACCTCGATCGATGAACGCCTTGGCCATGAATCCCAGATCGGACGCCGTCATCAGGTCATAACGAAAGCTCGACGAGACGTGCATCATCTGGTCTGGTCCGCAGCCGAGCTGATCGAACATATATTCGAACACTTGAGCCCGCGGTTTGTAGGCGCGTGCTTCCTCGGCGGTGTAAACAGCGTGGAAGGGTGCCTTGAGGTGCGCGACGCTATGTGGAATCAAATCGACCATCGAGTTTGAGAGGATCACCAGCGGGATGTGTGGAGCGATTGCCTCAAGCACCTCAACGACGTTCGGATGGGGCTGCCAGGTCGGGACCGCGTCGTACAATGCGACCGCATCAGATGAACGATATTCAACGCCGTGTGCCTTGCACGCCCGTTGAATGGAGTTTTCAACAACGTCAAAGAAAGGTTTCCACTCACCTAATACTTCGTCGAGGCGGTAAAATCGAAAGCTGTCAAGAAATGCCTTCATCCGATCAGTCGGAACGCGATCTTCGAAAATCTTTTTTGCTGTCGGGCCCATTTCGAAGTTAATGAGCGTTCCGTAACAATCGAAGCTGATGAATTTCGGTTTGCATATCATTTGGTTAATTTCCTACAGGTGGACGAATACAAACAATTTTATGGATATCAGTGCTATGGAGATGCTTTATTGCCGCGAGACTCAAGCAGTTTCCACTTGAATCTGAAGCATGCCTGGCATTTCCTGCGTCGTCCGTTGAGGTCGAACTTTGTCGGGGCATGATCGTCCGACTCCCTGTTGTGGCGATAGCCTAGGATTGTGTCCCCAGGCGTGGTGTATGGGATGTGACTCTCTAGGGATTGCGTCCCCGATCTGTAATGAAGGCGACAGCACGTTTCTACTTCAGCGGGACGCTGGTGGGCAGCATCATCGCGACGGTCATCACGGTCCAGCCGGCAACAAAAAGTAATACAGAGCACACTTTAGCCACAAGAGACTCGGGCGTAATGGACGTAGTGAACGTAGGGCGACTCTCCCCAGTACGTCGCCGTGGCATCGCCCTATTAGTGAGCCAGATACTTATGTCATCCGGCGCAGACTACTTTGAGATTCTCCCAGACTATCGGGACACGCTCTGGTAGAGGTAGGCCAGCGATTTCGCGAGGGATGGGTTGGAAAGCGAAGAAATGTGCTTAAAATGGCGCCTGCGGAGCAGTCCAGCTAATTCGCGCTTCTTTGCACTGCAGTCCAGTTAATTTGATTCCAAGACGGCCGAGCGTGGCCGAGCGGTGACGGAATTAACTGTTAAGTTATTGATTTTTCGGAAAACGCAGTGCAGCCAATTCCGGTTCTTCACAGTTGTGCAGCAAACCCGAATTGGCTGGACTACGTACCGTCTAGCCGGACGAGAAATCCGGAAGTCGCTGAACTGGCGTCCATGGCGCAAAAAATCCTATTCGTTCCCCTCGGGATCGCCGCGCATCATCACGTTCGCTTGGCGGCGCAAGATCGGGACGAATTTCGTGGGTTTCCGCTGCGCGCCTGGCCGGCGTGCCGGGCGCTTTTTTCCTACCCCGGAAGAGTAATGGCGATGCGCGCGACGCGATCCTATATTGGCCCCGGGTGCGCGGCGCGCTGGCCTGCCGCGGCACCGTTGCACGGATGGCGGGAGACCTCATCGCGCGCCGCCACGTTCCTCCCATCCGTCAAATCCGTCAAACAAGCACAACGGCGGCTGAGTGTTGCAGGGGTGAGTTCCCGTTGCTTCATGACCTTCCTGAATGTCCAAATCCGAGGGGTAACACCATGAATGCTCCAACCGTCAGTGCATACGACTTTTCCTCGCCCGGCGCTGTGCAGGTCAATGCCGGCGCCCCGGGCATCATCCTGGGCGCCAGCACGGTCCACGTGCTGGCCTGGGTCTATGTGAACAGCACAGGTCTGCCCGATAACCAGAAGGTGTTCTCGCTGGGCCAGTCGCTGGTTCTTGGCATCGGCACCGCGGGCAACGACGCGCCGCTGCTCTATCCAGAGGTGTGGGACAACGCCGGCAACCACTACACCTTCGTGGCCGGAGAGATCCCGACTGACCAGTGGAGCCTGGTTGAAATGATCTGGACGCAAGGGCAGAGCCTGGCCGGCTGTGTCAACGGCGTACAGGTCCAGTCGGTGCCGGTATCCGGCAATCCGCTGCAGGCACCCAATGGCAACGGTACCTCCTACATCGGCGCGTTCTGGGACGGCGAGTCGTTCCCGTTCTCAGGCATGGTGCAGTCCGTGCTGCTGACCAACGGCGCCGACTACACCGCCACGCAGGGCTTTGCCGTGCAGCCGCCTCAAGCCATCAGCAACTGGGGCCCCAGCGGCGCCGTGCTGATCGGCGGCGCCAGCGTCGTCGCGCTCGATTTGCCGCCGTCGACCCCTTACGCGGCTTCCAGCCAGCCCCCTTCGCCTACCTACGTCAATGAGCCGATGCCTGGCAGCGTGGCCGCCAACGCGCCGTTCAGCATGGTCGTTCCCGGTGACAGCAGCACCTATACCATCCTCACCGTCAACCAGGCATGGGTGCAGCTATGCGAGCTCACCGGTCAGCCCGGCGTCAATACCGGCTATGAAGTCGACGTGACCACCGGCGTCAGTGTGTCCGACAGTGAAACGCAAACGCTGGGCGTGAGCCTGGGATTGGAATCGGGGTTCGATATCGGGCTGTTCAGCGCCAAGGTGAACCTGACGCTGTCATACTCCGATTCGTTCACCGAGGAACTGTCGATCACTGAGCAGACTACGATCGGCAAGCACTTCGAGATCGACAACCCGGTCCAGACCACCACTGGCGTTTGGTGGCAGGCGGTGCCGACGCTGACCACGTTCCAGGTGGTCAATAACGCGAACACACTTGGCGCCAGCGTCACCGATCCGCTGCCGGATATCGCCGCCACCGTGTATCCGCCGTCGAGCCAGGGCACGCTGAAGACGCTGGGCGCTCCGCTGACCGGCAAGACACCCGAGCAGCCATCGTTGCGCACGTAGCGCACGTAGCGCACCACGCGGTCAGGCGGCTGGCCGTTCAGCGGCCGCCTCCCGCAGCGTCCATAGCGGCGGCAGTTGCCCGACCGGCGGCACGGTGTGGGCGATTGCGCTCACCGCGTGCCGCCCTTCCACACCGGTCTTGTCGTAGATGACGCGCGCATGGACTTTTACGGTTTCGACGCTGACGCCAAGGATGGCCGCGATGTCTTCGTTCGACTTGCCCTGCGCCAGCCAGCCGCAGACCTCAAGCTGGCGCGGCGTCAGCGCCGGAAACGCGAGCCGCAGCCGCTGCGCGGGCCCGAGACGGGCGACGGTGCGCTGCTGCGCTTGGCGGTAGCAGCGCAACACATGGGGACGCAGCGCCTGCAGGCGCTCCCGATCGCCGTCGCTGAACGGCGGGCTGCCCGCTACGCGCAGGCCGGCCACCGTGACCACATACCCATCGTGCTGCATCACCACCGCCATCACCCGGTGCAGCCGTGACGGCAACCAGACCTCGCGCGCGACCGGTAGCGCCATGAACTCGTCATGGCTGAACACATCGGATTCGCGCAGCGCGCGTTCGCCAAAGAACGCCGGGTCGTATTCCCAAAATGGATGGCCCTGCACGCGCCTGCCGGCGAAAGCCTGCGCCCATGCGGCGCGCATGCCGGGGTCGCCTTGCTCTGACAACAGCGCGCGGCACTCCCCGCTGGCCTGGTGCAGTTCGGTATAGCCAGACAGGTCGCAGCCGGTCAGCGCCGCTACGCTTTCGAACAGAAGCGCCGGCAGTTCATGCAGGTCGGGCTCGTGCTCGTATAACCGGATCACTTCATCCCGGAATGCCTGCTGCTTGTGGTCCTCGGACTTCAGGGCGCTAGGTGGGGGACGCATCCTGGCCTTTCGCCTGCGCGGAGCAGGTCATGGCAATGGAAGGAAACGGCGATGTCGATTGTAGCGTTGCGAAGCCGCTTTGCGTATATGGCGCTCAACGTCCGGTGTTCGGCCGAAGAGCGGACGCCCGACTCCAATAAAGTCAGACCGGCAACGACAGGCGCGCAATTTCGGCGAAATACCTTGCACCGATGGTCAGCACGTCGTCGTTGAAATCATATCGATTGTTGTGCAGCGGCACGCCGCCCGGCGTCCCCGATTCGCCGTTACCGATGAAGACAAAGGCGCCCGGCACGGCTTGCAGGAATGCGCCGAAGTCTTCGGAAATCATCATCGGGTCGACGGAACCGTTGACGCGATCTTCACCGACAATATTCCGCGCCGCTTCAAGCGCGACCGGCACGCATTGCTCCCAGTTCACCGTCGGCGCGAACTCGTGCGTGTACGCGAAGGTGCAGGCTGCTCCGTGCATGCGGCAGATGCCTTCACTGATTTCCCGCATCCGCGTTTCGAGCAATGACTGCACCGCCGGCGTGTAGCTGCGCGTGTCACCCTTGATGATGACGTTCGTTGGAATCGCGTTGCGAATGCCGTCGGTGATGAACTCGGTGCAGGAAATCACCGCCGGAAGGCTGGGATCCAGATTCCGAGAAACAATAGTCTGCAGCGCCAGGACGATTTCCGCGCCAATCATGATGGGATCGATACCCATATGCGGCCTGGCCGCATGCGTGCCCTGCCCCTTCACATGAATGACGAAATTGTCTTCGCTGGCCATGATGCCGCCCGCCCGGGTTGCGATGTTGCCGGCCGGGAGCCCCGGCATATTGTGCGCCCCATAAATGGCGTCGATCGGGAATCGCTCGAACAGGCCATCCTGCATCATCGCCTTGGCGCCGCGGCCATGCTCCTCCGCCGGCTGGAAGATGAAGCGCACCGTGCCATTGAAGTCCCGTCGATCCGCGAGCAGCTTGGCGGCCCCAAGAATCATCGCCATATGGCCGTCGTGCCCGCATGCGTGCATCTTCCCTTCGGTCTGCGAGGCATGAGACCGGTCCGGCGCTTTCTCGTGGATCGCCAGGGCATCCATGTCGGCACGCAGGCCGATGACGCCCCGTCCGTCCCCGACGCGCAGGCTCGCTACCAGGCCGGTACCGCCGATGCCGCGATGAACCTCCATCCCCATGCCGGACAGCAGCTTCGCCACGAAATCCGACGTCCTCACTTCTTCGAAGCCGGTTTCCGGGTGGCGATGCAGTTCGTGACGCCAGGAACTGAGCAGGTCGCGAAGTTCGATGTCAGCGTTCATGTGAATCCTTGGAATAGCAGGGGCGCAGCCCGGATCTTACGAGCGGCCCGCTGCAAAATTCGGGCGTACTGGCGCTCCAAAATGAAACATCGTTGCGTTGATGTGCCTAAAATTCCGCGAAGCACCCGCAACACTCGGGTCAAACTTGCGCGCTGCGCATTTCTTTAGAGCCAGGCCCATGCCACTGCAACTGGATGCATACGACAAGAAGCTTCTGCAACTGCTTCAGAACAACAACAAGCTCTCTCAGCGGGATCTCGCAGACGCCGTCAATTTGTCGCCCTCGGCCGTGAACCGCCGTATCGCATCGCTCGAGTGCGAGGGCATCATCATGGCGAACACCGCGGTGGTCGACCCTGCAAAGGTTGGCAAGCTCATCACCGTGCTGGTCGAGGTTACGCTCGAGAATGAAAGGCTCGACCTGCTCGATGAGGTGAAAAAGCGCTTTGTCGAGTGTCCCCAGGTCCAGCAGGTCTATTACGTCACTGGCGACTATGATTTCCTGCTGGTCCTTGCGGTCGCGGACATGACCGAGTACGAGCGCCTGACGCGGGAACTCTTCTTCGTGTCGGGCAACGTCAAGAACTTCAAGACTCACGTGGCCATGCAGCGCTCGAAGGTGAGCCTGGGCGTCGCCATCACGCCCTGACTGCCACGATGAGGGGCAAGCGGGATCAGGCAAACTCCCTCATCCCCGTCGCGCCACTCTCGGCCAGGTACGATGTCCTGCGGCCGCTTCGCACGCCCCAGCGGTAGAACACCAGGCCGGCCACCGCAACCGAGGCAAGATCCCAGCCCGGCGGGATGACGCCAATGCCGCCAAACTCCTCCCCGCCGAGACATGACAGCAGTGCGACGGCGGGCAGGTACAGGATGAACCACCAGGCCGACCGGAGTTCTGCGCCGAAGCCGCGCCATCCTGCCCTGGCCTGGTAGTACAGGTAGAGCGGCAAGGCAGCCACCATCAGCACGATGACCTGTCCGGTCAGCGGCCACCTGGCCCAGTAGAGCACGAGCGTCGCACAGACAAAGGCGAAGGGCGCGATCAACGACATCCCGCGGATATGCAGCGGCCGCTCGATGTCCTTTGCGTGCTCGCGCAGCGCCATCAGGCTGACAGGGCCAGCCAGGAACGAAATCACGACGGCAACCGAAATGACGGTAGCCAGGGCGCCCCACCCGCGGAAGAAAAACAGGAAGACGAACGATACGGCCAGGTTGAACCACATGGCTTCCCGCGGCACGCCGTAGAGGGGATGCGTATTGCCGAAGAGCCGGGGCATGGTGTCATTGCGCTCCATGGCGTGAATCATGCGCGCGGTCGTTGCCGTGTAGATGGCGCCCGTGCCGGACGGGCTGATGAACGCATCCACGTACAGCATCATGGCCAGCCAGTTCAGGTTCAAAGCCAGCGCCAGTTCAGCGAACGGGGACGTGAAGTCCAGATGGGACCAGCCCTCGCGAATGCTGGCCGGACTCACCGCGCCAATAAAGGCGACCTGCAGCAGCGCGTAGATGACCAGCGCGACAAGGATGGAACCCACGACCGCGAACGGGATGCTTCGCGCCGGATTCCGTGCCTCGCCGGCCAGGCTTACCGGACTCTGGAAACCGTTGAAGCTGAATACGATGCCGCTGGTGGCCACTGCCGTCAGGACTGCCGACCAGCCATAGGGAGCAAACGCCGAGGTCGTGCCAATCGCAAAGTTCTCGGCATGGAACCCGCCCCACATCAGACCGATGACGGTCAGCGCAGGCACCGCTATCTTGAAGACCGTGATGGCCGAGTTCGTCTTCACGAAGAGCTTTACGCCCCAGTAGTTCAGGAGGAAGTACACGACGACGAGCGCGGCGCTTGCAACGAGGCCCGGCATGGTCAGCTCGCCGTTGGTCATGAGCCCTTGCGCCCAGGGGTACGGCCACGACGCCATGTACTGCACCGACGCAATGGCTTCGATCGGGATGACCGAGACAATCGAAATCCAGTTGGCCCATGCACTGACAAAACCAACTAGCGAACCGTGGGAGTAACGGGCGTACCGAACCATGCCGCCGGATTCCGGGAACATGGCGCCCAGTTCCGCGTAGGTCAGTGCAATGGCCAGGATGACCACCGCGCCGATCACCCATGCGAGGATGGCCGCGGGACCGGCAATCTTCGCGGTGTGCCATGCCCCGAACAGCCAACCGGAGCCAATGATCGAGCCTAGACCTGTAAACATCAGGGAAATCGGCCCGATACTGCGTTTTTGCGTCGGATTCATTGTTGTCTCTCCATTTCCTCGGGGCGCACGTCTCCCCGACGACAAGGAAGCCCTCATCGTCGTGGTGGCGCGCTTCTTGATTGGTATAAGGATGGGTGTGGGGCGAATCAGCGTGCGAGCCAGGCCGCCTGGCGCGCCAGCACGGAATCGTGCGACTCGCCGACCAGTTGCCGGTAGACCGACGGCGCCGTTGCGCCTTCGGTGTTGATGACCAATACGCGCGAGTTGGCGTCGAGTTCCACCTCTGCCGAAAGCGCTTCATTCGCGCGAAGCACGGCCAGGCCAGCCATACCCGCTGCGCCGGATTCGCCGGCAACGACGGGAATATCGTCAGTCTGCTTGCCAGCCAGGTGGTGCATGGCCGTTACGGCGTCGTCATCGGAAATCGTCATGAAGACGTCAACGCTGTTCTCAAGAAAACGCCAGGCCAGGGGTGAGGTCTCCCCGCAAGCGAGTCCCGCCATGACGGAATCGACCGAACCTGTCGCGGTGGCTGCGCGGCCTTGCAGCGCGCTTTGATACAGGCAATCCGCCTGCACCGGCTCTACCACGATGAACGTTGGCCGATGCTCGCCAGAATACTCCCAGAAATAGCTGGCGATGCCGGCTGCGAGCCCACCCACGCCGCCTTGCAGGAGGACATGCGTATATGGGGAGGGCTGGCCGGGAGCAATCGCCGCCTGCGCGACGATTTCCGCCGCAATGGCGCCATAGCCTTGCATCACGTCGCGCGGGATGTCCTGGTAGCCCTCGTAAGAGGTATCCGAGACCACCGTCCAGCCATTGGCCGCGGCCAGACGCGCCGCTTCCTCGACGGATTCGTCATAGTTGCCCGCGATGCGCACAATCCTTGCGCCATAGGCAGCGATGGCATCCTCGCGTTCCTGGCTCACATTGGCGTGCAGCACAATCACGCATTGGCAGCCAAACGATCTTGCTGCCGCGGCCAGCGCCCGGCCATGGTTGCCGTCGGTCGCGCTGATGACCGTGAAATCCTTCAGCAGGTCCGCATACTTCCCGTCGATCAGCGCCAGTGCATCCAGCTTGCGACCGGGGAAGATCCGGAGAATCAGGCGAACCAGTGCAATTGGCGCGCCAAGGGCTTTGAAGCTGCCGAGCGGAGAACGGACCGATTCGTCCTTCACGCTCAGTTGCGCGATTTCCAGGTGCGCAGCCAGCGCGGGAAGCTCGCGCAACGGCGTTGGTCCGTTGGCCAGCTGGTCCCAATGAGACAGCCATGTCCGGCTGCGCTCGGCTTGCTCGATGCTCATGATTGACTGAAGCTCGGCGGGATACGATGCCCGGCGGGCGCGAGGGTTCTTTGTCAGCATGGGTAAGTCCGTGTCGATGGTATGTCAGGCCTGCGATTGGCCGAGGCGGTTGAGCACGACGTCAAGCAACAGTTCCGCGCCCAGGACGAGTTGGTCGTCATCGGTGTGCTCACGCGGGTTGTGGCTGATGCCTCCCTTGCTCGGGACGAAAATCATTGCCGCTGGGGCCATGCGGGCAATCATCTGAGCGTCGTGCCCGGCGCCGGATGTCATGCGCCGGTGAGTCAGGCCGAACCGCCTTGCCGATGACTCAATGGAGGCCACCAAATCCGCGTCGAACACGACCGGCTCGAAGCGCGCGAGGCACTCGGTGGTTAGCTTCGCGCCTTCGCGCTGCGCGGCTTGTTCCAGGAATCCGGAAAGGCGCTGCTCGGCTTGCTTCAGCTTTGCCTCATCCGGGTCGCGGAGGTCGATGGTCAGGGTGGCGCGGCGCGGGATGACGTTGATGACGTTTGGCTGCACACTCAGGCACCCTGCCGTCGCCAGTGTTGTCCCGCCGGAGTCCAGCGCCAGCTCGCGCAGGAATGTCACGATGGATGCCGCCACCAGCCCGGCGTCGTGCCGCAGGTGGGTCGGCGTCGTACCGGCGTGGTTCGCATTGCCCTGGATGGTGACCTGCTGCCACGAGATGCCTTGCAGGTTCTCGACCACACCAATCTGGATGCCCTCCGCTTCCAGGATCGGGCCCTGCTCGATATGGAGCTCGACATACTCATGCGGGACGATTGCGCCTGGCTCAAGAACTCCCGCGTAGCCAATGCGCGCCAGTTCGTCGCCGAGCCGCGTTCCATCCGTACCGGTTGTGTCCAGCGCTGCCTCGACGGAGAGCCCGCCCGCGTAGACCAGCGAGCCCATCATGTCGGGCTGGTAGCGGATGCCCTCCTCGTTTGTGAAGGCGCCGATCATGATCGTGCGCGTCGGTACGACGCCGGCTTCGCGATATGCCCGCGCTACAGCCAGTCCAGCCAGCACGCCATAGCAGCCGTCCAGCGCGCCGGCATTGGTGACGGTATCGATGTGCGAGCCCATCATGAACGGCGCCTGGGTGCCGTCGTCGCTGTCCGAGCGACACACACCGAACACGTTGCCGATGCGGTCGACGATGACTTCGAGTTCCAGTTCGCGCATCCACCGGACAACCAGGTCGCGCCCGGCCTTCTCATCGTCGGTGAGCGCGATGCGGGTGCGGCCGCCAGCTTCGGTATCAGCGCCGATTTCGCCAAGCTCCTTGAGCTGGCGCAGCAAGGTGGCGCCGTCCAGCCGGGGGCGGCGCTCGCTTGGTGGGGTATTTGACATTAGCATCTCCATTCATCCATGGACCCCGCGGCCGACATCTCGGCTCGTAGTTGTTGCATGCGGGTGGATATCTGGAATGCTAAGGTGTGGCAGCGCAACGGGCACCCGATTTGGCCCGTAGAGATGCAACATCCATGCGTTGTCGTCCTGAGCGGATAATACCGATCGTTCCTCGCCTTTAGTACGCCACTTTTAGGGCCCAGGCCGCCCGGTGCGCCCGTCGGCTCGGCGTCAGGCCTGGACGTTCGTGTAGCCAGAGATAAACGGTTTTTGGGCGCCCGTCTGCTCGTCGTACCCATGACGAGAGATCTTGCCGATGTTGCCACCATAAACGTGAATGCTGATCGACACTCTGTCGTCGTAGGCATTCGCGACGCGGTGAATATCTCCAATCGACGGGGACACCCGATCAATGTGGCCGGGCTCAAGACGTTCCTTACCGACGGAACACATCGGCTTTCCAGGCTCTTAGCATGCCGATAAGTGCCCAGACGGTGTGGTGACAACCGAAGACCCGGTCGCGCGGGTCGGCATAGAGCAGATACTGACCGTAGTATTGGGGATGCGGCTGCGCGAACTCCTCTGGCAACCAGTTGAAGCTTGCCTGATGGGCTGCCTGGAAATCAGGTGGAACTCCTCCGGCTGCGCGCAGCCAAGCCACTCAGCGGGCGGAATCCAGGATGGAAACGGCGGACAGTCCTCGATGCCAAGGTAAGCGAGCTTGTCGCTACCCAACACGATCCTTCCGCTTTCCGTATTGAGGCGATGTCCGGCCGGATCACGTCGGAATTCGTCAAGATAGATGAACATGGTTCGCGTCGGCACCGGAGCAGACCCCCTCTCCCAGAACTCCTCGAATTCCGGCAGGTCAATGCACAACCTATATCGTCATTTATCCTGGACACGATGTCCTTGACGCTTACGGCAGCAGCCATAGTCTCTCTCCTTCGCTCTCATGGTTATATCCTCGGGGAAAGGCTATCGCGCCGGGAAACCCATGATCAATTGAAATAAAACTCAATCGGCAGAAGGGAATGCGCTGACCGCAGCAGCCGTGGTCGCGTCCGGTCACTCGTTGTGCCTTGACACTCACCGTCGCCGATTTCCACCTGTTCGAATGCCTGCGCGTAGCCCGACGTCGGACTTTCCAGCTACGACGCGTTGTCCGGGATGGGGCGTACGCCAGCCGCTTCCTCAAACAACCAGTCCCGAAAGGCCGCCAATCTCGGGAGATTCGAACGCTCGCCTCTGTAGACGATGAAATACGCAAGCGGCGAAGCAAAGCGGATCTCCGGGCACAATCGCACCAGATGCCCGCCCGCGAGGTCGTCGCGCGCCATGACGCTGCGGGCGAGCGCGATGCCGTGCCCTTCCGCAGCGGCCTGCAAGACAGCCGCAGAGTTGTTGATCTGCATGCCACGAGTCGTCACAGCGCCCGTGATACCCGCCTTGCGCAGCCACGCGTCCCACGATGGAAAACCCGCATGACCCTCCATGGACAGGTCGTGGATCAGTACCTGCCTGGCCAGATCCTGTGGCCGTTTCAAGGGGCGCTGGCGCAGCAATCTGGGCGAGCACACCGGATAGATCTCCTCGTCCATGAGTTTCTCGGCTGTCAGGCCAGGCCAGTTTCCCTTGCCGTAGCGCACGCCGATGTCGATGCTCTGGGTGATGAAATCCACGGGCTTGAGGCTGGTCTCCAGGCGCACATCCATATCCGGCCATGCGGCCTGGAACCTGTCGATGCGCGGCAATAGCCATTTGGCGGCAAAGGCTGGACTGACGGTCACCGTGAGCACCCCACTTGTCGCGCCTTCCTTCAGTCGCTCCAGTCCCAGCGCAAGCCGGTCAAAGCCCGCCCGGATGTCCGGCAAGGCGCGTTCCGCCGCTTCGGTAGGAATCAGCCGAATTCGTCCACTGGAGGCCCGATGGAACAGCGGCACCCCCAGCCATTCCTCGAGCGTACGAACGAGCTGGCCGACGGCGGCCGGCGTGACATGAAGCTCGGATGCCGCAGCGGAAAAGCTCTGGTGCCTGGCGCTGGCTTCGAATGCACGCAGCGCGTTCAGGTGGACAGGTGACTTCATCACTAAAGATTCTCTTTCAATCTGGCAGAGTTTATCTCGTTTGCCAGACCGGCATGGAAACCCAAGAATCACTGCGGTAACGAACGCCTGCACTGGCAAGCGGACAACCATGGCTAGGGACAGGATGATCACGTAACAGATTTTCTTGTCTCTTAGCCGTCGACAGAGGAATGTAGATGAACAACCAATTCAAGGACAGGAAGCTGCTGGTCGTCGGAGGCACGAGCGGTATCGGCCTGCAGACGGCCCGCAATGTGCTGGCTGAAGGCGGGAGTGCGGTAATCGTTGGAAACCGGCCGGACAAGGCCGAACAAGCCCGCAAGGAACTGGCCGGTCTGGGCGAGGTCACGGCGCTGACCGCGGACTTGTCCAGCGGTGAAGCGCTCGCTGCCCTGCTTCGGGTCATCGACGAACAGCACGCGGACATCGACCTGCTGGTCAATGCAGCCGGCGTGTTCTTCCCGAAGCCCTTCCTCGAGCACCAGGACGCCGACTACGATCAATACATGTTGCTGAACAAGGCGCTCTTCTTCATGACGCAGAGAGTCGCCGCCAACCTGGTCGCCACCAGCCGTCCGGGTGCGATCGTCAACATCGGCTCGATGTGGGCGAGGCAGGCCATCGCAGCGACGCCGTCTTCGGCGTACTCCATGGCCAAGGCGGGCCTGCATTCGCTGACCCAGCACCTGGCGATGGAACTGGCACCGAAGGGCATCCGCGTCAATGCCGTATCGCCGGCAGTCGTGCAAACGCCGATCTATGAAGGCTTTATTCCGAAAGCCGAGGTTGCCAGCGCGCTGGAGGGCTTCAACAGCTTCCATCCGATAGGCCGCGTCGGCACGCCGTGGGACGTGGCCGAAGCAGTCACGTTCCTGCTGTCTGAAAAAGCAAGCTGGGTCACCGGCGCCATCTGGGACGTCGATGGCGGCGTCATGGCTGGCCGCAACTGACCATGCTTGTCAACGCGGATTTCTCGCAACGTGCCATCATCACGCCGCACCTATGCGGCGACGTATCTGGCTTCCGCCGCCGTTGCTGCCGCGTCCGCTCTCGGCCTGCGGGGCATCCGGTTCCATACAGCGTCTCACCTGGCCGGTTATCCGCGCCTGCGCAACGAGCGACGAAGAAGCCTTCCTCGTAGGCGAGGCAGTTGATGCGATTGGGAAGGCTCTCGTCCTTGGGCGTATCGCTTTGCCACCCCGGAATTGCGCTACTGCGACAACATCTCCGCCAGCGCCCGGAACGCGCGGAACGTGATCGGGTTGTTGGCAGCGTTCCCCGCCACCGGGTGCGACGCATAGCGGACGATGGTCAGCTCGGCCTTGGGATCGATGTAGATGCGCTGCCCATGGATGCCGGCAGCCTGGAACATGCCGTGGCTGTCATGGGACACCCACCACATGTCGCGGTAGCTCCAGCCCGGCAGCACGGTGCCGCTGCCCGAGCGCGCAAACTGCCCGCGGTCGCCGCCGCGGCGGATATCGGCCACGACCGATGCCGGGATGATCTGCTTGCCGTTGAAGCGCCCGTTGCCGCGGATGGTCTCACCAAAGCGCGCGAGGTCGCGCAGCGTGGTGTTAAGGCCTCCGCCACCCGATTCCGTGCCGATGCTGTCGACCGTGAAGTAGGCATCCTGCTCGGCGCCCATCGGCTGCCAGATCCGTTCCGACAGCAGCCTGGCCAGCGACTGGCCCGAAGCACGGCGCACGATCCACGCGAGCACCTCGGCATTCACCGTCTTGTAGGCAAAGACATCGTCGTGTCCGCCTTCCTTCTGCAGCGTCTTCAGGAAGTCGTAGAACGTTCCCGGGCCGTTGTATCCGGCAGGCCTGGCGAGCATGCCACCGGCGCGCGCATAGTCCCAGACCTCGGCCTTTGGATTGGCATAGTCCTCCGAGTAACGGACGCCGATGGTCATGTCCATGACCTGGCGCACCGTGGCATCGCCGTAGGCGGTGCCGGCCATTTCCGGCAGGTAGCGCGTGACGGGCGCCGCCGGATCGAGCTTGCCGTCGGCGGCCAGCATCGCCGCCAGCGTGCCGACGAAGGACTTCGTCACCGACATGGCGATATGGGGCGTGTGGCCCTCCAGTACGCCGAAGTAGCGCTCATAGACGACCTTGCCCTTGTGCATGACCAGGATGCCGTCGGTATAGGTCAGCGCCAGCATCTCTTCGAAGGTGCGCTGCGTGCCGTCCGCATCGGTGAACGGCACCGGGCCGATATCGCGCTCCGCGCGCGGCAGCGGGCTGGGCGGGCCGCTGCCGCGCCAGACCGACGCGGTCGGCACCAGTTCGCGGATATGCGAGAACAGCCAGCGATTGCGCGGGAATTTCTCGGCGCCCGGCGCGTGGGTGATCTGCTTCTCGGGCGGCGGCGGAAAGCCTTGCATCCAGCCGAGCCGCACCGGGTCGCTTTCCAGCGCGGCAACCAGGGCAGGCGCCGCGGGCGCAGCCCCGCGGCTCGCGTCCTGGCTCCAGGCCGGCAAGGCGGCGGCGCACAGGGCGCCGCATGCAATGGCGCGCCATCGGCGGCGCGTCGGGGTTTGGTTGGGCAGCATATCGTCTCCTCGTTGTTGTGTGTTGATGCCGTTTTGCGCTCGCCGCCCCGCTATCCCGCCGGCGGCCCGATACCCCGCTGATGCGCCTCGAGCGCCGTGGTCAGCTTGCCGATGCACCGGTCCAGCGTCTGCACTTCGGCTTCGGTCAGGATCGACAGGAACATCTTTTCCAGGACATCGCCGCGCTGGTAGGTCTGCGCGACCAGAGCCGCGCCGGCCTGGGTCAGGAACAGATTCAGTTGCCGGGCATCGGCCGCGCCTACCTCACGGCGCAGCAAGCCCCGCTTCGCCAGCGCGGTGACGAGCTTGGAAGTCACCGTCTTCTCCAACAGCACCAGCTCGATCAGGCGCGTCAGCGTCAGGCCGGGCTCCAGCCCGGCAAAACGCAGCACGCGCAACTCCCTCAGGCCGATGCCGAATTCCCGCTCGTAGAAGCCGGAGGCAGAATCCTTGGTCATTTCGCAAAGGCGGTTCAGCCGGAACGTCAGGTATTCCAGGATCGAACCGGTGGGGGTGTTGGCGGCGTGGGGCATCAAGGGCAAAAAGCTTGCGGACGGCAAACAGATTCTAATGGCAATAGTTGCCATCAGCAACAAATTCAGCGCAGCATGTCCCGCGCAGTGCCCGGTGGCGGATCAACCCGGAATCATGTGAGGAAAAAAGCCCGTCTGCTCAGTCGTGACAGGCCCCCGAGGAGAGCCGGGCGGCTACCCGGCGAGCCCCGGGCCAGCCGCCATCAGTCGAGCAGGTGCCCCATGCGCGTGCGCTTGGTCGCCAGGTATTTTTCGTTCTCGGCGTTGGATGGCACGATGTGCCGCAATTGCTCGTTGACCCTGATGCCGGCCTTTTCCAGCGCGGCGGCCTTGAGCGGGTTATTGCTCATCAGCCGCACCGACGTGACGCCCCACTGGTGCAGCAGGTCGGCCGCAAAGGCGTAGTTGCGCGCGTCGATGGCCTGGCCCAGCGCGAGGTTGGCGTCGACGGTGTCGAGCCCACCGTCCTGCAGGCGGTAGGCGCGAATCTTCTCCGCCAGGCCAATGCCCCGGCCTTCGTGGCCGCGCAGGTACAGCAGGATGCCGCGGCCTTCGGCAGCGATTTTCTCCATCGCCAGTTCCAGCTGCGGGCCGCAATCGCAGCGGCAAGAACCGAAGACATCCCCGGTCAGGCATTCGGAGTGCATGCGGATCAGCACGTCGTCGCCTGCCACCTCGCCCACGCTGAGGGCCAGATGCTCGATGCCCGAATGGGCGCCCTTGAAGGCGTGTGCCGTGAAGTCGCCAAATCGCGTCGGCAGGCGTGCCGAATCGATCAGCTCAATTTCTGTGTCGTTCATACCGGAATTCTTTTCAATGGGCGCGGGGCGGCCCGGCACCGGCGACATTATGAGCGGAATTGCGCGTTCGCGCTTGATTCGGACATGGAACGCACCGTTGCGGGTCGTCGGCATATTCCTACAGCAGGGCGCGCAACAGACTTATGCAGCCACTTCAGAGGAGTCCCTAGACTGGTTTACAGAGATGTAAGCCAGGCGCCTGCCACGACATGGCGAGTACCCGGCGTCACCTCCTCAGGAGTTCGCCATGACCCGGAATCCACTGATCGGGGAAGAAGCCAGCACCGGGATTGCCGCGTTGTTCGATACCAGATCGGCAGCGAACAGCGCCGCCGAGCGGGTGTGCTACGAGGCGCACCTGAAGCGCGGCCAGGTCCGGCTGGTTCATCCTTACGAAGCACACTTCGGGCGCAAGCCGGAGCCCGACAACGACGTCATCGTGCGCACCGCGGTGCGTTCGCATCTGATGTTGGGTGCCCTGGGGGCAGTGATCGGCCTCGCGGTGGTCGGCATCCTGCACCGGCAGGAAATCGATGCCGTAGTCCAGAACGCCGGCCCTGCCGCCGGCGCGGCGATTTTCATCGGCATCGTGCTTGGCATGTTGCTAGCCGGCCTGGTGACCCCCCGCCCCGACCATCGCCTGGTCATCACGCCGGTGCGCGAGGCGGTGCAGCACGGCCGCTGGGCACTGCTGGTCAATCCAACCTCCTCCCGACAATGCGACGATGCCATGCGCGCGCTGCGCCACACCACGACCGAAGTGATGCGGACGGCATAATCCCCTGCTGCGCCGGCTGGCGGCTCAGGGTTCGACGGAGGGTTCGCGCTTCAGTGTGCGCAGCACGAAGGTCGAGCGGCTGTGGCGCAGGCCGGGCAGCTTGTACAGCTTGTGCCGCAGGAACTCCTCATAGCCTTGCGTGCCGGCCACGGCGACTTTGATCAGGTAGTCGTAGTCGCCGGTGAGCAGGTAGGCCTCCATCACTTCCGGCAGTTCTGCCAGCGCCTGGCCGAAGCGGTACAGCATGTCGTCGTCGTGGCGCTCCAGGGTGACCTCGATCAGGACCGTATCCGGCAATCCCAGCGCCTTCTGGTTCAGCAGCGCAGCGTAGCCTTCGATGACCCCGCTTTCCTCGAGTGCGCGCACCCGGTTCCAGCAGGGAGTGGCGGAGAGGCCGACCTGCTCGGCCAGTTTCGCGTTGGACAGGCGGCCGTCGCGGCGGAGTTCGCGCAGGATGCGGCGGTCCGTGTCATCAAGCTTGGGAGGTTGCACCATGGTCTGCGGCGTTTTTGGAAGAATGATCTAAGAATTATGCCATATACAGATGATCCTTTTCCATTTGCCCAAGTATCGAAGAAAATTAAAAAGCTCATTTTGCACCCCGGCTGGTAAATTAACTACAGAAAATCAGCCGGAAACACCACATGCCCGCCACCCGCGTTCCAACACTGCGCCTCTCCCTTCAACTCGAGGGCACCGACCCATTTGGTGCGATGGAGTGGGTGTTTGCCAGCGCCCGCCGTACCGGGCTGGCGCCCGCACAATTACGCTTCGACCAGGCCCGCGTCAAATCGGCGAGTCAGCCAGTGCTCCATGCAACCTTGACCGCGGCCGATGCCAGCCTGCTGTGGCTCTTCCTGCGCCGGCTGGAAAGCGGCATCGACATGGCGGTGCTGGGCGCAGACGTCGACGATCCGGACAGCGAGGCGCCATGCGAGCCGACTCCCGCTCCGCGCACCGTTACCCCGCAGGTCCGCAGTGACGCAGGATTGGCGCTGCCGGCCTAGCCGGCCGCGCTATGCCGGCAGCAGTTCGATGCCATCGAGTTGCGCGGCGCACGTATCCCGCACGATTGCGACAAAGTCCGCCACATAAGGCCGGCGCGCCAGCGGCGCCGGCACGGTGGCATAGAGCTCGCTCCAGAGCCCCCGGGCGCCGATCCGCTTGGCCAGCACGTAATCGTGGTCGACATAGTTCTTCACGCCCCAGTTTGGCAATGCGGCCACGCCGCGCCGGCTCGCCACCAGTTGCAGCACGGCCACCGTCAGCTCCGCGGTGCGACGCTGCAGCCGGATGCCGGCGGGTTCCAGCACCTCGCGGATCAGGTCGATGCGCTGCTCCGGCACCGGGTAGGTGATCAGCGTCTCGCCGGCCAGGTCGGCCGCTTCGATGCGGCGCTTGTTGCGCAGCCGATGCTCGTTGGCGATGACCGCCAGGATCTCGAAGCGGAACAGCGGCGCCACGTCGAGCCCGCGCCGCACCGACGGCTGCGAGCCGATCACCATGTCGGCGCGGCCTTCACTGAGCAGCGAAATCGGGTCGGCATGGAAGCCAGCCACCAGGTCCACCTCCACCTCGGGCCAGCGGCGGCGGAATTCATCCATCACCGGCATCAGCCAGTCGAAGCAGGTATGGCACTCGAGCACCACGCGCAGTTCGCCGCGGGTGTCGCCCTTGAGCCGTTCGATATCGCGGTCGGCCGCGCTGACCGCGGCCAGCACCTCGCGCGCGAGTGCCAGCAGGCGTTCGCCCGCCGGCGTGAAACGCAGCCCCTGCCGGGTCCGGTCGAACAGCGGCAGGCCGTAGTGCGCCTCGATCGCCTTGATCTGGTGTGACAGCGCCGACTGGCTGACATGCACACGCTCGGCCGCGGTGGCGAGCTTGCCGGATTCGGCAATGGCAATCAGCGAGCGGAAATGGCGGACCTCGATCATGCGCGGTCCGGCACGCGGGTCTGCCCCGCCGCCGTATGAAATATATTCATATGTTGTTTAGAACTTGTCGCTTGATTCATTTTATGGGGAAACCGACACTGTGCGCCAGTCATCATCTTCCGGAGCAAGTTCCCCATGGCACGCACCCATATCCTCGGCTTTCCCCGCATCGGCGAACGCCGCGAACTGAAATTCGCCCAGGAGGCGTTCTGGCGCGGCGAAAGCAGCGAAGCCGCGCTGCGCGAAACGGCCGCGCAACTGCGCCGCCGCCACTGGCAACTGCAGGCCGAACGCGGCCTGGACACCGTGGCCACCGGCGACTTCGCCTACTACGACCAGATGCTCAGCCTCACGGCCCTGCTGGGTGCCTTGCCGCGCCGCTTCGGCTTCGAGCCGGCGCAGCTGACGCTGACGCAGTATTTCGAGCTGGCGCGCGGCAACCGCGAGCAGCCGGCAATGGAAATGACCAAGTGGTTCGACACCAACTACCACTACCTGGTCCCCGAGCTGGATGCCGATACCACCTTTGACGGCGGCCCGGCGTGGTTCTTCGAGGAAACCGACGAAGCGCTCGCGCAAGGCCTGCGCGCGCGCCCGGTGCTGGTGGGTCCGGTCACCTACCTGTGGCTCTCCAAGAGCCACGTGGCCGGCTTCGATCGCCTCTCGCTGCTGCCGAAGCTGGTGCAGGCCTACCGCCGCATCCTCGGCCAGCTGAAGGCGCGTGGCATCGAGTGGGTGCAGATCGACGAGCCCGCGCTCTGCCTGGACCTGGAGCCCGCATGGCTCGACGCCTTCGACAGCGCCTACGAAGGCCTGCGCGACGCGGGCCCGAAGCTGCTGCTGGCGACGTACTTCGACACCGCCGCCGACCATGCCGCGCGCGCCGCCGCACTGCCGGTCGACGGCTTCCATATCGACCTGGTGCGCGCACCGGGCCAGCTGGCCGCATGGCAGGCCATACTGCCGGCGCATGCCGTGCTGTCCGCCGGCGTGATCGACGGCCGCAATATCTGGCGCACCGACCTGCGCCGCGCGCTCGACACGCTGCGCCCCGTGCAGGCGGCGCTCGGCGATCGCCTGTGGCTGGCGCCGTCCTGCTCGCTGCTGCATGTACCGGTGTCGCTGGCGCATGAAGTACGCCTCGATGCCGAATTGAAGTCGTGGCTGGCCTTCGCCACCGAGAAGCTCGACGAGGTGCAGGTGCTGGCGCGCGCGCTCGACGAGGGCGATGCCGCCGTCGCCGGGCAGCTGGCAGCGTCCGACGCCGTGCAGGTCTCGCGCCGGCAATCGCTCCGCGTGGTCAACCCGCGCGTGCAGCAACGCCTGGCCGCCGTGACCGCCGACATGGCTCGCCGCGCCAGCCCGTTCGCAGAGCGCATCGAGCGCCAGCGCGAGGCGCTGCAGCTGCCGCTGTTGCCGACCACCACTATCGGTTCGTTCCCGCAGACCGCGGCCATCCGCCAGACCCGTGCGGCCTTCAAGCGCGGCGACATCGGCGCCCTGGAATACCTGGAGCGCATCCGCGCCGAAATCGCGCTGGCCGTGCGCAAGCAGGAGGAGCTGGGCCTCGACGTGCTGGTCCATGGCGAGGCCGAGCGCAACGACATGGTCGAGTATTTCGGCGAGCAGCTGTGCGGCTACGGCTTTACCGGGAATGGCTGGGTGCAGAGCTATGGCTCGCGCTGCGTCAAGCCGCCGGTGATCTACGGCGACGTGTACCGTCCGGAGCCGATGACGGTAGACACCACCCGCTACGCGCAGTCGCTGACCGAGCGGCCGATGAAGGGCATGCTCACCGGTCCCATCACCATGCTGCAATGGTCGTTCGTGCGCGACGACCAGCCGCGCGCCACCACCGCACGCCAGCTCGCGCTGGCCATCCGCGACGAGGTGTGCGACCTGGAACAGGCCGGCATCCGCGTGATCCAGATCGATGAACCCGCGCTGCGCGAAGGCCTGCCGCTGCGCCGCGGCGACTGGGATGCGTACCTGGACTGGGCGGTCACCGCTTTCCGCCTGTCGGCAAGCGGCGTCAGGGACCAGACCCAGATCCACACGCATATGTGCTACGCCGAGTTCAATGACATCCTGCCGTCGATCGCGGCGCTGGACGCCGACGTGATCACCATCGAGACTTCGCGCTCGGCAATGGAACTGCTGGAAGGCTTCGGCGACTTCGACTACCCGAACGAGATCGGGCCCGGTGTCTACGACATCCACTCGCCGCGCGTGCCGTCGGTGCAGGCGATGGAGCGGCTGCTTGACCGAGCCTGCGAGGTGGTGCCGCCGCAGCGACTGTGGGTCAATCCTGACTGCGGCCTGAAGACGCGCGGCTGGGAAGAAACCGAGGCGGCGCTGGCCAACATGGTCAGTGCGGCGCGTGCGCTGCGCGAGCGCTGGTCCAGCCCCGGCAGGATGGCGTGGAAGCGGGTCGGCAAGCCGGCCGGCCATGTCGCCGCGGCGCCGGCAGGCGGCACTGCCTGCACCGCGTGCGCGACGCACTCGCACTGAGCAAACCGCGCAACTTCCGCGCAATCAGACAATAAAGGCCGCATGCCACCAGGCATGCGGCCTTTATTTCTTGCCCGGGCAGCGCCGCGTCAGTTCGTCCGCATCACCGCCGGCGGCATCCAGCTGCCGTCAAGCAAGGCCTGCTCCGGCCAGTACGCGCGCAGCATCATGTTCAGTCCATCGGGCGGCGCCGGCAGCCAGTTGGCGGCCCGGGAACCGGCCGGGCGCTCGTGCTGGATATAGATGTCGAGCGAGCCGTCGCGGTTGTAGCGCAGCCGGTCGCGGCTGCCGATGGCGTAGCGCTGGATCGGGTTGGGGATAAATGCCTGGCGGTCGTTGTAAAGCGTCAGCGACCAGAACGCCCGCGCCGGCGGCAGCTGGTCCTTGTCGAAATGCAGCACGTAGCGCGCGCCGCCCTGCAGCGGCGTGCCGTCGGCATCGGTGCGTGTCGACGCGTAGATCGCATCCTCCGGCAGGTTGGCGCCCAGCCCCACCCACGCGGTCACGGCGCGGCGGGCGTAGTTGGTGCCATAGTTGCCGAGATCGCGGTGCATGACCCAGCCGTTGCCCGCATCGGCATTGCCCTTGCGCGCGCCCTGCGCGATCGTTGCCAGCGCCGCGGTCGCGCCTTCCTGCACCGCGCGCGCGGTCGACGGTTCCATCACTGTGGTCTTGAACGGCACGCCGGGGCTGATGCCCATGCGGCGCACTTTCTCCACCATGGCGCTGTCGGCCGCCGCAGGCGGATTAGCCGGCAGCAGCGCGGCGAAACGCGTGAAAAAGGCCTGAGCGTCCATCGCCGCGACCTGCTCCACCGGCGAACTCTGCGTGTCGACCGCAGCGGCGCGCGGCGCGGGCCGGTCAGGCACGCGGCGGCCACCGCCCCATGCGGACAGCGGCGTCAGCCGGTACTGGTCCTGCAGCCGGTGCACGGCGGGGAGATCTTTCTTGCCGTTGACCTGGGTACGGCCGATCAGCCAGACCATCGACGTCGGCGAGCGGATTTCCTGCACGCCCTTGGGCAGCGTGCCGCGCCAGTCGGGTCCGGTAATGGCGAAATTGCCGCGACGGGTACCGGTGGTGCGCTTGCCCGGCGAGGCAAACACATTGGTCCACGCATCCATCAGCGGCATCAGGTAATAGCGCCCTTGCGTGTCGGGCACGGACAGGATCACCGGCTCGCGCGACAGGTCCAGCCACGCCGACGAATACAGCGTATCGGCATTGGGGCTGACCACGTCGGTGAAGCTGGCGTCCGGGAACGTGCGCTTGTGGGCGAAGGTGTTGACCGGCGTGCGCAGCGTCATCAGCTCGCGCGTCACGTCCATCAGCACCAGCGGATAGGCATAGGTGAAGACCTCGGCCGACAGGGCCTTCATGGCCTGGTCGGACGGCGGCTGTTCGGCGGCGACGGCCTGGACTGTGGCTGTATCCGGCGCGCTGGCGCAGCCGGACAGCATGACGGCGAGCGTGACCGCGCTCGCCATAAGACGAAATGAAGGCTTCATGACCCCGTTCCCGATTCTTGCGACCTGTCCTGGGATTGCGGCTATGACTGCCGGCATGTCGTCCCGGAGGCGCATGTGTTTGCTCCCGCATCTTGTGCCTCCCCTTGCGCCGTGTCAATTCCTTGCACGCAGGTGAGCGAGGGCGATCACACTAAAGGTGGTTGCTGGAGCGAAACATGGATGATAAGGCACCGCCACAGCGGGAGGGAATCACCCGATCGGAAGCCAGGATCCGGGCGCGATACCAAGCCTCGGTACCGACCGCTCAATAGCGCATCTGCACATCGTCGACCTTGCCCGTGCGCGCGTTGTACAGGCAGGCATAGTGGAAACCGATCGCCGACGAACTGTCGTCGGGCTCGAACACACCTTCGCCGTTGACCGACGTCTGCGCGTTAGGACGCTGGTAATACTGCTCGCGATCGGACATCAGCATGACGCTGCCCGGTTGCGGATAGCGGCGCTTCAGCGCTTCGGCGACGGCCGGCTCGCAGGCGACAGAGGCCGCCCTGCTCACCGTCTGGGCATCGACCGTGATGCGCGTGGTGGCGGGCGGGACGCGGCGCGGCGCGGTTTGCGGCGGCGTCTCGCAGGCGGCCAGCAGGCACGCCAGCGGCAGGCACAGCATTGAAGCTCGGATCACGCGGACCTCCTCCCAACGGAAGCGCGCACTGGCGCCCTCCCAAAAAGTGAAGCGGAGCTATCAGATTAATGCCTTCGAGCGGAAAAGCCAAAGCCGGCCACGCCGGGCAGCCCCAGTCGCCCCCCGGATTTGCCCGCGATTGCGAATCTGTCAACGCGGCTACACTATCGGCTCCCGGCGCCGGCGCGCAGCGCGCGGCGCCGCAAGACACCACGATGCCGACACAATGACAACCACAGAGACAAGCGGCGCACGCCCTGCCACCACCGCCATTCCCGCGCCATTGCTGCGCAATGCCGCCAGCCTGCTGGTCGTGCGCGACGCGCCCGCCGGCATGGAAGTCCTGCTGGTCCGCCGCGTCGAGCGCGCCAACGACCGCAGCAGCGGTGCCTATGTGTTCCCCGGCGGCACGCTCGACGCACTGCACGACAAGGCGCTGCATGCGCATGCCCACGGCCTCGACGACATCGCCGCGAGCGAGCGCCTGGGGCTGCCTGCTGGCGGCCTGGACTTCTATGTTGCCGCGGTACGCGAATGCTTCGAAGAAGCCGGCCTGCTGTTCGCCTATGGCAGCGACGGACGCCTGCTGCCTGCCGATGCCCTCGACGCCGGACAACAGGCGCTGCTGCGCGCCGCCGTGCAGCGCGGCGGACCCGGCCTGGCGCATGCATGCGCGCAACTCGGGCTGCGGCTGGCGGCCGACCGGCTGGCCTACCACAGCTACTGGCTCACGCCGCCGGGCCTGCCCAAGCGCTTCGATACGCGTTTCTTCGTCGCCATCGCGCCGGAAGGCCAGGAGGTAATCGCCGATGGCAACGAGATCGTCGAACACCGCTGGATCCGCCCTGCCGAAGCCGCCGATCCGGCCAGCGGCCTGCCGATGATGCACGTCACGCGCCGCACGCTGGCAGCGATCGCGCAATTCGACAACGCCGAGGCCTGCTTTGCGTATGCGGCGCAACTGCGCGGCATCGCCTGCATCATGCCGCGCCTGGCCACCGGCGCCGCAGGCGTGCGGCCGGTGATGCCCAACGAGGCGTGCTATGCCGAGATCGGCCGCATCGACCCCGAAGGCCGGCACCATGGCCGTTACGAACTGTGCCCCGGCTTGCCGGTGCAACTGTCCGAGCGCGTCTGGCGCTTAACTGCGAACAACGGCAGCGTGATGACCGGCCCCGGCACCAACACCTACCTGGTCGGCGGCGGCGCGCGCAACGAATGGGCCGTGATCGATCCCGGCCCCGACGATGCCGAGCATGTGCGCGCCATCCTGGCCGCGGCGCCGGGTCCGATCCGCTGGATCTTCGCCACGCATACGCACCTCGACCATTCGCCCGCGGCGGCAGCGCTGCAGGCTGCGACCGGCGCAACCGTGCTGGGTCGTGGCGCGCCGGCAGGCCAGTGGCAGGACGCGAGCTTCGCGCCGCAGCGCGAACTCGCGCACGGCGAGCGCATCGCCATCGGCGATGGCTGCATGCTGCGTGTCTGCCATACGCCGGGCCACGCGTCGAACCACCTGTGCTACCTGCTCGAAGAAGAAAAGACGCTGTTCACCGGCGACCACGTGATGCAGGGCTCGACGGTCGTGATCGGACCGCCCGACGGAGACATGCGCGCCTATCTTGATTCGCTGGCCGCCTTGCAGGAAGAAGACCTGGAATGGCTCGCCCCCGGGCACGGCTTCCTGATCGCACGTCCACAGGACGCGATCCGCCTGCTGGTCCGCCACCGGCTGCAGCGTGAAGCCAAGGTCGCGGCCGCGCTGCGCGAACTTGGGCCCGCGCCGATCGAAGCGCTGGTGCTGCGTGTCTATGACGACGTGCCGCCGCGCATGCACCCGGTCGCGCAGCGCTCGCTGCTGGCGCACCTGCTCAAGCTGCGCGATGAAGGCAAGGCACGCGAATCGGACGGGGATTGGTCGGAGATGATGGCGTAAGCGGTCCGCAAAAGTTTTTTTCGCGGACCCCTTGCGCAATCCCGAAATTCCGCTACAATTCGGCCTCTCGTGTGCGGCTGTAGCTCAGTTGGATAGAGTACTTGGCTACGAACCAAGGGGTCGTGGGTTCGAATCCTGCCAGCCGCGCCACCTATGCAGAAAGGAAAAGGGCTTCCGGAAACGGAAGCCCTTTTTTCATGGCGCCTCTGCGCGAAGGACGCGCACCACTGTGCGCAAGCGCTCGCCGCCACTCTGAAACTACCACCGGTACCTCGCGCCGACCGTACCTCCCGGATTGCGCCCCGCCTTCACCTTGAACCACAGCTTCACGCCGGTTGCCGTGTTGCCGTGCGCGCCAATATTGAACGAGAACAGCCCGCGCAGCAGGTCGGCATCGATCTTCGTGCCGTTGATGTTGATGCTTTGCTTGCGGCTGTCCTGCCACCAGTCGGCTTCAACGAACGGATAGATGCCGGCCAGGCGTGTCGGCTGCGCGCCATAGAGCCGTATGCCGATGCCGGTGGCACTGGAATCGCCGGGCATGCCCTGCGCCTGCACGCCGCTGACCGGCGACATGCCGGGCTGGTAGGCCAGCTGCAGTCGCGGCTGGATCGTCAGGCCGCCGGCGCGCGGCACCACTGCATCGACCGCCAGCGCCATGGTGCGCACGCGGCTGTCGACAAAGCCGCCGGCGCTGGTGACATCGTCCATGTGCAGCGTCAGGCGGCGCGGGCGATCGGCCACGGCGACGAGATCGCGGTCCACGGCGGCCAGACCCGGCGCGTCGTCGTCCGGCCCCGCTCCCCTTGCCAGCGGCAATGACGACGAGGGCTCCGGCGCTCGCGTCGCGTACTCGATGGTGACGGGTTCGGGGGCACTGCTGAAGAATGCGGGCGCGCCGGCCGGCATGTCGGCGCCGGCCACCAGCGTCTCGGGTGCCTCGGCGACCGGCGCTGGCGCGGCCTGCGCCTGCAGCGGCTGGTCCCAGCCGAAGACGCCCTGGCTGTCCGCAACCCTTTCGGGAACCGCATCATCCGCGTGGGCCAGCGCACACATCAGCACGGCCAGGATGCTGCAGCATTGCAGGTGATGCAGGATCGGACCCGGATGCGCGGCACACGGGTGCCAACCGGAGCAAGACCCCGCCTCCCTCTCTCTCGATGATGACAAGACCATAGTCATGGCAACCACCTTCGGACGTTATATCTGCCTGCCCGATGAGCTTGAGCATAGGTCAATCCGACCGCTTGCGTAAGCCGGGAATGTTGGTGAGCGCGCGATGGCAATGGCGCGCGCGGATGACAGCGGCGCGCGCGGCACACATCGGCACCAGACGGCGCCGCCGGCGCGGATCAAGGCGCGGTGGAATCGCGCGCGTGCGCGAGCGGCTGCAGCACGGCGCGCGCCGAGATCGACCGGCTGGCCGATCGCCCACTTGCGGAACGCGACATGGAAGCAATCCGCCAGGCCATCGAAAGCAGGTTCGACGTGGTCGACATGCTGCAGCCCGCCATCGCCTGGCAAGCGCGCGAGCTGTCCGCGTGTCACGAGGGCCTCGCCGCTCCCGCGCTGCCCGGCAAGATGCCGGGCGAGCTGCGCGAGTATGGCGGACGCATTGCCACGCAGATCATGGCACCCGTCGCGGCACAGCAGCCGATGCCGGTGCAGAGCCTGGGCGATGCCACGGCGCTCGCGGGCGGCTGCTCGAACTGTGGCAGCTGGCCGGGCCTGCGTACGACATGTCCGGCAACTCGCCCGCGCTGGAACACGCCTACGCCGACACGAATCATCGGTTTTTCGGACAGGATGTGCGGCGCTCGCAATCAGTCCGGTGCGCATGCCCGGCGACAGGCCCCTCCAGGTGACGGCCCGTTTCGGCGTCGCGATCGGGCACGGCGGGCCACGTCATTGGCAACAGCTGTTCGCCGCGGCCGATGCGGCGATGTACCGGGCCAAGGCAGAGGGGCGCAATTGCGTGCGCGAAGCGCAGGGCGAAGAAGGGGGCCCTGCGGCCTGAGCTCGCCACCGGGATTTCGATCGACGGGACCTCTGCGACCAGGATCCGAGGCCGTAAACGACGAAAGGCTCGCTTGCGCGAGCCTTTCCGAAAATTGGTGCCCAGAAGAGGACTCGAACCTCCACAGTGTTGCCACCGCTAGGACCTGAACCTAGTGCGTCTACCAATTCCGCCATCTGGGCTTCGTTTCGCTGCATTGCTGCTGCGATGCGAAGAAAAAGATTATGCCGCCCGTACCCGACGCTGTCAACACCCTCAAGCAAAAATCTGTGCAGGCATGCGGCATGGATCTGGCGTGAACCGGGTGCAAGCCAATTATTGAGCACCACTCCCGCGCATGAAATCCACCTGCGCCGGCCGTCCGGGCAATTGCAAAGCCGCCGTCGCCGGCGGCGTGCCGGCGATGGTCTTGCCGGCACGCAGCACGCGCAGGCGCGTGGCACGCAGCCGGATCGCCTCGACCGGGTCGCGCGCCTGCAACAGCACCAGGTCGGCCCGGCAGCCCGGCGCGATGCCGTAGCCGTCCAGGCCAAGGATTTGCGCCGGCGTCGCGGTCACCGCGGCAAAGCAGGCACGCACCGCCTCCTGCCCCGTCATCTGCGCCACGTGCAGGCCCATGTGCGCGACCTCGAGCATGTCGCCCGAGCCCAGGCCGTACCACGGGTCCATCACGCAGTCGTGGCCGAACGCGACCGGCACGCCCGCCGCCAGCAGTTCGGGCACGCGCGTCATGCCGCGGCGCCTGGGGTAGCTGTCGTGCCTGCCCTGCAGCGTGATGTTGATCAGCGGGTTGGCGATCGCCGCGACGCCGGCCTCGCGCATCAGCGGGATCAGCTTGGACACGTAGTAGTTGTCCATCGAGTGCATCGAGGTCAGGTGCGAGCCGGCCACGCGGCCATGCAGGCCGAGCCGCACCGTCTCGCTCGCCAGCGTCTCGATATGGCGCGACAACGGGTCGTCGCTTTCGTCGCAATGCATGTCGACGCGCAGCCCGCGCTCGGCCGCCAGCTCGCACAGCAGCCGCACCGATTCCGCACCCTGCGCCATGGTGCGCTCGAAATGCGGGATGCCGCCGACCACGTCGACGCCCATATCGAGCGCGCGCGTCAGGTTCTGCATCGCGCCGGGCGCGCGCAGGACGCCGTCCTGCGGGAACGCCACCAGTTGCAGGTCGAGGTAAGGACGCACGCGCTCGCGCACGTGCAGCAGCGCTTCCACCGCGAGCAGGCGCGCGTCGCAGACGTCGACATGCGAGCGGATCGCCAGCAGCCCGCGCGCCACGGCCCAGTCGCAGTAGGCCAGTGCGCGTTCGACCAGCGCTTCCTGCGTCAGCATCGGCTTGAGTTCGCCCCACAGCGAAATGCCTTCGAGCAGAGTGCCGGACTGGTTCACGCGCGGCAGCCCGTACGACAGCGTCGAGTCCATATGGAAATGCGCGTCGACGAACGGTGGCGTCACCAGCTGGCCGGCGGCATCGATTTCCTCGGCGGCCCGCGCGGCCAGTGCGGGTTCCACCGCGGCGATGCGGCCATTGGCAATGCCGATATCGATGCCGGTGCGCCCGTCGGGCAGGTTGCAGTGCCGCAGGATCAGGTCGAGCATGGGGTGTCTTTACGGGAACGGTCCGGACAAGGTTCTGACGGTAAGCACGGCGCATGATCGCATGGCCGCGCGAGGCGCAGGCAGCGCGCGTGCGGACGAGGCGCTCATCCCTGCCCGTCGGCCAGCACCTGCATGGTCATGGCCTCGGGTGCGAGGCCGCAGCCGCGCAGCAGCAGCGCCACCAGATGTTCGGTCGCCTGCGCATAGTCCTGCCGACCCAGCCGGCTCACGCCGAGCACGGCGCAGACCTGCGACTCGAAATCGGCATAGGTCTGCGTTGCGGCCCAGATGGTGAAGAACAGGTGCTGCGGGTCCACCGGCGCCATCTGGCCGCTGTCGATCCAATGCTGCACCACCGCGGCCTTGCGCGCCACCAGTTCGCGCAACGCATGGCGCAGGATCTCGCCGATCTCCGGCGCGCCGTGCAGCAGCTCGTTGGCGAACACGCGCGAGGCATCGGGATGGCTGGCAGACAAGCGCATCTTGGCGCGGATGTACTGCTCCAGCGCCACCTGCGGCGGAAGTTCGGCGCGAATGATATCGGTCTCGGACAGCCAGAGCTGCAGCGTGTGGGCCAGCACCGCGCGGTACAGCGCCTGCTTGGTGCGGAAGTAGTAGTGCAGGTTCGACTTGGGCACGCCGGCGCGCGTCGCAATCTCGGCCATGGTGGCGCCGGCAAACCCGGCGCGCGCGAACACGTACTCGGCCGCGCGCATGATCATCGCCTGGTTCTCCTGCCGGATGCGGCCGGCGGGACTTTCGTGCGCAAGCTGCGCGCCGTGCATCGGCAGCGGCCGGGGCGATGGGGCGCTGGCGCGCGGGTCCATCACCGTGTGCCGTAGAGGCGGTCGCCGGCATCGCCCAGGCCGGGCACGATATAGCCGTGCTCGTTGAGCGTCTCGTCGATCGCGGCGGTGACGATCCCCACTTCGGGATGCGCGGCACGCAGCGCGCGCAAGCCCGGACGCGAGGCGATCAGGCACACGTATTTCATGGTGGTGACGCCCGCCTCCTTCAGCCGGTTCAACGCAGCAATGGCCGAGTTGCCGGTGGCCAGCATCGGATCGACCACGATGACCATGCGCTCCTGGATATCCTCCGGCATCTTGAAGTAGTACTCGATCGGCTCGAGCGTCTCGGGGTCGCGGTACAGCCCGATATGGCCGACGCGCGCCGCCGGCAGCAGCTCCAGCATGCCGTCGATGAAGCCATTGCCGGCACGCAGGATCGACACCAGGCACAGCTTCTTGCCCGACAGCACGCGCGACTGCGTCGGCGCGATCGGGGTGCGGATGGCGATGGTCTCCATCGCCAGATCGCGCGTGGCTTCGTAGGTCAGCAACTGGCTGATCTCGCGCACCAGGCGCCGGAAATTGTCGGTGGTGGTTTCCTCGCTGCGCACCAGCGTGACCTTGTGCTGCACGAGCGGATGGTTGACGACCAGCACGCCGGGCATGCCTTCGGCGTCGTCGTCGCGGGTGACTACCGCGGAAACAGCGGCGGAAACAGCGGCGGGAACAGCGGCGGGAACAGCGGACATGTCGTTCATGGGGACGCTCCTGATGCCATGTTTGGTGCCACGTTTTCCAACGCAAACCTTGCCGATTGCGGACAATCGCGGCGGGCGCGCGAAGGCGCCCGCCGTGCTCAGAACACGGTGCCGTCGCTGATGATGCTGAACGGCGGCGCACCGCCCGCGCGCCGCTTGGCGGCAATGCGCCGGCCCGCGGCCCAGGTGCCGCCCTCCAGCACGCGCGCCAGCGGGAAGTCGGCTTCCGCCAGCCCCAGCGCCTGGCGCACGCCATCGGCCACCAGGTCCAGGCCGGTCACCGTCAGCGCGCGCCATTCGACGATCACGGGCTCGTCCACCGCATGCGGCTCGGCGGCAAAGGACGCATCGCGCGGCACCATCAGTTCGAAGTCGAACAGAAGGCCGCCGTTGCGGTATTCGGGCAGCCCGGTCAGCGCATCCAGCCCGGTGACCGTCAGGCCCGCGTCCTCCAGCGGTTCCAGCAGCGAATAAGTCAGCCACTGCGTGAGCTTGTGGAATGGCACCAGCCCGCCGGGCGCGGCCGGATGGCGCCAGCAATCGCCCAGCGACACACCCTCGATCACGATGCGCCCCGGCCATACCGGTCCCAGCCCCACCAGCAGCGTGCGCAGCAGGAAGCTGGCATCGAGCCGGTCGTTGACCGCATGCGCCTTGAGGTAGTCGAACAGGTTGCCCAGCCGCGCGGGCCGCCCGAACAGGGCGGGCGTCGCTTCCATTACCTCGCCCAGCCGGCGCAACAGCCCGGCGCGCCCTTCGAGCCCTACCAGCGGGTTGTGCTGCGCGACCTGGAAGGCGTGGGCGATACTGTCTGCATCGATGCGCTGCAGCCGCTCGGCATCCGCGCGCAGCGGATCGCCGGGCGCCGCGGAGAAGCCGCCGCGCGCGAACAGGACGAAGCTGGCCACGCCCAGCCCCTCGGAGCGGGTCAGCACCAGGTCGCTGGCCGGATCGCGGTAGCGCCAGTCGGGGCCAGCGCCGGCGTCGAGCAGTACGCTCGGGATCACCAGGTCGATGCCGATGCGCGCGCGCTCTTCGCGGTGCTCAGGCCCGCTCAGGCCGGCGCGCTCGCACAGCACCTGCCAGCGGTCGACGCGCTGGTCGACGCCGCCGCTCTCGAAGTGGCGCCAGCGGCTGTGGTAAGGCACCTGGAGGTCCGGATAACGCTGCCGGATGGTGCTGGCCACGTAGTCTGCGATCGCGTGGACACGGTCGGGATGCCAGGTAAACAACTCGGACGCGCCGCTGGCCACATGCTCGGTGACCGCCGCGCAATGCGTGCGCACCGCTTCCGCGCACAGCAGCGCGGAAGCGGGATGCCCTTCCGGCACCGGGCTGAGCCAGCCCCCGCCCGGACGCATTTCCTCGCCTGCTCCCCGACGGTCCATGCCGCCACGATCCTCTTCGGGATACATTGTCATTCGTTCAACCCCCTGCCCTTTGCCAGGGCCAGTTCATCGGCATCCGGCGGCGTGTAGCGCGTAAAGTAGCCGGCCGCCACCTTGGCGTCGATCTCGACACGGGCGTCGGCGGGGATCAGGGTTTCGGGGATCGCCACCTGCTCGACCACCTCGATCCCCTGCGCCACCAGCGCGCCATGCTTCATGTTGCTCATCGACGCCCAGCGGTCGATGCGGCGGATGCCCAGCCAGTGGAACACATCCGGCATCAGTTCCTGGAAACGCATGTCCTGCACGCCTGCCACGCATTCGGTGCGGGCAAAGTAAGTCTCGGCCCGGTCGCCGCCGGCCTGCCGCTTGCGGGCGTTGTAGACCAGGAACTTGGTCACCTCGCCCAGCGCGCGGCCTTCCTTGCGGTTGTAGACCACCAACCCGACACCACCCTGCTGCGCCATCTCGATGCACACCTCGATGCCATGTGCCAGGTACGGCCGGCAGGTACAGATGTCTGACCCGAACACGTCGGATCCGTTGCATTCATCGTGCACGCGGCAGGCCACTTTTGTCTCGGGCTTGCCGAGTTGACTGACGTCGCCAAAGAAGTACAGCGTCATGCCGCCGATGGGCGGCAGGAACACTTTCAGGTCGGGCCGCGTGACCAGTTCCGGGAACATGCCGCCGGTCTGCTCGAACAGGCCCCGCCGCAACGCGCTCTCCTTGATGCCGAAGCGCGCCGCCAGCCCCGGCAGGTACCAGACCGGATCGACCGCCGCCTTGGTCACGCGCACGTCGCCATTGGCATAGAGGATGCTGCCGTCCGGCGTCAGTCGGCCGGCAGCCATCGCCGAGATCAGTTCGGGCATGTTGATATGCGCGCGCGTGATCGCGATGGTCGGGCGGATATCCACGCCCGCAGCGATGCGGTCGGCGAAGACGGAGGAAACGAGATGGCCCCAGGGATCGAGCGAGACGATCTTTTCCGGATCGGCCCATTGCGGGTGCGGGCCGATCGACTCGGCGGGGGCGGTATCGGTGAGGTCGGGACGATGGTCGCGCTGCAGCGAACCGGAGGCCACCGCCAGCGCGCGGTAGATGGCATAGGCGCCGGCATGGGTGCCGATCACGTTGCGCTGCGCGGGATTCGCCAGGCTGGCGATCACTGGTCCGCGTTCGGCGGCGGTGGGCGCACCCCAGTGGATCGGCTCGGCCGGCTTGTCGCGGCGCGCGTGCGAAGTGAGGACGATATGATCGGACATGGCACCCTCGGTTCCCGATGGAATCCTGACCAAATGGTCAGGTTTACACTTCCATACTAGGCAACGTCCATGCCATCGCCCAATGCCGGTTTACGCGAGTTTTGCCGCACTCTGTTTGGCGCCGTACGCAACCGGGGCGGCATCCATGCACGCAGGACGTGCCGGCAGCATGACACCGCCAGTGCGCGCGCACCAGCAGGAGGCATCTGCCGCGCGCGCAGGGGTTGCAAGCCTTACACGGTAGGACGGCTCGCCGAGCCGCGCGAGTCGGACAGCCATGCCCACGCCGCGCGCAGCGCCGCCAGCGGGCTTGCGCTTTCCACGTAACGATGGAACAGCGCACCGGCAACGTTGCTCAGCGCCCACGCAGCCGCCATGCCCAGCGCGTTCAGCACCGGCTGCCCCGGCGCAAGATTCGACACCAGCGCATTGACCAGCAGGCATACCGGGAAGTGCACCAGGAAAACCGAATAGGAAATGCGCCCGAGGAAGCCGACCACATGGCCGCGCGGCCAGCGCTCCATCCAGCCGCCGCGGCGGGCCGCCGCCAGCAAGAGCGCGGTGGCCAGCGCCACGGCGATACGCAGGCGGAAATCGACGATCAGCGCCGCCAGCGCTACCGCGCCGAGCACCAGCAGCGGCATGGCCGACCGGCCCGGGTTCGAGGCCCACCATGCCAGCGTGCCCATGCCATAGGCGCCGAAGAAGTACACCGCCCAGATATCCCAGGCGGCATCGCGGTTGAACCAGAACAACGATGCGGCCGCCAGCAGCGCGACCACGCCGATGCCGGCAGCCGCGCCCGCCTGCGCCTGGCGCGGCGCCAGCGCGCGTGCGGCCCATAGCGCCAGCAGCAGCAGGCCGAACAGCTGGAGGTCGATCGCGACGTACCAGACACCGGCCGAGAGCGCATCGACGTCCAGCACGTTATGCAGCAGCGTGAGGTGCGCCACGAACTGCGTCAGCTGCGGAGGCGCCGGGATCGATTCATGGATCATCCACTGCCGCGCCAGCGCGGCGCCCGCAATGCTCAGCAGCAGCGCGGCGGCGAAAGGTACCACCAGCTTCAGGTAACGGCGCCACAGCATTGCCAGCGGATGCTCGAGGATTTCCAGTCGGCCGTGCGGCGCCAGGCTGCGCGCCGCGAGGAAGCCGCTGATCACCAGGAACACCTGGACCGCGATGCGGGCGTAGTCGTACAGCCAGTCCACCAGCCCCGGGGCAAGGCGGTATGCGGTGTCCGACATCGGGCCGTAGAAGGCGAGGTGATGCAGCACGATCAGCTGGGAACTGACCGCCTTGAGCGCGTCGATGCAGGGCAGGCGTGACGGACGGGGGCTCATTGTTCTTGGAATCTGACAAAGCGCACGAAAGGCGCGATTCTACCTGCTTACCCTGATTGACATGTGGCGCTGTATCCACAAATTGCGGAATGGTTACACACTGGCAGCGATTGTTGCCCTTTGCCTGCTTTGGGTTTCCATGTCTCACCAGAGAGGCATTTGCTTATGACGACTTTATCCTTCGCCAAGCGAAGTCTGGGGTATACCCTAGCGTCTTTGCCGCGCCGCCGGCCAGCTACCCGGTTTCCCGAATGTCCGTCTCTGTCCTGTCTTCCCTGCTTGCCCGCTTGTCCGACGCGCGCCGCCCCCTGGCGGCGCTCGCCTTCGGCGTCATGGCCTCCGCGCTGACACCGTCTGTGGCCAATGCCCAGTCGCAAACCCCCGTGCTCGACAAGATCCGTGATTCCGGCACCATCGTGCTGGGCTATCGCGAATCGGCGCTGCCTTTTTCCTTTGCGGATGACAAGGGCCAGCCGGCCGGCTACGCGGTCGAGCTGTGCCTGCGTGCTGCCGAAGCGGCGCGCCAGAAGCTCGGCCTGAAAGAACTGAAAGTGCGCTGGATGCCGCTGACGCCGCAGAACCGCATTCCCGCCGTGGTCAACGGCCTGGTCGATCTCGATTGCGCCCCCAACACCAACTCGCTCGAGCGCCAGAAGCAGGTGGCCTTCAGCGTTTCGCACTATGTCTCGACCGTGCGCATGCTGGTTCGCGCGGACTCCGGCATCCGCACCTTCGGCGACCTGCGCGGCAAGACCGTGGTCACCAGCGCGGGCTCGACCGGCGACCGTCACGTGCGCCGCCTGAAGGACCAGTATGGCTACCGCGACGTTTACGCCAAGGACCACGGCGAGTCGTTCCTGCTGCTGGAATCCGGCCGCGCCCAGGCCTTCGTGATGGACGACGTGCTGCTCGCCGGGCTGCGTGCGCGCGCCAAGGATCCGTCGCAGTTCGTGATCGTGGGCCCGTCCCTGTCGATCGAGCAGAACGCGCTGATGCTGTCCAAGGCCGACCCGGAATGGAAGCGCCTGGTCGACCAGGCACTGGCCACGGCCTTCACCGGCCCGGACGTGATCGCGCTGCAGAAGCGCTGGTTCCAGCAGCCCATCGGCAGCCGCGGCATCAACCTGGCGCTGGCGCCGTCGGGCGAGGTGCGCGCGGCGTGGAAGCACCCGTCGGACGCCGTCACCGAGTAACCCCGGTCACACCGGGAGGGCCCCACCGCAAACGGTCCGGGGCCGCAATTCAGGGTTTCCATGAGAGTGCCGCGCCGGGCAAGCCCCAAGTTGACAGCGACAAACGATGTTGGCGACACTGGCCCGAGCCATCCCCGCGTGGGACAGGCCACATACTCGACCGCCCGACGGCGGCATTTCTCAGGAGAAACCATGAACAAGTTTGTCGCGACCGCGATCGCGCTCTGCCTTGGCGCTGCCTCGCTGGCCGTTCACGCGCAGGGTACCGGCAAGAAGCAGTTCGATCCGTATTCCCAGGGTGCCAAGTCGGGCGAGAAGTTCGACCCGTACTCGCAGGGTGCGAAGTCCGGCGACAAGTTCGATCCGTACAGCCAGGGCGCAAACAAGAGCACGCGCAGCGACCTGAACCCCGCCGCACCGGCCACCGAGCCGAAACCGGCCAAGAAGTCGTCCAAGCAGAAGGCCAAGAAGAAGGCCGCTCCGGCGCAGGCCGCCAGCTGAACGGCAACGGCTAAAGCGAAAAACCCGCCTCGGCGGGTTTTTTTGCGCCCTGCGCCGGCCAAAGCCTGCTCAGGGCTGTACAACGTCTGTTCAAGGCGCCTGCGTGTCACGCTCCAGCGCCGTGACGTCGATGCGCTGCACATTGCCATCCTGCCGCACCTCGGTGCGCAGCACGAAGGCATCGGACGGGCAATACCAGTCGGTCACGTGCATCACCGAGGGTTCGACCTGCACGACTTCCTCGCCCACGATCACCGGCCCCAGCGACGTGCGCTTCTCATAGGTGATCGGCAGGCACTCCTTGCGCCCCATGACGGTCTCTATCATCTGGCGGCGGCCAACCTGGCGCGAACCGATATGGATCGATGCATGCAAGGCGCGCATGGAGCTGACCACTTCGTCGGAGCCCAGGGGATAGACCTTCAGCGACACGCTGGACTGGAACATCTCGCCGTCGAGCGTGCTGCCTTCGCGCAGGTCCATGCCGGCGTAGTTGAAAACGCCCTTGCCCCGGAACGAGGCTTCACCATACATGCGCGCATAGCGCGCGCGGGCATTGATGATGGCATGCTGGCTTTCGATGCTGGTCTGGTCATTCGGCGTGCGCCGGTCGATCACGACCTCGTGCACCTGCTCCATGATGACTGGCGGCCCCATCAGCGCCGACATCGCGGACTTGGAACTGACCGTCAGTTGCGCGCGGCAACCGGATGCGCTGCGGCCGACGTCGCGCAGAGTCATGCGGATCGACATCGGCAGGGCGCCGTCGCCCTCCATCTGCACATGCGAGCCGGAGCGGAACCACGGTGCGTTGCAGAGCACCGCCGCTGCCGACGCGGCCATCTGCGTGGCCGCCACCTGCGCGGCGGCGCTGACCGCGGTCGCCGCAGCACCAGTAGACGGGGCCGGCTGCGCCGCCGCCGGCATGGCCAGCACCATGCCTGCCAGCGTGGCAAGGTTTGCAAGCCGTTTTTGCTGCGCCTTTGTCTTCACATGAATCCCTGTCTAGAATGTCTTGGCGCCCCGATCGCGCCCGGCCTGCCAGACGTCCCCTGGCCATTCAGATTATTCGTGTTTTTCGTGCAAGTGGCTATCTCGCTGACCCTAAGCGGCGGCTTGCGCCACCGTCTGCGACCGCCGGGCTGTTCCCGTGTACCGGCCCGCGCGCGGGCCCACAGGAGGTCCCATGCTTCAGTACTACGCGAAACTGTGGTGGGTGGTCGCCCTGCGCGGCCTGTTTGCGCTGGTATTCGGCGTCTGCGCGTTCTTCGCGCCGATCGCCACGCTGGCCGCGCTGGTGATCGTGTTCGGCGCGTTTGCCGCGGCCGACGGGCTGATGGCGCTGGTCATGGCCATCTCCGGCAAGGATCGCGAGACCAGCGATCGCTGGATCCTTGCGCTGCAGGGCCTGCTGGGTCTCGGCGTGGGCGCGCTGACTTGGTTCAGCCCGGCCATCACCGCGCTGTCGCTGCTGGTCTATATCGCGGTATGGTCGCTGGCCACCGGCGTGCTGCAGATCGTCGCCGCGATCCGGCTGCGCAAGGAGATTCCCAACGAGTGGTGGCTGATCCTGACCGGGCTGGTCAGCATCGCCTTTGCCTTCCTGGTGCTGTGGCAGCCGCTCGCTGGGGCGCTGGCGGTGCTGTGGATGATCGGCGCGTGGGCCATCGTGTGCGGCATCCTGCTGATCGGCGTCGCGTTCCGCCTGCGCCGCGCGCGTCCTGCCGCAGCAGGCATCCAGGCCGCCTGAACTCGACCCTGGGGCCACCCTGCGGCCCACCAGCGACCGCCCGCCGTCAGATCGCGGCGACTCGAGGTGCACTCCGCCGCCGTGCTACCATTGCCCGCCGCGCGTGGCCCTGCCGCGGCTGTGGCGTCCCGGACGCCCGGCAACGGCCATCGGCGTGGCCATCCCGCATGGTGTTCGGCTTGCCTTGGCCAGGCCGCCGGCTGGCTGTCCACCAAATGACGGCACGATGCGTTGTGATGGCTTCCCGTCGTCGCGCACCCACGCAAGACCATCCCAATCCGTCGTTTTTCCAGGAGTTCTATGCGTAGTTCATCGACCTCGCGGTATGCCGGGCTGTCCGTTGGTGCCGCCACCACCAGTGCTGTCTTGCTGGTCAGCCTTGCCATCCTGCTGGTCTGGTTCGGCACGCTCGACATGCGCCACCTGCTGCGCTCCGACGAGGGCCGCTACGCCGAAATCGCGCGCGAGATGTTTGTCACCGGCGACTGGGTGACGATCCGCTATCACGAACTCAAGTACTTCGAGAAGCCGCCCTTCCACCTGTGGGTGACCACGCTGGCCTATACGCTGTTTGGCGTCGGCGACTGGCAGGCGCGCCTGTGCGTGGCATTGTCCGGCCTGCTTGGCCTGGGCGTGACCATGCTGGCCACGGCACGGTGGTACGGGCAGCGCGTGGCGCTGCTGGCCGGGCTGGCGCTGCTGGCGGCGCCGATGTGGAATGTCGCCGGGCATTTCAATTCGCTTGACATGACCCTGGCCGGCGCCATGGCGTGCGTGCTGGGCTGCATGCTGATCGCGCAGCACCCGGACGCCACGCCCGCAGCGCGCCGCAACTGGATGCTGGCGTGCTGGGCTGCCATGGGCGTGGCGGTGCTGGTCAAGGGCCTGGTCGGGCTGGCACTGCCCGGACTGGTGCTGGTGGTCTATACCCTCGCCACGCGCGATCTGGGCCTGTGGCGCAGGCTCCATCTGCTGGCCGGCACGGCGGTTCTGCTCGCGGTCACCGTGCCGTGGTTCTGGCTGGTGTCGGTGCGCAACCCTGAATTCCCGCATTTCTTCTTTATCCACGAGCACTGGCAGCGCTATACCTCGCATGTCCACCAGCGCGAAGGCGCGATCTGGTTCTTCGTGCCGCTGCTGCTGGCCGGATTCCTGCCCTGGCTTGGGCTGGCGCCACAGATGTGGCAGGCGGTGCGCGAGCGCGCCGGCGTCGCGCGCGGCACCTCGCCGCGGCCTTTCCAGCCTGCGCTGCTGGCGGCGCTATGGGCCGTGGCGATCTTCGTGTTCTTCAGCCTGTCGGGTTCCAAGCTGCCGGGCTATATCGTGCCGATCTTCCCGGCGCTGGCGCTGCTGGCTGGCGTGGCGCTGGATACGGTCACGGAACGCGCGTGGCGCTGGCAGGTCAATGCCGTGATTGCACTGGGCGTGATCGGGCTGCTGGCGTGCCCCTTCGTTGCCATGCTGGACAAGCCGGGCACGCCCAATGCCGTATACCGCGAATTCACCTTCTGGATCGCCATTGCCTTTGCCATCATGCTGGCCGGGGCCGTGGCTGCCCGGCGGCTGCTGCGAACGCGCGGCGTGTTTCCCAGCATCGTGGTGTACGCACTGGCGATGTTCGCCTGCTGCACGGTGGCGCTGCGTGGCCACGAGGCGATGGGACGGCCCAGTTCCGGCGCAGACCTGGTGCCGGCGATCAATGCGGTGCTGACGCCGCAGATGCCGCTGTACAGCGTCGGCATGCTCGACCATACGCTGCCGTTCTACCTGCGCCGCACCGCCATCATGGTCGCGCACCGGGACGAACTGGCGTTCGGCATCGGGCAGGAGCCGCGGAAGTGGATCCCCACCATCGACGGCTTTGTCTCGCGCTGGCAGGACGGCCAGCGCGCCGTGGCGATCATGATGCCCGAAACCTACAAGATGCTGGCGGCGCGCGGCGTGCCGATGCACCGGATCGCCGGCGATCGCCGGCGCGTGGTGGTCGCCAACTTTGCACTGCCGGGCGAGGGCCCGCACGCGCCATCCCAAGGACAGTAACCCTGCACGACCCGGCGCCATGACGCTTTCGACTTTCCTGTTTATCGTTACCGGCGTGCTGCTCAATGCAGCCGCCCAATTGCTGCTCAAGGCCGGCGTCAACGCCATCGGCGCGATCACGCTGGATCGCGGCACGCTGCTCGTCACGGCACTGCGCGTGCTGACGCAATGGCCGGTGCTGGCCGGCCTGACGCTGTACGTGGTCAGCGTCGGCGTGTGGATCGTGGGACTGTCGCGCGTGGACGTGTCGGTCGCCTACCCGATGCTGTCGCTCGGCTACGTGGTCAACGCGCTCGCCGCCTGGTGGCTGTTCGGCGAGATGATCGGGCCCTTGCGCGTAGCCGGCATCCTGCTGATACTGGCTGGCGTCTTCCTGATCGCACGTTCCTGAGCGCACCGCCCTGGCTGCCTGCCCTACCTTGCCGACCGGGACCGATACTTCGTGGATTTTTCGCCGATTCTTCGTCGATTTTCGTTTTTTAGCCCATGACCACTCCTGCCTCCGACTTCCTGCCCTTTGTCCGGCCTGAAATCGATGCTGCCGCCATTGCCGACGTGGGCAAGGTGCTGGCGTCCGGGTGGATCACCTCCGGGCCGAAAATGCATGCCTTCGAAGCCGCGCTGTCGGACCTGTTCGGCGGACGCCCGGTGCGCACCTTCGCCAACGGCTCGGCGACGATGGAAATCGCGCTGCGCATTGCGGATATCGGCCCCGGCGATGAAGTCATCACCACGCCGATCACCTGGGTCGCCACCGCCAACGTGGTGATCGCGGTCGGCGCGCGCCCGGTGTTCGTCGACATCGACCCGCGCACGCGCAACCTGGACCTGGACGCGGTCGAGGCGGCGATCACCCCGCGCACGCGCGCGATCATGCCGGTGTACCTGTCGGGCCTGCCGGTCGACATGGACCGGCTCTACGCCATGGCTTCGAAACATGGCCTGCGCGTGATCGAAGACGCCGCGCAGGCGATCGACTCGCGCTGGCAGGGCCGGCGCATCGGCGCCTTCGGCGACCTGGTCAGCTTCAGCTTCCAGGCCAACAAGAACATCACCACCATCGAGGGCGGCTGCCTGGTGATGAACACGCCGGAAGAAGCGGTGCGCGCCGAACGCCTGCGCTTGCAGGGCGTGATCCGCACCGGCATGGACGGCATGGACGTGGAAGAACCCGGCGGCAAGTTCAACCTCACCGACGTCAATGCCGCCGTCGGCCTGGCCCAGCTCGGCAGCCTCGACACCATTACCGCGCGCCGCGCCGAACTGGCCGAGGCCTACTTCCGCTGCGCCGCCGATCACGGCCTCGCCGGCCTGGGCATCGAGTTGCCGCAGCCGCTCGATGCCCAGGCCGCCACCACCAACTGGCACATGTTCCAGGTGGTGCTGCCGACCGGGCGCCTGCAGGGCGGTCCGGCGCAGGCGCGCCAGCGGGTCATGGAAGCCCTGCGCGAGCGTGGCATCGGCACCGGCGTGCACTACCCGCCCATCCACCTTTTTTCCTACTACCGCTCGCTCGGCTGGCGCGAAGGCATGCTGCCGCATGCCGAACGCATCGGGCGCGGCATCGTCACGCTGCCGCTGTTCCCCGCGATGCAAGCCGCCGACGTCGAGCGGGTCTGCGAAACCCTCAGCGAAACATGCAAACGTCTCTCCAAATAAGCCCGGTCGAAGTTTCGGTAGTCATTCCGGTCTACAACGAAGAAGACGGGCTGCAAGCCCTGTTCGACCGCCTCTATCCGGCGCTGGATGGTCTCGGCGACTCTTACGAGGTCATCTTCATCAACGACGGCAGCACCGACCGCTCGGCGGCCCTGCTGGCCGCGCAGTTCCACAAGCGCCCGGACGTGACCCGGGTGGTGCTGTTCAACGGCAACTTCGGCCAGCATATGGCGATCCTGGCGGGCTTCGAGCATACCCGCGGCAAGATCGTGATCACCCTCGACGCCGACCTGCAGAACCCGCCGGAAGAAATCCCGCGCCTGGTCGAAGCGATGCGCGCCGGCCACGACTACGTCGGCACCATCCGCCGCCAGCGCAACGACACCGCGTTCCGCCGCTACGCGTCGCGCGCGATGAACCGGCTGCGCGAGCGCATCACCAAGATCCGCATGACGGACCAGGGCTGCATGCTGCGCGCCTACGACCGCAACGTGATCGACACCATCAACGCCTGCCGCGAGGTCAACACCTTTATCCCCGCGCTGGCTTACACCTTCGCGTCGAATCCCATCGAGATCGAGGTCGGCCACGAGCAGCGCCATGCGGGTGAATCGAAGTATTCGCTGTACCAGCTGATCCGCCTGAATTTCGACCTGGTGACCGGCTTCTCGATCGTCCCGCTGCAGTGGTTCTCGGCAATCGGCACGATCCTGTCGCTGTTCTCCGGGGTGCTGTTCGTGATGCTGGTGCTGCGCCGCTTTGTGCTGGGCTCGGAAGTGCAGGGTGTGTTCACGCTGTTCGCCATGAACTTCTTCCTGATCGGCATCCTGCTGTTCGGCGTGGGCCTGCTGGGCGAGTACGTCGGCCGCATCTACCAGGAAGTGCGCGGCCGCCCGCGCTACCGCATCCAGGCGGTGCTGGAAAAGGCTGACCCGGCGCACGCCATCCGCACGAACCTGGAGCCATGATGCGCGCCGTCGTCTTCGGGTACCACAATGTCGGCGACCGCTGCCTGCGCGTGCTGCATGCGCGCGGCGTGGAAGTGGCGCTGGTCATCACGCACCGCGACCGTCCCGACGAGAACATCTGGTTCCGCCGGGTCGCGGATACCGCCGCGGAACTGGGCCTTCCCTTTGTCTACGGCGAGGATCCTGCCGATCCCGCGATCGCGCAGGCAGTGCGCGATGCGCGCCCGGACGTGATCTTTTCCTTTTACTACCGCGCGATGATTCCGGCGGCAGTGCTGGCGCTGGCCCCTGGCGGCGCCTTCAACATGCACGGCTCGCTGCTGCCGAAGTACCGTGGCCGCGTGCCGGTGAACTGGGCCGTGCTGCACGGAGAGACCGAAACCGGCGCCACGCTGCATGCGATGGAGGCCAGGCCCGACGCCGGCTATATCGTCGACCAGAGCGCCGTGCCGATCCTGCCGGACGACACCGCCGGCGAAGTCTTTGAAAAGGTCACAGTGGCCGCCGAGCAGACCCTGTGGCGTGTGTTGCCGGCGATGATCGCCGGACAGACGCCGCGGCGGCCCAACCGGCTTGCGGAAGGCAGCTATTTCTCGGGGCGCAAGCCGGAAGATGGCCGCATCGACTGGAGCCAGCCGGCTGCCAGCGTCTACAATCTGATCCGCGCGGTCGCGCCGCCCTACCCCGGCGCGTTCACCGAGGTCGCCGGCCAGCGCTTTATCGTGGCGCGCGCGCGCCGCCTCCAGGCCGGCAGCGCCGCAGACGGGTTGCCGCCCGGCCTGCATGTGCATGACGGCAGGCTTGTTGGCGTATGCGGAGATGGCGGCGCGGTGCTCGTGACCGAATTGCTGGCGCATGACGGGGCGCCGGTCACGCCCGATACCTTTTCCCAGATTCTCATAAAACAAAGCAACGAGGAACACCGATGAAAAAGGTCCTGATTCTCGGCGTCAACGGCTTCATCGGCCATCACCTGACGCGCCGCATCCTGGAAACCACGCCGTGGGAGGTCTA
>NZ_JAGIQA010000040.1 GCF_017814975.1 Cupriavidus consociatus
GTATTGCCGCCGGCGGCCTTGACCACCAGCGCCGCCAGCATGTGGTCGGCGCCGCCGGCCGAGCCGCCGGCCCACACCACCTTCCCTGCATCGGCCCTGATCGCCGCGGCGAGCTCCTGCATGGTCTTGTGCGGCGAGCTGGCCGGCACTACCACCACCAGCGCGTCGGCGGTCAGGCGCGCGATCGGCGTGACCTTGTCGGTGCTGACGGGCGCCTTGTTGGTGACGACCGCGCCGAGCATAGTGATGCCCATGGTCATCAGCTGGTTGCCGTCGCCTTTGGCATTGTTGACGAACTGCGCCAGGCCCACGGTGCCGCCGGCGCCGGGGATGTTGTTGACCTGGACGCTCCTGGCCGCGCCGCTGGCGACCATGGCCTGCTGCAAGGAGCGCGAGGCGCCGTCCCAGCCCCCGCCAGGTGCGGCGGGGGCGGTGATCTTCAATTCCAGCGTCGATTGCGCGTGGGCGTGGTGAAGTGGTGCCGCGGCGCCAAGCAGGACAAGCGCAGTGGTGGCGGCAAGCCGGTTGAAGGTGGCAAACATGGTGTCTCCTGTCGTCGATGTTTCTGGTCGTCTGCCGGGCAGGGGGACTGCCGTTGCAGGGATACGTGGTGTTGCGGGATGGGGGTTGGGCTGCGCGCCGCCTGGATCAGGCAGCCGAATCAGGCAGTCTCTTGCGCCGGCGCGACCGTCGCGCCGGCGATGTGGTGCCGCGCCAGCGCCTGCGCGACAAAGCCGCTGGCTTTCATGCTTTCCACGAAGGCATGCAGGTACGCCGCGGCACGGCTGCCACGGCTCTGCGGCACGCCCATGGCCTGCCGGATCACCATGAAGCGCTCGTCCAGCAGGCGCAGGCCGGGATGTTTTGCCGCATCGGCTTCCAGTTGCTGCCGGACTCCGGCAGCAACTTCCAGCTCTTGCTCGAGGAAGGTCTGCACGACAGTCGGCGACGTTGGCGCATGCACGATCTGCGCGGCCTTCAGTTCGCGCGACAGGAACAGGTCATAGGCGCTGCCCTTGCCGACCGCGACGCGGTTGCCGGCGACGTCGACGTCGGCGTTGCTCCGCACCGCCGAAACATCGCGCACCAGGTACCAGCCTTCGATCAGCACGTAGGGTGCCGTGAAATGGATGGTCGCGGCGCGCTTCGGATCGACCGCAAAGAAGCCGACGTCGGCGGCTTCGCCCGACACCAGTTCCACGGACTTGCCGGCGGCGTCGACCACCACCAGTTCCAGCGGCAGGCCCAGGCGCTGCGCCAGCGCGTTGGCCAGGTCCACGGAAACGCCGAAGGGTTGGCCGTCGTTGCCGCGGTTGGCGAGAATGGGGTTGCCGAGGTTGATCGAGGCGCGCAGCACGCCGGTGGGCGCGAAGGCGGCAAGGAGTTCTGGGTCAGTGCGCATGGTGGTCGTTGAATGAGTCAGGGTTTGAGCAGGCACGCGATGCTGGCGAGCGCGTCGAGCGTATGGCGCAGGTGCTCGCGCAGGAAGCCGGAGGCTTCTTCGTTCCGGCCGCGTTCCAGCAGCGCGAGGATGTGCAGATGCTGGCGCGCATGCTCGGGATAGCGCTCGCGGTCGCGCATCGAGCGGTACGACAGCAGGCGGCGGACACGATTGACGCGCCGGATGGCATCGGTGAAAAAGGCGTTGCCGGACGCTTCCACCAGCGATTCATGGAAGCGCACGCCGCGGTCGTGGAGTTGGTCGGCGGTTGCCGAGGCTATGCCGCCGTCGAGCAGGTCCAGTTCCGCCGCGCGCAACCGATCCAATACTTTCGGCTCCAACCGATAGCCTGGCTCCAGCAGCGCGGCAGGCTCCAGGGCCAAACGCATGCGATACGACTGCAACAGGCTGTCCGGCGTGGTCAGCATGGTGGAGAACTCCCAGCCATATCCAGGCTTGCGCTCCGCCCAGCCCTCCTGCGCGATGCGCTTGAGCACGGCATTCAGCTGCGTGGCGGTCAGGCCATAGCGGTGGCGCAGCGTTTGTTCCGCCACCTGCGCGGGCAGCTCGCCCTTGAGCAGGTCGTCGGCAATGCGGAAGTACGCTTGCGCGACGGGGTCCACTTCCGTCAGGCCCAGCTGCGCCGCCATGTCGGCAGAGGCACGTCGACCGGCTGCGCCAGGAAAAAGCCGCGGTTGCGCTCGCGCGCCAGCACGCCCTTGTCCTGCAGCAGCGCCAGCGCCTCGTTGACCGGCGTGCGCGACACCCGCAGCCGGTCGGCCAGCATCTGCGCAGGCAGGTGCGCGCCGACGTGCATGCCGTCGGCCTGGATCAGCTCGACGATACGCGTGGCGATGGACTTGTCGTGTTCCATGAGGGCTGGTGCTCTGCTTCAGTGGCGCGTTGTGGTTCAAGCGGTCTGCGCGGCGGCCTGCGACGGGGCAGCCTGCATCAGGGTCCTGTGCAGGATCAGCGGGATGACACCGCCACGCCGCAGCAGCTCGACTTCGAGCTGGGTTTCGACCGCTGCGGTGGCATCGATCACATCGATGGCCCCGCTGGCGCGCACGATGCGGACCGGGATGCGGCAGCGCGGCGCGATGGCCTCTGCAGGCGCCTCCACGTGGATCTTGTCTCCTGGCTTGATGTCGAGGGTGCGCGGGCCGGTGCCGCGCGGCAGCCGGACCGGCAGGATGCCCATGCCGATCAGGTTGGAGCGGTGGATGCGCTCGAAGCTCGGCGCAATGACCGCGCGGATGCCGAGCAGCCGCTGGCCCTTGGCCGCCCAGTCGCGCGACGAGCCGGTGCCGTAGCGTTCGCCGGCGACCAGCACCACCGCGTCGCCGTCGGCACGGTAACGCTCGGCGACCTCGAAGATCGGCTGCACTTCGTTGCTCGGCACGTGCAGCGTGTGGCCCACCGGGGCCGCTCGGTGCAGCAGGTTGACCAGCGTCTTGTTGTAGAACGCGGCGCGCATCATGACCTCCCAGTTGCCGCGGCGCGAGGCAAACACGTTCAGGTCATTGCGGTTTTCGCCGCGTGCGACCAGGAAGTCGGCAATGAAGCTGTCCTGCGGAATCGCGCTGGCCGGCGAGATATGGTCGGTGGTGATGTCGTCGCCCAGCACCAGCAGCGGATAGGCCTCGTAGCTGCCGAGCTGGCTGCCCTGGTCGGCCGACGCGAACGGCGGGCGGCGCAGCGCGGTCGAGGCCGGGTTCCACGGGTAGCGCGGCGTGTCTGGCGAGGGCAGGGCCTGCCACAGCGGGTTGGCGCTGGCGACGCGGAAGGCCTCGCGGTAATCGGCGGGCGCGGTGCCGCGCGCCACCAGCGCATCGATTTCCTCGCGCGAGGGCCACAGGTCTCTCAGGTACACCGGGGTGCCATCGGCAGCGGTCTGCACCGGGTCGCGGCTCAGGTCGGCCTCGGCATTGCCGGCCAGCGCGAATGCCACCACCAGCGGCGGCGACATGATGAAGCCCAGGCTCAGGTCCGGGTGGACGCGCCCCGGGAAATTGCGGTTGCCCGACAGGATCGCCACCGGCTGCGCGCTGCCATCGGCAATGGCGTCGGCGATCGGCTGCGTCAGCGGACCCGGGTTGCCGATGCACGTGGTGCAGCCGTAGCCGACGATGTCGAAGCCGACTGCGGCGAGGTCGTCGGTCAGCCCGGCGCGTTCCAGGTAGCGCGCCGCCGCCGGCGATCCCGGCGCCAACGAAGTCTTGATCCACGCCGGCACCCGCAGGCCTAGCGCACGCGCCTTGCGGGCCACCAGCGCGGCGGCGACCAGCAGCGCCGGATCGGTGGTGTTGGTGCAGCTGGTGATCGCGCCGATCGCCACCGGGTGCCGCGGCATCCCTGAGCCGGTATGCGCCGGCGTGAAGCCGAACGGCGCCAGCGCGCGGCCGGTGTCGGCATAGCCCAGCAGGTCCTGCGGACGGCGCGGGCCGGCCACATGCATGCCCACGGTATCGAGGTCCAGTTCCAGCACAGTGGTGTAGCGCGGCTGCGCGGCGCTGTCGAACCACAGGCCGACGCGGCGCGCATAGGCCTCGACCAGCGCGATCGCGGCCTCGTCGCGGCCGGTGCTGCGCAGGTATTGCAGGGTGTGGTCGTCGACCGGGAAAAAGCCGGTGGTGGCGCCGTATTCGGGCGCCATGTTGGCGACCACCGCGCGGTCGCCGGCGGACAGCGTCGAAACGCCAGGACCGAAGAACTCGACGAATTCGCCGGAAACGCCAAGCTCGCGCAGCCGCTTGGTCACGGTCAGCGCCAGGTCGGTGGCCAGCACGCCCGGCTGCAGCGCGCCGGTCAGCCGCACGCCAATGACATCGGGGATGCGCTGCATCACCGGCATGCCGAACATCACCGTCTGCGCCTCCAGCCCGCCCACGCCCCAGCCCAGCACGCCGATGCCGTTGATCATCGGCGTATGGCTGTCGGTGCCAATCATCATGTCAGGCACGGCCCAGTCTTCGCCGCCGCGCTGTTCGAGCGCGACCACGGTGGCGAGCTGTTCGAGGTTGATGGTGTGCATGATGCCGGTGCCCGGCGGATGGATGCGCACGCCGTGCAGCGCCTTCGAGGCCCAGCGCAGGAAACCATAGCGCTCGGCATTGCGGCGCGTCTCGGTTTCCAGGTTGCGCGGCACGGCGTCGGCGCGGGCGTAGTACTCGACCGCCAGCGAGTGGTCCACCGAGGAATCCACCGGCAGCACCGGATTGAGCAGGTAGGGATCGCGGCCGGCCTCGGCCACGGCATCGCGCATCGCCGCCACGTCGACCAGCGCGGGCGTGCTGGTGGTGTCGTGCATCAGCACGCGGCCGGGCTGGTAGGCAATCTCGGCTTCACTGGTGCCGTGCTCCAGCCACGCGAGGATGCTGGCCACGGCGTCGTCGCGCTCGGCGCCTTCGGCATTGCGGATCACATTCTCCAGCAGCAGCCGGAGGACGACGGGCAGTCGCCACAGCTTGTTGCCGGCGACGGCGGGCAGGTCGACGATGCGGTAAGTGGCATTACCGACACTCAGCGACGCCGATTGGATGGGGTTGGTGTTTTCCATCGCTGTAGTTTTGCACGTATTTGCGTAAAAATGCAATAAAGTGAAAACCCGGAGTCAGCCAGATGCCATCCCCGAAAGAGCCAAATCCACCGCCTTGGCCGAGCGCCCCGCGCCGGCAACTAATGCAAGGCGCCGCCTGCGCCGTCGCGCTGGCCGGGCTGAACACCATCGCAGGGCCCGCCCATGCCCGCAGCGCCAGCGCAAGCCACTCATCCATTTCAATGAAAGGAAAGTTCATGTACGCCTATGTAGGCTCCCGCACCACCCGTGAGCGCAACGCTCGTGGAGACGGCATCAGTGTGTTTCGCGTGGAAGCCGCCAGCGGAGCGCTGGAGCCAGTGCAGGTCGTGGGCGATCTGGTCAATCCGTCGTTTTTGACCCTGAACCGCCGGGGCGATCGCCTGTATAGCGTGCATGGCGACATGAGCGAGATCAGCGCCTTCGCCGTCGATCGCGCCAGCGGACGTCTGGAGTTCATCAACCGGCAAAGCACGCATGGCAAAAACCCCGTGCATCTCGCGCTGGATCCGAGCGAACGCTATATCGTGGTGTCCAACCATATCGGCGCGAGCCTCGCGGTGTTGCCGCTGAGCGACCATGGCGCGCTCGGCGAGATGACGCAGCTAGTCAAGCTGGACGGTCCGATCGGGCCGCACCGCACCGAGCAGAAGCAAGCGAAGCCGCACTTCAATCCGTTCGATCCGTCAGGCAACTTCGTCATCGTGCCGGACAAGGGGCTGGACCGTACCTTTGCGTTCCGCTTTGCCGACGGCAAGCTGGCACCGGCAGCGCCAAGCTTTGTCGAGTCGCGCGAGGCGTCGGGACCCCGGCATGTTGCTTTCCATCCGAACGGCCGCTACGCCTATGTCGTCAACGAGCTGGACTCGACAGTGACGACGTATTCGTACAACCGCAGCACGGCGCAGCTCACACCCCTGCAAATCCTGCCGACGTTGCCGGAAACCTTCACCGGCAACAGCCGCGCGGCCGAGATCGAGGTGGACCGCAGTGGACGCTTCGTCTATGCGTCCAACCGCGGCCACGACAGCATCGCGGTGTTCGCCGTGGACCCGAGCACCAGCCTGCTGCGCTTTACCGGCGCCGACCTGTCACACGGGCGCACGCCGCGCTTCTTCACCACCGACCCCAGCGGCCGCTTCCTGTACGCGCTCAACGAGGACAGCGACACCATCATCGCCTTCCACATCAACCCGAACTCGGGCCGGCTTTATCCGACCGGCTTTAGTGTCCGCACCGGCAGCCCGGTGTGCATGGTGTTTTCCCGGCACCAGGCCTGACCGTAATCCCCACCACCTGAAGGAGCCAGGCGTCCGCAGACGCCTGGCAAGACAGCAGACAGCATGCAAGCGATATCCCCGCAAGACGAGCGCGCCATCGTCCGCAGGATTACCTGGCGCACCAATGCCGTCAGGTAGGCGATGATGCCCGGGAAGAAGCCCGCTTCTGCCACGCCGAGCAGGATGCGCAGGATATAAAGCTGCGTTGCGTTCTGCACGACGGCCGACATCACAGCCACCGCGCCCCACGTCAGCAGGATGCGCGCGATCCCGTGCCGGGCGCCGGATTTGTTGAGCATCACGTTGCTCGGCACCCATCGTGTTCAGTGCGCTTGGAAGGCAGAACCTCTTCCTCATGCCGGGAAAACCATTATTTGACTGTATCTCAAATAATATCTACATTATTGAGACGGTGGCATTTATCAAAGGAGACATCGTGACAGATCAAGACAAGCCGCAGGTCACGGCAGGCATGCGAGGTGCATCGTGGGACGCTCGCCTCATGTCGCGTCCATACCAAATGGTCCCCTATGCACTCGGCACAGCCGACGGCCAACGCACGCTGGGATTTCTGTTCACGGTAACCGGCAAGGAAAAAGCCGTCGTTTCCCTGATGCACCCCCGCGAAATGGCCATCACCCACTACCTGGTGCCATTCGTTCTGGACGCCGGATGCGCCTGCTGGGTGCAGGGTCCGCGCTCGATCGGCAACGATCTGCGTTTGGAGCATGAAATTGCCTTGCTCGACGTAGCCGCCGGCATGACCCACTTGCGCGAGCTGGGCTACGAGCGCATCGTGCTGCTAGGCAACTCCGGCGGCGCGGGGCTGTACGCCTTCTACAACCAGCAGTCGCAAGCTGCCCCCGAGCAGCGCGTCGCCCGCACGCCGGGCGGCCGCCCGACCAGCCTGGCCGAAGCCCGGATGCCGGTGGTCGACGGCATGATCCTGCTTTCGCCCCACCCCGGCCAGGGCAAATTGCTGATGAGCGGCCTCGACCCATCCGTGGTTGACGAGGACGACCCCATGCAAACCGACCCGTCGCTCGACCCATTCTCAGCCGCCAACGGCTTCGATGCTGCCGCCGGGCGCGGCAGCTATGCGCCGGACTTCATCACACGCTATCGGGAAGCACAGGAAAAGCGCGTGGCCCGCATCGACAGCCGCGCCCGCGCACTCCTTCAGGCCAAGCACGAAGCGCGGCAGCGCATCAAGGCCGGCAGCGGCACCGAAGCCGACCGTCGCGTGGCCGCGCATGCGCCCATCTTCCAGGTCTGGCGTACCGATGCCGATCTGCGATCGTGGGACATCTCGCTCGATCCCTCGGACCGCAAGACCGGCTCGCTGTGGGGTAAGGACCCGTTCGTGTCGAACTGGGGCAGCGTTGGCTTCGGCCGCGTGGTCACGCCCGAGTCGTGGCTGTCAACGTGGTCCGGACTGTCGTCGAATGCCGCGCTCGACAAGACCCTCGATGCCCTGCACCAGCCCACGCTGCTGCTGGAATACACCGGCGACCAGTGCACCTTCCCGGCCGACATCGAAGCGATCTACCAACAGATCCCGAGCGCGCGCAAGCAGCACCTGCGCGTGCGCGGCAACCACCACGGCATGGCCCTGAGCCGGGACGAGGAGCCGGGCCAGCGCATCGCCGGCCGCCATATCGTCGCCTGGCTGCGCGAGCAAATGGGCTAGCCGACAAGCATTCCGCTGGGCCAGCGCGCGGTCGCCCCCCGACTACAACGCACGCGGTTCCGACCATCGACAAACAGGGTAGAGACACATGTTGCAGAACCACACCGTCCGTCCGCCGCAGTTGCTGGAGGGCGTCAGGTATCCAGACGAAGACAGGCTGCGCCGCTATGTCGCCGAAGGCGTGCTGACCGGCGAATCCCTGGCAGGCGCCTTTCGCGAATCGTTCGAACGCCATGCCGACCGCCTGGCGCTGGCGGGCCCCGAAGGCGAACTGACTTATCGCCAGCTCGACGAGCAGACCGACCGCCTGGCCGCGGCACTGCTGACGCTCGGCCTGAAGCCGCTGGATCGCGCCGTGTTCCAGTGCGGCAACTGCAATGAACTGCTGCTGGCGTTCTTTGCCTGCCTGAAGGCCGCCATCATCCCGCTGTGCTCGCTGCAGGCGTTCCGCAAGCTGGAGATCGGCTACCTGGGCACCCTGTGCGAAGCGCGGCTGCACCTGGTGCAGGGAGATGATCCCAAGTTCGACGATGTGGCTTTTGCCGAAGCGATGCAGGCCGAGGTACCGAGCCTTGCCCATATCCTGCAGGCGCGCGGCGAGCGTCGTGGCAAGGCAGCGCTGCTGGCCGACCTGATCCAGGCGATGCCGCTGGCGCGGGCGCGCGAGTTGCTCGCCGGCGTGCGGCTCGATCCATTCCAGGTGGCGGTGTTCCAGCTCTCCGGTGGCACCACCGGCGTGCCCAAGATCATCCCGCGCTTCCAGAACGAGTACCTGTACAACATGCGCGCGGTAGCCGCGTGCAACGGCTACACGCAGGAAGACGTGCTGTTCTTCCCCACGCCGTACATGCACAACCTCAACATGGGCTGCTTCTTCGGCCCGTTCCTGCTGACCGGCGCGACCGTGACCGTGTCGCCCGACATCGGCGAAGAGAACCTGCAGCAGCTGGTGCGCGACTACCGTCCGACGTGGCTCGGCGTGGCCGGCCCGATCCTGACACGGATCGCGCCCGAGCTGGCCAGGGCCGGCGCAGCCGAGCGCGCGCGACGCAACTTCATTGCCCCGAAGAACGCCGCGGGGCTGACGCGGCTGACTGGCTCGCCAACGCACCATATCTTCGGCATGACCGAGGGCGTGATCATGTTCGCGCGCCGCGACGACCCGCAAGATATCCGCGATACCTCGATCGGCAGCCCGGTGTCCGAGTACGACGAAGTAAAGATCGTCCATCCCGGCACCGAAGACCCGGTACTCGACGGCGAGGCTGGCGAGGCGCTGTTCCGCGGCCCATACACGATCCGCGGCTACTACAAGTCCGAGAAGGAAGACGTGACGCGCTTTACCGCCGACGGCTTCTACCGTTCCGGCGACCTGATGTCGTCGCGCGTGGTCAACGGGCGTCGCTATTACTTCTTCTGCGGCCGCATCAAGGATGTAGTCGATCGCGGCGGCGAGAAGATCAACGCGGAAGAACTGGAGAACGTCATCAACCAGCATCCCGCAGTGCTCGCCTCGGCCGTGGTGGGCATGCCCGACCGCATCTACGGCGAGCGCGTGTGTGCGTTCGTCGTGCCCAAGCCGCCAGCCACCAGCCTGTCGCTGCCGCAGCTGACCGAATACCTCCAGCAGGCTGGCCTGGCCAAGTTCAAGTGGCCGGAGCGCATCGAGGTGATTAGCGAATTTCCGCTGACCGCATCCGGCAAGCTCAGCAAGGCGCTACTGCGCCAGCAGATCACCCAGACGCTCGAGGCCGAGGCGGCCCGTGGCAACACCAACCAAGGGAAGTGAGATGACCCAAGCGACGACTCAAGCGACGACCATTGCCGCAGCGCCTTCCGTCCAGCTGCATGGCGTGCACCACACGGCGCGCCCGACCTGGAAGCTGGCCGAGACCGTGCACTTCTACCGCGACTTGCTCGGCCTGCCGCTGGTGCATGCGATCTCCGCCAAGGGCTGGGGTCCGGACAACCATGCCGACTTCCTGCACTTCTTCTTCGACAGCGGCAACGGCAGCACCATCGCCTTCTTCTATTACATCGGCACGGAGCGGCCCGACTGGCTGACCGTGCGCGAACACTACCAGGACCGCGCCACGCACACGGCCTGGCGCGTGCGCGACGAGGCCGAACTGCTGCTGTGGCGCCAGCGCGTCGAAGCGGTCGGCATCCCGCTGCGCTACCAGATCCGGCACGAGGTGATCGAATCGATCTACTTTAACGACCCCAACGGGTATCCGATCGAGATCACCTGGCAGGTGCGCCCGTTCAGCGAGTCCGATGCCGAGGATGCCCGGCTGACCGTCGAGGCCGCCATCGAGCTGGAGAACGCCGGCAAGGATGGTGCGCCGTTCAGCTCGATCGAACCGGTGTGGCAGCGCAAGGCCGCGCTGATCGACAAGACCGCGCCGGCGGGCAAGGCTTCGGTGTTCGTACTCGACGTTCCCGAGTTTTCTGCGCTGCTCGACGTGGCCGGCAAGACCGAAGGGTACGCCACCACGCCGCTCGGCAACGGCTACGTGCGCATCGACGGCAACCCCGGCATCCGCTTCGGCCGCAAGGCGCTCGGCTTCAAGCCGGCGGTCTGGTACGGCGCCCTGACCGGAGGGCTGGCAGGGCGCATCGAACAGTTCGACATGGATGCATTGGTCATCGCCCCGGGAGAAGCCAGATGAAGATCGCCATTATCGGGGGCGGCCCGTCCGGGCTGTTCCTGTCGATCCTGCTGAAGGAACGGCTTGCCGATGTCGACATCGACATCTACGAGCAGAATCCGGAAGACGCCACCTTCGGCTTTGGCGTGGTGCTGGCAGATACCGGACTGTCCAACTTGCGCGCGGCTTCGCCGGAGGTGGTCGATGAACTGGCGCGTGCGATGCGCTTCAGCGATCGCCACTCCATCGTCAGTCACGAGCATCCGATCACGATGAAACGTCCCGGCGTGGGCGGCGGCGCGATCCCGCGCATCCGGCTGCTGCAGATCCTGCAGGCGCGCGCGCGCGAGTTGGGGGTACGGATCACGTACAACCAGCGCATCAGCGATTCCTCGGCCATCGATGCCGACCTGGTGGTCGGTGCGGACGGCGTCAATTCACAGGTGCGCGCCGCCAACGAGGCCGGCTTCGGCACGCGCCGCCACAGCCTGACCAACCATTTCGCGTGGTATGGCGTGGAGAAGCCGTTCCCGAACCCGGCACTGGTGTTCCGAAAGTACGAAGGCGGATATTTCGTCGCGCACTACTATCCATACTCGGATTCGATGAGCACTTTTGTGGCCGAATGCGACCACCAGACCTGGATCGGCTTCGGCATGGAGTCGATGACGCAGGAAGAGCGTCAGGCGTTGTTCGAGAAGATCTTTGCCGCCGAGCTGGGGGGTTACCGGCTGGTGTCGAACAACTCGGTGTGGCGCCAGTTCCCGGTGATCGTCAATGACACCTGGCATGTCGGCAACCAGGTGCTGATCGGCGATGCGCTGACCAGCGCGCATTTCTCGATCGGCTCGGGCACGCGCATTGCCATGGAAGACGCGATCGCGCTGGCGGAGGCCATCGTCGCTTCGCCGGACGATGTGCAGGCAGCACTGCAGCGCTATGATGCCAAGCGCCGGCCGGAGAAGGCCAAGCTGATCAGCGCCTCGGAGGCGTCGTACAACTGGTACGAACGCATCCGCGAATGGATGGATCTGCCCACGGCGCACGAGTTCGTGTTCCGCTTCATGACACGAACCGGCCGCGTCGACCTGAACCGGCTGCGCGAGCAGTACCCGAACCTGCTCGCCGAGCTGACGGCGGCGGGCGTGTCGGTGCCGGCGGGGCAGCACCCATGATCCGCGCCACCGAGTATGTGCTGAGCGAGCAGCCGTTCGTGGTGCGCCGCACCGTGCGCTGGGGCGACTGCGATCCCGCCGGGGTGGTCTACACCGGCCGCTTCACGGACTACCTGCTCGGTGCGGTGGGGCTGTTTTCCGAACATATCTCTGGTGGCGCGGGCCGGTCAGGCACACAGCATGGCGTCGGCACGCCGTGCAAGGCGATGCGCTTCGAATTCATCGGTACCTTGTGGCCGGACGATGTGATCGACATCGAGTGCTGGATCGAAGCGATCCGCACGCGTTCCTATGACATCCGCTGCATGGCCCGGCGCCCCGACGGAAGCGCGGTGTTCGACGCAACCTTCTCGCCCATCTGCGTGCGGCTGGACGAGCGCGTCGGCACGCCCATTCCCGACTCGCTGCGCGCCGCGCTGTCGGCCTTCCAGCGGCCCGCTGCCGCGCGCTGAGGCGCGGCGTTGCCGCCGACATTCTCAAACGTTCATCATGCAATACAGAATCGGACAGATCGTCCCCAGCTCCAACATCACCATGGAGCGCGAAGTCCCCGCCATCTTCGCCGGCCGCATGCAGGTGCTGCCGGAGCGCTTTTCCTTCCATTCCAGCCGCGTGCGCATGCACCGCGTGGTGGCCGAGGAACTGGCGCAGATGAACCGCGACATGGGCCGCTGCGCGCAGGAACTGGCCGACGCGCGCGTCGACATCATGAGCACCGCGTGCCTGGTCGCTACCATGTGCATGGGGCAGGGCTACCACCGGCAGGTCATCGAAGACCTCGCCGCGGCGATCGGCGACATACCCCATTTGCCTGAAGTGATGACCTCGGCCGGCGCGCTGGTAGAAGAACTCAAGGACTTCGGCGCGCGCCGGATTGCGCTGCTGGCGCCGTACAGCGATGCGCTCACGCGCACCGTGGTCGACTACATCGAAAGCGAAGGCATCGCGGTGCAGGATGCGATCAACTTTTCGATCCTCGACAACCTGGAAGTCGGCGCGCGCGACCCGCTGCAGCTGCTGCAGGACGTGCAGCGGCTGGATACCGCCGGCGTCGACGTGGTGGTGCTGTCCGCCTGCGTGCAGATGCCTTCGCTCGCGGCGCTGGAGCCGGCGCAGCAGGCGCTCGGCATTCCGGTGACGTCGACGGCGGCCTGCACCGCGCGCCAGATGCTGCGCCGGCTCGGCCTGCGCGCCGAGGCGCCCGGCGCCGGCGCCTTGCTCGGCAGCCGCACCGGACTGGCATGACAACAAGACGGCCGCTCGCAGAGGCTGCCACCATCCGCAACGGAGACAAGCACCATGCAGCAAGCCCCCCCAACCGGCGCCGGCCGCCGGCCGCTGGACCTATGTCGCCGTCATCCTGGGCGCGGCGCTCGGGATGCTCGCGGGCTACGCCCCGCTGTTCAACGCCACCGCCGGCGTCTTCGTGCAGCCGCTGGCGCAGGAGTTCGGCTGGGGCCGCTCGGAAGCCTCGCTGTCGTACGCGGCCTCGATGTTCGGGCTGGCAGTGGTCAGCCCGCTGGTTGGCACGATGATGAACCGGTTCGGCATCCGGCGCGTGATCGCGGCGTCCGCGCTGGTGGTCGGCGTTGCCACGGCATGCATGGCGTTGCAGGATGGCAGCAAGGCGGGTGACCTGATCTCCTACCTGGTGCGTTCGTATTTCGGGCTGCGCGCGTTCGGGGCGCTGTTCGGCATTGCGTTCTCCGGCTACGGCTTTGGCGCGGTGATCGGACCGATCGGGCTGGGGGGCTGGTTCGACCGGCATGGCAATTACGACACGGCGCTGCTGGTGTTGCCGTGCATGCTGCTGGCGGCCGGGGCGCTGACGCTATCGCTGGGGCGCTACCTGCGCCCGAGCGCGCAGGATTCCGTCTTGCCCGAGCCTGCTGGCGCCTGAGTTCGCCAAGGCTGGCGCAGCGCGGTAAAATTACCAGGGCCGCAATTTATGCGGCCCTGTTTCCATGACCGGTCAAACCAACATGACAGCCGCTCGCCGCAATCCCACTGCCTCCGCCACCGCTGCAGACAAGGCGTCCACCCCTCCCGCTGCGCCGCGCCGTCGCGGCCGTCCGCCCAAGACCGATGCACCGATCGGCGCAGAGCCGATGCTGAGCCGCGTTGCTATCCTGCAGCATGCGATCAAGCTGACCAAGACCATGCCGCTGGACCAGATTTCGATGGTGCAACTGGCCAAGGATTTTGGCGTGGCGCCTGGATTGATCCACTATTACCTCGGGGGGCGCGACCAGCTTGTGTCTGGTGTACTCAACGACTACTACCGCCAGCGCGTTGGTGTGATGCCTTCGTTGACGGGCGACTGGCGTGCGGATGTGGAGCGGATTGCGCGGCTGAGCTTTGAAGTCGCCGTAGAGAATCCCGGGGTAAGTATCTATGTGGCTTCGCATAACCGGTATCGCTTGTTCCAGGAGGTGGAACCGGGGGAGACCGATTACGGGATGGAGTTCTTCAACCGGATGACGTCGGCCATCATGCAGGGTGGTTATATGGCTGAGCAGGTGGCGCTTGGCTATCACCTGATTGCGCAGTATCTGGTGTCGGCCAGCATGGCGGAAGCATCGCGCCAGTTGCCTGCCTACCATCAAAGCTTCATCGAGAAGAAACTCGAATCCGTTTCGGCACTCCAGTACCCCGGCGCGCGTTTTGTCAGCAAGGCGTTCTCCCGGCTGTCTTCGGACATCGCGTTTGAGGAAGGCCTGCGCATCACGCTGGATGGCATTGCTGCGTGGAAGCAGGGTGAAAACCAGGACCAGGCCCAGAACAAAACAGAAGCCATCGATCAAGCCAGGCGCCGACCTGCAGCTAAGTCCCGGACCAAGGCCGTGTAAAGGAGTCCTTTTCTCCTATGTCAAGGCGCGTTAGCCGCGACGTACTGCTGCGTCAGCATTCCTTCAGGAGGTAATGGTAAGCCCTTATTTGATACACTGGCAATTAATATAGACTTAATTGCGGCAGTATCAAATATGCATCGCTATGCCGCCCCCCGGCAGATGCTTTACAAATGGGAGACAACATGAAACGTCGCGCCTGCCTTGGGCTACTTCTACTCGCCGGGCTGACCGGCGCCGCCCACGGTGCTTCTTATCCGGACAGGATCGTGCGCATCGTGGTGCCATCGATCGCGGGCAGCGCGCCCGACATCATCGCCAGACAGGTCGCTGAGCGGCTCACAGCCACTTGGAAACAGCAAGTCATCGTCGAAAACAAGCCCGGTGGCAATGGCATCGTGGCAATGAGCGCGCTGCGCCAGTCGGCCCCGGATGGGTACACGCTCGGCCTCTTCCACGCCGCCGCCGCGGTCGTTACGCCGATGTTGTACAAGGAAGCAAAGTTCGACATCCAGCGGGACACGGAAGTTGCCGCCACGCTGGCATATACGCCCATGATGTTCGTCACGGATCCCAAATCCGGTTACAGGAGCTTGGCCGATGTGCTGAAAGCGGGCAAGGCTCATCCGGACGACATCGCCATCGGCAGCCCCACGCGCGGGTCGGTTCCGCACCTTACCGCCGAGATGATGGGCCAGTTGCAGAAGGCCAAGTTCCGCCAGATCAGTTTCAGCGGGACCACGCAGGCAATCCAGGCGGTGGTGAAAGGGGATGTGCCGATCTATGTTGACGGCATCGCGCCACTTGTGCCCTTGGTGAAGAGTGGCCGGCTGAAAGCGCTCGCTGTGACCTCGGACACCGAACTGCCCGGGCTCGACGGAATTCCGTTGGCGAAGGACGTGGCGCCAGGTTTGGTAGCGAAAGGATGGTTCGCGGTGTTCGCTCCCAAAGGGACGCCCGGGGCCGTGCTCGACGAGGTGAACGCCGCCGTTGGTCGCACCCTCGCGCAGTCCGTGTTCGTTGACCGACTGAAGGATTTGGGCACCTATCCGATGGCGCAAAGCCGCGCTGAAAGCGCCCGCTTCGTCCAGGCGGAGAAGGTCCGCTGGGAGAAGGTAATTCAGGATGCCGGCGTCAAGGCCGAATAACTTCCTCACCAGGGGGCGGGCGAAACTCCAAGTGCAAACCTGCCTGCACGACGAATCGTGCGAACAGCGGGAACGCGCGAGCCTTGTAGAGATAAAGCCTCACCCCTGTCGCGATCCGTACTGCAGGGTCTTCGTATTGACTGACGGTCCGCTCGATCGCGCTGCCGAAGTTCCGGCTGATCATGAGCCACATGACCTCGCCGCCGGAACTCGCAAGGCAGGCAAGGCTGATGGAAAGCTACGGCGCCACTTGCTGCTATGTGGTCGATTCCGGCGGTGCAATGACGATGGGCGATGTGCGCGACCGCTTCCGCGCCTTCAAGGACACGCTGTATTTCGCACCTCGGCAGCCGGCGAATGGCTCAATGCGAGACATCCAGCTCCCGATACCCAAGGTCCTTAATACTCCCGGAGGTAGCAGTTTTGCTTGCGTTGCATCGGTATGCGCGGCTTGCGGGACACTATCCTTGTAGTCTCTAATGACTAATGGCAGGTTAGGCGGTCAGAGGGTGATATGCGCTGCACAAAGTGCGGATTCGATAACCCTGCAGGCGGACGCTTTTGTGAGGCATGCGGACAAAGCCTCGCTCGGCTATGCCCACGATGCGGCCATGAATCAGGTGCCGACGCAAAATTCTGTGGCCTTTGCGGCGTATCCCTTCCTGATTCCCTCGCCGGTCCATGCCCTCCAGTTTCCGCCGCGCCCGCTTTCTACACGCCGCCGCACCTTGCCGAGCGCATTCTTGCCGAGCAGGCGGCGATGGAGGCGAGGGGGCAAGCAGATGGCGAACGCAAAACCATTACGGCTCTTTTTGCGGACATCGCGGGGTCGACGGCCCTGATTCAGAACCTCGATCCCGAGGATGCACGTGAGTTAATCGACCCGGTGGTGGCCTTGATGATGGAAGCCGTTCACCACTATGAGGGGTATGTTGCCAAATTCCTGGGCGATGGGATCCTGGCGCTGTTCGGCGCGCCGATCGCCCACGAGGATCACCCGTTGCGGGCCCTGTACGCCGCGCTGCGCATGCAGCAAGCGATGCACCGCCATAATGACCGTGCCCATCGGGAGACAGGCTTGCCGCTGCTGATCCGCGTCGGCGTTCATACCGGCGAAGTGGTAGTGCGTTCGATCCGAAAGGATGACCTGCGCACGGACTACGATCCGGTGGGGCACACGATCCATATCGCGTCACGGATGGAAGGGATCGCGACACCCTCATCGATCCTCGTCAGCGAAGCGACCCATCGGCTGACCGAAGGCTACTTCGAATTCCGAAGCTTGGGAACCACTTCCGTCAAGGGCATCCAGCACCCGCTTGCCGTGTACGAGGTCGTCGGCGCTGGCGTACTGCGTACCCGCCTGCAAGTGGCAGTGCATCGCGGTCTGGCGCGATTTTTCGGCCGCCAGGCGGAATTGCAGCGTCTGCAGGAGGCGCTGGATTCTGCAGGGCAGGGTCATGGGCGGGTCGTCGGCGTAGCGGGCGAGGCCGGCGTCGGAAAATCGCGTCTGTTTCATGAGTTCAAGGCACGGGCTCAGCAGGGCTGCAAGGTGCTCGAGACCTTTTCGGTTTCGCATGGCAAGGCGTTCCCCTATCTGCCCTTGATTGACTTGCTCAAAGCGTACTTTGATATTGCCGCGCAGGATGACGACCAGCAGATTCGCGACAAGGTCAATGGCAGGCTGCTGGCGATCGATTGCGCGCCAGAGGAACTACTTCCCTACCTGCTCTATCTGCTGGGAACCAGGGAGCGGGGGTCGGCCCTGCCGATGATGGAAGCTTCTATTCGCCGGCAAAGAACGTTTGATGCCATTGTGCGGCTGCTGGTGTGCGAGAGCAAGATTCAACCGCTCATGGTGCTGTTCGACGACCTGCAATGGCTCGACAGTGAGACGGAGGCTTTCCTCAATGTCCTCGCCGATCACGTGCCGAAGGCAAGCATCCTGCTGCTCGTCAACTACCGCCCGGAATATGCCCAGGTTGCAGGCATACGCTGCCACCTCAACCTGCATCTGGAGCCATTGGGGCAGGTGGATGCACGGGGATTCCTCACGGCACTGTTGGGGGATCATCCCTCCCTCGAGTCGCTGAAGCGGGAAATCCAGGCCAAGACAGAGGGCAATCCCTTCTTCATGGAGGAAGTCGTCACCACGCTAGCCGAGGAGAACGTCCTGCACGGCGAGCGGGGCAATTTCCGGCTGGAGCAGCGCATAGTGTCACTACATATGCCGACCACTGTGCAAGGCGTGCTTGCCTCACGCATTGACCGCCTTCCGCCCGTGCAGAAGGAGTTGCTGCAGACACTCGCAATCATCGGCAAGGAGTTTACGCTGAGCCTGGTCCGACAAGTCACGGCGCTACCCGATCAGGCACTCCATGCAATGCTGGGTGAGCTGCAGATGGGCGATTTTATCTACGAGCGTCCGGCATTCCCGGAACTCGAGTATGCGTTCAAACATGCGCTGACCCAGGAGGTTGCCGCCAGTTCGCTGCTGAGTGACCGGCGCAGTGCGCTGCATGAGCGCACGGCCCAGGCCATGGAGATGCTGTTTCCCAGCAGCCTGGCGGATTACTGCAGCGAACTGGCGCACCACTACAGCAAAAGCGGCAATACCCGAAAAGCGATCGAGTATCTTGGCCTTGCGGGACAGCGTGCCGCACAGCATTCCGCTCAGCGCGAGGCGATCCGTCATTTCAATGACGCGCTGGAACTGCTCAGATCGCTGCCAGACTCTCCGGAGCGCGCGCGCGACGAGCTCAACCTGCTGCTGAATCTTGGCATTGCGTATATCACGGCGCGAGGTCATGGGGCGCCCGAGGTAGAAACGATCTATACGCGCGCGTTAGCCTTGTGCGAACAAGGAGCGGCAACGCCACAGCGCTTTTCGGCGCAGTTGGGATTGTGGTCATTCTATCTTTTGCGGGGTCAGCTTTTAACAGCGCAAGCCTTGGCAGAAGGACTGCACTGCCTCGCCGAGGACAGCGGGGATCCGGAACAGGCGGCTGAGGCGCAGCGCATGCTGGGCGTCACCCGATTCCGGCGGGGCGAGATCGGAATGGCTCGCACTCATTTGGAACAGGCCCTGGCACTGCACCGGCCCGCTCAGCACGCATATGCTCATCTGCTCCGTTACGCACGGAACCCCGCGGTCCATATGCGCAGCTCCCTGAGTTGGGTGCTTTGGTACCTCGGTCTGTCGGCACAGGCCTGCGCCCGAAGCGAGGAGGCAATAGCATTGGCCAGGCAGGCCACCGATCCATTCGGTCTCACCCTCAGCCTGACCTTCGCAGCCGAGTTGCATCAGCGCCGGCGCGACACGCAACGGGTACTGGAGTGCGCGGAAGCCGCGATCGCGCTGTCGGAGGAACATGGCTTCCAGCTCTATCTGTCCTGGGGGGCGATATTGCGCGGCTGGGCGCTCGCGGCGAAGGGTTCGCCCGAAGACGGTATCGCGCTGATGCGCCGCGGCTTTGACGGCCTCGAAGCCTCCGGCGCGGTATTGGGACGACCTTCACTCCTGGGATTGCTGGCGGATGCTTATCGGCGGGCTGAAAATGGCGAGGCAGCGCTTCGCGTATTGGGCGAAGCGCTGGCCCTGGTGGACAAAACCGGCGAGCGCTTTGACGAGCCTGCGTTGATCCGGCTCAAAGGCGAGGTGCTGCTGCAGATGACGTGTGAGGAGGCTGGATCGATTGCAATCGCTCATGAAGCCGAGGCATGTTTTTGCAAGGCAATGGAGATGGCTCGCGACCAGTGTGCCAATGCCATCGAGTTTCGATGTGCGGTGAGCCTTGCCCACCTGTGGCATCGTCAAGGGAAGGCCGATGCCGCGCGGCGATTGCTGGCCTCCTTGCAGGATCTCTGCCCTGAAGACAGGGAATCTGCGGACTGGCATCAGGCTAGACAATTACAGGAAGAATTGTCCTGAGGGGCTATGCCAGCCTCGTGAGACAAACTGCTACGCTTTCCCGCCGAGATTGACGCGTTCCACTGCGTGGGCAATGGCTTCGCCCATTTCCGTGGTAGAGGCATTGCCGCCCAAATCGGCTGTGCGCGGACCGTGGATCAAAACGTGCTCGATTGCGGCAACAATGGCGTCGTGCGCCTTTCTTCCGGCGTCGTTATCCGTATCGAGGAAATCGAGCATCATGGCGCCTGACCAGATCATGCCGATGGGGTTGGCAATGTTCTTGCCGTAGATGTCGGGCGCGGAGCCATGCACCGGCTCGAACAGCGACGGGAATGTGCGCTGCGGATTCAGGTTGGCCGAAGGCGCCAGCCCCAGCGTACCGGTGCAGGCCGGGCCGAGGTCCGACAGGATGTCGCCAAACAGATTGGACGCCACCACCACATCGAAGCGCTGCGGCTGCAGCACGAAGCGGGCGCACAGAATGTCGATGTGCTGCTTTTCCCAGCTGACATCCGGAAAGTCCTCCGCGATAGCGGAGGCCCTGCGGTCCCACCACGGCATGCTGATGGCAATGCCGTTGCTCTTGGTGGCAACCGTAACATGCCTGCGCTGCCGCTGCTGCGCCAGATCGAATGCGAATCGGAGCGCGCGATCCGTGCCGTGCCGCGAGAACACGGCTTGCTGCATGACGACCTCGCGTTCCGTGCCTTCGTACATCACACCACCGACCGAAGAATACTCGCCCTCGGTATTCTCGCGCACGATGATCGTGTCGATATCCCCCGGTTTCTTGCCGGCCAGCGGGCAAGGCACGCCTTCGAACAGGCGAGCGGGGCGCAGGTTGATGTACTGGTCAAACTCCCGGCGGAACTTCAGCAGCGAGCCCCACAGCGAGATATGGTCCGGCACGATATCGGGCCACCCCACGGCACCGAAATAGATGGCATCCATGCCGGCAAGTTGCGCCTTCCAGTCGTCCGGCATCATCTTTCCGGTGGCTGCGTAGTAATCGCAACTTGCCCACTCGATATGGGTGAAGTTCAGGCCGATACCAAAGCGGCTCGCGGCGGCGCCGAGCACGCGCAAGCCTTCCGGCATGACCTCCTTGCCGATGCCATCTCCGGGGATCACCGCGATGTTGAAAGTCCGGGTCGTCATGACGATTTCCTGTGAAATAAGAGACTGCGCCATGGCCCGAGCCAAGGCCGCGCGAATGAGCGCTATTGTAGAGGCGGGGTTTCAGCGGCGCATTGCGTATTCCGGCCGCGCGACAGAAGGAAATCCTTTATTGGTCGTCGTGTCCGGCATGCTGTGCGTGGACAAGGCTTGCATGCCGGCCAGCGTGCGCTTCCCTGTGGGGCCGCATCCGCGGATTCAGAACTGGTATCGCAGTCCGGCGACAAACTGCCGTCCCAGCCCCGGCGTGACGGCGAGGTTGCCCCACGACGCGGGATAGTAGGCCTTGTCGAACACGTTATGAACGTCCAGGAAGACACGTGTGCGGCGATCGATCTGCCAGTAGGTGACCAGCTTCACGGTGGCGTAGGCGGGCAGTGAATACGTGTCGGTGGCATTGCCGGAGCGTGATCCCACATAGACGATGCCTGTGCCGATGCCGTACCGCCCGCCGAACACGGGCATGGCGTCTTCACGAATCGAGAGCAGGCTTGCGCCGACCTTGGGAATATTGGTCAGGCGGGTGCCGGGCGCGATGGCGTTGTCCTCGGTGACTTTGGCGTTCACCAAGGTAAAGCTGCTGCTGATGCGCCAGTGCTGGTCCAGCTGGCCGAAAGCGTCGATCTCGAGTCCGCGGCTCGCGGCCTCGCCGGCAGCGATGTTGAAGTTGGGGTTGGTGGGGCTGCGCGTCAGGACGCTGTTCTTGCGAATATCGAAGACCGCGAGCGTTGCACCGAGGCGCGCGTCCTCGGACTGCCATTTCAGCCCGGCCTCGATCGCGCGCGCATGCTGGGGGTCGAACGCATTGCCTGCCTCGTCCACGCCGCTGTTGGGACGGAACGACTTGCCAAGTGACAGGTATGCCGAGAGTTGGGCCGTGGGCAGCCACGTCAGGCCGATCCTGGGCGACACGGCAGTCTGGCTCTGGCGGGTCGATGTCGCGGTAAGCAGGTTATCGACCGATTGATGGTAGTTGTCGAACCGGACGCCCGCCATCAGCTTCCATTGGTCATTCAGCGAAACTTCGTCCTGAAGGTAGGCGCCAAGGTTTCGCTGGTTCTCGCGTGTCGAGATGCTTGGCGATACCGGCGGTTTGGCTTGCCCGTATACCGGCTCGTAGATATCGATCGCATACCGGTTTGCCGCCAGGCTCGAATAGAGGATGTCCATCCCCATGTACAGGCGCGAAGCCTCGACACCAACAAGCATCCGGTGCGCCAGTCCACCCGTATGGAAGTTGCCTTCCATTTCGGCGTGGGCTGACGTGTCGCGTGACGGGAGCGTTCGCCAGCTGTTGCGTCGTGTGAGCGTGCGACCGTCCGCCAGCACGCTGCCGAACTCCGCCGCATAGCCTTCGAAGCCCGATTCCTTGTAACTGACGCCCAGCCGGGCACGCCATCCGGTGGCGACTTCGCGGTCCAGCGTCAACTGATGCGTGTTGCTGGAAAGATGAAGGTCAGGGTCGTTTGGCTCCTGAAGGTAGCGGTCGCGGGGAAGGGGCAGCTCTCCGTTCACATTGACGAGGCCGCGGTCCAGGGGCGTGCGCACGCGCATGAATTCCCCCTCGTACTGCACCAGGGTGCGTTCGTCGGGCGCCCAGGCGAGTGCGGGGGCAACCAGATACTTGTTGCTGTCGATCAGCGAGCTTCGGCTGGCACTATCCTCCGCCATGACATTAAGACGATAGGCCAGCTGGTCGTTGATGGGGCCGGTAGTGTCAACCGTGGCACGCGCGAAACCAAGCGTGCCGGCACTGAGTTCCGCTGAAGTTGCCCGTGTGAAGCGAGGCTTCTTCGTGACGATGTTGATGGTGCCGCCCGGTTCGCTACTGCCGTACAACGCCGCGGCAGGGCCTTTCAGGAATTCAAAGCGCTCGACCGTCGCGGCATCGCGCATCGGATTGTAGCCGCGCGATCCGGGAAAGCCGTTAATCAGGTATCCCATGTCCGTGCTGCTGAAGCCACGGATGGCATAGTTGTCCCAGGTTCCCCCGAAGTCATTGAGGCGTGCCACCCCGCTGACATAGTCCACCGTGTCGGCAAGGCGGGTCGCGCCCAGGTCGTCGATCAGTGCTGACGTCACCACGCGCACTGACTGCGGCACTTCCCGCAGCGGCGTTTCGGTCCGGGTTGCACCGCTGGCCTCGGCAGCAACGTATCCGCCTGTGCCGCCGTTCGCGCTGACGCGGACTTCAGGAAGTTGGGCCGAGGCTCCAACTTCCTGCGCCTGGGCAAGCGCTGCATTGGATAGAGGAAACAGGACCAGGCTGGCGCGACAGGCATGGCTGGCGATGCGCCTGGCGTGAGAGGGAAATGCTGGCATGAGCGAGACAAAGGCAAAGGCAAGAGGCGCCACAATGTAGCGGCGTGAATGAGATGGATTCTCATTAACATATTTTTTGCGTGGGAATCGTCGGGCACGGACGGTTGCGTGCTAGCGAGGGCAAGGCGATACAGTGCCGCCAGCACTTGGGGAAATCGCACCGACTCGACAGCCGGGCGGCAGCCCAACAATCTGCTCGCGAGGTTGGGCAAAACGCAATTCACTGCGGCGCGGTCCCCTGCGATCGCCACAATCGTTGGCGGGACTGCTCTTAAGCTACGGACGGTGCAGCACTGCCTGGCTGCTGCCCTCTCTCCTTGTCTGCCCCACTCTCTGGAGCGCGCCGATGGCCCTTTGCAATCTCGAAGTCCCGCCCCTTCATCCCTGTCCTGCGCGGGCTCTGCATGCCGCTGCAGTGGGGGCCCGCCCGTGACCTGGCACCGCATCGGCGAACCGGTAGCCGATCTGCTGCCGGACCTCGTGGCGCTGCGCCGCGACCTGCACGCCAATCCGGAGCTGGCTTACGAGGAGCACCGTACGGCCGGCATCGTGGCGCAATCCCTGCGCATGCTGGGTCTCGCGGTGCACGAGGGCATTGGCGGCACCGGTGTGGTGGGCACGCTGCGCGCCGGTCGCGGTACACGCAGCGTGGGCTTGCGCGCGGACATGGATGCCCTGCCGATGGTGGAACTGGGCCGCGTAGCCCATGCCAGCCGCACGCCCGGCAAGCATCACGGCTGCGGGCATGACGGCCATACCAGCATGCTGGTGGGTGCGGCGCGCCAGCTCGCGCGCAGCGGCATCGACGGCACGGTGCACTTCATCTTCCAGCCTGCCGAAGAGGGCAAGGGCGGTGCCCGCCGCATGATCGATGACGGCCTGTTCGAGCGCTTTCCTTGTGACAGCGTCTATGCGCTGCATAACTGGCCGGACTTGCCGCTCGGCCATGCGCAGACGCTGCCCGGCGCGATCATGGCGGCAGCAGACCGGTTCGATATCGTGCTGCGCGGGCGCGGGGGACATGCCGCGCAGCCGCACCACACCGCGGACGCCATCCTTGCTGCCAGCCACCTCGTGTCGCAACTGCACACCATCGTCGCGCGCCGCATCGATCCGGCTGAGTCCGCCGTGCTGTCAGTCACGCGGATCGAAGGTGGCCATAGCCACAACGTGTTACCGGCCGAGGTGCGCATCACCGGCACGGTGCGCAGCTTCAATGCCGCGTCGCAAGACCGGATCGAGACCGCCCTGCGTGCGATGGCCCAAGGCGTCGCGATGGCGAGCAGCGCCGAGGTTGAAGTGCACTACGACCGCTATTACCCGGCCACGGTAAACAGCCCTGGCGAAGCAGCACTGGCGCTGGATGCGGCACGTGCAGTCGGCTTGCAGGCGCAGATGGCGCCGCGCGCCGCGTTTACCTCGGAGGACTTCGCCTTCATGCTGCAGCGCAAGCCCGGCGCCTATCTCTGGCTGGGTCAGGGTCGCGCCGAACCGGGTCCGGATGGCGAGCGACCCCTGCATCATCCTTGCTATGACTTCAACGACGACGCGCTGGCACTCGGGGTGCGCTGGTTCTGCGAAGTCGCCCGGCGCGCGCTGGTTGCCGCGTAACGTTTCCCCCTGACCTGACCTGGAATACTCATGCCTATCACCATCATCCGCCAGTCGGCCACCGTCGATGGTTTCGCACAGCAGGGCACGCCTGCACGCCCGCTCACCCAGCCGCCGGCCCAGCTCAGCGGCATCGACGTCGATCTGGACGGCGCCGGCGATAACCAAGCCGGACTCTGGGAATGCACGCCGGGGCGCTTCGAGCGCCAGATCGCCAATGCCGAGGTCATGCACATCCTCGCTGGCGCCTGTACGTTCACGCCCACGCATGGGCAGCCGCAGCAGATCCGTGCAGGCGATACGCTCTTCTTTTCCGCTAACACGACCGGCGAGTGGCACGTGACAGAAACGCTGCGCAAGGTGTTCGTCGTGCTGTCGGACTGAGAACTGATGAAGTTTCAGGTGGAACGGAAACATTGCCGGTTCCGCCTGTCGTCCTCGCAACAAACTGCATCACCCGTTGCGACGAGCAACGCAGCCCATTGCGATGCATACTGTGTCAGCTGGTTTCCTGAAGCGCCCGCGCGTCGGCAAAGCGTCCGATGGCATACGGCTCGAGCGGAATCGAGGTACGGCCGGTGGCGATCAGCTCGGCCATGGTCTCGCCCACGCCTGGGCTGATCGCAAAGCCCTCGCCGTTGAAGCCAAAGGCGTAATGCAGCCCGGGCACCCTGGTGCTCGGGCCGATCACCGGTTGCGAGTCGGCGGTATAACCTTCGATCCCGCTCCACACCCGGATCAGTTGCACATGCTCGAAGGCGGGCACGAAGCGGCGCAGCTCGCGTAGTTGGCGCAGAACGTTGTCGGGCTTGACGTAGGCACGGATGCGGTCGATCAGCGCGGGCCCCTTGAGGCCGCCGCCAAAGACGATATTGCCGCGCGCGATCTGGCGAAAGTACAGGCCTTCGAGCTCGATCGGCGAAGAGATGCCGATGGAAGGGCCGATGGCATAGGGCAGCGGCTCGGTGACGCCCATCTGCGGCCCGCGTGCGTCCATGGGCACGGCTTCGCCGAACTGGCTTGCCATGCGGTTGGACCATGCGCCGCAGGCCACCAGCATCTGCGGCGCGCGAAAGCGCCGGCCATCGGCGGTGTGGGCAAGGAAGCCGCCGCCATCGTGCTCGACCTGCATCACCTCGGCATGCTCGACAATCTGCGCGCCGGCCCGGCGCGCGGCGCGCGCGAAGGCGGGGCCAGCGAGGCGCGGGTTGGCATGGCCGTCCTGCGGCGAATAGGACCCTGCCACGATGCCGGGCGCAAAAATGCCCCAGCGCTGGCGCAGCTGTTCGGCGGTGTAGAGCTGCAGGTCCAGTCCGAGCGGCTTCACGTCATGGACATGCTGCTCGAGCACGGCGGCCTGCTGTTCCGTGTAGCACACGCGCAGATGGCCGTAGGGGACGAACTCGAGGTCCTCGCCCAGCAATTCCTTCACGCGGCCCCAGACGGCGCGCGCTCGGTTGGCCAGCGGCATCTGGTGCAGCGCGCGGCCCTGGCGACGCACATTACCGAAGTTGGTGCCGCTGGCCTGCCTTCCGATCAGCTCGCGCTCGAGCAGCACGGCCGAGAGACCATGCTGGCGCAGGAACAGAGCGGTAGTGGTGCCCATCAGGCCGCCACCGAGGATCAGCACGTCGGCGTCATGGGTGCGGGTTGCCGTGCTGCTCATGCCTTTACCTCGCGGGTATTCATCATCAGCGGCTTGACCGGTGCCTGCGAGCGCAGGCGGCCGACTTGCTCGACCGGGATGCCGCAGGTGTGCGCCACGATCTCGGCCGCGGCATGGCCGCAGAAGCGGCCCTGGCAGCGCCCCATGCCAACGCGGCTGAAGGCCTTGGCGCGGTTGAGTTCCTGGCTGTCGAGCTCGGTCACGCAGCGGCGCAGCTCGCCCGCGGTCACCGCCTCGCAGCGGCACACCACCGCGCTATCGGGCAGGGTGGCGGCCTGCGCGTGCGGCCACGGGAAGGCGCGGGCCAGGCCCTGGCGGAAGCGGTCCATCTTGTCGAGGGTGCGGCGCAGCGCCGCGGCTTCGCTGCGATAGAGCTCGCGCCCGCGCGCGTGCCCGAGGTCGGCCAATGCTGCAAGCGCCGCGAGCCGGCCCGCGGCCTCGGCACCATCGGCGCCCAGGATGCGCGCGCCATCGCCGGCCAGGTAGACGCCGCGGGTGGTGCTGCGGCCATCGACGTCGATGCGCGGCAGCCACTGGCGGCTCACGGGTTCGAAGGCGAACTCGCAGCGCGCAAGGTCCGCCAGCTGCGTCTCGGCGCGCAGGTGCCAGCCCAGGCCCACGGCGTTGCACGCGAAGCGCTGCGTGCCCCCGTGTGCATCGCGCACGGTGACGCCCTGTACACCCGCTTGCTCGGTGCCATCGATAGCCAGCGGCGTCACGCCCTGCAGCACCGGCACGCCGGCGGACTTGAGCGCGCGGATCAGTCCGAGGCCGCGTAGCGCGAGCCGCGGTCGCGCCAGCAGTCCGGTGATGGCCGCCCATGACCGGGTGGCCGGCGCGGTGTCGAGCACCGCGACCACATGCGCGCCGGCCTGCACGTATTGCGAGGCGACCAGGTAGAGCAGCGGCCCGCTGCCGAGGAAGACGACCTGGGAGCCGATGGCGCAGGCCTGGGCCTTGAGCGCGATCTGCGCGGCGCCCAGGCTGTAGCAGCCGGCGCGGTGCCAGCCCGGCACCGGCATGAGGCGATCGGTGGCGCCCGAGCACACCAGCAGTGCATCGAAGGGCAGCGCCAGGGGCTGCGCGTCGCGCACCACGTGCAGCTCGCCCTCGGTCAGGTTCCACGCCAGCGTGTCGGGGTGGTAGTCGATGCGCGCGCGCAGCGCGTCGAAGTCGCGGTGCAGTGCCTGGGCCTTGGCTGCCTCGGTGCCATAGAGCTTGGCGTAGGAGCGCTTGAAGCCGTCAGGCTGGCGGCGGTAGATCTGTCCGCCGTCGCGCCGGCCTTCGTCGACCACGGTGGGGCGCAGCCCCGCCTGCACCAGGGCCTGGGCGGCGCGCACGCCGGCAGGGCCGGTGCCGACCACGACGATGCGCGGGAAGGATGCGGGCGCGTTCATGCGGCGGCTCCCTGGCGGTGGCGTGCGAGCGATTCCTGCAGGTCCGGCGTCGCGGGCCAGTGGTGCGCGGGCGGGCGCGTCAGCACTTCCATGCCGGCCTGGGCGGGGGTGGAGCAGGCGCGCAGGCGCTCGCCGGCGGGGGTCCAGACCCAGCAGTCCTGGCAGGCGCCCATCAGGCAGAAGCCGGCGCGAGGCCCGTCACCGAACTCGCTGTCGCGCACGCGTCGGCCATGGGTGAGCAAGGCGGCCAGCAGCGTGTCGCCGGCCAGCGCGGTGGCTGCGACGCCGTCGATGCGCAGCGTGATGGTAAGGCGGTCGGATTCTGCCAGCCGGACAAAGCGCGCCGGCAGTGGTGGAGAGAGATCGGGCATGGCGTTGGCTCGGAAAGTATGACGAGACTGTCGGAACAACAATCTCCTGAAGTTTAGGAGCGCTATGACGCGGCATGGTGCTGCATTGGGGGCGCTGGACGGAGCATGCTGCTGTTATGTGGGCTGAGGCAGCAATATCTGCGGCGCGATTAGTCCGAATGTCGTGCCGGGCGCCCTTTGCTGCTTCGGCGGTCGCGCCATGCAAGGCGATGCGATCGCACTGACGCCTGCCGGAAGTGCGAACGTGCCTGCCAGTCGAAGAAAATCTGTCCGGACCCATGTTGATCCGCGTTTGCTGCAGCGCGCTAGCGGTGTGTCATGGACGGTCCGACGCCCACCGCCGGTGCATACCGCAGGACATGCCGCAGAGCCCCTGACAAACCGCAGTTTCACCGCGTGCCACGAGCGATCTTCCCAACAAACGCCGACCGCCTGCGTGCTTTAATCCATTCGGAATCAAGACTCTCTTCTGCGCGGAAAGACGCAGGTTCCCCGGAACCCACCATTGAGGATCAGAAGCCATGACGTTCCGCCCAAAATACATCACCTTCGACTGCTATGGCACGCTGACGCGCTTCCGCATGGCAGAGATGACGCGCGAACTGTTTGCCGATCGGATTTCGACGGAACACATGGAGCACTTCATCGCCGACTTCAGCGCCTTCCGGTTCGACGAGGTGCTCGGTGACTGGCAACCCTACGAAGTGGTGTTGAAAAATGCTGTGCGCCGCCTGTGCAAGAAGTGGAAGATCCAGTACCTGGACAGCGATGGCCAACAGTACTACGACGCCGTGCCGACGTGGGGTCCGCACGACGATGTTCCGGCTGGGCTGGCCAAAGTGGCCAGGGAAATCCCGCTGGTGATCCTGTCGAACGCCGCCGACGCCCAGATACAGAAGAACGTGGCCATGCTCGGTGCGCCGTTTCACCGGGTCTACACCGCGCAGCAGGCGCAGGCCTACAAGCCGCGCCTGAAGGCCTTCGAGTACATGTTCGACTCGCTCGGCTGCAATCCCGAGGACGTGCTGCATGTGTCGTCGAGCCTGCGTTACGACCTGATGTCGGCCCATGACATTGGCGTGGTGCACAAGGTGTTCGTGAACCGCGGCCATGGCCCCGGCAACCCGGCGTACCAGTACACCGAGATCCAGGACATCGCTGGCCTGCCTGGCGTAGTGGGTCTCTGAGGTTCCTTCCCGCTGTTGGCCTGTTTGTCCGGTCCAAGGGACCGGTTCAAGGACCGGCTTGCCCAGGCCTTGTGCTTTCACCGCGCATTCTCTTTCGCCCCTCGCTGTTTCCCCGCAGCGGTTTCTCTCTTTCTTATTAGACCAATCAGGAGCACAACCATGAACGATAGCCGCAACGAGTTTGAGAAGCTTGTCGGTCCCAGCGATAGCCTTCGGGTGATGGACCTGCTCAAGCGTGGCGCGACTCGGCGTGACGTTCTAGCGATGCTGCTGGCGGGGGGCATGCAGGCCACGCTCGCAGGGAGCCTGGCTGGCGCGGCCGTCACGGCCCACGCGCAGGCGCCAAAGAAGGGCGGCCGACTCCGCGTGGCCGTCGGCACGGCAGCGGCATCGGATACGCTCGACCCGGCCAAGCAGTCGAACCAGAACGACTATGTGCGCTGTAACATGGTCTACAACGGCCTGACCTGGCTCGATGCCAGCCTGACGCCACGGGCCGCCCTGGCCGAGTCGTTCAACACGACGGATGCCAGGACGTGGGTCTTCACGCTGCGCAAGGGCGTGACCTTCCATGACGGCAAGGCGTTGTCCCCGGCCGACGTGGTCTACTCGATCATGCGCCATAAGGACCCCGGCACGGCTTCCAAAGGCAAGGTGCTGGCCGAGCAGATCGAGAGCGTGAAAGCCACTGGCCCGAACGAGGTCACGGTGGTACTGACGAGTCCCAATGCCGATCTGCCGGCGATCCTCGGGACTTCGCATTTCCAGATCGTCAAGGACCGTACCACGGACTTCTCTGCCGGCATCGGAACGGGGCCGTACAAGCTCAAGGAATTCAAGCCTGGGGTACGCACGCTGGTCGTGCGCAACGAGGCTTACTGGAAGCCGGGCAAGCCCTACCTCGACGAGATCGAGCTGGTCGGGATCGCCGATGACAGTGCGCGTATCAACGCGCTGTTGTCGGGGGGGATGGATCTGGTGGCCATGGTCAATCCGCGCTCCGTGGCCCGGATCAAGGGTACGCCAGGCTACTCCGTGATGATCACGCAATCCGGACAGTACTCGGATCTGGTCGTGCGCAAGGACGTTGGCCCTGGCACTAACCCCGACTTCGTGATGGCGCTGAAGTACTTGATGGACCGCCAGCAGATGAGAAAAGCCATCGCGCTCGATCACGCCGTCATCGGCAATGACCAGCCGATCGACCCTACCAACCGGTTCTACTTCAAGGATCTGCCGCAGCGTGCCTTCGATCTGGACAAGGCAAAGTACCATCTGCGCAAATCCGGCGTGACGGGCAAAGTGCCGGTGGTGACATCGCCGGCCGCCCTGTACTCGGTGGAGATCGCGATGGTGCTGCAGCAGACCGCGCAGCGTGCGGGGCTGGACCTCGATATCAAGCGCATGCCTGCCGACGGCTACTGGTCTAACCACTGGCTCAACAGCCACGTCGGATTCGGTAACGTGAACCCGCGCCCCAGTGCCGACACCATTCTCACGCAGTTCTTCAAGTCCGATGCGCCGTGGAACGAATCGCGCTGGAAGAACCCGCAGTTCGACCAGCTGCTGCTCGCCGCGCGGGCTGAGACGGATTTTGCAAAGCGCAAGCAGATGTATGCCGACATGCAGACGATGATCCATGCAGAAGCGGGCATCGGTATCCCCTTGTTCCTGGCCAGCGTCGATGCACATTCCTCGAAACTGAAGGGCTTGTCGCCGATCCCGCTTGGCGGCCTGATGGGCTATTCGTTCGCCGAGCACGTCTGGCTTGACGCGTGATGTGGGAGATGGCGAGGTGCTGCCGGCTCCCGCCCTTCACCTGCGCCGACAAGGCAATCGAACAGAGGAGACTGACCACGTGAGCACATTTCTTTACAAGGCTGATCCGGTGCGGGGCCGGCAGTGGGCTGAGATCTTTGCGCGGGAGCAACCGGATCTCGAGTTCCGCATCTGGCCGGACATCGGCGATCCGGAGAAGGTCAGATACCTGGCGGCCTGGGTACCGCCCGACGACCTGGAGCAACGCCTGCCCAACCTGCAGGTAGTGTTTTCGACAGGCGCCGGCATCGACCAGTTCGACCTGAGCGCGATCCCTGCCGACGTGCCGCTGGTGCGGATGATCGATCCCGGTATCGTCGAAGGCATGGTGGAGTACGCCGTGTTCTCGGTCCTCGCACTGCATCGGGATATGCCGGCGTATCGCCGGCAACAGGCCCAGGCCTCGTGGCACCCGCTGCAGGTCCGGGCCGCGCATGAGCGGCGCATTGGCGTGCTGGGATTGGGCGCGTTGGGGCAGTCGCTGCTGGAGCGCCTGCGGTTGTTCGGATTCGATTGCGCGGGGTGGGCCAGGTCGCAGCGCAGCATCGAAGGCGTGACGTGCTTCGCTGGCGCCGGGTCCCTTGACGCTTTCCTGGCGCGCACCGATATCCTCGTCTGCCTGTTACCGCTGACGGAGGAAACGCGCGGGATGCTTGGGAGCCGCGTGTTCAACGCATTGCCGCGCGGAGCCGGGCTTGTGCACGTCGGGCGTGGGCAACACCTGAATACTGCCGATCTGATGGCGGCCCTCGATACAGGTCAACTCGGCGACGCGATTCTTGACGTGACATACCCAGAGCCGCTCCCGGCCGACCATCCATTGTGGCGCCACCCCAAGGTCTGGATCACGCCGCATATTGCCAGTGTTACGCGGCCGGTTACGGCCACCAGGGCCGTGCTGGACAATATCCGCCGCTTTGAGCGCGGCGCGCCGCTCATCGGGCTGGTCGATCGCGCTCGAGGATATTGAGAGCGCGCGCCGCCAATACAGTCAGCACGGCATAGGCTCACGTAAAGCGATTCAAGAATTCCATCGTGTGGTCTGGCGGAAGCAAAAAAATAGATAGGGATAGATTCTGCAACAGCAGCATTGTTGCGTATTTGTGGGCGTTAAAAAAGCAAAGCAGAATTTGCCGAGCCATTCCAAGAAAGGCAAACAATCTGCTTACCATCATTCGAGGAAACAATTTCATGAAATTGAAGGTCCTGGCCATGTCGGCCGCCTTGCTGGCTGGTTCCGGCGCATACGCGCAATCCAGCGTGACGCTGTACGGGGTTGCCGATGTGGGTATCGAGTACCTCAACCACGCAGTGGCTTCGACCGGTACCGTACCGGCCGGCGCGCAGAGCCACAATCTCTGGGCCATGCAGTCGGGAAATCAGTCCGGATCGCGGTGGGGCTTGCGCGGCGTGGAAGACCTGGGAGGGGGACTGAGCGGTATTTTCCTGTTCGAAAGCGGGTTCAACCTTGATACCGGCACGTCGGGACAAGGCGGCCGTCTGTTCGGACGGGGAGCCTACGTTGGCCTGAAGAACCAATGGGGCCAGCTGACGCTGGGCCGGCACACGACCCCGTTCTTTGACTTTGGCGTCTACTACGACCCGATGGCCATCGCGGCCCGTTATTCCTCCGGCGCGCAGGATCCATACATGGGCGGAGCGCGCGCCGACAACTCCGCGAAATATATGGGCAAGTTCGGCGGACTGAGCGTGACGGCCCTGTATAGCCTCAACAGCAACAACCAGGAGGTGGCAGGAAATTTCACCAATGGACGTTCGTACTCGCTGGCGCTCAGCTATGACGGCGGCCCATTCTCGGTCGGCGCCATTTACGACCAGTCTAACCGCTCCGCCCCCACCGCGCTTTCGACCGATAGCCTGATCCGCCGAGCGGCGGTTGCCGGCACCTACACACTCGGTCCGGCCAAGCTCTACGCAGGATATCGCTACGCGCATGCGTTCAACGGGGCTACGCTGCCTGGCGTTGCCGTGACGAACACGGTGTCGAACCTCGGCTGGTTCGGTGTTGGCTACCAGGTGTTGCCGGCACTGTCGGTGACCGGCTCTGCGTACTACCAGAACCTGCGTGAGGGGAATGCGGGGAATCCGTGGCTGTTCGTCGCGCTGGTCGACTATACGCTGTCGAAGCGCACCGATATTTACACCTCGGTTGCGTACTCGCTGAACCGCGGCAAGTCCAACCTCGGTGTGGTCGGGTTCAATGACCAGCTCGGTGCGAGCAGCGAAGCGGTTCGCCCGGGTGCCAACCAGTTTGGCGCGATCGTTGGCATTCGCCACAAGTTCTGAACGCACATCCCATTCGCGCCGACCCCGGGGGTGCAAGCTGAATCCCCGGGGTTAGGCCTCGATCCGTCAGCACAAACAGCGCGCTGACTGATCGGCGTGCAATCTTCATCAGCTGACAGCCTTCCATTCGCTCAAAGATATAGCCATGTCCAACATCGCCCCGTTGAACCAGGACTCCGGGCTCCTTCACCCTCCCGTGCATTTTATGGAACACGCCAGGATCTCCGGCATGGAAGGCTATCGGGCGCTGTGCGCCGAGGCCGAAGAGGACTACGAACGCTTCTGGTCCCGGCATGCGCGTGAAAACATCAGCTGGCACAAGCCGTTTACCCAGACGCTGAACCAGGATCATGCTCCCTTCTACCGCTGGTTCGAGGACGGCGAACTGAACGTCTCATACAACTGCCTGGACCGGAACCTGGTAAATGGCAACGCCGGAAAGACCGCGATCATTTTCGAGGCGGACGACGGCGAGGTCAGCCGGATCACCTATGCGCAGCTTCACGCCAAGGTCTGCCAGGTTGCCAACGGCTTGCGTGCGCTAGGCATCGGCAAGGGCGACCGCGTAGTGATCTACATGCCGATGTCGATCGAGGGCATCGCCGCGATGCAGGCGTGTGCGCGCATCGGTGCGGTGCATTCGGTGGTGTTCGGCGGCTTCTCGGCGAGGTCGCTGCGCGAGCGCATCATTGACGCCGGCGCGGTGGCGGTGATCACGGCTGACGAGCAGGTACGCGGCGGCAAGCGCCTGCCGCTGAAAGCCATCGTAGACGAAGCATTGGCCCTGGCCGGATGCGAGACGGTCAGGCACGTCATCGTTTACCGGCGCACGGGCGCTGACATCGGCTTGGTCGCCGGGCGCGACCTGTGGCTGGATGACCTGATCGCCGGCCGGGACGCATCCTGCGAGCCTGAATGGGTCGACGCCGAACATCCGCTGTTCATCCTCTATACCTCGGGTTCCACCGGCAAGCCCAAAGGCGTGCAGCATGCCTGCGGCGGCTATCTGCTGTGGGCAATGCTGACGATGAAGTGGACCTTCGACATCAAGCCTTCGGACGTGTTCTGGTGCACCGCCGACATCGGCTGGATCACCGGCCACACCTACATTGCCTACGGTCCGCTTGCGGTCGGTGCAACCCAGATCGTGTTTGAAGGTGTGCCGACCTATCCCAATGCAGGCCGGTTCTGGGAGATGGCAAGCAGGCATCGCGCCACCATCTTCTATACGGCCCCGACGGCGATCCGTGCGCTGATCAAGGCCTGCGACAAGGACCCGGCCGTGCACCCCGGGCAGTATGACCTGTCCTGCCTGCGCCTGCTCGGCTCGGTAGGCGAACCGATCAATCCCGAGACCTGGATGTGGTACCACGAGAACGTGGGCAACGGAAAGTGCCCGATCGTCGATACCTTCTGGCAGACCGAAACCGGCGGCCACATGATCAGCCCGCTGCCAGGCGCGATGCCGCTGCAGCCAGGATCCTGCACGTTGCCGCTGCCCGGCATCATGGCGGCCGTGGTGGACGAAGCCGGCAATGAACTGCCCCATGGGCAAGGTGGCATCCTGGTCATCAAGCGCCCGTGGCCATCGATGATTCGCACCATCTGGGGCGATCCGGAGCGGTTCCGGACCAGCTATTTCCCGCAGGACCTTGGCGGCAAGCTTTACCTGGCTGGCGACGGCGCGGTGCGCCATGACGAGACCGGCTACTTCAGCATCACCGGTCGCATCGACGACGTGCTCAATGTCTCCGGTCACCGTATGGGAACCATGGAGATCGAATCCGCGCTCGCAACGAACCAGCACGTGGCGGACGCCGCGGTGGTCGGCAAGCCGGACGACACAACGGGCGAAGCGATCTGCGCGTTTGTCGTGCTCAAGGGTGTCCGCCCCCAGGGCGACGCAGCACAGCAGATGGCCCGGGAGCTGCGTGACTGGGTGGCCAGGGAAATTGGCCCGATCGCAAAGCCCAGGGAGATCCGTTTTGCCGACAACCTGCCAAAGACCCGGTCGGGCAAGGTCATGCGGCGCCTGTTGCGCCTGATAGCCCGAGGGGAGGAGATTACGCAGGATCTGTCTACCCTGGAAGATCCGGCGATCCTCGAGCAACTCAGGCAAGCGCAGTAATCCCGCCCGCTGACCGGCGTTGCGCACCACGAGCGAGGCCCGCGCGGCTGCCGGTCAATTCAGCAGCGGCCATATGAAGCGATACGGGTACGGATGGCGAACGTCGTCAAGCCCACACGTATGTTCGAGAGGACCAGAAACGGCCACCGGAAGCGTGACCTGAAGGCATAAGCAATGCAGCAGACGGATAAGATCAGGCAGCACAAGGAGAGCGCCAATGTCTCCTAAGCAACGTTGGGCGGCGATGCGCGAGCGTTATCCCGCGCTGGGTGATTTTGGCTATGTCAGCATGATGCTCAATTCATCCATGCATCCCAGGACGCAGCATCGCGTTCTGGATTGCATCGAGGAACAGCGCGTATGGGAGTGGCGCGATGCGCCGGGCATCGGCATCACCCGCTTCGGACGCTTCGAACACTCCTGCTGCGTGACGTTTGCACGCAGGGGCCATGGCGTCATGTACTACGTGAGTCAGGATGGGCGTTACCGCATGGAGGAAGCGCCGGCTTTTGTCTCCGAGTTCGCGTCGGACCGGCAATAAGAGTGCGTATGGCGGAGCGGGGCAGGGGGCCGCAGCCCGCCACGCCGCCACCTGCTGCCAGGCTCAACTTTGCCTGACCACCTGCCTGAGTGCGTTCACGAAGACATCGAGATCGCTCTCGAGCATATTCATTTCTTCGAATTCAAAAGAAAGCGCCCGCTGGAGGCGTGGCTCAGCAAAGCGCCTGGTTGATCAGGGCGAACTGCTGCAGTGTGGAGTCGGCCTGCGGCACGCCATTGCGGGCCATAGCCACGACGGTGTCCACCTGCGGCAATCCCGCCTGCGCCAGCCAGTCCTGCAGCCCGCTGGTTCCGGTGACATCCACGCGCACGAAGGACCCGGCGCAGGCACTTCCCCAGTAGGCGATCAAGGCCTTGGCTCGCTCGCTGTCGGAGGCCACCACCGGGCCGATCACATGGCCCCGGCCGAAGGGGCGCAAGACCGAGAATCCGACAGCCTCGCCATTGCGTTCCAGGACGACGGCTTCGGCGATGGGGAGCAGTGCCTTCAGCAGCTCGCCACGGAACATGCCGGCAGCGCGATTTGCCAGTTCAGTCACCGCGTCGATATCGCCAGGCTCGAACGGGCGGAGCCGTTCTCCTGCAGCCAGTGCCACCGGGCCGACGGCGTTCATCGTGCCCTGATGCTGGTGGATGGTGCCGGTCGCGACGAAGCCCAGGCGTTCATACAGCGGCTGCCCGGCAGGGGTTGCATTGAGCAGCGTGGTGCGGTCGCCCAGCACTTCGAGCACAAGGCGCATCAACTCCTTGCCGATGCCCTTGCCCTGATGTGCCGATGACACAATGATCATTCCCAGCGATGCCTGCTGTCCTTGCGTCCAACATAGCCCGGTGCCGATCACCGCGCCGGCTTCTTCGGCGACGAAGCCAGTTCCCAGGCGCAGGACGAATTGCCAGTCTTCGGCCCGATGGGGCCAGCGCAGCGCCTGCGACAAGGCATGTGCCGCTGGCACGTCCTGTTCGGTCATTGCACGGTAGGTCACTGATTCATTGATGTCGTGGCTTGGCATGGCGTCTTCCTTTAAGTACGAAAGCCATCTTGCCATAGTCGATATGCCTTTTACGGGGAAACGGACGGTGAAATGCGATTCCACATATTCCCCTCAACTTCCGCTTCGGGACGCTGAGGTTATGCCGTCCAGCTGGTGTCAGACCGCATCCATTGCTAAAACCATGCGCGTGCCATCGGTTTGCGTACGCACTGCCACGTTCGCGCATGCGGGTACGGTCGATGCCTGCCCGACAGCATCCGTCGGCCACCTGCAGCAAATCATGCTGATTCTGAGTACAAATCCAACTGTTTGTAGGTTTGCGGGCAATCTGAACACGATATGTCGCAGACGCGGTGGTGCTGTAATTCTCCATGAGCGCGGCCAGCGCCTGCGCGAGTCCATATCCTCCAATCAAAGGATTGCGCGAGCCACACCAACGTAATCCTCACGAATCACGAGAACCGGTCATGTCGAGCTTGCAGCAGGGCGCCACGTTGCGCGCCACCCCCGCTTCTTTCGTCGATCTGCGCGCGTTTGCGCAAGATCAGACCCTTGGTATTCCCTTCCCCCGGTCATCCACGGAAAGCGACTTCCTGTCCAGCCGCCGCCTGTTGGACCTGCCGCCGGGGCCGGTCACTGTCGGCGTCATCACCCTTGATGCCGGCAGCGGGACGGTGAAGGCACAGCCGGCGGATGAATTCATCGTCGTCAGCGAAGGCAAGTTGACCCTGACGCAGCAGGGCCGTACCGTTGCATTGAGCCGGGGCAACAGCGCCATGTTGTTGCATGACGCCGAGTTCAGCTGGTCTGCGAACGGCCCGGTGTCGGTCATCTTCATGCGCTACGGCATCAGCCAGCCGGGCGCGCGCGCGGTCCTGCCGATCGCGGAAGCACCGACGCTGGTGCCGTCGGGCACGCCCGCTGAAGAGTTGCTGCTCACGCCGACGCCCGCTTGTCGCAACTTCACCGACTATCGTTCCGAGGACACCCAGTTCGTCTGCGGCACCTGGGATTCGACGCCGTACCATCGCCGGGCGATGTCCTATCCCCACTATGAGCTGATGCATCTGTTGGCCGGCAGCGTGACGTTTGAAGACGAGACGGGCCGGCTCGGAACGTTCTCGCGTGGGGACATTTTCCTTGTCGAGCAGCACGCCCAATGCAGTTGGGAAAGCCGCGAACATGTGGCCAAGGTTTATGCAATCTTCCGGCCCGCCTAGGCGGGATGGCTCGCTGTCGTACTTCGGTGGTCTCCGCTTCCTTGTGAAGCCTTGCCCGCAGGCAGCGATGCCTGTGGGCTTTTTTTTGGACAAGACGGAACTCGCCGGCTACGCCTGCCAAAGCGGACCACGTCCGCCAGGCACACCGGCCGGCCGCAACGCCCCAAGGCCGTTCATCACTGGCACCGCGCAGAAACAGAGCGGTAGTGGTTCCCAACACTGAGTTGGCGGCATCGTGCTGGTGCAATCCGGGCGGGGCAAACGTGCCAGAGAACCCCAAAGCATTCGGGTTTCTCCTTAACTCGGAAGATTCGTTTGCGCTGGGCGTCAGTTTTGCAATTCGATGCGGAAGCGCCGTCCTTAACCGAGATAAATCTTGGGCATTCTTGTCTAGCATGGAAGGCATGAATCCACCCTTGGCGCCGACCTGAAAGCGCCCGTCATTCCGTGCAAGTATTTGACCCCCACACTGTCGTCGTATCCACCGGCCATTTCATTGGTGGACAGTTCGTGCCCGATGCCGGCCGGATTGCCGTGCGGCGTCCCTCCGATAGCCAGGTGCACGCCGAGCTTCCGTTGGCCGACGCCGCGGCGGTCGATGCTGCCGTGCAGGACGCGTGGAAGGCCTGGCGCACCAGCGACTGGGCGCGCCGGGCGCCGCGCGAACGGGCACGTGTGCTGCGCCGATGGGCGGACCTGATCGAAGCGGATGTGCACGGCCTCGCGCCGCTGGAAGCCGTGTGCTCGACGCGCCCGGTGCGCGATGCTACCGCATGGGATGTACCGTTCACGGCGGAGGGACTGCGGTTCTTCGCCGAGTATGCCGACAAGCTGGGTGGGGAGGTGGCGGCCACGCGGCACGATCACCTCGGCATGGTGGTAGCCGAGCCGTATGGCGTGGTGGGTGCGATCACGCCCTGGAATTTCCCGCTGGTGATGGTGTCCTGGAAGGTCGGTGCCGCGCTTGCCGCAGGCAACGCCGTGGTGCTGAAGCCTTCCGAACTGACGCCGTTCTCCGCGGTGCGCCTCGCTCAGCTGGCCGTCGAAGCCGGCCTGCCGCCGGGCCTGTTCAACGTGGTGCAGGGTGACGGCGCGACGACAGGCGATGCGCTGACGCGCCACCCCCTGATCTCGAAAATGACTTTCACGGGATCGACGCGTACGGGCGCCGCGATCATGGCGACATGCGCGTTGCAGGGGCCGAAGCCCGTGACGCTGGAACTGGGCGGCAAGAGTCCTCAGCTTGTATTCGATGATGCACCGGATCTTGACCGGCTGGCGGGCATCATTGCCGGCGCCATCACCGGCAACGCAGGACAGGTATGCGTCGCCGGCTCGCGGCTGATTGTGCAACGCGGCATCGCCGAGGCGCTGGTTGAGCGCATCGTGGCGCGCTTCTCCGGGCTGCTGCCCGGTGCGACCTGGGATGATTCCACCACGCTGGCACCGATTGTTTCGGCGGTGCAGGCGTCACGCATTCTCGACATCGTGGAGCGTGCGCGCGGCAACGGCGCGGAACTGCGTTGCGGCGGTAGTCTCGTTGATGGCGGTCCGGGCGGGGCGTTCTTCAAGCCCACGCTGATCCAGGGCGTAAGCGCGGACAATCCTGCCGTTCTGGAAGAAATCTTCGGCCCGGTGCTGACAGTGCAAACCTTCGAGGATGAAGAGGAGGGTCTGGCGCTCGCCGCGCACGAGCACTATGGCCTTGCCGCCGGCGTTCACACTGCCGATATCGGCCGGGCGCTGCGCGCGATGCGCGGCATTTCCGCGGGCACGGTATGGATCAACCGCTATGGGCGCAGTGCCGACTTTGTCATTCCGACCGGCGGCTATCACCAATCTGGCATCGGCAAGGATCTCGGGCGCCAGGCGGTGGAGGCAAACCTGCGCTTCAAAAGCGTGCTGATCGATTTTGCCGCGAGGAGTAGCGACACCCATTCCTGACCGCACAAACTGCCGTTGGCGTTTTTGACAACCGCATCTTTACGCGTCCTATTCGGCCATTTCCCAATAAATGGCGTGGCGACGCATGCTTAAATCGCCTCACATCAACGCTTTCGCTTGGGCCTGCCCACCAAACCAGGAGTAGAACCATGAAGGATCGCTGTAACGAGTTTGCAAGCCTTGTCGGCCCCGGTGAAAGCCTTCGTGTCCTGGATGGCCTCAAGCGCGGCGCCACCCGGCGCGATGTGCTGAAGATGCTGCTGGCGGGCGGCATGCAAGCCACGCTTGCCGGTAGCCTGGCCAGCCAGGCGGTCGAGGTTCATGCGCAGACACCCCGGCGCGGCGGACGCATCCGCGTGGCCGCTGGCACGGCATCTGCGGCCGATACGCTGGATCCCGCCAAGCAGGCGAACCAGAATGACTATGTGCGCTGTAACATAGTCTACAACGGCCTGACCTCGCTCGATGCCAGCCTGACGCCGCGCCCCGCGCTGGCGGAGTCCTTCAACACCACCGATGCAAAGACTTGGGTATTTGCGTTGCGCAAGGGCGTGACGTTCCATGACGGCAAGGCGTTGTCGCCCGCCGACGTGGTGTACTCGGTCATGCGTCACAAGGACCCGGCCACCGCTTCCAAGGGCAAGGTGCTGGCCGAGCAGATCGAGAGCGTCAAGGCCACCGGTCCCGGCGAGGTTACGATTGTGTTGACTCAGCCGAATGCCGATCTCCCGGTGATCCTCGGGACGTCTCATTTCCAGATCGTCAAGGACGGCACCACCGACTTCAGCGCGGGCATTGGCACCGGACCCTACAAGATCAAGGAGTTCCGACCCGGCGTACGCACCGTTGCGGTGCGCAACGACGCGTACTGGAAGCCAGGCAAGCCGTACCTCGACGAGATCGAGTTCGTTGGCATCGCTGACGAAAGTGCGCGTGTCAATGCGCTGCTGTCGGGCGAAATGGATCTGGTGGCCATGGTGAACCCGCGCGCCGTAGCCCGCATCAAGGGCACCCCTGGCTACGGGCTGCTGATCACCAGATCGGGTCAATATACCGACCTGATCCTGCGCAAGGATGTTGGCCCCGGCACGAACCCGGACTTCATCATGGGGATGAAGTATCTGCTGGACCGGCAGCAGATGAAACAGGCGATCGCACTCGGCAATGCCGTCATTGGCAACGACCAGCCCATCGATCCCACCAACCGCTTCTATTTCAAGGAACTGCCGCAGCGGCCGTTCGATCCGGAGAAGGCGAAGTTCCATCTGCGCAAGGCCGGCGTGACGGGCAAGGTGCCGGTGGTGACGTCGCCGGCGGCGCTGTATTCGGTCGAGATGGCGCTGATGCTGCAACAGGCTGCCCAGCGCGTTGGCCTCGAACTCGACATCAAGCGCATGCCGGCCGATGGCTACTGGTCGAACCACTGGCTCAACAGCCCTGTTGGCTTCGGCAATGTGAATCCGCGACCCAGCGCCGATACGATCCTCACCCAGTTCTTCAAGTCCGACGCGCCCTGGAACGAGTCCCGCTGGAAGAACCCGCAGTTCGACCAGCTGCTGCTCGGTGCGCGCGCCGAGACTGACTTCGCCAAACGCAAGCAGATGTATGCCGATATGCAAACCATGATTCATGCGGAGGCGGGCATCGGTATCCCATTGTTCCTGTCCAGCATCGACGCGCATTCAACGAAGCTCAAGGGCTTGTCGCCCATCCCGCTGGGCGGTCTGATGGGCTATTCGTTTGCCGAGCACGTCTGGCTCGACGCTTGACCAGAGGAGGCTGGAATGGCCGCGTTCCAGGCACGGAACGTATTTTCGCCTGCGCCCGCGCATCGACGTCTCTGAGACAAGACCCTTACACGCGAGATTTTCTGAAGCAGATTCAAGTCAGGTATAGATTTTCCCCCCCGGCGACGCGGCTGGAACAAGCCCGTCGCCCACCTGCCGCGTCCAGTTTGCCGGCGTGTACCGCCGGTATGGATTCGGATACATCCATTGGCCATCTGAAGAATGCCGATCCTGGCAGTGGTCCGTTCGCGTGCTGGCGAAACGGACTCGTCCGGGATGCCGTGAGCGACCTGATGGGGCGAACCATGCCCCGGACCACGGAAGTCACGGCCTGATTGATCAACTAGAAAGGAGACCTCATGAATGTGTTTATATTTCGTCTGCTGTCGCGGCGTGTCGGGCTGGCGCTGATCTCATTGCTGGCCGTCTCGGCCATCGTCTTCGCGATCACGGCGGTACTGCCGGGGGACGCCGCCCAGGAACAGCTCGGGCAAGACGCGACCCCTGAGGCCCTGGCCGCGCTGCGCAGCCAGATGGGCCTGGACGTGCCGGCGCCGGTGCGCTATGTCCACTGGCTGGGCGGCCTGCTGACCGGCGATGCCGGCGAGTCCCTGGCTACCCACATGCCGGTGTCGGAGGCCATCGGGAGCCGGCTGCCCAATTCGCTGCTGCTGGCTGGCCTGACCGCGCTGATCTCGGTGCCGGTGGCGCTGGGCCTCGGCATCCTCGCGGCGGTCTACCGCGGCACCTGGTTCGACCGCGGCGTCAGCCTCGGCGCAGTGGCGGTGGTCTCCGTGCCCGAATTCCTGGTCGCCACGCTGGCGGTGTTGCTGTTCGCGGTCCAACTGCGCTGGCTGCCGGCGCTGGCCTATGTCGGCAATGACGAATCCTGGGACAAGGTGCTGCGTTCGCTGGCCATGCCGGTGCTGACGCTGTGCTGCGTGATCGTGGCGCAGATGCTGCGCATGACGCGCGCCGCGGTGATCGACCAGCTGCAGGCGCCCTATATCGAGATGGTGCGGCTCAAGGGTGCCTCGTCGACCCGCCTGGTGCTGTTCCACGCGCTTCCCAACGCCATCGGCCCGATCGCCAATGCCGTGGCGCTGAGCCTGTCCTACCTGCTGGGCGGCGTCATCATCATCGAGACCATCTTCAATTACCCGGGCATCGCCAAGCTGATGGTCGACAGTGTCGCCCAGCGCGACATGCCCGTGGTCCAGGTATGCGCCATGATTTTCTGCGCCACCTTCCTGACCCTCGTCACGCTTGCCGATGTGTGCGGCATCGTCGCCAATCCGCGTCTGCGTTACCGCTGATGCCTTGAACGCCATGCAGGAGCCGCAATTCATGTCCCCCACTTCCAACACACAAGCCCCGGCCACCCTCGGCACGGCCGAAATGCGCCGTCGCCACACGCGCCTTCCCCGGTTAGGCCTCACCGGCTGGATCGGCTGTCTTATCCTCCTTGGCTGGCTGCTCGCCGCCATTCTCGGCCCGATCCTGATCAACCCCGACGCAGCGGCCTCGGGCGAGCTCCAGGTCTTCGGGCCGATCAGCGCCCACCACTGGCTTGGCACTGACTACATGGGCCGGGATATGCTCGCGCGCGTGCTGCTCGGCGCGCGCTATACCGTCTGCCTGGCGCTGGTCTCGACACTGTGCGCGAGCGGCAT
>NZ_JAGIQA010000041.1 GCF_017814975.1 Cupriavidus consociatus
GTGAAAGTAGGTCATCGCCAGGCTCTTATTGTGCAAAACCCCTCGACAGCGTGTGCTGCGAGGGGTTTTTGCTTTTTCGGATTTTGAATTTTGCTGCAAGGTGGTTGGCGACCATGCTGGCGCGGCTGGTGACATGCTGTCGGCCTTTGACGCTTAGCTGTCGCTTTGATGACATGCTGTCGGCCGTTGAACCGCTGGTTCCGCCCTGCTGGGCGGGTCACTTTTTGTCCGAGCGACAAAAAGTAACCAAAAAGCGCGTCGCCTTAGCGGCTGGCTATCAATTTGGCGGCGTGGGTGGTTCGGGCGATGGTGATTGCCGTTCGATGTGGGTAGTGGTTCGAACCTGCTACGCCAGGTGAGTTGGAGATCGTGGCTGCGTCGCCCCACTTTTGAACGATCCCCATGCAGGGCGTAGGCCGCCTGCTGCCGGCGTCACCGCAGGAACGCCTGCGGCTGCGCTGCGCGCGCTCAGTATCGCAGGTCGGCGGCGCGGGCACGGAGTGCGTCGCTGCGCTCGCACAGCGCCATTGCCCGATTTGGCGGGTCCTAAGCCAGGCGGCCGGTGGCGGCAGCCCCGCCTTTAGGGCCGGCGTGCAGCGCAGCCGAAGGCGTTCCTACCATGCCGCCAGGAGCAGGGGGGCCACCCACAGCTCTGGGCTCGTTCAATCCCCGCATCAATCCCGAGCCACCGTGGCGCACCACGGCGTCAGGCAGTCCTGCCCTGCAACGAAGCCAAGCCCCGTACGAAAGCCGCCGCCGACTACGATAAGAGTGGCCGCCCGCAGGGCCGTAAACGCGCTTTTTGGTGACTTTCTGCCGCTCGACAGCACGTCATCAACAGCGAAAGCAGGCGCTTAGACAACCGACAGCGTGTCACCGAGACACAGCTAAAAAAACCTCCGGTACCATAAACTTGGCAATCCCCGCCAAGCCAAGCAAAACCATGCTAGCAATCCTGCGCAAAACCACCGACGCGCTGTTCGACACAAACCGTCGCTTTCGGCAAGCCAGGCTGTTCCACGCCACGCGTGTCGCGCTGGCATTGCTGGCGTCAATTGCCCTGACCACCGGCATCGACATCCCGCACGGCGAGTGGGCCACCATCACGGTGCTGGTCGTGATCGGCGGGCTCCAGCACCACGGCAACATCCGCCGCCGCGCCGCGGAACGTGGGATCGGTACCCTGATCGGGGCGCTCATCGGCCTGGCGCTGATCGTGCAGCAGTCATTCTTTGGCCAGCCATTACTGACTTACGCGCTGCTGGCGCTGATCTGCGGTTATTGCGCCTACCATGCCATCGGCCAGGGCGGCTATATCGCGCTGCTGGCGGCGATTACCGTGGTGATCACCGCCGGCCATGGCGAACAGAATATCGCCGACGCGTTCTGGCGCACCGCCGACGTGTTTATCGGTACCGCGATCGCGCTGGTGTTTTCCTTTGCGTTGCCAGCCTATGCCTCCTATTCATGGCGCATCAGGCTGGCCGGGCTGCTGCGCGCCAGCATGGCGGTCCATACGCGGATGCAGCATGGCTTTGCCGATTCTGCCGAGCTGCGCGCGGCCATGGTGGAGCTGGGAGCGAAGCTGATCCCGCTGCGCGGGCTGATCCCTTCGGTAGCCAAGGAGACGGGCGTGCCAGCCGCAGAGTTCGAGGAAATCCAGCATGGCGCGCGCGTCTGTATCAGCGCGCTGGAACTGATGGCCACGATCGAATTTGAAGATGGCTTGCGCGAAGGCAACGATCCCGGCATCGACGCCGCACTGCTGGCCATGGCCGATGCACTGGAGACCGGCCAGGCGCCATTGCCGGCGTCCGCACCAGGAGTCGTCGTGGCGGAACTGGAGCCCGGCCCGCTGCCGATCATGGCGCGGCGGCTTGCCGGCGAGCTGGCAAGCCTGCGCACCAGGCTTGACCGGCTCAGCAGGGAGTATGGCTTTCCATACGCCGCGCCGCGCCTTTAGCCCTTGTCAGCGCGGCTGGTCGGCTTGCTTGTCAACCTGGGCGCGCAGCCGCTCTTCCTGTTCGCGCAATTCAGGCGTGAATTCGGCGCCGAAATCCTCGGCTTCAAACACCGGGCGGATCTCGATCTCCGATTCGCCCTCCATGGGATTGGGACAGCGCTTGACCCATGCGATGGCCTCGTCCATCGACCTGACCTGCCACAGCCAGAATCCCGCGATGAGTTCATTGGTCTGCGCAAAGGGGCCGTCCGTCACGGTCCGCTCCTTGCCGGAGAAGCGTACGCGCTTGCCCTTTACGCTCGGATGCAGGCCCTCGCCGGCGAGCATGATGCCGGCCTTGACCAGTTCTTCGTTGAAGTTGCCCATTGCCGTCAGCAATTCAGTGCTCGGCATCTTGCCGGCTTCGGAATCGCTCGTTGCCTTGACGATCACCATGACGCGCATTGTCTTGCTCCTTGAAGTCCTGGCTACCGCCACGGCAGCAGGAGCAAGTCAGAATAGGTGAAATTCACGCCACCTTCAAATGACGCTACGGGCGCATGGGAAGTCGTGAGACAGGAAGGAGCGGGGCCATTTGCAACAGGCCCCGGCCATTACTGCGCGATCAGCTTGAGCCCGGCGGGCAGCGCCTCGCCGAAGACCCGCCCTTCGTCAGCGGCATTGAGCTCGACGACTTCGCGGACCATGGCGATCCAGCTTTGCGGCGCGTTGGCGGCTTCGAGCCGGCGCACTACACTGGCCCGGGTCTCGTCAGGGAGGTCGCGGGTGCGGTCGCCGGTCATGCGCGCGATCTGCACCGCGGCGAACGCGGCGGGCTCGACCTTCTTCCAGTCGAGCGCGAGGATGGCGTCGATCCATTGCGTGGCGATCTCCGCCGGCACGACGCTGTGCGCGCTGCCATAGAACGGCATGCGCGCGCCGATGCGGCCCACTGCCCACCAGGCGAGGTTGTTTTCCGATGGCTTGCGCAGCCGCGTCAGCAGCCAGCCGGCAAGCTCGACCTTGGTGTCGGCCGACAGGCGTTCCAGCGATCCGGCCAGGCGCACCATGTCGGCATAGCCGCCGCGCGTGGGACCGGCAGGCTTCTTGTAGTGTCCGCTGCCGGGCGGCTGCAGGTAGAACGCCATGTCCTCGAACAAGCGCAGTTGCGCGCTTTCATCGAGACCGCCGGCGGCGCGACGCCATAGCGTCCACCACTCCGACCAGTTCTGGGTTTCGTTGACATACTGGATGCCCTGGTCGTACTGCGACCAGAGCTGCTCGACGCGCCATTCGTCCAGCGGATAGCCGAAGCCCGGGCGCACGCAATAGCCTGCCAGGTTCAGCCACAGGCGTTCATGGTCGGCGCTGCGGCGGCGTCGCTTGGCGCGTTCCCAGAACGCACCGAACAGCTCGCGCAGCAGGGCGCTGTCCCATTGATCGCGCAGGCCTAGCACCTGCTCCAGTTGCGCGCGCAGGCGCTTGACCTCCTTGGGGCCGACGTCCTGCGAACGGGCGCCGAAGGTGCGGTCGATGGCCTCGATGGCTTGCGGCAGCGCCGGATGCGCCGTCGCGGGTGCGGGCGTTTCCGCCGGGGCGTCGTTGCCGCGCAGCTGGAACTCCAGCCGCCAGCGTTGCGCGGCATCGGCGATATCGATGCAGTGGACTTCGAGCGTGCCCACCTCGGTCAGCGATGTGCTGATCTGCACCGGCGTCTCGCGCGGACCGCGGGCGCCGCGCGCCGGAACGACGGTGGCGATCGGCGGCAGCCGCACGAAGTCGCCTGCCGACAGGTCGACCAGCTTGCCTGGCGGGTAGACGGTATCGGCGACGGACGACACCAGGTGGAATTGCACCGGATGCCCGACCCGCAGCGCAAAAGTACGGTCGCTGAGGTGGACCTCATGGCCTTCCTCGGTGCCCTTGGGCAGCAGGCAGATGCCTTGCTGGCCCGTCGCACCGTCGTCGAGGACGAGGAAGTAGCTGCGCGGCGAACCGCCACCGATGCGCGGTGCCTGGCCGCTGCGGGCCCTTGCATAGGCGACCGCGCCGCGTGCCACCGCGATGTCGGGATCGGCGTTGTGCAGCACGTGCAGCGGCGCGCCGCGCCACGCGCCCAGCATCTCGGCGATGCGGCCTGCCAGCGCTTGCGCGCGGAACACGCCGCCGTTCAGCAACAGCGTGTCGGGAACGGGCAGGGCATCGTCCTGTGCGGGCGGAGCCTCCAGCGCCATGCGCGACTGCGCGGCGTGCTGCGACAGGAAGCCGGCGACGTGCCGCGTCACGGCCGGGTCGGACGCATAGGGCAGGCCGAACTCGACGATGGCGCCACGCGCGCGGCCGGGCCGTTCGGCGGATGCAACCTTGGGAAAGAACCCGTCGACAACGAGTTGCTCGACTTCCTGCCGCGTCACCTCCACCGATCGCGCGCCGCCGACCAGCTTCGAACCCGCACCGAGCAGCGTGACCGTGACGGAATCCGGCGCCTGCGCACTGAGCAGCTGTTCCTTGGCGGCGCGGCTGCGAGCCACCAGTTGCGACAGGCTGGAGGCCGACAGCCGCTGCCCCGCGCCGAGGCGCGCTTCGACCAGGTGCGCCAGCGCCAGGTCCATGTTGTCGCCGCCGAGCATCAAGTGGTTGCCGACACCAATGCGTGTCAACTGCGGTGCCAACTGCGGCTGCCCGTCCTGCATCTCCACCCGGATCAGCGTGAGGTCGGTGGTGCCCCCTCCGACGTCGCAGATCAGCACCAGGCGTGTCTGCGCGAGGTCGGTATCCAGCGTCTGGCGATGATGGAACAGCCAGTCGTAGAGCGCAGCCTGCGGTTCCTCGAGCAGCCGCAGCGCGGGCAACCCCGCCAGCCGCGCGGCCTCGAGCGTCAGCGCGCGCGCGCCTTCGTCGAACGAGGCAGGCACGGTAAGCACCACGTCCTGCTGCTCGAGCGGCGCGTCGGGAAAACGGTGGTTCCAGGCCGCGGCAACGTAACCCAGGTAACTGGCGCTGGCGACCACCGGCGAGATCTTGTCGGCGTCGTCAGGCCCGCCCCACGGCAGGATGGGCGCGGTGCGGTCGACCGATGCGTGCGACAGCCAGCTCTTGGCGCTGGCGACGAGCCGGCCGGGTACCTGCGCGCCCAGCGTTGCCGCGAGCCGGCCGAACACTGTCCGGCGCGCGGCGGCGCTGGCGGCAGTCTGCCAGGGCAGCTGCAAATCGTCCCCGCTGAGCTCGCCCGGCGCCGCGTGGTAGCGCACCGACGGCAGCAGCGGGCGCGCCGCGACCTCGCCGGGGCTGACCAGCTGGTCGATATCGAACACACGGATATCGTCCGACCCGGCCTTTGCGTAGGCGACGACCGTATTGCTGGTGCCCAGGTCGATGCCGACGACGTACGGCTTCGCCGGCGCGGGCGCTGCCTCAGGCATCGGCGCTGCCGCGCACGTCGAACTCGACCTTCCAGCGCTCGCCGTTGCCGCGCGGCACGGCTTCCAGCTCCAGCGTGCCGGCCTCGGTCACGCGCGCATGCAGCCTGACCGGCACGACTTCACCGGCGGTGCGGCCTTCGGCGGGCAGGGTTGCCTGGATTTCTTCCAGCTCCTGCAGTTCTTCCGGACCCCAGAAGTCGAGCAAAGTGCCGACCTGGTCCTGGCGGCGCACCGACGAACCGAAGAAGCGGAAATGCACCGGCTCGCCCACCACCAGGCCAAATTCCTGCGGCGGCAGCGCGGCATCGGTGCCTTCTTCCATGCCGAAAGGCGCCACGCACAGCGCCTGGATCGGCGGCTCGAAGCCAGGCACGGCCGGCATCGACGATTCCACCGCGACATAGTAGGAACGCGCGGTACCGCCACGGATGCGCACGCCCTTGCCGCGCCGCACGTAGCCGTAGTAGGCCGCGCCGCGCGCCACGGCCAGGTCCAGCTCGGCGCCGCCCAGCAGCCGCGCGGGCGCGGCGCCTTCGCCGGCGAGCCAGCCGTTGAGGGTCTGCAGGATGCGCTTGGCCAGCAGTTCCGACTTGAACACGCCGCCGTTGAACAGCACCGCGGTCGGATGCAGCAAGGTCGCGCCTTCCGGCTGCGCGCCCTGGAAGCCTTCCAGTTCGGCCAGCGCGGCTACCTGACGGCCCAGGAATGCGGCCAGGTGGCGCGTGATGGCCGCGTCCTGCGCATACGGCAGGCCTAGCTGTGTCAGGCCGGCGCGCGCTCGGCTGACCGGCCGCGCCGAGGCCTCGACCTGCGGGAAGAAGCCTTCCAGGATGGTCTGCGTCAGCTCGGCGCGGGTCAGGTCGGTGCGGATCGAGCCGCCGATCAGCTTGGAGCCGCGGCTCGGCACGACCAGCGGCACGGTGTCGGTGGTGGGGTCGGTCAGCAGCGTTTCCTTCGCCGGGCGGCAGGCGTAGGTCAGCGCGCGCAGCTGCCACGGATCGGCCTGCGTGCCTTGCGCGGCCAGCTTGCGCGCCACCACGTGGGCCAGCGCCAGGTCCATGTTGTCGCCGCCAAGCAGGATATGGTCGCCCACGGCGACACGGTGCAGCTCCAGGTTGCCGTCGCGCTCGATCACCGCGATCAGCGACAGGTCGGTGGTGCCGCCGCCGACGTCGACGACCAGGATGATGTCGCCGACCTTCACCTGCTTGCGCCACTGGCCGCCGCTTTTCTGGATCCAGCTGTACAGCGCGGCCTGCGGTTCCTCCAGCAGGGTCATGCGGGCATAGCCGGCCGCGGCTGCCGCTTCGGCGGTCAGCTCGCGCGCGGCGGGGTCGAACGATGCGGGGATCGTGACCGTGATGTCCTGCTCGCCGAACGGCGCGTCGGGATGGGCCTGGTCCCAGGCCTCGCGCAGGTGGCTCAGGTAGCGCACCGATGCCTCCAGCGGTGACACGCGCGACACTTCCGGCGGCGCGTCGGCGGGCAGGATCTGCGCGCGGCGGTCGACGCCGGGGTGGCACAGCCAGCTTTTCGCGCTCGACACCAGCCGGATCGGGGTGGCCGCGCCGCGGGTGCGCGCCATCTCGCCCACGGCGAAATCGCGCTCGGCGGTCCATGGCAGCGCCAGGTCGCCGGGCGACAGCTCGCTCGCGTGCGGCAGGTACAGGAAGGAGGGCAGCAGGTCGAGATCCTCGACGGCGCCCGGCGCGGTCAGCTGCGCGATGGCCTGCACGTCCTGGCTGGTCTTCTCGCCATCGCTGGCGGCCAGGTCGACGTAGGACAGTGCGCTGTGGGTGGTGCCCAGGTCAATGCCGATGGCGTAGCGGGCTTCGCTCATAGCTCGACCTCGGCCGGGGCGATCACGGTGGCGTCATGGCGCTCGGCCACGCGCGGCAGGCGCACTTCCTCGACCTTCCAGCCGCGGTGGCTGATGCTGCCGTGGAACGGCGCGCTGCCGACCACGTTGCCGGTCAGGCGGATGGCGGTGGCATCGAAGCCGTCGGCCACCGTCACGCGGCTGCCTTCGGCTTCCTCGCGCACCGGGCGGATGGTGAAGTGCTCGCGCAGCACCGCGCGGCAACCGTCGTGCACCAGGCGCGCGGCGGCGCCGATTTCCGCGTCGGAATAGCGGGCAATGTCTTCCTCGACGAAGTCGACGAAGCGGGCGTCGCGCTGCAGCAGGCCCAGCAGCTGCAGTGCCGCCACCGGGCTGGCCTCTTTCAGCGTGGGGGCCTCGGGCGTCGCTGCCGGGACCGGCGCGGCGACGGGGGCCGGCGCTGCCCGCGCGGCGCTCTCGCCGCTGCGCAGCCGCTTGATGCCGGACGCGAGCTGGCCGTCGCCGAGGATGGCGAAGAAGGTGCCCACGGCAAGCGAAACCCTGCCGAAGAAAGATAGGTTCGAGTCAGTCATGAAAAAGCTCCCGTGGCCCCGTCGGGCCACCCAGACCGGGATTTTGCCCTAACAAGTGTGTCAGCCGGCCACATTGCGACGAACCGGCACGGCAGCTTCCCATGCGCCGCCCGGTGTTCGCCGGCCGGCCGGAGATCAAGCGTCCCGCAGGTAGGTCATCAGCCGGTCGGCGCGGCTGGGGTGCTTGAGCTTCTTCATGGCCTTGCTCTCGATCTGGCGGATCCGCTCGCGCGTGACGTCGAACTGCTTGCCGACTTCTTCCAGCGTATGGTCGCTGGCCATGTCGATGCCGAAGCGCATGCGCAGCACCTTGGCCTCACGCGGAGTCAGCTCATCCAGCATTTCGCGCACGACCGCACGCAGGCCCGCTTGCAGCGCGGCATCGGCCGGCGTGGCGTTGTCCGAGTCGGCGATCATGTCGCCCAGGCTGGTGTCGCCGTCCTCGCCCACCGGCGTTTCCATCGACACCGGCTCCTTGGCGATCTTCATGATCGAGCGGATCTTCTCCTCCGGCATGTCCATGCGCTCGGCCAGCACCGCCGGATCCGGCTCCTTGCCGGTCTGCTGCATGATCTCGCGCGAGAGGCGGTTGAGCTTGTTGATCTGCTCGATCATGTGCACCGGCACGCGGATGGTCCGGGCCTGGTCGGCGATGGCGCGCGTGACGGCCTGGCGCACCCACCAGGTCGCGTAGGTGGAGAATTTCCAGCCGCGGCGGTACTCGAACTTGTCCACCGCCTTCATCAGGCCGATATTGCCTTCCTGGATCAGGTCCAGGAACAGCAGGCCGCGGTTGGTGTACTTCTTGGCGATCGAGATCACCAGGCGCAGGTTGGCCTGCGTCATCTCGTGCTTGGCCTGGCGCATCTGGCGCTCGGCGGCCAGCATCTTGCGGTTGACCGACTTCAGCTCGGCCAGCGACAGCGTGGCGCGGGCCTGGATGTCGATCAGCTTCTGCTGGTGCGACTCCAGGTCGGGCAGGGCGCGCGCCACGGCGGCACTGTAGGGGCGGTTTTCCGCCACCAGTGCCTGGCCCCAGGCGAGGTTGGTTTCATTGCCGGGGAAGCGGGCCACGACGTCCTCGCGCGGCATGCCGCAGCGCTCGACCAGCAGCTGCAGCACCTGGCGCTCGACGGCGCGCACGGCATCGACCATCGACTGCACGTCGGCGCACAGGCGCTCGATGGTCTTCGCGGTGAAGCGGATCGTGCGCAGTTCTTCGCGCACCGCGTCACGGGCGGCGAGGAAGGCCGGCGACTGGGTGCCGTCGGCCGCCTCTTCGCTGCGCATCACTTCGAACTGCGCGGCCACGCGCGCAAACCGCTTCAGGCATTCCTCGCGCAGCTGCGCCGAGTCGGTCTCGGCGCCGCCGGCCTGCTGGGTCGAGCCTTCGTCGGCATCGTCTTCGTCGCCGTCTTCGTCATCGGCGCTGACGCTGGTGTCTTCGACCTCATCGTCGGCAGCGGGGGCCGCGGCGGCTTCCGCAGTGCTCTCATCGCTCAGGCCGTCGACCAGGTCGTCGATCGCCATCTCGTTGGTGGACACACGCTCGGACAGCTCCAGGATCGTCGCGATCGTCGACGGGCACGCCGAGACCGCATGGATCATGTTGTTCAGGCCGTCCTCGATGCGCTTGGCCAGCTCCACTTCCTGCTTGCGCGTCAGCAGCGTGGCCGAGCTCATTTCGCGCATGTACATGCGCACCGGGTCGGTGGTGCGGCCGAATTCGGAGTCGACGGTGGACAGCGCCACCTCGGCTTCTTCCTCGGCCTGGTCGTCGGAGGCGACCACCGGGCCGTCGCTCAGCAGCAGCGTTTCGGCATCAGGCGTCTGCTCGTAGATCTTCACGCCCATTTCGGCGAACGTGTTGACGATGCTTTCCATCGCCGCCGTGTCCGCGAAATTCTCCGGCAGGTGGTCGCTGATGTCGGCGTGGGTCAGGTACCCGCGCTGCTTGCCCAGCTGGATCAGGGCGCGCAATTGCTGGCTACGCGCGGCAGCCTCGGCCGAGGGATCAAGCTGTGCCGCAGAGCCGCCGGGGGTCTGGCCTAGACCCTTGATCGCTCCTGCATCTCGTGATTTGGCTGCCGTACGTTGTGCGCCGCTTGTCATTGACTGCTTTTTCCTTCGTGAATGGCAATTCGACGGCAGCGCACACGCTTCGCGTGCGACGGATCCTGCTGTCGAGGCTAAAGAGGGGGTTCGCTATGGCGAGGGCCGCAATTAGGGGCGCGCCATGGCCTTCGAATCGGGGTCCGACATTGTACAGCCATTGCTGCGTCGCAGCACCTTGCAGTCGCATGGAAGGTACTGTCGACTTGCCGTAACGGCGCATTCGGTGTATGCGCCGACCCGTTTTTTCGGGTGCTCAGAAGGCCATGAGAGGGCAACATGCGACACATCGATGTCGGCTCCGGGGGCAGATCGCGGTTATAGCTTAGGCGACCCGGCTAAAATAAGGCGCGCGGCGCAGTGGGTTGCCGCGTCGATAAAGGCCCCCGAATGCCCATGAACCTGAGAGTTATCACGATGACGCTGCTGCTGGCCGCATGCAGCGTTCCTGCCTATGCAAGCCTTGCGTCAGACGCGCGCGCGTTCAAGCACAGCGTCAAGGCGGCGGGCAAGCAGGGCGGCCACGCGGTGCGCGATGCGGCGCATGCCGTCGGCCGCGGCGCCAAGGAAGCCGGCCATGCCGTCGGCGCCGCGACGAAGCAGGGCTGGCATGCGACGAAAAATGCAGTAAAGGGCAACGACTAGCCAGTGCAGCCCGCTCGCCAACCCCTTGACATGAATGCCGGGCTCGCCCAGGCCTGGCTGAGCTTCAGCGTGCCGGTGGCCGCTGCGCGCGCGGCGGGGCGGCCAGTGGTCGCGCTCGAATCGACGATCATCGCTCACGGCATGCCATACCCGGAGAACGTGCGCACCGCCCACGAGGTGGAGGCGCTGATCCGCGGCCTCGGCGCAGAGCCGGCAACGATCGCGGTGATCGGCGGGCGCATCCGCATCGGCCTGTCCGACGACGAACTGGAACTGCTGGGGCGCTCCGGGCAGGCGCACAAGGTCAGCCGGCGCGACCTGCCGGCAGTGCTGGCCAGCGGCCAGCTCGGCGCCACCACCGTGGCGGGAACGATGATCTGCGCCGCGCTGGCGGGCATCGAGGTCTTCGTCACCGGCGGTATCGGCGGCGTGCACCGCGGCGCGCAGGAAACCTTCGACATTTCGGCCGACCTGCAGGAACTGGCCAGAACCTCGGTGGCGGTGGTCTGCGCCGGGGCGAAGTCGGTGCTGGATATCGGCCTGACGCTGGAATACCTGGAGACGCATGGCGTGCCGGTGCTCAGCTGCGGGCAGGACAACGTGGCGGCGTTCTACAAGCGCGACAGCGGCTTCCGCGCGGATTACCGGCTGGATGACCCGGCGCAGCAGGCGCGCTTTATCCGCGCCAAGTGGGAGCTTGGCCTGGCGGGCGGCGTGGTGCTGAGCACGCCGGTGCCCGAAGCTGCGGCCATGCCCTCGGCCGAGATCGATGCCCTGACCACGCAGGCGCTGGCCGAGGCCGCCGCGCAAGGCATCACCGGCAAGGCGGTGACGCCGTTCCTGCTGGCCCGCATCAAGGCGCTGACCGGCGGCCGCAGCCTGGCGACCAATATCGCGCTGGTCAGGCACAACGCCGAGGTGGGCGCGCGGCTGGCCCTGGCGCTGGCGGCCACCGGCCCGCTGGCCGATCCGGGCAATGTGCCGGACAACCCGCCGGACAACCCGTGAACGCCAATGCCCCCGCACCGCTGAGTTCCGACGACCTGGCCTGCTTTGTCTGCGTGGCCGGCACGGGCAGCATCTCGCGCGCAGCGCTGGAGCAGGGCGCCGACCAGTCCACGGTCAGCCGGCAGATCGCGCGCCTGGAAGCCAGCCTCGATACCCGGCTGTTCCATCGCACCGGCCGCGGCATGATCCTGACCGAGGCGGGCCAGACCCTGCTTGGCTATGCGCGGCAGGTCTCGGCCACGCTGGCCGAGGCGCGCGAAGCGATCCGGGCCTCGGCCGCGCAAGGGCCGGCGCAGCTGATCATCGCGGCGCAGCCGACCATCGCCAACACCGCGTTCGCCAGCATCGGCACGGCCGTCAGGCAACGCTTTCCGGCGACCCGGGTGCGTTTTGTCGAAGGGCTGGCCAGTCCGTTGCTGGCCTGGCTGGCGCAAGGCGAAGTCGATGTCGCGCTGCTCTACCTGCCCGACCAGCACGGCGCGCTCAAGGTCGACGTGCTGCTGGAAGAAGACCTGACGCTGGTCACGCCGACCTCCTGGAGCCATATCGGGCCGACATTCCGCTGCGCCAGCCTGGACGAGGTGCCGCTGATCCTGCCCAGCACCGGCCACGGGCTGCGCGTGCTGGCCGAAAACCTGGTGGCGCGCGCCGGCAAGTCGCTGCAGCTGGCGCTGGAATGCGATGCGTCGAATACCGTGTCGATGCGGCTGGTCGAGGATGGCTGCGGCGCCACGCTGCTGCCGTTCGCCGCGGTGGCGGACCGCGTGGCGCAGGGACGGCTGCGCTGCGCCAGGCTGGTCGAGCCGGTGGTGACGCGCCAGGTGGCGCTGGCCACGGCGCGCAACCGGCCGCCGGTGCCGGAGTTGTGGGACATCATGCAGACCGTGCGCCAGTCGGTGCGCAATACCGTGATGTCGGGTGCGTGGCCGGGCGCCCGGCTGGTCTGATCAGCGCATCCCCCGCCCGTTGCCGTCAGTCGGCAAACCGCTCGCGCAGCGCCTGAGTGGCCTGGCGCAGCAGCACGTGGTCCAGCCCGACCGCCACGAAGCTGGCGCCCATGTCCAGGTAGCGGCGCGCGTCGGCCTCGACCGGCGTCAGTGTGCCGACGGCCTTGCCGGCCTGCCGCGCGGCCCGGAAGATGCGCTCGACTTCGGCCTGGACTTCAGGGTGGTTGGGGTTGCCGAGATGGCCACAGGCGGCTGCCAGGTCGTTGGGGCCGATGAAGATGCCGTCGACGCCTGCGACGGCGCAGATCTCCTCGGCGGCATCGACGCCTTTCCGGCTCTCGATCTGCACCAGCACGCACAGGTTGTCGTTGATCTGCTCGAAATAGCCCGGCATGGTGCCGTAGCGGTTGCTCCGCTGCGTCATCGCCACGCCGCGCGTGCCCAGCGGCGGGTAGCGGGTCGCCGATACTGCCTGGCGCGCCTGCTCGGCGCTTTCCACGAACGGGATCAGGAAGTTGTAGAAGCCCAGGTCGAGCAGGCGCTTGAGCAGGATCGGGTCGTTCCACGCCGGCCGCACCACGGGGGCGCTGACGCTGTCCTTCAGCGCCATCAGCTGCGGCAGCAGCGTCAGCGGGTCGTTGGGGGCATGCTCGGTATCGAGCAGCAGCCAGTCGAAGCCGGCCACGCCGACGATCTCGGCGGTCACCGGGCTGGCCAGCGAGCACCAGCAGCCGATCTGGCGCTGCTGGCCAAGCACGGCGGCACGGAAGGTGTTGGGCAGGGGCGAATAGGGGGCGCGGGGTTGGTTAGCCGAGGGCATGCGATCTGCTTCCTTTGGGTCGGGGTGTGAGGTAATGCTCAGGCCGCCAGCCGCGACAGCGGCCCGGGCGAAGTGCCACGGACCGACTGCACGCGTGCTGCGGCGTCGTCAAGCTGGGCCAGCGTGCCGCTGTCCACCGGGATGGCTTCGGCACGTTCGCGCCGGCGTTGCCGTTCGGGCTCGCCGGGCAGGGCGATGCCGGCCTGGCCGGTCTGCTGCCGCGACGAGCGGATCCAGTCGGCAAAGGCCTGCACCTCGCCGCCGAAGCTGGTGCTGGTGCCGAGCCGCTGCGGGTCGAACACGATCGCCAGCATGTTGTTCCACACCGCGTGGCGGTGCATCAGTGTCTCGGGCCGGATGGTGTGGCCGCCGGTCACCGCGGCGCCCAGCAGTTCGCACATCACCGCCAGCACATAGCCCTTGTGCTCGCCGAACGCCTGCAGCGCGCCCTGCGCGATGCCGTCGGCGGGGAACATCACCTCGGGCCGCGTGGTCGGCACGCCGTCGGCGTCGATCAGGCAGCCGGCCGGCACCTCGGTCCCCTTGTTGTGGGCGACGCGCACCTTGCCGAGCGCGATCGCGCTGGTGGCAAAGTCGAGCACCAGCGGCTCCGCGCCCGCCAATGGCAAGCCGATCGTGAAGGGATTGGTGCCGAAGCGCGCTTCGCTGCCGCCGTGGGGGGCGACGATGGGCCTGGACAGCACGTTGACGAAGTGGATCGAGATCATGCCGGCCGCGCACGCCTGCTCGGCCCAGTGGCCGACGCGTCCAAGATGGTGCGACTGGCGCAGTCCCATCACGCAGACGCCATGCTCCCTGGCCCGGCCGATCGCCAGCGCCATGGCTTCCTCGGTCACCGCCTGGCCCATGCCGCGGTTGCCGTCCAGGCTCAGCATGCTGCCGCCGTCGTGCAGCACGCTGACGTTGCGGTTCAGCTGCAGCTCGTCGGCCTGCCACGACAGCACGTACTTGGGGATCATGCCGACGCCGTGCGAATCGTGCCCGCTCAGGTTGGCGCCGACCAGGTGGTCCGCGGTCAGGCGCGCCTCGCGCGCATCGGAGCCCGCCGCCAGCCAGAGATCGGTGACCCATCGGTGCAGGGCCGGCGTGGAAATGTGGTGTTCGCTCATGTCTGTCTCGCTTTGTTCCTGGATGGCACGCCTTCCCGATGGCAAGGCGCGGGCCGGGCGAGCGGACATTCTGGCAGCAATCTACCTGCCGGCGGCCACCCCGGCCTTGCATTTCCTGCAAAGCAGGCATGCAGGAAGACGCGGGCGGACGTGGCCGGCCCGGGACAACAATCGGCGCCGTACCTTTCCCGAACCTTGATGAACCCCATGCCTGCCGCTACTGCCTTGCCCGACGCCCACGCGACCCATGCCACCCGGACTGCCGCACCAACGCGCCGCACCGGCGGCCGCGCGCTGGTCGACGCCTTGCGCCTGCACGGCACGGACCGCATCTTCTGCGTGCCGGGCGAGAGTTTCCTCGACGTGCTGGACGCGCTGCACGACCAGCCCGACATCGAGCTGGTGGTATGCAAGCATGAGGGCGCTGCCGCCAACATGGCCGAGGCCGACGGCAAGCTGACCGGGCGCCCTGGCATCTGCTTCGTGACGCGCGGGCCGGGCGCCACCCATGCCAGCATCGGCGTGCATATCGCGGCGCAGGATTCGACGCCGATGATCCTGTTCATCGGCCAGATCGCGCGCGAGCACATGGGCCGCGAAGCGTTCCAGGAAGTCGACTACACCGCGATGTTCGGCGGCATGGCCAAGTGGGTGGCGCAGATCGATGATCCGGAGCGCATCCCGGAACTGGTTGCGCGGGCGTTCCAGTGCGCGACCTCGGGCCGGCCCGGCCCGGTGGTGCTGGCGCTGCCTGAAGACGTGCTGGACGGCCTGTGCGAATGCGCCGATGCCGCGCCGTGCCGGCCGGTCTCGGCGGCGCCGTCGCAGGACGATGCCGAGGCGCTGCGCGCCGCGCTGGCCGCTGCCGAGCGCCCGCTGGTGATTGCCGGCGGCGCCAGCTGGAGCGCCGCCGCTGCGGCGGACTTTGCCGCCTTCGTCAAGGCCTGGGACCTGCCGGTGGCCTGCGCCTTCCGCCGCCAGGACGTCTTCGACAACCGCGACGCGCACTATGCCGGCCACCTGAGCCTGGGCATGAACCCGCGGCTGGCGCAGCGCGTGCGCGACGCCGACCTGATCCTGGCATTCGGCACCCGCCTGGGCGACATTGCCACCGACGGCTACCAGCTGCTGACACCGCCGCGGCCGCGCCAGCGGCTGGTGCACGTGCATGCCGACAGCGCCGAGCTGGGACGCGTCTACCAGGCGGAACTGCCGATCCAGGCCGGCATCGGGCCGGGGGCGCGCATGCTGGCCGCGCTGGCGGCGCCTTCCTCGCCGCGCTGGCCGGAATGGACCCGTGCCGCGCGTGCCGACCATATCGCCTTCTCGGCCCCGGTAGCGCCCAACGCGCAGGCGTGCGGCGTCGATCTATGCGAGGTGATGCAGCACCTCGACCAGACGCTGCCGGACGATGCCATCCTGAGCAACGGTGCCGGCAACTACACCGTCTGGCTGCACCGCTTCTTCGCCTACCGGCAGCCGCGCACCGAGCTGGCCCCCACCTGCGGCGCCATGGGCTACGGCCTGCCGGCGGCCATCGCGGCCAAGCTGCGCGCGCCACAGCGGACCGTGGTCTGCTTCGCCGGCGACGGCTGCTTCCAGATGTACCCGCAGGAGCTGGCGACCGCGGCGGAGGCGGGTGCCAACGTGATCGTGGTGCTGGTCAACAACGGCATGTACGGGACCATCCGCATGCACCAGGCGAAGCGCTATCCGGGGCGCGTCAGCGGCACCGGCATCCGCAACCCGGACTTTGTCGCCATGGCGCGCGCCTGCGGTGCGTGGGCCGAGCGGGTGGAGCATGCCGACGGGTTTGCCGATGCCTTCGAACGCGCCCGCGCCGCCGGCACGCCGGCCGTGATCGAACTGGTGACCGATCCGCGCCAGATCACGCCGGCAATGTGGGTGGAGGAGTGAGGTGCGGCGAAGTTTGCTGCGGGGAAGCTCGGTGCCGTCAGCGGAAATAGTCGGTGAAGCGCCCGCGGATCTCGTCGATATTGGCCAGCGTGCCGGACAGGTGCGCGCGCAGCGCGCTCTCGGCACGCGCCGGATCGCCGGCGGCGATCGCATCGACGATGGCGTCATGGTCGCGCAGCACCGCCGTCGCCTTGCCGGGAATCGGCAGGTGCAGGCGGCGCAGCCGGTCGAGGTGGCCGCTCTGCCGGCGCACCAGCGTCCAGAGGTCGGGCACCCGGGCCGCTTCGTAGAGTTCGCGGTGGAAGGCCTGGTCGTTGACGTTGAATTCGTCGAGGTCCTGCAGCTCGAGCATCATGCGCTGTCGCGCGACCGTGGCGCGCAGGCGCTCGACCAGCACCGGATCGGCCTGCTGCGCCAGCGTGCGCACGATTTCCAGCTCGACCGAGCGGCGCAGGAAATGCGCCTGCGTCACCAGGGCGATGTCGATCGGGCTGACCACGGTGGCGTGCTGCGGAAAGATGTCGACCAGGCCTTCTTCGCCCAGCCGGATCAGCGCGTCGCGCACGGGGGTCTGGCTGATGCCGTACTGGTCGGCCAGCTCGGGCCGCGACAGCACGGTGCCCGGGGGCAGGGCCATCGAGATGATCTGGTCGCGCATGTGTTCGAACACCTGCGGGGCCGCGTGGCGCGTGCGGTCGAACTGGAATTTGGCGGCGGCGGGAACGGTGGCGGATGGCATGAGAAAGCTCGGCGCATGCCTGGGTCGCCACACCGGTGGCGCCGAGGCGTTGCTGATGCGCTGGATTCTAAGGGATTTCACCCGCAATCTCTTGCATTGACGTACTAATATATTAGTGCTTTAATGTTTTCGAACGATGCCCGGCGGCGCGACCGCCCGGCACGAGACAACAAGGTGGAAGAGACACATGACGGCTCGCAAGAAGACGCCGGACGCGCTGCGCAGCGCGCGCTGGTTCGCACCCGATGACCTGCGTTCGTCGGGGCATCGGTCCCGGATCATGCAGATGGGCTACTCGCCAGGCGAGTGGATGGGCAAGCCGGTCATCGCCATCATCAATACGTGGTCGGACATCAATCCCTGCCACGCCCACTTCAAGCAGCGCGTCGACGACGTCAAGCGCGGCATCCTCCAGGCCGGCGGCTTTCCGATCGAACTGCCGGCGATCTCGCTGTCGGAAAGCTCGGTCAAGCCGACCACCATGCTCTATCGCAATTTCCTCGCGATGGAGGCGGAAGAACTGATCCGCTCGCATCCGATCGACGGCGCCGTGCTGATGGGCGGCTGCGACAAGACCACGCCTGGCCTGCTGATGGGCGCCACCAGCGCCGGCGTGCCGGCGATCTTCGTCCCCGCCGGGCCAATGCTGCGCGGCAACTACAAGGGCAACGTGCTTGGCTCCGGTTCGGACGCCTGGAAATACTGGGACGAGCGCCGCGCCGGCAATATCACCGACGCGCAGTGGACCGGCATCGAGGCCGGCATCGCCCGCAGCCATGGCACCTGCATGACCATGGGCACGGCCAGCACGATGACGGCCATCGCCGAAGCCATCGGCATGACGCTGCCCGGCGCTTCGTCGATCCCGGCGGCCGACGCCAACCATATCCGCATGTGCTCCGAGGCCGGCCGCCGCATCGTCGACATGGTGTGGGAAGACCTGACGCCGCAGCGCATCCAGACCCGACAGGCCTATGAAAACGCGATCGCCGTGGCGATGGCCATGGGTTGCTCGACCAACGCGATCATCCACGTCATCGCCATGGGCCGGCGCGCCGGCCATGACATCGGCCTGGAAGACTTCGATGCGGCCAGCCGGCGCGTGCCGGTGATCGCCAATATCCGGCCCAGCGGCGACAAGTACCTGATGGAAGATTTCTTCTACGCGGGCGGGCTGCCTGCGCTGATGCAGCGCATCAGCGACCGCCTGCACCTGGACGCGCTCACCATTACCGGGCGGCCGCTGGGCGAAACCATCGCCCAGGCCGAGGTCTACAACGACGACGTGATCCGCACGCCGGAGAACGCGCTGTATCAGGAGGGCGCGCTGGCGGTGCTGAAGGGCAACATCGCGCCGGACGGCTGCGTGATCAAGCCCAGCGCGTGCGAGAAACGGTTCTTCCGCCATACCGGCCCGGCGCTGGTGTTCGACGACTACCCGTCGATGAAGGAAGCGGTGGAGCGCGACGACCTCGACGTCACCGCCGACCACGTGCTGATCCTGCGCAACGCCGGCCCGCAGGGCGGCCCCGGCATGCCGGAGTGGGGCATGCTGCCGATCCCGAAGAAGCTGGTGAAGCAGGGCGTGCGTGACATGCTGCGCATGTCCGACGCGCGCATGAGCGGCACCAGCTACGGCGCCTGCATCCTCCATGTCTCGCCCGAATCGTACGTGGGCGGACCGTTCGCGCTGGTGCGCACCGGCGACCTGATTTCGGTCGACATCGAACGGCGCAGCATCCGCCTGGAAGTCTCCGATGAAGAGCTGGCGCGCCGCCGTGCGGAGTGGACGCCGCCGCCGCCGCGCTTCGGGCGCGGCTATGGCTGGATGTTCTCCCAGCATATCCGCCAGGCCAACGAAGGCTGCGATTTCGATTTCCTGCAAACCGACTTCGGTGCGCCGACCGGCGAACCGAGCATCTACTGACGCCACCAGACCGGCAAGGACCACCATGACCCGACTCAGCCCCGCGGTACGGGACCAGCTCAAGACCGTCAGCACCGCAACGCTGTGCACTGCGCTGTTCAAGCGCGGCCTGCGCAACCAGTTTATCCAGGACGTACGCCCGCTGAATCCGGAGGGCGGCACCATGGTGGGCGAGGCCTTCACGCTGCGCTATATCCCGGCGCGCGAGGACCTGAACCCCATCACCGTATTCCAGGACCCGGCGCACCCGCAGCGGCAGGCGATCGAGCAATGCCCGCCGGGCGCGGTGCTGGTGATCGACAGCCGCAAGGATGCGCGCGCGGCCTCGGCCGGCTCGATCCTGGTCACGCGGCTGATGCAGCGCGGCGGCGCCGGCATCGTCACCGATGGCGGCTTCCGCGATTCGCCCGAGATCGCGCGGCTGGCCATGCCGGCGTACCACCAGCGGCCTTCGGCGCCGACCAACCTGACGCTGCACCAGGCGCTGGAGTTCAACGTGCCGATCGGCTGCGGTGATGTCGCGGTGTTCCCGGGCGACGTGGTGGTCGGCGACGGCGAGGGCGTGATCGTGATCCCGGCGCACCTGGCCGAAGAAATCGCTGCCGAGGCCGTGGAGATGACGGCGTTCGAGGACTTTGTCACCGAGGAAGTGAGCAAGGGCCGCTCGATCATCGGACTCTACCCGCCGACCAGCGAGCAGGCGCGCGAGGATTTCGTGGCCTGGCGCAAGGCCAACGGGCGCTAGCCGCTTCGCCCCGCCTGACACGCCAACGACAACAACACAGGCCGGTACGACCGGCCATGGCAGGAGACATCATGAAGCAAGGGATTGCAGCCGCAAGGCGCAGCGCCCGCACGCTGGCCGCGTGCGTGGCTTTCGGCCTCGGCGCGCTGGGCGCGCCGGCGCAGGCGCAGGACAAATGGCCGTCGCGGCCGATCACCTGGGTAGTGCCCTTTGCCGCGGGCGGCTCGACCGATATCGTCGCGCGCACCATCGGTCAGGAGGTCTCGCGCGCCCTCGGCCAGCCGGTGGTGGTGGAGAACCGGCCCGGCGCAGCAGGGGCGGTGGGGGCGGGCTACGTCGCGCGTGCCAAGGCGGACGGCTACACGCTGTTCGGCGGCACCATCAGCACGCACGCCATCAACGCCAGCCTGTACAAGAACCTGTCGTACGACCCGGTCAAGGACTTCGAGCCGGTCAGCCTGGTCGGCTATGTGCCGAACGTGCTGATGGTGAACGCGGAGTTGCCCGTCAGCAACGTGCAGGAACTGATCGCCTACGCGAAGAAGAAAAACGGCCTCAGTTTCGCATCGTCCGGCGCGGGCACGTCGACCCATCTCGCCGGCGAGCTGTTCGCCGACCTGGTCCATGTGCCGATGACCCACGTGCCATACAAGGGCAGCCCGCAAGCCGTGCAGGACGTGGCGGCTGGGCTGGTGCCGTTCCTGTTCGACCAGCTCACCGCGGGCGAGGCCATGATCAAGGCCGGCAAGCTGCGCGCGCTGGCCGTGACCTCGCCGAAGCGCTCGGCGCTGCTGCCCAAAGTGCCGACCATGGCCGAGGCCGGTGTCAGCGGCTTCGAGATGGTGTCGTGGCAGGCGTTGTATGCCCCGCATGGCACGCCAAAGGAAATCGTCCAGCGTCTGAATGCCGAAGTCGTCCGTGCACTGAAGCAGCCCGCGGTGCAGCAGCGGTTGAGCCAGCAGCTGGGCATGGAGATCGTGGGCAGCACGCCCGCGGAGCTGGCGGCGCTGATGGACAAGGAGATTCCGCGCTGGGCGGCGTTGGTGAAGAAATCGGGGGCGAAGGCGGAGTGAGGGCGAGTCAGCCCCACACCGGACCAGCGGTAGCAAAGCTGCAGGTTGCCAGTTGACCAATTGGGTGCCCCCTCTCCCGCTTGCGGGAGAGGGGAGCAAACCAGCCGTTCTGCAGACAAATCCAGGCAGGAGACACTATGAACATCAAGCCCCGTTTGCCCCGTTTCCCCCGTTTTCCCCGTATCGCCGCCGCGCTTTCCGCGGTAGCCCTCGGCATCGCCTTCGCCCCCACCGGCGCCCACGCACAAACCTACCCCACCAAGCCCATCACCATCGTCGTTCCGGCTTCGCCCGGCGGCGCCATCGACCTCGTTGCACGCCTGGTCGGCCAGAAGCTGACCGAGGCCTGGGGCCAGTCGGTCGTGGTCGACAACCGCAGCGGTGCCACCGGCATCGTCGGCACCGACCTGGTGGCAAAGGCTGCCCCGGACGGTCGTACGCTGGCGCTGGTGGCAAGCAGCCACGCCATCAATCCCAGCATGGTGCGCAAGCTGCCGTTCGACACCATCAAGAGCTTCGAGCCGGTGGCGCTGACGCATGTGGTGCCGCTGATGCTGGTGGTATCGCCGTCGATCCCGGCGAAGTCGGTCAAGGAGCTGATCGCCTACGGCAAGGCGCATCCCGGCCAGTTGTCGTTCGCCTCCAGCGGCTCGGGCGGCGCCCCGCATTTTTCGGGCGAACTGTTCAAGAGCATGGCCGGCCTCGACATGGTCCACATCCCCTACAAGGGCAGCACGCTGGCGCATCCCGACCTGACCAGCGGACGCGTCTCGCTGATGTTCGACACCGTGGCCGCAATCAACCCGCAGGTCAAGGCCGGCAAGGTGAGGGCGCTGGCGGTCACCACCACCAAGCACGCGGCCATCGCGCCGCAGCTGCCGACCATGGCGGAAGCGGGCCTGCCGGGCTACGACACCAGCACCTGGGGCGGCGTGCTCGCGCCCGCCGGCACGCCCAAGGCAGTGATCGACAAGCTCAACGCCGGCATCAACCAGGCGCTGGCCGCGCCGGACGTGCGCGAACGCCTGCTTGCGGCAGGCATCGAGCCCGCCGGCGGCAGCCCCGCGCAGTTCTCGGGCTATATCCAGACCGAGATGGTCAAGTGGGCCAAGGTGGCCAAAAACGCCGGCATCCAGCCGGAATGACACGACGACGCCTCCCCCGACAACGCCAACCGAACGAGACAGCCATGCCAGACTGCATTCCCTCCACCGCCCGGCGCCGGGCGCTGCTGGCCCTGTGCCTCGCCGCCGCACCGCTGCTTGCCCCGGCGGCCCACGCGCAAGCCAGCGGCAGCTGGCCGGCGCGGCCGGTCACGATCATCCTGCCGTTCACGCCCGGCGGCGGCACCGACATTGCCACGCGCCTGGTGGCGCAGCGCCTGTCGCAGCTGTGGGGCCAGCCGGTGCTGGTGGACAACCGGCCCGGCGCGGCCGGCAATGTCGGCCTGGAGCTGGCGTCGCGCGCCAGGCCGGACGGCTACACGCTGGTGGCCGGCAATGTCGGCACGCAGTCGATCAACCCCACGCTGTACACCAAGCTGTCCTACGACCCCAATCGCCTGGTGCCGATCACCGAGATGGCCGAGCTCCCGTTCGTGCTGGTGGTGACGCCCAGGCTGCCCGCCAGGACCGCGAAAGAACTGGTGACGCTGGCCAAGGGCCAGCCGGGCAAGCTGTCGTTCGCCAGTTCGGGCACTGGCGGGTCGCCGCACCTGTCGGGCGAGATCTTCAAGGCCGCGACCGGCACCGACCTGCTGCACGTGCCCTACAAGGGCGGCGGCGCGGCCATGACCGACCTGATGGCGGGCAATGTCGACATGCTGTTTGCCTCGGTGCTGGAAACCGCCGGGCACGTCAAGGCGGGCAAGCTGCGTGCGCTGGCGGTCACCGGCACGGTGCGTTCGCCGGCGCTGCCAGACGTGCCGACGCTGGCGCAGGCCGGCATCACCGGGGCCGAGTCCGGCTCATGGGTAGGCTTGCTGGCGCCGGCCGGCACGCCGAAGGATATCGTCGACAAGATCGCCGCGAGCGTGAAGCAGGTGGTGGCGCTGCCCGAAGTGCGCCAGCAGCTGGTGGAGCAGGGCGCGATTCCCGTCGGCAGCACACCGCAGCAGTTCACCGAACTGATCGCCACCGACCGCAAGCGCTACGCCAAGGTCATCACCGACAACAAGCTGCGCGCCGACTGACGCGCGCGTCTTTCCTCAAAGGACCCCTTGCGCATGAAACCCCGCCTGTTGCAGCACGGCCGCCTGCCCGAAGCCACCGAAGCGCGCCTGGCCGAGCACTATGACGTCCAGCCGTTCTGGACCGAAGCCGATCCCGCCGGCTTCCTGGCCCGCCATGGCAGCGAGTTCGTCGCGCTGACGACGCGCGCCGCGATCGGTGCCGATGCCGCGCTGCTGGCCGCGCTGCCGTCGCTGCGCGTGATCTCCAGCTTCGGCGTCGGCCTGGACAAGCTCGATCTCGACAGCGCGCGCCGCCGCGGCATCGCCGTGGGCTATACACCGGACGTGCTCAACGACTGCGTTGCCGATACCGCGTTCGCGCTGCTGCTGGACGTCTCGCGCAAGGTCAGCGCCGCCGACCGCTTCGTGCGCCGCGGCGAGTGGCCCAAGGGGCAGCCGTTCCCGTTGGCGACGCGCGTCAGCGGCAAGCGGCTCGGCGTCATCGGCATGGGCCGCATCGGCCGCGTCATCGCGCACCGCTCGGTGGGTTTCGACATGGAAGTGCGTTACCACAGCCGCAATCCGGCCGGCGACGCACCCTATCCCTACGAGTCGTCGCTGGAAGCGCTGGCGCGCTGGGCGGATTACCTCGTCGTTGCCACTGCCGGCGGCGCCTCGACACGCCACCTGGTATCGGCCGCCGTGCTCGACGCACTGGGCCCCCGCGGCTTCCTGATCAATATCGCCCGCGGCACGGTGGTGGACGAGGCGGCGCTGGTCGAAGCGCTGGCTCAACGGCGCATCGCAGGCGCCGGGCTGGACGTGTTCGAGGACGAACCAAACGTGCCCGAGGCGCTGTTCGGGCTCGACAACGTCGTGCTGCTGCCGCATATCGCCAGCGCCACGCATGAAACGCGTCAGGCGATGGCGGAGCTGGTGTTCGAGAACCTGCAGCAGTTCTTTGCGACCGGCGCGGTAAAGAAGTCGGCGATCTGAAGCAACAGACTGCCGACCTGAAGCAGAAGAGGCGAGCGCCGGCCCGAGCCCGCGCTCCTGCTTGTGTCGGTAATCCGGCTTCCGCAAGGCCTGTTCCAGGCCCGCGATGCATGGTCCGGCGCACCTCGTTGCAAGCTTTGCGCCGGCCGTGCTGCAATCCTTACCTGACAGCACAGCAAAGGGGAGAGGGCACAAGGAAAGGCATTGTCCTGCCGGCAAGCCGGACGACGGCAGCAGCATCCGGCATACCGCTTGCTTGAGACGGATTGAGGGAGCAGAATCCGCGGGCATTTTTCTGGAGCATGCGATGGACGCGCCGGCAAGCGACTTCAAGAAATACGGCGAACTCAAGGGGCGCATCCTCATCGTCGGCTTCGGCAGCATCGCACGCTCAGCCGTGCCGCTGCTGCTGCGCCATTTCGACATCACCCCCGACCGGATCACCGTCGTTTGCCCCGCCAGCAACGACATCTCGCTCGCAGCCTCGTACGGCATCCCCGTGGTGGAAAAAGCGCTGACCGAGGCCAACTACAAGGACGTCCTGCAACCGCTGCTCGGCCCGGGCGACTTCCTGCTGAACCTGTCGGTCAACGTTTCCAGCGAGGCATTGGTGCGGTATTGCTGGGAGCACGGCGTGCTCTACCTGGACACGTCGATCGAGCCCTGGGCGGGCACTAGCGTGGATCCCGATACGTCGCTATCGCGGCGCAGCAACTATGCATTGCGGGAAGGCGTGCTTGCCTTCCGCCTGGACAAGCGCGACGGTCCTACCGCGGTCATGACGCAGGGCGCCAACCCGGGGCTGGTGTCGGCCTTCGTCAAGCAGGCACTGGTCAACATGGCGGCGGACAACGATCTCGAATACGATCCGCCGGCATGCTTCGAAGACTGGGCGGCGCTGGCCCGGCAGCTGGATATCCGCGCCATCCACGTGGCCGAACAGGACACGCAGGTTGGCGAGCAGCGCAAGTCCATCGGCGAGTTCGTCAACACCTGGTCGGTCGACGCCTTTGTCGAGGAAGGCATGCAGCCCGCGGAACTCGGCTGGGGCACGCATGAGCGGCACTGGCCCGATGAAGCGAGGCGCCACGGCTTCGGCTCGGATGCGGCGGTCTACCTGACGCGCCCAGGTTTTGCGACGCGTGTGCGCAGCTGGACCCCGCTGGGCGGGCCTTACCAGGGTTTCCTGATCACGCATGGCGAATCGATCTCCATTGCCGACCACCTGACGCTGCGCGAGAACGGCAAAGTTGTCTACCGGCCGACCGTCCTCTACGCCTACCGCCCGTGTGACGACGCGCTGCTGTCGATCGACGAACTGGCGGGCAACGGCTGGCGCAGGCAGGCGAATCAGCGCATCCTGCGCGGCGATATCGTTGGCGGCATGGACGAACTTGGCGTGCTGCTGATGGGCAATGCGCGCGGCGTGTACTGGTATGGCTCGCGGCTTGCCCATGAAGACGCGCGGCAGCTGGCGGAACACAACACCGCGACCAGCCTGCAGGTCGTGGCCGGCATCCTGGGCGGCATCGTATGGGCGCAGGAGCATCCGCGCGCCGGCGTGGTCGAGCCCGAAGACCTCGATTTCGAGACGATGCTTCGGATCGCGCGGCCTTACCTGGGCGAAGTGGTTGGTGTCTATGGCGAATGGACGCCGCTGGCGCAGCAGGCCGGCCTCTACCCCGAGCCGAGCGATGAAGACCCCTGGCAGTTCGTGAACGCGCGCGTGCCATAGGGCCTCGCCCAACCGGACCCGACGGGCCGAACGGAGCCAATACGATGGCGGGGCTGCTGCAGAAGGAACTGGGTGTCATCGAGAACTCGTACTACGAGGCGAGCGTGGTCCGCGCGCCGCCGAGCCAGCCGCTGCACGGGCGCCTGCGCGCGCAGGTGTGCGTGGTGGGCGGCGGCTATGCCGGCTTGTCCTGTGCGCTGGAGCTGGCTGCGCTCGGCTTCGATGTCGCGCTGCTGGAAGCGCACCGGATCGGATGGGGCGCATCGGGACGCAACGGCGGGCAGGCAATCGTGGGGTTCGGATCGGAAGGCGAGGACGCCATCGAACGCCAATGCCCGGCGGAACTGGCACGCGCGGCCTGGAATGCCTCGGTCGAAGGCATGCGCCTGCTGGAGCAGCGCATCGACACCTTCGCCATTGCCTGCGACCATGTGCGCGGCTACATGACGCTGGCGCCGGGGCAGCGCAAGGTCGAAGGGTTGCGCCGATGGACGCGCCATATGCGCGAACACTATGGCTATCCGCTCGAATGGATCGAGCGCGCGCAGCTGCCGCGCTATGTCTGCAGCGACCGTTTTGTCGCCGGTGCCTTCGATCCGCACTCGGGCCACCTGCATCCATTGAAGTATTGCCTGGGGCTGGGCGAGGCGGCGCGCCGGCAGGGCGTCAAGGTCTTCGAGAATTCGCCGGCGTATCGCGTGGAGCGCGACAAGGCGCCCGTGGTGAAAACGGCGGAAGGCGAGATCCACTGCGAGCAGGTCGTGCTGGCGGGCAATGTCTACCTTGGCGAATTCGGCGACCACCTGGCCCCGGAAATCGCCGCGCGCATCATGCCGGTGGGCACCTACATGATCGCCACCGAGCCCATGGACGCCGGCCGCGCCAGCGCGCTGATACCGGGCAGGGTGGCCGTCTCTGACAACAACCTGATCGTGGACTATTTCCGCCTGAGTGCGGACAACCGGCTGCTGTTCGGCGCCGGCGAGACCTTCAGTGCGCGGCCGCCGCAGAACCTGGTGCAGCGCATCCGCGCGCGCATGGTGCAGGTGTTTCCGCAGACCGCGGACCTCAATGTCGACTATGCCTGGGGCGGCTTTGTCGATGTCACGATGAACCGCGCACCGGACCTCGGGCGCATTGGTTCAAGCCTTTACTACGCACAGGGATTTTCGGGCCACGGCCTGTCGTTCGCCGGCATGGCCGGCAAGCTGATCGCGGAAGCGATGAGCGGCGATGCGTCGCGGTTCGACGTATTCGCGCGCATCCGGCATCACCAGTTCCCGGGCGGGACGTTGTTCCGTACGCCCGCGCTGGTGTTGGGAATGTGGTACTACAGGCTGCGCGACCTGCTCTGAACCTGCACGGAAGGCCGCAGCCGGGCAGCTCAGACCGGAGTATTGCGGGCTTTTTCCGCACTCGCCGGCTGTGCCGGCAGCGGCGGATCATCGACGCACTCAGGCTGCGGCATGGATTCCGCCGGCGGCATGGCGCGGGAGCAGTCGATACGCTGGGTGATATCGCCGTTCTTGTCATGCACGTAGAGCATCGCCTGTCGCTCCACCGCGAGCGAGGTGGCGAGGGCGATCGCGCTGGTCAGATCGAGCCCGACCTGAAGGCGGCCTTCGCCCTCCGCTGCGATTGCCCAGTGCCCATCGAAAACAACATGCACATTGCAGTTCTGAACAGGCATCGATTGCTTCCTTAGTGGATCGGGCCCTGCGGGCCCCTCAGACATTGTAGATGTAGGCGCAAGCTAGCATGAGACCGCCCCGAACGGGGGCAACCGGAACTCGGGCGATTCGTACACACGGCAGCGAGACTTCCGTCTGGAAGCTACTCGCAAGGGCCGTACCCGGCCCGACGAGTCGATTGGCCGTCACGCCCGCAGCCCTCTGGGACCCCGGATTGCGGCGGGGAAGGCCTGCAACAGGGCCAAGTGCCGGGAAAGGGGCAGGCGCTGCATCTCCGCAGGCGGGCGAGCTTTGCAGAGTTTGCATTTGTTGCCCTGCCGCATGTAGGAATTTCGCATTGGACCGGGCGCTGTACGCGGTGCTGCCAGCTGTGTCGCAAGCGGCATTCGGCACTGCCGGCCCGTCCCTGCTTCCGCGTTGCGCCCAGCCGCCCTTTGCCGTTCCGCCGATGCCGTCCTACAACAGGAGAATGGGCCGGAAAGGCACCGGGCCGCACTTGTCGAGGAGACACATCATGTGCCGCTGGCTGGCGTACTCGGGCAGGTCCGTTCCTCTGGAAGCGGTGCTGTTCCAGCCGGAACATTCATTGATCGACCAGAGCCTGAATTCGAGGCTTGGCCACACCACCACCAATGGCGACGGCTTTGGCGTCGGCTGGTACGGCAGGCATTCCGAGGTGCCGTTCCGCTACCGCTGCCTGCATCCGGCATGGAGCGACACCAACCTGCGCGAGACCGCGCGCGCGGTGCGGGCGCCGCTGTTCCTGGCCCATGTGCGCGCGGCCACCGGTACGCCTACGCAGGAGACCAACTGCCATCCGTTCCGCTTCGGACGCTGGCTGTTCGTGCATAACGGGCTGATTCGTGAATATCCGCTGCTGCGGCGCGACCTGATGATGGCCGTGGCGCCGCACCTGTTCCGCTGGATCGAGGGATCGACCGACTCTGAGGTGATGTTCTTCCTCGCGCTTAGCTTCGGACTGGAGCGCGACCCGCGCGGCGCGCTGGAGCAGATGGCGGGGCTGATCGAGGAGGTCGGCCATCGCTACGACGTGCAGTTCCCGCTCAATATGACGGTGTGCGTCACGGATGGGCAGCAGGTCGTGGCGGTGCGCTATTCGAGCGAGACGGAGTCGCGCTCGCTGTTCCACAGCACCTCGTTCCGGCAACTGCGCGCGCTCTATCCGCAGGACCCGCGCATCATCGCCGCCGGCGACGATGCGTTCCTGGTGTTGTCGGAGCCGCTGATCGATGTGCAGGGGGTTTGGGAGGAGATCCCGGAAGCGACCATCCTGGTTGCCCGGGATGGCCAGATCGAGCACAAGCGCTTTGTACCGAGGCTGCCCGAGGCGTCCGCGTAGTCGTCAACGTCAGCGTCAGCGACAGCGCCAGAAAACAAAGGCGCCTTGCCGGCAGGGCGGCGATGCTCAGGCAGTCTTGTCGGCCGGCGACGGTTCCGTCGCCTGTGCCGGCTGTTCCTGCTGAGCCTGCTGTGCTTCCTGAGCCTGCTGTGCTTGCTGAGCCTGCTGTGCTTGCTGAGCCTGCGGCGCCGGTTGCTTGGATTGCGGCCGGGCGGCACGGCTGCGCTGCAATTGCCGCGCGCGCCGGGCATCGGCTTCGGTGACCTGTCCCGCGGGTTCGCCCGCAAGATCCACGCGTGCCGCGCCTTCCACCATGCCGTTCCAGTAGCGAGCGCCGCGGCACCAGGTCCGGATCGCGTCGCGCAGCTCGGCCTCGGTCAGCTTCAGTTCCTGCGCGTGCTGCACCAGGTCCTGGAAGATGCCGACCTTGAGCGGCACTTTCGGCGCCGGGTTCTTCGGGAACACGGCGGGGAAGCGCTTTTGCAGCCTGGAGATGGCGAGGATCACCGGATCGACCGGCTTTTCCGGCGTGGCCGGCGTGGCATCGCGTGCGCGCGCCGGCTTGTTGCCCCTGGCGCCCTTGGTGCCAGGCGTGCCAGTGGTGCCACTGGAACCTTTAGTGGCCTTGGTGCCGCTGCTACCCTTGTTGCCGTTGGTGCTCTTGGTTCGCTTTGCAGACTCGGCCGCCTTTTCGGCCTTAGCCTGTTGCACGAGTTTTGCCTTCAGCGCCGCCAGTTGTTCGAAGCCCATTTTCTCAAGACATGTAAACGTGGCGGCATTGTATCAGGGAGCCGTCCTGGATCACGGCATCAGCGCTCGCGCGACAGGTTTTCGAGCCACAGGCTCATCAGCCCGGCCCGGCCCCTGACGCCGAATTTGCGGAAGATCGTGGTGACGTAGGAATGGGTGGTGGAGACCGCGAGCCCCAGGCGCTGGGCGATCTGCTTCTCGGAAGCGTCGGTCAGCAGCAGCTGCAGGACCTTCTGCTCATGGGGCGCGAGCGGCACCGGCGACAGGGCCAGCCCGAGCTCGACCATGCTCTTCTGCCGCAATGCCGTGACATCGCGCGCGACGCCGACGCGCATCCGTTCCGATTGCAGCCAGCCAGCCGACCACATGATATGGACCTCGTTGCCGCCCTTGTGCCGGTAGCGGTTCTCGAAGCCGATCCGCTTCTTGCCGGCCATGACTTCCTTGGCCTCGAGAAGGGTGCGGTCGCGGTCGTCCTGCACCACCAGGTCGATGATGGACTGGCCGGTGATTTCCTTTGGCGTGTAGCCAAGGATGCCCTCGCAGGCCGCGCTGACGTACTGGATGCGGCCGCTGGTATCGACCAGGAACATGGCATCCAGCATATGATCCGCGAATTCCGTGCGGCCCTTCCCGATCTCGTTCCCCATGGCAGTCTGGAAAAAATACCGCTGCTGCGGCGCAGCGCCGACCCGCGTGCCGCCGGGTTCCCATGGAGGTGAAGACTAGACGACGTCGTCGCCCCTGTAAATAACGCCAATGGGGCAGGAAGCGGTCCGGGGAAGGGCCGGAGGGCGACAAAGGCCGCTGCTTCAGCGCCCCTTGAACACCGGGTGCCGCGCGCACACCGAGAGCACGATGCGCTCGGACTGCGTCAGGTAATCGTTCAGCGCCACCGCGCATTCGGCCAGCTTGCCCGCCTCGAACAGCTCCAGGATGTGCTGGTTCATCTCGACGTAAGGGCCGTGCAGGAATTCCGGGTCATGCAGCATGCCGAACGCCAGGCGCAGTTCCGCGAGCAGGTGGGAGAACATCACGTTCAGGCGCTCGCTGTCGGCCAGCTCCACGATCGCCATGTGGAATTCCATATTGGCGGTGCCCGCGCCCTGCCAGTCGCCGCTGTCGCGGCAGCGCAGCCCTGTCTCCACCGCTGCGCGCAGGTGCTTGCGGGCCGGATGGCTGGGATAGGCCTGGGCGATGGCCTGGCATTCGATCAGCCGGCGCACCCGATAGATGTCGATGATCGACGCAATGCTCGGAATCGCCACCGACACGCCCCGGTTGGGCTCGTGCTTGAGCAGGCCTTCCTTGGTCAGCACGCGGAAGGTCTCGCGCAGGGTGTTGCGGGAAATCTGCAGGCTTTCGCTCAGCGCCGCTTCCGACAGGCGCTGTCCCGGCTCGAACTCGCCATGCACGATGCGCTGGCGGATCTGTTCCGTGACCCGCTCGGCAAGGTTCTTGACGTCAGGTGTTGAAGACATGGTGGCTGGATCGGGCACCGGCTCATTCCGGTGGGGCCCGTGACTGAATGTTAACGCACTTTGTTCAACAATTTGCACTGGATTGGTGCGCTCGATGGCCGCCATTGTGCCTTAGGTGTATACCATGATCGATCAACGCCAAAGATTGTTCAACAATACTAGTGCGGTGGTTGAGTGATACGTGCCGATAGGTCAACATGGCATGCGATTTGCTAAACAACGCCGATGAAAACGAAATCGTCGCGAGTCAGTGCGACGAGCTTTTTCCCACGCTTTGTCCTTGTCCTAGTGAGCGCAACCATGTGGCTTAAAGAAACTACCGGAGCAGAGCGCAAGACGCTCTTTGCCGCCTTCGTCGGCTATGGCGTCGATGCCTTCGACTACATGATCTACACCTTCATGATCCCCACGTTCATTCTCGTGTGGGGCATGACCAAGGCCGAAGCCGGCTATATCGCGACCGGCGCGCTGATCAGCTCGGCCGTCGGCGGCTGGCTGGCCGGCATCCTTGCCGACAAGTACGGCCGCGTGCGGATCCTGCAGCTGACCGTGCTGTGGTTCAGCTTCTTCACCTTCCTGAGCGGGTTCACCAATTCTCCCGAGCAGCTGTTCGTCACGCGCATGCTGCAAGGCCTGGGCTTCGGCGGCGAATGGTCGGTCGGCTCGGTGCTGATCGCGGAGATGATCCGCGCCCGCCACCGCGGCAAGGCCGTCGGGCTGGTGCAAAGCAGCTGGGCGGTCGGCTGGGGACTTTCGGCGATCGCGTTCTGGGCGGTCTATGCCGCGTTCGAGCAGCAATACGCATGGCGAGTGCTGTTCTGGATCGGCGTGCTGCCGGCGATCTTTATCCTCTACATCCGCCGCAATATCGCAGAACCCGAGGTGTATCAGGAAACCAAGGCCAAGCTGGCCCGCACCGGGCAAAGCAATAACTTCATGCTGATCTTCAAGCCCGGCGTGCTGCGCACCACGGTGCTGGCCAGCCTGCTCGCGACTGGCATGCAAGGTGCCTACTATTCGGTGACGACCTGGCTGCCGACCTATCTCAAGATGGAGCGCAACCTGTCCGTGCTCAATACCAGCGGCTATCTGATGGTGCTGATCGCAGGCTCGTTTGCCGGCTATCTGACCAGCGCCTGGCTGTCCGATCGCCTGGGACGCCGGCGCTGCTTCATGCTGTTCGCAGTGAGCGCAGCCATCCTCGTGATCTGCTATACGCAGCTGCCGATCACCGACTCGGCGATGCTGCTGCTTGGCTTCCCCCTGGGATTCTTCCTGTCTGGCATCTTTTCGGGCATGGGCGCTTACCTGACGGAGCTGTACCCGAGCCATATCCGTGGCTCAGGACAAGGCTTTACCTACAACTTCGGGCGCGCGGTCGGCTCGGTGTTCCCGGCCATGATCGGGCACATGAGCGCATCGATGTCGCTGGGCGTGGCCATCGGCTATCTTGCCGCGGGCGCCTATGGGCTGGTCGTTATCGCGTGCCTGCTGTTGCCGGAAACACAGGGACGCGAACTACTCGGCCAGACCGAGGCTGGCACGGAAGGACCGGCTGGCGCAGCAACTTCGCGGACGGCAGCCTGACGCCATGCATATCGATCTGAACAGCGACCTCGGCGAGAGCTTCGGCGCCTGGAGCATGGGCAACGATGCCGCCATGCTGGATATCGTCAGCAGCGCCAACGTGGCCTGCGGCTTCCACGCCGGCGATCCGGCAGGCATCCTGCAGACGCTGAAGGCCGCGGCGGCGCGCGGCGTCGCCGTGGGCGCGCACGTTTCGTACCCCGACCTGCAGGGCTTCGGCCGCCGCAACATGGATGTGGCCAGCGCCGACCTGGTGGCCGACGTGATCTACCAGATCAGTGCGCTGTCGGGCATGGCCGCTACCGTCGGCACCAAGGTGCGCTATGTCAAGCCGCACGGCGCGCTCTACAACACCATTGCCAGCGACGAACGCCAGGCGCGCGACGTGATCGCCGCGATCCGCGCGGTGAACCCGGAGCTGGCGCTGGTGGCGCTGGCGGGCTCGCCGCTGGTGGGCTGGGCGCGCGAGGCCGGGCTGCGCGTCGTTGCCGAAGCGTTCGCCGACCGCGCCTACACGCCGCAGGGCACCCTGGTGTCGCGCCGCGAGAAGGGCGCGGTCCTGCACGATGCCGCCGACGTGGCGCAGCGCATGCTGCGCCTGGTGCGCGAAGGCACGGTGCAGGCCATTGACGGCAGCGTGGCGCGCGTGGAAGCGCAATCGATCTGCGTGCATGGCGACAGCGACGGCGCGCTCGAGATGGCGCGCGCCGTGCGCGCCACGCTGGAGCGCGACGGCATCGCGATTCGCGCCTTCGCCTGAGCCGCCCGGCACTGAACTCACTGGAGAAACACATGCAAGCATCCGCACTGGAACGCGCCCGCATCGCTGCGGTGAACGCCGCCCGCGAAGCGCGCGCGAGCTATCGCGCCGGCAGCGTGCAGCCGACCGCCGGCATTGCGCCGGGCATGACGCAGGCCAACATGATCGCCTTGCCGCGCGACTGGGCCTGGGATTTCCTGCTGTACGCGCAGCGCAATCCCAAGGCCTGCCCCGTGCTCGACGTGATCGAGGCGGGCGCGCACCAGACCATGCTGGCCGAAGGCGCGGACGTGCGCACCGACATCCCGCTGTACCGCGTCTGGCGCGACGGCAGGCTGGTGGAAGAGGTGGCCGATGCCACGCCGCTGTGGGCCGAGCATCCGGACCTGGTCACCTTCCTGATCGGCTGCAGCTTCACCTTCGAGACGCCGCTGCAAGAGGCCGGCATCGAGGTGCGCCACATCGCCGACGGCTCCAATGTGCCGATGTACCGCACCAGCCGCCAGTGCCGTCCCGCCGGCCGCCTGCATGGCGAGCTGGTGGTGTCGATGCGGCCCATCCCCGCGCACCGCGTTGCCGATGCCGTTTCCATCAGCGGGCGTTTTCCCTCGGTGCACGGCGCGCCGGTCCACGTGGGCGATCCGGCCGCGCTGGGCATCGCCGACATCGGCAAGCCGGACTTCGGCGACGCCGTGCGCATCGAGCCGGGCGAGATCCCCGTGTTCTGGGCTTGTGGCGTGACGCCCCAGGCGGCCGTGATGGCGTCCGGCGTGCCGTTCGCCGTGACCCACGCGCCGGGCCATATGTTCATCACCGACGTGCCGGACAGCACGTACCACGTCTGAGACCGCCGGGTCTCGCCGGGTCTTTTGCGGAGCTAGTCTTGCGTTTCCTGCCCGTCACCTCGAATGCCCTGCTGGTAGAGCTGGCCGATCTCGACCAGGCCCTGGCCCTGCTGGCCTCGCTGCAGCGCGATCCGCTGCATGGCGTGGCCGAGCTGGTGCCCGCCGCGCGCACCATCCTCGTTCACTTCCGCCCGTCGGCGACCAGCGCCACCGCGCTGGTGCGGGCCATCGCCGCGCGCGACCTGTCGCAGCGCGTCGAGCGCAGCGATATCCTGGTCGAGATCCCCGTGCACTATGACGGCGAGGACCTGGCCGAGGTCGCCGGGCTGCTCGGCATCACGCCGGAGGAAGTCGTGCGCCGCCACACTGGCAGCGAATACACGGTGGCCTTTACCGGCTTTGCCCCGGGCTTTGCCTACCTGAGCGGCGGCCATCCCAGCTTCGATGTGCCGCGCCGCAGTACGCCGCGCACGCGTATTCCCGCCGGCGCCGTCGGCCTGGCGGGCACCTTCAGCGGCGTGTATCCCCAGGCCAGCCCCGGTGGCTGGCAGATCATCGGCGTGACGCCGGTGCCGATGTGGGACCTGGATCGCGAGCAGCCCGCGCTGCTGCAGCCCGGCTATCGCGTGCGCTTTGTCGATATCGCGAGGCGCAATGGCGTGGCGCATCCCACCGGCGCCATTGCTGCCGTCGCGCCGCAGCGCACGGCAAAGCCGGCGGACCAGGCGCCTGCTTCCGCGTCGTTGAAGGTGAAGGGCACTGGCCTGCAGACCCTGTTCCAGGACCTGGGCCGGCACGGCCAGGCGGGGCAGGGCGTCTCGGCCTCGGGCGCGATGGACCAGGCGGCGCTCAAGGCCGCCAACCGGCTGGTGGGCAACGCCAGCGATGCCGCGGCGCTCGAGACCATCGGCGGCGGCCTGCAGCTGCAGAGCGTCGGCGAGAGCGTGCTGGCGGTCACCGGCGCCGATGCGCCGCTGACGGTGCGCACCGCCGATGGCCGTCAATGGGAGATCCCGAACCACCAGGCCGTGGCCCTGGCCGATGGCGACACGCTGGCCGTCGGCCAGCCGCTGGCTGGTGCGCGCTGCTACGTTGCCGCACGCGGCGGGTTTGCGGTCGCGCCGGTGCTGGGCAGCTGCGCCACCGACACGCTGGCCAGGGTTGGCCCCGAGCCGCTGGCGGTGGGCGATGTGATCGACTTGCGGCAGGCTCCGGCCGGTGCCGTCGTCGGCGCCCCCGCGATGCCCGCCGAGAACCTGCCCTCGGTCGAGCAGGAGGTCGTGCTGGACGTGGTGCTCGGCCCCCGCACCGACTGGTTCACCGCCGAATCCGTACAACGGCTGGCCGCGCAGCGCTGGCAGGTCACGCCGCAATCCAACCGCGTGGGCCTGCGCCTGGCCGGCGAAGTGGCGCTGGAGCGTGCCATCGCCGGCGAGCTGCCCAGCGAAGGCACCGCGCTCGGGGCGCTGCAGGTGCCGCCTAGCGGCCAGCCCGTCCTGTTCCTGGCCGACCATCCGCTGACCGGCGGCTATCCCGTGATCGGTGCCGTGGCGCCTTATCACCTCGACCGCGCCGGACAGATCCCGGTCGGTGCCTGGCTGCGCTTCCATCCCGTAGGCGCCTTCGAAGAACTGCAACCGTAACTGCCATGAAGAAAGTCCTGATTGCCAACCGTGGCGAGATCGCCGTTCGCATCATCCGCGCCTGCGCCGACTATGGCGTGGCCTCCGTCGCCGTCTATGCCAATGCCGATATCGACGCGATCCACGCGCGCCTGGCCGACGAAGCCTACGGCCTCGACGGCGACCGCCCGGCGGACACCTACCTGAATATCCCCAAGCTGCTCGAGATCGCGCGCCGCAGCGGCGCCGACGCCGTGCACCCGGGCTATGGCTTCCTGTCGGAAAGCGAAGCCTTCGCCCGGGCGGTGATCGATGCCGGCCTGACCTGGATCGGCCCGTCGCCGGAAACCATCGCGCGGCTGGGCGACAAGGTGGAAGCCCGCAAGATCGCGCTGCAGGTGGGCGCGCCGCTGGTGGCCGGCACGCCCGACCCGGTGACCGATGCCAACGAAGTGCTGGCCTTTGCCGAGCGCCATGGCCTGCCCATCATCATCAAGGCGGCGTTCGGCGGCGGCGGCCGTGGCATGAAGATAGCCTGGCGCATGGATGAGGTCGAAGAGCTGTACGCATCGGCCGTGCGCGAGGCGGTCACCGCCTTTGGCCGCGGCGAATGCTTCGTCGAGCAGTTCCTCGACAAGCCGCGCCATATCGAAGCCCAGGTTCTGGCCGACAAGCATGGCAACGTGGTGGTGCTCGGCACGCGCGACTGCTCGCTGCAGCGGCGCAACCAGAAGCTGGTGGAAGAGGCCCCGGCGCCGTTCCTGAGTGACGAGCAGCGCGCCCGCATCCACGCCGCCGCGCGCGACATCTGCGCCGCCGCGGGCTACACCAGCGCCGGCACCGTCGAATTCCTGCTCAGCGCCGGCGGCGCGATCTCGTTCCTGGAGGTCAACACCCGCCTGCAGGTCGAGCACCCGGTGACCGAGCAGACCACCGGCGTCGACCTGGTGGTCGAGCAGCTGCGCGTGGCCGACGGCCTGCCGCTGTCGATCACCGAAACGCCGGCGCCGCTGGGCCATTCGATCGAATTCCGCATCAACGCGGAAGATGTTGGCCGCGGCTTCCTGCCCACCCCGGGCCCGGTGCAGCGCTTCGACGCCCCGTCGGGCCCGGGTGTGCGCGTCGATTCGGGCGTGCAGACCGGCTCGGTGGTGCCCGGCACTTTCGACTCGCTGATGGCCAAGCTGATCGTGACCGGCGCCACGCGCGAGCAGGCGCTGGCGCGTGCGCGCCGCGCGCTGCGCGAGTTCCGGATCGAGGGCGTGGCCTCGGTGCTGCCGTTCCACCGCGCCGTGATCGATCATGCCGATTTCCTTGGCGCCGACGGCTTCAAGGTCCATACGCGCTGGATCGAGTCCGATTTCACCGAGCCGCTGGCCGCCGCCGTGCGCGCCGAGCCGCAGCCGGATGGCAGCCTGCTGCGCACCGCGATCGAGATCGACGGCCGCCGCATGGTGCTGGGCCTGCCCGCGCAACTGCTGCGCGGCCTGGCCGAAGCGCCGGGGCAGGGCGGTGCGGTCGCCGCCGCGCCGGCTGCCACTGCGAATGACGCCGACCTGCCCTCGCCGATCGCCGGCACGGTGCAGGCCTGGAAGGTCAACGTCGGTGACGAGGTCAACGAAGGCGACCTGATCGCCGTGATGGAAGCGATGAAGATGGAGATGCAGGTCCACGCCCATCGCAGCGGCCGTGTCGCATGGCAGGCTGAATCGGGGGTGTTCCTGGCTGCAGGCGCGCGGCTGGCCAGCGTGGAGTGAGCGCGGCCAGGCGCCGCTAAACCCACGGATCACTGCATGCAATGCCTGGCAGTGCCCGGAGCCATCTTCCAGGGGCAAGCGCCACGCGCCGGCACTTGCCGCAAGGCGCAGCTTCGGCCTTCGCCAGCCTAGCCAGCCCCGGTCCGCTGTACGCCGGGGCGCCGGTCCTCCACCACGAACGCCGCCTGCGTGCCGACCATGCTGTCCGCGCGCGTCACGTCTTCCACGGCGCGCAACGTGGTGGCCCAACGTGCCGGCGTGGCCTCGACCACCGTGTAGCCGCGCTGGTCCGGCCGCGCATGCAAGATATGCGGATTGCGGGCCATGATTTCTGCGGCACTCTGCTCGCTGCTGCCCGAGGCCGAGGCGATGGAGGTGGTGCAGAACTCGCTGGCGATCACGCGGGATGACGGATCGCTGAAGTCCGCCAGCACATTGCAGGCGTAGTTCTGGTGGATATCGCCGCCGATGAACACGGTATTGCGCGGCGCCGCCGCCGCGATGCTGTCGAGCAGGCGCTGGCGCGCGGCCGGATAGCCGTCCCAGGTGTCGCTGTGGAAGGCTTCCTGCGGCGGCGCCTTGTAGTTGCGCCGCGAGAAGATGGTCTGCTGCGCAATCGCGCTCCAGCGCGTCTGGTCGCGCTGGTCCTGCACCAGTCCCTGTGCCAGCCATTGTTCCTGCGCGCTGCCCAGCATGGTGCGGCGCGGGTCGCCGAGCGCGCTGCAATCGCCGGGGGACACGGAGCCTTTGCGTAATTGCCCCGGTTCGCGGCAGGGCTGGATATCGCGATACTGGCGATCGTCCAGCAGATGGAAATCGACCAGCCGGCCCCAGCGGTGGCGCGCGTGGATGCTCAGCGCATCCGGCGTGCCCAGGCCCGCCATGCCATGCACCAGCGCGCTCGCGCGGATCGGCATGTTTTCATAGAACGCCTGGTAGCCGGCCGTCCGCCGCGCGAGAAACGCGGCCGCTGGCTCGCTGCCCGCGCGTCCCGCATAGTCGTTCTGCACTTCATGGTCGTCCCACGTTGCCAGCCAGGGGCACGCGGCATGCATGGCCTGCAGCAGCGGGTCGCTCTTGTACAGCGCGTAGCGGTCGCGGAAGTCCTGCAGGCTGGTCGCGGTGGGCAGGCTGTGCGTGCGCGGCAGGCGCGCGCGCGCGTTGGCTGGCACCGCGGCTTCGTAGATGTAGTCACCCAGGAATACCACCAGGTCCAGGTCTTCCTGCCGCATCTGCCGGTACGCGGCGTAGTGGCCTTGCTCCCAGCGCTGGCAGGAGGCAAAGGCAAAGCGCACGCGCGGCGCCAGCGTGTCGGACGCCGGCGCGGTGCGTGTGCGCGCCGGGGTGGTAACTGCGTCGCCGTGCATGAAACGGTAGAAGTACCAGCCGTCGGGGCGCAGCCCATCGACTTCCACATGAACGGAATGCCCCAGCTCGGGCAGCGCCTGCGCGTGTCCGCGGCGCACGATGCGCCGGAATGCTTCGTCCTCGGCGACTTCCCACTGGACGGTCAGCGGTCCCTGCAGCGGCCTGGTGCCATGGGCGTCGGCCTGCGGCGTGCCAGGGATCGCGCCGCCGAGCAGGCGCGTCCACAGCACAAATCCGTCCGGCGCCGGCGCGCCGCTGGCCACGCCCAGCGAGAACAGGTCGCGCTCGCGCAGCGTGGCGGAAAGGGCCCAGCGGGGCAACTGGGAGGCAAGGGCGGAGGCCGCTGCCAGCTTCAGGAAGGTTCTTCTTTGCATGCCGGTTCCGGGATCTCGGAGTTCGTGACGCGCTGTCGATGTGCAGAACTATAGCGAAACGGGTCAGCCGGTTTCGGCTATTCAGAAGTCGTCTTGGGTGCACCTGGCCGGCCTTGGGGGCAGATCACGGCCGTGCAGTCAATGGCCTTCCGGGGCAAGGCATCCGTCGTTCTGCTGACCGGCCACCGCTTTCGTGAGCGCCTGTTTTCCGCTTTCCGTAAGGATCGGCCCGAGCGCTTAATTGATGGCCGCGCGCCGGCGCCATATCGTTCAGCCAAACCAACAAAGACCGGTGCCGTTCCCATGCGGCCTCACAAACAAGGAGACAAGACATCATGGCCCATCCCTTCCAGACGTTGCCATAGCGGCAGATCCGTATCTCCGGCCAGGCACCAGTGCTGCCGGATTCCCCTGATTTCCTTGCCAGGCGGCGTGCGCAGACGCGCGCATGCCGCGACGGAGCCGTTATGTCGTCACACGTCATTTCCATCTCGGTACTCGGGCTGATGTTTGTCATCGCCACGGTCCTTCCTATCAACATGGGCGCACTTGCCTTTGTCGGTGCCTTCCTGGTCGGCACCCTGGTCGCGGCCATGCCGGCCAAGGCGATCCTTGCCGGCTTTCCCGCCGACCTGTTCCTGACCCTGGTCGGCATCACCTACCTGTTCGCCGTGGCGCAGAACAACGGCACCATCGACTGGCTGGTGCGGCTAGCGGTGCGGGCCGTGGGCGGCAGGATCGCCGCCATTCCCTGGATCATGTTCATGATCGCGGCGCTGCTGACGTCGGTCGGTGCGGTCAGCCCGGCGGCGGTGGCCATCATCGCGCCGATTGCGCTGGGCTTTGCCGCGCGCTACGGCATCAACCCGCTGCTGATGGGCCTGATGGTCATCCACGGCGCGCAGGGTGGCGGTTTCTCGCCGATCAGCATCTATGGCGGCATTACCAACAAGATCGTGCAGAAGGCAGGGCTTCCGCTCAACGAGATGGCGACGGCGTTCGCCAGCCTGGGCGTGAACCTGGCCGTGGCTGCCGGCCTCTTCGTTGCGCTGGGCGGGCTGCGCCTGATGCGGCAATCGGCACCGGCGGTGGCCGCGCCGCAACCGGTTGCCGGCGGCGCGCTGGCCATGGGTGCGCCGTTTGGTGCGCGCACCGTGCCGGCACAGGGGGCGCAGATCTACGGCGATGCGGAGGCCGAGGCCGGCATGGAAGAGCAGAAGACGATGGCGCGCGACCGCGCTTCACTGCTCGGCAGCGAACCGGAAGCTGCCGCCGAAGCCCCTGCCGGGCTCTACCAGTACCTGACCGTGGTCGGCCTGGCCGCGCTGGCGGTGCTGACGCTCTATTTCAAGCTCGATATCGGCTTTGTCTCGCTGACCATCGCGCTGCTGCTCACGCTGATGGCGCCGGAGCTGCAGAAGCGGGCGCTGAGCCAGGTGTCATGGCCCGAGATCATGCTGATCGTCGGCGTCAGCACCTTCGTCGGGGTGATGGACAAGATGGGCACCATCGATTTTGTCGGCCACAGCGTGGCCGGCCTGACTTCGCCGCTGATGGCCGCGCTGCTGCTGTGCGTGGTCGGGGCAGTAGTGTCGGCGTTCGCCTCGTCCACAGCCGTGCTGGGTTCGCTGATCCCGCTGGCCGTGCCGTTCCTGCAGCAAGGCTCGGACGTGAGCGCCATCGGCTTTATCGCCGCGATGGCGGTGTCCTCGACCATCGTCGACGTCAGCCCGTTCTCGACCAACGGCGCGCTGGTGCTCGCCAACGCGCAGGGCGTGGACCGGCAGGCCTTCTTCCGCACGCTGCTGATCTATGGCGCGCTGGTCACCGTGATCGCACCGGTCGTGCTGTGGTTCGTCTTCGTCGTGCTTTGATTACTGTTGCCGCTACCTGACTACTCACCATGAAACTGCTTGAATCCGTCATGCCCGCCCAGCAGGCCATCCGGCCGGCGCGGGTCCCGGCCAGCCAGGCCGCGATCCCCAGCATGGAGGCCTACCAGGCGCTGTGCGACGAAGCCGAACGCGACTACGAAGGCTTCTGGGCGCGCCACGCCCG
>NZ_JAGIQA010000042.1 GCF_017814975.1 Cupriavidus consociatus
CCAGTTGATCGTCACGCTCCTGGAGCCCTATTTACAGCCCGATAATTATTAAAGATATTTGCGGGATGTTGTACTAGATCTGCCAGGGATGCTCGGTGTCAGCGGGGAGGAGGAAGGCCAAGACGGACCGGCCTCAGCTAGCGTTGGTAGCCGCGCTGAACTCCATGTGCATTTGAACGGAGCGATCCCGGCTTCGACTGTCAAAGATATTCTTGCCGACGAAACGACTGTCCTTCCACAGGGTTTTGAGATCGAGCGGGACTTACTCCGCCGCATCCGCTCCAAGTCACTCGCGGCGTACTTGACTCCATGGCAGATTCTTCGCCTCTTTCCAAGGAAGCGAGAGAACCTTGACCGTCTTTGCGTCGCCGCACTTGCCAATTTGGCCGCCAACGGCGTGCGTTTCGTCGAACTTCGAAGCAGCGTGTTGTACCTCGCCACGCTGCAGAAGTGCTCGCCTACTCAAGCGCTGGAACGCCTCATCGAATCCACCGGAGACGCAGCGCAGCGTCAGGGCATCCGGCGCGGGTTGATTCTCACGGTGACGCGCGGCGACTATGGCGCGATCGCGCTGGCCACCCTCCTGCAGGCCTACCAGGATCTCGGCGAGCCGGACGATGTGGTCGGTCTCGATCTGGCAGGTGATGAAGAGATGGCGTATCCCGCCCAGCTGCCGTCGCTATTTCGCCAGGCCAAAGACCGATTCGGGCTTGGAATCACAATCCATGCCGGTGAGACCGGCCGAGCGGAGAATGTGCGCTCAGCCATCGAGCTTTTTGGAGCCAACCGCATCGGACATGGAACGGCTGCCGGCAAGGATCCAGATCTTATGGAGCTCCTGGCAAAGGAGAACGTTTGCGTCGAGGTGTGCCCGATCAGCAATCGCTTGACAGGTGCGGTGCCTGCCGAAGAAGCGCATCCACTCCAGGAGTTTCGTCGACACGGTGTTCCGTTCGTCATCTGCTCGGATAACCCAGGAATCCACCAGCGCGGCCTAGTCGATGATCACGCCGCCGCCATGGCCGAAGGCCTATCCGTCGGCGACATGCGCCATCAATTTGAGATGGCCAAGCGTTACTCATTCATGGAGAGCTTAGCTTGAAAATCCGATTCCTTTCCGGAAACCGGCACAAGATCGAGGAGGTGAATCGAATACTCGCACCGATCGGTGTAGACATCGTGCCGGTGTCGAAGAAGATCGAGGAACTGCAAACCGAGGACGTCACCCGCCTGGTGCAGGACAAGTTAATCAAAGCGTTTGAGGCGATCGGTCGCCCGCTGTTTGTTGAACACACGGGCCTTTATCTGAACGGACTTAACGGGCTTCCTGCCGGCTTGACCCAGATCTTCTGGGACCGGTTGGAGGCTGATCGCTTCGCGAACTTGGTGGCCGGGCTGGGAGACGCGAATGTAACTGCAAAGACGGTGCTCGGCTACTGCGACGGGCGCGAGATCCGCTTGTTCGAGGGAGCCATCGAGGGAACAGTGCCACGCGTGCCGGCCGGTCCAAAGGATTTTCAGTGGGACTGCGTCTTCGTCCCCAATGGCCACAACGAAACCTTCGCTGAGATGGGAACTAGGAAGGACGACATTTCGATGCGCCGCAAAGCGCTTGATAAGTTTGCGGACTGCCTCAAATCCGTCAGGGGCAAACGATGAACATGGAGCTGCTAGACGCACACCGGGCCGGCAAGCTAATGCTTTTCGCCGGGGCTGGTGTATCTGCTAACCTCGGCTTGCCGACTTGGAGTGAATTGACGGCGCAGATGGCTTTGGAACTGGGCTTTGATCCTAAGATCTTTTCAACCTATGGCTCACCAGCTGGCGCTGGCGGAGTACTACAAGAAGAAGAAAGGCAACCTGGGGCCGTTGCGCAGTTGGATGGACCGCGAATGGCACAAGCCCAGCACGGACGTTACCACGTCCGAGATCCACCGGCTAATCACCCTCGGAAAATTCTCGCGAATCTACACGACCAACTACGACCGATGGCTGGAGATCGCTCACGACAAATTCGGCGTTCCGTACGACAAGATAGCTAGCGTGGCTGACCTCGTGTCAGTCACCGAAGGTCGCCGTCAGATCGTCAAGCTTCACGGCGACTTCGTCGACGACGAATCGCTCGTTCTAGACGAGACCAGCTATTTTCGGAGACTAGATTTCGATACCCCGCTGGACATCAAGCTCAGAAACGATGTACTGGGCAATTCGGTGCTGTTCATCGGATATAGCCTGAGCGACATCAATATTCGACTTTTGTTCTACAGGCTGACGGAAATGTGGGGGCGCGCAGTCCTGTCATCCGCCAGGCCCAAATCCTATCTATTCATGAGCCGGCCGAATCCAGTGGCGCAAGAGGTGCTTCGCCATTGGAGTATTGAGACGATCATTTCCGAGGAAGATGATCCCAAGCAAGCACTCACCAAATTCTTGAGGGAATTGGTGTGCTGAGGTCGCGCGTCGTGCCTGAAGGACTGGCTGGCGTTTAGCGATTAGTGGGGGTCGCTATCCGGAAAATTGCATCAAAAACAAAGGGACACCAATACGGAGACCGGATCTGCTCAGTGCCGCACCATAGAGCCAGCCACCATCATCGACGTCCTGCACATAGAGCAGTCTTGGCGGCGGCTCGCCGAGAAGTAGGATGAGTTCCCGCTCGGTATGAATATCGAAGAGCGAAAAAAGGCGCCTCTGCGCCCTTGTCAACCGTTCTCAAGGGCGCAGGGGCGACGGCCCCCCACGCATCAGCGAGTGAGCCACTGCCAGAACGACTTCAGCCGTGTGGTCCTACCTGGGCTTGCGCGTTCGCCTCCTACTGGGAAGGAATTTGAGGTACTCTGCTCCGCCTTCGGCAGTGATTGAGGGCTGCGATGCATGGCGCGCAGATCCCGCTGATCACGCTCGAAGACTGCCTTGATCTGGCGTTTCGACAATTGTCCACCCCAGATCACGCGGTTGCCGCGGATCCAGTAATGCGACTGGCAGGCCATTGACCAGTTCCCGATCGAGGGACGCAGTGTGGCCCGCCCATGCGTCAAATTGATCTGCCATTCCGCAGGGGAAAGGGGTGTGACCACCTTTTCCCCACATCCGCAACAGCAAAGATGCACAGCCGCCCCGTACTTCGGACTGATGTAGAGTCGCCCCGGCTGCAGCACGCGGGGGGCGAGTTCGACGACCTCCGGTGTGATCCGGTCAATGCGCATCCGGCCCCTCCGTCTTCTCGGCCTTCGCTAATGCCATTGTGCTGACCACAAACTCGAGATGGTGCCAGTCCCAGTTCATTGAATAAAAGGCGAAGTGCTGCTTCCAGCGGATGACGGCGAGGATGGCGTTAAGCGCATTGGCGTCCGCGATCTGAATGTTTTGATCATACAGCGCATCGCCACCGTCTTCCATTGTGGGGGCGCGATCGAAGAAATGCTTGTTCTTGGCAGGAGTGGCTGCCGTGACCCGACATGTTCCGAAAATCTGCTGCGCCGCGGACAGCGACATGTCCATGCCGCAGTCGATAAAGGGCACGCCGTGGTTGATGAGGTGGGAACAGATCAGTCGTCGCGCGGGCCCCTTGTCGACACAAACAAAGACGAAATCAAACTGTCCCAACAGCCCGACGTTGGCCTGCGTCACATATGCGGGGTGTGCAACGATGCCCGATCGCATCGGATCGTACAGCTCCGCAAAGTATGTGACCTTGGGGCGGCCAAAATCCGACTCTCGCGCTGCGGCGGGCGCGCGGAAGGCATTGTGCAGCTCGAAGTCATCACCATCAAAGAGATGGATCTCACGCACGGGCGTCTTCGCCACCTGGTCCAGCACATACGACCCGGTCCCACCCAAGCCCACGATCGCGATGCTGAGGTCTGCTAATCGCTCTGTGACCATCACAAAATTTCCGCGCGCTGAGCAAGCGTCAGGGTAGCGGAACGGGCCCGTTCGAGGCGCCACTTGCGCCGATCCAGGTCCCAGCGGACGGGTGCAGTAAGGATCGATCACCCGCGCTTGGTCCGTGATGATGCGCCAATAGTGCATCAACTGGTCGAAGTGCGTAGCGTAACCCGTCCATCCGTCATCCTTATTGGAAAAGTAGAACTGGGCGGGCACTCCAGGGGCCACCACTCCGCCCGCGACGTCCGAGTGGCGCAACTGTTCCATTGGGGAACCGTCCGCGAAGCACGGGAAGGGCCCGTCGAACCAGACTTGATGGGTGGCCGGCGGCGACACTTGGCTGTCGGTATAGACGAGCGTGGCGACCAGGGTGCCGAGCTGCAACTGTCGCTGGTTGTCGAGCACCGGCACGTTGTGGAGAAGCAGGTGTGCCCCCTGTACCGTCACCTTCAGTCCCGCTACGAGGAACGGGCTGAGCACCAAATCAAGAACGGCCGGTTTTGCGGACATGGCACACCATCCCTTCCTTTACCGGAACCGGCTTGTCTCCCCGCGCCAGCGACAAATCGCCGAGATCTGGGTGACTGATCGTAATCGTGTAGATGAAATCCGTGGTGTCCGCGGGGGGATCCTGCGGGTAGGCGAAGTGAACGAGCTGCGCATACGTCAGCTTCTCTTGGTGCACATCGATCGGATCAAGATTGAGAATGATTCTCGTTGTTGACTGGTTTGCATTAGGCATGACGTCGGCTCCATTCATACACCGCAAAATGTAAGATTAGGTGTAAGGTTAGGCCAGTATGTCAGATTTCCTGGAAGGTGTAAAGTTAAGTGTAAAATGGCATCATGCAATGAATGAGCAAGGAGTCAGCTTGACTAGCGATACTGCCCCTCGACGGGGGCAATGGGCGCATGCGCCGTTGGCTTTTGTACTCGCGCAGGTTCGATTTCTGCCGAATGCCGCAGCAACTCCAGAGTACCTGCGCGACGCCATCCTGAAGCGAACGGCGACTCGGTTCCCGACGATCAGTCAGACTAATGGCCTGAACATTGAAATCAATCTTGACGGTGATCCGAGCGTGCAGCGAACCGCACAGGCAACTGCTTACGACTTGGTTAACACCGAGATCGACGCAATGGTGCGTATCCAGCAAGGTGCGCTCACGTATGCGGTTACGTCCTATGTAGATTCGCCTCACTTCCGAGAGGCGTGGCTCGATATCACTGATGCTCTTGCTGACATACAGGTCACCACCGTAACGCGCCTGGGTCTGCGCTATGTGGATTTCCTAGTGCCGCAACATGGTCAGCGGCCCGAGGATTACGTCAACGCACCCTGGAATCTGAGGGGGATGCCAACGCTGCCGGGCGCCGCGGGCGGGCCGGACTTGCACGTCTCCATGGTCGATATCGCCTATCCGGTTGGAAGGATGCGCCTACAGTTCATGCGGGGGTTCGGCGTGCCGTCGTTGCCGATGGACCTGCAGGGGATGCTGAGCCCTCGGCAGCGGCCGGCGCAACCTGAATCAGGAGAGTGTGGGGTCATCGACAGCGACCGTTGGATTGACGGGGAACATCGCGCCGATCGCGCGACGCTCAGTCAAATATTCACCCAGATGCACACCGACGTGTCGTCTGCGTTCCGCGCCATGATCACGCCGCTGGCGCTACGCGAATGGGATCCCGAGGCAACTAGAGGGAACAACCAATGATCTACGCTACCGAACGTGACGCGAAGCTAGGCTGGACGATCGGATCGAATGCCATGTGGCGTCAATCTGGATCGACAGGTGTTCGGGAAATAAGAGCCGTGCGGCTTGATTTTGGCACGGCCGTTCCGACAGTGGTGATCGGCCTGAGCGACGTCCGGCAGTACCTTGGAACGAGCGTCAACACAGCGGTGCCGCTCCCCTTCCAACTTGCCTCGGCACCGCGACCGTCCGCACCAGCGCTAACTACACCAGCGGAGATGGTGGAAGAGTTGCGCGAGGTATTCGGACTTAACGTCACGCAGCTCGCGCAAGTTCTGCTTATCGAGCGCATCACGGTATACGCATGGTTGCGAACCGACCGAATGGAAAAACTTAATCCATCCAACCGCAACCGCTTGTGGCGCCTCTACCAGTTGGCCAAACAGTGGGCCAGTTACGCGCCTCTGGCTGGGAAATACTTGGTCGAACTCATTCCCGGGCGCGGCACGACGCTGCTGCAGATGCTGTGTGCGCCGCAGCTGGACCCTGGTGAGTTTGCTCAAGCGTATGAGGTTCTGGCGCGAGCGACGAGCCCATCCGCGCGCACCCAACGGCATCGAGCTAAGCAGCGCCTAGCATTGAAGAGAGGCATCGAGAACCTTAGAAAGAACGCTAACAAATTCGGGATGGATTTGGATTGACGGGTGCGCAGCTCTTCAACACGTTCCTTGACGAACTCAGCGTCGGCGCGGGAAGCAAATCACTGATGGTCATGATCGCCGGCCCCAACGGGGCTGGCAAAACCACGCTGTGGCGGCAATTGCTTGAGCCAATGCTCGAGGGCGCGGTGGAGGCTGTGTACATCAACGCCGACGAGATCGAACGCGAGCTGAACGAGGCGGCTCAGGGTTGTGCGGGCGCGCCGCAGACGCAGGAGACTGCGCTGCTAGCGCAATCCGAGGCGACCCGTCGCCGAGAACTGCTGCTGTCGGCGCCCACCGGCACTCAGAGTCATTTCGTCTTCGAGACCGTCTTTTCGGACCCGCATGGCCACAAGCTCGCGGAGTTGCAACGTGGAGTTGCCGCAGGCTATCACGTGGTAATGCTGTTTGTCGGACTGAATGATGTTGAGCTTGCTCAGCAACGGGTCCACCGCCGGGTTGAGATTGGGGGGCATGACGTGCCGTCCGATGTTCAGCACACGCGGTTTCCTCGCGTCTTTGCCAATGCGCAGAAAGCCCTGCAGATCGTTCCGCTAGCCGCGTTCTTTGATAACTCGCGGGATCGAGAAGCCGGGCAGCGTACCCATCGACCCGTCGCTATCGTAAAGAACGGCTCGGTACTGGCCCTACACGACGACATGCCCGCGTGGTGGCCGATGATCGTTCCCTAAACCTAGGCCGCAGAGATTTGCGCCATAGCGGACATTGAATGACTGCGCGGCAGCAGCATCGGGCGGTTTGAAGCCTGCTCCTGAAAGCAGACTTCGGGAGGCCTACTCCCATCTTCAGTACAGCACCGCAGGCTCACGCCTGCGTTCGTGACACACCCCGGCCCCCTCATGTTCGATGAGCTCGTGCGTTTGGGCTGGGTGTTCTTGGCCCCTGACCAAGATACGCCCTTATGCGCTGCAGAGCATAAGCCCGTATCTTGGCAGGACCCCAATGGTGCATCCTCATGTGAGACCCTACAGACTTTCCTGGTCGACAAATCGACCCCGCCTGCGTAGTGCTGGCAGTAGCACTTCATCGGCATAAGAGCAGCCGGTAAGCCCGGGGTCAGTCTGGCCGGACTTCCTGGCCTCATCGGGTGCATGGGACTCGTCCGCGAGAAGGCGTTCAAGTAGCGCCTCGTAGCCGGCTCTCCACGCTTGCGCGCCAGGGAATACCACCCGCAGCTCCTTTAAAATGTCCATCCCGGAGAAATCGAGGTCGCCCCAGAAATGAATGGGGCGCATGACGTCGGTGCCGTAGAGCCAATCAAGAAGGCCAGGCCCCAATGCCGCATTCCGCTCAAACACGCCTGCTGCAAAATAAACCGAACTGCCAGCCGGTGAGCGCAGGCGTCTCGCGCTCGCCTTGTATCCTGATGCATAAATCAGAACAAAACCTTCGGCGGCGCTCAGCCGCCCTGCCGCCAACGCTTCGAAGGTTGCCGCGTTTTCCACAAACAGGATCGGAGCGGCGGGATCGGCAGTACGGGCAGCTACCAGCAGTTGCACCGGCTTGTCCGGAAAGGGGCAGACATCCGTCTCTAGCAACAGGGCAATCGCCTCCTGCTGGCCGTTAAGGATTTTTGATAATCCCCAGAACTGCCGGCTTGCCACTTCATGGAGCATGAGCTTCTCACTGGCAATCGCGGGGATGCCTGCGAAACGCTCCAGCACCTGCTCCGGAGATCGTGACAGGACGACGATCGGACGGGACAGCAGCCGCTCGCACAGCGCAGCGTTGCTGAAGCGCGCCGGCACAGCCTGCCGCCACTGACCCACCCAGGCGACCTGAGTGCTGGGCTGACGCCCCGTCTCATCGCGAAGAAACGCTTCTGCTTGTGCGGCAATGACGAGCTTCGGTGAGCGCTCCCAGATATCAAGATCCCGCTGGCCGCGACGCTTATCCAGCAGAAGAGCAAAGCCGGGCTGCGTCTGCAGCGCTTCCAGGGCGCGCCACACGAACATGCGTTCGCCGTGGTGAGAGATGGTGAAAAAATCCGGCCACGTCCCGGCACTCAATGGAAAGCTGATATCGCGGCGCCTTTCGGCAAACGGCTTCGCCTCGATGCGGTCCACCAGGGCATTCAGCAACGCAGTAACGGCGGCCGGCCGGCCCCCCGGATTGTCGTCGGCGCTCATGTCCCGGTGTCCGAGACCAACTGTTTGCGTGCCTCCTGCAAGTCGAACTGCCGCGCCGCTTCACGCCGCACCGTTTTCCGGCGCTCGGTCCAGAGAGCATGCAGCCGGTCTGCCTTCAACAAAGAGCTGTCCACCTCGGTGATCTTGTCGAGTTCCCCAGCCAGGCCCTCCACCTTCATCAGGGAAAAACGGTGTTCGAAACTGAACAACTCGAGCAATGGGCCGGATGCGCGGGACGGCATGGCGACCACAAGTTGCAGCCCAAGGTTCTCATTGAGATAGCGCATCACGGCAGCTGTGCGGCCCTCGTCCATCTTGTCGAAGGCCTCGTCGATCATTATGAGTCTCAAGCTCGGCGTCTTCTCGAACTGGCGAAAGGCCTGGGCCAGCACTGCAGCCCGTACAAGATAGGCCGGCGTCATCAACTCACCTCCCGAGAACGTCGCCATTTTCGCCAAGGACGCCTCGCGGCCATCTTCCGAATACTTGCGGATGTCATATTGCCGATAGTTACGGTAATCCGCGATGTCCTTCAGTCGCCGCAACGCGTGGTCGCGGTTGGTGTCGAGCAATAGCAACTTGATATCGTCCAATGCCACGACACTGTCGGCGGACAGCACGCCTTCGGTCGCCGAGAACAGATCCACCGGCGTTTGCGTCTCGGCCAGTCGGTTCAGTTCCTGGAACAGGTCGAAGTACTTCTTGTACTCCTTGACCATCTGCCCATATTCAATTTCGAACCGGTCTTCGCCGAATGCCAGGCGCTTGAGCTTTTCATTGAGCCGCTTCAGCGGCTCGATGCCCTGCTCGACCGCGGTGCGTACGGCCAGCGCGAAATGCGTACTGAAGGTATTGTTGAAGCTCTTCTCGGCGCCCTGCAACTCGCTGGTGTTGTTGAGAATGCGCACTTGGTCGAGCCGTTCCAACATGGCCGAGATCTGCCGCCGGGCGGCGGGTACGCCGCCATAGGCTTGCCACTCGTACTCCCCTTGCGTCGACTGGCAAGGCTGAAAATCGACCCGCTCGTCAAACGAGGAAGACAACAGATTATGCGCCTCCAGTTTCCGCTCGAATGCCTCGCGCTCCTGGCGGTAGAGGCCGGCTTGCTGGCGCCGCCGCCCGTCGAAGGACGCGGAGGTCTGCTCCTTGGCCGCTTCCCGAGCGCGCTTGTCCAGCCGGAGCGGATCGAAGTGAGGATTGAGCCGGATCAGTTCAGCTATGCGGGCGTTTACCTGTCTCACGGCATCCTGGCACCAAACAAGCCTTGCCCTGGCATCAGCGATGTTCGATTCGAAGCCACGCGCTTGGCCCTCTGCTTCGCCCGCCAAGCGTGACGCGGTATTAGACAGGCGTTGGTGGCCGTCCAATAGTTGCTCCGCCCGCGAGACGCGGCGCTCCAGCACGATGAGATCGGAGTTGTCCAGGCTGGCGAGCTCCGCCGCGAGACTACTCAGTCCGCGCTGCGTCTCAGCCAGCTTGTCCAGCATTGGCGCGACCGGCACCAGCTTCAGACCGAGCAGCCGCGCGCCCCATGCGGCCAACTCGGCAGCGCTTGCGCTATGTGCGTCCCTTTCCCGCGTCTTCTCATCGATCTCCCGGGCAAGCCTCACCACGCGCTTGCGCCGCGCCTCTGCACCGAAGGCAAGTTCGCCGTCCTCTATCCATGACGAGAACATCTTGAACCCGCCGCTCGCCATGCCGTCCACGGTCAGTGCCTGTGGCGCGCCACGCAGCGCCTGCGCATCCGCTACCTTGACATAGCGCCCATAGCTCGCGATCAGATAGGCGCGTGCGGTTTCATCGGCAATCACCAGTTCCTGCAGCACGGCATCGGCCGACAGCGCCTGATTTTCCGCCCGCCGCCTGGCCAGTTCCCCCTGCACCACGGAAGCCTCGCGCCCTTGCCTAGTCGCCGGCATTTCATGCCGCATCGCCCGGATAGCGCTCGCCTCGTACTGCGAGTCCACCAGGATCACGAAGCGATTGCCACCCAAAAGCCCTTCGATGGCGTTCTGCCAGCGTGAACCCTCGCGCGGCTGGACAAGGTTGCAAAGCACCCTGGGACGGGCGGCCGGCATCTGGGCTTCGAGATACCGGACCGCGGCCTCGACATGCTCCGGCAGGTCGAAGTGACCATCTTCCAACCCTTGCCGGCGCCGCTTCAGGTCATCGATTTCCCTTTGCAGCGTGGCAGCGCGATCCGACTCCCGCGCCTGCTCCTGTACCACCGCCCCGTACAGGCCTTCGGCACTGTGCAGCTGCTGCGAAATGGGAGCCAAGGCAGTATCCAGCCTGGCGAACCGGTCGCGCCGCAGGCTTGCCGGGTCGATCTGCGCGCCTGTCAGCATCGCCGCCAGCTCGCGCGCGGCGGCCCGACCATCGGCGGCATCGAGCGCCGCGGATTCAATGACCAGACGCTCCACATGGGGCGCGTAAGCGCTGGCCGGCGCTGCAGGCTGTCTAGCCAGGGCAGCCAGTTCATCCAGCACGCCGCGCAAGCCCGCCAGGGCGGCCACGACGTCCAGCGCGATTCGCGATCGGTTTTCCGTGGCCGCGGCCATCTCGCGGCTGAGCCGATCACGCTCCTGCGCTATCGGATTGCCGTTAAGCCGACCTTTGGCGGTGCCGTGCAATTCCGTGGCACGCTTTAGCGCCAGTGCATGCCGGTCGGCAAGCGCCTGCTGCCTTTCGACTTCGGCCAGGGCGAGGCGGCGGCGGGACTCCAGTCTGTGGATCTCTTCCTCGACATCGTGCTGTCGGCGCAGCACTTCGCCCAGTTCGGCCTCCATGGCCTCTTCGAAGGCGGCAAGGAACGCATTTGCGTGCGCCTTTAGCACGCCCAACCGCTCACGACACGCCAGCAATTCGGTGGCAATCTTGCGCAATCGTTGGACGTTCTGCATGAGCGACGCGATATGCCCGATCTGATCGGAAAAATCAGGCTCGGCCAGCACCTGCTCCCGGATCAGTTCGTCCACCGAGCCGACGGTCTTGCGGGCAATGGACTGGACGAAAGCCCGCGCCGCTGCTTCGGCCTCGCGCGGCCCAACCAGCGTCTTGCCGCCACCGCGAAACTCGGCATAGAGCTTGCACAGGTAGTCTTCGATGCTGTTCTCGAACGGCAGGACGCGCGGATAGCGCTGGCGCAGCCGATGGTAGATATCCTCGACCTTCACCGCGGTAATCGAATTGCCCTTGCGCGACTCGATGAAATCCGCCTCCATCGCGCAACTGCCCGGTAGCACAAAGTAAAGCTTGCGCGCTACGTCGACGTTGCGGCCGTGCTCGCGCGTACCTGACACGGCGGCTTCCACGGCCACCACGGCGGTGAACGGCTCGGCAGATTCTCCGTCGTCGGGGGCGAAGACGGCGACGACGTAGGTGTGTGACCCATACGGCCGAACGCAGAGATTGTCGCGCATACCCACCGCGTACGACGCCAGCGTCCGCCTCACCTTGCCGCCCGCGCGCGAGGCGCCGCTCTCGTCCTGCGCAGAGTTGAAAACGTTGATGTGCTGCTTGCCGCCCGTCATGACCAGTTGGATCGCGTCCTGGAAAGAGGACTTCCCAACGCCGGTCGAACCCGACAGTAAGGTGGTGTGGCCGAAGGGGTATTCCCGTGACACCACGAAACCCCAGTTGATCAGGATGAGCTTCTCAAGCTTCATCGTTATGCTCCGGCGACGGGACTGCCGGCACGGGCGTCGAAGTTTCCGCCAGCAGGGCATCGATGGCGGAATCCGGCACGAACTGAAGGATCGTCCCCCGAATAGCGACCAGCGCGTCAGCGTCCTCCACTTCCGCATCGGCCCGGTAATCAATCAGACGGGCGCGCTTCAGGTCAGCGAAGAGCTTCTCCCGTGCAGTCTTGGCCGGCAGTGAGCGGCGCGCCTGCGCAGTGAGCGTGGCATTCAGGTATTCCACTGTCACGAGCGCTTCGTCGCGCTCGTTGATCGAGCCTTGGCGCAGGCATTCGTTGTACAGCAAGCGCAACACCAGGCAGCATGCCACGAAATCGGCGGAGAGCTTGGCCCGCACGGCTTCCACCGCGATAGCATCGTCCTCGGCAGGCAGCCCTGGCACGCGCGCCCCTGGCGGGTAAAGCCGAAAATAGTTCTGGTGTCGCTCGTGTAGCAGCCTGAAGCCGCCCACATCGAAGTACGCATTGAGCAGGCCCTCGATACGCACCGCGTCGTCGTAGAGCTGACGCTCGATGGCGCTGTCCTCACGGTGCAGGATGGACAGACCGAACAGGCGGCCAAGAATCTGCCGGAATGCCTCCGGCCTGACGCCCCTCGCCTTCAGTTCCGCTTCCACCAGTTGCCCAATCGTAATTTCATCCATGGCCGATGTGGCGCCTCCTGATTGCATAGTCGGTGCCCGACATGATGGCATTGTCCAGCGGCTCTGCGTCCAGGCGCTCCACCTCCAGTCCCTCATGGTCGCGTGCTGCCTCGACTGCCCGCAACAATGATAAGGCCTGGATCGCATCGTCGACCGGCAACTCGGACAGGCGCAGCGTGCCCATGCCACGCATGGAACCGAGCAAGTAATCCACGACATCGTGATGCGACAAGGAGAAGGCGCGCTCCTCCGCTTGCCGCATGAACTGACGCAAACGCTCTTCTCGTGTGATCTCTGGAACAATGCTCACGGCCTGTGCCCGGTTGCGCTCGGCGGCCTTTCTCGGCTGCACCGCGGCGGGATCATACAGCGCCACGCTTACCGGTGCGAGCGCCGCGCCCTGCCGCTCCAGCCAGGTGCCCTGCTCCCGCTCCGGCATCTCTCCCAGGCGGCGGATCAGGGTTGACAATGCCGCCCCGCTGCCTGATGCCCCCATGTACAGACTCTGCGACAACAAGACCACATGACGGCGGACATAGCTTTCCATGGCGCGGAACAATTCCGGCTGCTTCGTCCGGCAGGCCGCGGTGACCATCTCGTCGATCCGATCAAGCATCCATCTCAAGATAGCTCCGTCAGGCGCCGCCTGCGCGGCCCATGCCGCGTGGTTGGCCAGGTCATCGTCAATGGCCTGCATCTCGGCCACGCTCAACTCGTTAAGACGTTCGATCAGCGCCCCGATGTCGAGCCGATGGCGCTCGGCATTGTCATAGACCAACCGGGGTGAGAACTCATCACGGAAACGTCGCTCGACGAACTCGATGAACCCATCCCAATTGCCCTGCACGTGCGCGTCGAGCAATATCTTGCGGGCAAGGTCGTAGAAGAGTTCAATGTCCTCGGAAAGGTCGGCAATGACTCGATCGGCATACTCATAGGCGTCAAGCAGATCCTCCACGTCCCGGCGCTCGATGAAGGCGCTCAGTGCATTCTTGCAAGAGCGCATGTTGCGCTGACGGGTCCGTTCACGTGGACGGTCGGCCAGCGTCAGCGCCTGGGCGAAGATCTTGCCGGCGCGGGTGAAGCGATAGGCGGTAACCAGTCGGACGCGGTCCTCGGCGGTTTCGATCCAGCCGTCTGCGACGAGGAGGCGCACGATGGCGCTTGCCAGCTTTTGATCGTCGGCAAGGTCGCCGGCGTTGAAGCCGTCTTCGCCATCTTCCCCGGCAAGGTCGGCCGGCAGCGAGGCGGACTGCATGGTCTGCACAAACAGATCACGCAAATCCTCGCGCCCAAGAATGGATCGGTAGTCGGCATGGGAACCATAGAGCCGCGCATAGAATGCGCGAATGCAGGCCGCGATGAGCCGACGCCGCTTCAGCGTGAGCGGGCGAAAGAATTGCGGATAACCGGAATCCACCATGGCGGCTGATGTCCCCTTTCCTGATACTCTGCTTCTGCACCTGTGCACCATCAACGCAGCGACAACGGCGTATGACATCCACCGCTTCCTGCGCTGTCCGGCCGCGACTTTCTTCAGAGCGCCGCTATTACCGCCTAAAGCCGGCTCGTCCCGCGCTACCCCTGGCGAGCCCGCGAGGTCCCTACAAGTGAGGCACTGGATTTGTGCCGTCTTTGCGCGCTAGCGATTGTTCAACCTCTGCCTGCCACCCGGTCAGTTTCCGGTCGGCACCGACCAGTCCTCCGTTACTAGACCAGGGACGCGCCGGAACGCCTTGTCATTGGTCACCAGCACCGCACCCGTCTCCAGGGCGTGCGCGGCAATTAGCAAATCCAGTGCGCCCATCGACTGCCCTTGGGATTCCAGCACAGCGCGGGCGTCCCCATAGCTGGCCATCACCGAAGAGGTCCAGGGCAACACTTCGACTCGGCGCAACAGTTCATCGATTGCGCATGCGAGGCGTGTTGCGCTCGGGCGCTTGGCCAATCCGTACATCAGCTCCGCGCCGGTGATGGCTGACAGACACAGCGAAGCAATGGGTATGGCCGTTACGCGCGCCACGACTGCTGGATGTCCTCGCAGCAGATGGCTCACGATATTGGTGTCGAGCATGTAGCGCGTCATCCGAGACCAGCCAGCGGATCGCGGGCTTGTTCGTCCTGCATGCGGTCTGCCAGGAAGTCTGCCGGCACGGCGCTGTCCTGGATAGCAGCCAGAAAGCTGTCCCAACTCTCCGGCCGGCGCGAAAGAATCACGTCCCCGGTAGCCGGGTCACGGCGAATATAGACCTCGCGCTCAGCGAAGCGGAACTCCTGCGGAAGCCGCACCGCCTGGCTGCGCCCAGTGGTAAAGATCTTGGCAGTCGTGCTCATGGCTTTCTCCCCTTTGGTACATATCAAAGGATATACCAATCGATGATGGATATCAAGATAGCTACCAACGTCCCATCGCTGTACGGCCTTCGCCATGGAACGCCAGGATTTAAGTGTCAATGAAGACACTTCTGACGTGGACCTTTACGAGAGCGCGTACCAGTTCAACCTTGAGGGAGCGCTGCGCGTGCCCCTGGCGAATAGCCGTGCGCGGCAATGCGCCGCGGATTGTTCCTCTATTGACGGCTCGTGGCCGCTACAGCAAATTTGACATATTTAAGGATTATGTTCAATTTGTTGTGGTACATAACAAATTAGCGAGCGCCAGCGATGGCTGCGTCTGCTGGCTCTTGGGGTCGAGCAGACCGCGGCACTTCATTTCATGTACTTACGACCGGCGCGTTCACCGTAAGGTCGCAAACCTCGGCGGATCCTCAGGCGCGAGGCATTGCTTTTGATGTAGCCACTTCGCGAGGCCGAAGTCGATGGATTGCGGTGGAAGGTTCCTGCGGCAGCGAAGCCGGTGCGCTTCTGCGCATAAGCAGGAACGCAGACGGTCGCGCTCGGGCCTGGCTATAGGAGAACGGCGCAAGAATGTCGACCGGTCAGGCGGGCCGAGCCTAGTAGGTTCAGGCTGACGCCTTGCTCGGCAGCTTCGGTCACCAACGCCAGGTGCAGCTCGGGCGGGAGGCGGACCACGAATTTGCCGTTAAAGCTCTGGGTCGACCAAGGCGGTAGGAATCTTTTCCCCGTTCGCGCGCATATCTTTGACGGTCTCCGTCACCACTTGCCGGATACCTGCCAAGACTTCGTCGGGAGAGCCGGCGAGCCATGAGAGGGACGAAAATTCTGCGCACAGGCCCACAAATTCCTCGTCCTCGGCGGACCAGGTTACTCGGTAGGTGTAGTGATCAAACACGATGCTGCTCCCGTTCGAACTTATCGATGGCGTCAACCACAGTTGTGATCTATTCGCATCAACGCTCAGTGGTGCGTGCCGGCTAGATCGGGAACTCAGTTTATCTACTTTATCAGCAGATGATATAGTTAGGTATGAAACGAGACACGGCTATTGATACGCTGCTTGACCTGCACGGCTCGATCCTCGATCAAGGGGGCGGTTACTGGATCAAGCTCGAAGCATGGCAAGTGGAAGTAACCAAGGAGATCCCCCATGGCATCCGGTACTCCCTCACCCTGCATGAGCCGTATGGCAAGAGAATTCTTGGGTATGACAACGCGCATGCAGTTAAGCCGCCCAAGAAATTTAAGTATGCCGGACGCATCTTGGCTTATGACCACAAGCACAGGCACGTGTCGGATAAAGGTGTGCCCTACGAATTCAAGGATGCACAGCAGCTGATGAACGACTTTTTCGCAGACGTTGACCGCGTTCTGTCGGAGGTGAAGAAGAGATGAAAACAATTGTGATTGGCATCATGCCGCAAGAGAAGATCCGCGAGCGCGTGTTGGCAATTGCGCGGGGTGAGTACAGGCCGAAGGCCAGCGAGCCTAAGATCTGGTTCACTTCCATGAAGTCGTTGGCCGAAGTGCTGAGTGACGACAATCGTGCCTTGTTGAGGGTCATCACCGAAACCAAGCCGGAATCGATCTCGGAGCTAGCTGAAGCCACTGGCCGCAAGCCCGGCAACCTATCGCGTACGCTGAAAACAATGTCCAACTATGGCATCGTCGATCTCAAACGCGAGAAGAACCATGTGCGCCCGGTCGCCAAAGCTACGGATTTCCGAATCCTCGCCGCCTAATCCCTTCGGATCCGATGCGTGTCGCAGTCCGCAGGGCGTTTCAACCCGGAAAAAGGCGAGTCACAGGGCTGGCGGACTTGAGCAGCACCCTGCAGCACAAGTCTTATTCACAAAGCTCTCCTCGAGCTGGCCTGTTGCCTCATTTGCTGGCGCACCCTTCAGGCGCATGGTCTGCGTGGACTTTTCCCATTGCGCATCTGCGATGACTAGCCAGACCGCGGCCCAGTACCTGGGCATGTGGTTGCTGTCGACCAGCGCCCCCCGGAGCGCCCGCGGCACGGCGGCGGCGCTGACCTGAACGAACATAAAACCCAGCACTTTTCCGGTGCACGGCAGCAGCTCATCGGCCGATGGCTTGCTCCGTCCATGTGTAGCATCAAAATCCTTGTGGTAGCTCCTGCGGAGACACGCAAATCTCCCAAAACGGGAGTACAATACTCCCAAAATGGGAGTGTCAAAGGATGCGGATCATTGCGCGGCGGACGCTGCGAGAGTTTTGGGAGAGCGACCCCGCGTATACAGATGCGATATCGCCCCTGACGGAGTGGTATCGCCACATGGAGAAAGTGACATATGCGACACCACAGGATGTGAAGGCCGAACTACGGACAGCCAGCATCCTCAAGGGCGGTCGCGTGGTGTTCAATATCGCCGGGAACAAGTATCGCGTGATCCTGGCGATCGACTATGACCGCCAGATCGGGTGGGTCCGTTTCGTTGGCACCCACGCCCAATACGACAAAGTTGACGCGGAGAGCGTGTGATGGATATCAAGCCCATTCGTACCGAACAAGACTATGACACTGCCATGGAGCGTGTCGGCCAGCTATGGGGCGCGCCGGTCGGCTCGCCCCAAGGCGATGAGCTGGAAGTCTTGTCGATCCTCGTGGAGCGCTACGAGCAAGAGCATTACCCTATTCCCCCCTCCGATCCGGTCGAGGCGATCAAGTTTCGGTTGGATCAGCAGGGCCTCACCCCGCGCGATCTTGAGCCGTTCATTGGTTCCAGTGGTCGCGTGTCTGAGGTTCTGAACCGCAAGCGCAAGCTCAGCCTGAGCATGGTCAAGCGTTTGCATGATGGCCTGCGCATCCCCTACGAAAGCCTGCTGTCGTAGGGGGCGCGTGAGCGCCACCGCTGCCTTGATAGTGCCGTCCGCAATCGCATCTTGCACGGACGCGCTATAGCGCAGCATTTCCTCGTTGTCGGACGGCAGGAACCACCCCAGCGCGACGCGCGGGCGCGGCAGACCGCGCCGCATCTCCGCGAGCTTCTTGAGGTTCACGGTGCAATGGATATGCACGGCGCCTGCCCCAGCCGGTAGCGTCAGATTCACCGACCGCGGCTTCTCCGGCATTTCCGGTGCGCCCTTGCGTGCGCGTTCGATAATCTTGGCTGGCAACATGGCTACCCCTCTTGACATGCCGCCATGATCTCGCCACCGATTCCCGCTTGAAGCGGCCTTTGCGATCACGGACATCCGTCCGAGATCGGCACGGATGCAGTCATAGATGCCGCCTGGCGTGGCCACGGTCCCGGGGCGCAGCCGTCGATCGTGCACCGCCGGGACGGCGATCGGACACTCCGCCATTTGGTCGTTGGTAACAAGTGCGCCAGTTGATTTTTGCCGCACGGGGGCGGCAACTGCTATCGGCATCCTATCTCGTGTGGCTCAGGTTTCGGTACCCTTTCACGGAGAGTCGAATTTCTTTTGGCAAAATTCGGACATTCAGCCGGCCGCAGAGCCGGGAGCGAGGGTCCGTGAGTGAATACGTAGCAAACAGATTGCCCTACAGCAGATGCAAAGACCGTTCACAAGTCATGTACAACGCAGCCGCCAGGCATACCCCGGTCGGTTGTTCGACCCGATAATCCGGCCGAACCAGACGCACGCGGCAATTCGCCCAGTCCGCACCAGGCCGGATGGCCTGCTGGTTGATTCCACAACCGATTCCTTGGAAAACATGCGGCTTCAGCGCTTGCTGCAACACCGCGATCGGGACGGGCGCCATTGACTGCTTCCGACATGCTTGTGCCACACCTGACGCCCGGCGGCCATCTGCTTGCGGTGCCGGAGGACGGCGCGCCCCTCTTGGTCGATGAAACGCGACTGCGGCTTGAGCGTGCCTTTGCACTGGGCGCGGGGCATGGCCTGCTGCAGTTGGGCGCGGCGGAAATCGGCCGCATTTTGCCCTCGGCATGGGCCTGGTGGCGGGATTTTTCCGCACGCTATGTCACGGCCTTGTGCGCGACGTCCGAGGACGGCGAGATCGAGGTCGCAACGCCGGCGGCCGAAGATCTTGAGGCCATGATTGCCGACGCGCCGCCGATGACGGGCGGCGAGTATCTAACGCCAGATGTGCTCGCCACGCTGTGGGGCGAGATCGATACGGCCTTGCACCAGGAACTTGCGGCCGCCAACGTCTCGCTTCAGGATTTTCTCAAATCGCGCCACCCGGCCTGGAATCTCGTCGGCCGTGTGCATTTCAACCTCGCTGAGAACCGGCGGGACCCGGAGTGCCCGTTCGCCTTCCTGGCGACTTACACCTCGCGCGTGTCGGCCCACGGCAAAGCGCAACATCAGCCACTGTCGCAAGCCCTGGCGGAATTTTCGGGAGCCAGGAGCAAGGCAAAGCTCCTGTCGTTACTGTTGCCGGTGCAGCGCGCCGCGGAACACTGCGATTGGCTTCGCGAAATGGTAGATACCGGCGAAATCTACCATCCGCTGCGCTGGACGCCCGTCGACGCCTATCGCATTCTCTCGGACCTGTCCCACCTCGACGGCGCCGGAATTGTCGTCCGCCTGCCAAGCGTCTGGCAGGCGGGCCGCCCTGCCCGTCCCGTTGTGAAAGCCAGCGTCGGAGCACGACCGCCTTCGCTGCTGGGCAAGGACGCGTTGCTCGATTTCAACATGGAGGTCTCCCTCGACGGCGAGCGTCTTGACGCCTCCGAGGTCAGGGATTTGCTCAAAGGCGCCGACGGCTTGCAACTCATCCGTGGTCGCTGGGTCGAGGTGGACAAGAAAAAGCTCGGTCGCCTCCTGAAGCGCTTCGAGGCCATGGAAAAGGCGGCGCAAAGCGGTCTGCCCTTGAATGAGGCCCTACGCCTTCTGGCAGGGGTTTCGCTCGACGACAGCGCCGACCCCGCGGACCGCGACTGGTCGCAACTGGTTGCCGGGCCCTGGCTGGCCGACATCCTGCAGGAATTGCGTCAGCCAGACGGATTGGCGCTGGTCAGCCCGGGATCAGACCTCAAGGCCAACCTGCGGCCCTACCAAGAGGCTGGCGTGCGCTGGCTGTACCTGCTCACCCGGCTCGGACTGGGCGCTTGCCTGGCGGATGATATGGGCCTGGGCAAGACCATGCAGGTGCTCTCGCTGCTGCTCGTGCTGAAGCGCGAAAGCGCCGAGGCGCGGCCCAGTCTGCTGGTTGCCCCCGCATCGCTGCTGGCCAACTGGGCGGCAGAGGCCGAGCGCTTTGCCCCCGGCTTGCGCTTACTGATCGCCCATCCGTCAGTCATGCCGGCGGCCGAATTGCGTGCGCTGGACCCCGCGCGGCTGGCAGACATTGATCTCGTCATCACCAGCTTTGGCTCGCTCTTGCGCCAGCCCGTATTGGGGACCATCCAATGGCGCGTGGCCATCGTCGATGAAGCCCAGGCAATCAAGAATCCGGGTGCCAAGCAAACACGGCAGGTCAAGCAACTCCAGGCCCAGTCGCGCATCGCGCTGACCGGAACCCCTGTGGAGAACCGCCTGTCCGATCTGTGGTCGATTTTCGATTTCACCCACCCGGGGTTGCTGGGCTCAGACAAAGTCTTTGCCAACTTTACCAGGCGGCTGGCGAAGGCCGAGCATTTCGGTCCGCTGCGAACGCTCGTGCGGCCCTACATCCTGCGCCGCCTGAAGACCGACAAGCGGGTCATCGACGACCTTCCGGACAAGACCGAACTCAAGGCCTGGTGCCATCTGAGCCCGAACCAGGCGGCACTGTATCAGCGTGCGGTGAAGGACCTGGCTGCCGCACTTGAAGACGCCGAAGGCATTGGTCGCAAGGGGGTCGTGCTCAGCTTCCTGATGCGCTTCAAACAGATATGCAACCATCCGTCGCAGTGGTTGGGCGACGCGGCCTGGCAGGCGGAAGACAGCGGCAAGTTTGCCCGCCTGCGCCAACTGGCCGAAGTCATTGCCGCCAAGCAGGAGAAGGTGCTGGTATTCACCCAGTTCCGCGAGACCACAGAGCCGCTGGCGGCATTTCTGGGGTCGATCTTTGGCCGCGAAGGTCTGGTGCTCCATGGCGGCACCCCGGTAGCCAAACGCCGCGAACTGGTCAAGCGATTCCAGGAAGACGAACTGATACCCTTCTTCGTGCTTTCGCTCAAGGCCGGCGGGGCCGGTCTGAATCTCACCGCGGCGTCGCATGTGATCCATTTCGACCGATGGTGGAATCCAGCCGTGGAAAACCAGGCCACCGATCGCGCATTTCGTATCGGCCAGAAGAGGAACGTCCTGGTGCACAAGTTTATCTGCCGGGGCACGGTCGAAGACCGTATCGACCAGTTGATCGACGTGAAGCAGCAATTGGTGAAGGATGTGCTGGAGGGCGGCGCAGAACTCCTGCTCACCGAGATGAGCGATCGTGAATTGCTCGACCTCGTGAAGCTCGACGTGCATGCCGCGCAAGAGAACTGATCGTCAAGAGGAACCACAATGAGTTACGGTTACGGGGGATGGAAGCCCTATGTCTCGGCAGCCGAGCGCAGAAGAAAGGCGGAACTGGCTGCCGCGAAGGCGACGAAGGCTGGTGCGGTCCTGTCCCCCATTGCGTCGTATCGCGGTGCCATCGCCAAGACCTTCTGGGGCAAGGCCTGGTGCGACAATCTGGAAGGCTACAGCGACTATACCAACCGCCTACCGCGCGGCCGTACCTATGTACGTAACGGTTCCGTGATCGACCTTCAGATTACGGCAGGCGAAGTCCGCGCGCAGGTCATGGGTTCGAGCCTTTACACGGTTGCTGTGACCGTGACGGCGTGTCCTGCAAAGCAATGGCGAGCGATCGGAGCCGATTGCGCCGGGTCGATCGATTCGATCGTAGAACTGTTGCAGGGCAAGCTCTCGACAGCCGTGATGGAGCGCATCTGCAAACCTGGCACCGGCCTTTTCCCGGTGCCAAAAGAAATCAAGTTCAATTGCAGTTGTCCGGACTGGGCGTCAATGTGCAAGCACGTTGCTGCCGTACTCTACGGCGTCGGCGCGCGGCTCGACCAACAGCCGGAATTGCTCTTCACCTTGCGCCGTGTCGAGGCCAGTGATCTCGTCAGGCAGGCCGGCGCTGGCCTGCCCAAATCCACCAAACGACCTACCACCAGCAAGGTGCTCGACGACGCCCTGGTGGCGGATGTGTTTGGGATCGAGATGGCCGACGCTTACCCCCTGCCGAAGCCGGCTGCCGGACGTAACAAGCCACCGGCAGGTAAGATGCCAGCGAAGAAGGCGACCAGGTCCGCCGTCTCGAGAGCTAGTAAGTCCCCTGCGAATGCGAAGACTGCGGAGGACAGGAAATCGGTATCAAAGAAGGTGCCGGTCAAGCCATCCGCCGGGCCACGTCAATTAACCTCTGGCAATGTTGTTGCCGGTAAAGCAAACGTAGCGGACTTAAAGCCGCCAGCAGGTAAGGTGACAGCGAAGCAGGCGTCGGCTGTCTCGACAACCGGCAAGCCACCTGCCAACGTGAAGGCTGTGAAGGACAATAAATCGGTAACAAAGGCGTTACCAGTCAAGCCATCTGCGGGGCCACGTAAATCAACCTCTGGCAACGTCTTGGCCAAGAAGACAAACGCGGCGAACTCGCCTCCAACTGCAACCCCGAAGAAGGCAGCAACAAGAAAGCGCGCCAGTAAGTTCAAGGACGCCGTCAACGACTAAGCCGGACCGCTCCCGGTCCACGCGTACAGCATAGTCGCGCGTGGCCCCTTTCGTCGGCGGTGTCCGCCTGCAAGCATTCGGCGGCCTACAGGCCAAGGTCAAGCAGCCAGGCGATGCTCGTAATAAGGATGCCGCCGGTCATTCAGGATTGCCATGGCCGCCAGGTTCTTCGGATTCAGGTGCAGCCATGCGTCGACGTGCTCGCTCTGGATCGGCACGATCCAACGATCGTGTCGGCCTCTCCAAACGCCCAAAAGGACGCTAAGTTGCAGGTTTGCGTGGCAAGGCGGCATGTCTCTGCCGCACCGGTCATCGAGGCCGGGCATGTTTGATTTGCTTTGAAAACGGTGGGTCTAAGAGCGAACCTGGTGGGCCGGGTGGGGTTCGAACCCACGGTGGGATATCTCCGGCGGATTATGAGTCCGCTGCCTGCAACCAACACGGCGTCCGGTCCTGTGGCGACGCGCGAGATTCTACCCTGAAGTTCGCAGAATTTGCCACGATCGCCTCTCGCGACGGGTTGATTGAGGCCGGCACTGAATTGCTGAAGGTAATTGGCTCGGCCCCCCGGTTAGGCTGAGCATTCGGCAAGGCGCTAAGCTGTGCGTCCTGCTTCCGTCATCGACCGTTGGCGAAGTACCGTACCGCCAACGCAACGATTGGGCAAAGCCTCTCTTACGATCACAGCCCCGAAGCCGGCGGCGCCAGAACGACTGTCCTTCGCCGACGAATTCATGATGCTGGCGAAGCTGCGGCAGGCAGGGTGCTTTGTCGGTGCAGGAGTTCACGGATCTGAAGGCGGATTTGATCCGCCGCGCAAAGCCGATTTCCGCGTAGCCACGGACCTTGCTGCCGCACCTGGCCGCAGTGAGCCATTGGTATTTGCGTTGAGTGACGGCGCGCGTTCGCTGATAGTCGACGGGCTCACCGCCTCACACCGGAATGCAACACCTTCTCGAAAACCCATGGGTCATGCCAGCGCTTGCGTCCTATCAGCCGCGCAACGTGTGCCTTGTGATTGATCGCGTCCCGCGCATCCTTGCGTTGATGCCGGCGGGCGTTGCACAGCCGGCAGGCGGCCACGATGTTGCTCCCGAAGTCATCGCCTCCATCAACTCGCGCGTGGAGATGCTCGGCCGTACATTGCAGGGTGTGAGCCTGGCGCTTGGAGAGGTGGAAGGTCGCGGCGAATGCTTCCGGGGATTTCTGCCACATGGGGCAGCAGCAGTAGTAGCAACGACCGGATTGGTGCTGAAACGCGAGGGTGCGCAGAAGCGCGAGGGTCTTGGGCATTGAGCGGTCCTATATCAGGAGATTTCAGACTTCGAAACCCGCTCGCCCGTAGAAGGCATACACGGGGACCAGCTAAGTAGCTTATGCTGGGCACCAAATCAGCTCCGAATTGGAGACTGACGGAAGAAAGTGTAGCCTCAGAATTTCCGAATGCACAAGGGGTGCGGCGCCCGCCCTTGCAAAATCACCACAGTGCACCGTGTCCGATACCACCAAAAGGAGAATCGGTTGCGTGAACTAGCCTTTAACCGTTCTGCAGATCGACTCTGGTTGATTCCATTGGCCTTCGGATCCTTGGCGTCGGCGCATCCAAAGGAAGGCACCGCAAGCCGACGAGCACGTGGGGGCGCAACTCGGGACATTCGCTGACTCTCCTCCGTGAGACGGAAAGTCAGCAGCTGTCGGCAGGCTCCCACCGCCAAGTCGCGCCCGTGCGTGACCGACCCAAAACGGTAGTCGCACATCGTTCCGCTAATGGCCGAAGTTCAGTGCCAACACGGTCATCGAAGATCCGGGGCCGAATGACTCAAACTGGCAAACGACTGCTGGCCGGTCAAACACCAGGAGTTACACTTCGGTCTGCTTTGCGATTATTTCGCATCTGATCAGCCGCGAGGTAGAGCCCCGTCGACAGAAGCCCGAGGCGCATCTGAGGCTGCCAAAGAGCAGAAAAATCAGCGGCTTATGAGTAGGATAGGTGTCCGAAGGATGAGAGAGGCTGGAACAGAAAGACGCCGACTTGGTCTCAGACAACGTCATATCATTCACGATCAGGACCAGACTTATGACTAGCCTCAATTTAAGGCCCTTGGGCGCCGCGGACGACGATAGGCAACTCCAAGCCCTACGCCGAAAGAGACCACGCAGGATCGACGTTCCTCCGAGCATCGTGAGATCGCTTGCCACCATTCTCTCCGCGCAGTGGCGCTTGGGGTTGAAACTGGCCAACAATTGTCGTCGGGTGTTGAGGGTGACCGCAGGGCGCCAGGAGGTTGAGCGGTTTCCGATATGAACAGCAAGCAACGTCGCAAGGCATATCGAAATAGCCCCTATCAAATTCAAACTTCGTGGACATTTCGGGGCGCGCGCGTGACCATCACCCGCATAGCAAGCTCCACCGCGGTCATTGTTGAATTTGACGGTGCCGGGGCGCGTACGCATGTCCCAACGCGAGCGCTGGAGCCACATAGCCCCTACGGAGACATGTGCCACCCACTGGGGACCGAAATCATCCCTGACCCGCGCGCTTCAGGCACAACTCATCCAACAGAGAGGCAACCATGGCAAAGCTGAACGCTTATGGCAGAACCGCCACAACTCATGCGTCCCCCTGCACTGTTTTGCCGAGGCAGCGGCCTGCGCGGTGGGCGTCGGGGCAAGCCCGGCACCGACGGCGAAGGATGGCCAGCGGGAAGCCCAGCAGAAACGCCACATCTCGGTCGTACCAAGACTCAGGTCAGAGTCGTGAACAGCAAGAAATTTAAGATAAAATGCTAGACTTGAAACGACGCCCACCGATGGTGGCTGAGGCGAGGGATAACTCCCCCAGCGAAAGTCCTGAAGGACTGAAACCCGGTACCGGGCAATATGTTTCTCCCCAGCCGACATGGTGAAATTGGTAGACACGCTATCTTGAGGGGGTAGTGGCGAAAGCTGTGCGAGTTCGAGTCTCACCGTCGGCACCAAGCAACTTACCGGCAATGCACCGAACGCAAAGGCTGGGGGCGCCAAGAAGGCCGCAGGCAAAGCAGCCGCCACGAAGGCCTCCCCGAGAAAGGTTGTGGCCGGTAGCAAAGCTTCTGCGAAAGCCGCCCCAAAGAAGGCTGCGGTGAAAGCCGTTGCGAAAAAGCGGACCGCAAAGAAATTGGTTTCGACAGTAGCGACACCGGAAGCTTCGGCATAATCGCATCGCGGCGCAGTTGACCGTCATACTTCACGGCGAACCCGGCGTTCAGGCGAGAACCGGCTGACTTCATGGGCACCCCCGTTGCCACACCGACTAGGCGGCACGGGGAAGCCTAACCCTGCATCCCTTCCGGTAGTTGTGACAACCCCAAAAAGACCCGCCGTCGCCTTGACGGACCACCATCTTTACGCCGCAGGCTACACAGGTTGGAGTCTGGTAGTCACCTTCAAACGCCCGCGCCAACAATTCATCTCGCTTTTCAGCATCCAAGGCGTTGATTCGTTCAACAATGCCCGCACCGTCCAGCAACTGAATGCCTGCTTCTTTGGCGTAGTCCTGCACCGGCTGGCCGATGAAACCTGCCAGCGACCAGAAGATACCCCGCCTGACCTTCTTGGAATGCATGACGCCGCCAAGCGCCCGGACCGGTTCCACCTTGACCGGGGCACGCCAGGCCTTGCACTGGACCAATGCAATGGGATCAGACTTCCCCTTCATGTACAGGGTCGCATCGACACCACCATCAGCCCCTTGCGGCACCGTATCGACAGTGAAGCCCATAGCCTCGTAGTACCACACGCACAGCATCTCAAACCGCTTCCATTCAAGTTGTTTGATTGCATCGACGGACCATTCCATCTCTGACAATGGCTCACCCTCTGCTGGTTCCTGCGTCACCTCCGGGACATCCTGACCCGACTGATCTGCGGTTGTGCCAAGCAATTCGTGTGCAGCGAACGTGGGCACCACGAACACCGCCAGCATTGATCCGAGACTGGTCTTAGCGGCATCAGTCAAACCATCGCGGTTGACCTCCGGCTCTTGCCACACAACTGTTCGCGCCAGTGGCATGCCCGCATCCATCAGGTCAGCCCGGCTTTCGCACCCACCAGTTACCTTGCCGACCAGGTAAGTGCGGTTGGCTGGCGAGTATGTAACAACCAAGTCGTCCACGCTGACTTCATTCATGAAGCGCCACACCTGCGACGCAACTGAAACCGCCACCTTTTCTTTCGTTTCCGGCGCGATGGTTAGGTGCAGATCGGCTAGTTCCTTCTTCGTCATGCCCGGCTTGGCATGGCGAGCAAGCTGCGTCCATCCGATAGCGGCGATCCCCCTATCGCGAAAATCCTCGTAGAGACGGCCGCCATCGGCCCGGATCATCCACATCTTGCTCATAAAATCTCCCGTAGCCCAATTTGAACGTAGTCCGGCCACATACATCGACCGTTTATCAGTTGCTCCAATAATACAAAAACCGCCTTGAGTCGGCGGCTTTCGTGGTGGTGCATCGAGCAATCAGTGCAGCAGTTGGCCGCCGGCCATCTGTTCAAAGTGGTGGACCGATTTTAAGCAGAGTGCCCGCCTACCGAGATCATCAGCCTGCCTGCGTCCAGGAACGGCCACAAGCGGTCGGCCACCAACGAATACGGCTCTGACCGAACATCGTCAATCTACAGACGTTCAACTAGCTCCCATCCTACTGCGCAAGAGCAAACGCAATGCCAGTCTCTCCAATGCGCGCTTCGTAATGGCTGGGCCGACCCACCGCTTTCCGATGCAGGAATCTGCTACAGACTAACTCGACAGCCACGGCTGCATACTCGATCATCGATGCCGCGTCGAACGTTTCGTCTCGTGGCGAAACTGCCTTGCTCCAGCGTCTGGGGTCGTTCCTGCTCGGGCAGCTCCTTCAGCGCCGTTCCGGCAAGCGATGCAGAAGCCTGCCTGAGCGCAGCCTTGCTTGCGTCAAAGCCTGCGTCGTTCATTTTGCGATCAGCTCTGCAGAATATTGGCGTCCTTTTCGCGATCACTCGCCTCGGCGACCAGGAGCGCAGCCACGTTGACAATGCGTCGCACCGTCGCGGACTCGGTGAGCACGTGGACTGGCCGGGCAGCACCGAGGAGGATAGGACCAATCGCCACGTTGTTACCCGCGGCTGCTTTCAGGAAATTGTACGAGATGTTTGCGGCATCAATGTTCGGCAGGATGAGTACATTGGCATTGCCCTCGAACCCCAAGTCGAAGTTGCCCGTGCGTAGGCTCGCATCCAGCGCTATGTCACCATGCATTTCGCCGTCTGCCTGCAACTGCGGAGCGCGCTCACGCAATTCTTGGAGAGCCCTACGCATCTTCTGGGCCGACGCCGAGTCACTGGTTCCGAAGTTTGAGTGCGAAACGAACGCAACCTTGGGTTCAATACCGAACCGGCGCACCTGCTCCGCTGCCATGACGGCGATGTCGGCCAGTTGTTCGGCAGACGGATCGATATTGACATGGGTGTCGGCCAGGAATATCTGCCGTCCCGGCAACACGAGACCGGTCAGCGCAGCGAACACATTGGCACCTGGTCTCTTGCCAATAACTTGATCGATGAAATGCAGGTGTCGATGCGGTGTGCTTACCGTCCCGCAGATCATGCCATCGGCCTCCCCTTTCTCGACAAGCATGGCGCCGATCAAGGTTGTACGGCGCCGCATTTCCAGCTTCGCCATTTGTTCGCTGATGCCTCGGCGAGCCATGATCCGGTAGTACGACTGCCAAAAGTCCTTGTAACACGGGTCGTGTTCGGTATTGACCACGGCGAAGTCGCTGTCCGGGCGCAGGCGCAAGCCCAACTTCTCGATGCGTTTCGCAATGACATCTGGTCGCCCGACGAGGATTGGCGTTGCCAGTTGCTCGTCGACGACGATCTGCACCGCTCTCAGGACGCGCTCCTCTTCTCCCTCTGCAAACACGACGCGCTTTCTGGCAGAAGCGACGCTCTTCGCTTGCTGGAAGACTGGCTTCATCAGGTTGCCGCTGTGATAGACGAACTGTTGCAGATGCTGGCGATACGCTTCCATGTCCTCGATGGGCCGCATAGCAACCCCGGAATCCATGGCCGCCTGTGCTACCGCAGGGGCAATCTTCACGATCAGGCGCGGGTCGAACGGCTTCGGGATCAGGTATTCGGGTCCGAAACTCAGCTACTTGATGCCGTACGCTGTCGATACGATGTCGCTTTGCTCCTGCCTCGCCAGCTCCGCAATGGCGTTGACGGTGGCGATTTCCATTTCCCGCGTGATGGTCGTCGCCCCGGCATCCAGCGCCCCGCGGAAAATGAACGGGAAGCAAAGCACATTGTTGACCTGGTTGGGATAGTCGGCCCGGCCTGTTGCCAGCACGGCGTCGGGACGCGCGGCAGTCGCGATCTCCGGCGCAATCTCGGGGGTCGGATTGGCCAGGGCGAAGATCAAGGGCTGCGGTGCCATTGCCTTGACCATTTCTTCCTTCAACACGCCACCGGCTGACAGCCCAAGAAAGATGTCGGCGCCGTTAATGACTTCTCCCAGTCTGCGGGCGGGCGTGTCCTGTGCGAAGCGCTCCTTGTGCGGATCCATCAACTCCTTTCGTCCCTGGTAGACGACGCCGGCGAGATCGGTCACGAAGATGTTCTCAAGCGGCATCCCCATGTCAACCAGCAGGTCAAGACATGCCAGCGCCGCCGCCCCCGCGCCGGAAGCCACCAACTTCACTTCGGCGATATGCTTGCCCACGACGCGCAAGCCATTCGTAATCGCCGCTGCCACGACGATGGCTGTACCATGCTGATCGTCGTGGAAGACCGGAATCTGCATGCGCGAGCGGCAGCCCTGCTCGACTGTGAAGCAGTCGGGGGCCTTGATATCCTCCAGGTTGATGCCGCCAAACGTCGGCTCCAGTGCGGCGATCACTTCTACCAGCTTTTCAGGGTCACTCTCGTTGAGCTCGATGTCAAAGACATCGATGCCGGCGAACTTCTTGAACAGCACAGCCTTCCCTTCCATCACGGGCTTGGCAGCCAAAGGGCCGATGTTGCCAAGTCCCAGCACGGCAGTGCCGTTTGTGACCACGCCTACAAGATTGCTTCTGGCGGTATAGCGGGCAGCGTTGAGGGGGTCCGCAACGATCTCCTCACAGGGGTAAGCAACCCCCGGAGAGTAGGCGAGGGATAGGTCTCGTTGGTTCAGCAATTGCTTCGTCGGCGAGACGGTCAGTTTGCCCGGCGAAGGAAACTCGTGATATTCAAGCGCGGCTTCGCGCAAGCTCGGTGCAGCAGTCCTGGTGTTCATGTGGAGTTCCGGCAGTGCTTCGTTCCGGCGGCGTTGGCGGCCGGGACCCAGCTATTAGTGGTTGGGACGTGGTGCAAGTGCGGGCTCGTTGGCCTCACCTGGAGCGTCGTCAAGTAGCTCATCTCGACGCCCGTCTAGGACGTCTCGTGCCTTCTGCATGTCAATGGCGCCTTCCCATCGTGCAACGGCAATCGTTGCCACGCCGTTTCCGATCAGGTTAGTGACTGCGCGCGCCTCGTTCAGGAAGCGATCGATACCGAGAAGCAGCACAAGTCCCGACACAGGAATCTTGTTCATCGAAGCCAGTGTTGCAGCGAGCGCGACAAAGCCGGCGCCAGCCACCCCCGCTGATCCTTTTGACGTCAGCAGCAGCACACCAAGGACGATCAGTTGGTCCCAGATAGTCAAATCAATGTTCATGGCTTGCGCCACGAAAATCGTCGCCATCGTCAGATAGATTGCGGTGCCATCGGCGTTGAACGTGTAGCCAGTCGGCAAGACCATTCCAACCACGGGGCGGGCGCAGCCAAGCTTTTCCAGCTTTACGAGCATTTGGGGAAGGACCGCTTCGGTGGAGGCCGTTCCCAGCGTCACAAAAATCTCATCCTTGATGTACCGGATGAATTTCCAAAGCGACAGGCCGGATGTTCGCATCACCGCACCGAGTGCCAAGGCGATGAACGCGATGGACGTCAGGTAGAGACAGAGCATCAATTCGCCGTATGACGCCAGCGTACCGATGCCGTACTTGGCAACGGTGAACGCCATGCCGCCAAACGCACCGATCGGGGCCACATGCATCACGATCCTGACCACGCCGAACATGGCGTGAAGGAACATATCAAGCATGTCGACGAAGGGTGCCGTGCGGGAACCGAGCCGTGCCAACGCAATGGCCAAGAGCATCGAGAAGAAGATGATCGGCAGCATCTCGCCATTCGCGAACGCGCCCACCACAGTGTTAGGCACGATGCTCATCAGGAAGTCGAGCATCGTGTGGTGCTCTGCTGCAGTCGTGTAGGCTTTGATCGCACCGCCATCGAGCTGTGTGGGATCGATATTCATGCCGTGGCCGGGCTTGAACACATTGACGACGATGAGGCCGATGGCGAGCGCTACGGTCGACGCGATCTCAAAGTAAATGACCGCTTTCACGCCGACGCGGCCGGCCTCATGGATATCGTTCATCCTCGCGATACCGACCACGACCGAGGCGAAGATGATGGGCGCCAGCAGCATCCGGATCAGCTTGATGAAGATGTCGCCCAATGGCTTCAGTTGTTCACCGAGATCCGGCATAAAGTGGCCGAGCAAGATTCCGGCAACGATGCCGATGAGAACCTGAACGTAAAGCTTCGATAGGTGTTTCTTCAGAAATGAAGGCCGCACTGTTGTCTCCTGCAGGTGCGATTCATGGTGCAACCGCCAAGCTTCGGACGCACGGGGCCCTATGGCAGCTCCAGTACATCGGAGCCACCTGGCGATCAAGAATGTTGGGGAAAGACGGGACGGCACCAAACCAGGCGCCGCACCCGGTGGGGAGCGCTATGCAGTCACTCCGGCTGAATGCCAGCGTCCGTGATGACTTTCGTCCACCGATTAACTTCTTCGTTGAAGAATTTTTTATGGCCTGCCGGTGAGAGACGGTCGTCGGTGACAACCGTGATGCCCAATGCCTCTTCACGTTTGATGAGCGCCGGATCCTTCAGCGCTGCGCGCAGGGCCTTGTTGATCTTCTCGAGTACGGCCGGCGGAGTACCGCGAGGCGCATACAAACCGTGCCAGACGGTGAAGTTGAATCCCGGCAAGCCGGCTTCGTTGAGTGTCGGAATGCTCGCCAGAGCCGGTACCGTCGAGCGTTGGGCGCTTGTTACACCAAACGCCTTGACCTTCTTGGCTTCAATCTGCGGCGTACTGTTGGTGGCCTGCTCGCACATCAGATCGACTTGCCCGCCCATGATGTCGGACATCGCGGGTGCCGTTCCCTTGTACGGTACGAAAGTCATGTCGCTCTTCAGCGTGCTTTGCAGCAGCAAGCTGCAGAGGTGCGACGCCGAGCCCACGCCTGCGTTGGCCAGGTTCAGCTTTCCGCCATTCGCCGCAATAAACTTCTTGAGTTCGGGCAGGTTGTTTGGCGGTAGCGCGGTCTTGCCGATCAGTGTCGACGGGGCCTCGTTGATAAGCCCCAGGGACTCCAGGTCCGAGGTCTTGTAGCCGAGCTTCTTGTACAACGCGGGCGCCGTCGCCAAGCCGATATGGTGGACCAGCAGCGTATAGCCATCAGGGGTCGCCCGGGCGACACGAGCCGTACCGATGGTACCGCCGGCACCAGCGGTATTCTCAACTACGACCGTGGTGCCGAGCGTTTTGCGAAGCGATTCGGCGACGTCTCGCGCGATCTTGTCGCTCGGGCCGCCAGCCACGAACGGGACAACCAAGGTGACCGGCTTCTCCGGATATTCGGCACGGGCGTAGCTGGATGTGACGAAGAGACCGCTAACAATGCATAGGGTGGCGGCGCGGGTGGCCGCTTGCTTGATCCACATGGTTGTCTCCGTTTATGTTTTTGAAACGCTGCGGCTTAAGCCGACAGTTGCTGCATCACGCTATACAGGTCGGACTTGCCTTCGAAGCCAATACCGGGCAGGTCCGGCATCGTGAGGTAGCCCTTCTCGACCTTGACGCCATCGGGGAATCCACCGAATGGCTGGAACAGGTCGGGGTAGCTTTCATTGCCCCCCAGGCCCAAGCCCGCGGCAATGTTCAGCGACATCTGGTGACCGCCGTGCGGAATGCAGCGGCTTGCGGACCAGCCATGCTGCTTGAGCATGTCCAGCGTGCGCAGGTATTCCACCAGGCCATAGCTGAGGGCGCAGTCAAATTGCAGGTAGTCGCGATCCGGGCGCATGCCGCCGTAGCGAATCAAGTTGCGGGCGTCCTGCATCGAGAACAGGTCTTCGCCGGTGGCCATCGGCTTGTCGTAGTAGTTGCGCAGCGTGGCTTGCAGTTCGAAGTCCAGCGGATCGCCCGGCTCCTCGTACCAGAAGAGATCGTATTGGGAGAGCGCCTTGGCGTACTGGATGGCGGTGTCGAGATCGAAGCGCCCGTTGGCGTCGACGGCGAGCTTCTGACCATCCTGCAAAACGCTCAGGATCGAGTCGATGCGGCGCAGATCCTCATCCAGCGAAGCGCCGCCGATCTTCTTCTTGACCACGGTGTAGCCGCGGTCGATGTAGCCGCGCATCTCGTCCTTCAGCTTGCCGTGGTCCTGGCCGGGGTAGTAGTAGCCGCCGGCGGCGTAGACGAACACCTTGCGGTCCGGCTGCCCATTGCCGTAGCGGTCGGCCAGCAATTGGAACAGCGGCTTGCCTTCGATCTTGGCGACAGCATCCCAAACCGCCATGTCGATCGTGCCGATGGCCACCGAACGTTCGCCATGGCCACCCGGCTTCTCGTTCTTGAACATGGTGTCCCAGATCTTGTGCGGATCCAGGTTGTTGCCGGTGGCATCTATCAGCGACTCCGGATCGGCTTCCAGGATGCGGGGAATGAAGCGCTCGCGCATAAGGGTTCCCTGGCCATAGCGACCGTTGGAATTGAAGCCGTAGCCGACGACCGGCTTGCCGTCGCGGATCACGTCGGTGATCACGGCAACCAGGCTGAGGGTCATCTTGCTGAAGTCGATGTAGGCGTTGCGGATGGGCGAGTTGATCGGGAAGGTCTTCTCGCGAATTTCTACGATTCTCACAATGTGTCTCCTGACTCACATGACATGAACGCTGGGGCGTCGGAGTACGTAGCTTAGGCGCGGAATGGCGTACTACAATTGAACCACTTTCATTTCATTATTCTCCCAAAGTGAAGACTGAGATCGCGTCCGAACTGGAGTTCTTCGTTCTGATCGCTCGGCACGGCTCTTTAGCCGCAGCGGCGCGCGAACTCGATCTGACGCCCCCCGCAGCGACAAAGAGGCTTGCCCTGATGGAAAGCCGCCTCGGTGTGCGTCTGGTGAACCGCACCACACGGCGCATTAGCCTGACGAACGAAGGCGAGACATATCTGGCGTATGCGCAAAGGATTCTGGCCGACCTCCGGGAGATGGAGAGCGTTGTGGCGAGCAGCGGCGCCGAACCGCGTGGACTGCTCCGCGTCAATGCGACCCTCGGCTTCGGACGGACCACCATTGCGCCTCTGGTTTCCGAGTTTGCAAAGCGCTATACGCAGGTGGAGGTGCAGCTTGAAGTCACGGACCGCCCTGTAGACCTGGTGGACAGTGGTGTCGACCTGGCGATCCGGTTTGGGACGCTGCCGGATAATCGGTTGAGCGCTAGGCGTATCATGTCGAACCGTCGCTTTCTCTGTGCTTCGCCGGTCTACCTAGACAAATTCGGATCGCCGCAATCATTGTCCGAACTTCACAAGCATCGCTGCATCATTCACCGACAGAACGACGAAGCCCACGCCATCTGGCGCTTCGAGCAGGCAGGGCATCACGAAAGTGTGAAGGTCGCGGGGGCGCTATCAAGCAACGACGGGGATATCGTTCTCGGCTGGGCGCTCGATGGGCACGGCATCCTGATCCGTTCCGAGTGGGACTTGGCAAAGTATCTGGAGAGCGGCCGGTTGCGAGTCGTCTTACCACAGTTCAAACTGCCGTCGGCCGACCTCTTTGTCTACTACTCGCAGCGTCGCAACCAGACAGCGCGCGCGCGCGCTTTCATTGACTTCTTGGTCGCCAAATTTCAAAAACCGACCGAAGAGATGGGATAACTTGCAGTAGAGACTTCCGCTTACGCTCGTGCGACTGCTATGGGGCTTAATCGGGCCTCTCAGCCGGAGTTCATGGAACGGCCGTAATGGGTCGCGAAGAGACGACCGGCTGCGGGGCGGAGATCCGTGACTTGCCGCACCGCCCTGCCCCGCGGATGACGAAGGCTTCTCGCCGGCGACCAGGTCGGTGATACCGCAGACCGTGCCGCGAGACATACCCGGCATAATGTCTAAACTTTTGCGTCACACTTCGGACGGGGCCTCAAGGTTCTATAGCTTGGGCCGCTGTAGGGACTGTTTTCGCCAGCATAGAGAAGTAGGCAGGCGGGGTCATTGAGGCACGCCAGGAGGAGCTGTCATTTGCCGTCGTGATCGAGCATTTCCGAGTATTCGCTGCTGCCATCGATGCCAAGCCTTCAAATGAACAAGGGCCCCCGAAGGAGCCCTTGTCAGTAACTTTTCTGTTTCGAGGTCAGTTACAACCCAAGGCGGCTGTTAGGCGGCCAATGCGAACTTTTCGTCGTTAGCATTTACTTCGATTTAGTTTTAACGTCTTCTCTGACGGGTTGCCTCACGACCCTATCTCCCCCTGTCGAAACCAAGTCAGGCCCATCAGAAGCGCACTACCCGTGCAATGTGCTTCTGGTGGACCTGGGCGGAATCGAACCGCCGTCCAGAAGGCCTTCAAGAAGAAGGTTCACAACCATTATCGGGAACCTTGCGGCACCCGACCCTACAGATTTTACGCCTCCTGCCGTCAGCGTCAAGGCAGCTTACGCGTACAGCGCAGGCGCGAGACCCTTGAGCTGCCCAGAGTCCCTCGACTCTTGTGCACCCATCCAACTATCTGCCGGCGAATTCTCTGTGCGCCGCTCATAAGGGTTCGTTATCGTGCCTTACCGCCCCTTTCCTGCATTGTCGCCGTCACCTACTTCCCAACCAGGCGCAGCTGCTAACCATTGGCCCTTTGGGGTAGCGTAAGGCAGTTGCGGCCATTCTCGGCCACTCGACCGCCTCTCCAATCGCGCTTCATTGGCCATCTGATCTACTTGAGGCGTATCGTGATCGCAGTGTCTGGACCTACAAAAAGGTATAAGAATCCCACGGCTATCATCGCAACCAATCCACGTCGGCGCCACCGACCCATTTCTGTTTTTAAAATTGAATTTTTGATGGTAACCCTGTCCTTCAGATCCGGTGAGTACATTGGTCCGTTCGTTTCACGTAAAATCTCTTTTAGTTTCGCGAATTTGTAAGTACATGAAATAAAGTAGCTCAATAACATAACCATAACCATCTTTGCAACGGGAATATGCATGATCATAGTCTTCAAGCCGAGTGGATCCTCCACGGCGCTGCCTTTGGATAGAAAAGCATAGATTCTCGGCACACGATGCGGTAGTTTTTGGGGGGTGATTGCAATGTCCTCTTTACCTGAGCTCGCTTACTTATATTGCGCTGAACAGCCCTTCTCTGTGCGCAATCTAACAGACGCGGCAAGAACCAACACTCAGCTCGATACCTCGCGCTTTTGAGAGAAATCCCGATCATGTTGAGCAAAATAGAATTCAATATGGGTAAGCGGAAACTGGCCAGTTGCCAAATGGCTGCTACGGATCGGTCAGAGACAGCCGTGGCCTGTCAGTTGGCGGCTGGCCGAGGCCGCGCCTAAGCCGTAATTCTGGTCCGCCCGCGACTTCCGTCAACGAGTTCTGTAGTGCGTCAGCACACATATGTCACGCGTCATTTCTCGATCGGTTGATATGCTGAGAGGTTCCTTGGTGTGGTGAGCCTAAAACCCTGAGAGCGATAGGATACGGATATGGGCGGGATACGCTTGCTTTTGCTACTAACATTCACCGTGCTGCACCCCGTCGCGTGGGCAGCCGAGTTGTCGGACCGGGACGCGGGTACCTATGAGTGGCTAAAAGAGGATCGTACTCCGACAGGAGTGTTATATAAATTTAGCCGCTCCGGTAACAAATGGGTGGGTTCCAGTAAGTTGCCAGGCAAAGACTGGAAGATTGTGTCCTGTGATCCTGGCTGCGAATACCGGAGCAGTACGAGCAAAGAGATACAGACCTATTTTCCTCCCAGCTTCAGACAGCAGAATGAACTTGCCTGCATCCAAAATATAGCGCAAGTATTTTGCCGATTCGTACCTGTCGACGACCCGCGCAGTAGAGGCTATATATTTATCGTCCTTGTGACGGGCAAGCCGTTCCCTGTGAGAACTCGGCGGCTTGATTAGTGCGGCAAGACACAGTTAGTTCTGTTGCAACGCCTCGTCAATGGCACTGTGAAGGAAAACTGGACACGGCTACCCATTGACTGTCCGCTATGGGTCGCTAAGATACGACTAACAGAGGGCGGAGCGTCTTACGTTCTTTCGACCTCGCAGGATGTGGTCCCTGGTAAGACCTGCTGACTAGGGATAGCGAGCGCAAGGGGGGTGAATTCTTACTCGCATCGATACTTGGATAATTGCGCACCGGCTCGCTGTACAGCCTCTGATGCTTGCTGGATCTGAGCCGAATTATGGGTGAGCATTACTCGCTCGGAATGGGTAACCGCTGCCCGGTAGGACTGGCGCAGCGACGGGCACATGATGTTTGACGCTAGCCGCTCCTGTCCCTTCGGGTCGAAGAATGAGGACGGTTCAGCACGAAACTCTGCGTTTCGTTGGCCGATGGATTTCGTCACCACCTCAGTCTTTGCGTCGTGCTGGCAGGGAGCATCCTGCAACGTGACATGTCCCGCGGCGCTCCGACATTGATAGATGGTCTGGCTCGCGGCATTCGTGGCCATGGCGAGCATCGCGATCGTCAGGAATCTCAGCATGGTAACTTTAGGCACCCGATGCCCGAACAGCCCGCAGCTTTCGTTCATTGTCTGGCGTTGACGAACCAACGCCTTCGGTCGGCTGAGGCGGGACAACACTGAAGTAATCGCTGAGGATTGTTTTCAGATCCACGTCCTTGGACGTGTAGCGCATGATCGGAATTCCGGCCGATGCGAGAACGTCATTCTTTTGCTTATCGCGCTTCTGTGCTTTCGCGCTACCGTGCGAGGCGCCGTCCAACTCGATGACATAGAGCGGTCGCATGGTTTTTCGCTCGCAGACGAGGAAGTCGACATACTTCTGAGCGAACAGATTTCTGGCGGCTTGTGACGTTCCCTTGTGCTGCACAAACGCGGACATGGCGACCTGGGGAAACACGTGCGTGTCTTGGAGCGCGACTGTCAGCCGTTCGTAGAGTTGTATCTCATCCTGCCGCAAGAATGGAGATCTACGAACAAAACGAAATTCCCTGGTGGAGTTCCCGCCTGCCGCTGCAGACTTCAGTATCGACAGGAGAACGATGGCAATTGCCAAGAGGAACACCAGCCATAGCATCGCTTTCACTTGACCCTCCTGCGCTTATTGTTTGAGCGCGATGCTAAGCGCTGGGGCAGGCTAGCAGCACCCCTCCATAGTGGGGCTGGACCGGCCTCTGTCCCACTCGTGGGACCAACGCCGGCTGTACTTCGGAAGCGGCCTTGGTGCTTGGAGTCCGAACGGCGTTCCGGCTCGAAGCGACGGCCGCAAATCCGCCGCATGCCTCGGCCCTTGCCGCGTGCGCCTTCCCGGTGTCGCACGTCTTCGTGAAAACTATCGCCGACGGCAGCGCATGGACTACCTCATCGGCGCGTCAAAACGTGCACTGGAGAGGTGGCGTCTCACATGGAATACCGTCACCATCCCCATCCGTTTTTACCGCTGGGCAGTTCTTTAGGTAGAAGCGGGCTTCCGCGCAGGAAGCCATCTGGCTACAGTGCTGTTTGCCCTCGCAGCGGAAGACTGGCTCCGGCGTTGGGGTAATAATCGAAACCGCGATCGGCTGTGGCTCGGCGTCAACCACCACGTTTTTCAGCGGCGCGTGGGTTTTGTAGTAGATTAAAGCGGCCGCGGCGACTGCGACTAGCAGCAAGCTCTTGTACATGTTGACCCCAACCCTGTTTTTATTCTCCAAATGCAAGGATGCCACAACAACATCGTTGTCGGTCTGCCGCCCTGCCGGAATGAGGATTCTGGAGGGACTGATGTGCGAATTGGCGCCCAGGCGGGATGAGTCCGCCCTGCCCGGCTCTGGCATGTCTAGGCACGGACATTCCCACTTTGCCGCGGCTGACAATGTAGCGGCAAAGCGGTAATGTCCGGTTCTAGCAAAGCAGAAATGTCCGCTTGAGGCGCTCTTCGTGGTATTCAGCCTGCCCAGTTGAATGCATTGGAGAGCGCCCGGGCGATGGCTAGAACCGACGTCATTACAGTAAGCATGCGCGAGTTAGACAGGCTCAAGACCGTCCAGGCGGTCGTGGATGGTCAGTTGCGGCCCGGCGTGGCCGCCGAACGGTTGCAGATCACCGACCGGCAGTTCCGGCGGTTGTTAGAGCGCTATCGGCAGGAAGGCCCGTCCGGGCTGGTGTCCCGCAAGCGCGGTCGGCCCGCCAACAACCGGCTATCGGCCGATCGCGAGGCTGCAGCGCTTGGCCTGATCCGCGAGCATTACGCCGACTTTGGCCCGACCCTGGCCACCGAGAAGCTGCGCGAGCGCCATGGACTGACGTTGTCCAAAGAAACGATTCGCCGACTGATGACAGTAGCTGGCCTGTGGGTGCCGCGCAAACAGCGGCCGCCGAAGGTCTACCAGCCTCGTAACCGGCGCGCCTGCTATGGCGAGCTGATTCAGATTGACGGCTGCGATCACCGCTGGTTCGAGGATCGGGCGCCGGCGTGCACATTGCTGGTCTACGTGGATGACGCGACCAGCCGGATCATGGAGCTGCGCTTTACCTATACGGAGTCCACGTTCAGCTATTTCGCTGCGACGCGGACATATTTGGAGCGCCACGGCAAGCCGGTGGCGTTCTACAGCGACAAGGCCAGCATCTTTCGCGTCAACCATCCCCACGCCACCGGTGGCGACGGTCATACCCAGTTTTCCCGGGCGTTGTTTGAGCTGAACATTGAAGGCATCTGCGCCAACAGCAGCCAGGCAAAGGGCCGTGTTGAACGGGCGCACCAGACGCTGCAAGACCGGTTGGTCAAGGAACTACGTCTGCGAAGCATTAACACGATGGAGGCTGCCAACGCGTTTGCCAGTGAGTTCATCGCCGACTACAACGCGCGCTTTGCCAAAGTGCCGCGCAACAGCCATAACGCCCATCGACCGCTGCGATCGGATGAAAACCTGGATCTGATCTTTGCATGCCGCGAGCCCCGTCGTGTGTCCAAGAGCCTGACGATCCAGTTCGACAAAATGCTCTATCTGTTGGCGGATACGCCGGAGCATCGCAAACTTCCCGGTCACTACATTGATGTCTATCACTATCCTGATGGTCGGATAGAGCCACGGGCGAACGGGGTTGCGCTAACCTTCACCACCTATGACAAGTTGTCGGAAGTGAACCAGGGCGCGATCGTGGACAACAAGCGCCTCGGACATGTGCTGCAGCTGGCCCAATATGTTCAGGAAAAGCGCGACAACACACGATCTCGCTCTTTGCATACCATTGAAGGACCTCCTCGCAAGCGCGGACGGCCACCTGGCAAAAAGTCCCAGCGCTCACTGGATCCGAGCGATATTTTGGAAGGGCTAGAGCGCTTGCAGAAGCAATCGTGGCCGCGTAACGGAACCGAAAACTGAAACCAAGCTTCCTGCTGCGAAATCGAACTTGCGCCGCTGGTAGGACAACCTCACCCTGAGCTGCACTGGTCCGTGTCAGGCCAGCACCACTGCCTTACAGGAAACCCAAAAACTGACCAAGCAAACTGAAGACACACCGGACATTTCAACTTTGCCCGCGAGGGGGTGCGGACGATTTCTTGGACTGAATTAGGTTGCGATTCCCAGGTGGCGCCGGTAGTCGACCGGGCTCATTGCCTGCAAGGACAACTTGATGCGCCGCTCGTTGTACCACTGGATGTACGAGTTTAGCTTGTGCATGAATCCCTCTACCGTCGTGCCAGCCCAGTCGCGACAGTAGTACATCTCATTTTTCAGGCGTCCAAAGAAGCCCTCGCAGGCAGCATTGTCAGGTGAGCAGCCCTTTCGCGACATGGAGCGGACGAGACCCGCCGCGTTGATGCGTTGCAGCCATCCCGGCCAACGATAGTGCGCGCCTCTGTCGCTGTGTACTACGGGCCTGTCGCTATCGGTGAGCGTCGTGATGGCATCATCGAGCATGCTATTGACCAATTGCGCGTCAGGCCTCGTGCCGATTGACCAGCTTACAACCTTGCCGTCAAAGCAATCGATCATGGGTGATAGATACACCTTGCCCGCCGGAAGCTGGAATTCGGTGATGTCCGTCAGCCATTTCTGATTCGGCGCCTGCGAATGGAAATCCCTGGCAATCAG
>NZ_JAGIQA010000043.1 GCF_017814975.1 Cupriavidus consociatus
TGCGTCGACGTGTGCCCCAAGGGTCTGAACCCGACCAAGGCCATCGGCAAGATCAAGGAGCTGATGGTCCGCCGCGCCGTCTGAGGCGTCACGGTGCCGGTTTAGTGCGGCACCAGCCCTCGGCACGATCCGGAGATGGGTGCGGTGGCTTCGCCTTGTCCTGAGGCGACGCCACATCGCACGAAAAGGTGCCGCTCCTGCGTGGCTTCATGCCACGCATCCTCTTAGCGATGCAGCTACCTTGCATCGGCATCATGCAAGAACGTCGCGGCGCTTCCGCCGCGACGCTCTCCCGCCTGAGTCCCCTTCCCCGCCTGCCGTGCCATGCACGTATTCCGCGCTTCTCTGGCTTACCTTGTTTTCCGCATGGCGAACTGGTTCCGGGCAAAAAAAAGACACCGCGCCAACGATGCCTTCAATGGGAAATTCAAATGAATGAAGAGCGAGGATTTTGTCAAATAAATTGACTCGGCAAAATTGAAAATTTTTTACATCAGTTTTTTGTGGCGTACTAAGCGAAAGTTTCGCACTTGCCCGCGCGCACGGGTTCGTTTACCGCAAACCCAGGTCGCACGCGTTCCGCTGTGTGACAGCCGCCCGCCTCCGCTGGCCGGCTGCTCATCACGTTGAGCTCCGGCAAGCGCTCCGGCCGGGCGGGCGGTCCGTCATCGACGGCATCGAGCTCGGCGCAGTGCCTGAAGTCGCTCTCCGCCAGCCGCGTGCCCACGAACTTGCCGAACGCGTCCAGTTGAACCTGCGACGTCATTCCTGCGCTGCCCCCGATTGCCGGGCAGATGATCCACGTCGTCCCGTCCTTGGTGAAGAGGCGCAAGCGCCTGACCTGGTCTGCCGGCTGGAGTGCATGCTCTTCGCTGGCCAGTCCGCCTAGCGAGAAGGCTTCGATGTATTCGTCCGCATGGCGATGGCTCAGGCAAATGACCACCTTCGGGCGCCAGCGGGCGCGGGTCTTTGCGAGGAACCGGAAGCGCTCGCCATCTCGGCACAGCTTCAGGTAGCGCGACTGCGGAATAAGTTCCGGCTGGCCTCGAAACGCCTTGGACCACGTCGTTCGTCCGTCGACGTGGGCAGGCAAGGGAAACAGGCTGAGCCTGAATTCGGCGCCTCTCGGCGAGTAAAGATGGCGCAAGTAGTATTGCTCCCAGTCATTGTCACCGGGCCGAACGCGCAGCGCCTCAGCCCGGGCGGCGGCCATGATACGCGCCACGCACTGATGGCCGAACCATTTGCCCATGTCTTCCCGATGCTGGTGCCGGAACACGGCGTCCCAGGCCGGTGGTGCCATACGCGGCTGTAGCGGTGCGACGAGCGGCTCCGACCACGCCGGGCTCCTGTCGCATATCCATACGGGCGCCTTTGGGTTGCCTCCTTCCATTCCAACATAGGAGGCAAAATAGCGATCCAGGTCCGGACGCGCGAACACCTTTGAATGCTGCATACTATCCCTTGCTGCTTAATGGGACCCCCGATAATCAATGCCGCAGCATGCCGTGGCCTCCCGGGCGCACGTGCTGCCGTGGTCTTTCCGCAAAGCGTCATGCGCTGGCAAGGTGCGAGAAATTCAGTGCGCCGCCGCAGGCGCCATCCTTTGCACCGATCCGGTCTTCTTAATGCCCGGACCTGCCCGCTTTAATTATGTAGTTAGTCTGGCACTCGCCTACGACACCAACTGACATAAAGAATGTCAAGTCAGTGGCGGCCGAATGCATTCGCGGCTCGAGGAAAAGCTGTGAGCCTGCGTTATCCTGTAACCAGGATAACTCCCATGCTTATGTGAATTTTGCCATGGAGAAACACCACTCCCTGGCAATGCGCCATTGTCGATAATTGGCGCTGAAGAAGAAAACTGCACCATGCATCAATAAGTGCAGCCCCCAGAAATCACCCAACTGATATATGCTTCTATCATTTTTTTGGATTGAAATAATTCTAACCTAGCCCTCAAGTTTTCGGAATTTCAATCTTTTAAGGTCTGACATAAGAGATTTGCTGCGATGCAATATCCTGGGAATTGCATTATCTATCCCCTCACCGGAGGGGATAAAAATGTACAGACAGGTCCGGGAACCAGCGGGCCGCTGCCATCGGCCACGACCGTCTTCACAAACTCAGAAGCCCGAGAATCGAATGCCGAGCGAGCCGTAGCCGTAGTACCGGTCCAGCTTGCCCACGGTGGTCGCGTTATAGAGGAATGGGATGGTGCCAACGAAGTTGTACAGCGACGCCTGGCCGCGCAGGAACACTTCCACGTTTTTCGCTACCGCGTACGACAGCTCCAGGCCCAGCGTATGGTTGGAGCGGATCGGCGAATAGCCGTAGGTTTCCGCGCGGCTATCGACATTGCTGCGCAGCAGGTACTGGAACTGGTATCCGAGCCGCGCTGCGAAGCGCTCGTACTTCCAGCGCCATGACCCGCCCAGGTTCAGGTAGCCGGCCGTGTAGTTGAAATCATCGTTGAAATCCATCCCGAACTGGCTGGCATCGACCGCGAAAGAGGCCGACTGCAGGGTAGTGTTCCCCACGTTGCACGGTGCGGCCAGCTGGCCATTGGCGATATTGTCGGAGCCGATAGCGACATTGAAGTTGCAGTTGCCTCGCTGCAGGCGGGTATTGATGCTGCCGATCGTCACGCGGCTGATGCCGAGCCCGATGAAACCGGTGAGCTGGTTGCGCTCGGTCAGTTCGCCGGAGAAGATGACGTCGGCCTGGGCCTGGACATCATTCGCGTTATTCACGGTGAGGCTGTTGAACGTCGTATTGCGAACCGTCACTGGCGACGAGCGGTTCAGGCTGCCGGAGTGGTCTCCCCATAGCGAGAAGCGCAGCATGATGCGATCGCGCGCACCGGCCTCGGCGAGCGGGTCGTAGTGCATCGCCAGCATCCAGGTATCGATCTGGTTGTGGTCCTGCCCGTAATCGATGCCACGGCGCCAGTAGGTGGCCGATCCTGACCAGTGCGGCGAGAACTTGTAGCCCAGCATCAGCTTGCCGCCACGATAATCACCGGCGTTGTCCGACACCGGCCCCTGCTGCCCGCGCAGGTTGAATACATCCACGGCGCGGTTCACCATATCGTAGCTGGCCTCCACCCGCACCGAGGTGAACTCTCCGGTGGCGGGCTCGGCTTGCATGAAGACGTCGTCGGGGGCGGCGCTGGCCGTGCCCGCGCACGACAGCCCCAGCATCAGGGCGCAGGCGGGGTTCAACCGGCGCTTGCGAATCAGCTGCATAGAAGACTCCGAGGCCACTGGGCGAGCCTCATGCGTAGCGGCTCCGGAGAGGCGCTCGACGCAGACAAGAAAAGACCCGGTCATCCTCGCGACTGGCTGAGACACGCGTTCGGATGACCGGGCGGCCTGGCCTTCCCCATGCTGGCGGAAGGCACCACTACGCGCCGGTCACGGGTTCAGCGTCACCGTCGTCTTGAGGCCGTCGCCGACCACCATCTCGGAGTCAGTCTTCACCAATGCCGTCTTGGCGAATTCCACGTCGCCGTTGACCAGCATGCCTACCTTCACATCCCGGCCGCTGACACCGGTGGTTGTGGCAAACGTCACCGGGAAGGTACTGGTGGCCTTCGGCGTGAGCGCGTCGACCTGTGCCTGGCTCAGCGCGCCGGCAGACCTGAGCTTGCCGAGGAACACCGTGAAGGGCAGGTTCAGCGAACCGCCGTTGGCCGTGGAGAACAGGCTGTCGGCGACGCTGTTGGTCAGGCTTGCCGCGGCAGACAGGTTGCCACTGATCCGGAACGAATAGGCGGTATTGGCAGGCACCACGGCATCTACCAGTTGCGACCCGTTGAACGTCAGCGTCACGTTCTCGATGATGACATCGACCTGGTTGCCACCGTAGGTATAGCTCAACCCGGCGCGCACTTGCGACGGCCCGCCGTTGAAGGCGCTACCGTTCTGCGTCAGCGCAACCTGGATCGAGCCCAGCGTGCCGCCCGTGGCCGAGATCGTGTCGGTGATCGGGTAGTTGGCGCCATTGATCGTCAGGTTTGACAGCAGCAGGTAGTTGTTCAGCCCGACAGCGTTTGCCACGTTGTTGATGGCGCCGGCATCCACCGCGCTACCCAGCTGCGCAGCGGCCTGCTGGATCTCGGCGGTGTTACCGGTCGACACCGCATCGCCGAGTTCAGCCAGCGTGTTCGTGATCGATGCATCCGTCAGCCCGTCAGTCGTCACCGCCTGGACCAGCGCCGTGGTCGTCGTGGACTGCGCGCTCTCGGTCACGATGTTGAGCGATCCGCTTTCCGTCAGCGCCGCCAACGTTTCGGTGGGGCTGCTACCCAGGTCGACGGCTCCCAGCGCGGTGCTCACGCTCGCCACCTGGGTCGTGATTACCGGCGCGGCCAGTGCGGCCACATTGGCGGCCACGGCGCCGATGTCCGAGCGCAGTTCAGCGGGAAGGCCGGCCTGCGCGTTCTGTACAGCGCTGGACACAACGTTCGTGACCAGCGCAACGCTGGTCAGGTCTGCCGTGCCCGGCGCGCTGGCCACGGCGTTGGCGACTGCCTTGGAGGCCGCTGCGGCCGAATCCGCGGCAGTCAGCGTGCCGCCCTCGCCCAGGCCCTTCAGCGTCTTGGCGACGTGATCCACCAGCTGCTGCACCACGACTGCCGCCCGCAGCGCGGCTGCGTCCTGCATCGGATCGAGCGTGGCCAGGTCCTTGCCTGGCAGGCCAAGCCCCGTTGCGAGCGGCGCAGCCTGGCCCGAGCCGAGCTGGACCGCCAGTGTGGTCAGCGGCGAAGCCACCGGAATCACGCCCTCCTTGTAATCCAGCGCTGGTGCCTGCAGCACCCCGGTGAACGGCTGGTTGGTACCGATATCGGTACCGCCGGTCACTCTCAGCGCGCTCTTGGTGCAACCCGCCGGAAAGGTAAAGTCCCCGGTTCCGTTCGTGACTGCGGTCTTGTTGTCGCAGTCAAGGAAGGTGACAGTCGAGCCGGACAGGTAGAAGTCCACCGCCTTGCCGCTCACGGTGGCGGAAGGCTGGGTGGGCGGTGGCGAATCGTCGCCGCCGCCACCGCAAGCCACCAGCGTTGCTGCAGCACTTGCCATGATGCCAAGGATAAAGATGTTCCGGGTTTTGGTTTGCACGCTGCTCTCCTGAGATCGATACTTCGCTACAACGAAACATGGTGGGGAATACTGCGACGGAGTACTGCCGCGCACAGTCTCCGGCGCACTACGCTGCCGCTGATGCCACGCACGAAACTGGCGAGCGGGTGCTGTGTCAGCTGCTTGCAGATCGCGGCAGCCCGCAGATAAACGCATCCACCAATCCGTGTCACCCCTACTTGGCGGGGGAAAGACAATCCTTTGCTGCGCAAACCGCGCGGCCAGGCGAACGGTATCGGCGAACCGTGCGCGTCATGACTCATGACGCCCTCGCTATCGGCTCCTCCGCACCGGTCGAGAGCTCGGGGAAATCGTCCGGCTGCAGCCAGCGCGTGATGTACTGCCCCATCGCATCAAGCAACACATCGGACATCAATCCCGCTGCGCCGGCCAATGGCGGACAGATGAGCCACGTGGTGCCGTCTCGCTCGAGCACCCGCAAGGTCTTGGGCTGGTCGGCGGGCTGAAGGACGTGGTCGGTGGCGCGCGCCTGCGCGAGGACGAACGCCTGCACGAAGTCTTCGGCGTGCCGCTCGCCCAGGCATATCACCACCTTGGGCTTCCAGCGCCGGCGAATCGCATCGATGAAGGCAAAGCGTCGGCCTTCGCGGCAGAGGTCGAGGTAACGCTGCCGGGGCAATAGCGCCGGCTGGTCGCGAAACGCCTTCGACCACGGTGTCTGATTGATCAGGCGCGCCGGCAGCGGGAACAGGCTGAGCTTGAACTCGGCGCCGTGCGGCGCGTACAGATGATGGTCAAAGTACTGCTTCCAGTCCTGCTCGCCGATGGCCGTGTTGAAGACCTGTGCACGCGCGGCCGCCATGATGCGGGCAATCCTCTGGTGCGACTGCCAGCGCTCCATGTGATGGCGATACTTGCAACGGTAGGCGGCATCCCATGCGCCGGGTTGGCGACGCGGGACCAGCGGGGCCAATAGCGACGCGCCGCTCGGATGCGGGGAGCTATCGCAGAACCATACCGCAGCGCCTGGATTTCCACCTTCCATCCCTACGTACGAAGCGAAATACTCATCCAGCTGCTCCCGCGTGAATACCGTATGTGGCTCTGTCTTCTTTCTCATTTCATTGCCGCGGTTGAGTGAAGGATGTCCGGCTACCGGGCCGCATCTGCCTTTGGTGGGCATCACACAAACTCGGCGGTCCCGAACCGCTCGCCAATGCTTTTTATTCTCACCCCCGGTGCGTGGGGTGCGCTGGCCTCTCGCTTCCCTCCTTGAGCGGGGTAACGCTGAAGTCAGTTGCACGGCATCTTCGCGCGCGAAAAATCGACGAAGCCCTTCGCGAATAGTGGTCGAATGCATCATCGGCAAAGGCCAGACTTTCCCTTCTGATGAAGGGTACCGACGCATTTCGCTGCATCGCACTATTCGCACCTGAAAACACGAAGCACGCCGGTGCCAACAGCGCGCCGGCAGCAAAGAGCGTTGCGGTTCCATGGACGACCCTCAAGGATGCGGCCGTGGCCGGTCGTCAGCTGACTGCCGCCACACCATGGAACCGGCTGCCGGAATGCAGCCCCGCACGACTCTGCTTTGTCCACACACCTTGAGCATGCACAGCAACGATGCATGCCACGTAACGAGCCTGGACGCTACCGCGCGCGGACCGGAGGTTCGGAGGAGACAACAAGGCATGGGCACTCGCTTGAATGCCCATTACTCAACGCTTCTGGGGGAAGCAATTGGGTATCTATCGCGATATGTTTGCCAGGCACCATGATCAGCTCGCGCTGATGGCTCGCCTGCTCGATGCCGGCGCCATCTGGCTTGCGGCAATCCTGGCCAGTGAAGTGCGGTTTGCCACTGCGCATGCGCCGATCCACCAGTTCATCCAGTACTTCGGCTGTGCGATCGCTTTCATCGTGTTGCCCGGGTTCGACGTCTACACCTCGTGGCGCGGGCGCAGCCTGTTCTCGCTCGCTGCGCGCCTGATGTCTGCCTGGAGCCTGGTGTGGCTGGTCAGCCTGCTGCTGACCTACCTGCTCCATCAGGCCGACTCCCTGTCCCGCCTGTGGATGGTGTACTGGTACGCCTTCTCGCTGGCCGGCCTGGTGGGCCTGCGCGTGGTCACCCGTGCCGCGCTCAACCTGCTGCGCGTTGCCGGTGCCAACAACAAGCGCGTGATCATCGTTGGCTTTGGCCGGACCGGCCAGGAAATGTACCGTCGCGCGACCGCCAGCCACACCACCGGGTTCAAGGTCAGCGGCATCTATGCCGCTGAAAGCGAATCCACGCCGGAGGGGCGCCGACGCATCACCGACAGCGCCCACATCGCTGATTTCGCCCGCGCGCACGGGATCCATGAGATCTGGATCACCCTGCCAATGAGCGAGCACCGCCTGATGCAGGAGATCGCCTTCTCGCTGCGCAATGACTTCATCGACATCAAGTGGATGCCGAGCGTGCTCGACCTGGACCTGCTCAACCACAACGTAGGCAACTTCCTGGGCATGCCTGCGGTGGAAATGAACAAGCCGCCCTCGCTCGGCGTGCGCGGGGCCATCAAGGCCATCTTCGACCGCAGCTTCTCGGCATTGGTGCTTGTCGCGCTGTCGCCACTGTTCCTGCTCATCGCCATCCTCATCAAGCGCGACTCGCCGGGCCCGGTCTTTTTCAAGCAGGAGCGCCTAGGCATGGATGGCCGTGTCATCCACGTCTACAAGTTCCGCAGCATGAAGGTGCACGCCGAGCACGGCGTCGTCACGCAGGCAACAAAGGGCGACAGCCGCGTGACGCCGATCGGTGCCTTCCTGCGCCGTACAAGCCTGGACGAGCTGCCCCAGTTCATCAACGTTCTCAAGGGCGAGATGAGCGTGGTAGGCCCCCGGCCGCACGCCATGGCGCATAACAACATCTACAAGGAGCAACTGAACTTCTACATGCTGCGCCACCGCGTCAAGCCGGGCATCACCGGCTGGGCCCAGATCAACGGCCATCGCGGCGAGACTGACACCCTGGACAAGATGGCCAAGCGCGTGGAGCACGACATCTTCTATATCCGCAACTGGTCGTTCTGGATGGACTTGAGGATTATTTTCTGGACGGCGTTCAAGGGGTGGAGTGGACAGAATGCGTATTAAAGCCTGCGCATCACGGATAGTGAGCTATCAATTCCACGGGCATTCGGGACATTGAGTTCGTAGGTCAAACGCGCACTATCCCTCAAGACAGAGGCGACACCCGGGCTCGAAGTCGAAATTCGCGCACCGGACACCGCGAGTCGCTCGTGCTAGGGTTGCCCTCCTCTCGCATTTGCATGCCTCGTAGCAACTCATTCCCTTTGCAAGGGTATTTTTGCAATAGCCAAGGTCGGCCTTGCTTCTGATTTTTAAGTCGAAGAATAGGCGCCCTGACACACCCTTTGCGAAGGCAGAGAAGCAAGGCAGATAAAAGCCAAGGCAGATAAAAGCCAAGGCACAATAGCAGGCGCGCGACCTGGCACGCGGGATCGATTCCAAGCATGGGGCACGTCGGAACTGCAGATCCTTGTCCGTTGCTCAAGGTAGTTGTACTACGCTAACCCACTTCCGCCTGGGGTATCCGTACCGGTCCTGGGCGATCTCCACTCTCCAGCAACCGCTGGCTCCAAAGCAAAATGTTGCCCGGCAGGCGCATCCTTGCCCGCGCTCCAGTATCTCGCCGCCGCCCGGCAGGCAGGCAGGCAGGCAGGCAGGGCATGCGGCATTATGAAGCGCGCCGGCGCGCGGCCGGGACAAAAAAGCCACCCCGAGAGGTGGCTGGTGTTTCGAATGGAGTCCTCGGAAGATCATGTAGCCGTGGGCGCCAACGGACCCCGATTTTCAGCAAGCCAAGGGCTCGTATACCGAAGCCGCGGCCAGCTCAAGGCGTACCCCATCGGTATGCCAAATAATAAAACCCACCGAATCACGTAATACACCATCACGTTTGAATCGAACAGAAAGAACAGGAACGGCAGCGGCCAAAGGACGGCGCGGAGCGCTTTCCATCTGCTCGATTTCCCACTGACCCTGTTCAGCACTACGAGCAGCCACCCCGGAATTACAAACGACACTATGTATCCCAGCAAACCGAAATTGACCAGGAACTCCCCCGGCATGCCGAACAGCAATGTCGTCTTCTTCAACGTACCACGCTCAACATCCTGGACGATCTCGGTCTTTTCTTGCGCGAAGGTATCTGGCTTACCCTTCCAAAGTGCCGACGGAATGACGGAGGCGATCGCGCCTAGAAAACTCCGCCCCATTGAAAGTTCGTATCCAGGTTTCCCAATCTCTTCGATCGCGGTTGTCTGCACGTCGAATCTTGAAAGGTCGCGAAACAGGAACGAGCTGATCGGCCCCATGCTGACTTGCAATACCCGCTTCTCCTCGAAACGCTGATTGATCTTGCCAAGATCCTCGAACCCCAGGCCGAGCTTCAGCGGGATAAGAACGATCCCTGTCAGCGCAACCACTGCACCCACAATCTTCGCCTTTCTTGCGCTGATAGGCTTGACGAAGCCGTGATAGATAAACAACGCGAAGACGAGCACGAATACGATGCCCTGTCGACTACCGGCAACCCCTGACGCCAACCACCCAAGCCCGAAAAGCTGGGCGAAAGCAAGAAGTGTAAGAATTGTGCTCGATCGCTTTCGGACCATCAGGCAGACGAATACCCAAAGCGGCGAAGTATTAGCAAACGCCTGGATCACCCCCAATCCTTTGAATGGATCATAGTCGGTTCCAGTACCCTCAAGCCGGTCTTCATAAGCACTGGCAACCGCTCCATAGCCGCCGAGCTTGATGTACATGAAGGCAAGTGCCGCCAATGACATTGCTGCGAACAGGTATGCGATTCGGTTAGCCCTCGCCGTCCGATCGGAAACGTCCGGCCATGGTCTTAGATCTTTCGACTTGAGGTCGAGGTAGACTTTCGTCACAAGAACGCCGGCAATGCTGGCCAAGAACCAGGTGCCAACTGCAAGGCTATCCTGCGACAGAAGCCTCAGGTAGATCTCATCACCGGTAATCAGCTGCCCGAGAGGAAATATCCCCAAAGAGAACAGAAGGAAAAGGCGGAACCAGCGAACCGTCGCATTGCGCGGTCGAATCATCATGACCGCGACGACAAGCACAAGGGCCAGAATTACAGTCAGCGGATGCGCTCGGCCGTTCGCGATGACTACCGCAATGGAACACATGCAGGCACCAATCGCTAGGGTTGCCCACATTGCTTTCCCTCCGTTTGCTGGAGAGCCACTATAGCGGCGCATATTCATCGTTGTGCCACCCGTTTGCCGTCAGCTCGCGCGCCGGACATTGATTTCTCCGATGCCAACCTCACGAATTTGGTAAGCTTAACTTCGATTAATGCATAGCAAAGGTATCCACCCACCAGCGCCAACGCAGTCAGAACAGCGATCGATGTGATTGGATACTCCTGGAGTCCGAAGCGCTTGATTGCGAATGCAGTAGTAGCCAACGAAAACGGGTGCGAAAGATAGAGTGAGTACGATGCATCGCCGATGGTGCCCGCCAGTCGACCAAGCATTGTGTCGGACACCTGCCTAACGGTGTCCTCAGCACTTACAAGGCCAGCAAATACAAATGCCATTGGGACGCCGTAGCTGTAAACTCGATCATGCACTTTTCCACTTAGCGCGCAGGAAAAAAGACTCACTACGCCGATCAATACCAGCAGCGCGCTGAGTTCCCGTGAGCGAGGACCATACCTCACGAACAAGTACGCTCCTATGCCCATAACGAACTCAAGCACAATAGGAGCAGTAAGAAATTTGACTGTGGGGTTGGCTGGCTGCAGCACCGACCCTCCAACTGCAAGCGCGACCATGATGCCACTGACAATCGCCAACCTCGATCGGAGTGCGAAGCCGAGGGTAGCGGCGAAGATAATGTAGAACCAAAATTCATAGGTCAGCGTCCACCCGTTCTGGATTAGAAACTTAACCCCCGTCGGAATCAACGTGAACGAGTGCAGCACGGTCGTGGTGCCGCCACTACTGTTCACCAGGCTCGGGCTTACGATGTAGACCATCAGCGCAACCAGAGTGAGTGTCCAGTACAGCGGGATGATTCGAAGCACGCGGGCGAGCAGGAAGCCCCGCACAGTCACCTTCCGGTTGGCTGTCACGTGGCACATGATGAACCCGGAAATGATGAAGAAGAGATCAACGCCCGCCCCCCCGATCTCCCAAACCGCGCCGGTTCCGGAAATCTGCCCTTGCTTCGTAACAGCATGGCAGACGACGACAAGGACGGCGGCTACGGCTCTCAAAAACTGGACGGAATAAAGCATACAACTCCTCGGTTTCGACCAACTTCGATCTACCCCTTCGCACTACCAGCAAAATAATTGTATTGCCCGGAAAAATCGTCCGAACTTATTTCCAGTTCGCCGACTTTATCAATGATCACGCTCCCCCATCTATGCAGAGTAAATCTTGGAATGCCGGCGTGAGAAGCAACACTAAGATGGGTAACTCCGCGGCCAACTTTAAAAATGCTTATACGCCCATCGATGTTCACCGTGAACTCCGCCTGATCTTTGAGCAGCAAAGTCACATGTATATCCGGCGAAAGCCGCTCTTTTGTTCTAGGTAAACTACGCACACCTTTCTTCCCCAAGCTCGACCATTCCCCGTACTCAGAAACGTCTACCGGATGAAGCCTGTAGAAATAAAAAATCTCGTCGCGGTTGATTTCCGGCCGTCTTCCTCTCTTGAACCACGATATATAATACTTGCTGGCCTCAAGATATCCCTTATGAGAAAGCATGTCATTGAAGCGTTCAGCGAATACTCGTCCTCTTTCCGCGGCTAAAAGGGGGGCTACATAGGTCGACTCTGCCCAATCGTTCCAGGTTACGATCTGTACCCAGTCTGCGTCGCCATGGATTGCCGCCTCCCATTCCATTGCCATTCCGACAAAGCCATAAGTCTCGAAAGCCCTATAATTAGTGCCGGTATACAACCCCCTATAGTACGGAGTGACTGATGACATAAACAGTGTACGCACGGCCCTGAATCGGTCGCTCAACATCCGAATCGACGACGCCAAAACCCACGGAGAGCCGGCGGCACCAAAATAGAAGTATCCATCCGCTCCGCCCAATTTCGAGATGAGTTCCTGCGCCTGCCTGTCTTTTATTTCCTCCTCCCCCGTATCCGGCACAAAATGAGGAACAAAAAACACTCCAAGTTCGCGCGACAACTTAATAAGCGACGCACGTTTTGTTGAGTTCCCCCCCCCTGCGGAATATGTTGAAAGGACAGGTTTTCCGTTCACTTTCAGTTGATTCGGCAAATCCGCAGTACTTCGCACAATATCTTCGACTTCGTCCTGCGCCCTGCCATCAGCGGAAACAAACAGCCAGAAATCAGCCTTAAGCGCGCTTGCTGCCTCGAAAATCTGCAAGACTCTGCGCTTGTAATGGGGCTCGCTCCTGCTCCAGCCTCCACAGTTGAGGGCAAAGCCGTCTATCCCGTGGGCAATAGCCTCCCTGATCTCCGTTTGATAGTCTTCAATAGCGGCATTAGCTCCTGCCCTTGGCCACGCAACCATATAGTGTGCGAATACCATCTTAGGCGCCCTAATTTCATTCTCGGGCGATGGCTCGAAGTCCTCTGCCCGCAGAAATCCTAAAATCGGAAGAGATCCGAATAAAATAGACAGTCGTCTCCGGAGCACACTACGGGGGGGGGCGGATGTCATGCCTGGCCTCTATATACGGAATCCACAACCGATCTATTACGTCTCAGCTAACTTTGGAAGACATAAAATAGACAACGGTACTAACACGGCATATACGACCGCCATCGAAACTACGGCACCGAAAACACCAAGCCACTTTGTGAAAACCAAAAGCGCGACTATTACACCAATAACCTCGAACGTCGAAATAAACACAAAGCGCCGTGAATTATTCACGAAAACATAAAGCGATATCAATCTACAAGAAAATATCAATAACGCCCCACCAAACACTAAAAACATAAAGTAGAACTGTTGCCGGAAGGGTCCCACCTCCCCGAGAGGAAAAAGATTCACAACACAGGAAAGATAAGCCATCAGCCCGCAACCCAGTATCGACATCGCGGCAAACACAAAAAGCACAACACTCTTTCGCTCTTTATTTCGCAATATAGAAGAATAGTCAAACCGCTTTTGAACGATGTACGCCAGCGATTGACCGAAGTTAAATGCTAAATTCTGAATGCTTTTTACGCCGCGGTAGAGACCGGCCGCCGCGGGCCCCGCAGCGGCGGCAACAATCATTACGTCAACGTGCTTTGCGCCCGAGAATAGCGCATTGGAATACCAACTACTCAACAATTCGCGCCACGCAAATTTGACTATCTGTGAATAGTTTGCAAGCCGCAGACTCTGGCTCGTGGCCGTATTTCCTAAGCGCTTCGCCACGACTATTCTATACGCGCCAAGCAACAGAAGGCCATAAATAGCCTCCACCGCCAATAGCAGGTCAGGGAAATAAGGCTCCCACTGTTGCTCAAGCGAGATCTTCCAGACTGCCGCGACACGCAAAGATGCAGCGAATGCAGCAACCAGGCATATCAATCCGTTCCCGCCATTCAGCCTCAGGTATCCCAGTGCGAAATGTGACATTGCATAGGCCATTGGTGCAAGCACGAGAATTAACCATATCTGTGGCATCGCGACGACTTCGACACTATGAAGCAGATAGACCCCTCCCAAAAATATGACCGATGATCCGAGTGCGCTAAAAAAATCCAAGAAAAGCAGGCTTGGGAAGCTTTCCCGTATTTTGCTTACGCTATAGATTCTTGCTGCACCAAAATTAAATACATCGATAGCCACAAAAAACATCGCCATCAATGCATAACACTTTCCGGCCCACTCGACGTTTAAATTTTTCAACGCAATAACGACCGCGAGAAAATTGCCAATCGCCGGGATTGCGGATCCGGCAATCACATAAATTACATCCCTGCGCATCCTATCGTGCCTCGAAAAGCCTGTTGCAGTATGCAGCGTACTTCGAACGTAGCTTTTCCTCACTGAACTCCATGGCCACATGTTGCTGCTGACGAGATTGACTTGCCAGCAGGGTGCGGTCTCTCACCAGTCTCTCGATTGCCTTCACAAGCTCTGGTCGGTCACCAGCGCAGACCAGTTGCTGCGGGGGCAGAACATCGGGTATGCCGCCGACCTTGGTTGCCAGCACAGGCAGGCCAACCGCCATCGCCTCAAGCATTGCCCGGGGCATGCCCTCCTGAAAAGACGTCAATACAAAGAGATGATGTTTACGGAGCAACGCATGCACTTCTTCCGCGGAAATCACGCCGACAAAGTCGACTACATCTTCAATCATGAGTCGGCGTGCATATGCCTCAAACTCCTTGCGCAATGCCCCGTCCCCCACCAGAGACAACCTTATCGCAACCCCTCTCTGTCGAAGTTCGGCCACGGCGTCTAACAAGACGATATGACCCTTGCTGTGGTTATGCATCATCCCTATGTTCACGAGGCTAAAATCTCTGGCGTTCAGCTTCTCATGCGAGACGGAGCTATCGGAAAAAAGACTGTCCGGCAAATACACATCACTGAATCCGAATGCTATCTCCGGCGTGGATGGATACTTATCCTGTAAATAGCGACTCGTCACATATCTAACGCTTTGCGATTTTCGAGCCGCCAACTTTGTGAAATATACGTGAGCGACTTTCGCCACCCTTCGGAGCGGATGCGTTGAGGCGGCCTCACTAAAATAGTCTGCCGGATCAGCCACAATCTCCGCCGAGAATTTTCTTCCAGACAGAAGGCAAAGAAGCATGGTGAAAACAGCAATGTTCCCCGGAAACCTGATCAATATGACGCCAGGAGATCCAACCACGCGCCATAGCCGGCCAATCAACCTGGGAGTACTTAGCAGCAGGCTCACCGCGCCCCTATTTGAGCCCAAATCCAAAAATTTCACCTTTGGCCCGGTGACCGCCTCTCCAACCGAGCGCGTCCCATCAAACGCCCTAGCTGCTATAACCACGCGGTCGAAAAAATCGACGAATCTAGCACCGAACATTCTGTATCCCATATGAGGACTCATAATCTCACCACCAAAGCGGTTGAAATTCCCGTCCATCACCATAATGAGCGATCTCTCATCTTCGGCACATTTCATCACTTTGAGCAACCTTATCGATTCACTTCCTCTGAAGCCAGATTTGCGAAGCAACCTGCAAAAAAAAGCATCGCGATTTCTTAATCTTAGAGCGATTGGCAGGCGCGCTTTGCATCAAACTGTCTCGCCGGCAGAATTCCCGTACTCGTATTTCACGTAACGATATCTTCCGTATTTCGAACCATACGTGAATGCGCTCTGATCAATGCCATTAAAAATCACGCCCTTTATGCTTGCGTTCGAATGACCCAAACTCTTCGCACTTTCCGTGATCTCACCGATCGTAGTTACGTTTGATCTCGCTATAACAAATACTGTGCCGCAGTGGCCCGCCGCCAACGAAGCGTCGGACACAGCAAGGACCGGAGGCGAATCGACGAGAACGATATCATATTTGCTACTTTTTGCATCTAGGAATGCTTTTAATCGATCATTCGAAAGCAAATCGGCCGGATTAGGCGGAATAGCGCCTGTACTGATAAAATCCAGGTTAGGGAAAACGCTGCAACGGGTAACTTTCTCGGGCGATGAATTTCCAGAGAGAACGTCCGACAGGCCAGGAGCACGTTCGAGTCCAAAATATTGATTCAAATAGCCTTTTCGCATATCCGCATCAACCAGAAGAACGCGCTTACCGCCAGCGGCCAATACAGCAGCCAGATTTGCGGACACGAATGACTTCCCCACCGACGGGGTGGCTCCCGTCAAAAGCACACGGTTATTTTGAGCATCTAACATTGCAAATTGCAGCGCCGTGCGGAAACTCCGCAGTGCCTCGATGGAGGCTTCATCAGGTTTCAAGTTTGCCAAAAGATGCTGGCCGCTCTTCTTCGCGCCAATAGCCTTTGATATCTCGAGCTGTGCCTGGGATAGCGGTATCGTTGCGTAGACATTAAGTCCGGTGCGCTGCTCAATATCCTGCGCACTCGTCACTCCTCCGAAAATCGTCTCGCGTACGAGTGCCGAAATTACACCGAGCATAAGGCCCAGAATCGCTGCAACGGTCATTACCAGGGCGCGTTTTGGTTTTACTGGCTCCTCGGGTATACGTGCCTCATCCAGTTGTCGAACAGTGCCCACCTTGCCCGCCTTAACCAGCTTGAGTTGTTGCATATTATTGAGGACACCGACATACAGATCATTGCTGACCTGTACATCGCGCATCAGGCGTACGGCATCCTGCTCCAGATTCGGCAGGGATCTCATTTGTTTTGCTTGCGACGTTACCTTTGCACTCAGCGCAGCAACCTGTTGCTCCACAGCTTTAACACCCGGGTGATCAGGAGAGAATCTGCTGCGTAGCTCGGTAAGTTTTTGCTTTTGTTCGAATAGCGCCGTCTGGGTCGTTACGCTTTGTTGGAGGTAAGCGGCTCCCTCTTCACTCAAATTAAATGTACCGCGGGAATTTCGAAGTGCATTGAATCGGTTTTCTGATATCTCGAGTTGCGACTTCAGTTCTGGCATAAGCTTTTCCAGAAACGCAATTGACTTCTCGGCCTCTTCTCCTTTTCGCCTGATATTCTGCTGGACATATTCATGTCCTATCTCGTTGAGAATATTCGCAGTTAGCTTGGGATTTTTCCCCTGCAGAGAAGCGTCAATAATTCCGCTTTGCTTTCCCTTCTCTTCTATTCGCAGGTTCACTTGCAGGTCTTGCAGCGTTTTCAACTGCGAATTTCTAATCAGGATAAATCTAGCCAGTGGCTTCGCCTTGACCCCCGCCACCGAGATTTCTATGCGACCTACACTCTGCGTAACCGAGGTGATTTCACCCAACTTACCCTCGATCGGATTATCTAGATCGGCTTGCTCAAGTCGAAAGCGTCCGTTGGGCAAAACCGTGAGGACGAAGTCTTCTCCCTCGAGTTCCTCAGGAACATTAAACTCTTTGACATCTATCGACTCACTGCCCCAAACGTACCCTCCCCAGCCGAGAAGTCCGGGGTCGGAAATGCCCTTGTTTCGACTGGCGATCCAACGGCCGATGAACGGGAAGTAGCGTGGCTTAGCATCGATGTAGAGGCGAAGATTGTCGACGGCCTTGCCCACGACCATTCGCGATCGGAGTATTTCGATCTCGGCTGCGGCCTGCGTCTTGGTGTCAAACAACTGCGATACGTCACCTAGAAGGCTGCTGGCACTTGTGGGACTGTCCTCCACCTGGACGAGGACATCTGCCTCATATATAGGAGTCGCGAGGATCGCGTACACCCCTCCCAGAAAAATAGCTGCTGCCAGCACCGAAGCTATCAGCCTCCAGTTCCCCAGCAAAACGTCTAAATAGCGGACAAGCTCACCGTCCTCCTCCGCGGAGGCGAGATTGTACTGAACAGGAAGTCGATCGTTCATCAAAAATACCCTCCCTCCTCCTACTCCAGTTTGCTAACTAGTGGCAGTGAAGATTAAGATTGGTTAGATACAGTTCTTTAATTTTGCGAATTTCCCGTGACTCGGCGAATTTCGCTCACGATCGAGTCGTAGCTATTGCGAGTTGCGATCAGATTTTTTTCCGCACTCAGCCAAAAATTGTCGATCGCATTGCTTTCGAAAATCTTATGTATAACTCGCGATGCCGAGAAATCCGCAGCGTTTTCGACCCACCCGTCGACACCGAGATCCTTGTACGCGCCGAATCCTTTTCTTTCATAGCTCAAATGGAACGCCGGGACACCAGCCAGTATCGATTCGAGTGCCCCGTGAAGGCGAACAGAGATCACGACGTCGGGTTTATCTTCGCTCAGGATCGTCTTCAGGGAATTGAGCGGATCCGAGATTCCAATTCGATTGTAGTAAGCTACGTCATCGTTTCCGCGGCCAGAGCTTTGAATTGCGTACGTTACCTTACATCGCTTCTTTAACTCAGATATCAGCTCTCTCGTTGAATCGGCATAACGCTTTCGCTGCTCACGATCCCAGCGCGGCGCCTCACGCAAAACCAATGCAACATGACCAATATTACGAGTTATTTTTCTAACCCGATGCGTTTGTCCACCATAACTATTGCTAAACTCAAGCACCGCAAGATCCGGTGCGCGACGCGTGTTAGAATTTTTTTCTAGGGCCTTTAATGACCGCTCATCACGTACATAGACACGCTCGAATCCTCCGAGCATTCGAGTCAATTTTGAGTGAAATACACTCGCAAATCCGTCGGGGCGAAGCAGGGTCGGTCCGATGCTCTGAGGCAAATATATTGCTGGCTTTCCCGAATTTCGGGCCGCTCTTAACTGTACGAAATGCCCGAGCGCAAGCTTGGCCGCTTCGGCGTTGTTGCGGGCTCGCAGATATCCACCACCAACGCCCACGATGAGATCTACCTCTTCTAGAAGCCGGTAAAGCTTCCGGGTAGGCGCGATAGGAATATTAAGGACCACCCCAAGTGCCGCCGCCACACGGCCAAATCCGTTCTGTGCGAGTACCGGTGCATGGACCACGTCGTGATAGCTTGAAAAAGAGTGGGGGTCTGCCGCAACAACCGTAATTCTGATCTTATCTCCCAACGCCTCCCTAAGCATTTTCACCGACAAATCCACCAGCAGTCCATCGCCGGAGTTCTTTCGACTATATGCGTGTAGCAACGCGACATGACAGCGCGAGTTCATTCTGTGCTCCCATCGCCCAGGCTGGCATAAACCTTCAGCGTCCGCTCCACCATTTCGGAGGCGGAATATCGTGCTACGGCCTCCGTACACCTGACACGCATTTTTCCCCTCAATTCTGAATTCTCAAAAAGCTTTTGTATTGCGTCAGCGAAATCAAGAGGCTCGTCCGTATTTTCAACGACAATGCCGATGCCTTCTTCGGAAACCAGCTCTTCAGCGCCGGGAACCCTTGTCGTAACTATCGGCAGATATGCAGCCATCGCCTCGAGATAGACGTAAGGAAACCCTTCATATCTACTTGCGAGGGCAAATATGTCGAACGCGGCAAAGTACTGTCGTGCCTGAGGGACCGGTCCGAGAAACCGAACATTTGCCGGCAGATCTACTGCCCGCAATCCGGTTGCAACTTCGATATCTCCGGATCCAATTATCACAATACAGATACCTTCGCCGAACTTGGAATATAGGGTCCTGGATATCGAAACGAGTCTATCGATGCCTTTCTGAAATTCCAGGCGGCCAACAAAGCCGACATAGAACTTTCCTTGTTCGAGCCGCAGCGCTTTCCTGGCGTCGCGCTGTGACAGCAAGGAGAAGGATGGTATCCCGTTGTAAATGGTGGTGGTTATCCGACTGGGTATGGCCAAAACATTGCGCGCGTGTTCAGCCTCGTCCTTGGAAACTGCTATCAGCCGATCGGTGCCGATTCTGCCAAACCAACGCTCAATTGCACCGTAAAACCTGCGTTTCCCTCGCGACAAATAGGGATTAAGAGTATAGAGGGCGTGCGGGGTGTAAACCTGTTGCCACGATCCGAGGCAAAGCCGTGCGAGTACCCCCGCCTTCGAACTGTGGCTATGAACAATCGCTGGGCGGATTCTGATTATTTGCCGAAAGACGTGAAAATATGCGATGAGATCCCGCCACGTGACGTTACGGTGCATAGGAACTCGCACAAAGGACGTGCATAGGCCAATAACCTGATCCGTAAGGATGCTCGCATCGAAGCGAGCGCCTGATGGAGCGATCAGGTGTACCTCGACACCTTTTGCAACCAACCCACGGATCATATCGACCAGGTGAACTGCGACGCCGCCGCCCGCAGCCTCAACGACGAACACCACGCGAAAAGATTGTGAAAATTTGTTGACACCGGTCTCTAGTAGGGCCGTACCATCGAGATGCCTTATTTCCATTTTCTTCACCCATTAATGTTCCGACAGCACTGGCCGCTCAATGCTTATATTTTTCGCTTTTTGGTTTTACAAAAATTCAGCTAATTAACAGCCGAAATTTTTGAAATCCAGGCTTTCAGCCCAAGGTCGATTAGCTTGAGCGCTGATTCGAAGTCGCTTCGCGGCTTTCGATACGGGTCGGGGATGTCAAATTTCCCAAACTCGCCCAACCTGAATATCTTTCCGGAGACATACGGATACTTACTTGCGATGTCGTGCTTTTGCTTCTGATCCATCACCAGGATCAAGTCGGCCATGGCAGCATCTATCCCCGTCAGTTGCCTGGCGCGATGAGAGGAAATGTCTAATCCGCCCTTCGCCAGAAGATCCACAGATATCGGGTCAGCTGATCTGCCGACTAAAGCGGCGATTCCAGCCGACGACACGGTAAGCCTTGGCAACGCGTGCTTTAGCAACCCTTCAGCCATCGGGCTCCGGCAAATATTGCCAATGCACACCACGAGTACGTTTTTAATCATTTGACCGCGTTCGCCGTGGACGTGAAGAAGTTGCCGCTCGGCAGCAGCTGGTTGATCACACGGCTCCAGCGGACCACACCAGCGGCATCCACATAGACGACGTCCTTTGGCTTCAGCTCGAAAGATTCGGCCAGTGCATAGGAGACCGGGGATTTTCCGTCGAGGTGGAACACCTGGGCTTCGCCATCATTGCTCTTGCGGATAACGTAGAGTTCCTTCGCGTTGGCCGAGAGGGGGTTCACGCCGCCGGCTTCGCCGATGGCCTCGCTGAGCGTCAGGCGGCCGTTGCGCGGCATGACGGCGACAGGACGCACGACTTCACCGGTCACAAACACCTTGCTGTCCTCGCGTTGTTCCACGCGCACGATATCGCCGTGGCGCAGCAGAATGTGGGCGGGGTCGATGCCTTGCTGCAAGAGCGCAGGCATATTGACGACGTAGGTCTTGCCCTCGCGGGAAATGCGGATGCGGCTATTGTCGCCAGTCAGGACGTTGACACCGCCGGCGCGGTTGAGCGCTTCGACCAGCGTCATGGGTACGTCGTCGATGTTTTGGGGGCCCGGCGTCTTGACTTCGCCGTCGAGGTAGACACGCTTGCTGCGGAAGGCGAGCACGCGAACGGTAACCTGTGGCATGTTGACGACAGGCTTGAGCTGGGTGCTCAGCTGTCCGCGGATCTCGTCTGGCGTACGGCCAAGAACCTTTAGCACGCCAGCGTACGGAAATTGGATGGTGCCAGCGGGACTCACGACGTAGCCTGGGACGTTGGCAGCACCGCTGTAGTTCGGGATCTCGTAAGCCGTGCCGATCGAGTAGGTCTGCGTGGGGAACACCAATTCCGGGTGGTCCCACACGACGATCGACAGGATGTCACCGACGCCAACGGTATAGGGCTTTGGAATGTCGTACAGCTCTTCCACCCCCGCGTTCACCGATGGCGTGGCCGCCTTCAGCGTACGCACCAGCGCCGGTGTGATCTGCGTGATCTTGGGCACCGACTCCGGATCTTCCGGATCGAGCGGGCGCTGTGGGTCGAAGCGCATGCCCGGCGCGAGTGCGCAGGATGCCAGCAATGGAATGATCCCCAGGCACATTGCAGCCCTGCCAAACCTCAATCTGGTTGAAAGCTTTAGCACGTCTCGATGATTCCCTTGTTTGCAAGAAGATCCGCCTTGCCCGCCGTCTCCCTGGCGGGTTGAGCAGCGGCGATTCCGCCGGTTCGACATGGCACCCGTGGGTGCTTTTCCGCTTTGTGCATTGCCTGCGGACTTGAACCTGGCGGTGTTGGCTGCGTATTGCACGGCGCGGAGGCGCGCTCTTTTTGCACTGCGTCATTTCGCAAATGACCGGCGAAGTTTATGGCGCGTGGGACTACATCTTCAAGGCGCGGCCGGCATTTTGAGCAAGTTTCCGATCCCCCCATCAGAGTGGAAAGGAAAAATGGAAGGGACGGCATGGAGCGGTATCGGGTGCCGATCTACGCCCTGTCGAGCAGGCCGCCTCGGTGCTTGCGCCCTTCTTCCCGCAACTTGCAAAGCCACAAAAAAAGAGGGTGTAGACGCGGGGAAAGCGTCTACACCCTTACGGGAGCGGCAACGGGGTCAGTGCTTGCCGGCCTCGATTATTGATGGGCGGCGAACCCTGTCTTACCCCGCTTCGGTAGGCCCCACACCGAGGTAGGGAAAGTTTCGAATGAGCCAGCTGACTGGCGATTCCGTCGTGTCAACCACGTTTCTGCGCCCATCCTGTCCCAACGCGTGGGGGGTACCGCGGATGCTGCGACGCAGCACAATCCCCGGTGGCACCCCGTTGCCGACTTTAGGGTGTAGGCGATTGATTCCCTGTTGCGCCTACACCCTCTTTCTTTGGCGGCAGCAGCTTTATCAAATCTCTAGAAGGGAGCAACTGAAATGACGAGTCGCGTCAGCAAAGCCGTCTTCCCGGTTGCGGGCCTGGGAACCCGCTTCCTGCCCGCCACCAAGGCCAGCCCGAAGGAAATGCTGCCGGTAGTGGACAAGCCGCTGATCCAGTATGCCGTGGAAGAAGCCATCGCCGCCGGCATGACCGAGATGATCTTTGTCACCGGCCGCTCCAAGCGCGCCATCGAGGACCATTTCGACAAGGCCTTCGAACTGGAGGTGGAACTCGAAGCCAAGAACAAGCGGGCGCTGCTGGACGTGGTGCGCTCGATCAAGCCCGCCAATGTGGAGTGCTACTACGTGCGCCAGTCCGAGGCGCTCGGCCTGGGCCACGCGGTGCTGTGCGCGGCCAAGCTGGTTGGCAACACGCCGTTCGCGATCATGCTGGCCGATGACCTGATCGACGGCAACCCGCCGGTAATGAAGCAGATGGTGGATGCCTACAACCACTACAACTGCTCGGTGCTTGGGGTGGAAGAGATCTTGCCCGAGCAGAGCCGATCCTACGGCGTGGTCGAAGGCCGTGAATGGGGCGAAGGCGTGATCAAGGTATCGGGCATTGTCGAGAAGCCCGCGCCGGAAGAAGCCCCGTCGAACCTGGGCGTGGTCGGCCGCTACATCCTGACGCCGCGAATCTTCGACCACTTGCGCGCACTGAAGCGCGGCGCCGGCGGCGAGTTTCAGCTGACCGACGCGATCCAGTCGCTGCTGAGCCAGGAACAGGTGCTGGCCTATCGCTACCAGGGCACGCGCTACGACTGCGGCAGCAAGCTGGGCTACCTGAAGGCGACGGTCGAGTATGCGCTCAAGCATCAGGAAACCGGCGCAAACTTCCGCAGCTACCTGGAGCAGCGTGGCCATTGTCTGTCTGACAGCGTGATTGCCTGAAAGGGGTACCTGTTCAACTCGGGTGTTGTAGCGGCACGGCATCAAGCCAGCCGCCACTTCACCCCGGTCGAGACCGAGGTCGAGGTCGTAAAGCAGATTCAATTGCCCTCTCTCCGCTCGAGAATCCTGGAGACACCTGGATGTCGGCACAATGCGAAATTGCCAAGGCGCTCAAGCAATGGCTCATTCATCAGTCCTGGTACAGCGCACACCCTGTCGATCAGGGCAGGTTCTACCGAGCGATGGCCGAGGTCATTGCTCACGCTGGAACGGTCTGGACCGACGCTGAGTTCGAGGAAGCCATCTACGACGTGATCGGCAGGGAGCGAAAGACAGCGTTCGAAGAATACGTCTGCGAATACACCAGCATCGCGATGCGCATTCGGGACTACGAGACGGTGCGGCCTGATCCATTGTTTGCCGATGGCGTGACTGGCTCATATGCCCGGTCGTAATCCCGATGCCTGTTCAGGGCCACGTTTCTTCCGAACTGCAAGGCAACCAAAGAGGCAGCAGCCACATGCTTGACTGGATCCACATGGGCAAGGCGTTCATTCTCGGCCTCGTCGAGGGCTTGACGGAATTCCTGCCCATCTCAAGCACCGGGCACCTCATTCTGATCGGAGACTGGATCGATTTTGCGTCCCATGAGGCGCGCGTGTTCGACGTGGTGATCCAGCTCGGCGCAATCCTGGCCGTCTGCTGGCTATACCGTGCCAGGATCTCGCACCTGTGCGAGGGAGTGGTCCGAAGGGAACCGGATGCGCTGCGCTTTGCCACCGCGGTGCTGGTCGCCTTTCTGCCTGCGGCAGTCATCGGCGCACTGTTCATCGGGCCCATCAAGCACCGGCTCTTCGATCCTGCTGTCGTTGCAACGGCATTGATCGTGGGCGGCCTGATCATTCTCTGGGTAGAGCGGCGCAGGGCCGTTCCTCGCATTCATACCATCGAAGATTTCGGCTGGAAGCAAGCCATCGGCATCGGCTTTGCGCAGTGCGTCGCCATGATTCCCGGCACGTCTCGCTCGGGAGCCACCATCGTGGGCGGAATGCTGTCTGGCGTGTCGCGACAAGCCGCAACCGAGTTCTCGTTCTTTCTGGCCATCCCCACCATGCTGGGCGCCGCCACCTATGACGCCATGCGGCACTACCATCTGCTCAGCATGGAAGACCTCTGGGCGATTGCTGCCGGCTTTACTGCGGCGTTCATCTCGGCCCTCTTTGTCGTCAATGCGATGATTCGCCTTGTAGCGCGACATTCGCTGCGAGTCTTTGCCTGGTATCGCATAGCACTTGGCGTGCTGATTGCATTCGTTACCGCTGTTCCCTCACTTTGATCGCGCCTGTGGACTGCCGCTGGTGCCACCCATGAAAGTGTGGTTGGACGGCCTCTCCCGAGCGAGGCCGATCTGCGCGTGTCATGCCGACGGCGGCGACTTCCGCTGTGCCAACAGCTTTTGAATGACCGCTTCGGTCTCCGCGTAGTTTCCTTCGCCGAAGTGCTGATAGACGATGCGGCCATCCGCGTCGATCAGGTACAGGGCGGGCCAGTACTGGTTCTGGAACGCAGACCAGGTCGCGTAGCGGTTGTCTTGCGCCACCGGATAGCGCACACCGAGGCGCTTGATCGCCTCCTGCACGTTGGCGGTCGATTTCTCAAACCCGTATTCGGGTGTGTGCACTCCCACGACGACGAGCCCCTGGTCCTTGTACTTGTCGTGCCAGCGCTTCACGTGGGGCAGCGTGTTGAGGCAATTGACGCAGGAGTATGTCCAGAAATCGACCAGCACCACCTTGCCGCGCTGCGCCTGCATGGACAGTGGCGGCGAATTCAGCCATTGGGTGATGCCGGTAAATTCGGGCGCGGCACTGCCATTGGCTTTCGGCGTACTGAAGGCGCGCGCGCCAGTCCCGCTGAAGTAAGCCGCGCCAATGGCGATCGCGATGGCCACCAGGGCGGCGCGTAGAATCGTGCGCATGATTTGAGATCCTGAAGTCGAAAAATTGTGGCCTGCCGATTCAGGCCACGGGCTGCGTCAGATCACGTTCAGTTCGACGTGGATATTGCCGCGCGAGGCCTTGGAGTACGGGCAGAGCTGGTGCGCCGCTTCCACCACCGCTTGCGCCACCTCGCGATCCAGGCCGGGCAGGCTGACGTTCAGGCGGGCCTGCAGGAAAAACGCCTCGCCGGCGGTGCCGAGATCCACCTCGGTATCCACCGACAAGTCGGACGGAAGCTTGATCTTCATCTGGCCGGCAGCACGGCCCATTGCACCGATGAAGCACGCGGACCAGCCTGCCGCATACAGCTGCTCGGGGTTCGTACCCCGGCCGCTGCTCCCAGGGGGCGACAGCCGGAGGTTCAGGCGGTCGTCATCGCTTTGGGCCTGGCCATCGCGGCCCCCCGTGACGTGGACTTTGCCGGTGTACAGCACATGTTCGATGCGGGTCATGGTGACTCTCCTGTGAATGGGACTGCGTTGGAATGCGCGGCCTGCTGTTCGCGCTGGTGGCGCCGCGCCACGGAACCCATTAGAGAATCCTGACGTATCCCCCGAGTAGCGCAGAACAGCCATTTTGTCTGGGGATGTATCGCAATCGTTGCCTGATACAAAGGCGTACAAAAACCACCGAAGGTGATCGCTCATTGGCCGCGACATATCCGATACCTTGGTCCAATGGAGCGCCACCACCCTTTGGACTAACTTGATCCTGGAAGGCGGACCTTGAGAAGCGGCGCGCGGTGCGCGACGTTTCATGGTGCCCTTTATGTCTCTTTGGAGGTGGATGATGAGCAACTTGGCAGACGAAGTCCTTGAGGCGCACGGCGGGCTGGAACGCTGGAACCACCTCAGTCAAGTGACGGCAACCATCGTGACCGGTGGCGCATTCTGGGCAATGAAGGGGCTGATCCAGGACCCGGCGCCGCGGACCATGACGGTATCGCTGCACGAAGAGCGCGCCTCGGTGACGCCATTTGGCGAACCCCACTGGCGTACCGCTTTTGAGCCAGGACGCATCGCCATCGAGACGACCAGCGGAGAAACGGTGAAGGAACTGCGAGACCCCCGGCGCAGCTTCGATGGCCATGTCATCGACTCTGCATGGAATCCTTTGCAGCGCGCCTATTTCAACGGATACGCGCTCTGGACCTACCTGACCACGCCGTTCCTGATCGCCCTCCCTGGGTTCGAAGTCACCGAAATCGAACCATGGCGCGAGGGTTCGGAGACGTGGCGAGGATTGCGGGTACGTTTTCCAGCCAATATCGAAAGCCATTGCGAACTGCAGGATTTCTATTTTGGCGACGACAGGCTGGTCCGTCGGCACGACTACCATGTCGACATTGCGGGGGGCTTCGCGGCGGCACAGTATCTCTCCGATCACATTACCGCGGATGGCATCGTCCTCCCGTCGCGTCGCCGCGCCTACCTGCGCAACGAAGACCTGTCCGCCGACCGCGAACGGCTGATGGTTGCCATCGATCTTGGCGATGTGCGGTTCAGCTGAGGCACGCCAGCCGTACAGTCCGATGGATGCCTGTGCCCATGCATTCGGCTTTCCGCAAGACACCTTGATCTCGATCGTCTGACCCGTAAGGCGTGTCCTTCGATCTCCTCGGCCTCGCCCGCCCGCCGTACGATCGTCGAAGCGCACGAAGGCCGGATCTGGGCGGCATCCCCCGATGACGGTGGCGCATCGCTGCACGTGGCACTGCCGCACGCCCTTCCCTTGCGGCAAGGAACCGGTTTGGCGGGCTGGCCTGAAGACACGGTCCCGTCTATGTTTCAAAGCCGAATCAGCCTCGAATCGCCTGTTTGAAGGATGGGAGCGGATGCCCTCGTGCACTACGCTTTCATAAAAATGAAATGCCACACCACTGAAACCGGGGGGAATCATGGGTGAGTGGAAACCGTGCGGTCCGCACGAGCCGGCCGAGATTTCATTGTGCGAAGCGCCTGACGCCATGGCTGGCCACCGGGAGCAGCATGCCGGCAAGCATCGCTCGACGGGCGCGGATGATCCGTTGCTGGGCTGCCTGTTGCTGGTCAACCGGGTATGGCAGCGGCCAATACCGTCTGCCGTCCTGCAGAAGGAGCCGCCGCACCGCCTCACATTGCCGCTCCTGAGCGCCGCGGCGGCGCACGCCGGCTTGTCTGCCCGGCTCGTGGAGGTGGAGCTGGACAGGATCCCGGACAGCGTGCTGCCGGCGATCCTGATGCTGGGCAAGCGCAGGCCGTGCGTATTGCTGGAGCGCCGCGAGCACGGACGCCTCCTGGTTGCGCTGCCGGGTTGGGGCGGCGGCGAACAGGAGGTCAGCCGGGAAGAGCTGCTGGCCGAGTACAGCCGGTACGCCATCCTGGTACAGCCCTGGTTGCAGGCGGGAACGGCGGCGGACACGCAGGCAGACATGGACCCGGCGGCGCCGGCCCGTTCGACAGATGTCGCGACGCGCCCATCCTGGCGGCACCGTTGGGACCGCCTGGTTGCCGCTACGCACAAGGTGTTCTGGTTGCAGGGCAGGCAGCGTGTGGAAGAGACTGCCGGCGTTGGCAGTTAGCCATGCCGGCATGCCACTGGTGCGCGGCGCAGGGCTAACAATCGATTACATCTGTTTCATCTGGAGATGAGTTCTCTGCCCATCCCGGGAAGATCCGCTGTCGGACAACGTCGGATAGCACGACAGCAAGCGAACGGCTAAAGTTACCCGCTCGACTGGCATCTTCATGGGAGTCAATGCGCATGCAAGACATAGTCATTTTGACCGTCGGAGGTTTGTTGCTGGCTGCCCTCCTCTTCCCTGGTCACAAAAGCCGGCGAAGCAAGTAATTGGCCCGGAGTCGACAGCACGCGGAATTCGCGCCGCAGCGCAATCACGCACCGACGCCGGAGCCGGCGTGGCGACGCATCAGCGTTGCTGCCTTCCCAGGGCGCGAAGTGCCGCTTCGCGGGAATTTGCGATGCGCTTGTGCGCCGTCTGCAAGACCGCATCGATGTCTCGCTTCGACACGGCTCGCTGCAGCGCACGCCATGTCTTCAGGGAATTCTCCAGCGCGCCGGGATGGCATGCGAGCCCGAGCCGCACATAGCGCAGCACCCGCAGCGAGATGGAATTCAGCAGCTCCCCGACCAGCCGGTTGCTCGACAGGTCCGCCATGGCGATGTTCGCGAGAAAGGTGACGCTGATATAGGCGTCCACCGATTCCTCGACGGCTTTGCCGAACTCCGGCATGAACTTTTCGAACCAGCCATCCAGTGCGTCCGCACGCTCTTCCACCAGTTGCCTGAGCAGGATGGCAAAGAGCGCATCCCGAACGACGTAGATATCGCGCAGGTCCTGGGCGTTGGGCTCGGTGACGATGGCGCCGCGCCGTGCGCGAAATTCGACCAGACGCTCCCGCTCCAGAATGCGCAAGGCCTCGCGCACCGGGGCCCGGCTGACCTCCAACACCTCGCAGATGTCGTTCTCGAGCAGGCGCTGGCCGGCGTGGATCACGTCGATGGTGATCAGGCCCGCAAGCCGCACCGCAATCTGGTCCGCGACCGATGCCGACCAGTCGCGGCCATGCTTGAGCGCTTGCTCGACGGCCAGCATGACCGGGTTTTGCAGCGTTTGCAGCACCAGCAGCGATTGCAGGTCTGGCGTGTTGGTGGTCTTGAGTCGACCCATGCGTGGAGGATCCCTTCGCTCAGCGATATGCGCTGGATTTTTGTCAACAATATTGAATCGCGCAAGTTCGCCCGCGGCAACCGGAACGGCGCACCTGGCAAGACTTGCTGACGTGTCATGCGTCGGCTTGCAGGGAGCCCGACTTCCGGCGCATCGCGCCCCGTTCCGCCCGGCTCTCCTTCGGACTGCAGCCGAACTGCGCGTGATACCAGCGCGAGAATCCGCTTGGCGCCGAGAAACCGAGCAGGGTCGCCACCTCGGTCAATGGGCGGTCGCTCTCGATGACATGGCGCGCGGCGAGTTCCCTGCGGATGTCATTGACGATCGACGAGAAGCTTTGCCCCTCTTCCGCCAGCCGGCGCTGGACCGTGCGGCATACCACGCCCAGGTGGTCCGCCACCTGCTCGATGGTGCAGCGTCCGCCGGGCAGCAGCAACGGGATGATGCGTCGCACGTCATCGAGCATGGTCACCTGCCTGGAAACGGCAAACGCATCGACCAGCTGTTGCGCGTAGCGCGCCATGGCGGGATCGGCAGTGGGATTGCGGGCGTCGAGATCGGCCTTCGTGCAGATGATGCAGTTGAATTCATGGTCGAACTCGATGGAAGCGCCGAAAAAACGCTGGTGCGTACCGAGGTCGCGTGGCGCGGGATGTTCGAAGCAGACGCGTCGCGGTTCCCAGTCCGGTCTCAGCAGCTGCCGGATCATTCGCACGATGACCCCGAGCGCAAGTTCTGCCCTTTGGCGCGTGGGCTGATGGGCATTGCCGGCAATGACCGCCTCGCGAATGATCACCAGCCCGTCGCATTCCTCGACCGACAGCGAGAGCGCACTGTTGAGCAGGGTCTGATAGCGCATCAGGATGCGCAGCGCATCGCGCAGGGTAGCCTGATCGCGGATCAGCAACCCCACCGGCCCGAGGTTGGACAGCAGGCGCGACTCGGCCATGCACAGTCCGAAGCTTTCGTTGCCCGACAGGGTCGCCGACGCCTGCAGCAGCCGCCCGACGCGCTCTCCTGGGATCATCAGGTCCGGCTCGCGCAGGACGCTGGGGCTCAGGCCCGCGTCAAGGAGCATGCGCACCGGATCCAGTCCGGCAGCCAGGGCGACCTCGCTGTAGTTGGTGAGGGCCGCAGCGCGGACAAGAGACGACATTGCAGAGCCGAGTGAAACAGTGACACGGAATGATAAGAGTCCGCCATGTACTGTCAAGCGGGACAAACCCGTGGCCCAGACTCCAGATCTGCAAGCCCTGCCCTTGCCGGGCCTGTAACGGAATCCGGTGACCGCTACGGCCTGCCGCTGTGCCTTTCAGCGTCCCATGCGGCGGTCATAGCTGCGCGAAACGCGCTCGATCAGGCCGGAATCGCGCGGGCTGGAGGCATTGAACTCCACCCGCACGCTGCCGTCGCCTTGCTGGCGGACAGTCGCCGTGACGGTATCGCCGTCTTTGCGGCCAACGACCGTGCCGGCCATCGCGTCCTGGGTGGCGATCACCAGGCCCTGGTCGCGCATGGCATCCGCGGCCGCGTAGAACGAACGGTCGTAGCTGGCCGGCGCGCCTGCCGTGGGCGGATAGCCATAGTAGGTGCAGCCCGCCAGCGCCAGCATGGCAGCGGCAATCAGGGCAATGCGCGTGGGCTTCATGGTGGTAGCCTCCTGTTCCGGTAATCGCCGCAGCGCCGGTGCGGATTGACGTACAGCACGACATGACTGGCACGAATGGAGGCCGTGGCGCTCAATGCGCCCTCGGGGCCGTGCCGGGTATCCGAACTACTATAGGCCGCCGGCAACCGGTGGCAGCGCGGTTCAGCGGAGGCTGCCGGCGCAAGCCAGCGGGAATGCGTCTTTTCGGCTGGTCCAGGCCTGCCTCAGGGACTCCCCTGCCTGCGCCGCATCAGTGCCACGATCGAGTCCAGCCGTGTCCTGTCGCACGCCAGCGGCATGCCGTCGGCGAACATTGGCTGCGCCAGGCGCGTCAGCACATCGCCCGGCGGTGCTTCCACCACCAGCCTGGCGCCATTGGCATGTGCCAGCAGCATGGTTTCGTGCCACCGCACCGGCGTTGCCATGTTCAGCGCCAGGTCGTCGGCGATCCTGCCCGGGTCGCGCAGCTCGCGCGCCTTGCTGGCGCTGAAATAACGCAGCGTGGGCGCGCACAGCGGCACGTCCCGCATGGCCTGTTGCAGCGCGTGCGCCGCGGCGTCGAGCAGCGGGCAATGCGAAGGCACATGGATGGCCACCGGCTTCGCCGCCTGCGCACCGGCGGCGAGCGCCAGGGCTGAGACCTCGGCCATCGCCGCCTCGCTGCCGGCGATCACGATCTGCGTCGGGGCGTTGAAGTTCGCCAGGTATACCGGCCGTTGCGGCGAGCACACCTGCGCCACCAGCGGTGCGAGCCGGTTCCGGTCGAGCCCCAGGATGGCGGTCATGCCGTAGCCGCGGGGATAGGCCTGCGCCATCAGTTCGCCGCGCAGGCGCACCAGCCGCAAGGCATCGGCAAAGGAGAGCACGCCGGCAGTCACCGCGGCGGCATATGCGCCGATGGAAAGCCCGGCCACGGCATCGGCGCGGGCGTCGTGCGCGGCCAGGCACCGTGCCATCGCCACGCCGGACGTGAGCAGGCATAGTTGCGTCCAGACCGTGGATTGCAGGCGCTCGGGCGTATCCATGCCTGCCACCGGCACCTGCAAGACTTCCTCCGCTTCGGCCAGCACCGCCGTCACTGCCGGATCGGCTGGCAGGTCCTTCAGCATGCCGGGGCGCTGTGTCCCCTGCCCCGGAAACGTGATCAGGATTTGCATGGCGATGGTTGCCACGGATCGTCGCACAGGTACGGGCCGTGGTCCGTCTTCAGCAGCACCCTGCCCCCGCTGCGCAGGCGTTCCAGCAGTGCAAAGCCGCCGTATGGTGTCGCGACCTGGATGTCGACGCGGACCGGCGCGGTGCGCTGCAGTTCGCCAAGCAGCTGGAGATGGCCGGCCGCCAGTGGCCGGTCCGCCTTCACGACCAGATCGAGGTCGCTGTCGGCATGCAGCACGTTGCGCGCGCAGGCGAGCGAGAAGCCCGCGCTGCCGGTCACGCCCCAGTGGATGCCGGCGGCATCGAGCCGGTCAGCGATGGCCTCGAGCGCGCGGATTGCGGGCAATGCCCTCAGCTCCGGGCGCAGGCGCCAGGCGCGTCGGGCGGCCAGGTCCATCGGCGTGACGAGCTTGCGGATCGCCGATGGCGCAATCCACGTGCCGAAGCGCTCTGCGCGCGTGCGCCCGCGCAGCCCGACCGGGATCTCGCCCGGCCGGCAACAGTCGCGCCGCACGACCAGCGGCGTGTCGTGCAGTGCCGGCAGAGAGACCCATGCCGGCAGCGCAGCGCGCTCCAGGGCACTGGCCGGGTCATCCAGCCAGACCAGGTCGTGCGGCGCGGGCGGGGCGAGAGGGTGTGGCGACATTCAGGCTTGCCATTGCCGCGACAGGCATGCGCGCACCGCGGCCGACGCCTTCCGGTTGGACCCGCCGAGACGGCCTTGCAGGCCCGGCGCCGGGTCGCGGCGGATGTCGGCCAGCGCGGACAGGATGGTGTCGCGCGCGAGGTGCGCATCGGCCGCCACCGGTGCACTGGCCGACTCGACATCGATCAGCCGCCACAGGATGCCCAGCGTGGCGAAGTTCTCGATGTCGTAGGCCATCGGCGGCACCGTCGACGCCAGCGCCTCCAGGTCCTCGACCGTGCGCATGGTGATGCGGGCGGCGGCCTCCTTGCCCATCGCATGTACCAGCACGCCCCGGTCATTGAGCGCGATGATCCGGTTGGCCTGGTAGCCGTGCGCGAGGAAGGCGCCCGACATGGCCCGTCCGACGATCAGTGCCACCACCGGATGCCCGGCGAGGCGTGCCTCGGCATACGCGGCCACCGCGCCGGCCAGCGACTGGTGGATACCCAGTGCCTCCTCGCGCCGGCCGTACGCCTGGCTGGGCGTATCGACGATCGCCACGATGGCGCGTTTTGCCGGCGCGGCGCGGTCCGCCTCGATCGCCTCGCGTACCGCGCGCGCCAGCGACCAGCCCTCGAGCAGCCCGGCTTCGCCGTTGCGCGCGCGCGGGAAGCGGCTGCCGGCATCGGGCACCAGCGCAATCCAGCGCACCGCGGTGCCGGCCAGTTCGCCGTCGGCCACCTGCACGGAGTCCGGATAGCCCGGCTGGCGCGACGCCGTCGGCGCCAGCGCCTGCAGCCAGCGTTCGCCGCGGCTGGCTTCGCGCGCGGCAGCGGGATGAAGTGGTGCGTTCATGCCTTGGTCTCCCGTTGAAACAGCGCCTGCACCTGCGCGGGCGTGGGTTGGGCGCCGGCGTCGTACGCCTGCAGTGCGTCCAGGTATTGCGCGACTTGCTCGCTGCGATGGCTGGCGGCGGCCGGCTCGCGCAGCAGCGCGGCAACCTGCGCGCGCATCGCGTCGCAGTCGTCGTCGGCGTACGCATCGGCGAAACCGGTGGCGACGCGCTGCGTGCCGCCGGTGAAGCTCCAGATAAAGGGCCGGTCGCGCGAGTCGTACTCGGCGATGCCCGCTTCCTGCTCGATCACCGCCGGGCCGTTCAGCCCGAGCCGGCCCTCCTGCGTCATCACCAGCGCGCTGCACAGGCCGGCCGCGATCGACATGCCGCCAAAGCAGCCCACCTGCCCGGCGATCACGCCGACCACCGGCTGGTACCGGCGCAGGTCGACGATGGCGGCATGGATCTCGGCAATCGCCGCCAGGCCAAGATTGGCCTCCTGCAGGCGCACGCCGCCGGTTTCCAGCAGCAGCACCGCGCGCGTCGGTTCGCCGCGGCGGTTGTCTTCGGCCGCCAGCTCCAGCGCCCCGGCGATCTTGGCGCCGCCAACCTCGCCCATGCTGCCGCCCTGGAAGGCACCTTCGATCGCCAGCACCACCACCGGCATCTGGTCGATGCGTCCCTTGGCCACCACCACGCCGTCATCGCTCTGCGGCACCACGCCTTGCGGCGGCAGCCACGGCGACTGCAGACCATCGAACGGGCCCGCCAGTTCGCGGAAGGTGCCCGGATCGAGCAATGCACGCGCGCGCTCGCGTGCGCCGAGTTCGATAAAGCTGTTGCGCGCCAGCAGTTCCGCCGTGTTCATGCGCCGTCTCCTTGTTGCGGGTCGCCCAGCGCTTCAAACGCTTCTGCCAGGCGCATGCCGACCACGCCCGGCGTCGCGCCGAAATCGTGGATGCGGATCTGCATCGATGCGCGCGGCTCGGCGGCAAAGACGCGCGAGAGCTGCGCATCCCAGACGCGGCCGTAGCCATTGACCGAGGTGGTGACCTCCACCGTGGTCTTGCCGCCCTGGCCCGGCTCGACCACTACCTCGAGATCGCCCGACCCCACCACGCCGACCAGCACGCGTCCGGTGGCCGGTTGTCCCGCCGGGAATTCAAATCGCAGTTGTTCCATCAAAGTCCCCTGAAGTCGTTATCCTCGGCCGTTCTCGCGGCCGTTCTCGCGGCCGTTCTCGCGGCCGTCGCGTGGGCAGTCCCCTCCCGTGACAGCCGGTCGAGGAAAATCGTCGCGGCCAGCAGGTCCGCCGCGCCGCCCGGCGAGGCCCGCCTGGCCAGCATGCCGGCGTCGAGGCTGCGCAGGTGGCGCCGCCCGGCAACCGTGCCCGCGCCGCCGGCCGACAGCACCGCCCTGGCCCCGGCCTGCATGTAGTCCAGCCCGGGCCGCCCCGACCTGGCCAGCACGCAGGTGTCGTCCAGCTCGCTCATCAGCGCGAGCAGTGCGTTCAGGCGGGCCGTCGATTCGGTATCGCCGCGCGCGCGGCTGCGCTGCAGCGCCGGCAGCGCCAGCCGCGTCACGTGCGGAAAGCCCGCGCGCGCCTGCGCCCGCGCGCCGCCGACACCATAGGCCAGGCAGGCGAGTTCGCCCTTGTTGCCGGTGAGCATCGGCCGGTGCCGGTCCGCCAGCGAGGCAATGACGCCGGCCGTGGCGCTGACCGTCCCGGCACTGGCAGCCAGCCCTGCCGCGCTCGCGTGCGCCGCAGCCCCGACCAGCAGGCCGATGCACCAGATCGCGCCGCGATGCGTGTTGACGCCGCCGGTGGCGGCCAGCATCACGGCCTCGGCCTCGCGGCCGAGCGCGCCCAGCTGTTCGCGCAGGCCATAGCCCACGCGCGGCGCCTGCAGGCCGGCATCGGCCATGGCCGCGAACGACGGCCCCAGCGCATGCGCCGAGCGCAGCATCAGCGGCAAGGTCAGGTCGACATGGGCCCCGTTGCCGCGGCTGTCGACCAGGCCGGGCTTGGGCGAGAGCCGCGCTTCTTCGGCGATGGCGCAGACGGCAAGCCCCGCCAGCGCCTCGGCATGGGCGGAGGCCGCCGGGCGCTGCCCGGGCGCGTACGCGGCCTGCACTTGCAGGATCCTTGCGGTGGCGCCTGCCATCACCAGCTCCGGAAGCGTGCCGGCGGCTCGTACAGCCCGCCGGACCAGTCCACCAGGTCGGCCATGCTCTTGGCCGCCAGCAGGCTGCGCGTGGCCTGGCTGCGCTGCACGCCCAGGTCTTCCGGCAACGCAATCAGGCCGTCGCTGCGCATCCGGCGCGTGGTGGCGGGATCGTGCTTCAGGCCGATGGGCGTGACGCCGGCCACGGCGGCAATCATCCGGCGCCGCTCCTCCAGCGATTGCGCCTTGTACAGGTAGGCGATGCCTTCTTCGGTCAGCACATGCGTGACGTCGTCGCCGTAGATCATCACGGGGGCCAGCGGCATGCCACTTTCGCGCGCGACCTCGACCGCATCCATCGATTCGACGAAGGTCGGCTTGCCGCCGGCCTGGAAGGTCTCGACCATCTGCACCACCAGCTTGCGGCCACGCGCGAGCGGGTCGTCGGTCTCGATCAGGTCGAGCCAGGCCGGCGTCGGGTGGCGGCGCCCGCCCGGCTGGTGGCCCATGTTGGGCGCGCCGCCAAAGCCGGACAAACGCCCGCGCGTCACCGTGGACGAATGGCCGTCGCCGTCGATCTGCAGCGTCGAGCCGATGAACAGGTCCACCGCGTACTGGCCGGCAAGCTGGCAGAAGGCCCGGTTAGAACGCATGGAGCCGTCCGCGCCGGTAAAGAAGACGTCCGGCCGCGCGGCCACGTAGCCTTCCATGCCCAGTTCGCTGCCGAAGCTGTGCACGCTCTCGACCCAGCCGGTCTCGATCGCCGGGATCAGCGTGGGGTGCGGATTGAGCGTCCAGTATTTGCAGATCTTGCCTTTCAGCCCGAGCGACTCGCCGTAGGTCGGCAGGATCAGCTCGATCGCCGCGGTGTTGAAGCCGATGCCATGGTTGAGCGACTGCACCTGGTGGCGCTCGTAGATGCCGCGGATCGCCATCATCGCCATCAGTACGTGGACCGGCTTGATCAGCCGCGGGTCGCGCGTGAACAGCGGTTCGCAGAAGAATGGCTTGTCCGCCTGCACCACGTAGTCGATCCATGAGCCCGGCACGTCGACGCGCGGCAGGCCCGCGGGATCGTCGACGATCTCGTTGACCTGCGCGATCACCAGCCCGTCGCGGAACGCCGCGGCCTCGACCAGCGCCGGCGTATCCTCGGTGCTCGGGCCGGTGTAGAGGTTGCCCTGGCGATCGGCCTTGTAGCCGGCGATCAGCACCACATTGGGCACCAGGTCCACGTATAGCCGCGAATACAGCTCGATATAGGTATGGATCGCGCCCACTTCGAGCTGCCCGTCCTCCAGGAACTGCGAGATGCGGATGCTCTGCGCCCCGGCGTACGAGAAATCCAGCTTGCGCGCGATGCCGCGCTCGAACAGGTCGAGGTGCTCGACCCGGCTGACGCTGGGAATGATCATGTGCAGCGCATTCACGCGCGCGGGATCGACCTGCGCCAGCGAGCGCGACAGGAAGTCAGCCTGCTTCTGGTTGTTGCCCTCCAGCACCACCCGGTCGCCGGACGCCAGCACGGCCTCCAGGAAGGCGACGATGTCGCTGGTCGGCACCACCTTGCCGTCGGCAATGGCTGCGGCGTTCTGCTTGCGCCGCGCCTTGGCTTCCCTGCGGGTATTCCATTGGCGGCCCGTGCTGGTGTTGGTCATCGCGTCTCCGGCTGGCATCTGTTCTGATGGCTCCACCTTAAACAGGCGGCGTCCGGCAAACAATCACGCCGGGAAATGAACCGTTACGCTGGCCGGAAGCGAGACCTGGGTGTGGGCGAAAAGCCGCCCGTGCCGCCTACTGGTCAGCGTCGCGCATCGCCATGCGGCATGCCGCTGCCAGCGCCAGCAAGTTGGGATCGCGCTCGCGGCGGCGCAGGAAGTTCAGGGCAATGGTCTGCTTGATGTCGTACTCGCCGGCCAGCGGCACGAACGCCACATTGCGCGAATACACGCCTTTCACCCGGCCCGGCAGCAGCGTATAGCCGATGCCGCCGCCCACAAGGTTCATCAGCGAGAAGATATCGCCGACCTTCATCACCACATTCGGCGTAAATTCGGCGATGCGGAAGGCCTCGACAAAGCCGCTGTAGGTGACGAAACCCTCGCTCAGGCTGACGAACGGCTCGTCGCGGCAGGCACGCAGGTCCACTGCGGGCATCGAGGCATAGGGCGAATCGGCCGGCGCCGCAAAAAAGATATCGTCCTCGAACAGCGGGATCGACTCGATCTCCGGATCCGTCTCGGGCACGGCCATCAACGCGGCGTCGATCGACCCCTGCTTGAGCTTCTGCAGCAGGTCCGCATTCGATCCCAGCACCAGCTCGGTCTGCAGCTCCGGGCGCCGCAGCTTCAGGCCGATCACGATCTTGGGCACGGTCTGCACCGTCAGCGAATAGAGCGAGCCGATCTTGAGGTGGTCGGCCGAAAAGCCGGCGGCCTCGCGCGTGGCGCGGATGCCGTCGGCCATGGCCTTGAGCACTTCCCTCGCCGTATCCGCCAGCACATGGGCGGCGTCGGTCGGGATCAGGTTGCGGCCCTCGTGGCGGAACAGCGCGCAACTGGTGCCCTCTTCCAGCGAGTGCAGGGCACGGTGCACGCTGACCGTGCTGGTATCCAGGATCTCGGCCGCCTTGGCCAGGTTGCCCGATTCCATGAACGCCAGCAGGGCTTCGAGTTTGCGGAAGGTGATCTCTTCGCCGATGCGGATTCTCATGGGTCAGGCTGTGGTTGGGGGCAGGCTCCTATCTTAGCCGCGTGGCAGCCAGTGCGCACCGCTAACTCGACTGGCCGAGCTGCTCCAGGATCGCCGGGTTCTCCAGCGTCGAGGTGTCCTGCGTGATCTCTTCACCCTTGGCCAGCGAGCGCA
>NZ_JAGIQA010000044.1 GCF_017814975.1 Cupriavidus consociatus
CGTCCGCCTCGCCCAAAGCCTCATCGACATGCTGCTTATAAGGCTTGTTGATGCTTACAGTAACTTGGGTGGATTGCTTTGGTGTCGGGTACGCGCCACTCTCCAGCCTCGAAGGGGCTGTACTGTCGGTTGCGCAAATACTCCGCTCAAGTGAATTTAATGACTCTTTTCAGGGAGCCGGGCAGGATTTCAAAGTCATGGGCAGCCGCCTCGATGGGCATCACTGTCTCACCATTGCGCTAGCCTTTGTGGACCGCTATTTCAGCGCGGTCGATGAATACTTCACTTTGAAGGGCCAGATTGCCTCATACCTGACGGAACGCATCGAGCCGGCGGTTGAGATTGCCATCAATACCCTGGACGACGGCGATGCCAGTGATGAAAGTGGCATCTACCTGACCGTCACCGGCTTGAGCGCGGAGCACGGCGATGACGGTCAGGTCGGTCGCGGAAATCGGGTCAACGGCTTGATTACCCCGTATCGGCCAATGTCATTGGAAGCCGCAGCGGGAAAGAACCCAGCGTCGCACGTTGGCAAGCTTTACAACGTGCTCGCCCACAGATTAGCGGCGCGCATCGCGGCGGATATGGACGACGTCAACCAAGTTGTGGTGCGGCTACTGTCCGGCATCGGCCGCCCGATCGACCAGCCACAACTGGCAGCCATCGATGTTGTGGCTGAAGAGGGGCTCTCGCCCGACGAGCAGCGGGAAATCCGTGACCTCCTCCGGCAACAGTTGGCCAACCTTCCCACGTTGGTCAGGGAACTGGCAACTGGAGCGGTGCCGGTTTTCTAAGTCTCAATCGCCAGCCGGCCTAATCTACGCGGCCCTCGCCTCGCGGTCTTCGCATTCCTTGATTGGCATCAAGGGCCACACTTCTCAGCACCTCATACTGAGAATGCAACTCATCTGTTGCAGGCCCACCAATCGCCGCCAGGAGGATGGGATGCCAACCAAGTCCGTAACCCCTTCCGTGGAAGAGTTCGGTGTTGCGGGCGGGCAGAGGCCGCACATGACCGGCCAAGTTGAAACCGCGTGCCAACCGCGAATGCGAGACCCGGTATGCGGCATGGAGATTTCCCCGGGCGAAGCCGCAGCCAGTGCAGAAGTCGACCAGCAGCGCTATTGGTTCTGTTCAAGTCACTGCGAGAAAACCTTCCTCGAAAATCCTGCTCAATACATTCCACATCCATCTCACGAGCATGCTCGAGTAGGTACTTCGACACCCACAACGGCCGCTGCCACTCCGGCCGCCGGCGGTGCGAAGCAACTTGCTAAGGACCCCATCTGCGGAATGATGGTCGACAAGGCCACAGCCCTATCGACCGAGCGCTGCAACCGCAAGTACTACTTCTGCAGTGAAAGCTGTCTACGGACTTTCGAGTCGCCCGAGAGCGAACTGAAGGCCATGAAGACGCGGGTGACGATTGCCCTCACAGGCGTCCTCGCGCTGGCGGTGCTTCGTGCCGGTGCATTCCTGGCGTTGGCGGCTGGTGCGACGCTCCTGACCTGGGCGCCGATTCCCGCACTACCGTGGTTCACGTGGGGAATGTGGCTCTTCTTGCTAGTCACGCCGGTTCAGTTCATTGGCGGCTGGAGCTTCTATAAGGGTGCGTGGAACGCCGTCCGCACGCGCAATATCAACATGGATTTCCTCATCGCACTGGGGACGTCCGTCGCGTACTTCTACAGCGTGGTGGTGCTGTTCTTTCCGTCGTGGCTACCCGTGAAGGTAGAAGAACGGGACGTCTACTTCGAAGTGTCGGCGGTGATTATCGCCTTCGTGCTGCTGGGCAAGTACATGGAGGAAATCATCAAGAAGAAGTCGTCGGCGGCGGTACGGCGCTTGCTCGACCTTCGTCCCGCCGTCGCGCATGTGCTGCGTGATGGGAAGGAAGTGGAAATTCCAGCTGAAAGCATCATGGTCGGCGAACCGGTGGTGGTGCGCCCCGGCGAAAAGATTCCCACGGATGGCAAGGTCATCGAGGGGGAGTCCAGCGTCGACGAGTCGATGCTGACTGGCGAGTCGATGCCCGTCGAGAAGAAGCCTGGTACTGCCGTTATTGGCGGCACCCTGAACCGCAGCGGTGCCTTCATCTTCCAGGCAACGAAGATTGGGGCCGATACCGCGCTCGCCCAGATTGTCAAGATGGTCGAGGATGCCCAGGCCAGTACCGCCCAGATTCAACGGCTGGCGGACCAGGTCACCGGCTACTTCGTGCCGGCAGTTGTCTCGGTAGCCTTGCTGGCTCTGGTCGGGTGGTCCGTGGCCGGCCATTTCCCGCACGGGCTGCTCGCATTTGTGGCAGTCCTCATTATCTCTTGCCCCTGCGCGCTCGGGGTTGCAACACCTGCTGCCCTGATGGTGGGCGTGGGCAAGGGTGCGGACAACGGCATCCTAATACGCGGCGGTGAAGTACTGGAGCGCGCCGAGAAGCTGACGGCGGTTGTCTTCGACAAGACGGGCACGATTACGCGCGGAGAGCCTACCGTCACCGACGTCATCTCATTTTCGAACAATGAAGAATCAACTCTGTTGACCCTTGCTGCCGCCGTCGAAAGTGGGTCAGAGCACCCTCTGGGCGAGGCCATCGTGCGTGCTGCCCAACATCGCGGCGCCGCGATTCCCAAGGCGACCGGCATTACCGCCTTGTCTGGCATGGGGATTCAAGGCCAGGTCGAAAGCCAGCAGCTGTGGTTAGGCAACCGGCGACTATTTGCGCAACAAGGAATCCGGACAGATGATGCCGAACCCACTCTCCGCAAGCTTGAGGCAGATGGCAAAACGGCCATGCTGGTTGGCGCCGGCAACACTCTACTTGGCGTGGTGGCCGTCGCCGACACGGTGAAGCCGGAGGCGGCTGAGGCTGTCGCAGCCTTGAGGTCGCGTAACGTCAAGGTGGTCCTGTTGAGCGGTGACAACCGCCGCACCGCTGAAGCCATAGGCCGGCAGGTGGGCATCGACCGCGTGATTGCCGAAGTTATGCCAGAGGATAAGGTCCAAACTATTCAAGACCTCCAGAAACAGGGTGAGGTCGTGGCAATGGTGGGTGATGGCGTGAACGACGCGCCGGCACTTGCGGCAGCCGACATCGGTATTGCCATCGGCTCGGGCTCGGACGTTGCCAAGGAGACTGGAAGCATCATCCTCATTCGCGACGATGTTCGTGATGTGGTGGCGTCTATCGAGCTCTCGCGCGCCACGATGCGCAAAATCAAGCAGAACCTGTTCTGGGCGTTCATTTACAACACGATTGGCATCCCGGTCGCTGCGTTCGGATTGTTGAACCCTATCTTCGCGGCGGCAGCCATGGCGCTGTCCTCATTGAGCGTCGTAGCCAACTCCGCGTTGCTCAAGCGTGTTCGACTTGGCCAGACCAGTACGGAGGTGACATGAGACATACCGTCGCATGGATTTGCGCAGCATTGGCAACGTGGCTTGCCGTCGCCATCGTGTACTGGTTTGGCATTTCACCGCTCTCGATACTGCTCGCAATCCTTCTGCTCTCCTGCCCAATCGTCGTCGCCTGGGTGACTTGGCGGCTTTCCCGTCAGTGTGAACGCGACATTCAACAGGCCGTGGAGCGCGAGCGTAAGGCCCGAGGCAATCCTTGACGAGGAGAACTAACCATGAACTGGCTCTCACAGAATCTGACGTGGCTCCTGCTTAGCGGAATGGGTATCGGGGCTCTGGTGGCGTGGCAAAGACTCACGAGCCGTCGAACCAATCAAGACGGCGGGCAACGCTACACAACGCAGGAGTACAGCTCCACCGCCCGTGACCCCGTCACCGGCAATAAGGTAGAAGCCGCACACGCTATCACGGCGAATTTTGATGGACACACGTTTTTCTTTGAATCCGAGGCTTCACGAACAGTCTTTCAGCAAGACCCGGCGAAATATATGCACCGGCATCATCGCCATCACGGGTGCTGGTAGGCAGCGCTCTTGATAGAGTTCTCTTCGTCAGAGGAAAGCATGAATCACGACCACAACACTCATGAGCATCCTGAAGATACAGAGCGAAAAATTTCCCGCTCCAAGCTCGTCACGATTGGCTTCTTTCTGGTGATTGGCTATTTCCTCTGGACGGAACACCGGGCGCACGTCATTCAGTTTCTGCCATTCCTGCTCCTTGCGGCATGCCCATTGATGCATCTCTTCATGCATCACGGCCATGGCCACGGTCATGGACAGCGTGACGACGCGAAGGACATGGACACGAAGGGGGAACGATGATGGAACACAATGCCCAATACGGCTACGGTCTCTGGTCACTCGTGATTATTAACTCGGCAGTCTTCCTCATCTTCGCATTCAGCTTCACCAAGCCGAAGACTTCGCGGGACTGGCGTTCCTTCGGTGCCTTCTCGGCGTTCATCGTGGCGCTCTTCACCGAAATGTATGGTATCCCCCTGACCATCTATTTCCTGTTGCCATGGTTGTCGGCGAAGTTCCCTGGCATCGACTTCCTCTCCCATGACGCAGGCCATCTTCCGGAGATGATTTTCGGCTGGCAAGGTAACCCACATCTGGGGCCCTTCCACATCGCCAGCGACATCCTGATTTTCGGTGGGTTCTACATGCTGTCGGCCGCCTGGCGAGTCCTCTACAAGGCCCAGCAAGCGCACCGCCTGGCTACTTCTGGACTCTACGCTCGCATGAGGCATCCGCAGTATGTGGCGTTCATCGTGATTATGTTTGGATTCCTGCTGCAATGGCCGACGATACTCACGTTGGTGATGTTCCCCATCCTCGTCTGGATGTACGTGCGACTGGCCCATGCCGAGGAGCAGGACGCACTGGCTGAATTCGGACAGGAATACGAGGCGTATCGCCGGAAGACGCCCAGTTTCATCCCCCACTTCGGCGGCGGCGATATGCCTCGGACCAGGCCTCACTGATGCCTTGCGGGAACCGTTGCAAATGGAGGTTGCCATGAAGCCCTTCAGAACTGGCGCGACCTTGTCAGCCACTATCTTGCTGTTCTATGCCTTGTGCACCTTGGTCTGGATGGCATTCCCCGAGCCTTTCATCGATTTCGTGAATGCGCTCTTTCACGGACTTGACTTCCGGCGGCTGCAAACTGGTGAGCCGCTGTCCTGGTGGTCCATCGTCTATCCAGGTTTTTTGTTCGCCATCTGGTTTTTCGCTGCCGGGAGTTTCTTTGCCTGGCTCTATAACGCGCTTGGGAGTGACCGATAACCCCGAGCGACGGTATTGGCGGTCGTGGAATTCTCACTGTGAGGTGAATCCACGTGAAGCTGGCTCCATGTCGAGCCCAGATAGCCCGGCGGTCATGCAAATTGCACTGGCCGCCGAACTTTTTGAATGACCACAAGATGAAAGGACCCCATGGAACCGCGCCAACAATTTTCCCTTTGGTACGTACTCGTCGCGGCCACGGCGATTCTCATCCTGCAGAGCTTCTTCGTCGCCAGTCACGTCGAGACGCTACCGTATAGTGACTTCAAGGTTCTCCTCAAGGCTGGCAAGCTCAAGAACGTAGCGGTTGGAGAAGGAGCCATCACGGGTGTCCTAATTATCGACGGTATCGACAAATTGCTGCCGAAGCAGCAGGTAGACGAGATGCTGCGCGAGGGGAAAGGAGACCATCAGTTCTCCACGCTCCGTGTCAATGACCCCAATCTGGTCCAGGACCTCGAAGCGGCGAAGGTTCGCTTTGTCGGGGAGGCGGACAGCAAGTGGATTAGCACCTTGCTCTCATGGATTGTTCCAGCTCTCCTTTTCTTCGGAATCTGGAGCCTCATGATTAAGCGCATTGGCGGCGCCGGCGGAATGATGGAGATAGGCAAGAGCAAGGCCAAGGTCTACATGCAGAAGGAAACTGGCGTGACCTTTGCTGACGTTGCCGGTATTGACGAAGCCAAGGAGGAACTCGCCGAAATCGTCAACTTCCTGAAGGACCCGCAGCGCTACCGGCGCCTGGGTGGAAAGATTCCCAAGGGGGTATTACTGCTTGGGGCACCCGGAACTGGAAAGACGCTGCTGGCCAAGGCAGTGGCGGGCGAAGCCGGTGTTCCATTTTTCAGCATGAGCGGCTCGGAGTTCGTTGAGATGTTTGTAGGCGTGGGCGCCGCACGCGTTCGCGACCTCTTCAACCAGGCCGAGACCAAGGCGCCTTGCATCATCTTCATCGACGAACTCGACGCGCTGGGCAAGACCCGTGCATTCAACGCAGTGTCAGGCAATGATGAACGAGAACAGACCCTGAATCAGTTGCTGGTCCAGATGGATGGCTTTGATACCAACAAAGGGGTAATCATCATGGCGGCGACCAACCGGCCAGAGATTCTCGACCCGGCGCTGCTGCGACCGGGACGATTCGACCGTCATATCGCCCTGGACCGCCCGGACCTGAAAGGCCGCGAACAAATCCTGAAGGTGCACATCAAGAACGTCAAACTCGCGCCCGACGTCGAGCTAACCAAGCTAGCCGCACGAACGCCAGGATTCGCTGGCGCAGACCTTGCGAACCTTGTCAACGAAGCGGCGCTCCTCGCCGCCCGCAAAGACAAGGATGCGGTGGATATGACCGATTTCGATGAGGCACTGGACCGCATTGTAGGGGGCTTGGAGAAAAAGAACCGCGTGATGAATGCGCAGGAGAAGGAAACCATTGCCTACCACGAGGCGGGTCACGCGATTGTGGCGGAACTGCGCCCTCGGGCCGACCAGGTCTCCAAGGTCTCCATCATCCCGCGAGGGGTCGCTGCGTTGGGCTACACCCAGCAGACCCCGACTGAGGACCGCTATCTCTTGAAACAGAGTGAACTGTTGGACCGACTTGATGTCCTGCTTGGGGGGCGCATTGCCGAAAAGATTGTCTACGGTGACGTTTCGACCGGTGCGCAGAACGACCTGCAACGCGCGACCGATATGGCCCGTCAAATGATTACGCAATTCGGCATGAGTGAGCAGCTTGGTCTTGCCACTTACGAGGACATGCCGAACCCGCTCTTTACTGGTATCGGCATGATGCCGCGTGACCGCAAGGAATACAGCGAGGAAACCGCGCGGACTATCGATGCGGAGATCCGCAAGATTCTGGCGGATGCTAGCGAAAGAGTGCGGCAAACGCTTCTCTCGCATCGCCACAAGCTGGATACCCTCGCCAAGCTTCTCCTGGAGCGGGAAGTTGTGGGAAGAAGTGACCTCGAACTCCTTCTCTCCGAGAAGGTTACCCAGTTGTCGCCAATGAAACCATCTGTTCCCAATGCAACGGGGCCGCACGATTCAGAGCAGCATCATGAAGACGAAGGCACGTAGTCATCGTGACGAGGTGGAGGTCAGCTCGGTCACGGTTGAAGAATACGAGAGGGAACTGCGCCTTCTGCAGATTGAACTGGTGAAGCTGCAGCGGCACTTCCTTTGCTGCTGCAGCGACAGGATTCTGGTCATCTTTGAAGGTCGGGACGCCTCCGGAAAAGACGGAACCATCAAGCGCATTGTCGAGCATCTTAGTCCTCGCGAAACGCGCGTGGTCGCCCTCGGGAAGCCTTCTGACCGTGACCTTGGCTCATGGTACTTCCAGCGCTACGTGGCGGAATTGCCCGCCGCTGGCGAATTTACCCTCTTCAATCGAAGTTGGTACAACCGGGCCGGGGTGGAACACGTGATGGGCTTCTGTACTGACGAAGAGCACGAGGAGTTCTTGTCCACCGCCCCTGAATTTGAAGGGATGCTGGTGCGCTCAGGGATTCGCCTTATCAAGTACTACCTCGACATCACGAAGGATGAGCAGAAGCGGCGTATCGAATCGCGTCGCCGGGACCCCCTGAAGCAGTGGAAGGTTAGTCCCATCGACGAAAAGGCGGTAGCGCTATGGAAAAAGTACAGCAAAGCCAGAAACGAGATGCTTGCTCGCACCAACCATGTGGTGTCGTGGAATATTGTGCGCGCCGACGATAAGCGGGTGGCGCGCCTGAATGTCATCAAGGATTTGCTGACGCGTCTGCACTATGCGGACAAGGACACGAAGCTCATTCGTCCCAATTCTGACATCGTGTTCCCTTACTCTGAGGCGCATCTCCTGAGTGGGGCTATTGCGAAGTGAATGGGTAACCATTAGCGGCGAGGATTGTCGAGATGAAGACCAGCATTATTGAAATAGGAGGCCTGCTGTCCGTTCTCAGTGCTCGCGGGGTCGAGAAGCAGCTCGCCCGCCTGCCCGGAGTTGTCCGGGCGGAGGTCAACTGCGTGTCCGGCAGTACCACGGTGGAATATGACGACACCATAACCAGCCTAAGCGCCATCAAGGCGAAGTTGGATGAGTGTGGCCACCATTGCCATGGCGAACTCGTGCCGCAGCACATTTGCACGCCCGAAGACCCGCCGGGCGACCTCGCCGCAAGCGGCATTGCTGGCGAACACGCGCACACGGCAGCCCGGCTGGCTGCGCTTGGCAGACACCCGGAACATGTTCATCCGGCCACACGCGGCGCGAAAGGGAAAGCGAAGGACCACGCGGCACATGACCACATGGCCCACGACATGGGACACGGGGCTGGCATGGACATGGGGGAGATGGTTCGCGATATGCGCAACCGCTTCTGGATTTGCCTGGTCTTCACAATTCCCATCTTTCTGTACGCCCCGATGGGGATGCGGATTCCGATGCCGTCTCCCCCGTTCGCACTGGAGATGAACCTGTGGCTGTTCCTACTGGCGAGCGCGGCCATCCTGTATCCCAGTTGGCCCTTCTTCGTGTCCGCGTGGCGCGCTCTCCTGAATGGCACGCTCAATATGGCAACGCTGGTTGTCCTGTCCGTTGGTACGGGCTATCTGTTCAGCGTTGGGGCAACCTTCCTTTTTTCGGGCGAGCAGTTCTACGAGGCCTCGGCAGTTCTCCTGGTATTCATCCTCTTGGGCCATTGGTTGGAGATGCGTGCCCGTGCTGGTGCCTCAGATGCCATCCGTGCGCTGATGAACCTGGCTCCTCCCAAGGCTACGGTACTGCGCGATGGCCGCGAGGTCGAGATAGCCACAGCCGAGGTGAAGTTGGGAGACATCATCATCATCCGCCCCGGCAACAAGATTCCGTCGGATGGCGTGGTCATCGATGGTGTGTCCCAGGTGGACGAATCGATGCTGACCGGGGAGTCTCTTCCCGTGCGAAAGGGGCCAGGCGACAGCGTCATCGGCGCCACGATTAACAAGAGTGGCAGCTTCCGCTATCGGGCGACGAGGGTCGGGAGTGACACCGCTCTGGCGCAAATCGTCAAGCTGGTGCAAGAGGCTCAAAACTCCAAAGCACCAGCACAGCTCCTGGCCGACCGGGCATCGCAGTGGCTCGTGCTCGCCGCTCTCGCCATTGGCATTGCGACTTTCGTCATCTGGTATGGGTGGTTAGGCCAGACCTTGCTGTTTGCCATGACCCTCACCATTACGGTCTTCGTGATTGCCTGTCCCGATGCGCTCGGGCTGGCAACCCCGATGGCGGTCATGGTCGGGACGGGCCTGGGGGCCATGAACGGCATCCTGTTCAAAAATGCTTCCGCCTTGGAGGATGCCACCAAGTTGAACGTGGTCGTCTTCGACAAGACTGGTACCTTGACCATGGGCGAACCGGAGGTCGTGGACCTCCATACTCCGCCTGATGTGGACGTGAATGCCATGCTTGCCGTCGCGGCCTCCGTTGAGCAAGGGTCGGAGCATCCACTGGCTCAAGCTATCCTCAAGCGCGCCGGCACGCTGGCAAGGCCGCTAGCCACCGGGTTCAGCAATATCGACGGTATGGGGGCCAAAGCGGAGGTCGAAGGGAAACTGGCGCTGCTTGGCAACCGCAAGCTGATGGCCTCACAAGGTGTTGACATGAACGGACTGACGGAGAAGGCCGACCTGATGCAAGGGGCGGGCCGAACAGTCATTCATGTCGCACACGGCGGCCAATTGATTGGCCTGATTGCCATCGCGGACGCACCTCGGCCGACTTCAGCCGCAGCCGTCAAGAAGCTGCGCGAACGGGGCGTACAGGTGGCGATGCTGACCGGGGACAACAAGGCCACGGCCGAACGTATCGCAGCGGGTCTGGGCATCGAGTTAGTGCTCTCAGATGTGTTGCCTGGACAAAAGGCCGAAAAGGTCAAGGAACTGCAGGCACAAGGCAAGAAAGTCGGCATGGTTGGCGACGGCATTAACGACGCGCCTGCATTGACCCAAGCGGACGTTGGCTTTGCCATTGGCGCCGGCACTGACGTGGCGATGGAAAGTGCCGATATCGTGCTGATGAAGAGTGACCCGTTCGACGTGGTCGGGGCCATCGAGCTGTCTCGCGCGACGTTGCGGAAGATGCATCAGAATCTGTGGTGGGCGGTCGCCTACAATCTCATCGCTTTTCCATTGGCGGCGGGCGTGCTGTACCCCTTCACCTTGAGCCCAGCGATTGCTGCGCTGTCCATGTCCGGCAGCTCTGCATTGGTAGCGGTCAATGCGCTGTTGCTCAAGCGCACCAAGCTCGCGGGTATTCGCGCCCCATCATCGCCAGTGTCGCCTTCAGATGTGGCTGCGCCACTGGCCAGTTGAGCGGTGTACCGTGGACGTGGATACGAGAGGCCAGAAGCTCATGCGCGGAAGCGCGGTGCGGCTGCCGGCCCATGCCAGGCATACCAGAAGGCTTAGCCGGCTCGTATTGGCAGTTTCCTAGACATTCTGGAAAACGAGCGCGCGCTACATGCTACATGCCGGCTCGGCGCTCGTGGTCGAGGATGTTCCGATGCAGCCAGCATCTGCCCGCGGCCTATTGGACGACAACAGTTCCTCTCTCGCCGGCATCATAATGACCCGGTAGCAGGCAGGCGAAGGTGACCGTACCGAACTTTGTGAACTCCCAGATAATCTCGCTGGACTTCCCCGCATCGACCGTGATGCCGTTCGGCAATGCAAGCGCCTTTCCGGGGGCCTGCATCCTCGTGTGATAGAGCTCCAACAACTGGCTTTCGGTTCCTAGCACCATCTCGTGCTTCACGTTGCCAGCGTTGTTCACAACGAAACGTATTGTCTCGCCTCTTTTTACCGCAATTGTCGACGGGGTGAAGTGTGTGCCTTCACCTACCTCCAGCGCGACAGTGCGGCTTATCCTGCGTGGGTCGCCTGGCTTGCCAACTGCCGTAACCCCCCCGCCGCCGTGGCCATGACTGTGCCACCATTCTGACTCGTCGCCAGCGGCATAGACGAGCCCCGGTAGCACCACAGCCAGTACAAAGCCAGCCACTTGAGAGGCCATCGCCAGTTTCATTGAGCTATTCCTCCGCCTGGTACGAGCCTTTAAGACTCATCGTCTCAGAGTCCACCCGAGGGAAAAGGCGATGCTCAAGTTTACCGTACCCGCCACCAGCCCTTTCAGGCACGCGATAACCACCGCGTCATTGGTTGATACCTTCCGGCTCAGATTGTTACCGATGGCCCAGCAGGCGCCGGTCGGCACGCCGACGGCTCCCGGCTGCCACAATAGGCGCACCCCACTGGCGACGATGGTCACCATTCCGAGGAAGACAAGCGAATATCGCGCGTAGTTCCAAGTTGCATGAGGCTCGCGCTCCGCCTGCAGATCGGCGGAGTACGCGAGCTCTGTCCCCCGTTACTTGCCCTTCGTCGCACCCGGGCCCATGCCTGCGCCGGGACCCATCCCAGACCCCATGCCAGGACCCATGCCGCCGCCCATCATGCCTTGATTGTCCATCATCATCGGCATCACTTCCTGCATGAAGGCCATGTGCTGGCCCACCATGTTGTGACACATTTGCATCTGGGCCGGTGTGGCTTGGCCTTGACCCTTGCCTGGACCGGCCATCCCCATAGCCATCATATCTTTGTGCATAATGGCCATGGCGTCCTGCATGACCTTGTTGCGCTCAGCAATCAAGGCTTGGCGCTCTTCCTGCGTATTCGCCCGCGACAGCCTCTCGCGGATTGCACGAAGGTGGGCAACCTGTGCGTCGAGGTCAGCGTTTCCAGTGGCTTGAGAAGGAGCGGCCGGTGCGGCTGCTGGTGCCGGCTTCTTAGCCGGCTTCTTGGCTTCTTCCTTGGGGTGGTGCTGCTCGTGGTCGGCGTCCGTCGACGGCGAAGCGGAGAAGACCCCAGGCGCCCAGGAAAGGGTAGCAGCAGCGAGGAGGATGGGAAGGCGGCGGAAGTGGACCATACGAAAGCTCCTCATATCTAAAGGGAGAGAACTTGCTATGGACTATACGCCACGTGATTGCTGGCAAATTGATACGAATCAATAGAAAGTCCGGATTCAAGGCAAACGAGTAGAAGCTGCAGAAATTGCTGCACGGCAGTTCTGCCTCCTGGTACGGAAGTGGATCTTTCAGCGACCCCGCTATGAACGCGGGTCACGGATGGAACTCGCCGCGCTGGCGCAAGACGTCAGCCGACCGTGAGCTAGGTATCTACATAGGCGCGGCATACTGGTTCACGGCGTCCACCTCATTCGCCAATCCAGCGGCAGCATTCGGACGAATGCTGAGCAACAGTTTTGCTGGAATTGCACCAGGCAGCGCCCCGGCCTTCGTCATCTCAGAGTGTGTTGGGCAGCGGTCCGGCTGATGTTGCATCGGTTGCTGGAACCACGCCTGACGCGATCGAGGTGTTCAAATGCCATTGAATCATCGGGCGAGCATTAGATCAACGTCTTCGAAATCAGGATGGCTCGTGGCAGCCGCACCAAGGCGAGATCGTCAAATGGCTGGCCTTCTTGAGCGATTTTCGTGTGTGTCCGCTTCTGCGGATAGCGGCCGCAATACTGCGGCAAGGCGAACGGCTGAGATGGGTCGGGAAGTGACCAGCGGGTAGCGACAGCTCGTCTCGTGACAGTCCGGGGGCGATCGACTGGAAGACGCAGTCAGTGCTGGACGAACTCGTAGCTTGGGGGCTGACACTTGACCAGGATCAGGCGAGGCCTCGTCCAGCTTCGCTACACTTTGCCAGTTGTAGTGCAACGTGCGCCCGACTGATCTTGATGGACAGGTCTTTAAGTCGTCTTCGCCCCCGCCTCCGCCATGAAGCCTGCTATCACCCAACACACCCCCATAGAGAACTTGCAGGCGCTGCTTATAGGCACATTGCTTGTTGCACTGGCGGTATCCATGTTCAAACAGGCAGGTTTGCTGTCGGGCGGCACGGCTGGTCTGGCATTCCTTGCCCATTACCTTGGCGGCATGCCGTTCAGCCTGGCATTCTTCGTCTTGAACCTGCCCTTTTACTGGCTTGCGTGGAAATACATGGGCAGGACGTTTACCGTCCGGACGTTCGTAGCCGTGCTGTTGTTCTCCGTCGAAGCCGACTTGCTGCCGCGCTGGCTCGGCTTCGCCACGCTCGATCCCACGCTTGCCGCAATACTGGGGGGCGCACTATTGGGCAACGGATTCCTGATTCTGTTCCGGCACAAGGCGAGCCTTGGCGGTGTCGGCATCCTTGCGCTCGTGCTTCAGGAACGGCACAACTGGCGTGCCGGCCATATCCAGATGGCGGTGGATGCGGCGATCGTCGCAGCGGCGCTCCTGACCGTTCCTTGGCCGCGCGTCGCTCTCTCCATCCTCGGTGCCGTTGTCCTCAACTTTGTGTTGGCAACCAACCACCGCCCGGGTCGCTACGTGGTCCAGTGACCAGTGACCATGGCTGGCGGATTCTCTCAGCCATCTACCAGTGGGAGCGAATCTGCTCACACAGTCATTGCTAGTCTGGTTCCCTAGCGCCAAAGCATCGCCGAATCACTATCTCGTTGCAGAAAGCTTGAACGAGGATTGAACCAGAGAGCGGCTACCGGAGGTCAGGAATCGGCCAGACACCGTCAATCACCTCCGTTGGAAAGTCCCGGCAAATGCCCCCTCATAAAAAGTGTCAACCTGGCTGGACGCCACTCCGCCGGCACCGGCCACGTAGGCGGCGTCGAGCACGCTGCCGGTCCCTTGTCGCCGACTCCACCCCGTTCTGGTGCATCTGCCGCCCCAAGCGCATTGGCACCGAGAAGCTGACGGTGTAGCGGCCGAAACGCCGCGGGCGTGTGGGCTTGTCACGTCAGAGTGTCGCCGTAATAATGAAAGCGGTTCTCCAACGGCGCCTTACATCACGATATGACCAAAGCCCGACGTCTCAGGCTCACGGCAGCGGCCATGGGGCCTGAGTTATCCGAAGCCGAGTATGTCCACCAGGCGTTGGAGCAATTCAAGGCCTTCAGCCTGATCCCGGGGATCGTCGGGCCCTACATGGCTGAATCATTGGTCTGGCAGGACGTCAGGTACTACTACGTTCATGCCCGGGACTACATCGGCCAACGCCGTCTCATTGAGGTGTTTGTCGTAACCGACCAGCGAAAACTCGAACCGGTGCTGGCATTTCAATACCCGCCGCCCTTTCGCGGGCTGTTCCCCGACGATTTTGCGCTGCTTCACAGCGACGCCCCATGGGCGGAGGCAACCGACGTCCAAGAACGCGCTTAACGCTGGGACTTGCTCGCTCCCGAGCACTTACAGATCTCCACCATGCCGCTAGCCATTTTTGAGAACAGCCCGCTGGAGCTCACTACCATCCTGCTTCGGCACCACGGCATCCACCGCGGGCTGTGGAGCTTGACTGTGAATTTTCACGTTCAAGGCACAAATATTCGCCAGGTAGACCTTAATGGTGCTGCGTTCCCAGGCGCTCTACTGGCTGTCCGAAGCATCGGGATCAGGCAGGTTGATGTTCCGGATGCTCTCACGGTCGACGCTGCGGCTGTAAATCCGGCGCCCTGATTCTCGGAGCGGGCTCAGAATTTCCACATAATCCGCGTGCGGCTCGTAGTGACGAAAGTCTGCTCATCGGCCAACTTGACCGTTCAGCCATGCATAGCCGGTTGACGCAGAATTGTCGCTACGGCATTAGCGCCGCACCGGCACCTTGCGGATGACCGCCTGGGGTTGTTCGATGCCTGCCCACAGGCGCCACCGCGTCTCACCGTCCGGCGGACTACCGAAGGCAAAAGCGCTGCCGTGACGGAATACTTTCGTTATCGTGAAATTACGAAGGTCCCCTCTTCTGCCGACCACGGTGGCCAGGCCAGGCGGGCAAATCGAAAACAATCCAAGCCATCTCGCTCAGCGCTTGCCGCTGGAAGTCGCCAACCGCCAGCTTTGCGCAAGCGGCGTGATTGGTGGAAGCTCTCCGAGTCAAGACTCCCGACAACGAACGCGTGGTAGCGCGTCATTAGCCTCGGTGTCCGCGCGCCTGTGCCGATTCTGCAGGCGTCGATGCAGCGTCTCGCAGCGGATCAACATCCTTTCCGCAGGAGCCTCCTCCGCGTCAGCTAAGTCAGCTTGCGCGGCGAATTGCAGATAGACTTGCCGCGAGACAACGGCGATGATGACCAGGATGGCGCCGATGCCAAGCATTCGGACAACGATGCGGAGGGTTGGCGCCATGGCGACATTGCACGGGATCAGCAAGAGGCGATAGTCGGTGAGACTACACGAGGCGGTCGCGCGACGGTGTCACGCGTTGGCAGGATTGACACAATCCGTTTTGCCGCGGCGGCGGCATTGCGCGCTAACCGCACGGCGGTGCTGAAAATATGTCCCGAAAATCGATCGAAGCCTTAGCGAGCGGGCACTACTGGGCCGTGCCCCACGCCCCGTCCCCCCTGGACGGCAGCAACGGCCACGATGAGGTCTTCCCCGGCGCCGACTGCGTCAGTGACGGCAAGTGGGTCAGCTTCTACAAAGACGGGCAAGAAGTGTGGGCGTGCAACGCCGTGTATGCGGCCGCCCACTTCGACTTTTCTGCCGTGCCCAACGCCGGCGCGTCGACGGCTGGCTGAGGTGCCGGCGCCGATCGGCAGACGCCCCTGCCCTACGCCGCCACGCAAACCTAACATCCACCGCTACAGCAAAATTATTGAGTACGGGTGTTATGTTCAGTATTATCATGATAGTCATGGCTAGGTCGAGGACGCTGCCCCAGATGCCGGCTACTCATCGAATTCAAGTTCAGCTTTCTTCGGAAGAATGTAGACGTCGTTCAGCACATGCTCAACGATGTCCATCGCTAGACCAAGCTGCTTATCGCTATGAGGTTTGACCTCATGTGCAGCGGCGTTCCCCAGCGTGCGAATCTTATGAAGAATGACAACCTGAGGTGGCGTCAACACACCTTCGTCTTTCAGGTTATCGAGCTTGGCATACAGGTCCTTACCAGTTGCCTTCTTTTCTTTGCAGACGGTCTCCAGAAGTGCTCGGAGACCAATACCCGCCAGGACCGGGGCCGGATTTGACATGGCCATTAGCGTCTCGTCGTATATCCGACGAACGTTTTGCGGCAGGTAGTGAACGTCACCTCCTAGCCCTTTTCTCCCCTCGAGACGAGTCGGATATAGTTTCTCTACTACCCCCCACTCAGTTCCATCTTCTTCCTGGTGGTAGTCCTCCGAATTCGAACTCTCACTGCGGAAGGAGACAGTCTTGCATCCCTGACACTGCACCACCTGATAGTCCTCTGCCCATGAATAAGAGTAATGTTCGTCCCCCTCATCACCGCGTACATCAACTGAAACTAACACCTTGTGCGTCGTTTTTCCAACGCATTTGATGCATGGCAATTGATGCTCTTTACCTGCGGTCTTATTTGTCAGATGTTGAACGTTGTGTGGCATATAGTTAGCGACCTAAGACCGGCAGAAGACAGCCTTTGGTAGTCGAGTGTAAAAAAGTGATTCCCGCTGGTCTGGCAAGTCGCCCCACAAGAGCCAATTCGAAGTTGAAGGACGGAGATAGCCGGCCCAGGATCGGAAGCCATGCGGGCATTATAGGTGCCTCATCGGCCTCTCTGCAGTAGTCCGGCCGTCAGCCCCGCTTTGGCGCGGTCTCCTAGCGGCGGTCCGAGGATGTCCTGCGACGTGCCGCCGGTCTCTTTGATGAGCCGACGACCAGATGCGGTCGCACCGAGGCATACCGCCGAATACAGAAACACTGCCCGCGGCCTACTCGCCCTCACCTTCAACGATTTCGGTGCTGGCGTCGCCTCCATCTTCATTGCGCCGAATTGCTCGCAGCTGAGTCATGACCTCGTCCCCGTAGGGCGTAAGGGTCCAATATGTGCCTGAATCCTTGACGCTCCTCGTTTTATCATTTTTTGCTATTAGACCCAAGGCGCGCAGTTGCACCTTGATAGTCTGAAAATCGTCTTGACTAATACGGAAGCCGCCAAGGGAATGGCCGAGTAGCTTTTCATTCATTCCCAGTCGTTCAGTGTTTTCAGCCTCCGCGAGGCCATCGATGGCGTGCTTCAAAGTCGGTTCCGCTGCCTCGTGAATCATCAACGGAGCAATGCATGCGAAGATATCGTTCCATGTGGGAGCGAACGTAGATGACCAAGTGACCGATCGATACTCACGTGGGGCGGTCGCATTAAAGGCAAACTTTATCGAATGCTCTTCGTTCCCCTGGGCAAGACCTTCAGCACCCTTCGGGGCAGAGGTGCGTACCTTCGACAACTCGCTCTGCAGATCCTCAACCCGGCGCCGGAGTTGCAAAAGCTCCATAGTCGCCTCACGGTCCGCCAGTTCGTTCGCTCGAACCCAGCCGACAGCAGGGGTCGATTTAATCAACTGAATCAAACTTCTGCTGACCACAGAACCGAGCTCTTGAGGCGAATCCCAGTGCTTGCAGAGCTTCTTCTCCACTGCCTCCCGAAAGGCTTGGAGCTTCTCCTTTCCCTCTTGTGTGGGCTCAGAGTTTTCAGAAATTATTTTCCCTGGGCTGCGATGCAAAAAGGCAATGGTTGGCTTACCAGTTGCAAGCGCATACCTATATTCCATTTCGGTATAGCTGATACCTTCTGGCCCGATTGATCCGTATCTACCGCCTAAAATTAAGATATAGTAGTCGCAGTCGTCGATTACTTTCTTGATTAGATTCCATTGAGTTTCGTTTGTAGCCGGAAATAACTCCATTCCGGAAGGAATGCAGTCCAACTCCAGGAGAGCGTGCATTACCTCTTGTCGCTCTACCTCCAGATCTCGAAACGTGCTACTTACGAAGACCTGATATCGCTTCTCCACATTTCCTCCTCAAAGTCCTATGATGCGTCTAGGATATCGTGACTAGTCAAAGGACAGCAAGGCTGATCGTTTGTCCGAGCAGACGAACTCGACCTTCTCACATACCTGCTTTCCGATCATGGCAAAGAACTTCGCGAAGCTTTCTTTCGTGCGCTCCTGTCCAACCCATAGCAGGCGCGTGCAGCCGGCCTCGATCTGGTAGACCAGTGTGAGGTATTTGTGTCCGCGACCATACTGGATCTCGTCGACGCCAAAGGCGCGGATCGTACCGAGTTCGCGATGGGCCAGCCCCCAGTCCACCACCCACTCCACTGCGTTGAAGACTTTCTCCCAACTGGTGCGGAAGCTTTGTGCCGTCTCCTTCCATGACAGCTTGCGTGCCCACTGCGCCAGGAAGATCATGTAAGTGCGGGTAAGCGTGTGCTTGCCGTTGGCCCATGGCAGAGCTTCAACCTTAACGCCACAGCCACGACAATCGACGCGCCGCATGGTATAGAGGAGAAACACGGCAAAACCCCAGACGGGGATAAACTCGAAGCGGCGCTCCGTGAGTGAGTCGTAACCCCGCGCAGGCTGGTTACAGCATGAGCAGACCGGCTTCGAACCCTTGCGCGGCCGAACGTCGATCTCGATGGACTGGGTCGCCTCGCACAGCCGCGCACCTTCATATACAAAGCCGGGAAAATAATGACAGGCGTTAAGCAGACGGGTCAGCAACATGGTTAGCAAGCCCAGAACCGGCAAGGGCAAAGCTGCCATTGTCACTGAACAGCCAACGCTCACCCAGTACATTCCAGACCTGCATAGCTGGCCGGCTTCGTGGCGAGTGGATGACGAAGATATTTCGACTGGACAGGCAATCGTAGCAATACTCACGCCTTTCCTTGAGCATCTCCAAACCTTGGGATACGCACGCAAGACATTGCTTCGACACCGCGATCACATCTGGATGCTCGGCGGCGAAATGATCCGACGACGCCATGAAGATCCCGATCTCCTTAGCCTCCCGGTGGCATCGCTCTTGGACAAGCTCATCGAGGAAGACGGCGGCCCTCTCATCTGGCCAGCTATCTCCGAGTCCGCACAAAATTCCTTTGATGCAACCTGTCGCAAGCTCTATCAGTACCTGATTCGGGCTTCACTCGGCTAGCCGCGCATCCTCTTTCACCCACAGATTCCCCCGACGAGCCCAAAAAAGAGGCATCCGAGTCTGCGGCGCTGCGGCGGAGTCCATCCCATCGAAGGCCAAGTTGGATGCCCGGCGCCGCGTCGGAGATGCCATCCGTATGGAGCGTCAACAGGCGCGCGCAAGTACCCCATCGCTGACTTTCTCAGAACCGCCCTCCTCCATAAGAACGGTTTTCTTTTGTTCGGCCGCGGCGGACCATGCACACGGTTTCATACTCACTCCTGGAGCGCGCATGCCTGGTCAGCTGATTTCCAAGTTTTACAGGATAAATCCGGCGTCTTTGGTCGAGGCTGACCGGTTGGGCGACGAATCATTGGTCACAGGCCCGTCAGATTTCGTGGCGCTGTTAAAGCCCAGGGTGGGCATTGTTGTGGCGACTTGGGACGATGCGGAGCAGCTTGGCCGCGCGAGTCGATTAGGAATCGTGACCGGTATGTCGCCGGGTGGGGTGAAAGTCCGATGGGCGGTCACCGATGCGAAGTACCGCCCAAACCCGAGTGGTCGTCGCTACTGGAAGCAGGCCAAACCCTTCTTCGGATTTGCGGCGGACGTGGCCGCGCGTTATTTGCTGGCCGCGGCGTTCTATGACAGGTTTCCGGGCGACGTCGCCTTTGATGCGGCGGCGCCTCGGTCGGTAAGGGCCACGGATGCGCACCCGTCTGCCTACCCAACCGGCGGCTATGTGTACCTGGTCAAATCCCAATACGGGATAAAAATCGGTAAGAGTGTCAATGTCAAAAGCCGGACGCGGCTGTTCGAAGTTAAACTGCCCTTCCCTATCTCTGTCGAACACTATGCCTGGTTCGACGACTATTCGCATGCCGAACGTACGCTACATGCGAAGTACCACGGCAAGCGGCTTGAAGGCGAGTGGTTCGACCTCTCCGCCGCCGATATAGCCCATATCAAGACCCTCGGAAAGCCGGTCGCCGCTGCAAGCCTGTAGCTTCGTCTCCGAAGCCGGCGGCGCGAGACTCAGCAGCCGCCGGCCCGTGCCCCAGGGAGAATTGGGTATTCGCTGCGACGAGCAAGCGGTAGTGCGCTCCTCTGCCTGAGAGCCCGCAGCCACCAGCTCTAACTCCGAATTCAGCTGCAGATTCGCACCCCGCCTCCGAACTCAGAAGAGCCATTGAGCGGAGCGCCGCCTCCGTGACGCGCGGAATTTGGAGACCGCGCCAAACCGGGGGCTGTCTAAAACGGCAACGCGGTCTGAGTTATGTGCTCCTTAGTGCGCATGTGACATATGGGGGGTTAGGTCAAAACTCGTGCTCGGGGGCGTTGCAGGAGTCATGGTACTGTTGGTGCGAGAACCGGCCAAGCCGAAACGCCATACCAGCTGACCTTCCAAGTTCTGATTGCAAACGGTTTTTAAGATGGAACTCACCCGAGTGCGCATCAATACTACGCTACGCTGACCCCAACTGGCGCCGGCCCCCCTTCTGTTCCGTCCGCCCCGCCTCGAGTTGGAACTGCGCAGCGGCATGAGCCTACCGCACCGCGACGCACTTGTCATTTGAAAGGCAAGCTCCCTTTGTCGTCGAGCTGCCGGATAGTCGAGCTATGGTCGATCCGGTTTTTCTGCCGAGTTCACGTTTGCCATAAGATTATAAGTGACGATAATATCGTGATTAGGTCGCTCGCATATTTTCATAACCTTTTGCTATAAAATTGGCAAGAAAAACAGAGCAAATGAAATATGCTGCTCCCCAGGCGGCCGCCTTTAGATAGAACAGCGTAATCGCTGGGAATATTATGACAAAGCCGTGCACGATATATTGAAATAAATTTACGAGCCTTCCATGCTTCTTGGCCAGCCAAGCCGGCCAATTTCTCGCGCCATGGAGCACCTTATCGTTCTCGCGCTTGACTAACAAAAGAATTTCCGTCTCGACGTATTCAAGCTGTTGAAGGTAGAACCGAACCAGAGAATGCTTCAGTAGATCTCTGGCGTCGATCACAGAAACGATAACCGAGATGGCCATAAAACCGAAAAATATAATCGCTGGGTTTTGTAGTTGCTCGAAAGATTTAGCGATTGGCAGCCACGCAAATATGGCGCCGACCACACCAAGAAGTTTAAAGTCTTCGAAAGACGAAGCCGTGAGGGATGCAATTCTGTCGTTAATTGAGAAATATTCTTTACAAAGAAATTCGAAATATTCCTTCTGGTCAACATCGGCTTTCTCGTCGTTCCTATTTTCAGCAGTCATGCTCTTCTTATCGATATTTTCCAGCATAGACGCAACGTAACAAATCGGAGCATTCATGTAAAATCCTTTGTATAAAAATATAACATTGATTACATTTATCACGCCACCTCAAACGGTGCGCTATCTTTGTCTTTATGGTTGTTCTCGCAACTTCTTTTGTCCCGCTATCGCGCCCCTGGCTGAAAGCCACTGACGAAGGTGTAGAAGCCTTGGTTTGCGGCGTCCACAGCCGCCCTTGCGATTGAGAGGATCGCGTTTCGCTGCTCTGCAGGCGAGCTTCCTTGTCGGTAACGCACGGCGATGAGTTTTTCAGCCATCGCGCTCAATGCTTTCTGAAGATCATTTTCGAGCTCCAATGACTTCCCGCGCCCATAGAACTTGTCGACTGCAAGGACGAAGATCATGAAATTTGAACTCCATTCGGCCGATGCCTCGACATACTTATGCCACGCGTCATCCTGCTCCGACTGGGAGGCATCTCGCTCCACGCGCGCTAAGTAGGCACGGGCCCAAAAGAAGCGGCGCCATGCCTGACTTGTTAGTTGTCGCGACACATCGTCCCGCTGGCTCTCACGTGTGAGTGAGAGCGCATCAGGGTGAACACCGAGTCGGACTAGGAGTTTTTCGAGAGAATCTGAGAACTGCGCCAGCCCGGTAAATAATGCTCCAACTACAATAGCTGCTGCTATCAGGCGGTTGTTACGCAGCGAGGACATCACGTTATTCGCGCGATCGGTAGGAAGATCAGCAGACATGTCCGTTTTCCCTCAGTCTTCTTCCGCCCATGCGGGACAGGTGTCCGAAGGATGACGTCGCCGCGGAGGCTTCATGCCATTCGCCGCTACGCCGCGACCAGGATCGCCGATCCGGTGGCCTGCCTTCGCTTTGACGCTCTCTCCTGCAATGGTCTCTCGAAATGCACGACGAGATCGAAGAGAGGGCCATCTTTGCCAAAATGCGGGCGAATGACCGCCCCACCTACCGCGCTCCAGCGTCACGAGTCGCCCGCGCCAACGGACCCGAAATGAAGACGGAACCGATTCCAGCGGCTATTTCAAGCCACGAAACCGAATAACCGCTTGCAAATATTATGATGACAGCCTTTGCCGCTGTCGCGAGGCCCGCTGAAAGGGACAGCCAACTCACAAGCAATAGGAAAGAAAATTTTTCCCTCAATACCTCCGCATCGACTCTCATGAAAGAAGGTAATATCCCTAAATGCAGAAAAAGTAAAAACGCTGCGCTTCCTCCAGCAACTCCAACAAATGGTGCCCATTCGGTCGCACTGGTTTTGTGCGTGGCCGTATCCCAATTTTTAATCATGGGCCCCAAATGTGTCGCAATTCCATTTCTAGCTCGCAACCAAGTCGCTCTGCTTTCACGTGGATTTACCAGCAAATATATATTTGCAGGCAAATCCGCAGATAGCCTTTCATCGCTTAAGACTGTATAAAGTTCTTTGAAAAGCAAATCGTAAAATTCACCTTTATTGAGTAGACCCGTACCCGTACCGACGGCGGGTATAATAACACCGTCTATGTCTTTTTTTGCATGGAGCTCTGTGAAAAAATTATGAAAGGCAAGCGATGTGTCATCCCGAATGCAAGCTTGATACTTTGCTTTATTGTCGACACCCTCAAAATTCCAGCAAGGGAGATTTTCATCGTATGTATTATCCCATACTACAATCGCAAAATTTCCCACCCAATCTATACCAAGCTTTTTATATGCACCAACACACTTGTGGAATTGAATATCCCCTTTATTAAGAACTCTTGTGGGCTTCAGGCCACATCCGGCCCCAATCTTTCCGCTAAGACCACCGTCCATGGATTGATTTTCGTCAACCGAGTTAATGAGCAACAAGCGGTCACCTTGCTTTTGGCCCCCGATCTTTCCAGAAATACTATTCTCCTGAAGCACAGCTGAAACCAGGTTAATGTAAAGTAAATCTCCATTTGGCTTCACAAACCGCGCCAAAGGCAAAGGAGTGGTCATGGGGTTCGGCGTATCAGGAATCAAATTCAAAATTTTACTTTTCGCTGAGTCACCGTCACTTCTATTATCGTGCTGAACATTCGCCCATGATGTTGGAGCATGAATTACCGTTTCGTAAATGCCAAATATAAACAGAAGCATCAACAATGCCGAACAAAGCAGCAATTTATCGGACTTCAACCGCAATAAAAATGATGTCCACATGCTTAGTTTCCATCAAAGCTTGGGTTTATCAAGGGTATAACCATAACATTTGAACCATTGCTGACTTCTGTCTCGTTTATTGTGACCCTGATGTCATCGATACAAACTAGAGGTACGTTTGACGATATCGCTGTCCGTACTTGAAGGTAAACCTCGATACTTTGAGCGTCTAAAGGAATTTCACACCGCCCCTCGTCTGAATGAGCTGGATACCGCGTCCACATCCCCTTTGTTGTTTCTAGTGGCCTAAGAAAGCATTGGGTCGTCTTTCCGTTTGCTTCATCGACGCGCATTCCCAATAAGAAAAAACCTGAAATATAATCAGCCGCATACGCGTAGCCAGACAGCCTTGCCCGTCCACCCCGAAATGCTGTGACATCTATCTTTTGGCGCAGTACAATCCCGTCGGCGGGGTGCGTCTGCGATAGTCGCACACACGCACTAGCGCTTCCTGAGTTTTTTAACTCCTTATTCAGGAACACTGACGAATCTGCAGTCCAACCTGGTACGATTGTTATCTGACCAAGAACCGGCATGCTGAACAACGAAAACGCGAAAAAAGCTTGCAGTAATTGAATTTACATTTATGACAAGGCAGTTATTGATACGTTGGTGTTATCCGTCCGCCGCGAAGCTAAGCGCCTACGCCGTTATGCTGACTGAAACCTACTGGCGCAGATTCCACCGCCGTTCTCGCGTCCACTTCTCTGCGCCAGCTCCACAAGTATTTTTGAGGCCCATGAATCACAGCGTATTTTTTTGACTACGGGGTGCGCTGAGCACTTGTAGATTCCGCCTTGTCATATCGTTTGACATATTGACGGTATAACCTTGTTTGCCAGTCGTGAACTAATCGATTGTCAAGGCATACAATAAACTACGACGCCTGATTATAATTTTTTAAGCCTCCAAGATTACATAATTTATGTATACCAATCGCCAGTCGCGTTGCAGAACGTCGTCAATCGGGTACCCTGTTCTCAAGCGATCTCGCTTCTAGCGATTTTCACAAAGTCATGCATAAATAACTATGCTGCCGCTCGCACTATTCGATTGCCCCGAGTCTATTGTCGCGCGCTCAGCATCGTCCTCGCATTCAGTTCCGCCCTGCGGTCTCTAAGCGAGCTCTCATTTCTGTGGAAGGACAAGGTATCGCGGATCCCCGACCCATTTCCCATTTGAATTACCTGAGACAGCGGCTGCTTGATGATGGATGCAAATGTGCTGAGAACCGTAAGCCTGTCATCATCGAAGTCCCCATGGTGTCTGGCTTGGGAGGCAGCGCCGTTCGTTGCATCATTACCGTTTGGTGCAATGACCAACTGATGAGGGCCATTGGCCTTGAAAAGGCTCATCGTTGTCTTGTTGAGCCATCGATTCATGCCAAGAATGGGTTCGCCATCTCGGAATCCTGGTATTCTCGCCGTTTCCTCGAACGCATTCGAGACCAAGTAGAGCAAGGACTTGTTGTATATGTGCGCACAGTTGTCGTCTTGCTCGGCCTTGTCGCTCAGCATATAAAGGTTGAAGCGACGAATCTGCTTGTTCTTGATGGGATCCCAATAACGTTCATTGAAGAGATCGACGGTGCAGGCAGGCGCCCACAGCGTACAAGTCTCGATCGGCAGGCCGCTTTCTACCAACCTCGTGATCAGCCCTGCATGTAGAATCGAACCAGCACTATGGCCTACAAGATGAATTTCGAGACGTCGCCCCTGCAACCACCTTTGCTGCGACATGGTCTTCAGATGCTTGGCCACAAGCCACGCGGCACAATCGCGGTTGCTCGCTGCCAGCGCGTTCTCCTTCATCTCGCTCCAGGCGGAGCGTCCACTCAACGTGCGCGCAAGCGGTTCGAGCGCGTCGTCTAGGCGGTCGAGCATGAAGTCCTTGGCCGCGTCCAAGATGCCTTCAGGTCTCCGGCGACGCATGGTGTCCTCAAGAATATTGGATATCGTCGTCCAATAATCACTGCGCCAAATGAATGCCAACGGATACACTTGACGCGGCAATAAGTCAGGGCGGTAGTCGGCAAGTCGCTGCACGGCCGATGCCTCGTCCACCAATCCCCCATGTGCGTAGAGCAGGACGCGAACAGTTGACCAATCCGCGGCTACGCGGGGGATGTCTTCTTCGAATATATGGCGTAGACCCTCGGGTGTGATGCCGTAGTCACCGCCGGGGCGAAGCTGCCCGTCGTTGCCCACGCTTACGATGTGTGGCCGCAGGTCGGCGTAGGAGTAAGCTACAGATTCGCCCGAAGAAGCTGCATGTGCTGCTGCGGTGGATTCCACTTCCCGCAGTGTCACTGGCGCACCGAGTCTGGCCACCCAAACATCGGTGCCGTTTCGTAGCCAATCGTCATAGCTGATACGTGCGAAGCCGCCATGCCCCCAGGATGGTCCCCATGAGTTCTGAATCCAGAATCCCTCGTCGTCGTAAGCGACGATGGCGAAGGCATGTCCGCCGAGCGGCTGGTCCGAGAGTTCAATGACGCCATTTGAGCCCACATCGCGCCAGCCCTCGTGTACAGTGGAGGTCGCGTATAGGACGCCAACTTCGGCGATTGCGGCATGCATCGCCACTAGGTCTTTGTGATTGACGCGAAAGTAGGCTCCAAGTGGACGGCGTCGTGCATCTGAAGTGCGTTGCTTGGTTAGCCCTTTCTTGTCGGGTGTCCGGGACGTATATAGGGATTCCGAGCAGATGCCATGCTTATGCCAGCCCTTCATTGCGCCGCGCGCACTTGAACCAGAATAGTCCTCTCCTGGCCATTCGTCATAACGGCGTGCCAGGTCATAGAACATCCGAGGACTGACAGGCATGCAGTCAGGGACCACACGCCGTCGGCGCAGAAGATAGTTGGCAACAGTGGCAAGGCCATAGCCTGTGCAGGCGCCTTCCTTGCCTTGGTCCAGAATGGGAACATCAAAATCCAGGTAATCACCCAAGGGAATATGCGTTGGCACCTCTATCAACGTTGGCTCGAACATGCGGTCTCGGAAGTCCATCGTATCGGCGCGCGCATCAAACTCCGGAACCTGGAGCGCCTTGCCTGAATTTCTAGGCGACGCAATCGACTTTTTGCCCTTCTCTGTGATGTCGTCAATGCCTCGTTCAAGCTTCACCAGCTTCTTCGGCGCGGCGAGCTTCGCTGCGCCTGCTCTCGTCGCCGCGAACGCTCCCTTTAGGGATTCTAAGGCGACATGGTAGAACGCCTCACGTTCCGCTAGGCCATTGAAACCACCATTGATGCGCTTTGTGATGGTCTTAAAATCGCCGATGTCAGCCAATTCGTTAAGCCCGTTCCTCTGCCAAAAGAGGCCGGCGATCCTAAAGCCGACTTCGGGCGTTGCCGCAAGAGACGGATCATTGACAATGTCTACCCCAAGTAAGCCCGCATACCTTGTGTAGTTCGTCCTGCCGGTGAGCTGGATCGGTCCGCGGCCCTTGAAGCGAACCCCATCGCCGCGCTGCGTGTTGCCTAGTTTGGTAGCTAGCGAACTAGGAGGCTCATAGCGCTTCTGGGCGTCAGTTGGTCCCCATATTTCCTCCATGAAACGGAACTGCCCCGATTCATGAGCAAGTTGGGCGATGAATGCCGCCCCGCGCAGGAGGCTGTTGATAGAAAATTCCTGCATCGCGTCATTCAATGGCTTCTCGAAGCGCTGCAACCGGGCCGTCGAAGCATTGCGCATGATCTGCATCAGCATGGCTTGTGTCACGCTCATGACTTCCTCCTTCCTTGAAAGCTAAATAGCTTGTTGTATGACACTGTCTGGCTTGTTTTCGTAGGGTGAAACTACGTCGGGCCCACCGGAAGGTCGGCGAGGTAGCTGTTCGCATCCGCACCGAGCTTGGCGATGACTGCCTCGCGCCGTTTGGCATAGAAGCCGGTGTTCAGCGTCATGCGTTGCGCAGCTGTCCAGAAGTTGACCTCTTCCGCACCCCATTTCAAAAACAGGAAACGCTTGCGGGAATCTACGCATCGAAAATAGAAGGCGCCTAAAGCCATCGACAGCGCGCCGTTGGGCAGTCGCTGGACGGCCCCAATCTGAAAGTTCCCGCTATCTTGTTCAGAAGCGTGAAAATCGAAAAGACGGATGGTGCCGTCGGACTCGGCGACTCTCGCTAAGGCCGCAATTGATTGTTGCAGTACAGCAAGCTGATTTTGCATAGCGACGGCCGCAATGACTGCTAGCGCCGCCTGGTCCATCTGGAAATCCCCTTGGCTCTGGGTGTAATGGCTGAAAGCCAGTTGCTCGCTTGCCCACCCCAGGTTGCTTAGGATCTCGATGTATTTCTGGTACCAGAGTTGTGTCTGTGAAAAGCGATCAAAGAAGCCGCTGGCGCCGCGCTGGGCGATCTGAACCGAATAAAGGACGTCGCTCGTATCCTGCTGATTGAGATCGGCCACAAAACTTATGACACTACCGCCATCTATGCTGGCTGAGATTGGTGGCACGGTCCCTTGAGTACCTGCGATCATCACACTCTTGCTCGCCCTCACCTTCGCACCTTTGGCGCGCTTATTGGTGGCCGTTATTGGAGTTTTCGCACCCTCAAACGGGGGAAAAATCGCCTGAACTGCCAAATCCCTCAGGTAGGCGGTCATGCCGGTCGGCACGATGTCATGGTCGGGCATCGTGGTAACTGCCGTTGCGAGCAACTTTGCGGAAGTCTTGGCGCCATTTATCCTCGTCCCGGATACCGATCTTTCCGTCTTTGACAACTTTGCCACGGTGGCGATTGGAGTTGAGATCAGTTTGCCTTTTGCATCGAAGGTGGCATGCATAATGAAGTCCACTTCATCAGCAGTGTACGCGGGATCCCAATGCGTGTTCTCCGGGACGTGGCAATGCCCATAGTGACCGCCGTTGTTGTCCCAGATGTTTGGGTCACGAATGTGCTTGCCCGGGTCTTTGCCATTCTTTGCTGGCTTGGGCAGCCCTGCCGGCCAAATTTTCGGCACGCCGTGCTGATTCTCGATCCATCGACATAGACGGGCTAGATTAGTCAGCGACTTTCTGTCCTTAGGTAAGTGCGCGAACCCCACCAACTCGATCTGAACAGCAGAATCGCGGTTAGTTTGTACGCCGCCCACTTCGTTGCGTAACGCCCTGGCACTCTGCTGGGTATCGATGTGCTGGTAAATGTTTCTGCCATCCACTGTGAAATGTGGATCAGAGCGATGTTTGGCAAAGGCCTGCATGGCGCCGTCTGCGCTACTGCCCTCTGTTGTATGGTGAACGATCTTGAACGGTCCACCCAGATAGGGGCCAACGGAACCGGAGATAGGCTTCCAAATTGCAAACGGGCAGATTGCCATGTGTTGCCTCCACTGCGCCTTCTTTTTTTTCTCATAGCAGCTAAGGCAGTGCTATGGACGGTGGACGCCGCCGATGGCACAACCGCTGCGGACAAGGGAGCAGCCAATGTGCCATGCACTTGGGTCAGAGGCAGCATAGTGCTGGGATTCTGGTCCTACCTTCATCCATAAGTACTAGGTTGAGGGCCAAAGGGCCTTGGAACACACTTCCAGTTATGAATATTTGTTAATACTGATTTAAAGCCGCCTTGCGTACCAGTTGGAAGTCCGGTTCCTTGGCCAATCAGGACGCTTTCAGCCCTATCGCCGTGGCACTACAGTGGTGTCAAGTCAGGTCACATCGAGGCTTGATTGCCATTGGGACGCTCCTGACGGTCACTACAACACAGACAGATTTGTCCGGCGCTCCGTACCTGATCGCGTTGAGCACAAAGTTGAAAACCAGTTGCTGCAGGCGCAAACTATCCCCAACATCCGACGTGTTTGCCCTTCACCTCCAGTTCGATGCAGCGTGTCGGACTAGCGGCACCCAATTGATCAACGGTGTTGCACCTTGATTGGAATCGGTGGGAGTCAGCCGATTCAACCCATGACCCGGCACCGCAGTTTGCAGCTCAAAATCTGGACGATTTCATCCTATAGTTAGGGGGTTGTTATATTGGAAATGGGCCCAAATGAGCACATACGGAATGCTGGGCATCCCAGAGGCCTTGGCATCGGCTATTGTGCTAGCGTGGCTCAGCCTCGCACTCGCTCCTTGGCTGGGGGGGTACGAGTTGGGACCAATCAAAATACCGGCGCTGGGCGAATCCACAAAGAAATGGCTCCGCTTTGTCGGACCCATTGGAGTCGTGGTGTGCTCCGCAGGCTTCTTGAAGGTCTGGGAGGTCAATCCAATTAGCCAAGGCGTCAATTCAGCCGGCCCATTGGAAGCCACGGACGCCACAGACGACTATCGCAGCGGGAAGCCAAAAGTTTTTAACGAAATGGAGATGAGAGCCCTAAAGGAGTTGTTCGGGGACTCTCATTGGGATGGCGGCGCCCATTGGGGAAACGTAACGTTTGACTCTCGCGGTGTAGAGGCCAAGTTCACCAACGAATCGGGGGCTTCACCAGGGTCATTGCGACTTGCGGCGGCCCTGCCAGGAACCGTTCCTGTCCTTATCGGGGAATGGCAACAGGACGATGGACAAAAGGGGCGCGCGTTGGTTTTGCTCCCGCCGTCTTCGAATAGACGTACCCTGCGAGTTTTCTGGGGCCCAGCTTTTCGCGTAGAAAGTGAATGGATACGCATGGACAAGCTCACTCGCGATGGCGAGTGAGCTTGCTTCATCGGTACCGTGTTAAACACAGCGCCACATTCCGCGTCAGGTCTCCTTAGAACGATGGCATGTCCCACACCGGAGAAAGCCTAGGAAATTGCTATCTGGGGTGATCGTCCCTTTCGTGTGAAATCTGGCGGTCTGATCCTGAAAGCTATTGCGAATCAAGGGGTTGCAATCTCACTGGCCATGCGAAAGGCGGGAAGAGGCTAAGCCTTACTGGAGGCGGCTCTCCGGTGGATCACCGCCATTTTGCGCACGAAAGGTACGATCCCCCTGAGTTACGGGTTGCGTCACGACCCTATCTCCCCCTGTCGAAACCAGATCAGGCCCATCAGAAGCGCAAGCTTCTGGTGGACCTGGGCGGAATCGAACCGCCGTCCAGAAGGCCTTCAAGAAGAAGGTGGTTCACAACCATTATTGGGACCCTTGCAGCCCCAACGCTCCGGATTCTACGCCCGGTGCCACAGCGTCAAGGCAGTTTGCGTACGGCTCTACAAGGACCACGACCCGGTAAAACTCCACGCTCTGCCGCATTGACCGCCTCAGCCAGGCGGGCATCTCCCACTGCCCGTCCCAGGTCAGCCCCTCGGCGTTGCGGTAGCAGACCACTGGCGGCGGGGGCGGCGGTGGAGGTGGGGGTGGATCAAAGCACCCCGCCGCCTTGAGCTCGTCCATGGTCAGGCCGTAGTCGGCCATCTGCGCCTGGATCCAGCGGATCGCCGCCGCCCGCTCAGTGTTCTTGGTCATCGCTGCTGTCGGTACTGTTACTGCCATCGTGGCCGTCATTCGGATCACGGGACGCGCTTGGCGCGCCCGGCTCTGGCTGCTGGGAGCGCTCCGCCTCGTTCCCCGCTGGCGCCGGGCGGGCCTTGCCCCGCCGTCGACCGCTGCCGTCCCGCTCGTGCAGCACCCCGCGCAATTCTGCCGGCAGCTGACGCGCGAGCGCCGCCTCGGCTTCGGCGCGCTCGGCCCGTTGTTGCACCGAAGCCAACTCGTCGCCCACCCGCTCGAACTCGAGCGCGTGCCGCCCTTGCGCCTGCTCGGCGGCCGCAAGCCGGTTCCCGAGCGCCGTAGCCTGAGCTTCGAGCCGGGCGCGGACCTCGGCCTGCGCCACGGCGGCGTCACGGGCCTCGCTGCGCGCGGCAGCCAGTTCGCCGCGCAATTCTTCCGCGGTGCGCTCGCTCTTCTGCCGCGCGGTGCGTTCCTGGTCGAGCTCGCGCAGCGCGCGTCGCTCGCTCCCCTCGGCGCGCTCCTGGGCGATGGCCAACTGCTCGCGGGCGCGCTCCAGCTCGGTCGAGAACGGGGACCGCAGTTCGGACAGTTGCCGGCCCGCCGCCTCCAGTTCCACCCGCCCAGCCTCCAGCCGCGCCTGGCGCTCCGCAGCCAGTTCGGCCTGCATCGCTTCATCCCTCGCGCAGCGACTCGAGCCAATCGAGGAGCGGTGCCTCACTGGCCGCTCGGCAGCGGTCCGGTCGTGTGCCCCTGTTTTGGCGCGGTCTCCATTGACACTCAACCACCTGCATATCATTTTACTGCGAAAGCACCATCACCCCTAATCAGGCCGGAAAGCACGAAAACGAGGAAAATGCGGATGCAGTGGCGCTCGGCTACCGGATGATGAAAATTAACGCCTCCACTGTCCTTACGGGGAAGCCTCATCGCTTGCGCAGTGAGTACTTCAGCAGCCTGCTAAGCAGTAGCTATGAGACTGGAAGCAAAAAAATGGCGCTATCCATGACATTTCTTGTATTTCAAGCCGGAGCCACAGGGGCAGGGATCATTGCGGCCGACTTTTTCCCAATGATTGCGACGCGGTTCAAAGGTGGAAAAATTTGGTCCAGACAGGGACACACGCCGCTGCTGCGGTCCGTTGCCGGCACGCAGGTCAGCTATGAGCGCCCGCTGCCTATCTATCTCCTGTCGCTGCTCAGCACTGAAACCACCGGCATAAGCCTCCAATCGTTGAATTTCCTGCTGGGCAGCCGAAAAGTCACGGCAGAAACCCAGAACGACAGCGTACTGGCTGCGTATCGCGACGATACGGTCAAGCATCCGGTAGTGCTCTGCAAACGGAAGAACATGCTGTTCGAGAGTCTGACGCGCTCCAATAAAATCGTGTCTTGCCACGTAATCATCTGCAACATCCTGGCCAACCCGCACAGCGGAGTCGACTGCCCCCAGGAGGGTGTAGAACTTCATCGCAAAGAGTCGCGATAGCCCCGGGTCTACCCCAATCCATCCAAGTTAAGCCGCCAATAAAATCGCAATTTGCCCCGCGAACCCTTGACTTGTGACGAGGTTCGA